>CAWERH010000064.1:0-27655 GCA_963811315.1 uncultured delta proteobacterium
TGAGAGTGTCTCTGTGCGATGAGAGCAGTCGAATTGTCAAAACGTTTTAGTTCCTTCCGGCGGCTGGACGTCGAACAGGCGGATCACCGTGCCGATGGTGATGTAATGGCCGAGTAGTCCGACGGCTTCGACGAATTTCGCGCGGCCGAATTCACGCTCCATGCGAGCGAAGAGTTCCTCCGGCAGGGTATGATCATGCATCAGGGTGCGTGTGAATTCGACCAACAGCCGCTCTTTGCCGGCGAACTTGTCGATCGGCGCCTTGGCACGCAAGGCTTCGATGATGTCCGGATGAATCGCCAGCTTGTGGGCGCGCACTTCGTGGCGCGACCAGGCGTAGCGGGCGTCGACTTCGCGCGCGGCAGTCAGGATGATGATCTCGCGGTCGGCGTCGGGCAGAAGAGATCAGTGCGAAAATAGTCTTCGGTCGCGGCGAAGTGCTGCGCCATGGCCGGCGAGTGCAGCAGCATGGAATAAGGCCCACCACCGCCGGTGCGGACGGCATTGATGTGGTCCCAAATCTTTTGATGCTCGGGTGACAGATCTTCGCGCTGGGCGCGGGGAATTCGGCTCATTGGACACCTCGATTCAAATTTATCGACAAATTCATCAGCTTCAGCGCCGCGCGTCCGCCGAGACCATAGGGATTGCCGAGGGTCTCCTGCATCTCGAAGTGATTGAAGCCTTCGCCGACTATCAATTCCACGGGTTTGCCGGCGGCTTTCACCGCGGCGGCGAACTCACGACCCTGGCGCTGAAACTCCGGCGTCTCCTGAGTGCCGTAGGCGACGATGATCGGCGCATTGAGTTTATCGAGGTGGCGCTGCGAGCTGAGCGCTTGCTCGATCTCGTCGGTGAATTTCACATATTCACTGCGCTTCGATAACCGCACCGGTTTCAAATCATACATGCCACTGATCAACAGGCCGCCTTTGATGATGTTCGCCGGCAAATCGAAATTTTTCTGCCAGTCGGTGACCAGCGTGCAGCCGGAAAGATGCGCGCCGGATGAATGGCCGGTTATGTAAATACGGTCGGCATCTCCGCCGAAGCTGGCGGCATTCTTATACACCCAGGCGAGGGCGCTGCGCACTTGGCCGACCATCGGCATCAGGTCGCCGCCGGTCTCCGTGATCTGGACGAAATCGACGACGACGAAATGGGCTCCGGCGTTAATGAACACCTCTGCCGGAAAAGCGAAGTCTTTCGCCTGACCGTTGCGCCAGGCGCCGCCGTGAATATACACGTTCACGGGCGCATTGGGGCGTGCGGTTTTGTAGATGTCGAGCCTTTCGATTTCCGTCGGACCATAGGCGACGCGCATGGGCTCGCCTAGACGCGCCAAGGTTGCTTTACTCGCTGCGGCGCGGCGCAGGGCGAGCAATTTTTGATTCGGCGCGTAAACGGTTTGGTCATAGGCGTCATCTAGCTCTTTCTGGTCCATGTCGAGCCAGACGGGGGGGCCTTTAACATTGGCTGCTGATAGAGAAGCTTGTTGTTGATTCGCCTGCATAATGGTCATGATTGCTCCATTGCTCGTAGCCAACGCGTAGAAAGTTTTGTGTTGGTCACAGTTGGCTCGGTTGATTTCCCGGCCTGTTATTTGTAAAGGGCTTTGACAAAACCGCTCTTGATGATCTCCTTGAGCACTGAACGATCCGCGAGTTTGAGACCTTCCGGCGTCACGCCGTCTTTTTTGCCGACGGTCTGATCAATGCCGGCGAGCAGCGCCGCGCGCGAGGGGATATCCGGAACCTCGCCCATATGTTGTCCGACGTAATAATCGTAGGCGATAGCCGCCTCTTCAGCGTTGTTCATTTTGAGATACTTCTGAATCGCTCGGATTGCCAGAGGCCGGTTGGTCTTGAGCGCGCGCATGCCCTCAAGGATCGCCTTCATAAAGTTGACCGTCTGGCTGCGATGGCTTTGAAGATGTTCGCGGCGCACGATGTAGTCCGTATTGGGGAAAGGCAGATCCAAATTCGCCAAGTCGGCGAGCAAGGTCATTTGCTGTTTTTTGACGGTAATCGTAGACAGCGGTTCGTTGAAAACCGCTGCCTGCACGGAGTTCTGCGCCAGGGCGGCGTAGCGGGCGCTTTGCCCACCGACCTGGAGGATCACCACGTCCTTTGCCGGATCGAGGCGAAGTTTTTTCAGTGCTTCCCGCGCGGCATAATCCGACGCCGAGCCAAACCGGCTGATCGCGATCCTCTTCCCTTTGAGGTCCTCCGCGGTTTTGATTTCCGGACGGCCGATCAATTGGAACGGAATGAAGTTAATAATCCCTCCGATAATCGTCAGGTCACCACCCTGCAAGTTGGCCGCGATCGCCAGCGCTCCGGTTGATACAAGGTATTGTAGTTCACCGGCCAACAAAGCTTGGCCGCTGATGGTGCCGTTGTCGATAATGATATATTCCGCCTCGAGACCGTATTTTTGGAAAGCTTTGGTTTCCAAGGCTGCCCACACAGCGGCGCTGCTTGCCGCCAACCCGCCGGTCGCGGCGCGAATCTTCTCGACTGCGTCGGCGCGGGACGTATGCAGCGCGAAGAATAACAAAGCGACGAAACAGCTTCTCGTCAGCGATCAAGTCTCATCGGCTTAGCGCTCGATGCCGTAAAACTTCTGTGCGTTTTTGCCGAGGACCGCTTCCTTGTCGGCCGGGGTGAGATCCTCGCGGCTCTGGATGTGTTGGATTTCGATGCGGCACGACTTAGCGTCGAAGCTCTCGTGAGGAAAGTCGGTGGCGAAGACGAAGGGTTCGTTGCCGGCTTCGTGCACCGCATAGCCGAGACCATGATCGTCGCCGTCGAAGCCGACAAAGATCCTGCCGGCTTTGACATGGCGGCGGAAATATTCGCTGGCCATCACGTCGGGCTGCGAGCTCGTTAGGAATTCGCCATCGATATCGACCTGCAGATGATGCGGATAAGAGCGATCGAGGCGATCCATAAAGAACGGCACCCAAGTCGCGCCGCCTTCAAGAAAACCGACGCGCAGTTTTGGAAAGCGGTCGAAGATCCCGTAAGACAGCATCGCCGCGGCTTGCGCCATGATGCCAAACGGATGGCCGAGCGCGTGCACCGGATAGTACACGCCGATAGTGTCCATGCCCAGGTGATGGAGCGCGCCGACGTGAACGGCCAGCGGCACGTTGAGCTTTTCGGCTTCTTCGTAGATCGGCCAATAGATCTTCGAGCCGAAATGGCCTTTGATGCCTTCGCCGTTGGACGGCAGCATGGCGGCCGCCATGCCCAGTTGTTTGACCGCGCGGCGAAGTTCTTCCACGGCGGCATCGGTGTCTTGAATCGGAATCAGCGCAACGCCTTTGATGCGCGGGCTGACGTTGGTAAACTTTTCATAGAGCCAATTATTGTAGGCGCGGCATGCCGCGATGGCCCAATCTTCCGCGATGATTCGTCCGACCGCCAAGCCCGCCGTCGGATAGACGGCTGTCCAGGCGATTTCCGTCTCATCCAAGAAATCGATCCATTCTTGCGGGCCGACCGTGCCGGTGCGCGAGCGCTTTTCGCCGCCTTCCAAAAAATGGAAGTGAATATGGTCGAAGGATGGAAAAACCTGGGTGCGGTTTCCCGCCGGCATGTACTTCGAGATTTCGTCCATGCATGGGCGATCGTTGACATGACCGTCGGCATCGATAATCCGCATGACTTGATTCCTTTCACAACCGATTGCAACGGCTATAACAAGCCCTATCGATGGCTGTCAACGCCGTCCAGAGAGAATCATCAGCTCGCTCACGTATTGCATTGACCGGAAAATCGCTTCTGTGTTACGAGAGGCGCGGTCCCGAGCGACGGAGGTGTAGATGAGATTGCTTCAGAGTAGTTTTGCGCTGGTTTGGTTTTGTTTGCCTTTATATGCCGCGGCACAAGACGCCAAGCTGATCGAGGCGGCAAAAAAAGAAGGCGGCAAGGTGGTGATCTACGGCTCGTTGGAGACTCCTGTGGTCGACGCGGTGATCGCCGCCTTTCGCAAGAAAACCGGATTGAACGCCGAATATTGGCGCGCCTCGGCGATGAGCGTGATGAACCGTTCCATGAGCGAATACCGCGCCGGCAATCCCACTTTACGATGTTGTGCTGAACAATTCCGACCCGCTGCTGATCATGGCGAACGAGGCGATGATCGCCAAGTACGATTCGCCTACGGCAAAAAAGTATCCGAAGGACCAGATCAATGAACGCCTCGGGCCGATCAGCCGTTACGGCATCGTCGGCGTGCTCTATCATAAAGGTCTGGTAAAGCCGGAAGACGCGCCGAAGAGTATCGAAGACCTCGTCAATCCGAAATTCAAAGGCTTGTTGGTCATGGCCGATCCCACGTTGCACGTGACCACGATCCAGTGGCTGGCGAGCTTGGATCGAATCATGGCCAAAGACAAGACCGAGAAATTCATCCGCGACCTGGCCGCGATGAAGCCGACTTTAGTGGAATCCATGCTACCGGTGTCAGAACGGGTTGCCACCGGTGAGATTCCGATCGGCCTGACGTTTGTGAAGTACGCTTACAGCGCGGCCAAAAGCGGTGCGCCGCTCGATTACGTGCGAGTGGACAAGATGCTCGGGGACGCGCACTTCGCGGTGTTGAGCAATAAAGCGCCGCGTCCCAGCGTGGGCAAAGCCTTTATCGATTATTACCTGGACGATGAGAGCATGAAGATCTTGGCCCAGAGCGGCGAGTTTGCCAATCGAAAAGGAATTTATCCGCCGCTGCCGGGCGCGGACAAGATTCAGTATCTGCAGATGGAAGTGCTGGAGGCGAAAGCGTTCGAGGACCGTAAGAAAGAGTTTGGCAAAATATTCTTACGCTAACCGGCTTCGCCTCCAGGCACGGCGGGGTTTTAAAAAGTTTCTTCTACCAGCGGAATAGGGGCAGCGGGTTGATAACTTTTACTTGCCGCTCTTTCGCCGCGTCGTCTTTACGCGCGCGTTCCTCGGGAGTTGCATCCTTCTGCGCGTCGGCGGCGAGGTCGCGAACATAGCGATCCATGTTTTCTTGCGCAGGGGATGGAACCGCTTCGAGCTCGATGCGCAACCGATTTTCGTCTCGCTGCGGCTTGCGAGTCTCAAAGGCCCACGCCGGAATAGCGTTGAGGACAAAAACAAGTGCAATAATTAAAGCGCGATAGTTCCATGGTTTTTCCTCCTCAGGGATGAAGAGAGCAATCCTCAGGCCGCTTCGAAGTCGCTGAAATTGTGGAATTTGCTGATATTGAGCTAGCGCGGAAGAAGAGCAATTCCTACATACCGAGCGGTAAATTTTACGGGCAAAAATCCAGACGAATTTTTGGAAAATTTCGCGGCAAGGATTTTATCTCAGACCAAAAAACCCTCGGCCGTATTTTTCCAGAACTATCTTGCGTAGCTCCGGGCTGGTTTCGGCTACTTCGGGAAATCTCGCCATCCATTCAAAGGGCCGACAGGCATCGATGACCGCGCGAGAATTCAAAAATACTTTGGAGTCGGGATGAATCATCGGGTCGAGGGAGCTTGACCAACTGCGGCGCTGGATGTCGATGTCGCCGTCAGGATCGCAGCGCGTCGACAACGCCCAGACGACGTCGTCGATGCGCGTCGGATCAATGTCGTCGTCGACGACGATGGTGAAACGATTTTGATAGCCGCCGGAAAAGCATTGCGAAGCGATGACGCCGGCCTGCTTGACGTGACCGGGATAGCGCTGCTTGATTGCGATGACAGTGAATTGTCTCGGGCCGGGTTCGTGGGACCACACGCCGCGAATCTCCGGCACGCCGGCCTTCTCTAGCTCCTCCCACACGTGTGCTGAGCGGGTAATTGCACGCAACAAAGTCAAGGTGTGCGGCGGGCGCGCCGGATTGGCGCAGGAGACGATGGGATCATGGCGGTGCAACACGCGCTTGACGCGGACGACCGGTTCCAAACTTTTCGGACTGGCGTAGTAGCCGGGCCACTCGCCGAATGGACCTTCTTCACGCAGGTCGCCGGGGTTGATTTCGCCTTCGAGAACAATCTCCGCATCGGCGGGATAGGGCAGACCGGTGATGTCGCTGCGAATGACTTGGGTCGGCGCGCCGCGCAGTCCGCCGGCGAAGTCGAATTCACTGATACCCGCGGGGACGGGACAGGAGGCGGCGAACCAATCGAGTGGATCGCTGCCGAGGACAATGTTGACCGGCATGGGCTGATTTTTCTCGAAGTATTTCTGCTTGTGAATGTAGGCGTGCTTGCCGGGACCGATATAGATGCCGGCGCTGTCGCGGTCCTGCAGCATGACGCGGTAAGTGCCGACGTTGATCCAGTCGGAATCGGGATCTTTGGTTATGACGAGATGACCGGTGCCGAGATATCGGCCGCCGTCCTTTTCATGCAGCAGGGGCGCGGGAAAATCGAACAGATTGACCTGCTTGCCTTCCTGCACATTTTCCTGTGCCGGGCCGATTTTTACTTCCACTCGCGGCAACGGCGAGCAGCGTTTCATTTTTTCGTGGTACAGCCGGGTGAATTCCAACACATGGTCGAATTTTTCGTCGATGCCGAGGGTGAGAGCGATCCGCTTCGGCGCGGCGAAATGGCCGAACAAGGCGCGGTAGCCGGGCCGATGATCTTTAACCCGGTCAAAGATCAGCGCTGGCGGATACGGTGGATGCTCGCGGTACAGGACGTCGACGATGGCGCCCATCTCCAAATTCCAATCGATAGCTTCGAGCGTGGTCAACTCGCCGCGCGCGTCGATCTTAGCGAGCCAATCGCGTAAACCGTCGTAGTTCATGATGGCTCCTTGAAACAAGTCGATTCCTTAAAGCCGATACCGAACGCATTGAAGCGAAGATTGAAATCCGCTGACCAATAGCGTTACGCGGTGTTGGCAGGATTTGTTGATCTTCCGAGCGTTAGCGAAAGACCGTTTCGACGGATGTAAACCTGATGACAATTTTTCTTCTTGGCGAGTTGCTCGATCAACTGCAACAGTGATCGTTTGTTGTCGAGTTCAGGTTTTGGCGCGCTGCCGTTCAACAGGGCGTCGACCGCATCGGGGCCGGCGTAGACACGTAATAAAAGTTCTTCGTCTGAAATAGTCGCGCCGAGTTTTTGGCGGACTTCATGTAGGCTGAGATCGGGAGGCGTCCAACCGGACCAGTCTTTGGCGCGCTGGCGGCTCAGGATTTTATCCTTGACGTTGGCGTCGAGCAGCAGCGGCGCCTCCTTGCCCCAGATCCCGAGCGCATATTGGATCACTTGATCGGTTACTTCTTTGTAGCGCTCGCCGACGATCACATTGATCGCGGCCTGGCTGACGACGAACTGCGACAGCGGCGTCACCATGATCGGATAACCGAAATCGGCGCGCACGCGGGCGGCTTCTTCGAGAGTCTCCGGCAGCTGGTCTTCCTTGCCGATGAGTTTTAGCTGATGACGCAAGTTGGAGATTACGCCGCCGGGAACCTGGTGGAGATATTGGGATTGGTCGTAAGCGAAGGGCGTGCCGATGGCCAAGCCGTCTCTTTTGGCGATGGCGGTGAAATGATCTTCGACTGGTTTGACGGCGTCGTCGTCGATCGCCGCCGTGTAACCCAAGGCCCGGAGGTTTTTGGCGACGTTGAGCAGCGATGGCTGCGACGAGCCGTTCGCCAACGGCGGCACGGCAGTGTGCAACGCCGTGATGCCATGCTTCACCGCTTCGAAATAGCAAAGCGGCGCCAGCCCGTTGTTGCAGTGAGCGTGGTATTCGACCGGCACGGCGCCGGCGTTCTGCATGATGACGGGTATCAGCGTCCGCGCGCGCGCCGGCGTCAACAAGCCGCCGACGTCCTTGAAACAAATTCGATATGGATCGATCGACGCGGCGTCGCGGGTTTTTTGCGCGTAGTAATCATCGGTGTGGCGCGGCGAGACCGAGTAGATGAGATTGACGATAGTGTCCATGCCTAGGTCGCGCAGGTCGCGTACTTCGCCTCTAAGCTCCTCGAAGTCGTTCCAGCAATTTGAGGTCCGGGTCAGGGTCACGCCGTAGGACACGACGCGCTCGGCGAGCAGTTTCATTGCCGACTCGGGCAGCTTCTCCATCGCACCCGAGCCGTGCAGGCCACCGTGGTTGCGCAGCCGGGTGCGATGAAAGTGTTTCACGCCTTCCCTAAGCCACAACCAGGGATTTTCCTTGTGCTCGCGCACATACTTTTTGATCATGATGGAGACGAAGAACTCCATCGATTCGAAGCCGATCCGATCCATGTATGCGGCAGCCCCGAGCATGGCCTCGGTTTTCATGCCGAGGGCCCACAGACTCTGTTGACCGTCGCGCAGGGTGGTGTCGATGAAATGAATGTCGTTCATAAGAGCTGGAGTATTGGAGTGATGGAGTGTTGGGTGTTCGATCCCAATACTCCATCACTCCATTATCCCGGTTCATTTTTTCGCAGGCAGTGTTTTGCTTTGCGCCAGCTCTTTCAGGATCGAGTAGTCGGCCAGCTTGCTGCGATCGACGGTAGCCGCGCGCTTGTCGACGTAGGTCATCATCTTGACCAGGTTCTCTACAGCAGCTTCCGGCGGGACGAGGTCCACAGTCGCTCGAGCGCGCATTTGTTCGTAAGCGAAATCAAGTGTTTCTTTGTCATCGCCCGGAATGATTCGCTTGAGAACTTCCATTGAGCCTTCTTTATTGGTGGTCATGTATTGGGTAGCTTCCAGATACGCTTTGACGAAGCGCAACCATTTGCCGCGATTGGCTTTTAGTGATGCGACCGTCACGGTAATCGGACCGTTCATGAACGGTGTCTTTCTGCCCGGCACGATATGAAAGCCCAGCTGCTTCATTTTCGGTTCGAAAGCAAAATCCACCGGCGCTGCGTCGATGCCGCCGCGTACCAGCGCAGCCAGCCGTTCCTGCGAGCCGCCGAGTTGGAGCAGCACAATGTCCTTCGATGTGTTGAGGCCGGCGTCCTCGAGCATGACGCGGAGCACCAACGACGACTTCCCGCCGAGCCGATTGATGCCGATTTTTTTGCCTCTCAATTGGGATAAGTCGTCGATTTTGTTCTTGGTCATGATCGTATACGAGACCAAGTTGTCCCAACTGCCGAGGGAGACCACGCCCACGCCTTGGATGTTTGACTGCACGAGGCCCGTGGGCGCGCCGGAGGTGGCGTCGATGTCGCCGGAGATCAGTGCCTGATAAGTGGTTGGCTCGCTGTTGATCCGGATGATCTCAGCTTTCAAGCCGTTGCGCTCAAAAAAACCCCGTTCATGGGCAATGTAAACGGGATAAGAGACGGTTGGAAACAACGGCACGCCGATACGTACTCGGTCTTGGGCCAATCCATGCAGCGGCGCCAAGGCCTCAACAGCGAAAAACAACAAGAAGAAGTTGACGAGGACACCAGCTAAATGCATGGAACCTCCTTTATCGGCTTGATCCATGAAGCCGGCGCATTATCCTGTATGTGCCGGAAAAGTTGCAAGCTCTTGTGGAGCAATTATCGCCAGAGAATTCTTTAAAAAGTCATTGACATGGAGGCAGCGAGAGGTTATTGTA
This sequence comes from uncultured delta proteobacterium, assembly GCA_963811315.1. Taxonomy (GTDB): domain Bacteria; phylum Desulfobacterota; class Binatia; order UBA9968; family UBA9968; genus DP-20. The sequence goes on from CAWERH010000064.1 coordinate 9,535, forward strand.
TATTATCTTCATCAGTATACGGCCTTCTGATAGAGGAAGAAACAAAAGTTGAAGGCCCCTGTCAGTCTCTCTCCTTGCGAACAGATAATCTAAAGGAAAATCCGATCAGAGTGCGGTATAGCAGTTTAGGACCCCCATGTTCGGTAGCCGTTAGCAGCTCATTTCTCAGGGTCAAAGACAAAAACTTTCTCTTATAGGAGGAGAACATGGGTAGTAAATTATACGTCGGCGGCTTGCCGTACTCGGTAACCGGCGACCGACTGCAGGAAATCTTTGCGGCGCACGGCACGGTTGAGTCCGCCAACGTGATTTCCGATAAGTTCACCGGTCAATCGCGGGGTTTCGGCTTCGTCGAGATGAGTTCGGGGAGCGAAGCACAAAAAGCCATCGATAGTCTCAACGGCACCCAGCTGGATGGCCGTACTTTGACGGTCAATGAAGCTAAGCCGATGGCGAAGCGCGACAACTTCGGTGGCGGTGGCGGTGGTGGTGGCCGCGGCAATCGCGATGGCGGTGGCGGCGGACGTAATCGCTGGTAAATTTTTCGTTACCGCACTAACTGCAAAAAGGGCAACCGATCCGGTTGCCCTTTTTTTTGGCTGGAGCTCCGTAGGTTACGGAGCAAGTAAAATTGTAGCTGTTATGGAAAGATTTTTTGCCACTTGTCCGCGCGGCCTCGAACTGCTCCTGGCCGACGAACTACGCTCTCTTGGCGCGGAAAAAGTTCACGGCGTGGGCGGCGGTGTGCAGTTTGTCGGCGAGTTTTTTCTTTGTTGCCGGGTCAACCTCGAAAGCCGCTTGGCGAGCCGGGTTCTCTGGCAAGTGACAGCCGGCAGATATGGAAGCGAGGAGGATATCTATCGCGCGGCATTCGCGGTGTCATGGAGCCAATGGTTTGACCCGGTATGCACGATTCGCGTCGACGTTTCAGCGACCAAGAGTCCGTTAACCAGCCTCAATTTCGTCACGCTAAAAATCAAAGACGCCGTGTGTGATAAAATCCGCCTGCTTTCGGGCCGGCGCCCGAGCGTGGACACGCGCGCTCCGGATGTTTCGATTCAGGCCCACCTGACAGATCGCGAGTTTATCCTCTACCTCGACACTACCGGCGAGCCATTGTTCAAGCGCGGCCAGCGCCAAGCCACCGGAGCGGCGCCGCTCAGGGAAAATCTCGCGGCGGGCATTCTCCGGCTTGCCGGATGGACGCCTGATATTCCGTTGCTCGATCCCATGTGCGGCAGTGGGACGATTTTGCTCGAGGCCGCGCACATGGCTCTCGATATCGCGCCGGGCCTGGGACGCCGTTTCGCCTGCGAAAAACTAAAAAACTTCGACGCACACCGCTGGCGCGAGTTGGTGCAGCAATGCGGCCGTCGCCAGAAAGCGAGGGTGCCGTCGCCGATTTTTGGCAGCGATCTTTCCGGCGACGCCCTGAAAGCGGCCCATACGAACTTGGTGGCGAACGGTGTGGACCGAGTCGTTAGCCTCAAGCGTGCCGACATCCTAGAAATCACCGCGCCGGCGCCGCACGGTATTATCGTTACCAATCCGCCCTATGGCGTGCGGCTCGGCGAGCAGCAGCAACTTGCGGAGTTTTATCCGAAGCTCGGCGATGTCTTGAAACGGCAATTCAGCGGTTGGCGCGCCTATTTGCTGAGCGCGGATATGCGTTTGCCGAAGCTCATTCGCCTAGCGGCATCCAAACGCACGCCACTTTTCAACGGCGCGCTCGAATGCCGCCTGTTCGAATACAAGATGGTCGAAGGCGGAATGAGAAATAAAAAGCCGGCGACCGAGGCTCAGCGGTTTGACGATTAGTCTCGCTGGGTTCGCTTTGACGCCGCTTTTCGTGAAACGAGGAATTGCCGCGCCGAGAGTTTAGATCACCGTCCCGTCGGGAATGGTCGCATTTTTGATGATGACGACGATGCCGTTGCGGATGACGAAGCCGAGATCTTCCCGGTTTCCCTCTTCCACGCCATCCTTATTCACGATGCTCACGTTGCGGCCGATGCGCGCATTCTTGTCGACAATCGCGCGGCGGATCGTCGTATTCGCGCCGACACCCAAAGGCACTTTGCCGCACTCCGAGGTTTTCATTCGCTCTAGCGGAGACTCATAATAGTCCGCGCCCATCAACAAGGTGTTGTCGACCACGCAACCGGTTTCGATGCGCGATCGAATGCCGACTACCGACCGCTTTACCGTGCATTCCTTGAGAATACAGCCCTCGCCGACCATGGATTCGATGACATGGCTATCGAGCAATTTGGTTGGCGGCAGGTAACGGGAGCGGGTATAGATGGGCGCCTTTTCGTCGTAGAAGCTAAAAGGCGGGTCCGGCTGGTAGGTAAGCGCTAGATTGGCGTTGTAAAAAGATTCGATGGTGCCGATGTCTTCCCAGTAATCTTTGAACAGATAGGCCTGCACGTTGTAATCTTTTGCCGACGCGGGAAGAACTTCCTTGCCGAAATCGGTCTGCTCAGGGGCTCGGTCCAATAAATCGTGAAGGACTTTTTTCTCGAAAACATAGATGCCCATCGAGGCAATGTAGGGAAGATCCCGGGCCGCATCCGGGGACAGTCCGAGCACCGTGGTATCCACTTGCATCGTTTTGAGTGCGTCGCCTTTGGGCTTTTCGCTGAAGGATCTTACCCGCCCATTGGCTGTCGATCTTCATCAATCCGAAGTCGGATGCCCCCCGTTCCTTCACCGGCATCACCGAAAGGGTGACATCGGCTTCCGTCTCGCGATGGCGCTGAATGAAATCCGCATAGTTCATTCGGTACAAATGATCGCCGGATAGAATCAGGTACTGATCGACATCCCACTCCGCGAATAGCCAGAGATACTTGCGCACCGCATCAGCCGTGCCCTCGAACCAGCTTGGGCTTTCCTGGGTTTGTTGGGCGGCTAAGACTTCGACAAATCCTTGGGAAAAACCGGCGCCTGCCATAGCGTAGGTGCGAGCAATATGGCGGTTGAGCGACGCGGAGTTGAATTGAGTTAAAACATAAATCCGCTGGATCTCGGAATTGATGCAGTTGCTGATCGGAATATCGATCAACCGATACTTGGCGCCCAGCGGCACGGCTGGCTTGGCGCGCAACTTGGTCAATGGATAGAGGCGCGTTCCGGCGCCGCCACCCAAAATAATGGCGAGCACTCTTTTCATCCGACGACTTTCAAGTTTCTCAGTCGGTCTGTCGTGGACGACAGTATGCAACTGAGCGCGCTCATGTCAACCCGATTTTTCACAAAGCGAAGAACTTCCCTCCGCAAATAATTAATCGGAGAACCGCGGACGCTTCTTCCCTGGACTGTTCCGTTACTTTTTCAGTTCCCGGCGGAGCAGGCGGAGGATTTCGTTGAACTGGCGCTGCATGGCGATCATCTGTTCGCGCATGTTAAGGGCGACCTCGGCGCCTTCTAAGTTAACGCCCATCTCCTCTATCAGGAGACGAGCGACTCGCACGCGGTCGACTTGGTCAAGCGGATAGAGTTTTTGACTGCGCCGGACGATCGGTGCGATCACGTTTTCGCGTTCCAAACGGGTGACGAATTTGCTGTCTACGCCGCAGATCCTGGTTACTTCGGTGATGCGTAAATATTTGCGCGCCATCTTTTTGTTCCGGCTAAAGTTTGACGTCCTTGCGCACGTCGTCGCCGTAGGCCTGATCGATTTTGTCGATGACTTCGTCCGTGACATTTTCCTTGGGCACTCGCACCATGAGCCGGAGATATAAGTCGCCGGCGGGTGTTTGACCGTGGGCGCTGACGCCCTTGCCTTTGATGCGGAGTTGCTGGCCGCTCTGCGCGCCGGCGGGAACTTTCACGCTGATGGTGCCCGCCGGGGTGGGCACTGCGACACTGGCGCCGCGCACCGCTTCGCCGATCGTGATCGGCAGTTCCATGGTCAAGTCCCTACCCGAGCGCGTGAGTAATGGGTGGGGCCGGATGCGCGGCGTTATGTAAAGATCCCCCGGCGGTCCGCCGCGAACTCCCGCTTCGCCTTTGCCGCGCAAGCGAATCTGCTTTCCCGGATCGGCGCCGGGTGGGATGTTGACCCGGATCGTATCGGGCCGGAGCAATCGGCCGCTGCCTTTGCAAGTCGGGCAAGGATCGCCGGGCAGTTGGCCGGTCCCGTTGCAACGCGGGCACGGCTGGCGAAATTGCATGGGGCCTTGAGTTACCGATTTACTGCCGGTGCCTTGGCATTCCGGACAAGTGACTGGCTTGCTTCCCGCCTTGGTGCCGGCGCCGCCGCAGGTTTCGCAGGTGATCGGCCGCTGGAGGGTGATCGAGGTCTGAAAGCCGCGCACGGCGTCAAGAAAATCGATGTCCATGCTCGATTCGATGTCCTGGCCCGGCATGGGCCCGCGCGCCGCGCGCCTGGATCTGCCGAACATGCCGCCGAGGCCGCCGAAAAGATCGCCGAGATCGTCCATGCTGAATTCATGATTGCCACCGGCGCGAGCCGATCCCTGCTGCCACTGCTGATAAGTGCGCGCCTTATCCGCGTCGAAACCGGCAGCGAGTCCGGCGTCGCCGAATTCGTCATACAGCTTGCGCTTCTTCTCGTCGCCCAGGACATCGTAGGCGACCGAGACATCCTTGAACTTATTCTCGGCGTCCTTGTTACCCGGATTGATGTCGGGATGATATTTGCGCGCGAGCTTGCGATAGGCTTTGCGGATGTCGTCGTGGGAAGCGCCGCGGGCGACGCCGAGGATTTGGTAGTAATCGCGTTCTGCCATTATCCTTCTAAAATAATCATGCCACCCAAAGTTTCAAGAGAACCGTGAGTTATCGTTGGTTGGCTGAATAGGGAACCAAAGTTTCCAGTTTCGTTGAAATCTGAGTATCATTACCCGCAGATTCTGCTATAGTTCTAGTTGATGTAATTATTGGCGGCCCAAAGTCCAATTAGCACATGCTCGGTCCAAGCTTGGCCGGGTTCCAAAGAGGCGGTTCCCTAAGGGATACCGCCTCTTTGCGTTTTTCAGGTCGGCACGCAGCCAATGAAAAATGGCGAACCGGAGAAAGGAGTATTTCTCATGCAGCGGTTTTCAAATCGTTCCCACGAGGAGCGCATTGCGTTTATCGGGAACTATTTACCGCGCCAATGCGGCATTGCCACGTTTACCACCGACCTGTGCGAGGCCATCGCGACCGAGAGCGCCGGCGCCACTTGCATTGCGATACCCGTCAACGACACCGAAAACGGCTATGCTTACCCGTCGCGAGTGCGCTTCGAGTTGGCGGAAAAGGATATTGAGTCGTATCGCCGCGCCGCCGATTTCTTGAACATCAACAGCGTCGACCTGGTTTCCCTGCAGTTCGAATACGGCATATTCGGCGGGCGCGCCGGCAGCCATATCCTGGCTTTGTTGCGCGAGCTGCGTATGCCGATCGTCACGACCTTGCACACAATCTTGCATGAGCCGGATGCGCATCAGCGGCGGGTTTTGGAGGAAGTGGCGGCGTTGTCCGATCGTCTGGTCGTCATGAGCGAGCGCGGCGCGGCATTCCTACGCGATGTCTATCGTATCCCGCCGGACAAGATCGATCTGATTCCTCACGGCATTCCCGATCTGCCCTTTGTCGATCCGGGATTTCATAAGGATCTGTTCGGCGTCGAAGGCAAAATCGTCCTGCTGACCTTTGGCCTGCTGTCCGCCAATAAAGGCATCGAAAATGTCATATCGGCTCTGCCGGCAGATCCTCGCCAAGCATCCCAACGTGGTTTATTTCATCGTCGGCGCCACTCACCCCCATGTCAAACAACAAGACGGTGAGACTTATCGGCTTTCCTTGCAGTGGCTGGCGCAGGAAAAGGGCGTCGAAGAGCAAGTCATTTTCTATAACCAATTCGTCAGCTTGGAAGAGCTTGTGCAGTTCATCGGCGCGACCGATATCTATATCACGCCCTACCTAAATCCGGCGCAGATCGTTTCCGGTACGCTCGCGTACTCGGTGGGCGCCGGCAAAGCCGTGATCTCGACGCCCTATTGGTATGCCGAAGAAATGCTCGCCGACGAACGGGGCGTGTTGGTGCCGTTCCGCGATCCGCCGGCGCTCGCCGCGGCCGTCGTCGACTTGTTGGACAACGAGGCCAAGCGCCATGCCATGCGCAAGCGCGCTTATGTATTTGGCCGGGAAATGATCTGGCCGCAGGTCGCGCGCCGCTATTTAGAATGTTTTACCCGAGCCCGGGCCGAACGGCGCCATTTTGCCCCCACCGACTTCGCGGTCAAGCCGCTCGCCAAACGGTCCGGCGCATTGCCGCCGCTCAAACTCGATCACCTGCGGCGCATGACCGACGATACCGGCATGTTGCAGCACGCGATTTTTACCTTGCCCAACTATCGCGAAGGTTACACCGTCGATGACAACGCCAGGGCATTGATGGTGAGCGTTTTGGTCGAGGAATTGGGCCATTCCGAAGCGGTCGATCTGACCTCGCGCTATCTTGCTTTCATCTGCTACGCCTTCAATGACGAGACCAAGCGATTCCGCAATTTCATGGACTTCCAACGCAATTGGCTGGAGACCAGCGGTTCGGACGACAGCCACGGCCGCACTCTGTGGGCTTTGGGCACGCTGTTGGGCCGCTCCAATACGCCGGGCCTGCAGAGCATGGCGGGATGGCTGTTCGAGCAGGCCTTGCCGTCGATTCTGGTAACCACCAGCCCGCGGGCGTGGGCGTTCGCGCTGATCGGCATCCACGAGTATCTGCGCCGCTATGACGGCGATCGCCGGGCCAGCCAGGTGCGCGAAGACTTGGCCCAGCGTCTGCTCACCTTGTACAACGCGAATCGCTCGGATGAATGGCGCTGGTTCGAGAAAAGTCTGAGCTATTGTAACGCCGCATTGCCGCACGCCTTGCTGATGTGCGGTCAATGGATGGCGAACGGCGCCATGCACGATGCCGCGCTGGAGTCGCTTGCCTGGCTGGCGGAACTACAGCGCGACAGAACCAACGGCGGCCACTTTGTGCCGATCGGCTCCAATGGTTTTTATCGGCGCGGCGGCGAGCGCGCCCGCTTCGATCAGCAGCCCGTGGAAGCCCAAACCATGATCTCGGCTTGCCTCGAAGCGTACCGGATCACCGGCGATAAGAACTGGCACAAAGAAGCCCGCCGCGCCTTCGATTGGTTTCTCGGCCGCAACGACTTGAGGCTGCCGATCTACGATCCGACGACGGGCGGTTGCCGGGACGGCTTGCATGCCGATCGCCCGAACGAAAATCAAGGCGCGGAATCTTCCCTCGCCTTTCTTCAGGGACTTCTAGAACTGCGTTTAGCTGAAAATGCGCTCCTGTCCGTGGAGGCGGGAACTCGATGATCAATCGACAGACTCGAACTTTTTCACCGGTATCAATCCAATCCGATCTTAACCGCGGCGGATTGGCCCTATCCGATCCATAGCGTTTTCAATGCCGGCGCCACGCTGCTGCCGGACGGCACGACTTTGCTGCTGTGCCGGGTCGAAGATCACCGAGGGCACTCCCACTTGTGTGTGGCGCGCTCGGCAAACGGCATGGATCATTGGCAGATCGACCAGCAGCCCACGCTGTTGCCCGATCCCGAGCGGTTCCGGAAGAATTGTGGGGCATCGAAGACCCGCGCATCACTTATGTCGGCGAGTTGAAAAAATACGTCATTGCTTACACCGCCTATTCCCGCGTCGGGCCCGGCGTCGCTTTGGCGCTGACGGAAGATTTTAAGCACTTCGAGCGCTACGGCATGATCATGCCGCCGGAAGATAAAGACGCAGCGCTGTTTCCTCATCGCATCGATGGCCGATGGGCGATGATCCATCGCCCGGTCAGCTTTCATGGCGCCCACATGTGGATGTCCTACTCGCCCGACCTGCGCCATTGGGGCGGCCACAAACTGATGCTCGAAGCGCGCCAAGGCGGCTGGTGGGATGCCAATAAGATCGGCCTTTCGCCGCCGCCGATTGAGACCGAGCAAGGTTGGTTGGTGATTTATCACGGCGTGCGCCAGACACCGGGGGGTTGCATCTACCGGCTGGGGTTGGCGCTGTTTGATTTAAAGGCGCCGGAGCGGTGTCTGAAGCGCGGCGACGAATGGATTTTCGGCCCGCAGGAACGCTACGAGAAACGCGGCGACGTCAACAACGTGGTTTTTCCTTGCGGTACCACGGTGGCACCGGACGGCGATACTATTCGTCTCTATTACGGCGCCGCCGACACCAGCATTGCCCTGGCGACGGGCAGCATTCGCGCATGCTTGGCTCGCTTGAATGACAACCGTTCAACGGAGGCCTGAAAATGATCCAACAAACCCCACAAGCAGACGAGTTCAAGCGTAAGTTGCGCGATTCGTTGGAGCGCGAGACGCTCAATAGCCGCGCGATCAAGGTTGCGCGCCATGCCGACGTCTACGCCACTGGCGATCAGGACGATACGATCTATTTCATCGAAAGCGGTCAGATCAAGCTGCTGATGCTCTCCTCGGAAGGCAAAGAGTGTCTGCTGGCGATCCACAGCGACGGGGATATTTTCGGCGAGTTGTCGTTATCCGGGATCGGCGCGCGCTCGGAAACCGCCACGGCGATGAAAGCGACAACGCTGAAACAAATAGCCGGCGAACAGTTTTTTTCATGTTTAAAGCGGGATTCGTTGTTCGAGGGTTTTGTGCGCTATCTGGCGGTGCGGGTCGCCGATCAGCAGCAGGTGATCGCCAACCTGGTGACGGTGGACAGCGAGCAGCGCTTGGGCCAGACGCTGTTACAACTGGCCCGTACGCATGGGCAAGAAAGATCCGAACAGCATCCGGATCGAGCTGCGGATATCGCACGAGGAGCTGTCCGAGATGGTGGGCACGACGCGGCCGCGGATCAGCTTATTCATGCAGCGATTCCACAACCTTGGGTTGATCGAGACGAATAGGGATCATTTTTTCATTATCAAAGAAAAGAAACTTACCGATTATCTCGCACAGATCGCTTAGGTCATTGTCAAGTAAAGCACCGGTACGCCCTGTGCGCCGACATCGTTCACTCCGGGCTATTCTTTTAGGTTAGCAAACCGCTCGCTGGAGAAATCCAACTCATCTACCCGCTTGGTTCAGTATTGCGTCAACGAGCCAAGGATTTGGTCGCGGCAAACGTGGCTCTACAACGCAAACAAGACGAGGGTGGAAGAAGAGCCTCAGCAACTCGATTGCGAGTTGCAAGTGCGAATCATGGAAAGCGCTGCGACAACAACCACGGGACGAGATCGCGGCAGTGTTTCTTGATTCGGGATTGGCGAACTGCAGAGGTGGGAAGCCAATAAAACAAGACTGAGGCACAAGCAATAAATCCGCTTTGGTCTTTCACGTACCCTACCAAGTGACCGTCAACCGATAGCCCGGCGAAAACTCAGAGCGTAGAAAACTCTGCTCTGGCTAATTCCCAAGCAGAAAAAAACTGCCGGAAGTTTTCTCGACTTGTCAGGAAATAGACCCGTAGCATCGTCCCGCTTTTGCAATTTTAAAATTAAATTCCCGCGTATTTGCTGACATTGTCAATTTCTCTTTCTTCGGCATGTCAATTGCGCTTGTTTAGCTCGATATATGAAATCTCGTTAAGAGAAAAAGGAGGCTCTATGAGGCTTAGTGCGCTAAGTTTAGTTCTAGTATTTCTCGCATTCGGATGTTCCAAAAAAGACGATGTGTCGAAGAACGAGCGGCCCAACCAGTCCGCCGCTGTGGCGCCGGATAACAGCGGGCGCAACGAACGAGATCGCAACGACGCGACCAAGACGGCCGGCGATCAATCGGAGAGTGAGGCGGATCGGACTATTTCGCAAAACATCAGAAAGGCGGTCACCTCGGACGATTCCGTTTCGACCAATGGCAAAAACGTCAAAATCATCACCGTCGATGGCGTGGTGACGCTGCGCGGACCGGTGAAGAGTGAGGCAGAGAAAACTAATATCGCCGCCAAGGCGCAACAAATCGCCGGCGTAAAAAACGTCGAAAACCAGTTGGAAATCGCCAACTAATTCACAGGAGAATGAAATGTCTAAATCAGTTTTTTGTTTAAGCGATAATGAAAGCCAAGCGGAACGGATCGTCCAGGCGCTCAAAGTGGCGAACTTTTCCAACAACGATATCTCCGTCCTCTTCCCCGACAAATCGGGAACCAAGGATTTTGCCCACGAACAGCACACCAAGGCGCCCGAGGGCGCCGCTACGGGTGCAGGCACTGGCGGGGTACTAGGAGGAGCTTTGGGATGGCTGGTGGGCATCGGGGCTTTGGCTATTCCCGGCGTGGGTCCCTTTATCGCTGCGGGTCCGATCATGGCCGCTCTGGCCGGAGCGGGTGTCGGCGCGGCTGTAGGCGGTTTAACTGGCGCGCTAGTCGGCATGGGAATTCCAGAATACGAGGCCAAACGCTACGAGGGAAAAATCAAAGAGGGCAACATTCTGATTTCGGTGCACTCGGAAAACAGCGATGAAGTCACGCGCGCCAAGGATATTTTTGAACGCAACGGCGCGCACGATATCTCGTACACCGAAGAAAAAGGTGTTCCCAAGCAAGAAGCGCGGCGCGCTTAAGAGGAGGTACCATGAAACTTTTAGCGAAGATCCTGAAAAGCGATACGGGCGCGATGGGTTGGGCATTGCTTTGGGCAATCGGCATTCCCATACCGATACTACTCGTGTTGTTCCTGGTGCGCGGCTGCACTTAATAATAGAACCGTGTGGGTTCGCGGGATTGCTTCATAACGAATATTGAAATAAACGAAAGTTATGGAGAGAAATAAAAATGGATGCACTGGAACTTCTTAAGACAGATCATAAGACGGTGAAAGATCTATTCAAAAAGGTAGAGGCAAGCAAAAACGACAAACAGCAAAAACAACTTTTTGAAGAGATCAAAACTGGAACTCGAAACTCACACCCATATCGAGGAAACGGTTTTTTATCCGGCCGTCGCAAAACACGACGAGCTAAAAGATATGGTGCTGGAATCGCTCGAGGAGCATAAGCAGGTGAAGACTCTGCTCCGAGAAATGGACAACCTTACCGAAGATAGCGAAAAGTTCGAGCCCAAGCTGAAAGTGCTGATGGAAAACGTCGAGCATCACGCGGAAGAAGAGGAAGAGGCGAAAATGTTTCCCAAGGTACGAAAGCTGATGGATGCCGGCGCTCTCGATCAGTTAGGTCAAGAGCTCGAAGCGGCCAAGAATAAACAACTGCGTAAAGCTAGCTAACGAGACTCTTCGCTATTGCACTTCTGCCGCTCGGCGGCTGTCAAGTTACGACAGTACCGCCGGGCGGTTTCTTTATCAGCGACGATGCTAACCCCGATTCCGACTCGTTTGTTCAGTTAAGAAACACCAAAATACTCACCTGACTTCCAAGCGCCTGTGCGCAGCGAATCTCACGAAATAAAGTTCTGAGTTCGTTCAATTTTAGACAATCGGCAGTTTCGGCTCGCGGCGCTGTGAGTTAGAATATATAGCTGACGGACGAGTCAATCTGCCAATTGTACTATCCCTAATCTATCTATCGTTTGAAATGTTTGCCTGCTCGTTTTTTCGCAGAAATCGTGATCCGCGCGTTCGACGGCGGCGATCTGAGCAAAAGTTTAGGAGAAGCACTTTTTCGCAATGATCAAGGAAATGACTTCGGATAACCCCAGACCAGTCGGTGATAAAGAGTCTGCTGCAACGAAAACGGCTAAGCCTGCTTGGTATTACACGACTCGCAAGTATGGACAGTCGAGTCGCGGCAAATCGCTATGGCAAACGATTGATACGCTAGTACCCTACTTGGCGCTCTGGGCGGCGATGATTTATACAGTGCAACAACGCTATCCCTATTGGGTTACGCTGCTGTTGGCCGCACTGGCTGGAAGCGTCCTCGTGCGCGTATTTATTCTTTTCCATGACTGTTGTCATGGTTCCTTCTTTGCGTCGCGCCGGGCAAATACCATTCTCGGTTACGTTACGGGTATTCTAACGTTCACCGCTTTTGAAGATTGGCGCCATGCGCACAATAGGCATCACGCCACCGCCGGTGATCTGGATCGCCGAGGGGTCGGCGATGTATGGACGATGACGATCGAAGAGTATCTGTCCGCGCCGCTCTGCAGGCGGTTTGCTTACCGGTTCTACCGTCATCCTTTGATTCTACTGGGCGCGGGTTCGGCACTATTGTTTTTAGTCATCCGGAGATTTTCTAGCAAAGGCGCCGGATGGCGCGAGCGCCGCAGTGTGTATTGCACCAACCTGGCGCTCTTGTTCGTGCTTGGAATCGCGACCTGGACGATCGGTTTACAGACGTATTTGCTGATTCAGACGCCGATCATTCTAATCGCCGGCAGCCTGGGGTTGTGGTTATTCTACATCCAACATCAATTTGAAGACGTCTATTGGATACGTCATGAATCTTGGGATCCGCTGAGAGTCGCGCTGGAAGGCAGCTCGTATTTCAAGCTGCCAAGGATTCTCCAGTGGTTGACGGGCAACATTGGATTCCATCACATCCACCATGTTCGGCCGAATATTCCGAATTACAATTTGCAGCAATGCCACGATGAAATCCCGATTTTTCAAAAAGTCCGGGCGATTACCCTGAAAACAAGCTTTCGCTCGCTGCAACTCGGTTTGTGCGATGAAAAGCGCAACAAACTGGTTAGCTTTCGCTCACTGACGGCGATCGACGAAGCGAAGATGGCCTGAGGGCGACTATGTTCACCTTGCTAACATCACTCAATTCACCTAGGCTTGAACTTCCTTCCCTAGTCGCAGGGTTCTCTTCGGTGGTTACTTGAAATTCTTCAGGTAAGCCTTCCTCATCCACCCTCTAGTTAGCCGACAACTGGTTCCGGCCCCAAAAGGAGCAATCCGTGCGTCCGCCATTTGTGATCGGCATTCCTCCGGCCTTAACGGTCATCGGGATTGTAAAAAAGATAACCAGGAGGTTTTTACGTCATTATTGAATCAATTGCCGGAAACTGTTTTTACGACCAAGGTCGACGAGTTGCTCAACTGGGGCCGCGCGTCGTCGCAGTGGTACATGCTGTTCGGTCTGGCCTGTTGCGCCATCGAGCTGATGCAAACGGGAGGACCGCGCGCCGATATCGACCGCTTCGGCGCGGTGCCACGCGCGACGCCACGACAGTCGGATCTGATGATCGTGGCCGGCACGCTGACTTACAAGATGGCCAAGCGAACCAAGCTGCTCTACGATCAGATGCCGGACCCGAAGTACGTGATCTCGATGGGCAGCTGCGCCAACTGCGGCGGGCTGTTTCAACTGGCCTACTCGGTCTGCAAAGGCGTCGACAAGATTATACCTGTCGATGTTTACGTTCCCGGTTGTCCGCCGCGGCCCGAAGCATTGACCGAGGGGCTGCTGAGAATCCAGGACAAAATCATGCGAGAGAAATGGCTGGTCAAGGACACTCAAACATCCGCTTAGGTGGTGGTCGCGGTCAAAGGAACGTGCGGCGGTGATAGTGCGTTTTAACGTTTGAGTCAACCCAGGACTTTAGGAGAACCCATGACCGAACTGGCACAACCTGAAGATAAGAAAAAGCGCAAGGGCGTCGCAGGGTTTTTTGCCGATATCCGGGCGGGTTATGCCGAGAGGAAAAAAAACGCGCCGCCCAACGATAAAAAATATCGCCCCGCGCCGATCTGGTATTTTGTTGTCACGGTTTTGCTGGTGCTGTTGGTGCAAAATCTGGTTGCCACTACTCATGTCGAGATCATTAGTTACAGCCAGTTCAAGGCCCTGGTAAAAAAGGATTTGGTCAAAGATCTGGTGATTCGTGACTCGGTGATCGCCGGCAGTTTGAAAGGGGCGGCGGCCAAGGAAATATTTCCGCCGGAGAGATTGAAGGAGATGCCGCCGGAGGCACTGGCAGGCGAGAAGTTATTGCACTTCGAAACCGTAAGAGTTGAGGATCCGAGCCTTACGGCCGATCTTGAAGCAGCCAAAATACCTTTTAGAGGAGAGATAACCAGCAATTGGCTGCCGACGATCTTATCATGGGTGGTTCCCGTCGGTTTGTTTTTTCTGCTTTGGAGTTATCTCGGGAAAAAAATGGGATCGGCGACCGGCGGATTGATGCAGATCGGCAAGAGCAAAGCGAAAGTCTATATCGAGAAGAAAACCGGAGTGACCTTTGCTGACGTGGCGGGCATCGATGAAGCCGAGGCGGAAGTCGCCGAAGTTGTCGGTTTTCTAAAAGATCCGGATAAATATCAAAGGTTGGGTGGCCGTATTCCCAAGGGTGTTCTAATCGTCGGGCCGCCCGGCACCGGCAAGACTTTGCTGGCGCGCGCCGTTGCCGGCGAGGCCGGGGTTCCTTTCTTCAGCCTGACCGGTTCCGACTTTGTCGAGATGTTCGTCGGCGTCGGCGCGGCCAGGGTCAGGGATCTTTTTGCCCAAGCGGTGAAGAATGCGCCGAGCATCATATTCATCGACGAACTCGATGCCATCGGCAAGGCCCGGGGCGTCAGCATGCTCGGGGGCAACGACGAGCGGGAGCAAACTTTGAATCAGCTCCTGGCCGAGATGGATGGATTCGATCCGAATCAAGGCGTCATCATCATGGCCGCTACCAACCGGCCGGAGATCCTCGACGCCGCGCTGCTCCGTCCCGGCCGCTTCGATCGGCAGATCCTGGTGGACCGTCCCGACATCAAGGGCCGCACCAAGATTCTCCAATTGCACGCGAAGAAAGTTAAGCTCTCCGCGGACCTCGATCTCGCGGTTGTGGCAGCGAAAACGCCCGGTTTCGTCGGCGCCGATCTTGCCAACATCGTCAACGAAGCGGCTTTACTAGCCGCGCGTCTGGACAAACAGTCGATCGATATGGCGGAATTCGACGAGGCGATCGAACGGGTGGTCGCGGGACTTGAGAAAAAGAGCCACGTCATCAACCCCAAGGAGAAGAAAACCGTTGCCTATCACGAGTCGGGTCACGCGCTCTTGGCGGAACTCGTGCCGGGCGCCGATCCGGTTTCCAAGATTTCGATTATTCCACGAGGAATCGCCGCCCTGGGTTATACCACCCAGTTGCCGACGGAAGACCGTTATCTGATGACCCGCTCCGAACTGCTCGCGCGCATCGATGTTCTGTTGGGCGGCAGGGTCGCGGAGGAGATCATCTTCGGCGACGTCTCGACCGGAGCGCAGAACGACCTGCAGCGCGCCACCGAGATTGCCCGGACGATGATCACCCAGTACGGCATGAGCGAGAAGCTCGGCCTGGCCTCTCTCGAAGGACCGCGGCGCGCCACGTTTCTTATGGTGCCGACCCAAAGTCCCAAAGAGTACAGCGAGGAAACCGCTCGGCTCATCGATGCCGAGGTCAAACAAATATTGTCGGAAGCGCATACCAAGGCGCGGGACATCCTGCTGGCGCACCGCACCGCGCTGGAGGCCTTGGCGAAGTTGCTGCTGGAAAAAGAAGTTGTCGACCGGCCGGCCTTGCAGGCGATCCTAAAAGTGCGCAGCATCGATAGCATCAAAGATCGAAAGCGCGCCTTGGACCCGTCCGGTAACGAAAGCAATCAGACCAACCCTGAGCGGGAAAAGCCCTTGCCCTGACAATAAGATCAGGAGGCCGATCCATGAAGCGCGAAACCCATCGCCCCGGCGACGATCCGCCGTTCGACGAGCACGCCAATGAAGAGAGTTATTTTGCCGCCAAAGAACACGACCTCGTCGAAGAAATGAAGAGCGAGTTTCGCAAGGACGAAACCGCGCGGCGAGCGGCGCAGATGGCGATTTGTCCAAAGTGCTCGGGCAAATTTGCGCAGTACCGCTTTATGGGCTTCGATTTAGAACGCTGCGCAAACTGTCAAGGGATCTGGCTCAACAACGGCGAGCTCGAGGGTATTTTGAGACAGCAGGCACGCGGTCCCTTGGGGGTGTTTTTGGATCGCTGTTTTTCCAAAAAATAAGCGCGCTAAATCTTTCCTCCTCTTCGATTCGGTAGTGCTTTGGTTTTTCGAGCTGAGGCACAATTCTTCACTCACCGAATCCCCGGAGTTACGCTTTTTCAGCAAGACGCTTGGCGCACGCATCGGCGACTTTGCTGTCAGGTTTATCATCACCCGGCATGATCGCCCAACTGTGCTTTTCGATATAGCGGCCGTTGTCCCAAGAATCTTTTCCCTTCATTTCCTTGACCTTCTCGCTCTTCGCTGAGTCGCGATTAAATTGCGCCACACAAATCGCGCCCAAGCGCTCGGCAATAGCGTCCGCGGCCATCTCCTTTGCCGTTGCCGCCGCGCTGCTACCCGTAACCCATCCGCCATAGTTGAAGCCGACAAAGGCTGCTAGCGCCCCGCCACCGAGAGCGCTCAACACGCCGAGCTTAATTTTATCCCAATCCATGAGACACCTCCGTTAAGTACAAATTTGCAACGCGCCGGTTTAGTTCTTTGCATCGGTGACAAATCCAATAGTCGGAGTGTTGTTTTGCGGCGGAGTATTCTTCGCAAACGTGGCATTGACGATGGCGGCAGTGAGCGCAGTCGCAATTCCTGGTCTTAGCCCGCACGCGGTGGACTTTGTCCCATACCTGTTTCACAAAGCCGGTTTCGATCGGAAAGCAACACTGGTTGCATACCTCGGTGGATTCCTCATTCGTTTGCCGGCTTACTGTGTCGCGCGCATCCAGCGCATGCGAATCGATATCGTTGTTTTCTTCCATTTTGGTTTGGTCTCGGCTCCGGCAAACATATTGCGCCGAACGGGCAACAGTTACTGTCTAATACTGAACAACCCAAGAAAAAATTTATTGTCGGGCGACGAAGCATAGACGTGGGCGAAAGACCTGGCATTTCTCGGAAGGACAAGAAGCTAAGGGATCTGTCATCGTGAACCCTTCGGATAAACTCCGTGAGAGATCTTGAGCTAACTGAATCACCACCGACGATGCGGATTTCAGATTGCACTTGGGCAGCTTTACCGCCTTTGGGCTTAGGGCGATTTTTTCAAAAACTGTCTAATATTGGACTGCCTTCGTTCCGGGGCCATGTCAGCCTAGTGTCGCTGGAAGCGGAGATGACGCGCGATGTGGTCGAGCAAAATAAGGCAACCACTGCGGAGAAGATAAATACGGAGAGTGAGCAGGCGATGGATGAAACTAAGCGCGCTGTCAGGAACGCGATGCAAACACTGCAGCGGCCTCGTTTCGTCACCGCAAGGCTCTTGGTGTTGCTTTGCTATCTTTTCCTACTCACCGAGGCGGGCGCGGGGGACCCCACGGAACAGTTGCGCGCGACCGTGGACAAGGTGCTGACCATTGTCAGAAGTTCCAATCCAAAATCCAAAACCCAGATTATCAATCAGCGGGCTCAATTGATTGCCGCCATTTATCCCAGGTTTGACTTTCAGGAGATGGCTAAACGTTCGCTCGGGCGACATTGGGCCCGCCGGAGCCCGGAGGAACAGCGGGAATTCGTCGGCATCTTCGCCGCGCTCATGGGGCGAGCGTATGCCGATAACATTGAATCCTATACCGGTCAAAATGTCGTTTACACGCGGGAGAAAGAAGACCAGAACTATGCGGAAGTGGACACCAAGCTCGTTGCCGAGAAAGGACCGCCCGTGACCATCAATTACAAACTCCACAGCGTCGACAAGGAGTGGAAAGTTTACGACCTGATCATCGAAGACATCAGCGTAGTCAACAACTACCGATCCCAATTCGATCGCGTCATTGCGCGATCTTCCTTCGCCGATCTCGTTCGTACGATGAAAGACAAGCAGTGATAGCGAGTCGCCGAAAACAAGTGGCGCCAAATCGGACGTCGGCCAATCTTAAAATGCCGGAGGTAAACATATGCCATTGGACAATCGTCGCGCTGAAGGTCGAAGACCCCCACACCGAGGCAGGAGCGACCAGGAAGATAATTCAATACTAGGGCAGATTCGAAATGAGCCCGACCGAAAGCCATCAACTCGAGAAGCCTGTGATGGGGAGCGACGACGTGGGCGACTGGATTTGCGGCCAGAGGGACAGAACGAGACCTGAATTTTGCGCCACAGGAATCTCGTACACTTCATAAAAGCCGATTGACGAAAACCATTCGCGACCATCGGAAGTTTGACTTCACCGGCTAGCAGAAGGC
>CAWERH010000065.1:0-88046 GCA_963811315.1 uncultured delta proteobacterium
TTACCGCCTTTGGGCTCGGGGCGATTTTTTCAAAAACTGTCCAATATTGGACTGCCTTCGTTCCGGGGCCATGTCAGCCTAGTGTCGCTGGAAGCGGAGATGACGCGCGATGTGGTCGAGCAAAAAAGGCAGCCACTGCGGAGAAGATAAATACGAGAGTGAGCAGGCGATGGATGAAACTAAGCGCGCTGTCAGGAACGCGATGCAAACCCTGCATGGCCTCGTTTCGTCACCGCAAGGCTCCTGGTGTTGCTTTGCTATCTTTTCCTACTCACCGAGGTGGGCGCGGGGGACCCCACGGAACAGTTGCGCGCGACCGTGGACAAGGTGCTGACCATTGTCAGAAGTTCCAATCCAAAATCCAAAACCCAGATTTTCAATCAGCGGGCTCAATTGATTGCCGCCATTTATCCCAGGTTTGACTTTCAGGAGATGGCTAAACGTTCGCTCGGGCGACATTGGGCCCGCCGGAGCCCGGAGGAACAGCGGGAATTCGTCGGAATCTTCGCCGCGCTCATGGGGCGAGCGTATGCCGATAACATTGAATCCTATACCGGTCAAAATGTCGTTTACACGCGGGAGAAAGAAGACCAGAACTATGCGGAAGTGGACACCAAGCTCGTTGCCGAGAAAGGACCGCCCGTGACCGTCAATTACAAACTCCACAGCGTCGACAAGGAGTGGAAAGTTTACGACCTGATCATCGAAGACATCAGCGTAGTCAACAACTACCGATCCCAATTCGATCGCGTCATTGCGCGATCTTCCTTCGCCGATCTCGTTCGTACGATGAAAGACAAGCAGTGATAGTGAGTCGCCGAAAACAAGTGGCGCCAAATCGGACGTCGGCCAATCTTAAAATGCCGGAGGTAAACATATGCCATTGGACAATCGTCGCGCTGAAGGTCGAAGACCCCCACACCGAGGCAGGAGCGACCAGGAAGATAATTCAATACTAGGGCAGATTCGAGATGAACCCGACCGAAAGCCATCACCTCGAGAAGCCTGTGATGGGGAGCGACGACGCGGGCGACTGGATTTGCGGCCAGAGGAACAGAACGAGGCCTGAATCTTGCGCCACAGGAATCTCGTCCACTTCATCAAAGCCGATTGACGAAAACCATTCGCGACCATCGGAAGTTTGACCGCACCGGCTAGCAGAAGGCCGATGAAATCCGTTACAAGAATCTGGGTGTTCTTGTCTAGGGCGTGCGTGAAGGACCGACGACATTCGCGAATACGCTGAAGTATGTTTTCATGGCCGGCCGAAACAGATCTTACTTACTGATTTAATGACCGAGTTACAGCGGAAAACGTGAAGTCGTCTTTTTACCAGAAGTAGAATTTTGAACTCAACTCATTTTCCGAACAGTGAGCGCACGAGAGGTGTCAGAGCCAGCTGGGACGGTGAATCGCCACCGAACTTGCGCATTATCGTACGAAGTCTATCGCCCGACCCACCTTGTTGCGCCAGGATGAACGGGATATGGCTATCCGCCGCGCAGGCGCTGCCATGCCACGTGTAATGGCTCACGGCAGAAAAAAAATATCGCTTCTCGATGGGCAAGTTCGTACACGCACGGGCCAGTAGGAGTATGTCGCCGGCGCGATTCCCAAAAGGACCCGCGCTCAAGCCGTTCATGCGTTCTTCGAGGCGGATGAGATCAGGCCGCGGATGCGCCTGCAAATATTTGCGGATGGACACCAGCTTCTGGCCGTCGAAAATCTCATAAGGTTTAGCATTTTGCCCTGCGGCAACCGGCTCACGCGCAAAAATCAGATCGATCGTTCCCTTCAACCGAGGCAGCGTTCTGCCGGTGCGATTCGCCTCGTAGAAAGCGCTGGCCACCGGCATCACGTCTTCGCGGAAACGCGGCGGCTTCTGCCAATCGCAGGGATCGTGCTCGTTTGGACAGGTCGAACGGTCCGCTAGATGGACATAGGCCACGAAGCCTTGGTAGGCGAGCACCGCCTGGTAGTCTTTGTCTAAATCCCCGAAAGTCAAAAGCGGTCGGCGCACGCGAAAACCGCTTTTGGCGACCAAACCAAAGGGCGATTCTTCGTCGTCTGTGCCAAGCTTATGCTGATCGTCATTAAGCGTGGGAATTTGCCCGTGGTCGGATATGAAGATCACAAAGGTTCCGTCCAGCGCGCCTTTGTTTTGATAGGCATCGAGTACCGCCCCAACCGCTTTGTCGGTAATCGACTCAAGATATCGAACTTGTGCGTCAAGTCGATCTTTGGCCATGTGGGTGAAGATGTCGATGCCGGGAAAGTAGACTACCTGGAGGTCGGGCACGCCTTGCGCATCGATCGCCTCGGTCAATTTTTGCACGGAGTTGAGGTCGAGCCCGGCGCTCAATGAATTTTCCGGATTGTCGCCGTCCATCGTACCGCCGATCAGACGACCGACGATGTCCACCAAGGAGGACGGCGCCACGGTGGTGTAAAGAGTGGCGCCGTCGTGAACATAGAGCAGCGACACATGGGATCTTTTGCCGAGCAGCTGGTAAAGAGTCGGTACTTTAAGACTTTTACCGAGCAGATTATCGTTTACCACCTTGGTTACATGGAGCGTGTCCAGAACAGAGACGGGAATCGGAGCGTAAAACGTCGCGGTTTCGCGCACAAACCATTCGTCACCGGTTAGACCGTTAAAGGCCGGTGGCTTGCCGGTGAAGATGGCGGACCAGCCTGAAATCGTGCTCGAGGGCAGAACGCTGAACGCGCCCGGCGCCGCGTAAGCATGTTCGAAAAGTCCCGAACCGCGCTCTTTACCGAGCAATGCCGCCATGCGCGGCGCTTTGCCTGAACGAATCGCTGCCATCAACTGATCGGGACCGGTGCCGTCAAGCGCGAAGATAATGACCCGCGGCCCGCCCGTGGTTGTTGCCGTGGCAGCGGGCTTTAATTGTTCCTCGCCGCCAGTCGTTAGCGATCTAAACATCAACGCGCACGACCCTTGCAGCAGTGTCTGCTGCAATGATCACTGCATAAGCGATCGTCCGTCCTGGTTTCATAATTCCTGTCTTTGCATGACACGCTCTGACTATCGCCGCACGCGCGTTTCATCCGCGTAGGGCTTAGTGGTCGATGCTTAGCTTTCACATTATGCCAGACTTCACTAAACGGTTGTGCCGAAAGAAAAGAGTCGCAACGATGGTTACTCAAAATGCCTTCGGGCATAGAAGCCAGCAGCGATGATCTTTGCCAAGTTGTTCAGTATTGAACCGTAATTTTTAGGGTATCGACATAAGCTTAAAGGTTCAGATCGGGTAATGCCGGACAATCTGAATTAGCGGACATCCGCAAAGCGAGCTGAAGGGTTAAGCGATGACTGAGCAAAACGTAATGGCTGAAGAAGTGCTACTTGATATCAAGGTCGACACAGCGAATCTCGACAAATTTCTCTTAACCGTGGAGCGCGGACATTCTTGTCCGCGGGGATTGGCGGGTTAGAAAACCCGCCCTCCTAGCATCCATCCGATGTTCACGAGTGCGCCATCGGCGCTGCGATAAATGGCGGGCCGATGGGAGCCCGGCTTAGTATTTCTCTTGCGTGCTACACGAGGAGGTAAAAGTGATGGTAATTTCTATTGATAAAGAACCGATCTTTGTTTCCGGCGGAGGATTCGCTCGCCGTGCCGCCAAGCCACTAAAAGAGCGCGGCACAAAAATCAAGTTTCATGAAAACAAGGCAAGCTGCTGGCGGCTTATTTTTTTGCAGAGTGTGGCGAACGGCTGCGCTTACCGCGGCGAGGATCTGCCGCATGCGAAGTGGCAATGGCCTAAGGGCACCTGGTTTCAGCAGCAGCGCCGTCAGCTCAAAGCTATCGAATTGAGCGGCGTCAGAAGCGAGGAACTAAAGCGACGCGAGAAATTGGCACGCTATCGGTGACTCACGTCAGCATGGCACCGGACCATGAGCGTGAAGCGTATCTCGTGAAGCATTCCGGACGAGATACGAGATACGAACGACGAGATACGAGGGAGAAATTTGGAACTGCGGGATGAATCGGCAATCAGACTAGATATAGCGGCTGTTGAACTCGGCGAGCCCAAGTTTTTTTCAAAAGTGTATAATTTTAGACGGTAATCCCTTCTCAGCCAGCTTAAACATACAAAATCAGGCTCCCGGTTCAGCATTACAACGCGAGGAGATTGACTGTCCGCGGGTCTTTCAAAGGAACCTTCGGAGCTTTGCTGCTCTCAAGTGGAGGGCGAATCGACATGAAAGTAAATCCCAATAACCGCGACCTCAATACTACCTTGGGAGATCTCATCGCGACGATCAGCGAGGTCGCCTTTGAGAACGCCACGGATGCCAAAGAAGCCTACACTCTCGCTAGTTTGGTTTTGATGGAGATGTTGAAATGCGCTTCTTTCAACAGTGAAATTATCGACCACTACGTCCCCATGAGTAAATATCTGCATTAGCCGGCTTTTGGTCTCTGCACTTGGGCAGCTTTACCGCCTTTGGGCTTAGGACGATTTTTTCAAAAACTGTCTAATATTGGACTGCCTTCGTTCCGGGGCCATGTCAGCCTAGTGTCGCTGGAAGCGGAGATGACCCGCGATGTGGTCGAGCAAAATAAGGCAACCACTGCGGAGAAGATAAATACGAGAGTGAGCAGGCGATGGATGAAACTAAGCGCGCTGTCAGGAACGCGATGCAAACACTGCAGTCGGCCTCGTTTCGTCGTCGCAAGGCTCCTGGTGTTGCTTTGCTATCTTTTCCTACTCACCGAGGTCGGCGCGGGGGACCCCACGGAACAGTTGCGCACGACCGTGGACAAGGTGCTGACCATTGTCAGAAGTACCAATCCAAAATCCAAAACCCAGATTATCAATCAGCGGGCTCAATTGATTGCCGCCATTTATCCCAGGTTTGACTTTCAGGAGATGGCTAAACGTTCGCTCGGGCGACATTGGGCCCGCCGGAGCCCGGAGGAACAGCGGGAATTCGTCGGAATCTTCGCCGCGCTCATGGGGCGAGCGTATGCCGATAACATTGAATCCTATACCGGTCAAAATGTCGTTTACACGCGGGAGAAAGAAGACCAGAACTATGCGGAAGTGGACACCAAGCTCGTTGCCGAGAAAGGACCGCCCGTGACCGTCAATTACAAACTCCACAGCGTCGACAAGGAGTGGAAAGTTTACGACCTGATCATCGAAGACATCAGCGTGGTCAACAACTACCGATCCCAATTCGATCGCGTCATTGCGCGATCTTCCTTCGCCGATCTCGTTCGTACGATGAAAGACAAGCAGTGATAGCGAGTCGCCGAAAACAAGTGACGCCAAATCGGACGTCGGCCAATCTTAAAATGCCGGAGGTAAACATATGCCATTAGACAATCGTCGCGCTGAAGGTCGAAGACCCCCACACCGAGGCAGGAGCGACCAGGAAGATAATTCAATACCAGGGCAGATTCGAAGTGAGCCCGACCGAAAGCCATCAACTCGAGGAAGCCTGTGATGGGGAGCGACGGCGGGGGCGACTGGATTTGCGGCCAGAGGGACAGAACGAGACCTGAATCTTGCGCCACAGGAATCTCGTACACTTCATCAAAGCCGATCGACGAAACCATTCGCGACGATCGGAAGTTTGACTTCATCGGCTGGCAGAAGGCTGATGAAATCCCTATAGGAATTGAGTGTCCTAATAAGTCTACTGAGAAGTTCCACGACTTATTTTTTTTTTTTTTTTTTTTTTTTTTTTTTTTTTTTTTTTTTTTTTTTTTTTTTTATAATGATCTACTCCTAGCCGATACCGGCGGAAGCCGGTATCCAGAAGTATTGGGAACTCAACTCATTTTCCGAACAGTGAGCGCACGAGAGGTGTCAGAGCCAGCTGGGACGGTGAATCGCCACCGAACTTGCGCATTATCGTACGAAATCTATCGCCCGACCCACCCTGTTGCGCCAGGATGAACGGGATCTGGCTATCCGCCGCGCACGCGCTGCCATGCCACGTGTAATGGCTCATGGCAGAAAAAAAATATCGTTCCTCGATGGGCAAGTTCGTACACGCGCGGGCCAGTAGGAGTAGGTCGCCGGCGCGATTCCCAAAAGGACCCGCGCTCAAGCCGTTCATGCGTTCTTCGAGGCGGATGAGATCGGGCCGCGGATGCGCCTGCAAATATTTGCGGATGGACACCAGCTTCTGGCCGTCGAAAATCTCATAAGGTTTAGCATTTTGCCCTGCGGCAACCGGCTCACGCGCAAAAATCAGATCGATCGTTCCCTTCAACCGAGGCAGCGTTCTGCCGGTGCGATTCGCCTCGTAGAAAGCCTTGGCCACCGGCATCACGTCTTCGCGGAAACGGGGCGGCTTCTGCCAGTCGCAGGGATCGTGCTCGTTTGGACAGGTCGAACGGTCCGCTAGATGGACATAGGCCACGAAGCCTTGGTAGGCGAGCACCGCCTGGTAATCTTTGTCTAAATCTCCGAAAGCCAAAAGCGGTCGGCGCACGCGAAAACCGCTTTTGGCGACCAAGCCAAAGGGCGATTCTTCGTCGTCTGTGCCGAGCTTATGCTGATCGTCATTAAGCGTGGGAATTTGCCCGTGGTCGGAAATGAAGATCACAAAGGTGCCGTCCAGCGCGCCTTTGTTTTGATAGGCATCGAGTACCGCCCCAACCGCTTTGTCGGTAATCGACTCAAGATATAGAACTTGTGCGGCAAGGCGATCTTTGGCTAGGTGGGTGAAGATGTCGATGCCGGGAAAGTAGACCACCTGGAGGTCGGGCACGCCCTGCGCATCGATCGCCTCGGTTAATTTTTGCACGGAGTTGAGGTCGAGCCCGGCGCTCAATGAATTTTCCGGATTGTCGCCGTCCATCGTACCGCCGATCAGACGACCGACGATGTCAACCAAGGAGGACGGCGCCACGGTGGTGTAAAGAGTGGCGCCGTCGTGAACATAGAGCAACGACACATGGGATCTTTTGCCGAGCAGCTGGAAAAGAGTCGGCACTTTAAGGCTCTTACCGAGCAGATTATCGTTGACGACCTTGGTTACATCGAGCGTGTCCAGAACAGAGACGGGAATCGGAGCGTAAAACGTCGCGGTTTCGCGCACAAACCATTCGTCACCGGTTAGACCGTTGAAGGCCGGTGGCTTGCCGGTGAAGATGGCGGACCAGCCTGAAATCGTGCTCGAGGGCAGAACGCTGAACGCGCCCGGCGCCGCATAAGCATGTTCGAAGAGACCCGAACTGCGCTCTTTACCGAGTAATGCCGCCATGCGCGGCGCTTTGCCTGAACGGATCGCTGCCATCAACTGATCGGGGCCGGTGCCGTCGAGCGCGAAGATAATGACCCGCGGCCCGCCCGTCGTGGTTGCCGTGGCAGCGGGCTTTAATTGTTCCTCGCCGCCAGTCGTTAGCGATCTAAACATCAACGCCCACGACCCTTGCAGCAGTGCTACTGCCGCAATGACCACTGCATAAGCGGTCGTCCGTCCTGGTTTCATAATCCCTGTCTTTGCATGACACGCTCTGACTATCGCCGCACGCGCGTTTCATCCGCGTAGGGCTTACTGGTCGATGCTTAGCTTTCGCATTATGCCAGACTTCAGTAAACGGTTGTGCCGAAAGAAAAGAGTCGCAATGAGAGGGTTGCTCAAAATGCCTTCCGGGCATAGAACCCAGCCAGCGATGATCTTTGCCAAGTTGTTCAGTATTGAACCGTAATTTTTAGGGTATCGACATAAGCTTAAAGGTTCAGATCGGCTAATGCCGGACAATCTGAATTAACGGACATCCGCAAAGCGAGCTGAAGGGTTTAAGCGATGACTGAGCAAAACGTAATGGCTGAAGAAGTGCTACTTGATATCAAGGTCGACACAGCGAATCTCGACAAATTTCTCTTAACCGTGGAGCGCGGACATTCTTGTCCGCGGAGATTGGCGGGTTAGAAAACCCGCCCTCCTAGCATCCATCCGATGTTCACGAGTGCGCCATCGGCGCTGCGATAAATGGCGGGCCGATGGGAGCCCGGCTTAGTATTTCTCTTGCGTGCTACACGAGGAGGTAAAAGTGATGGTAATTTCTATTGATAAAGAACCGATCTTTGTTTCCGGCGGAGGATTCGCTCGCCGTGCCGCCAAGCCACTAAAAGAGCGCGGCACAAAAATCAAGTTTCATGAAAACAAGGCAAGCTGCTGGCGGCTCATTTTTTTGCAGAGTATGGCGAATGGCTGCGCTTACCGCGGCGAGGATCTGCCGTATGCGAAGTGGCAATGGCCTAAGGGCACCTGGTTTCAGCAGCAGCGCCGTCAGCTCAAAGCTATCGAATTGAGCGGCGTCAGAAGCGAGGAACTAAAGCGACGCGAGAAATTGGCACGCTATCGGTGACTCACGTCAGCATGGCACCGGACCATGAAGCGTGAAGCGTATCTCGTGAAGCGTTCCGGACGAGATACGAGATACGAACGACGAGATACGAGGGAGAAATTTGGAACTGCGGGATGAAGTCGGCACCACCAGACTAGATATAGCGGCTGTTGAACTCGGCGAGCCCAAGATTTTTTCAAAAGTGTATAATTTTAGACGGTAATCCCTTCTCAGCCAGCTTAAACATACAAAACCAGGCTTCCGGTTCAGCATTACGACGGGAGGAGATTGACTGGTCCGCGGGTCTTTCAAAGGAATCTTCGGAAGCTTTGCTGTCTCGCAAGCGGAGGGAGAAATCGACATGAAAGTAAATCCCAATAATCGCGACCTCAATACTACCTTGGGAGATCTCATCGCGACGATCAGCGAGGTCGCCTTTGAGAACGCCACGGATGCCAAAGAAGCCTACACTCTCGCTAGTTTGGTTTTGATGGAGATGTTGAAATGCGCTTCTTTCAACAGTGAAATTATCGACCACTACGTCCCCATGAGTAAATATCTGCATTAGCCGGCTTTTGGTCTCTGCTCATTATTGCTCCTAGACTTCCCCTCAGAAGTGAAAGCTTCGAGTTTTCGAGAGTCTTCTTGATATTATCGATTAAGAGTTCGCACCTTTCCTCAGAATCGGCACGCTTCTTCGCTTCGTCGTCCAACAACGACGCTAAATGCTCGCGATGACATTGTCGTCAAGAGTTTCCTGAGACGCTGCATTGGCAGCTGGGACGCATGGTCGACGTAGTTTTTATCGTGAGCTTGACGCGAAAATCGGCTTACTGACAATACATGACCGGGAACGGCCCTAAAGGCGCCGATCTCGGACACAGGAGGTGATTTTCCTTTAGTTCATCTCGTAGCAGTCCTGATCGTGGTGGGTGTTCTTCTCGGGCTGATTAATCGTTACATACCGATGGCCGGACATAGTTCTTATGGCTGCGTTGGTGTGGCTGGCCTTTTACACTCGCTTTCCGCGATCTGTGGGGCAAAGCTGTTTTGGCCCAGCGCCAACCTGTCCGCGGATGAATCCATCCCACTCAGGCACCCGCCTGGCCACGATAATTCTTTCCAATGTCGTTCAATATTGAACTGCAACTCGTTTGGCGACGACCTAGGATTAGCCCCTTCAAAAGCATGGAGATTGACGCGCTAGACTGATGGAAAATGTCCAAGGTTGAAACTCTCGTAGCCTAGCGACTGCAAGGGAAACCGTGGTGTCGCGATGAAAAGATCAATACGGCTGTTGGTGCTCATGTTGGCTGCCGCTCTCGGCGCGGCAAGCATTGCGTTTTCAGATCCAGCGACGTTCGCCGGCGCGCCTAGAGAGAGACCTGGCACGCACGCCGTGTACGAACATAGCACCGAACATCGCATCAACGCGTTCGCCAGAAACTATCATATCAATGACAGAAAATTGGCTCCCACCGGTCCGTTGAGCGAATTGGAAGCGAAACGCTTAAAGTTGATGTTTCTGCTCATGATGAGTCTGGGCCCCTACCGAACACCGGTTCGTTAGGAAACTGAAACGAGATAGTGATCATTTTGTGTGTAGTGTGACTGCTGGCGGCGATCGAAATGCAGGGAAGATTCTTCCGCACGCGCACTATGGATAACCCGATCCTTCGTAAGGATCCGAACATTGACAGGAGAAAAGTTATATGGAACAAAGATGAGATCAAAGCGTCAAGGGTAAACAAATTTCCGGCGCGATCAAGAATGACAGCTCGGGAGTTGATCAAGGATCCCGACTCGAAGCCAAAGGTGAAGCCTGAACGCGTCGCGGGAACTCAGGAAAAAGCGGAAAGCTGCCGGAAAACCGGCGAAGCGGTGCAAAGATCGGCAAGACGATTGCCGGAAAGCGATAGCTCGAGAGCCGCCTCTGAAATCAAATAGCTGACGGCAGGAGGAGCCAAGATTTTAGTCACTCTCTGCCGCCCGGCAATGAACAGATCTGACCGAAAGCGGCTGACAGCGTGATTTATTCTTCATCACCTTTTTCCCACTTCGCCAATCGGACGGCGCGAGCCACCGGCCATCCGGCCGCGTTCCTGATCGCGGCTTTGATCATTATCGTCTGGGGCATCACGGGCCCGATATTCAACTTCAGCGACACCTGGCAATTGGTCATCAACACCGGCACGACGATCGTCACCTTTCTGATGGTCTTCTTGATTCAGAACACCCAGAATCGTGAGAGCCATGCGGTGCAACTCAAACTCGACGAGCTGATTCGCGCAGCGAACGGCGCGCACAACGCCTTACTCGATCTCGAGGGGCTCGAAGAATCCGACCTGGAACGGTTTCGGGTGCGCTACGAAGAACTTGCGCGCACGGCACGGGAGGCGTTGCGTCGTGGCGAGTTGGATACCGGCACGCCGGAAGTCAGGCCGGATTAGCGCGCGCGACCGGCTTCGCTCATGATTACTGCCCACAAGAGTCCCGTCATCCTCGCAGAATTTTCTTCGAGACTGTCCACTATTAGACAGTAATCATTCCCTATTCGATGCACCATATACAATTGAATAGCATACAATTGAATAGCGGTTACTTAAATCGAGTGTTAATCGAAACGGAAGATCGGAAGATCGGAAGATCGGAAGATCGGAAGATCGGAAGACTCTCGATTAGCGAGCCGGAGCACTCATCTTCGGTCCAAGGGTAGCCAATGAGCCGAGCCACTCCACAAATGCGGAATATTCGCCCAGCGCCTCTATTGACGATGAGGCAAGGGGAAAGAAACCTGCCGCGACGAAACAACCGCGCGGACTTTAGCACCTGCGAAAAGCTGCGACCGAATCTGGCGACACTCATGGGAAACGGCGGCTATCACGCGCTGCTTTCGCGCGCGCTCGCGCTGGCCCAAGCGGAAGTTCCCTGGCTGCGCGCAGTCCAGGTGAAAGCGGATGGGACTTTGGAAGGGGTGGAGGAACATCACGCGCAACTCGACCCGGATGAATTGTTCGAGGGCAGAGTTGTGCTGCTCGCCCAGTTGCTCGGATTGCTGGTGGCCTTCATCGGCGAAAATTTAACCTTGCGCCTGGTGCGCGAGGTCTGGCCGAACGCCAAGCTCGACGATTTGGATTTCGGCACGGAGGGAAAAATGAAAAATGAAAATAACGACCAAATCAAACCGGCGAACAACTGAGCAAACCAGCTAAAGTCACGATCCACAAACTGCCGACCGGCGTGCGCGGGCTCGACGAGATCCTGGGCGGCGGCATCCCGGAGTTTTCCTTCAACATCATCGCGGGCGCGCCGGGTTGCGGCAAAACCACGCTGGCGCACCAGATCGTTTTCGCCAACGCGACGGTCGAAGAAACCCGCGCTCTATTTCACCGTCCTCGGTGAACCGCCCATGAAAATGCTGCGCTATCAGCAACAATATTCCTTCTTCGACGAATCCAAGCTGGGCAAGGCCATCCGCTTTATCAATCTGAGCGACGTGGTGGTGGAGCAGGATTTGAATGCGGTGCTCGAGGAAATCATCAAGCAAGTCACGGCGGCTCAATCCGGGCATCGTGGTGGTGGACTCGTTTCGCACCGTGGTGCGCAAAGCGGTGGCCGGCGCGAGCGAAGCTGGAGATGCAATCGTTCATCCAGCGCCTCGCGCAGTTTCTCACCAGTTGGGAAGCCACGACGTTTCTGGTCGGCGAATATGTCCCGGAAGAGATGCGCGACAATCCGGTGTTCACCGTCGCCGATGGTCTCTTCTGGCTCTCGCAAGTGACGGAGCGCAATTCCGTGGTGCGAAAACTGCAAATCCTCAAGCTGCGCGGGCAGGCCTCGGTGCCGGGATTGCACACCTTCCGCATCAGCGATGACGGGTTGCAGGCCTTCTCGCGCACGTTGGGATTGGTCGGCAAGAAGATGCAACCCGTCGCGCAGCGCCGGCGGCTTTCCACCGGCATTCCCGAACTGGACAAGATGATGAGCGGCGGCCTCCTCGAAGGCGACAGCCTCCTCGTGGCCGGGCCTTCGGGGACGGGAAAATCGGCGCTGGCCACGCAATTCATTGCCGAAGGCCTGCGCCATGGGGAACCGGCCATCATGGCGCTCTTCGAAGAACGCCCGGAAGGCTACACGGATCGCGCCGCCAGTCTGGGTTTGCATTTCAAAGCGCCGCAGGAAAAAGGGAAACTGGAAATTCTTTACCTGCGTCCGCTCGACCTCTCGGTGGATGAGATCACGCAAGCGATTCTCGATGCGGTCGAAAGGGTCGGCGCGAAACGGCTGGTGATCGATTCGCTGGTCGGTTTTGAGATGGCGCTGGCGCCCGGTTTCCGCGAGGACTTTCGCGAGTCGCTCTACCGGATGATCGTGGCGTTGACCGGCGCCGGGGTGACGATTCTCACCACGGTCGAAGTGGAGGACAACTTTACCGCGCTGCAGTTCAGCCACTACGCGATTTCGTTTCTCACCGACGACATCATCCGGCTGCGTTACGTGGAGATTGACGGCCAGCTTCGCAAAGTGATGGTCGTGATCAAAATGCGCGGCGGCAATCACAGCAAGGACATCCGCGAATATGTCATCACGGACAAGGGCGTGGTGGTCATCCACCCGCGGCGCACGGACTACCACGGGTTGATCACAGGCATTCCCCAGCAATCCGGCCCGCGCAACGCGCAGGATATCGAACCCGCGCCGGAACCGAAGGCGATGAGGTAAAGAGAAATTATGGCGGCGAAACCAACACCGGGCACAGGGAACCACCGGCCACCCGACTTGTCGAGTCAAGTGACCGAGAGCGCGAAGATCCAAGAAGAGACCCTCGCCATGAACGAGGCGTTGATACTCGGATCGCTGCACCAGCATGAACTTACCGAAGCCGCTGAATCAGCGAACACCCAATTGCAGAAGGAGATCAGCGAGCGCAAGCGAACCGAAGCCCAACTAAGAGCCTCACTCGCTGAAAAGCTATCACTGACCGAGCGCCTGTCGCTGGCGACCGCGGTTGCCAAAGTCGGTGTGTGGGAATGGGACCTGGCCAGCAATAAGCTGACATGGGACGCCACGATGTTCGACATCTATGGTTTCCCGCCTGTGGTTCCGATGCCGTATGAGAGATGGTCTGCGGCGGTTCATCCCGAGGATCTGGCGGCAGTCGAATCCAGCATGCGGAGAGCCATCGAAGAAAAGGGTCAGGGGGCCGTGGAATACCGCATCCTCCTGCCGGATGGCTCGATAAGGAATGTGTCGAGAATCGAGAGAGTGGTTCTCGACGAGCGCGGCAACGTGAGCCGGGTGATCGGTGTCAGCATGGACGTCACCGAACGCAAAGAGGCGGAGACCGAACTGCGAACGGCCAAAGACATCGCCGAGGCCGCCAACCTGGGAAAGAGCGAGTTCCTGTCGAACATGAGTCACGAGATTCGCACGCCGATGAATGGCATCATCGGCATGACGGATCTCGTGCTGGACACCGACCTGACGTCCGAACAGCGGGGCTATTTGGGGATCGTCAAATTGTCGGCCGATGCTCTGCTGACGATTATCAACGGCATCCTGGACTTCTCCAGGATAGAGGCGGGTAAACTCGAGCTCGACCCGATCGACTTCGACCCCCACGATGCCATCGGGGACACGGCAAACACCATCGCCTTGAAGGCTCAGCAGAAGGGTCTCGAAGTGATCGTCGATGTCGATGCGGCCATACCGCACACGTTGAGGGGCGACCCCGGCCGCCTGCGCCAGATTCTGGTCAATTTGCTCGGCAACGCGATCAAATTTACCGAGCAGGGCGAGGTGGTTCTGCGCGTGACGAGGGAGGCGGCGACATCACAAGAAGAAGTCGTGCTGCACTTCTCTGTCAGGGACTCGGGCGTCGGCATCCCACTGGACAGGCAAAAAAGCATCTTCGAGGCTTTCACTCAGGCCGACGGCTCGACGACGCGCACGTATGGCGGTACCGGCCTTGGCTTGACCATCTCATCACAGCTTGTGGAGCTGATGGGCGGGCGTCTCTGGGTGGAGAGCGAAGTCGGCAAGGGAAGCACTTTCCATTTCACCGTGAATTTCGAGTGGGCGAATGCCGCAACTCTCGAGGCGCCGGTTGCTGACGCGGTCGAACTGCACGACCGGCACGTGCTCATTGCCGATGCCAACTCGACAAGCCGGCGGGTTCTCGAAGAGATGCTCCTCGGTTGGCGCATGGTCCCGACGCTGACGGCAAGCGTGCCCGAAGCGCTCGCCGCGCTGCGCAGTGCGCAGAAATCAGGACGGCCCTTCGATCTGGTGCTGACCGACTTCCTGTTGCCCGATGCGGATGGCTTTATTTTGGCGGAGGCTATCAAGAAGGATCCGGCCATCGCAGGCACAACCGTCGTGATGCTCACCTCGGTCGGCCAGGCCGGCGATGCGGACCGCTGCCGGGAATTGGGCATTGCCGCTTACCTCCCCAAACCCATCAAGCGCTCCGACCTGCGCCGCGCTATCCTGTTGGCGTTGGGAGTCCGGTCTGCTGAAGGAGATCGGCCGGCGCTGGTCACGCGCCACTTCGCCGCGGGCAGCGGCTCCATCCGGGCACTTTCTTGTGGTTGAGGACAATGACATCAACCAGTTGGTGACCCGGCGTCTGCTAGAAACGCACGGGCACACGGTGGTGGTGGCGAACAATGGGCGGGAGGCGCTCACAAGGTTGGATGAAGCGGGGTCTGTCGGGTTCAGCTGTGTGCTCATGGACATCCAGATGCCGGAGATGGACGGTTTCGAGTGTACCGCCATTATTCGTGACAAAGAGAAGTTGACCGGGTCTCATCTGCCGATCATCGGAATTACCGCCTATGCGATGAAACGGGATGAGGCACGCTGCCTGGCGGCGGGGATGGACGCGTTTCTGTCGAAGCCGATTCAACCGGTCGAGTTCTTCGAGCTCGTTGAACGTTATCTCGCCGTCGCGAGCGCTCCTGTTTCTAGCGCGGCGATCTGATTGTTTTCACCCTGCGTTGGTCCAAGAGCCGACGGGCGCACACACAGGTGCGCCCCTACGCAAGCCGGCTTAATCGGCATGCGTCAAGCTTGACCGGACAGCGAATCATCACAGACCTGCCTACGGTTCCCTAACACTCAAGCGAAATAGGAAAGAGCCTCTCACTTCGTTCGAGATGACAGTTGCTTGTTAGCCTCGAATCGACAGTAGAATGGTCGTTGGATTGAGTCGATCCATCGGATCGCGCTATGAGTTCATTCTGTGTAGGTTGTCTGTGAAAGTTGAGTTACGATTCGAATTCCGTCATTCCCGAATGGACCTTTAGCGGGAATGCCAGGCGAATCTACAACCAGGACGCCCTCAAGACGAGCAGACATTCGGAGGTGACGCGGTAAAACCGCAACTAGTCACAATCGCAATACGACGGCCTGCGTTGGAGTCTCACTAGTTGTGAGCAACTCGAACGATTGGCACAGCAGAAAGTACTATTGAAACTAGCCGACGCAATCGTCCGTTCAATTGAATTATCGGAGGCAGTTGTCATTCCGGGCGGAGCGAGGAATCTTTCTCGATGTTGAAGCCTACGGGCGGATTGAAAATGAACCACTACCGAAAATAAAATTGGGTTGACTTGCCCGCATGGCATCCAATGCCATCGAATGCCAGCGAATGGCATGGGATGGCTAGGCACCTCGCTTTGATTCTTTTCCAGGCCGGTTCACTATTGGACATTCTTATTTCCCGGCTTGTTACACAATGCATAAACGAAAATAGAGCCAGACAGGTTCGTCCAGCGACCGCTGAGGCGAGGGATGAAATATACTGTAAGTGTCAAATAGACCCTAGAGGAAAAAAGGAAAAGAATGCACGACAGAGGGATGATCCTTTAAGATTGAAGCAAGACACGATCGAGGAGAAAGCGTCAAAGACTCGGATAGGATAAGGAGCAATGGGAGCGCCATGAAGATTGCCAACAAAAGAACTCTTGAAACAGCCGATGTCGATATAGCCGGGCGAGATCCGCTACTGCAAGCGGGAGCGTTGCAGAGCGCGATTTTCAACAGCGCCAATTTCTCGAGTATCGCCACCGACGCCAAGGGCGTCATTCAGATCTTCAATGTCGGCGCCGAGCGCATGCTCGGCTACACGGCCGCCGAAGTGATGGACAAGATCACGCCGGCCGATATTTCCGATCCCCAGGAAGTGATCTTGCGCGCCAAAGAGCTGAGCGTCGAGCTCGGCACGCCGATTACACCGGGGTTCGAAGCGTTGGTGTTCAAGGCGTCGCGCGGCATCGAAGATATCTACGAGCTGACCTATATCCGCAAGGATGGCAGCCGGTTCCCGGCGGTGGTGTCGGTCACGGCGCTGCGCGACGCGCAGAACGCCATCATCGGTTATCTGCTGATCGGCACCGACAACACCGCGCGCAAGCAGGCGGAAGAGGCGCTGCTCAAAGCCGGAGCCTTGCAGAGCGCGATTTTCAACAGCGCCAATTTCTCGAGCATCGCCACCGACGCCAAGGGCGTCATCCAGATCTTCAACGTCGGCGCCGAGCGCATGCTCGGCTACACCGCCGCCGAGGTGGTGAACAAGATCACGCCGGCCGATATTTCCGATCCACAGGAAGTGATCGCGCGCGCCAAAGCGCTCAGCGTCGAGCTCGACACGCCGATTACGCCGGGATTCGAAGCCCTGGTGTTCAAGGCTCGCGCGGCATCGAAGATATCTATGAGCTGACCTATTCCGCAAGGATGGCAGCCGTTCCCGGCGGTGGTGTCGGTCACGGCGCTGCGCGACGCGCAGGACGGCATCATCGGCTATCTGCTGATCGGCACCGACAACACCGCGCGCAAGCAGGCCGAAGAGGCGCTGCTCAAAGCCGGGGCGTTGCAGAGCGCGATTTTCAACAGCGCCAATTTTTCGAGCATCGCCACCGACGCCAAGGGCGTCATCCAGATCTTCAACGTCGGCGCCGAGCGCATGCTCGGCTACACCGCCGCCGAGGTGATGAACAAGATCACGCCGGCCGATATTTCCGATCCCCAGGAGGTGATTGCGCGCGCCAAAGAGCTGAGCGTCGAACTCGGCACGCCGATCACACCGGGGTTCGAAGCTTGGTGTTCAAGGCGTCGCGCGGCATCGAAGACATCTACGAGCTGACCTATATCCGCAAAAATGGCAGCCGGTTTCCGGCGATGGTGTCGGTCACGGCGCTGCGCGACGCGCAGAACGCCATCATCGGCTATCTGCTGATCGGCACCGACAACACCGCGCGCAAGCAGCGTCGAAGATGAGCGCATGAAGCTCGATCAGCGGCTGCGCGACCAACAATTCTACACGCGTTCGCTGATCGAATCGAACATCGACGCGATGATGACCACCGATCCACGCGGCATTATCACCGACGTTAACAAGCAGGCCGAGGCGCTGACCGGGTGCACCCGCGACGAGCTGATCGGCGCGCCGTTCAAAAACTACTTCACCGACTCGGGCCTGGCCGAGGCGGGCATCAATCGGGTTCTGACCGAAGGCAAGGTCACCAACTACGAGCTCACCGCGCGCGCCAGGGACGGCAAGGAGACGGTGGTGTCCTACAACGCGACCACCTTCCACGACCGTGACCGGAACCTCCAGGGCGTGTTCGCCGCGGCGCGCGACATGACGGAGCTGAAACGCTACGAGGAAACGCTGCATCAGAAAAACGTCGAGCTGGAAGACGCGAGCCGCATGAAGTCCGAATTCCTCGCCAACATGTCCCACGAGCTGAGGACGCCGCTCAATGCCATTATCGGTTTCTCCGAGCTGCTGACGGACGGTGTAATAGGCGAGATCAGCGATCCGCAGCGAGACGTTCATCGGCGACATCTTCAACAGCGGGCTGCATCTGCTCTCGCTGATCAACGACATTCTCGACCTGTCCAAGGTGGAAGCCGGCAAGATGACTGCTCGACCTGGAGCCGGTGCCGGCGTCGGCGTTATTCGTGAACTGCCTGACCATTGTCAGGGAGAAAGCCGCGAGCCGCCATATTCGTCTGGAGCTGGATGCAGCCAAAGATCTGGCTTCGATCGAGGTGGACGTGCGCATGGTCAAGCAGATCGTCTACAATCTCCTGTCCAATGCGGTGAAATTCGCCGCCGAGGGCGGTGAGGTGACGCTGCACGCCAGCCGCGTCCCGCGTGCCGAGGTCGGCCGGCTGTCCGGTTCCCGGACGGGGCGGAGCTTCCTTCTCGCCAACAACGAGTTCACCGATTTCCTCAAGCTGAGCGTCACCGACAACGGTATCGGGATCACGCCAGAGGGGCTTGAGCAACTCTTCAAGCCTTTCAGTCAGGTCGACAGCGGTCTGGCACGAAAATTCGAAGGGACGGGTCTGGGTCTGGCTCTGGTCAAGCTCCTTGCCGAGCTGCACGGCGGCGTGGTGGCGGTCGAGAGCACCTTGGGAGAGGGTTCCTGCTTCTCGGTCTGGCTGCCGTTCAGGACGCCCAAGGAAGAGGCTTTGACCGTGTCTCTACCCGCGGTCCCATGCTTGGAAGCAGCGCCGAAGGGGACGCGCACCGCGCTGGTGGTGGAAGACGATCTCAGATCCGCCGAACTGATCCGTGTGCAACTCGCGACGCTGGGCTTCAACGTGCTGCACGCCGCCTCTGCGGAGACCGCCCTGGCGCTGGCGGTGCAGCAACCGTTGGCGCTGGTCACCCTGGATATTCGGCTGCCGGACCTAGACGGCTGGGAATTGCTTACGCGCCTCAAAAAGATACCGGAGCTGCAGCGCATCCCCGTCGTAATCCTCTCGATTGTCGCGGATGTTAACAAGGGAATGTCGCTTGGCGCCGCCGCGGTCATGCAAAAGCCGATCGCGCGCAAGGCGCTGTACGACACCCTCCTCGAGATCGGTCTGTTTCGTCGGGCCAAGACCAAACGCTCAAAGTACTCGTGGTCGATGACGATCCCATGGCCGTGGATCTGATTACCCTGCGCATGCAAGGCCTGGTCGGTAGCGTGCTGCGCGCCTATGGCGGGCGCGAGGCGATCGATGTCGCGCGGCGGGAGCTGCCGGACGTGATCGTACTCGATCTGAAGATGCCGGAGGTAAACGGCTTCGAAGTGGCAATTGCGCTCAAACAAAGTTACGAGACGGCGCGCATCCCGATCCTGGCGGTCACCGCCAATCAGATCACGGCAGCGGATCGCACCAAGCTGAAAGGATTTGTCACGACGATCATCGACAAAGGCGAATTCGACCGGAACCGCTTTATGGCCGAAGTCCGGCAGGTCATGCCCGAACGCCCGTTGACGGTCTAGCATGGCAAAAATCTTGATCGTCGAGGACAACCCCGCGAACATGAAGCTGGCGGTCATTCTCCTTAAGTCGGCGAACTATACGGTTCTCAGCGCGACCGATGCAGAGGCCGCGTTGACGTTGGCACGCAGTGAGCGCCTCGATCTGATCCTGATGGATGTCCAGCTTCCAGGCATGGATGGTCTCCAGGCCGTCGCGCTGCTCAAGCGGGACGAAGCGACCCGTGCCATTCCTGTCATCGCCCTCACTGCCCTGGCGATGAAGGGTGACGAGGAGCGTATTCGCGCCGCCGGCTATGATGGCTACATCGCCAAGCCGATTCGCCGCCAGAAATTTCTCGCGACCATCGCAGCTCAACTGGACCCCATATGAACCCAAGACCCGACATCTCCGAATACCCGGCACGCATTCTGATCGTGGACGATGAACCCGGTAACAGAAAGTTGCTGGAAGTCATGCTAAAGCCGGAAGGCTATCGAGTTCTGAGCGCTGGGAACGGCGAGGAAGCGCTGGTCTTAGTGGAACAGCAACCGCCCGACCTCATTCTGCTCGATGTCATGATGCCAGGGATGGACGGTTACCAGGTGGCAGCCAAGCTCAAAGGCAACCTCATCACCCAAAATATTCCCATCATCATCATCACCGCACAGCACGATCGCAATGCCAGAATGCTCGGCCTAAACGCCGGAGCCGAGGACTTTCTCACCAAACCCGTAGATCATGCCGAGCTGTGTGTGCGGGTAAGAAATCTGCTGCGCCTGAAGAATTACGGCGACTATTGCGACAAGTATAGCCAGATGCTCGAAGCCGAGGTGGCTTCGCGGACGATTGACCTGGTCGAACGCACGAGGACTCTCGAACAGCAAGCCGCCGTGCTCACCGAACAGGCCGCGTTGCTCGATCTTGCCCGGGACGCCATCGTCGTGCGGGATATGCACTGCCGTATCTTGTTCTGGAGCCGTGGAGCCGAGGTCATGTATGGCTGGCTCAGCAAAGAGGCACTCGGAAGACACCTAGTTGAATTGTTAAACCCAAAATTCGCCGAGCCGGCCGAAAACATTGAAGCCCTGCTGCTGCTCGAGGGCCACTGGGAGGGCGAGGTAATTCAATACAAACGCGACGGCACACGCGTGGCGGTCGCCAGTCGCTGGGCGTTGCAACGCGATGCTGCCGGCATGCCGGTTCAAGTTCTTACCATCAACAATGACATCACCGATCGCAAGCAGGCGGAGGCCGAACTGCAAACGGCCAAAGACGCCGCCGAGGCCGCTAACCGAGTAAAGAGCGAGTTCCTGGCGAATATGAGTCACGAGCTGCGGACGCCGATGAACGGAGTCATCGGGATGATTCATCTCATACTTGATACCGATCTCACGTTCGCACAGCGAGAGGATCTACTGATCGCCAAATCCTCAGCCCATGCTCTGCTGACTCTGATTAACCAGGTTCTCGACTTCTCCAGGATAGATGCGGGTAAGTTCGAGATCGACCCGATCGACTTCAACTTTCGCGAGATTATCAAAGGCACGGTGAACACGGTGGCAGCGGGGGCGCACCAGAAGGGCCTCGAATTGATCGTGGATGTCGGCGCGGACATACCGGACACGTTGAGAGGCGATCCTGCATGCTTGCGCCAGATTCTTGTCAGTCTGCTCGGCAATGCGATCAAATTCACCCCGCGGGGCGAGGTGGTGCTGCGCGTGACGACGGAGGCGACAGCACAAGAGGTCGTGCTGCACTTCTCTATTAAAGACACGGGCATCGGCATTTCACTGGATCATCAAAAAAGCATCATCGAGGCTTTCACGCAGGCCGACAGTTCAATGACGCGAGCGTATGACGGTATCGGACTTGGCTTGACCACCTCCGCGCAACTGGTGCAGGTGATGGGCGGGCGCTTCTGGCTGGAGAGTGAAGTCGGTAGGGGAAGCACATTTCATTTCACCGCGAGTTTCGCGTTTGGGGGCTCCTACCTCTGCGGCGCCGGTTGCTGACACGGTCGATCTGCGCGGCCTGCGCGTCCTCGTCATTGACGACAACGCCACGACCCGGGGCTTTCTCGAAGAGATACTGATCGGTTGGCGCATGGTCCCCACGTTGGCGGGCAGCGCGACCGAAGCGATCGCGGCGCTGCGTGCGGCCCAGGAAGCGCGAAGGTCCTTCGATCTCATATTGACCGATTTTCCGATGCCTGGCGCCGATGGCTTTATCCTGGCGGAGACCATCGAAAAGGATCCGGTCATCGCCGACGCAACCGTGGTTATGCTTAGCTCGGTTCGCCAACTCGATGAACCCGGTCGGTGTCGAGAATTGGGTATGGCGGCTTGCATTTTCAAACCCATCGACCTGGCGGAACTGCGCGGCGTTTTCCAGGTGACATTGGGCGCCCGATCTGCCGAGCGGGATAAGCTCGCGCAGAATTCCCCGCGAGAAGCGCTCCCAAGCGGGCGCATCCTTGTCGTTGAAGACAACATCATCAACCAGTTGGTGGCCAGGCGTCTGCTTGAGACGCACGGGCACACGGTTTTGGTGGCGAACAGTGGGAGGGAAGCGCTCACCATGTTGGATGAAGCGGCGTCTGCCGGGTTCAGCTGTGTGCTGATGGACATCCAGATGCCGGAGATGGACGGTTTCGAGTGTACCACTATAATTCGTGACAAAGAGAAGTTGACTGGGTCTCATCTGCCGATCATCGGAATTACCGCGTATACCGAGTTAGGGGAGGAGGCACGGTGCCTGGCGGCGGGGATGGACGCCTATCTTTCGAAGCCCCTTCAACCGGTCAAATTATTTGGGCTCGTTGACCATCTTCTCCTTGAGCTCGATGCCATCTGTTTCTCCAGCGACGAGGTGACTCGCAGGCGAACGGCGCGCAACGCACAATGCGTAAACGAAGATGGAGCCAGATAGGTTCGTCCGGCGACCGCTGAGTCCTCACGCGGGAAGGTTTATCACCTCCTTATCGCCGCCAGTGGCGAGGAAGCACTCGCCATAGTGGACGCAGCAACCGCCCGATCTGATCCTGCTCGACGTCATGATGCCGGGCCTGGACGGCTATGAAGTGGCGGCCAAGATCAAGCGCAACGTCGACACCGAGAACATCCCTGTGATCCTTGCTCACCGCTCTGAACGATCGCAAGTTCAGGATGTTGCAGGGGCTACAGGCGCCGGGGCCGAAGAACTTTCTGCCAAACCCGTGGATCGTGCCGAGTTATGTGTACGGGTGAGGAAACTCTGTTGCGCCTCAAAGCACACGGGGATTATTTCAACAAGTACAGCCAGGGTTCTGGAAAGCAAGGTGGACTCGGGCATCGCCGAGCTTGTCGAAAGCCTGAGCATCACTACAATCCACATTCGACGCGGCACCGGTCGGGATCGTGCATGTGGAGCTAGGCGGGCAGTGGTTGCGGGTCAATCAGCGCCCTCTGCGAGCTACTGGGATACCAGCACTAGGAGTTGCTAAGTCCCGGCATTCGGGAACTCACGCAAACGGAGCGCGGGTATTCTAACCCGCGATGAACGGGGTTAACCGAATTCACGAGTCCTGCTGCAGAATTACCCGGGTTTCAAGCCGGTCCCTGACGAACTCGACTATTTGGTCGACAATTTCGACGGCCGCGCGTTTTTTCCCTCCTCGTAGGGTTCTTTGGTTATTCGTATTTCGTCAGAACGAAGAACGAGATACGTAATACGCTTCACAGTCGCTGCACCTGCGTAGCGGCGAGCGACGTTTTGTCTAAGACGCTGATAAGCCCTCGCGATCATCGACTTCCTGCCGGCCTCTAAGTTGACCTTTTGGTCGACAATTTCGACGCTTCCAACGAGCTGTTTCGCTATTCCCCCAGGTCGAGCTTCGAAGCCAGCGGAAACACAACCTTTCACTGCCCGGCAGGGACGGCATGGATAGTGCTCCCTTAGAGTGGTGTTGGAAAAAATTTAAATTCGAAAATAGGAGATACCCTATGCGGCAAATAATCTTTGCAACACTGAT
The DNA here is from genome assembly GCA_963811315.1 of uncultured delta proteobacterium. Lineage (GTDB taxonomy): Bacteria > Desulfobacterota > Binatia > UBA9968 > UBA9968 > DP-20. The sequence continues at coordinate 23,620 of CAWERH010000065.1, forward strand.
GCTGGTTCTGTTAGGCACGAACGTGGCGTGCAATACGATTCACGGATTCGGCCAAGACGTTGAGCGGGCCGGCGAAAAGACCCAGGACGCGGCGACCGCAGTGAAGAAGAAGCTCTAAGTGAAGTGCTAAAGATTGCCCGATTGCGGGCGAAAATGTCGCTTTTATTCCTATCCCAACTCGCGGCATTTCTTTGCTAACTGGTATCAAATTGAACAGCAAACTCTGACTCGTCAGCGTATCGTTACAGAGGTGTAAGCAACGCGCAGGTCGGATGTCGATCGTTTCAACGCGCTTCGCTCCGGCGATTACGTCAGAGTCGAGGGCCGATTTCTCGATCGCGATCGCTTCGAGTTGGACGGTTTTCTGAGGTAACGACTGGATCGAAACATGATGGCTCGGGCATTCAATAAGGGAGAAATTAATGACGACCGACGGCGAAGCGAAATTTTCCTATTTACTTCTTGGTCTAGCTCTGGGAGCGGTGGGCGGCCTCGTGGCCGCTATGCTCTCCCGAAAAGAGACGCGCGCGGTCATCCGTGAGCGCAGCGGCAAGAGCCTGGACTATCTGAATCAGCAGGCGGGCAAGTTGCGCGAGACGGCCGACCTGCTTGTGCAGCAGGCAAAGACGCTCATAGATTGCAAGGGCTCTGACCGGGTCGTTCTCTCTACGGTAGCGGAAAAGCAGGCTTATCAAGAAGAGAAACGAGAAAACCAAGGTGGCTGAGAGTTGCGCTAAAAGGCTTTCTCGAAGAATGAGCAATCCGAAAATGTTTTGGCTCATGTTCACGGTGCTTTTGGTGCTTATCCCTCGGCGTTGTGGGAATACTCGATTCCTCGACAAGGGTCAGCGAGTTCCTGCAATTCTTGGTGATCTGCGCCGTGGTGGCGCTCGGGATTCATAGCAATCGGCGGTCTCTCGAGGCAATGGTCCTTTCGGTTCCAAAGCGAAGGAATAAGTAAGATGCGGATCAATCCAATAACGCTGGTTGGAATTGCTCTTATCGTTCTTGGCGTGGTGGCTTTTGCATACCAGGGCATCACCTACACAAGCCGCGAAAAGATTATCGACATCGGCCCGTTCCAAGCCACCGCCGATACCCAGAAGACGATCCCGCTGTCACCGCTCCTGGGCGGGTTGGCGCTGGCGGGTGGAATCGTTTTGGTTGTCGTCGGGGCGAAGAAATCATCTTAACAGTGGATGAATCTTATCGGGGGCTTCTCCGGTGGGAGGAATCATGAATCACGGAACCATCGCGGGAACGATTCGTCGAATCGCGATCCTCGGCAATCACTTGCCGCGCCAGTGCGGCATCGCTACTTTCACCACCGATCTCAGCAGCGCGATCGCCACAGAGTTCTCGAATACCGATTGCTTCGTGGTCGCGATGAACGACCCCGGCAAGCAGTATGCTTATCCCCCGCGGGTGCGCTTCGAGGTGGCGGAAAGCGATATCGCGTCGTACCGCGCCGCAGCGAAGTTTGTGAACGCGAACAAGGTTGATGTCGTGTCGGTGCAGCACGAGTACGGCATTTTCGGCGGCGAGGCCGGCGGCCACGTTCTCGCGTTCTTGCGCGCGCTGCGCATGCCGATCGTGACGACTCTCCACACCATCCTCGGCGAGCCCGATCCCATGCAGCGCCGCAGGATGGATGAGCTCATCCGTCTGTCCAAACGGCTCGTCGTTATGAGCGCCCACGGCGCCGCGCTGCTGCATAGCGTCCACGGCGTAGCGGAACACAAGATCGATGTGATCCCGCATGGAATTCCAAGCTTGCCGTCGGCCGGTCGCAGCAAGAATAAACTCAGGCTTGAAGGTAAGGCGGTGCTTCTTACCTTTGGCTTGCTCTCGCCGGACAAAGGCATCGAACATGTCATCGACGCGCTGCCGGCGATTCTTGCGCGTTACCCGGAGACGGTTTACGTCGTGCTCGGCGCCACGCACCCCCACATCAAAGCGCGGCATGGCGAGGCCTACAGAGAGAGCCTGGAGCGTCGAGTTCGAAGCGTGGGCGTGGATGCCAACGTAATCTTTCACAATCGGTTTGTCAGCCGCGGCGAACTCGCCGAGTTTCTTTCCGCTGCGGACATCTATGTAACCCCGTACCTCAAGCCGGAGCAGATCACGTCCGGGACATTGGCCTATGCGGTTGGCTCGGGCAAAGCAGTCATTTCCACGCCTTATCTTTACGCGCGCGAACTCCTCGCTGACGGGTGCGGCATACTCGTGCCGTGGAGAGACCCGCAGTCGATCGCCCGCGCCGTCGTCGATCTCCTAAGCAATGACGCGAAACGATTGGCGCTCTGCGCTCGCGCCGCCGCTCACGGCCGCAGCATGGTCTGGCCCGCGGTGGCCCGGCGTTACGTGCAGAGTTTCGAGCGGGCCCGCGGCCGAGAGCAAGCCCCACCTCGGGTGAGCCAAGGACTCGCCGTTCCTACTCGGTCTCTCTGAACCCGGGATTGTTCTCAGCACGCGGAACAACGGGAAGCAGACCATTGCGAAATATCAACCTTCATTCGGACGAAAAGGATTAACGTGAGATCTCAATTGCATGGATATCTGGGACAGGGCATTGGCTCCGCGCGCTTAGGACGGCTGAGTAGCTCTGCGTTTATGGACAATCTCTCGCTCTATCAGACTGCGCATATGAAATATCCGTACACTCTACCGCCCCTCGAGTATGGGTATGATGCCCTCGAGCCGCATATCGATAGCCTGACGATGAGTTTGCATCATGACAAGCATCACCAGACCTATATCGACAATGCCAACAAAACCGTCGCCAAATATCCTGAGCTGCAAGAAAAAAGCTTGGTGGACCTCGTCGCTCATGTCGATGAGTTGCCGGGCGCCGTGAGAGCGGCAATCCAGAGCAACGGCGGCGGCCATGTTAACCATTCACTATTTTGGGGATATCTGGCCCCAGGGGGCGCGGCCGAGCCGGACGGCAAACTGGCACAGGCGATCAAAAAAACTTTTGACGGGTTCGGGAAATTTAAAGAGCAGTTTGATAGCGCCGCCAAAGATCGTTTGGGCAGCGGCTGGGCATGGCTGTCGGTCACGTCCGAGGGAGACTTGGCGGTCAGCTCAACGGCGAACCAAGATTCGCCGCTGTCCAATGGCTGCCTGCCCATTTTAGGTCTCGATGTTTGGGAACACGCGTATTATTTGAAGTACCATAACAAGCGACCCGACTATATTACCGACTGGTGGCACGTGGTGAACTGGAAAAGGGCCCAGGAACGGTTCGAGAACATAACGGGTTAACTGTCCAATAGTGAACCGCAGGGTTCCTCGGGAAGCAGTACCATGGAGAAGTAGAGTAAGGGGTTTAACGAATCGCAGGATGGATCATAAGGTCCTAACAAAAATATACGTGCTCGATTAACCGGCGGGAGTGCCATGAAAATCTATATTCTCAATCGAATTGTAATCGTGCTTGTCATCGCCATCCTGTCATTCGCGGGGAACGGCAGAGCGGCCGAGGGGCAGGACGAGCAAAAGGGCAAAAGCACGATCGGAATGAGAAGCAACAAAAATCAAAGCAGGAGCCGCAGCAGGAACGGGGTAAAAATAAATCAGATCAAGTTCAGAAACAACCGCAACAGCGGGTCCAGCAAGAAAAGCCACAAGAGCAAAGACCGCAGGACAAACAACCGCAGGAGCGCGTTCAACGACAATCGGAGCAAGATCAGAAACAACAACAACTACGGGTTCAACAACAGCAAAAGCAGCTAGAGCAAAAGCAGAAACAAGAGCAGGAGCAACGGGAGCGCGCGCAGCGAAAATCCGAGCAGGACAAGAACGACCAGCGGGCGCGGCAACAACAGCAGCAAGAGAGGGTTGAGCGTCAAGCGGAGCAAAATCAGAATCAACAGCGGGTTCAGCAACAGCAGAGGCAGGAGCAAAACCAACGAAAAGAGCAACAACAACGCCTGTCGCAGCAGCAGCAACAACAGCTCATTAACCAACAGCAACAACGGGTGGCGCAGTATCGTCAGTACCTGGAACAACAAGAGCGTCTCGCGCGTCAGAACGAAGCGCTGCTACAGCAACAAAAACGCATGGCGCAGTATCGTTTTCAGCAACACTATTTAGAGCGCGTGCGGCAGCAGCAGATCCATCTGCGCGATGACCGGTTCGACTACGAGCGCGACCCCTATTTCTATACGGCGCCGATCTATCGGTACCATCGCGGCGGCAACTACCACGAAATAAACGAATACGGCGCGAAGACACTCCGGCAGGCGGTGACGTACGGCTACGAAGAAGGGTTCCGCGCCGGCAAGGCAGATCGCGACGACCGTTGGAAGTTCAACTATAAGGACTCTTATGCCTACAGGGATGCAAACTATGGCTATAGCGGCTATTACATCGACCGGAGCGACTACAACTACTACTTCCGTGAGGGCTTCCAGCGCGGCTATGAAGATGGCTACCATAGCCGATATCAATATGGTCGTTTCGCTGACGGGGACTATTCCATCTTGGATGTCATTCTAAACAAGATCCTCGGCTTCCAGGATCTGCGCTAACGACTAAGGACGTCGCCACTCGTTCTCTGTAACTCGACCTTTTGGTCGAGCGTTTCGACTGTTTCGCCGACCTCTACCGCGGTTTCTCGCCGATAGATTGAATAATCCCGCGCGCAATGGGCCCTTTTCATGAATGCGAGATGCGGCACGCAAGCTGCTCTCATAGTCAGTGAGAAAAGCAATGAAAGAAGGTGACTGACTATGAGCCTGATACTGTTGATCGTTTTAGTGCTGTTCCTGGTAGGCGGGCTGCCCAACTGGGGTTATCACAAGTTCGGCTTTGCGCCCTCGGGTGCCGCCGGATTCGTGCTGTTGATCGTGGTCATTCTGCTCTTGACCGGGCGGCTCTAAAGCCCGGTAACAATACGAGTAAGAATGGAGCAATTTAAGGCGCGGGGTTTCACTCCTGAGGTTAGTTGAAATTTTTCAAGTAAACCTGACTTGACCCTGCTAATCAGTACAACCGAGGAGGTTGAGATGAAGAAATTAATGTTGGCGTTGGTGCTCATGGTCGGTGTCGGTCAAAGCGGTTGCGCGTTTTTAGGCGGAGCGGCGGTGGGAGCCCTGGGCACAAGCGCGGGTTACGAAATCAACGCCCATAGCAAGATGAACCAGCTCGAGGACGATTACAAAGCCGAGAGAATATCCCGGCGCGAATACGAAGCTCGTAAGTCGCAGCTCGAGAAGGGGTCGATCATTTATTAGGCGACACTGCGAACCGATCTATTTATGCCTCGAACGGTTCAAAGAGCAAATGCGCAATTCGTTACGGCGCGAGACACGGAACTCTCGCGCTGTGACGACTTGGCGGCATGCGATCACTTTCCGGTCGCCAAGACAACAACCTCGCCCTTCACCTCGCGCTGATTGCCTAAGCCAAGGATCCGCGTCCGCGACCCTGGTAAACTTTCTCTGCAAAATCGTCCTATATTGAACAGCAATCCCACCCACGACGGCCCATGATCGTATCGAGAGGGTGCCGTTCAGAGCGCCTCTCGCGCTTGAGGATCAGCCGCTTGAATATCCGGCTGGCTAAACTCGCAATGAGTGTCGATAGCCTGAATCCAGGGCCCGACCGTTTGGTCGAAGCTCTCGACCTTATGGTCCGTTCGCGCGCCGATTTTGACCGCAATACGTCTCGGAATGCTTGAAAAATCACCTTTGTGTGGCGCCGCAATGCGGCACAACAGTTGCGCCTTAGAAACTTGAGATAAAAATTTAGCGGAGGAAAAAAGGATTATGAAGAGATCAAGATTTCATTTTAGCACCGATGGTCACGGCAGCGGGCATCTTGGCGCTGTCCGGTGTGGCCATGGCTCAAAGAAATGGCGATGCAATCGGTTGGATGGGCGGCATGAACCATGAAATGGTGGCGAGCGCGAACTGTCCCCAGCTCCATGTCACCAAGGAGAAGATCACCGAGGATCAAGCACGTGATCTAGCCCAGAAGTATGCGGATAAGAACTTGGCAGGTTTCAAAGTGGTGATTCCGTTTGGCTACGGCGGCGGGTATCAGACGGTGTGCTACAAGATCGACAGCCCGGCGACCGGTAGGTATGAATCCTTTTATTCGGTGGAGTATTCCATCGACGCGCGAAATGAGGCGGCTCAGATACGCAACCTTCGCGTCGATCAATTCGGTTACGTGACCGAGTTCGCCGGCCCGTTTAATATGGCAGGCGCACGCGGCCCAGCAGGCCCAGCCGGCGCCACGGGCGCGCAAGGTCCAGCCGGACCGGTAGGTCCCCAAGCTATGACGGGTTCGGATAATCGCACGGGCTGGACGAGATTCAGTGATATCCTGTTCGACACCGACAAGTCGGATATCCGGGCTAACGAGATGAGCAAGATCACCGACATCGCGGCGCACGTGAAGCAGAATGCGCCGATGAACGTAGGTATCGGCGGCTACGCGGACCCGCGCGGCACCGACCAACACAACCAAGGTCTAAGCGAGCGCCGCGTCAATGCGATTCGCGATGCGCTGGTTAAGGCTGGCGTTGCGAGCGATAAGATCGAGACCAGCGCCTTCGGCGAGCAGAAGCCGCTGTGCAGCGCATCGACCGATGCCTGCTGGCAGCGCGACCGTCGGGTCGACGTGGGATTCCGCACCGGCAATTAGGTAATCGGATCGATCATTCTGGCAGAATAGTCTAAAGACCAGAAGGGCAGATCGACGACCCCTGGGACCAACCGGCCCCGGGGGTCGTTTGTGCGTCCGCGGGAACGTACTTATAGAATGTCGTCTTTTATGAAAAGAGTTTTCCTGCCGCGTCACTTTCTTGCATCCGGCTTGCTGCTCCTCATCTTGGCGTCTCTCTATGTTTTCTTTGAAGCCCAAAGGCTCCAGCAAGAACTCTTGCGCCAGACTGAGGACAAGGGGACGGCGTTGGCAAAGGCCATGGAGACCAGTGTTAAGAACGCGATCGTCGGCAACGCGCTGTTGGAGGATTTGATCCGGCAGCGTTTGGTGGATAATGCCCGGCTGATCGACCAATTGCTTATGTCTCGTCATGTCGATCAAGCGCTGCTTAAAGAGATCAGTGCGATGAACCGCCTGCAAAAAATCGATCTCCTCGATGAGCAGGGCCGGCCCTGGAAACTTGCCGCGCTGCCGACCGTCATAGCCGGGAAAAAAACGCGAGACGTGACCTTTCAGCCGCACCGGCCGACGATAAGCTACGCGTGGGGAAAGCGCTGGCGCTTGCCCACGGAGAAAGCCGAGGAAAAGACGGGCGAGCCGCCGCTGGGTGTCAAGGATAAAGAATTCTGGAAAGGCAGTCCTTTCGGCGTCGCCGTGGGCGCGCGCAGTTTTCCCGGGATCATCGCGATCCACGCCAACGCCGACTATATTTTTAACTTCGAGAAAGAGATCGGCGTGCAAAGTCAGATCGAGGATCTCGGCCGCCAATCGGACAGTGAGTTCGTCGCGTTTCTCGATAGCGATCTGAATGTTGTTGCCCATACCGATCGGCGCCGGATCGGTCAACAGGAAAAAGAGCCGCTGGTGTTGAAAGCCAAAGTCGACCGTCAGCTGTTCAGTCAGATCGTCGACGGCGGCGGGGGCAAACGCTATCTTGAAGTCGTCAAGCCGATTGCGCTCGACGAATCCAATCTGGGATTTCTCAAGATAGGCTTGTCCCTCGGATCGATGGAAGTCGCCTGGCGCAACAGCCTGCGCGCCATCGTCATCCTCAGCTTGGCCATCGTCGCCGCGGGGATTTTGGGAATGGCGGCGATTTTTCATAACCAGAACACTCACCTGATCCAGGTCAAAGCTTTGGAGGTGGAGGTGGCGCACCGCGAGCGCCTGTCAGCGCTCGGCAACCTGGCGGCGACCGTCGCCCACGAGGTGAGAAATCCGCTCAACGCTATTTCGATGGGACTGCAGCGTCTCAAGGTGGAATTTCAGCCAAAGGACGATCCGGAGGATTACTCTCGTCTTACCGAACTGATGCTCGGGGAAGTGCACCGCCTCAACTCGATCGTGGAACAATTTCTCTCGCTGGCGCGTCCGATCGAAATCAAAGCCGAAGCGTTGCCGGTGGCAAGAAGTCCTAAAAGAGCTAGCCGCATTGGAAGACAGGCGACGCTAGACAATCGCAACGTGCAAATCCAAGTCATCGCCGCGCCAAATCTGCCGCCGCTCAAGGCCGACCCCCGTCATCTTACCCAAGTCTTGCTGAATCTCATGCTCAATGGTTTGCAAGCGATGCCGCGACGGCGGAACATTGACACTGGAGGCGAAAACGTCGAACAGCAATTTTCTCATCGCCGTGACGGATACCGGAACCGGGATCGCGCCAGAAAACCAGCGGCGCATCTTCGAACCTTATTTCACGACCAAAGCGAAGGGCACCGGGCTGGGTCTGGCGATCTCGCGCCGGATTATCGAAGCTCACGGCGGAACGATCACGGCTGCCAATCAAGCAAGCGGTGGGTGCCGCTTCGAGATTTCCTTGCCGCTCAAAGGCGCGGAGGCGTAGATGATCAATCGTTTTCGCATTCTGGTAGTCGACGACGAACCGGTGCAGCGCGAGTTGGTTTCGGGTTTTCTCAACAAGCAAGGCTTTGATGTGATTGCCGCCGATAGCGCCGAGAGAGCCTTGGAGCTTTTTCGTCAGGACGCCTTCGATCTGGTCCTGACCGATCAAAAGATGGCTAACATGTCGGGCTTGGAGTTGCTGCAAGCCGTGCATGCCATCAACCCGGAAACGCCGGTGATCTTGATCACTGCTTTCGGCACCATCGAAGCGGCGGTGGCGGCCCTCAAGCAGGGCGCGATCGACTACCTGACCAAGCCGCTGAATTTGGAAGAGTTGCTTCACCGCATTCGACTGGTGAGCGAGCGCTACCGTATTATCAATGAAAACCGCGAGCTGCGCGAAGCCTTGCAGGAGCGTCATCGCATCGAGGGAATCATCGGCGAGAGCGGGCCGATGCTCGAAGTCCTGTCATTGGTGCGCCGGGTGGCGCCCAGTGAAGCGACGGTCTTGATCCGCGGCGAAAGCGGCACGGGAAAAGAACTGATCGCGAAAGCCATTCACTTCGGTAGTCCAAGAGCGCGCGGTCCGCTCGTCAAGGTCAACTGTGCGGCGCTTCCCGAAGCGCTGCTCGAATCGGAACTATTCGGCCACGAAAAGGGCGCTTTCACCGGCGCTCTCACGTCGCGCCAGGGACGCTTTGAATTAGCCAACGGCGGGACGATCTTTCTCGACGAAATCGGCGATCTTCCTTTGCATCTGCAGGCGAAGCTCTTGCGCGTGCTTCAGGAGCGAGAATACGAAAAGGTCGGCTCCAGCCGTTCGGTCAAGGTGAATGTCAGAATTTTAGCTGCCAGCCACCGACCGCTGGAGGCGCTCATCAAGGCCGGACAGTTGCGGGAAGATCTCTACTATCGGCTCAATGTCGTCACGATTCTCATCCCGCCGCTGCGCGAAAGACGCACCGATCTGGTACTCCTGATCGAACATTTCCTGCGCCGCTTCGCAGAGAAGAACGGCAAGACGATCCGCGGTCTTACGCCTGAAGCGCGGGAGATTCTTTTGCGTTACGATTATCCGGGCAATGTCCGGGAGCTGGAGAATATCGTCGAACGCGCGGTGGTTCTTACCAGAGATGACGTGATCGGCAGCGGCGATCTGCCTTTGACGGTTCAGGAACCGGAAATCGCCGACGGCGGCGACCGGGAAACAAATCTCACGGTGGCGGTGGAAGCGCTGGAGCGGCGCATGATCCGAGACGCGCTGGCGCAATCCGACGGCGTCCAAACTCGCGCCGCGGACTTGCTCGGACTGGGTGAACGGGGACTGCGTTACAAATTGATAAAGTACGGCTTTCGCGAAGAAGATCCCGAGTCATGACCCGCGATTAGTTGAAATTCCCGCGAGGCTTCCTCGCAACGTGACTGTGTCTGATAGGAGAATCACTCGGATGTCATGCTGAGCCTTAGACGAGGTCAGATAAACTCCGCGAAGCATCTCGCATATTTCGTCACTTACAAGGACGAGATCCTTCGGCGAAGTTTATCCTGAGCGAAACCGAAGGACCTCAGGATGACATTGCAACACATTCTCAATGCAGCGAAGAGTCGGAAACATATTTTCGGGTTTGGAGGATTATATGCTCGTCAGCAAAAACTGGTCGAAATGGTGGCGTCGGTTCCTCGATATCGGTCCCGACGAAGCTCCCAGTGCCGTCGATTTTTTACGCCAGCGCTATGTCGAAGAGATGCAGCGGATCGAGCGGTTTAAGCAGCATGCCGCGAAGATGCACTATCCGCAGTACCGCGAGAAATTTCTGCGCATGGCGCAGGAAAACAGTCAACATGCCGAGCGCATCGGCGCGAAGATCGTCGCCCTCGGGGGCGCGCTGCCGGACGTGGCGGAGCGGCACTTGACGGATGAAAACAATTGGCAATCTTTGGCGACGGCGCTCGACGAAGAAAATCGCGCGGCCGAGCGTCTGCCGGGGCAACTCCGGGGTATTGAATCCGCGCACCCCGACATCGCCAAGCTGCTCCAGCAGATTGCCCAAGAGCAAGACAACCATCGCGAGCAACTCAGGGGCATGTTGATGCGCAGCGATCCGTTTGCGCAATCGCTCGCATAGACCATGGCCGGTTAAGCGGTCTCAGGGAGTATTCGCTTTGGTTAATCGACGCGGATCGATGCCCCGTAGTTTGCTGGGTAAGGCCGATCCCTGCTCCGTCATTCCCTCATGCTTGCAGCGAAGCTAGTGTCCTGGCCCAGAAATTCGCAACATAAATCGATCGTCATTCCGGGCAACCCCGGCGAAGGCCGGGGCGACCCGGAATCCAGGAATTTCAAAACCATCTGGATACCGGCTTCCGCCGGTATGATGGCTAAGGCGTGATCAACTTATTCGTCGTACTTCTGAGTCAGGACACTAGGCGAACACTAATCAGCGCCCAATTAACCCATTCGGTCCTGGCGAGAGATGTCAGAGAGCAAAGAAAATGGAGGATTTTTTGGTGATAATTTGATATTTAAGTCGCGGTTTCGGTTTTGAAACGTACTTACGTGCCCACGTCTATTTTGAGGTTTTGAAGGGAGTGGCCGTAGGATCTTCTGGACTGATGGATGATCTGCCGGCAGATCGCCAACATCCTGATGAGGATAGGGTCATTCGAATGAGGGTTCTGATTGCCGACGATCATCCGATTTTCCGCGCCGGGTTGAAAAATATTCTGGGTAAGGAGAAGGATGTGGAAGTGATCGGCGAGGCGGACAATGGGAGTAGAGCTCTCGACCTGATCCGCAAGCAGCGCTGGGACGTGGTGTTGCTCGACCTCACGATGCCTGGAAAAGATGGCCTGGAGGTTTTGCAAGAACTGCGGCACGAACGACCCAACCTTCCCGTGCTCATTTTGAGTGCTCATCCGGAAGATCAGCTAGCTGTGCGGCTGCTTAAATCGGGGGCCGCCGGGTACCTCACCAAAGACAAAACTTCCGAGATTCTGATCACCGCTGTCCGAAAAGTATTGCGCGGGGAAAAATATCTAAGCGAGTCCCTGACCGAGAGGATCGCCTTGGATGTGATTTCCGGCGCCGCCTCCTCTCTCCATGAGACGCTTTCTCATCGAGAATATCAGGTCATGCGCATGATTGCTTCCGGCAAGACGGTGAAAGCGATCGCCGACGAGCTCTTTCTCAGCATCCGTACGGTCAGCACGTACCGCACCCGCGTGCTTGAGAAGATGAACATGAAAACCAATGCAGAACTTATCCGCTACGCTTTACAGAACAAACTTGTAGAGTAGCCGAACTCCGTCCCGGGCTTGACCCCGTTCATTTTCCGCCACCATCCCTGGAATACTCGCCGTGTAGTCCTTGAGCGGACACAAGAATCGTCGTTTTGGCAATTGTTTGAACACGGCTCGATCCTTTAGAATACGTTGCAGTTCGAGGGTTTATCAGGACGTGCTCCCGAGCAGATTTTTTCCTGGTGGGGATAAAATTCTTGCTTCGAGCAGCGCCGAGAACTTGGCGGCTAGCAGCAGTTGTTAACTGGCAGCAACACCGGGAATCCGGGCTTCCCGCCGTGAGTAAGGAGTTGAGGAAAGACAGCATGGGAGATCCTAAACCGGCCGTTAGGTGTTTTACTTCCGGTAAGTTTCGCGATTGGATCGCGCACGAGTTGGCCAATCCATTACACGGCATGCTCTGGAGCGTCGAGGCGATGGAGAAATACTTGAAGGCGAACCCGCCTGCCAAGAAGGCAATCGGTGATTTGCCGGGATATCTAAAAGAAGAAATTAAACGCCTGATTGTGCTTCTCAGCCAGCTTCGTTCCTCCGGCGTGCTGGTCGATATCAATCTGCGGCCGACATCCTTGCCTGAGCAGATTAGAAAGCTGCTGGCGGTGGAGTCGGACTATTACAAAGAGCGCGGCATCCGCATCGACCTAGATCTGTCTTCAGGTCTGCCTTTGATTATGGCCGACAGAGACAAACTCAAACAAGTCATTCTAAATCTTTGCAATAACGCGGTTGAAGCCATGCCTAACGGTGGGTCGCTGCGGCTGCGGAGTTATACGAGCGGCGGATGGCTCTGCTTGGACATCGGTGATACCGGAGGTGGTATTCCGGAAGCGATGCGAGTCTTTGAACCCGCCGTCACTAACAAAGCCCAGAGCAACGGTCTCGGTCTGGCGATCGTGCGTGAGATCATTAAACAGCATAAAGGGCGGATCTCCTATACCAGCCGGCTTAGCGAAGGAACTACGTTTCACCTCAAGTTTCCTATCGAAGCGCGACGAACGGTCGAACGGACGTCCCGTAACGCACCCGCATACTTGGCAAGATGAATAGGAAATCCAATCGCAAACCCATCCGCGGGAAAACTATCGACATGGGCTCCATCCAAGCCACCGCCGCCATCCCAAAGATCGCACCTTTATTCGGCGGCTTGACGCTTATCTGGGGGATCCTGTGGCTGGTGATCGGAGCGACGAGGTCGTAGTTTGCCTGTCGGAGGATTTTTCACGAAGTTGGACCCCAAGGATACACGCTCATGATTCAACGGCCTCCTCGAGCCGACCCGTTCAAGGAACAACTGCGCGAGTCATTGCAGCGTGCGACCTTAAATTCTCGGGCCGTCAAGATTGCACGGCACGCCAACGTCTACACCTGCGGCGATCAGGACGCGACCGTCTACTTCATCGAGAGCGGGCAGGTCAAACTGCTTATGCTTTCGCCTGAAGGTAAAGAATGCCTGCTCGCGATCCATGGCGCGGGAGATATTTTCGGCGAGCTGTGTCTATCCGGGTTGGGCGCTCGTCTGGAAACCGCCACGGCGATGAAAGGGACGATTTTAAAACAGATACCCTCTTCTCAATTCTTGGCGCGCTTGAGCCGCGACTCGCTGCTTGAAGGTTTCGTGCGCTACCTAGCCTTGCGCATAGCCGCCCAGCAGCAGGTGATCGCCAACATGGTAACGGTGGATAGCGAGCAGCGGCTGGGCAAGACGCTGTTGCAGTTGGCGCGCACACTGGGCAAGAAAAATCCGCACGGCCTGCGCATCGACACCAAGATCTCGCACGAAGAGTTGTCGGAGATGGTCGGCACGACGCGGCCCCGGGTTTCCATGTTTATGGAGAGATTTCGCAAGTACGGGCTGCTTGAGACCGGCAGCGAACACTGTCTTGTGGTCAATGAAAAGAAGCTGACCGATTATCTAATTCGAATCGCCATCGAAGGCGGGCACCGGCGCAACTCTAGCAACCATTTCTTTCCAGCCGTCCCAGTGACTAGTCAATGACAATTTTCCAAACTAGAACCAGCCGAACATCTTATCGAATCAACAGGAAGGTAACTCGCTTGATGATTGTACATTTATCCACCAATGGACGAGAACGCTGACAGTTTTTCATGATTGTCCAATATTAGGCAGAAGCTCGTCCTGTTTCCCTTTATTAATTTCGCAAGTGAAAATGTCGGTGGTAACGAGAAAAACAGAGGGTTCGCCACAGGGAGAGTTGACGATGTCGGCAGGAAAGGTCGACTGGATGGCTCAGTCCCGCGCTGATCCGTGCTGCGGCTCGCTCCGAACATCTGGCAGAGGCATAGCAACCACAGGAGAGTAAAACGATGGCAAAGTCGGAAGGCGCGCAGGAGAGTAAACCCGAGTCATTTTTAGGAAACAGCGCGGCGATTTTTGGGCATGAAGCGGCCAACTCCCTAGCGCTAATCTCCTCGTCGTTGCAATATGTCGACGCGGCTGTTGAAAACCAGGAAGTCGATGCTCACACCCTTAAAACCACGCTCGGGCGAGCCATTCGAGAAATCGATGATCTCGCTTTATCGCTGCGGGAGTTTTGCTTATCGGTTGTCCAATCACAAAGACTTAGATTCGAGATCGGCGATCTGACGAAGGTTGTCGAAGATGTGTTGGCTTTGCAGAGTTTTGTCTGCCGGTCTGCCGGTATTGCCATCAAATTCGAATGCGAAAACGCGCTGCCCGCGATCCGCCTGGATCCCGCAAAAATGAAGCAAGTGATCTTGAATCTCTGCAAGAATGCCGTCGAGGCGATGCCACAAGGCGGCTGCTTGACCGTCAAACTTTATCGCTGCGCGGAATCGATCGTGTTGGAGATCAGCGATAGCGGTGTCGGTCTGCCGGATTCTGTCAATGTCTTTGAATTGTTTACGACCACGAAACCCGGCGGCAAGGGTATTGGCCTTTTTATCGTACAACAGATTGTCACGGCGCATGATGGAACAATCACCCACTGGAGCGAACCGGGCTGCGGGACTGGGTTTAAGGTCGTTTTTCCCATCGCGAGATAAACAAGTATCCCCGGGCATTCTTCGTTGCAGGCTGCTTGCCGCCGGTTGAGTTTGTGGATCCTCCGTCGAGCGCGGCCGTTGGTTCAGCACGCGGCCGGATTTACGAACTGTCTAATATTGGACAGAAAGTGGGTTGCTTAATCGCATAGAGTTGTATCCAGCCTTTATTTGTATTCTGGAGCTAAGCAGGAGGAAGACATGCAATCCACACGCATGCCGGCGTACCGCGACAAAGGGTCGGAGCCGGTATCTGGGGGACGCGACGCCTGGTATGTTCGGCCGCCTCACGACGAGCTCTCCTCACAGTCTTTTTTTGACTCTCGGGCGTCTCTTTCTGAGGTTTCTCCGGAACTGGCATTGATGTATGCGGTGCTGGAAGACGCCTTTCTGTGCTTGCAGCAGACAGGCGTGGCGGCGCCGCGGGTTCGGCGCCGGGCTTATCAAGCTGAAAAGTGGTTTTTCAGCGACGATTACCGGTGGATCTTTTCTTTCATCTCTATTTGCGATGTGCTCGGGCTCGATCCGGCGTACATGCGTAAGAAGCTCAAGCAATGGCACTCGACCAACCAGGATGCGATGCAGGAGCGATAGCCTCATCGAGAGAGCGATCGACCGTCTTGGCAGATTCACTGATGCGCAGTGCGGATCTTGCTAAGCCCCTATCAAAAAACTTCTCCCGTAACCGATAGACCCATGCCTCTGAGGCTTGGTGCCGTTCGGCGATCTTTCCTACGGTTTCTTGGCTCAGCCCTCTTTCACAATCTGGTAGCGCTCGGTTGGGCGATCTTGTCCTCTCGACGGTTTCTCTCACTATCCATAGGCCACTTCACTGTTACTCAGCCGGTGTGCTGATTCGGGTAGGACGCGACAGAAATTGTCTCAGACTAGACCGCAACTCGTCGCTTCTCTATACTAAATCTCGCAGTTAGAATATCGGTGAAGCCGCCTTTTATTAGGCAACCATCGGCCAGGTTAAATATCAGTAAAATTGTCTTTTTATAGTACGAAAAACCGTCCTGGGTGTGCTATACTCAATACAAAGTTCAGGTAAGAAGAATAATGTTTATCAAGCAGGCAAACGAAAAGATGGGCTTCGACGCAGCGAGATTTGGCGTAACAAGCACATGGGAATAAAGCCGATGGAAAATTCGGAATACCCACAAGACGATAAGACCGAGTCGTTTTTAGGCAACAATGCCGCGATTTTTGGCCACGAAGCGGCGAATTCTCTTGCTTCAATTTCCTGCTCATTGCAATACGTCGACATGCTTCTTCTAAATAAAGAAGTCGACACTTCCGCTCTCACAACTGCGCTCAGAAGCGCAATTCGAGATATCAATGATTTAGGTTCATTGCTCCGTGAGTTTTGCTCCACTCCCCAATCACAAAGAATTAAATTTGAGATCGGCGATCTGACGAAGGTTGTCGAAGATGAGTTGGCCTTGCAGAGTTTTGTCTGCCGGTCTGCCGGTATTGCCATCAAATTCGAATGCGAAAACGCGCTGCCCGCGATCCGCCTGGATCCCGCAAAAATGAAGCAAGTGATCTTGAATCTCTGCAAGAATGCCGTCGAGGCGATGCCACAAGGCGGCTGCTTGACCGTCAAACTTTATCGCTGCGCGGAATCGATCGTGTTGGAGATCAGCGATAGCGGTGTCGGTCTGCCGGATTGTGTCAATGTCTTTGAATTGTCTACGACCACGAAACCCGGCGGCAAGGGTATTGGCCTTTTTATCGTACAACAGATTGTCACGGCGCATGACGGAACCATCACCCACTGGAGCGAACCAGGCTGCGGGACTGGGTTTAAGGTCGTTTTTCCCATCGCGAACTGAACAGTCCCCTACTCCGGCACCCTTCGTCGAAATTTCTTCCTATTGTTGAGTTCTTCCATCGTTCTTCGATTACGGCTGGCAAGTGGCTTGCGTACCACCCGTCTCTCAGGGTATATACCCCCAGAGTAAGGCGGATCTTGTCAAGCCCTCACACCTTAGACTGCAGTCGCCATCGACGTGGGCTTCGAAAGGAAGCGGGATGGCGCTTCAACAAATTCCCCAAGCAAACGAGTTCAAGCGTAAGTTGCGCGATGTGTTGCAGCGCGAGACGCTCAATAGCCGCGCGATCAACGTTGCGCGCCATGCTAACGTCTATGCCACTGGCGATCAGGACGATACGATCTATTTCATCGAAAGCGGTCAGATCAAGCTGCTGATGCTCTCCTCGGAAGGCAAAGAGTGCCTGCTGGCGATCCACAGCGACGGGGATATTTTCGGCGAGTTGTCGTTATCAGGGATCGGCGCGCGCTCGGAAACCGCCACGGCGATGAAAACGACAACGCTGAAACAAATAGCCGGCGAACAGTTTTTTTCATGTTTAAAGCGGGATTCGTTGTTCGAGGGTTTTGTGCGCTATCTGGCGGTGCGGGTCGCCGATCAGCAGCAGGTGATCGCCAACCTGGTGACGGTGGACAGCGAGCAGCGCTTGGGCCAGACGCTGTTACAACTGGCCCGCACCATGGGCAAGAAAGATCCGAACAGCATCCGCATCGAGCTGCGGATATCGCACGAGGAGCTGTCCGAGATGGTGGGCACGACGCGGCCGCGGATCAGCTTATTCATGCAGCGATTCCACAACCTTGGGTTGATCGAGACGAATAGGGATCATTTTTTCATTATCAAAGAAAAAAAACTTACCGATTATCTCGCACAGATCGCTTAGAATGGCGGCAGCGGGCGGGTGAACGCGCGTTCTCTTTTCTCAAGAACGGTCGCACATTCTAATTGAAAAATTCACGATGCGGTATGAGATCGATACGCTGAGCTGCTATACTATAGGACGCCACCGCAAGCATTTGGACAACTTACCTCGGTAGTTAGACGAAGGAGTGTTTATGAATGCCAAACCGATCATCCAGGTTGGCATCGCTCTCATTTTCCTTGGGCTCACGGCGTTTATCCACCCGGGCGCTAGGCCGTCCAACCGGGAGCTGCTTGTCGCGGTTGGCCTCGTACAATCCGGCACTGATGATCCGAAGTTGGGTTTTCTTTCACCGCTCACGGGCGGGTTGGTGGTTGCGAGTGGAATCGTGCTGGTTTTTATCGGAATCAAAAAATCAGATTAGCGCCAATCGTACATTTACCCGGCGTCGCTGCGCACGCCGAAAAGAGCCTGTGATACGAGTTGGGTCGTGCTATTTATATTTGGCATCGGCTCAGATATAGTGAAGGCCTACGTAACTGTTGGCATGGTTGTCATTTGCGCTTGTTGTCAACCCATAACAAAGAGGTGTGATCATGGAAACATTCAAGAAAAGACAGAAGGCTTGGGCCAGGAAAGAAAAACAGCAGAAGAAAGCCGCTCGCAAAATTGAGCGCCGCAGTGAGAAGGCAAAGATGCCGAATGAAAATGAGATCGAGGAGAGCAATCCCATCATGACGGAATTGGATAATCCCCCGGCGCCAACTATTTTGTAAGAGCAATAGTCGCAAGCAGATTCAGACCGCTCCGGCAAGCCGTGCGTGATCGACGAACCGGAACCGCGGCAAACTATGCGATGACCATTTTGTTCGATTGAAAAAATTGCCGCGTGAGCAGATGAGGAAAGACACCCCGTACAAGAATTATTTGATCCGCGGCGAGTCGTTCCAGCGCGAGAAGAACGGCAGCTGGATCCCTCAGTATACGGTGACTCGCCAGGATGCTCCGGCGAAGCCTCTTGACTATCCTTCGCACCAATATCAACTGCAGCATGCCTGCGGCACGGAACGCGAAGCGGACGAGTTCGCCGTGCGCAAGGCGCAGGACTGGATCGATAAACACTGATAAACTCGCCGCGTTGCTCGGCACTTTGGCGACCTAGCCGCGAGCCTTTGCCTCCCCGCGCGGCAACGCTTATTTATTTGGCGTCCGGCCTCTGGTTTTCATGCAATCGTCAAAAGCTGCCGCTCGGCTGCCGACGCCGGCCAAAGCCGCCTTTTGCTCGCATTCATAAGCGTCGCGGCTTAGGGTGTTCGAGGTTTTGCTGGTGTCCGGTGAGGTGTTGCTGGTGTCGGGTTTTGCAGGTTGTTGGGCCGCGCAGCCGCCCAACAAGACCATCGTCACAAAAAATAGTCTAAGCTTCATGCCTCATCCCTTCTCGTATAGTTCTAACATTTCTCAGTCACGGCGCTAGCCACGATGCGCTTTTAACCGGCGGTCTCTGCGCCGGCCGGCGCCGCTTTAAAGTCGAAGGGGCGTCTTGAGAGACGCCCCTTACCGAGAATTTGTCGCAAGAAAGATCCGGATGATTTACGCGCCCAGCGCTTTGCGCAACTGGACGAAGGCAAAAAGTTGGTTTTGATTGACTGAAATCTGATTATCCTGCGCCACATATAGGGTGCGCTGGGTGTCGAGCAGCGTCAGGAAGTCGATGGCGCCGGCATCGAAGCGAGCCTTCGCGATGTCATAGGCGTTTTGCGATTCGGCGACGGTTGCACTCGACAGGGCGGCGCGATCGTTGGCACTTTTGAGCTCCGCTAGCGCGTCTTCGACTTCTTGAAACGCCGTCAGCACGGTCTTGCGATACTGGGCCGCAAGCTCTTTCTGGCGCGCGGTGACATTCTCCAAATTGCCGGTGAGTTGGCCACCGGTGAAGATCGGCGCGATCAAGCTGGAAGCGATCTGCGTTGCGGCCGCCGCCGGACCGCCAAAGCCGGCGGAGAAAACTGTGTTCAAATCCAATGTGAGCGACGGGAAAAATGCGGCACGCGCGACGCCGATGTCAGCGTTGGCCGCGCGCAGACCGGCCTCCGCGCTTTCAATGTCCGGGCGTGCCGTCAAGAGTGTAGCCGGCAAGGTCAAATTGACCGGTGGCAGAGTGAGCGTGGCCAGCGTCGCGCTCGGTGCCGAAAAAGTTTTGCGGTGCCAGTCCGAGCAGGATCGCCAAGGCGTTGGCGGTGGTGCTGCGCTGCTCGACGAGTGTCGCCAATGCAATGCGAAAACCGTTTACCGCGACGCGCTGTTGAGAAACTTCCAGGCCGGAAACACCGCCCTGAGCGAAGCGTGCTTCGATGATGCGCAGAATTTCTTCGGCGTTTTTGAGATTGAATTCGGCGATGCGGATGCGGTCGTTGAGGCTCAAGACCTGCGCATAAAAATTAGTTGCGTCTGAGGTGACCACGAGGCGCAGCGCATCGCGGTCGAACTCGGTGGCGTTGAGCCGAAAGTCGGCGGACTTCGCCGTGTTACGATTCTTGCCCCACAGGTCGACTTCGTAGCTGACGCCGCCGCCGATGTTCGCAGAGTTGGTGTCTTTGGGATTTTGAAAGGTGCGCGAAGACGAGCCACTGGCGCTGACATTCGGGTAAAGCGGCGAGCTGGCGATCTTGGCCTGGGCACGCGCCTGGTCGATGCGTTGGAGCGCGGCTTCGAGGTCGAGGTTTTGCGCCAACACTTGATCGATCAATCGATCGAGTTCGACGCTACCGAGATCCTGCCAAAACAAGGATGTATTTTGTTGCGTCGCGCCGACGCCGCCGACGTTGCTCCAGCCGGTGGGCAGCGCCATCTCGGGCCGCTGGTAATTGGGCGCCAAACTGCAGGCCGACAAAGCCAAAGACAGGGCGACGGTTCCGTTCAATAGATGTTTACGCATAATTCACCTCACTCGGAAGCTAGGGCAACGACGGGGTCAAGCTGGGCGGCTTTGCGCGCCGGCAAATAGCCGAACGCCAGGCCGGTGGCGGAAGCGCAGGCGAAGGCGAGCGCCGCCGGGGTCACTGAAAAGATTACGGTCATACCGCTGTAGCGCAGCACCAGGCCGGCGATCATGCCGACGAGGATGCCCAACATACCGCCGGTGGCGCAGACCACCGCGGCTTCGATGTTGAATTGCAGCATGATGTCGCGCATGCGCGCGCCGGTGGCCATGCGAATGCCGATCTCGCGGGTGCGTTCGACCACGCTCACCAGCATGATGTTCATCACGCCGATGCCGCCGACCAGCAGCGAGATCGCCGCCACCGTGCCGAGCAGCAAAGTAAAGGTGTCCTGGGTTTCCATGGCGGCCTGAAGAAACGACGCCATGTTGCGCACGCTGAAGTCCTCGGTGTTGTGGCGCGCTTTGAGCAGGGCTTCGACGCGCGCCTGGGTCGCTTCGATGTCACTCGAATCTTTGACTTTGATGGTGATGCTGCTCAGGTAATTCTTGCCGAACAGCCGCACCAAGCCGGTGTTGATCGGCACGAAGATGACATCGTCCTGGTCGCTGCCGTTGGGCGAGGCGCCTTTATCGCTCATGACGCCGATGACGACGTAGGGCACGCTGCGGATCAGGACATACTTGCCGATCGGGACTGCCGCCATCGGGAAATAGGGTCTTGGCTACCGTGCGGCCGAGCACGACGACGGCGGCATAGTGCTTCATGTCGTCGGCATTGAAGAACTGGCCTTCGGCCACCGGCCAATCGCGCGCCGAGGGAAAGTCTTCGCCGGTGCCTTGGGCCGAAGTCTGATAGTCGAGGTTGCCGTAGCGCACGGTTATCCGAGCTGCTGCGCTCGGGCAGAGCGGTTTCGACATTGGGCAATGCCTTGATCGCGGCGGCGTCGTCGGGCACCAGGGTAGCGATATCGCCGGCGTTGCGGATGCCGGCGGCGCCGGGGCGGATCAACATTAAATTGGTCCCGAAGGAGCTGATGCGATCGAGAACTTTCTGGCGGCTGCCTTCGCCGACCGCGAGCATGGCAACGACGGCCGCGACACCGATGATAATGCCGAGCAGGGTAAGCATGGTCCGAAAAATATTGACGCGCAGCGAGCGCCAGGCGGTGACGAGCGCTTCCTGCGCGCTTGCCATCAAGCCGACGGCGCTTTCGAAACTGCGATGGTTGGCCGCGACACTTTCCGTCGCTTGGTCGGCGAAGCTTCCGGTGTCTTCAAGAATTCGGCCGTCCTGGATGCGCACGATGCGGCCGGCGTGCTGCGCGACGTTTTCGGCGTGGGTGATCAGAATGATCGTGCGCCCTTCGGCGTGCAGTTGTTTGAGCAAAGCGAGGACTTCGTCACCGCTCTTGCTGTCCAAGGCGCCGGTGGGCTCGTCGGCGAGAATCACCGGCGGGTCATTCACCAGGGCGCGGGCAATGGCGACGCGCTGCTGCTGGCCGCCGGAAAGTTCCGAGGGACGATGCCCGGTGCGGTCGCCGAGGCCGAGGCGCGCGAGCAGGCTCGGCGGCGCGCTCGGCGCGCTTGTGCTTGGGCAGGCCGGCGTACACCGAGGGAATCTGCACGTTCTCGCCGGCGGTGGCGGTGGCCAACAAATTATATTTCTGAAAGACAAAGCCGAAGGTTTCGCGCCGCAGCGACGCCAACTCGTCGGGTTCGAGATTCGCCGCTTCGCGGCCGAGCACCTTATAACTGCCCGTCGTGGGGCGATCGAGGCAGCCGAGAATATTCATCAGGGTCGATTTGCCGGAACCGGACTGCCCCATGATCGCGACAAATTCACCCCGGCGGATTTTTAGCGACACGCCGTCGAGGGCGCGTACCGTGGTGTCGCCGTTGATGTAATGTTTATGGATGTCGCTGAGATCCAGGATCGTCGCGTTCATAGCTGGGGCCCTCGATTCGCGCGCGGCGCGTTGTTGCCGCCGCGCTGCTGATTGCTGGCTTGATTGGCCGTGGCCGGCGCGGGCCGCGTCGCCGCAACTCGTTCGCCTTCTTGCAATCCGTCAACGACTTCGGCCTGGGTGCGGGTCTGCAAGCCGACGTGGATCACGCGCTGTTCGCGCCCGGCCTCGGTGACGACTGCGACGCGGTAGGCTTTACCTTTGTCATTGTCTTCTTTCTCCGCGCGCCGGGTGAGCAACTCCGCCGGGATCACCAGGGCGTTGTCGGCTTTGCCCAGGATGAAAAAAACCTGTGTCGTCATACCGGTCATGAGTTGGCGCCCTTCGTTTTTCGCGTCGATCAGCACGTCGTAAAGCACCACGTCGTTGACGATCTGCGGCGAAGGCAGCACCTGGCGCACTTTGCCGGTCCATCGATGGTCGCTATTGCCCAGGGTGGTGAAGTAGGCCGGCATGTTTTCTTTAAGGCTGCTGACATCCGCTTCGGCGACCTGCGCGCGCACGGTCATGACATCGAGATTGGCCACTTGCAAAACTATCGGCGCGGTCTGGTTGGCGTTGAGCGTTTGGCCTTCTTTAGTCGGCAACGTCGTCACCGTTCCCGCCATCGGCGCGTAGATTTTCGTGTAGCTCAAGATTGGTGCGGCTCGCTTTCAAGTTGGACTCGGTTTCCTGGATCTGCGCGGCGATCGATTCGACCTGGGCGCGCGCCACCGACGGCTTGGCTCTCGGTTTCCTGCAGCGCCTGCTGGCTCACCGCGTTGACGGTGATCAGGTTTTGATTGCGTTTAAGATTCTGTTCGGCCAACACCGCGGCGGCTTTCTGCTGGTTGAGCTGGGCGCGCAAGCTATTCAGATGCGCTTCGCCGGCTTCCACTTGAGCCTGATAAACGCGCGGGTCGATCTCGGCGAGCAATTGGCCTTTGGTCACGGTGTCGCCGATGTCGACGTGAATCGCTTTGAGCTGGCCGGAAACCTGAGTGCCGACGTCGACGTACTGTTTGGCCTCGAGCTTGCCCTGGGCGGTCACCAAGGCTTCGACGGTTCCCCGAGTTACCGTGATCGGCACCAGGACGTCCCGCTTCGGCGCTCCGCGCGGCGCTGGTGTACCAATACAAGCCGCCGCCGATCAGCACCGCCAAAATAACCCCGGCGATGATCTTTTTTCGTTTTGCTGCCGTTAGCCAATTCATAGTCGTTCACCTTTCCTCGAAGCGATCTTACTGAATAATACGAGCCACCCGCCGGAAGTCTCCGCGCGCCCAAAAAAAAAGCGCCGGGATTCCGGCGCTTTCCTAAAAACTTCACTGATTTCGCCAGTTTAGCTTTGACTGGGCGGTGGCGGGCGGCGCAGCATTTGGGCAAATCGACGCCGTTCTTCCGGGCTCAGGTCCTTGATGGCTAGTTTAACCGATTGCGAGAGTTGTTTGCTCATTTTCGCGCGTAACTCATTGATCTTGGCTTCTTGACGGTCCAAGGCCGCTTCATCGAAGGATTCGGCGCCGAGTACCTGAAGGGCATCGTCCTGAGCTTTGCGCATTTGCTCGAAAAGCGGCTCGGCAGTGCCGCGCAGCTGTTGAAATCGTTCGCGCAGTCGCTGTTGCGACGCTTCGGGCAGGTCTTTGATGACTTGCTCCATGCGTTGCTGGCGCATGGCGCTGCGGTCGAAGCGGCGCGGCGATTGGCCGACCACAAAACCGAGCAAGAGCACATTTAAAATAATCGAACCGACAAACGTCATTTTCGCGGCGCGATTCATAAAAACCCCTCATCGCCGGCGATCATGCTCTGTGTCGTGGTATAGTTGGCATCCTGAATCGTCGAACTGTCGGGACTCGTATTGAAGCCCATGACCATGCCCAAAACCAAGGCGCTGGCGAGCACGTAACCGGGCTTGGGCAAATGAAACTCGGCAAATAACTGGCGCATCGACTGCCACAGGGAAATATTCTGCACCTGCGGAATAGTTTGCGCCTTGAGCGCGATTCGCGCGGCCAGGTCGGGATTCACCGCTTGGCTGCGCCGGCTGCGCAGCAGCGACTCCAGTTTTTCATCTCGATATTCACTCATAAAACCCTCACAGATAATTCTTCAAACGTTCTTTCAAGCTCGTCTTGGCGCGCATCACCAGCGACTGCAACGCTTTGAGATTAATGGCCATGACATCCGCCGCGTCCTGGTTGCTCAAGCCCTCATCGTAACAGAGGTTAATCGCCGTGCGCTGGCGTTCGGGAAGAGCCGCAATGGCGCCTTCCAAAGCGATCTGTTGCTGCTTTCGTTGCATGGCTTCATCGGCGCCTTCGCGGTCGTCGATGAGCGGCATATCCTCGTTGAGTTCGACAGGCTGTTTTTTCTTCTGCCAATCGAGGCATAGATTGACCACGACCCGGTAGAACCAAGTGGTAAATTTAGTGTTTTTATCCGGCTGCCATTTATGCGGATCTTCCCAGAGCTTGAGAAAGGCGTCTTGAACGATATCCTCGGCCGCTGCGCGGTTTTGCAAATAACGAAAGGCGAGCCGGTAATAGCGCTCGGTGTGGCGGCGCACCAATTCGGCAAAAGCGGGGTGGCTGCCGTCTTGAACCAGCGCGAGCAGTTCATGATCCTCCTTTTCAGGCCAAGCCACCGCCATAGTGTCGTTCGGATATCCGTGAGAATGTAATGGAACGTTTCGATCATACAATCATCCGTGCTGTGAACCAACGCGCTTGACGGAGTGCTCTGTTAATCAGTGATACGAGCCAAAGCGAAAAAGTCTTCGCGTGCCGGCAACGATTCGGGATCGGCCACGAGCAATCTTAATTTCGCTAGCGATTTAAATCGCTTATCGGCCGGGCAGCCGATCGGACAGGAGCGTTTGAAAGGTCTCGATGTCACTATCTGAATTCGCGTCGAGGCCGCACCATGGGAATTCTCCGGCGTAGAGCCGGACCGTCGGTTTGAAACCGTGCACGAGGGGCACGAGATCGCGCAAGGTGTCGTACCAGGCGCGGCGCTCGTCGCGGTCAAACGGGATATCGTCAACGGCGCCGATATCGCGGCAGAGTTGCCGCCAGCGGGAAACTGAAAAACCCCACGACCATTCGCTCGGGTAAAACGACAGGGCGATCAAACGCGGCCGAGAAAAGTGTTGGCTCTCGTCGAATTCTAAGATAAAAGGCGGGTCGGTAATGTAATAATCGCAGGGCGGAACTTGGGGACTCTTGATGAAGTCGCGATGGCCGCGGAAATCGCCGAGGGCGGCGCGAACTTGTTGCAAAATTGGTCCGATAGCCGTGTTCGCGTACTCTTGCGGCTGGGCCGGCCACGGAAACTGAATGATTGGACGCGGCAGGTGCCGTAAGATGGCCGTGAGCAATTCGCACGCACCCGCTCTTTGCAGGCGCGACAATGGGGCGAATGTTGGGTGTCCACAATATCCATCACATGCAGCCGGGAACTCACTTAGAATCTGCGGCGTTGGCGTTACAACGAAACCGATGAGAACGAATGATCCATCGTTTATATCCATGCAATTGCACGGAACAGAACGAGCTATCGCAATGACTGCCATCCGCCGCGTCTTTCTGAGCCACACATCGGAGTTTACCAAGTTTCCCGAAAAGAAGTCTTTTATTGACGCTGCAATCGCAGCGATAAATCGAGCAGGAGATGGTTCCCATTCGATATGGAATACTTCACCGCTAGCGACGAGAAGCCGGCAAAGTATTGTGAGGACAAAGTGTACGAGCTTGTGATCTCTACGTCGGAATTATCGGGTCCCGCTATGGTTCGCCGGTCCGCGATCGACGGGAGGTGTCCTATACCGAACTGGAGTTTGAAAGTGCGTCCAAATCTCCGGCGATGAAAAGATTGGTATTCCTACTCGACGAGAACGCACTAGTCCCGCACGGTTTGTTTAATGACCAACAGTATGGCGAGTCGCCAGGCAACTTTCCGCAGACGGATAAGCGACGCGGGGGTAATGTGCAAGGCTTTTGGCGATGTTCACGAACTTGAGAAACTCGTTTATCAAGCGCTGATCGAAGAAGTTACCGCAACGCACAATAATACCGATAAACACGCGCGCATCGATTGGCCGGTTCGGTAAATCGCCTTACCCTGGCCTTTTGTCATTCGACCAAGACTACGCGGAGCTTTTCTTCGGTCGTGAACATGAGGTGAGCGCTGTTATCGGAAAGATGAACGAACCGGAAGGTCGGCTCGTGGTCATCAGCGGCGCTTCGGGTTCCGGCAAATCCTCTTTGGTCGGGGCCGGTGTGTGGCGAGCGCTCATTCAAGAAGACCGGATTCCGGGCAGTCGAGATTGGTCGTGGCTACGCATTCATCCCGGCGACGGCAACACAACGCCCTTTGAGGCCTTGGCGTGGGGCTTAAAGCAGACGCCTGTGAGATTCGCTCAACGACCCGAAAAGCTGGCGGAGGAATTGGCGGCTCAGCCAAGTCGACTTGGCATGCTGTTGGGCGAGCAGTTGAGCGGCGACCAAGAACTCTTGCTATTTTTCGATCAGCTGGAGGAGCTGTTCACCCAGGGTTTCGCAGACGGCGACATTCGGAACTTTCTTGAGCAACTGGTCGCGACATCCGGAGACAAAAAGAATCGCTTTCGAGTGATCGCGAGCCTGCGCAGCGAATTCATCGCGCGTCTGGAGGAATCCGAATCAGTCCGAGCGCTGCTCAACGCGGGTTACAATTTCCACCTTGGTCCTGTGTCGCCTAAAGTGTTAGCGAACATGATTGAAAAACCGGCTCAGGCCACCGGTTACGATTTCGAATCTCAGCTGGTCGACGATATCCTGCGCGATGCAGCGCAAGAACCAGGAGGCTTGCCGCTGGTAGCTTACGCCTTGAAACAATTGTTCGACCGCCGTCGAGACCGGACATTCACGCGCGACGCTTACAAGGAGATAGAGGGCGTTGCCGGCGCTATTGGCAAGCAGGCGGATCAGGTCATCGATGATTTGGACGCGGAAGCGATCGCTGCTTTTGAAAGAGTATTCGCGGAGCTTGTGTACATAGAGCGCGACCGACCGCCGAGACGAAAGCGTTGTCAGGTGGTGGCTTTTAAGGCCGACTCAGGCGCTGAAAAGCTAATCGACGCGCTTACTGCAGCTGATTGCCGGATAATGGTCACCGGTGGCGATGGAGGCGATGCCACCGTCGAAGTAGCCCACGAAAAACTATTCACGGCTTGGCCGCGATTGAAAGAATGGATCGACAAGAGCGGTGAAGCGTTACGCTTGATCGAACACGCCAAGGAGTCGGCGCAGCGATGGCATAACGGCAACCGGAGCCTGTCGAAAGCTCTGGTCCGCCAACGATGCGGTTGAAGTTTCCGAGACGCTAGAGACGTTCGGGAAAAAAGCCACCGTGGAGTTAGAGTCGTTTCTACGCCCGCAGCAAGTGCTGATCGACCAACTCGATCGGAACCCGTTGTCCCATGAACAACGTGAACAGATTGGCAAGAAGCTAGAAGAGTTGGGCGATCCCCGGCCCGGTGTCGGACTGCGTTTGGATGGGCTACCGAACATCGAGTGGGTAGATATTCCGGCAGGTAAAGTCTGGATCGAGAGACGTCAAAGAGGTGTTTGACGTGAAGGCTTTCCGAATTGCGAAATACCTCGTTACTAATAAGCAGTTCAAAGCGTTTATCAAGGCGGCGGACGGATACAAGAACAAGGAGTGGTGGCAAGGCATTAAACAATCCGAGTCAGCAATGTCTCCGAAATGGGCAGAGGACAACTGCCCACGAGAAACTGTCTCGTGGTATGAGGCTATAGCGTTTTGCCGTTGGCTGAGTAAGCGTCTCGGTTTGAAAATTCGACTGCCGACCGAATGGGAGTGGCAGCAGGCGGCAACCGGCGGCGATGCCGAACGCGAGTATCCCTGGAAGGGTGGTTGGGATGCCGGGCTCTGCAACAGTTACGAAGGCGGTCTGAAACGAACGACCGCGGTGGGTGTCTACCCGAACGGGGTCACGAAACAGGGAGTGCTGGACATGGCTGGTAATGTCTGGGAGTGGTGCCTCAACAAGTATGAACAAGGAGACAACGAAGAGTCGCTGCGCATCGATGATTCTGATGCCGCACGTGTGTTCCGGGGCGGCTCCTGGGGTGCTAAACCTGCGACCCTACGATCACGGATCCAGGACTGGAACTACGCCTACATCGCTGATGAGTACATCGGCTTTCGTCTTGCCCAGTACTTAAATTAATCTATTTGTTCTTCTACCCTTTTTTCGAAATTTTTGATCAACGGTCAGGTTCAACGTTTTTTGGCAGTCGTTCGCGCCCAACTCGAAGGTGACCGGTTGCGCCTTCATCCGACGACGAACCGGGAGTTTCGCGCGATTAGAACGGAAAGAGTGCGGCCAACCGGTTATCGGCGTTTCGTATCGTCCGGGACCTGGTATGAACCGCATCTAATTAATCTAGTTTCCTGGCCCAGAAAGTTCGACGAATAAGTCGATCACGCCTAGCCGTCATATCGCCGGAAGCCGGTATCCAGATGCCTTTGAAATTCCTGGATTCCGGGTCGCGCTAGCTATCGCCAGCTTGCCCGGAATGACGATTGAATTATGTTGCAAATTTCTGAGCTAGGACACTAGTCTAGGTCGTTCACTCATTTGACTTCGCGCCAACTGTGCGCCGCAATGGCGCAAGTATCTATTGCCTGATACGAAAGAGAAACGATATATTCCGCAAAAATCAGTTCTGGCGTTAAGGAGACACTTACATGGCGAAGACATCACCAATGATCGGCGCCAACGTGGGGCGGGTGGAAGGCACGGAGAAGGTTAACGGTTCCGCCGTATACGGCGCCGACGTGCACTTTGCCGATACTCTATGGGGCAAAATCTTGCGCAGCCCCTACCCGCATGCGCGGATCAAAAATATCGACACGTCGAAGGCCTGGAAAGTGCCGGGTGTGAAAGCGATCGTTACGGGCAAGGACGAGCCCGAATCATTATCAAGGCAAAAGCATCCGCGACATTCCAGTTTTATGCTGGGATAAAGTGCGATTCATCGGCGACAAAGTCGCGGCGGTGGCGGCGGAGAGCCGCGATGCGGCGGAAGAGGCGATCGATTTGATCGAGGTCGAATACGAAGAGCTGCCGGCGGTATTCGACGTGCTCGAAGCGATGCAGCCGGGCGCGCCGGTGCTGCACGACAACGCGCCGGGTTACGACGGCGCGCCGGCGGATATCATGGCGCCGGCCGGCGGCAATGTGTTGAACAAACTGACCTTCGGCAAAGGCGATATCGAAAAAGGCTTCGCCGAAGCCGATCTGGTTTTGGAACATACATTTCGCATGCCGATTCATCATCAAGGTTATCTGGAGCCGCAATCGTTTCTGGTGAAGATCGAAGACGACGGCACGGTCAACGCCTGGGCGTCGACCAAGGGACCCTTCGGCTCACGCGGGCAGTTCGCCAAGGCCGCCGGCATTCCCGCCAGTCAGATTCGCTTGCAGGCGGTTCACGTCGGCGCCGATTTCGGCGGCAAGAGCGGCGCGGGCGAGCTGCCGATTTGTTATTTTCTGGCGAAGCAAGCCAAGCGGCCGGTGAAAATTCTCCTAACGCACACTGAAGAATTGACCGCGATGAATCCCGATCATTACACGGTCGTGAAAGTAAAAACCGGCGTGAAGCGCGATGGCCGGATCACTGCGCGCTATTTGCAAGCGATCCACGGAACCGGAGCGTATGCGGGCATGAAACCAGGACGCGCCAGCATCGGCGGCGCCGGTTCGGCGACGCCTTACCGGATCGACAACAGTTATATGGAAGCGCTGCAGGTTTACACCAACACCGTGCCGTGCGGCTTCTGGCGCGCGCCGGGCGCGATCCAGGCCGCGTTCGCGTCTGAATCGCACATGGATCTGCTCGCCAAGGCATTGAAAATGGATCCGGCGAAGTTTCGCATGATGAATCTGGTCGGCGAAGGCGAGATAAACTCATTGGGAAAATCTTGGAGCGGAGTGAAGGCGAAGGAAACTTTGCAAGCGGCGCTCGACGCCGCGGCTTGGAAATCGCCCAAGCGCGCCAACGTCGGACGCGGCGTGGCGATGTACGAGCGCGGCACTGGCGCGGGTAAAGTCTGGGTCAATCTCACCGCGGAGCTCGATGGCACGCTTACCGTCTTCACGGTGGCCGGCGACCAGGGCACGGGCTTGCAAACGGTGTTGTGCCAGACCGTCGCGGCGGAAATGGAAGTGCCCTATGAAAATGTCCGCTGCCGCATCGGCAACACCGCGGATGTTTCGTACAGCGTCGACGTCGGTTTCGGCGGCAGCCGCTCGACCAACATCAACAGCGCCGCGGCGTTTCAAGCCAGCGCCGAGCTGCGCAAAAAGCTCAATGCGCAGGCGGCGGCATTGCTCGGCTGCGCCGAAGATCAAGTGGTTTACAAGTCGGGAAAATTTTCCGCCAATGGCGGCAAGCCGAAGCCGCTCACATTGGCTGATGTCGTAAAGGCCAACGAAGCGCCGATTACGGTCAGCGTCGAAACCGAAGTGCCGCGCAAGGGATCGTCGACTTCGTTCATTGCCCAAGTTGCGGAGGTCGAAGTCGATCCGGAAACCGGCCGAGTGAAGCTCAACAAATTCGTCACGGCCCACGACGTCGGCACGATCATCAATCCGCTCGGACACCAGGGACAGATCGACGGCGAAGCGATCATGGCGATCGGTTCGAGCTTGATGGAGGAGCTGATCGAAGATCAGGGTAAAATAACCACGACCAATCTCGGCGAATACAAGATTCCCAACATCGTCGATATTCCAAAGCTCACAACGATTCTGGTCAAAGGCAAGAATGGCCCCGGGCCGTATGAGGCCAAGGGTATCGGCGAACACGCCAACGTCACTCCGCCGGCGGCGATCGCCAACGCGGTGCACGACGCCTGCGGCGTGCGCTTGTTCGACGTTCCGCTGACGGCGGAGAAAGTTTACCAAGCGTTAAGAGAGGCAACAGGCAATAGGCAACAGTGAAGAAGGCGCGAGGCTTGAGGCGAGAGGCGTGAGTAAGAGCAATGAAATAGCAGGGAGTACTTATGAGCGACGACCGTTCCAGTTGGCGAGTCTTTGTAAATCTGAGCTGCTGTATTATGTTGCGCTGCTCGTGGCGGACTGGGCGCAGGCGCAGGACAAGATCAAAATCGCCTACAGCTCCACCGACACGCTCAATCAGATCTGGACCATCACGCAGGATGCCGGCTTTTTCAAAAAGAACGGTCTGGACGTGGAGTTGGTTTATATCGGCAGCACGACCGTCGCCGCCACGGCGATTGTGGCGCAGGATATTCAGGTGGGCAATGTGGCCGGGAGCGGCGTCGCCAACGTAGCGATCCGCGGCGCCGACATGGTGAGCGTCGGTTGCACGATCAACGTTCTGGCCTATGAACTAGTGGTGCTGGACAGCGTCAAGTCGGCCGAGGACTTGAAGGGCAAGTCGATCGGCATCAGCCGCTTTGGCAGCGTCTCCGACGTAGCGGCGCGGGAATTATTAAAAGGCCTGGGTTTGCGGCCCATGGAAGACGTAAAGATCTTGCAAGTGGGCGGCGCGTCGGAACGCGCCGCGGGCTTCAGCCGCGGTGTCATCGCGGGATTCCCCTCGCCGCCGGGCAATGTTCATCTCATTCCGGGTGGCTTGCCGCACCGCATTCTCGCGAACATGTCGGATCTCAAAAAGCCCTATCCGCTGCCGTTCATTTGCGCGGTGACGACGAAAAGTTACCTGGCGAAAAATCGTTCGGTGGTGCGGCGAGTGATGATGGCGCTGATCGAAGCGTCGAATTATTTCAAGACCAACAAAGAGGGCGCGCTGAAGATCGTCGCCAAATATCAGCGCGGCGCCAACAAGGCCTATCTGGACAGCTCCTACGACTCCACCGTGAAAATTTTGGAACGCGTTCCGTACACGACTCGCGAAGGGATGAAGATTCAGCTCGACGACGCATTAAAACAAGCACCTGGAAGTAAAGTCACAGTAGATAACCTGATCGACGACAGCATCGTGCGCGAGCTGGAGAAGGAAGGATTTATCGATCGGGTGTATGGGAAATAGGCAAGAGGCGCTGAGGCAAGAGGCAAGAGTAAGGAACACGAGATCGTAACTTTGAAAATCATTGGTCGACAGATGATCAATAGCCACAAAGATCTGCTCGTTTGGCAGCGGGGCATGGATTTGGTTGAAGCCGTATATCGACTCACTCGAAGGCTCCCTGCGAGCGAGCAGTGGGGATTGATTTCGCAGATGCGGCGAGTCGGCGGTATCGGTGCCGTCAAACATCGCCGAAGGATATGGTCGACAAGCGACAGGTGAATACCGGCATCATCTATCGATTGGTCGTGGTTCTTTGCTTGAGTTAGAAACACAAGTTCTCTTGTCTCAGAGACTTAAATATCTTACGCAAGGCTGAACCGAGTCCGATTCTGAAAGAAATCGATGAGATCAGCAAAATGTTTGGCATCCTTGGTTTCAAAACTTTCTTAACTATTGCCTGTTGCCTAATGCCTATTGCCTTTCTGGAGGAGTTCCATGATCGATCTCTATTATTGGACCACGCCGAACGGCCACAAGATTACGATTTTTTTGGAAGAGACCGGCATGCCTTACAACATCAAGCCGATGAATATCGGCAAGGGCGATCAGTTCGAGCCGGAGTTTTTGAAGATATCGCCGAACAATCGGATTCCGGCGATCGTCGACACCGAACCGGTTGATGGCGGCGGGCCGCTGAGCATTTTCGAGTCGGGGGCGATTTTAGAATATCTCGCCGACAAGAGCGGCAAGTTTCTGCCGCGCGATGTGCGCGGACGCGCCGACGTGATGCAATGGCTGTTCTGGCAGATGGGCGGGCTCGGGCCGATGCTCGGGCAGAATCATCATTTCCGCGGCTATTCCGCCGAGAAAATTGCTTACGCGATCGAGCGTTATACCAAAGAGACCGAGCGGCTTTACGGCGTGCTCGACGAGCGCTTGGAAGACCGCGAGTTTGTCGCCGGCGCTTATTCGATCGCGGATATGGCCTGTTATCCCTGGATCGTTTTGCACGAGCGCCAGGGACAGGATCTGAACGATTTTCCCCATCTCAAGCGCTGGTTTGACAGGATTCAACAACGGCCGGCGGTGCAGCGCGCTTACGAACTCGCGAAGTCGATTAACGTCGGCTCCGCGGGAATGACGGAAGAGGGTAAGAAGATTCTCTTTGGTCAGGGGCGGCGGAAAAAAACTTAGGAGTGCGTTCAAAAAGTTCAAGTCGTTCAAATCGTTCAAGACGTTTCGGCATCGGAGCGCCCCATTGAAGCGACTAACTCTGGCGATTATTTTCTTTTGGTCTCTACTAGTCATCTCTGCCAATGCCGCTGAGCCGCCGACAAAATTCTTGCTCGCTTATGGCGCCATCGGCGGCAATGCCATGCCGCTGTGGATTGCCAAAGAGCAGGGGATCTTTCGCAAATACAATCTCGATCCGCAGCTGATCTACATCATTGCCGGCCGGGCGATGCAGTCGATGATCGCCGGCGATATTCAGTTCGGCTTGCTCGGCGCCTCCCATGTGACCAACGCGGTCACCGCGGGCGGCGATATGACGATGCTGCTCGGCATGGAAGACAAACTGAACTACTTTCTGAATGTGCGTCCGGGCATCAAGAGCGCTGAAGATTTGAAAGGCAAGAAAGTTGGCATCGGCACACCGTCCGGCTCGCTGGCGATGGCCACCTACGTTGGCCTGGACCAGCTGGGTTTGGTGCCGCGGCGCGACCGCATCGCGCTCTTGAATACCGGCAGCACGCCGGAGCGCATGAGCTCGCTATTCGCCGGCGGTATCGACGCGGCATTTTTCAATCCCGAGGTGGAGCAGGTGGTGCTCCAGCAGGGTTTTCCAATGTTGTTCGATCTTGGCAAGGCCAACGTGCCGTACCAGGCATCGGGTTTGGTGACCTCGCGTAAATATATGCGCAGCAATCCGCTGATCGTGGAAAATCTCGCCAAGGCGGTGATCGAGGGCGCCGCCTTCGTGCAAAATCCGGCGAATAAAAAGACCGTGGTCGACAGCATCGCGCGCAATTTGCGGCTCGACCGGCCTGACCGCTTGGAGAGCGCCTATCGCGCGATCGCCGATACCGTTCCACGCAAACCCTGCCCGAATTTGGCGGGCATCGCTTCGGTGTTAAAATTGATGACGCAACACGGCATCAATCCCAAAGCCGCGGAGCTCAAGCCGGAAGACATCGCCGATATGAGTCTGTGCAAGAAATTGGATGACACAGGATTTTTCGACCGTGTCCACCAATAGCCGGCGAGTGAAACGGACAAATCACTGGCCACTCATCTGCGCCATTGCGGGTTTGCTCCTCGGCGCCCACGGCGTCGCGCTCGATGAATTTGCCGGCGCGCAAGAACGGAAAAAGATCGTCGTAGCTTACGTCGCCGCCAGCGAGCAGATGATCATCCCGGCACTCGCTCAGCAAACCGGGATTTTCCATAAGCATGGTCTTGATGCCCAAGTGGTGCTGGTGAGCGGTAGCCCGCGTAATGTTCAGTCGCTGATCGCCGGCAATTTCGATTTTACGATGGCGGGAGCGACACCGTTGGTGCGGTCCCGTATCAACGGCGCAGACCCGGCGATCCTGGCGGCGATCGCGAACTACTCGACGCAACAGATTATCGTCGCGCCGCAGGCGAGAATACGCAAGCTCGACGACCTGCGAGGAAAGATCGTCGGCGTGACCCAGTATGGTTCCGAGGGCGACACCTTCCTGCGCATCGCGCTCAAAAGCGCCGGCCTGCGGCCCGATCTGGACGTGACGATATTTCAGACCGGTGGCGGGGCGAACACGGTGCAGGCGTTGGCAGCGGGAAAGATCCACGCGGGGGCGACGGGCGGCAGCAACGCCCTCCAGGCCAAGCGGATGGGCGCGCTAGAGATCGCTTCGGGTGAAGATATGAAGGTCTTAGCGCCCGCCGGAACGCTGGCGACGACGCGGCGTAAAATCGCCCGTGACCGCCAGGAAGTGATGAGCTTCATGCGCGCGTTCGTCGAAGGCATTCATTTTTTCAAAACCAATCGCGAAGCATCGATCCGCGTCATGCAAAAATTCATGGCGGGATTGCCCATCGAAATCGTCAGTCCGCTCTACAACGAAACCAAAAATAGGTTGCCGGCGTTGCCCATGCCGATGAAAGAAGCGCTCCAGTCCGTCCTGGACCGCGAAAACGATCCAAAGGCCAGAGCGCTGCAACCCGCCGATATCGCCGATCTCAGTTTCTTGCAGGAGATCGAGAAGGGCGGCTTCTTGACGCAACTTTACAAGTCCAGCGGCAGATAAACGACAATTAGAGGAGGACGGCTCGATGCGGAGATTGTTTGAAATCTTAATTCTATGGTTCGTACTCGTAATACCCGCATCAACCCCCATCGTTTAGCCGCCGGATAAAACCGGGTCGCTTGATCCTTATCGCCGCAAGACCCACGGTATTATAAGGTTTCACCTGTTTCGAGCATCTCGCATTCTCGGAACTGGGTCGGACAGAATTTGAAGGAATTTCTCAGACAAAGTTCATTTTTCCCTTCCATTTCCGCTTTTCCCTACAGGGTGAAATCTTGTTTTTTCAAGTGGCTTCGCTATCAGACATAGCGGTACGAGAGTTGCTTAGTGGCTCGATAGACTTTGTTCAGCCAGAATATCGGCTGCTACGAGCTCGACACTAACTGCTGTGGAAGGGGTGAACTATGTCGGAAAATGCGTTCAATTCAAGCCGTGACTTTGACGATGACCGTTTTTCCAAGGAGGAGACTCACCGTCTATTCGGCCAACCGGACGTGTTATGCGTTCAGGAATACTTACATGTTTATCAGGGGAGAGCAGCGGACACCCCCGAACGGCGGTTGATGGCCGCAGTACTACGCGACGGCATTGACTGTTTTATACGTGATTGTTTCGCCCCGAATCGGCACCGAAAAAGAAGTTATCGCGAAGCCGAAGAATGGTTCTTTAGCGGAGACGATCGCGATGTCTTTAGCCTCGATAACGTGTGCGGCATTCTCAATATCGATCCGGGCTATATTCGACGAACGCTGCAGCGCTACAAAGAGCAAAATGCCCCGGGCGCTAAACCCCAATTAGCCGGCGCGTTGTCCGAAGCACAGGCAATGGAGTTGCCACTGGCTTCCTGAGCCGATCTGCTTTATCGCACTCTGCGGTTTGCGACGTCGGTTCGATGAAGGATATTGTCCGACTATCCCACCGCGGCCATAGTCCCGGTTCGCTGCAGCGCCAAGGAACTTGGTCCGTATAATCTCATTTAATTCCCGCCGAAGATATTTCCGTTGGCTCAACCCTTGTCAGGCTCACCCCGCTGACCACGATCCGGGCAGCCGATTGCTGAAAGATTGGTCAAGCGCTGGTTCGCTATGCGTTATTTATGATAACTATGAATCGATTTCGCGTGGCATACACGTTGCGTGGGGTCGCCGTGGATGGGGTATTCTGTTGGGTTCTGCTGAATCGCGTACGGACGACCGATGAATCTCGCTTCCTACGATACCGCGAATTTCTATGATGAGATGTTTCTGCCCGATGGGTCGCCCCGTTTTGGCGCTCGCCTGCTTAAAGAAAAAATCGAATCACTACCGGAAGGGGAACTCTTGCAGCGCCAAGCGGCGGCCGAGCGGTTGCTGCTGCAGAGCGGTATCACCTTCAACGTCTACGGCAATAGCGCGGCGACGGAAAAAATTTTTCCCTTCGATGTGATTCCGCGAATCGTCGAGGCAACGGAATGGGATTGGATCGAAAAAGGCCTCAAGCAGCGGGTTTGCGCTCTCAATCTTTTCATCGATGACATCTACCACGAACAAAAAATCATCAAGCAAAACGTCATCCCGGATTATCTGATTCGCTCGGCGCGATCGTTTCGGGATGCCTGCATCGGCCTCAATCCGCCCCAGGGTATCTGGTGCCATATCACCGGAACGGATCTGGTGCGCGATCACGACGGTCAGATCTACGTTCTTGAAGACAATCTGCGCTGCCCTTCGGGAGTCTCCTACGTGCTGGAAAACCGCCGGATCATGAAGCGAACTTTTCCCGCGGTATTCGAGCAGTCGCAGGTGCGACCCGTGGATGAATATCCGAGCCGATTGCTCGATATGCTGCGATCGCTTTTTCCAGGCGCCTTGGAATCGCCGAAAGTTGCCGTGTTAACGCCGGGGATTTATAACTCCGCTTATTTCGAACACGCGTTTCTGGCGCAGCAGATGGGCATCGAGCTGGTCGAAGGGGGCGATCTTGTCGTCACCAACGGCCAGGTCATGATGCGCACGACCAAGGGGCTCGAACGGGTCGACGTGCTTTACCGGCGCATCGACGACGATTTTATCGATCCCCAGGCGTTTCGTCCGGATTCGCTTTTAGGCGTTCCCGGTTTGATGGAGGTTTACAAAAAAGGCCGGCTGGCTTTGGCCAATGCGCCGGGGACGGGTATCGCCGATGATAAGTCGGTGTATGCCTACGTGCCGAAGATGATCGAGTATTATCTCGGCGAACAGATCATCATCCCCAATGTCCCGACTTATATTTGCGCCGAAGAAAAGGACCGCCAGTATGTGCTCGACAATATTGAACAGCTGGTGGTGAAGGCGGTCAACGAGTCGGGCGGATACGGCATGCTCGTCGGGCCGCATTCGAGCGCAGAAGAGCGCGAGATTTTTAAGAGCAAAATCGTTCAAACGCCGCGTAACTATATCGCCCAGCCGACCTTGGCGCTATCGCGCGTGCCGGTCATCGTCGATGGCCGAGTGGCCGGCCGCCACGTCGATTTGCGCCCGTACATTCTCTACGGCAAAGAAATCTATGTTCTTCCCGGCGGGCTCACTCGGGTGGCGTTGCGCGAGGGTTCATTGGTGGTGAATTCGTCCCAGGGCGGCGGCAGCAAGGACACCTGGGTGCTGTCGCGCAGTTGATCCATGCTCAGTCGAGTCGCCAATTCGATTTATTGGTTGAGCCGTTACACGGAGCGGGCCGAAAACGTCGCGCGCTTCATCGAAGTGAATTTGCAGATGATTCTCGATCTGCCGTCGGGTTCGCACGAACAATGGGCGCCGCTGGTGATCATTACCGGGGACGACGCCGGGTTTGCTAAGCACTACCCAAGCGCGGGCCGCGAGAACGTTATCCAGTTTCTAACGTTTGACAGCGAAAATCCCAATTCGATCCTCTCCTGTTTGCGCGCGGCGCGCGAGAACGCGCGCACGGTGCGCGAGGCAATCTCTTCGGAAATGTGGGAGCAGATCAATTCCTGCTTCCTGATGGTTAACGCCGCGGCGTCGGACCGCCGGATCAAAGAGCAGCCCTACGGATTTTTCAGCGACGTCAAAAAAGCCAGTCAGCTGTTCGATGGCATCACCGATGCCACCATGCTGCATGGGGAAGGCTGGCATTTCTACCAGATGGGCCGCCTGTTGGAACGGGCGGACAAAACTTCGCGTTTGCTCGACGTAAAATATTTTATCTTGCTGCCGTCGGCCGCCGATGTCGGTACGACGCTGGACGATATCCAATGGGGCGCGGTGCTGCGTTCGGCGAGCGCGTTTGAAATGTACCGCAAGCGTCACGGTCATATCGCGCCGGACCACGTGGTCGATTTTCTTTTGCTCGACGATGAATTTCCGCGCTCGGTGGATTTTTGCTTGAGCGGAACCAACGCATCGCTGCACGCGATCTCCGGCACGCCCATCGGCACTTTTCGCAACGCCGCGGAGCAACACCTGGGCCATTTGCGCGCCGAGCTCGCCTATGCCGACGTGCAGCAAATCATCGCCAAGGGCCTGCACGAGTTCCTCGACAGCTTGCAGAGCAAGCTCAATCGCGTGGATCACACTATTTTCGAGACGTTCTTTGCGTTGCGCCCGATCGGCGTCACATGAAGCGAGTGTTAAGGGGACACGGGGAATGACATTTTGCCTAGGTAATAAGGTGGAGGACGGGCGGTGAAAGAGCGGCCGGATCAGTGGATCGACGGCGCTTTTGCCAAGCTTGCGCATTAGTCCTGTAGACGGAGAAAGACGGCTTTACCGATGTATTTCGAAATCACTCACAGAACCACTTATACATACAATCGGCCGGTATTCCTCGAAGCGCATTGTTTGCGTTTGCGGCCGCGCTGCGACGGCCAGCAGAACCTAACGTATTTCGACTTAGAGGTCGTGCCGGCGCCATTGGGCTCATCGGACGGTATCGATCTCGACGGCAATGTCACCGCGAATATTTGGTTCGAAGGTTTGACGGAGAGGTTAATCGTTGAAAGCCGCGCCAAAGTCTTTACCCGGTATCGCAACCCATTTCATTACCTTCTCGGCGAACGGGCCGATCGATTGCCAATCAGTTACCTGGCTCCCATTCAGGCTTATCTCGCGCCTTACACGGTGCGCCAAAACGAAAGCCATTTCGTCGAGCAATTCGCGCGTTATATCGCCAATTCCACTGAGTGGAAGACGGTGCGTTTCTTGACCGCGTTCAACCGCGAAATATACGAGTGTTGCCGCCAGACCGTTCGCGAGCACGGCGCGGCTCAGCCCGCCGAGGAAACACTTTTGCGCAAAAGCGGCTCGCCACGCGACCTGGCGTTGCTCTTCATCGAAGGCTGCCGCTACCTCGGCATCGCGGCGCGCTTCGTCAACGGTTATCACGAAAACAACGGCGACACGGGCAAGCGCTATCTCCACTCCTGGGGCGAAGTATATTTGCCGGGCGTGGGCTGGCGCGGCTATGATCCCAGCCAAGGTCTGGCGGTGACCGACCGTCACATTGCGCTCGCCGCCGCCGGTATTCCGTTCCTGGCGGCGCCGGTAATCGGCACGTTTCGCGGTAACGCCGTGACCTCGGAGCTCAACGCCGAGATCGACATCCGAGTCGTAGCCGACAATGAAATGAATCTAGCCGCCGCTACAGGCGGATAAGATTTCTTTAAAATCCCGCTAAGAAAAAAGCTCGGCCAGTCAGCGCGGTTGGACATCTGCGCCGATTATTCGTTCAAAGCCTCGGTTCTACATCGCTTCAGTTCGCATAATTCAGAATACCGTCACCGCCACCTTCATAGAGAAAATACCCCAGTTTTGCCAGTCATTGGTAGGAAAATGGCGATGTACATAATTTTTTTGAGTCAACATTTCTACTGGAGTGGCTGAAATCACGCCGGTTTGTTTGTTGGCATGTTGCTTGCGCTTTAGTTTGTCTGGAAGTTTAAAAACATAAAACTGTGGTGCGCAATTAATGACGAATTTGGAGTTTACTAGCCGAACGTGAAAGTTACGAAAGTAACCACCTGGATGACAGGATTGGCGGACGTTCAATGGCGATCGTGTGGGAAAATTTTCGAGACCAGGCCCTGCTGGCAGCGATCGTTCAAGGTTCCAGTGATGCTATTTTCAGCAACGACCTGAACGACATTGTTACTAGCTGGAATCGTGGAGCGGAGCGACTGTTTGGATATGGCACCAGTGAAATCATCGGCAAACTCGTTACGAGTTTGAT
Organism: uncultured delta proteobacterium; assembly: GCA_963811315.1. Taxonomy (GTDB): domain Bacteria; phylum Desulfobacterota; class Binatia; order UBA9968; family UBA9968; genus DP-20. Next base: position 64,604 of record CAWERH010000065.1, read on the forward strand.
TCCGCCAGACCGTCATTACGAAATTCTGCGTATTCGGGAAGCGACCCACCATGGCGATGGCATCGAACACTTCGAGACTATTCGAGTTCATAAAGACCGGAGACAATTGCATGTTTCCTTGACTATTTCGCCTTTGAGAGACGCCACTCGGCGAGTCGTCGGCGCCTCAACAATTGCGCGCGATGTCACTGACAAAAAGCTCGCTGAAGAAGCGTCAAAGCAAAATGAGGAAAAGTTCCGTCAGCAGGCGATTGATTTGGAAGCACAGTTGATCGCCTCCGGGCGCCTGGTCTCGGTGGGGGAGATTGCTGCTTCGATGGCTCATGAATTCAACAATCCCCTCGGTATTGTGATGGGTTTTGCGCAGCATCTATTAACGGAAACGTTGCCTGACAGCTCTCATGCTCAAGCGTCTACAGATAATCGACGACGAGGCTAGGCGCTGCCAGCAACTCATTCAGGAACTTTTAGAGTTCGCTAAACCGGTGGGAACCAAATTTAAGCCTACCGAGATCAGACCATTTGTCGAAAAACCGCTCAATTTCGTTTTGCCCCGTTTACATAAGCAGAACATCGTTGCGGAAATTCACAACCCGCAGCACCTGCCGCGAATCCATGCGGATGCCCAGCAGTTGGAGCAGGTCATGTTGAACTTGTATCTTAATTCCATCGACGCGATGCCTGCCGGGGGAAAGTTATGGGTGGATATCAAAGAGGCTCACGATGAAATCGGCAGACCGGCAGTGATAATTGCCGTAGTTGACACGGGCTTCGGCATCGAGCAGAACGACCTGCCGAAAATATTTTTACCGTTCTTTACCGCGAAGAAACGCAAGGGGCTGGGGCTGGGATTGCCGATCTGCGAAAGAATTATAAAAAAACACGGCGGAAAAATGGAAGTGCAGAGCGATCCAGGCAAAGCCACGATTTTTAAGATCCTCTTTCCTCTGACGTAGTTGCCTTGGTGGCCGAGCTTGTCGGCTTCAGACTAATGAAAACCTTGCTCCGGCGGTATTTGACTTTCACAATAAAACGAGGCGGCTGATCAAAAGTTCAACCGCCGCCAAAATCAATTCCAACGGCGCTCATGAACTCACGCTGATCGGCGTTAAGATCGCGGCGCTCGATGGCGCGATGCTCTCGGACCTTCCCGAGCGCTCCTGGAGTTGTAGGTTTTCATAATAAAGCTCTTGAAACCTGACTGCGTCTTTCCCCTGCGGATTCCGAACGTAGGTGCCGTCCGATTGCATCCACCAGCCTTTGATCGTATCGGTAAGTTGGAGTTCGAGGATTTCCTTCAATCTCACTTGTAGCGCAGGCTCCACGACCGGAAATGCAATTTCAATGCGCCGATTGAAGTTTCGCGGCATCCAGTCTGCCGATGCGAGCCAGAAAGTCGGCTTTCCGCCATTGTGGAAATAGAACGCTCGGGCGTGCTCGAGATAGCGATCGACAATCGAAACCACCCGGATGTTTTCGGAAATGCCCGGGATGCCGGGACGCAGACTGCACATGCCGCGCACGATCAGATCGATCTTTACCCCTGCGGCGCTGGCCAAGTAGAGTTTTTCGATGACCGCTTCATCGATGAGACTGTTTACCTTTGCAATGATCCGGGCTGCAAGCCCAGCGCGGGCGTGCTCGGTTTCTTTCTGAATCAGACCTATAAAATGGTCCCGCAAGCCGATCGGAGCCAGCGCCAAGTGATGAAACTTTTGCGGGCGGGTGTAGCCCGTAAGAAAATTGAATAGCTCGGTCAAGTCTTCGCCGAAACTGTCGCGACAAGTAAAAATTCCGAGATCGCTGTAAATCGCACTCGTGCGCACATTGTAATTCCCCGTCGAGAGATGACAATAACGGCGGATTCCGTCGGCCTCCTGGCGAACGACTAGACAGACTTTACAGTGGGTCTTGTAGCCGACCAAGCCGTAGACTACGTGGGCGCCGACTTCTTCGAGTGCTCTGGCCCAGGTAATATTCGCTTCTTCATCAAAGCGCGCCTGGAGCTCTACCAGCACCGATACTTCTTTGCCTGCCTCGGCCGCGCGCGCGAGCGCTTGTGCGATCGGCGAGTTCGGGCTGACCCGATACAGGGTCATCTTGATCGCCAGAACCTTGGGGTCTTTGGCGGCCTCCTCGACGAAGTGGGTGACGACGTCGAACGACTGGTAGGGATGAAAGAACATCAAATCGCCGCTGCGAATCGTATTCCAGATATCGAGCCCGCGATCGAATAGTGGAATCTTGATCGGCAACTGAACGCGGTCTTTCAATCGAGGAATATGCACCATGGTGTAAAGCTGAAAGAGATCGGTAAAAGCGGTGAAGCCCTTGCCCGGGTAAAGATCCTCGCCGTTAAGCTCGAGCTCTTCGACCAGTTGAGTCAATAACTCTTTGGGCAAATCCGGATCATACTGCAAACGCACCGCGTCGCCCATGCGACGTTCTCTGATTCCCTGTTCGATGCTCATCAACAAATCTTCGTCCCGTCGTCGCACGAGGCCGAATTCGGCGTCCCGGGTCACGCGGATGGCGTGCGCCGAAAGAATCTCGAAGCCATGATAGAGACGCGGCAGATAGTGGTGCAGCACATGTTCGAGCAGCATGAACGCGTGTTGTCCTTCCTTGGTCGGAAGTTGGACAAAGCGCGGAACCACCTGGGCCGGAATATTGACGATGGACAACTCGGTATAGGGCAAAGGTGAAGCAGCTTTCGTGCGCAACGAAACGATCAATGAAAGCGAACGGTTGGTTAGATATGGAAACGGATGCCCCGGGTCGACGGCTAAAGGGGTGACGATCGGGTAAAGCGTTTTATGAAAGAATTCATCCAGGCACTGTTTCTGCTCGCCGGTCATCTCTTCAGGGCGCACAAGATGAATACCCTCCGCCGTAAGCTGCGGCAGCACAATGTTAAGAAAACAAAGGTGCTGTTCTTCGGTCAGCTCATGAACCCGTCGTGAAATCGCGCTCAGAACCGCGGCGGCATCGCCGTTCTCCGGGTCCGGACTCTGTAGTTTGTTAAGCATCCGGCGCTTCAAGCCGGCCACCCGAACCATGAAAAATTCATCAAGATTGGAGCTGAAAATAGCGAGAAACTTGACCCGCTCCAAGAGCGGAACCGTCGGATCTTCGGCCTCTTGCAAGACCCGCCGATTGAACTCTAGCCAAGCCAGATCGCGATCGATTAACAGATTATGTTGATCATTTGACAACATCGCTACACAACTCAGTTTAACTTATCTTTGGCGCTGAACAATGGGTACGCTCGACATCGGCGGTTTACCGGGTGGCAGTCGAGCTTGAGTTCCTCGGTGATGTCGTTGATCGCGGCGGAGCACAGCGCCGCCCCACGTAATAGGCAAGCGCTTGGTGTAAAACGGGTTGCGCGAAGACGCGCCTTCGGACGAAAACCGGGAAATAAGCTCGTACCGGCTTGACGAAGCTGCGCCGCCTGCGATATATCGCGCCCACTATGGATAAATCACTCCACGTTGTGTTTTCCGTACTTGTGTCGGCGCTGCTCGGCTTGTTTGCGTTGCTCGCTGATTCGTATTTCCAGAGTAACCCCATGCACCATGGCAGGGTTACGAATCGGGCGATAGAGAAACGGGTCCCTTGAGGCAAGGCGATGCGATGTCATACTGGGTGAAATTCACCTCTTTCTGCTCGCGGCCCAAGTGGTGTTCTGCGGCACGTATTGACCCGTGGAGTTCAAGGACGTGGCGCAATGGTTCGGACTAGCGGTCGCAAAATTCTCGTCGATGAGTGCTTGCTGTGGGCTTAGTATGGCCCGCTATCTCTATGACAATGACGTTTAAATGGCTTCGCAGAGTCTCAGACGAACGTATTATTAACGCAATCGACCCGTGGACATTGGCATGCGCGGTTGGCGCTGTGAATGGTACAGCTGGGCGTCGATATGGGTTCAATATGTGGTATCGGCATCTCCATAAAGATCAGTTGGTGCAAGTGTCAGCCGCGCTTGGCGTTACGGAACGGCGGATTAAAAAAGTACTAAAGCAGTTTGCCACTCAGAACAATAGTCAGCACATGAATTCGGTCTTGCAGGAACTGAGGCAGAAGCGGGGAATGAGTCAAGACGGATAAGTGCAGCCGACGTCTTTCACCATCATTGCGATGAGCCGAATGACTTTGTACGCTCCATCAACGACCTGAAAGGCGTACGCGCCCGTGGCGACTTCCGGCCTGGTCAAAATCTTTGTTGTGTCATCCGGAATATTACGGGTAGATTTCCTCACGCAAGTTCCGAACGGACCGGTTGAAGCACGCCGCTCAACACGAGGTTATCACTTCCGACATCGCGGATAGCTGGCGACGCTCATTACACACCGCTCTCCGGTTCGCTCTCACACGGGGCCACGACTGTTTGTTGACCTCCTAACGCGCCCTGGTTCGGCAGACTCTCTTCGCTTCTCTTCGAGAGACATCCTCGTGTCCAGCGGCCTCCCAAGGGATATTCGCGGCCGTATCATTTGATTACTGAATAGCCGCTACCGACGCCAAAGGCCGGGTTTCGTTTAACGTGCCGCAAACGGCTTTGGGTAAGTAATCAGTCGCAGTCTCATCCCATACATTTAGATGAGCGCTGACACGACGTTGCTTGAGTTTTTCCAGTAGCTTTAAGAGCGCGGTTGAACTCGACCGCGAGGTACGAATCTAAGGGGCTTTATTGCCCATTTTTAATCGTCTCAAGAACGATTCAGGTTAGTTCTTGCCAATCGAATTTCACCCCTGTGCAATCAAGGCAATAGTTGAGCCGTTTTTGGCTCTTTCATTGTTGGCGCATACATTGCCTTTGCAAATGCCAAGGCATGAAGAAAAATATTCACCCGACGGAGCGCTTGCTTACGGTTGACGAAGTCGCCAAATATCTCAGCGTGGACAGAATTACCGTCTATCGGCTCCTGGGCCGAGAACAGCTTCCAGGGTTTAAAGTCGGTAAGCAATGGCGATTTAAGCGAGAAATGGTTGAAGCGTGGCTGATGACGAATGCACAGAACCGGCAGAAGTGAATTCTCCCCAATATCGCCAGCACTCACTGAGGCAGCTGACGACACACTTGGGGAAGTGATTGAAAGGCTCTAAAGAGACCTCACGCTATCCAATGCGTCTTTGAATACGCACTAACCCTTGACACAGAACTTATCGTGTGAACCGCTGGAAGAAGGTTGCCCGTGCGAGGCGGAGTTTCTCGGCCGACGTACTGCATACTTGGGCGTGAGACATCGAAGCTGTCAAGAAAATCCCGTAAGGATGCGGGCGATAAAAGGACCAGCGGCAAAGTTGGTAATCCCCGGAAGTGGGACTGATCGAAAGGCCGGCATGAGCGATTTATTACCTCCCGTCACAAATCTTCCGCCGGAGCAGGAAGCTATCCGGGCGAAATGTTTCCATCCAACGGGAATATTCGTCAGAGTTCGCAAAAGGGACGAAGTCGAGCAGTCGATCCCGGAGCGGTTCGAGAAGATGGTTCGACTGCACCCGCGGCGACTCGCCCTTAAATCACGGGAACTACGCATTAACGTATGAAGCTCTGAACCAAGCTGCTAACCGAATTGCCCACGCCATTTTATCTAAGGAAGGCAAGCAGGACGAGCCGGTCGCATTGTTCCTTGGCAGCCGAGTGGCGTTAACGGCTGCAATCTTCGGTGTTTTAAAGACAGGCAGGATTTATGTCCTTTTAAATTCCTCCTTTCCCCCAGCAAGAGTCAGCTTCATACTGAAAAATTCACGGGCAGGCTTGCTCGTAACCGATAGCGACCATTTCTCATTGGCGACAGGATTCGCCCGAGACAGGCTACAGGTGATCAATGTCGCCGAGTTAGATTCACGGTCTCGCCACCGGGAACCCAGCTATCTCTATCTCGCCGGACGCCCTGACGTGGATAACCTATACCTCGGGCTCGAGCGGAGAACCTAAGGGAGTCGTTCAGAACCATCGTAACGTGCTTCATTTAATCATGACGCAGACCAATGATTTGCACATCTGCTCACGGGACAGGCTCGCAATGCTCATGTCGGCTGCGGGAGATATGTTCTTGGCGCTGCTCAATGGGGCAGCGATATTTCCGCCGAATACAAAAGACAACGGACCGGGCGATCTTGGCAACTGGTTGATGCAGGAAGAAATCACGGTATACAGTTCGGTTCCGTCGGTTTTCCGCAATTTCGCCAATAGCCTTCGCGGCGACGAAGCATTTTCCAAGCTGCGCTTGATTAGACTTACCGGAGAAGCCGTCTATCGAAGGGACGTAGAAATATACAGAAAGCACTTTTCCCGAAATTGTATTCTCGTCAACCGTTTGTCGAGTACAGAAGCGCCGACATTCAGACAGTATTTTATTGACGACTCAACGATCATCACAGATGACGTCGTGCCAGTCGGCTACGCGGTCGAGGGTAACGAGGTTTTTTTGATAGGTGACGATGGCCGAGAAGCTGGTGTTAACGAGGTCGGCGAGATCCAAGTTAAGAGCCGTCATCTTTCTCCGGGATATTGGCGCAATCCGGAGCTGACTCAATCCAGGTTTTCGCCCGTTCCTGGTGAAGACGAGAAGCGTATCTTCAAGACGGGAGATTTAGGTCGCATGGGACCCGATGGCTGCTTGGTTTATCTGGGGCGAAAGGATTTTCAAGTTAAGATCCGAGGATACCGAGTCGAGCTGGCGGAAATCGAAAGAGCGCTTCTTAGTCTCGGGCAATTTAGGGAAGTTGCTGTGGTTTCGTTGGAAGATCACCCAGGAGAGCACCGCCTTGTGGCATATGTGGTGCCGGTTAGTCAGACTGCGGTCACTGCCAGCGCGCTTCGAGCGTTGCTTTCAGAAAAGCTGCCGGACTACATGATACCCGCATCATTCGTGGCGCTGGATGCGATGCCGCTTACCGCCACCGGCAAGGTGGATCGAAGGGCGCTCCCGGCACCCAGCCGGACACGACCCGAGCTTAACACTATCTTTGTTGCACCCAGAACACTCTTTGAAAAAGAGTTGGCCCAAGTCTGGGCGGAGATTCTCAAGCTCGATCTAGTCGGGATTTATGACAATTTCTTCGATTTAGGAGGCCATTCGCTGGACGCCACCCGTGTCGTCGCGCACGTTATAAAGACTTTCCATGTGGATGTGCCGCTGCAAGCTTTGTTCGCAACGCCGACGGTGGCCGAGATGGCGGCCTTAATTACCGAACATCAGGCAAAGAAATTAGGGGAGCAGGATTCTGCATCGTATCTTGGCCGAATTGGAATCGCTTTCAGAGGACGAAGCAGCAAACCTCTTGCGGCTCAGCGAAACAAATATGAATGACTTCAGGCCGCTGCCGCTGGAGCAGGAGGCTATTCGGCGAAAGCTGTGTGAGTTCGCCGAAGATGAAGTGAGCAATCGATCCGGAGGTTGCAGAAGATAGCCTCGCAACGCGGAGGAGAAAGATGTCACGTTACCTAGGATGCGCTTCAACAAGCTGGCGAATCGTAAGGCTTGTAGCTATTGGCCACAGGGAGTGATCAGGACTTTGCAGGCGCCAAGGAATTGCTGTTTACCCGTTTATGAACGAAGGTGAGATGCGCACGTGGCTGCAGATGAACTGACGAAACGGCTCGCCAACCTTTCGCCCGTGAAGCGGGCGCTCCTTGAATCTGAGACTCGATGAGAAAGGAGCCATTCTCCCCATTGGGCAAAGCATCCCGCGGAGGTCCTCGAGCGAGCCCGCCTCCGCTTTCGTTTGCCCAGGAGCGGTTGTGGTTTCTCAATCAGCTTGAACCGGAGAGTCCCGCGTATAACGAGTCGAACATCACTCGTTTAAGTGGCTCCCCTCGATGTACCCGCGCTGGAAAAGGCCCTCAACCAGATTGTCGAGCGCCACGAGGTCTTGCGCACCACAATTGCACTTGCCGGCGGCGCTCCACAGCAGCTGATCGCTCGCAGCCGGTCGCTCGATTTACCGGTGATCGATCTGCGAACTCTGACGGATAAAGAACGCGACTGCGAAGCGCACCGATTAATTACCGAAACCGTACGACGCCCCTTCGATCTGTCTCGTGATCTCATGCTGCGCGCTTTGGTAATTCGGTTGACTGACCAGGAGCACATGTTTCTCCTTGTGAAGCATCATATCGCATCGGACGGCTGGTCTGTGGGAATTCTCTGGCAAGAACTGGCCGCTCTTTATCGAGGTTTTATCTCTGGCGAGATGGCTCCCCTGTCCGGAGCTGCCTGTTCAGTATGCAGACTATGCGGTCTGGCAGCGAAACGCCCTGCGGGGAGCAGGCTTTGGAAACAAAGCTTGCCTACTGGAAGAAGCAGCTTAACAATCTTCCGACTTTGCAACTGCCGACCGATCGACCGCGAACGCCGGTTCAAACCCTCCGGGGCGCAAGACATCCGTTGATGCTTTCCCGGAATCTTCTCTCGGAAATCAATGCATTGTGCCGCCGGGAGAGGGTGACGATGTTTATGACCCTGCTGGCGGCGTTTCAAGTATTGCTGCAAAAGTACAGCGGACAGGACGACATAGTAGTGGGTACTCCGATTGCGGCGCGGGATCGCCCGGAACTGGAAGCCTTGATCGGGTTTTTTATTAACAGCCTGGTGCTTCGTACTGATCTTACCGGCAACCCGACCTTTAGAGAACTGTTGCGCCGCGTGCGCGAAGTGGCATTTGGGGCTTACGAGCATCAAGATGTCCCTTTTGAAAAACTCGTGGAACAGTTAAAGCCGGAGCGAAATCTCAGCCACTCCCCGCTCTTCCAGGTTGTGTTTGCTCTGCAAAACGCGCCAGGCGCGCCTCTCAAACTCGAGGGTTTGACCGCGACTGCGCTCGCAGTTGATAACGGCACGGCCAAGTTCGATCTCACTCTGTCCCTGCAAGAAGAAGCCGGAGAGCTCAAAGGTTGGTTCGAGTACAATACGGACCTGTTTGATGCTGCAACCACCCGGCGGATGCTGTGGCATTTTGAGAATCTGCTGCGCGGGATTGTCGCCAACCCGGAGCAGCCGCTTTCGGAACTGCCGCTGCTGACACACGACGAGCGACAACAGTTGTTGCAGGAATGGAATGATACTCGGCGGCGCTATCCTAAAGATAGTACTGTTCACGAGCTGTTTGAGGCCCAGGTTGAGCGAACGCCGGATGCTGTGGCCGTTGTGTTCAATGAAGAGCAAATGACGTACGCCGAGCTCAACCGCGACGCTAACCGGCTGGGGCATTACCTGCAAACACTGGGTGTCGGGCCGGGCACGCTTCGTCGGCGTCTGCGTAGAACGCTCTCTGAGTATGATCGTCGCGCTATTGGGCATCCTCAAGGCGGGAAGCGCTTATGTGCCTTTGGATCCGGCTTACCCCAAAGAACGACTGGCCTTCATGCTGGAGGATACTCAAACCCCGGTATTGCTAACGGAACAGCGGCTTCTTTCAACGTTGCCGAAGCATGAGATGAAGATCGTTTGTCTCGATCGTGACTGGGACCGCATTCGTCATGAGAGCGAAGCCAACCTACCGGGTCGTACAACCGCCGAAGATCTGGCCTATGTCATGTACACGTCCGGCTCCACCGGCAGACCCAAAGGAGTGGAAGTACCCCACCGAGGGATCGCGCGGCTGATATGCGGAAGCGAATATGCTTGTTCGGCGCTCAAGAGGTTTTTCTGCAGCTTGCGCCCATGTCTTTTGATGCTTCCACCTTCGAAATATGGGGAGCTTTGCTGCATGGCGGGCGCTGTGTGTTGTTTCCAGGCGATATTCCAACACTGCAGGAGTTGGACGCCGTGCTGCATCGACACAGCGTGACCACATTGTGGTTGACGGCGTCACTTTTCAATGCCGTCGTCGATCAGGCTCCGGGCGCGCTATCGAACATCCGGCAATTATTGACCGGCGGTGAGGCGCTTTCGGTGCCTCATGTGCGCCGTGCTCAAGCGCTTCTACCCGCGCTGGAGATCACCAATGGCTATGGTCCAACCGAGAGCACAACCTTTACTTGTTGTTATCGTATCCCGAAACCATTTGAGGAAACGAGGTCTTCGGTTCCGATCGGGCGGCCGATTGCCAATACCAAAGTCTACATACTCGACAAGCACTTGCATCCGGTTCCGGTTGGCGTTCGGGGTGAATTACACATCGGTGGCGACGGGTTGGCGCGTGGCTACCTGAACGAAACTGATCTAACCGCGCAGAAGTTCATTGCCGATCCTTTTAACCCCAACTCGGGCGCAAGGCTGTACAAGACCGGCGACCTCGCCCGCTATTTGCCGGACGGTAACATTGAGTTTCTCGGACGGATGGATCGCCAGATAAAGCTCCGGGGATTCCGTATTGAGCTGGGCGAGATTGAATCTACGCTGGCTCAACACCCTGGCGTCAGTGAAACTGTGCTACTGGCCCAAGAAGACAATCCAGAAGATAAACGTTTGGTGGCTTACGTTGTTCCTGAGCCGGAGTGTTGCCCCACCGCCGCCGAGCTGAATCAAGTTTCTGAAGACCAAGCTGCCGGGTTACATGGTCCCTTCGGTTGTCGTTTTTTTGGATCGGTTACCCTTGACGGCGAACGGCAAACTCGATCGGCAAGCACTGTCGAAGCCCGATTTATCGAGGCTCGGCTCTCGCAATCCCCCGGCTATTCCCCGGAATCACGTGGAACGGCAATTGGCCAATATCTGGGAGAAAATTGTTTCCGTACGGCCTATCGGCGTAAAAGACAACTTTTTTGACCTTGGCGGACACTCATTGCTGGCGATTCGCATGATGAGTCAGATCGAGAACGTTTTCGGTAAAAAACTGCCGTTGAACGCGCTGTTTCAAGCGCCGACGATCGAGCAATTGGCCGCACTTTTAAGCGAGGAAGTCACGTTGGCGCCGTGGTCATCACTCGTGCCGCTCCAAACCGGCGGTCCCAAGCCTCCCTTCTTCTGGGTTCACGGGGAGGCCAGCGATGTCGTTCTCCCACGCTATCTCGGGCCGCACCAGCCTTTGTATGGATTTATTCATCAGAGCCACGATGGAATGCCCGCCCGCCAGACCCGTGTCGAAGAGATCGCGGCGCATTATCTGAGTGAAATGCGTTCGATCGAGCCCAAAGGTCCATATTATCTGGGAGGCTATTGCTTTGGAGGTACCGTCGCGTTCGAAATGGCGCAACAGTTGAGGCGAGAAGGCCAGGAGGTAGCGCTGCTAGTCCTGCTTGTTCCCTCTACTCCTCTGAATTGTGACCATTTCCCTTCTACCGTTCGGAATGGTTCCGGCTCGGCCGTCGATGGCGAACCATGCGGAATTGAAATTCAGCATCATTTTAGAAACCAGGGGATGCTCGAGCCGAAGGAAAGAATCGTTGACATTCTGGCAAAAACCAAAAGGCAGATCACGGGGACGGCGCTCACGCTCTCGGCCCCACTCAGAAAGATGCTCAAAACGGTAGTCTGCAAAATTTGCTTGAAATCCGGCTATCCTCTGCCGCTTTCACTGCGAAGCTTTTACATTCTGGAAATTTACCGGCGGGCGCTGAAAAAATATGTTCCCAAAGCTTATGACGGGGCACTTGTCATCTTCATGTCCAAAGATAATCCCGGCAATTCTAAAATATGGAAGAAGCTCGCTCTGCGAGGGATAGAGAGCCGGGAAGTCGCTGGCAGCCATAGCGAAGTACTGAATGAACCGTATTTAAAGACTTGGGCTGAAGAGTTGAAAGATCAACTGGACCGGACGCAATCCCCGGACGGAAGATGGGTTGCACAGAGTATACAAAATATTGGAGCTTCCAATCATGGAACCTTCGATTCAGTTTGATTTGGCACTTTACCGGATCCGTCCCCTTGCTGTCCGCATCGGTGAAACAAGAAGCCCCAAGAGCTATCGCTTATGATAGCGCTCGGGCCTGGCTTCTTATTTAGGTGGTCAAGGAAAATCTCTTTTCTATACTACCGCGGATTAAAATCGCTGAGCACGACGTCGATCACGGTCAGCTTGTGCTCGGCTTCGTGTTTTAGCGCTTGTTCGACGGCGCTTTTGATCTCACTCGGCTGAGTGACGCGATAGCCGTAGCCGCCGTGGGCTTTGGCGTAGTGCTGGTAATCCGGTCGCGGGCCGATCTCGGCGCCGTAGTGGACCCCGGTGTTTTTCGCGGCGCCGTCGGGAAAATATTTGATCAAGCTGGTTTCCATCGATAGATAGCGGCCGTTGTTGAAGACCACGACGTGGATCGGCAGGCCGTATTCTTCGGCGACGCCGAGACAGGAAGGCACGGCGTTGTAATGAAACGCGCCGTCGCCGATGAGCGCGAAGACCGGCTTGTCCGGCATCGCGAGTTTCACGCCGAGGGCGTAGCTCAAGCCGACGCCGAGGCCGCCGGTGATGCGCGCGAAATAAGACTGAGTTTGGCTGCGTGGAATCGCTTCCTGGATCAAGCTTCGATAGACCGTGGTTTCCTCGGAGATGACCGCGTTCTCCGGGAGCGATTCGCCAAGGGCGTGACAGAGCCAGCGCGGATCGATCGGCGTATCGTTCGCGTGTTTTTGCGCGTCCTCTTTGAGCTTGCCGAAATAACTCTCGTGCTGGTCACGATAGCGCGCCAGCCGCTGCTCGTAGACCGAGCGGTTGGCGGCGACTTGCTCGGAAGACTTGGCGTGCTTCACGAGCTGCTCCAGCGTGGCCGCCGGCGGCGCGGCGAGCGCGAGGTCGACGTTGTAACCCCAGTACGGCAGCCGCGAGTTGGGAAATTCTTCGGCGATGGAAATGACTTTGGCGTTCTTCGGCCCTTTGCTCGCCGGATACCACGGCGTCACGGCATCGACCATGAGCACCAAGTCCGCAGCGTCGACCGCCTTGGGATCGTGGTGCTGGTAGAGCCCGTGCGTGCGCGGGAAATTCACGAACGCGGGCCGGTAGGTTTCCATCACCGGGATGCCGAACAATTCACAGAGCTCGACCAAGCTTTCGACGGCGCGGGGATCGCCGCCGACATGTTCGGTGACGGCAACCGGATTCTTGGCGTTGACGATCAGGCTCAAGGCTTTCTCGATCGCCGCGCTATCGACCAGGGCCGGCCGCACGACTTCATTGGGCCGGTTCTGCTCCGGCAAGTTGACTTCCTCCATCATGCATTCGAAGGGAATGCCGATCAGCACCGGGCCGGCGGGCGGTTCGACGGCGATGCGCGCGGCGCGCTCGATGGTCGGCGCCAGAAGCTCGGCGGACATCACCCGATCGGCCCATTTCACGCAACCGCGCAGCAAGTCCGGCGAGCCGCCGAGATCGGTCAAGTCGTGCAGCCACTGGCCGCCGGGATCGGCGACTTTGGTATTCTCGCCGTAGGCGGCAATCTCGCCGCTGATGATCACCATCGGCGTGCGCTCTTGCAGCGCCGCGCGCAAAGTCATCGCGGCATTGAGCGGGCCGGCGGTGGCGTGCAGCATGACCATCTGCGGCCGGCCGGTGACTTTGGTATAACCCGCGGCCATCGCCACCGCGACGGCTTCATGGCGGCAGTTAACGTAGCCTGGTTTCTTGATGCCTTGCCGGGTTTGCTCCGCGAGCGCTTCCCAGACCGGCGGCCACTCGGAGCCCGGAGAAGAAAGTATGTAATCGATTCCAGCGCGCTGGATCGCCTTCAACATCGCTTGTCCGCCGTGCATGATGGTTCTCCTTTGTTTAGATTAACGGGGTATTCTTTTGCGCATTTCGGGTAGGAAGCCGCTGGTCTCTAAATTTTGCGCCACGGATGAGACGATCACCTGATCGAGGTCTACTTCTTGAACCTTGGGATTGATGCGCGCCACCAGGCGCCGGACGGTTTTCCAGGAATCCGGATTGAGCGCGATTTCGACGTTGGGCATCTGCAATTGCGCGACGCGAACTGACGCTTCGGCGTCCTCGTCTTTCGCCAAGCGGAGATTTCTTTTGAGTATCGCCGCGACCTCGCGGCGGTTGGCCGGCTCGAGAATATAGATCAAGGATTCGATCAAGCCTTTGGCCATAGCGATATTGGTCTCGAGCGTGACGGAGCTGGAATCTTTCAATGAACACATGACCGTCGCTTGATAGACGACTTTCAGAGCGCCGACATCGGCCAAGGATCGGGCGCCGGCGCGCTTGGCAATTTCCGCATAACTATACGGTAGCATCGCCGCATCGATATTTCCGGTAAGCAGCGCCTGAGTCTGAGTGCCGGTGTCGCCGATCACGCGCATGCTGAGCTTGTATTTGTCGACGTCGAGTCCGAGGGCGTCGAGTGAAACCATGGTGGACAGCCAAGCGCCGCCGCCGATGCTCTGCACGCCGAAAGACTTGCCGCGCAGGTCTTCGATAGATTCAATACCCTTTCGGACGATCAACTCGCGCGAGAGCTTGTTATTGCCGGCGGCGAAACACCCGACCTTCATGCCGCCTGCCGATGAATTGAGCGCGCTGCTGGGCGCCGCCCATACCAGGGAGGCGCCTCCGGTGGCCAGGGTCGCCATCATGATTTGGCCGCTGCGAGTCTGTAGCACACGAGCATCGACGCCGTGTTTTTTGAACAGGCCCTTTTCTACGCCGACCCACATCGGCGCCATGGTTTCGTTGAAGCCGCCGTAGGCAATGAGCACCGGACCGGCGCCATGGGCCGCCGCCGCGAAGAAAAAGATTCGCGAAGAGAGCGAAGACGATCAAACATCGCGCTAGGACGGCCATGAAATAAAGTCCCCTATGACCAATGGAATCTTCGATGCTACTACCACAGCGAAACCGACGAGCACAACGCAATCCAGGAGAAAAATCCGCCGCCGCCAATGCCTAGACATCACGAATTCGCCATTGACAACTCTTATGGAGGGAGGCATAGAATTCGGTCGCCGAGGGCGATTTTCAGTCATCGATGGAGGACAGCATGAACAAAAAGGTAGTTCGGATTTTAGTCGCAGGCCTAACGCTCCTGAGCCTCAGCCGGTTTGCTGGAGCGCAGGACACGATTCCCTTCGTGCCCTCGCCGATGCACGTGGTGCAGAAAATGATCGAAGTCGCCGACATCAAGAAGGGCGACGTGCTTTATGACATGGGCAGCGGCGACGGCCGGATCATCATCGAGGCGGCAAAAAAATACGGCGTGCGCGGCGTCGGTATCGATTTAAATCCCGACTTGGTGGCCAAGGCACGCGAGAATGCGAAGAACGAAGGTGTCAGCGACCTGGTCGAGTTTCGCGCCCAGGACGGACTTACGGTGGATATTTCCGAGGCGACGGTGGTGACCCTGTATATGTTCAAATGGTTCAACAACGCGATCAAGCCGAAACTGCAAAAACTGAAACCCGGCTCGCGCATCGTCGCGCACGATTTCGACATCGACGACTGGAAGCCGACCCGCATCGAATACGTGCAGCAGCCTCAGGACGGGTCGGATTACGCCGAGTCGCGCACGTTGTATATCTGGGTCGTCGGCGAGACGCCGGCGATGCCGTGAGTGATTTCAAATTCTGATAGGTTTCGCAAACCTCCGAGGGCGTAGTAAAATGATTTTTTGAGTGGTGAAATACGTCTCCATGTCGAGATCCAATCGTGTCGAACATGAAAAGGAGGGCCATGCCATGACGGTTGCTTACAGTCCAATTGCCAATTTCGAAATCAATATCTGGGATGTCGAGTTTCGCCGCGCGCCGAAGCGGGTGCTGATGGCGCGTGTCTATCAGCCGCAGGGCGACGGGCCGTTTCCCGTGCTGCTCGATCTGCACGGCGGCGCGTGGAACAATCAGGATCGCACGGCCAATGAAATGATGGACGCCAACTTGGCGCGGAGCGGCGTTCTCGTTGTGGCCATCGACTTGACGCGCGCGGCCGAGGCGCCTTATCCCGCGTCCGTGCAAGACGCTAACTATGGCGTGCGCTGGTTGAAGTACAAAGCGCGCGAATGGAACGGCGCGGCGGAAACCATCGGCGCGCTAGGAAGTTCGAGTGGCGGCCACGAAATCGAACTGTGCGCCATGAAGCCGCACGATGCTTATTTCAACGTGCACAAACTATCCGAAGCGCCAGAGCTCGATGCGACGTTGAATTACGTTGCGACCCGCTCGCCGGTCAGTAATCCTTATGCGCGTTTTCTCAATGCCGAGCAGCTCGAGCGCCATGAAATGGTGCAAAACAGTAAGACCTATTTCAACCCTTGGGACACAATACACGACGGCAATCCGCAGGAGATCCTTGACCGAGGTGAAAAAGTGACGCTGGTGCCGCTGCTGATCATGCAAGGCGAGCTGGACGACAACGTGCGACCCGCGGTGCAAGAAAAATTCGTCGCGTCTTACCGCGCCGCCGGCGGCGAGTGCGAGTACGAAGTCTTTGCCGGCTGCGAGCATCTGTGGATCCGCGAACCAGGACCGCAGACGGATCGCGCTTACGCGACGCTCAAAGCCTTCATCGCGCGCCAGCTCAAAGCGCTGCGTTTGGCGGCGTGAGCGACTTCTACCGCGATGCGGCGATGGAAAATTCAAGAGGCAAGCTGATGATCCTTAGCAAGAAGCTTGTTTACGCGTTCTCAACGACGCTGATGCTATTTCATATTCGCGTCAATCGCTCAGGGGCAAGCCAAGAAGCCGGCGACGCTCGCCGAGCTGGCGGCGTATATGGGGCAGGACCGCGAGCAACTTTTATTCACCGGCGCCAAGGGCGAAGGCAAGGTGGTTTGGTACACCTCGCTCGCCGGCGGTTCCTACAAAGCGATCGTCGAAGTCTTCGAAGCGAAATATCCCGGGGTCAAAGTCGAAGTCTATCGCGCGGGTGGAGCGGACCTTACGGTCCGGCTCAGCGAGGAAGCGAAGGCGCGGCGCTATCTCGCCGACGCTCTCGAAACTACCGAAGAGCCGCTTGCGGCATTGCTCGAAGCCGGGATAATCGCGCCATTCAATTCGCCTTACCTGCGCAATTATCCGGAGCAAGCGCTCAAGAGGGCTGACAAAGGTCTGATCTATTGGGCCAACGCGCGCGAATCCTACGTTGGTTTCGCTTACAACAAGACCAAGCTGCCCGCTTCGGCTGTGCCGAAGAATTTCGATGGTTTGCTCAATCCGGAGTTGAAAGGACGGATGGCGTTCGGTTCGGGCGGCACCGCGCCGGAAATTATCGGCGCGATGGTCAAGACTAAGGGTGAGGCCTTCGTCAAGAAATTGAAGGCCCAGGAGATCCGGCTTTTTTCCATGGGCAGCTCGGCGGTTCGTGATCAAATTGCCGGCGGTGAGATCGAAGCGGCGCCGGTGATTTTCAGAACTCACGCGATCGAAGCCGCCGAAAAAGGCGCGCCCATCGAGTGGCTGCCGATGGACTTGGTGCCGGTGCATGCCGGCTCGGCGATTCTCGCGGCGCGCGCGCCGCATCCGCACGCGGCGCTGCTAATGGTCGACTTTCTGTTCAGTGCCGACGGCCAAGGCGTGCTGGAAAAATTCAAATACGGCAGCGCCGCCAAGGACTACGGTTTCAAACGCTGGTACTTTACCGCCGGTCTCAACGCCGACCAACTCGAACGTCAGGTGACTTACTGGGAAAAGCTGATGCAGGGAATCGTCAAGAAAGGCGGCTAGTCTCGGCGTTAGGCTGGTCGACCGGCGAAGCGCCGGTGTTCGACCATCAGGCAACGGTCCTGAACGACTTTGATTCCTGCCTTGGCGAGAATCTCCGCAGCGGCGTCGTTGCGGATGCCGGACTGAAGCCAAACTGAATTTGGTTTCTTTGCCAGGATGTCATCGACGTGACCCGCGACATCGGGAGAGCGGCGAAACACATCGACCATATCGATGTCGCCCGGAATGTCGGCCAACTTGCGATAGACTTTCTTACCGAGAATTTCAGTTGCGTCGGGATAGTAGACCGGCACCGGCACGATCTCGAAGCCGGCTTTCTGCATATACATCGGCACGTAAACTGACGGCTGATCCGCCTGAGCATCGGTTTTGATGCCGAGGACAGCGATTCGCTTCGTCTGCAGAATCAAATCACGAATCTGCTCGGCAGTACTAAGAATATTCTCTTGCCAGTTCATAATTTGAGAATATCAGATATGGCGCGTGAATGCTCACGCAGCCTCTCGGCAAACCGCCTCGATGTTGTGGCCGTCGGGATCGAGCACGAAAGCGCCGTAGTAATTTGGATGATACTGCGGGCGCAGGCCGGGCGCGCCATTGTCGCGGCCGCCGGCGGCGATGGCGGCGTTATAAAACGCATCGACGAGGGCGCGGCTCGAAACCCGAAACGCGATATGAACCGGAATCGATCCGGGCTCGCCGCGCGCCAGCCAGAACTCCGGACTCAGCCCTTGAGCGGAAGCTTCCTGCGCGCCGTAACCCGCAACATCGGTGTTGCCGGTTACCGACGCGGGAAATTCCTTCAGCACGGCAATGCCGATGGCGCCGAGCGCCGCTGAGTAAAATGCCTTGCTCTTGGGAAAATCGCTGACGATTACGCCGGTGTGATCGATCATCGCTCGGTTCTTTCCTGCTGAGTCGAATTTCCTTCTAGTGTAATTATCGCGCAAACTTTCCTCGACTCAAGCACTGCCCGGAAAATTGCCGTGATTTCTTACCTTAGCCTTGACGATGGCGGTTGCGACGTACTAAGTAGCCGAAGATCGACGGCAAGCGCGCGCCTATGGTGTGGGAAGCGATTGTCGCGGCACGCGATTTTAGAAAGGTAAGCATTCATGGCTGAGGCAAAAGTTGTCGGTACTTCGGTGCCGCGGGGCGAGGGCAGCGAGAAAGTCAGTGGCCGGTCGGTGTATGCGGCCGACGTCAAGCTCACCGGCTTGCTATGGGCGAAGATCCTGCGCAGTCCGCATCCGCATGCGCGCATTCGCGGCGTCGATACAGCGAAAGCTGAGCAAGTGCCCGGTGTGCGCGCGATTATCACCGGCGCGGACGTGAAGGGCTATCTAATCGGCAAACAAATTCGCGACATGCCGGTGCTGTGCTGGGACAAGGTGCGTTTTGTCGGCGATCGCGTCGCCGCGGTGGCGGCGGAAACCGTGGACGCCGCCGAAGAAGCGTTGCAGTTGATCGAAGTCGATTACGAGGAGCTGCCCGCGGTATTCGATCCGTTGGAAGCTATGGCAGCGGGCGCGCCTACGCTTCACGACGACGTTGCGGGCTACGATGGCGCCCCGGAAAAAATTCTCGCTAAAGATTTGCACAACGGTTTGACGCGCCTCGCGTGGCATAAGGGCGACGTCGAAAAAGGTTTTCTCGACGCCGATCTGGTGATCGAACACACCTTCCAAATTCCGGCGCGCCATCAGGGCTACCTTGAACCGCACGCAGCGACCGTGGCGATCGAAGCCGACGGACGCATTCAAGTCTGGTCGTCGGTGAAGAATCCCTTCGGCGTGCGCAGTCAGTTATCCAAATGTCTGGGCGTCGCCGAGGAACGCATCTGCATGAATCCCGTCAACGTCGGCGGCGAGTTCGGCGGCAAAGGCGATGGCGTCGATCTGCCGCTGCTGTATTTCTTGGCGCAAAAGACCGGACGCCCGGTAAAAGTCGTTATGACCTACGCCGAGGAATTATCCGCGAGCAATCCAGCTCATCCGACGGTGATCACGATCAAGAGCGGCGTGAAGCGCGATGGCCGGATCGTGGCGCGCAAAATGCGCGCGGCCCACGCCAGCGGCGGCTACGGCGCGCTCAAATCCAATAGTTCGCTCGCCACCTGGCATTACGCCGGCGGTCAGTATCGCATCGATAACACCGATATCGAATATTTGCAGATCTACACCAATACCGTGCCGGGCGGTTACTATCGCAGCCCCGGCGCGGTGGCGACGGCGTTCGCGGTCGATTGCCATACCGATATCCTTGCCAAGGAACTCGGGATGGACCCGGCGGAATTTCGTTTGAAAAACTTTCTCAGTGAAGGCGAGACGGACGCCGTCGGCGATGAACTGCATCATGTTCGGTTCCGCGAAGTCTTGCAGGGCGCGCTTGGATGCCGCGGACTGGCAGAAACCGAAGAAACGCAATCACGGGCGCGGCATCGCCTTGTCGGGGCGGCACATCAGCGGCGGCGACACGGGTCTCGTGCTCAGCGCGGATGCCGACGGTGGATTTTCGATCGTCAGCCCGAGCATCGATCAAGGTTCGGGCACCCACACGATCTTGCGCCAGCTGGTCGCCGATCAGATGAAAGTGCCGGTCGATCAAGTGCGCGTAGTGATCGGCGACACGGACACGGCGCCGCGCGACGGCGGTATGCGCGCAAGCCGGATGACCTACGTCGCCGGCAACGTCGGTCATGCAGGCGTGCGATAAACTGCGCGATCTTTTAATTGACCAAGCGGCGCGGATGTTGGAATGCCGCGTCGATGAAGTGGAATTCGCTGCCGGCAGATTGTTTCTGCGTCACGACCCAGGCCAGCAAGTGGCGCTGCGGCGCGTGGTCGCCCAGACGACGGAACGGCTCGCCGTGACGGTTTACGAAGATTATCCTTATCCGGAAGATATTTCTTATATCTGCGCGCAGGTGGCCGAGGTCGAGGTCGATCCCGACACCGGCGCGGTGCGCGTGCACCGGGTCGTCAGCGCCCACGACGTCGGCACGATCATCAATCCGGTCACCCACCAGGGCCAGATCGACGGCGCGACCATCATGGGCATGGGGCAGGGGATGATGGAAGAATTGGTGATGGACGGCGGCAAGGTGACGAATAATAACTTGGGCGACTATAAGTTGCCCTCCGTCAAAGACATTCCGGAGTTGAAAACGGTGCTGGTCAAATCCACCGGCGGCGTCGGGCCGCTCGATTCCAAACCGATCGGCGAATTCGCCAACAACGGCCCGCCGGCGGCGATCGCCAACGCCATCGCCGACGCGGTCGGCGTGCGGCTGTTCGAGCTGCCGGTGAAAGCGGAGAAAATTTACCAGGCGTTGAAAGAGAAGCCGCGAGTTTGAAGTACTGAATGGTAAAATTGATTATCGAAAGGGCATTGCGTGACGGATCGTCTAGGAAAAATTATCACCATCGTTCTTCTCGCCATTCTAAGTTTGCCGGGTTCTCTCCACGCTCAAGGGAAAAAACCGGCAACACTGGCTGAGCTGGTCGCTTATACCGGCGCGGACCGCGAGCAAATTCTAGTCGCGGGAGCCAAAGCCGAAGGCAAAGTCGTTTGGTATACCTCGCTCGCCGGCAGCTCGTATAAAGAGTTGGCGCAAGGTTTCGAAAAAAAATATCCCGGTGTCAAAGCCGAGGTCTATCGCGCCGCCAGTAATGAACTGTTGGCACGCATCGATGCGGAGGCGAAAGCGCGACAGTATTTGGCCGACACCATCGAAACCACCTTGCCGCTGCTCAAGAGTTTGCGCGAAGACGGCTTGCTTGCCGTCTACTATTCACCGCATCTCGCCAAGTATCCGGCGCACGCCAAGGAGAGCGCCGGCAAGGGACTTTACTACTGGGGCGTCAATCGCGAGAGTTTCATCGGCGTCGGCTACAATCCCAACCTGATCGCGCCCGACGCGGTGCCGAAGAATTTCGCCGGTCTGCTCAATCCGCGGCTCAAGGGCAAAATGGGTTTTACCACCAGCGAAACCGGCGTGCGCATGATGGGCGCGATGCTAAAATTCAAAGGCGAAGAGTTTGCGAAGAAACTCAAAGCCCAGGACGTTAGCCTGCATTCGGTATCCGGCCGGGCCATCGCCGACATGGCGATTTCCGGAGAGGTGCCGATTTCGCCGTCGATCTTTCGCGATCACGCGATGGAGTCCAAGCTCAAGGGCGCGCCGATCGATTGGGTGCCGATGGAAGCGGTGCCGACCAATGCGGGTGCTACCTCAATTCTTTACCAAGCGCCGCATCCCCACGCGGCCGTGCTGATGGCGGATTTTATCTTGAGCCCCGAAGGACAAAAAATCCTGGAGGATCTTCAGTTCGGCAGCCCGTCGAAGGATTTCGGTTTCAAGCGCTGGTATCCGGAGGGCGGACTCAATACGGCGCAGTACGATCGAGAGGCGACGGCGTGGCAGAAAGCGTTGCGGGAGATCGGGAGGAAGTAGGAGTTCAAAACGTTCAAGCCGTTCAAAGCGTCGTCGGAAGCGTCAAGAAAGAATTCGCCCGTGGCACGAGATTACGGCCGCGCGATTCATGCGCGCCTTTGTAGCTCTTTGTGGTTAGTCCCTTCTCACGCCGGCATCAATTCCGGATCGACCGGATACTGCGACAGGATTTCGGCGCCGTCGGCGGTGACGCGGAGTAAATGTTCAAGCTTGACCGGATAGTGATTCACTTCGAGGGCGACGATCATATTTTCTTCGAGCGAGATCATGTATTTTTCGGGATCGCCGCCGCGCAGCCAGGGCGATTCGTAAACGCACAAGCCGACACCATGATAGCCGTCGAAGCCGGGCAGCCGCGCGCTGGCGCCTTTGCCGAAGTGGCGAAACGCTTCGGTGCAGGGTCCGGGCTTCACGAGCTTCAACGCTTCTTGCAAGGAATGATAGGCTTCCTTGTAGCGCTGCTTGGTCGCAGCCGTCGGCGCGCCGTGGCTGAAGGTGCGGCAGAAGTCGCTGTAGTAGCCGCCCGGTCCGGCTACCGTGGCGTCGCAGATCACCAGGTCGCCGTCTTTGACCACGAGATCGGCGCCCATCGGTTCGTTATGCGGCCGCGTATCCGCCGTCGAAGAATCGTAGATCGAAATAAATTCGCTGCCGGCTTCGAAGCCTTGGTCCATCAAGCAATCGAGCATGATCCGGCTGAGTTTGTCCTCGGGCGGGTCGGACTCGCGCAAGGCTTGGCGTACCAGATCGTAACCCCGTTCCTTGGCTTTCGACGTCCAGCGAATGAGTTGCGCCTCATCGATAGTTTTCACCGCGCGCGCTTGGTTGATCGTCGGCCAGCCATCGACGAGTTGGATTTCGGCGGCGCGCAAACCGTCGACCGCGGCAAGGTTCAAAACATCGACGCCGACGCGTTCGCCGGCTGCGCCCAATTGTTTCAGCCCGGTGACCGCCTGGTTGACGAAATCGTCGATGGCGACGGGAGGCCGCATGGCGAACATATAGGCGTCGAAGCGCAGGCTACGATAAGCGTTTTTGCGCGACAGCTCGCGCTGACAGATCAGCGGTTCTCCTTGAGCGGGAACGATGGCAAATCGTTGCACGCCGGTGGCGCGCAGGCCGAGCATCATGACGGTGTTGGTGGCGTAGCGGATATTCAGGAAATCGGTGAGCAGCAGCGCGCCGAGCCCGTCGCGCTTCATCGAACTTTGCAAGCGCGCCAGGCGTTCCTTGGCAAGCCGCTCCATATCGACGCCGAATGGCGTGAGATCAGTATGAAACATTTGTCCTCCTGTGATTAATCTAGTTCTTCGCGTACTGCCAATCGGTGCGCGAGTCAAGTTGTGGCGATCGTATGGGCGGACCTACGTGTCCGCCCGACCGCATAGGGTCGCCCCTACAACCATTCGCGTTTCTCGCTTGTGTTTCCAGACCAAGTTGG
>CAWERH010000066.1:0-52102 GCA_963811315.1 uncultured delta proteobacterium
ATGGCGCTTTTGCTTGTAAGGAATAATCTGTATGCCCTTCGCCAGCTTTAACGGCAGTGTGCATCACTATGTGATCTCGGGAGCGCATGGCAAACCCGTGTTGGTGTTTGCCAACTCTCTAGGTAGCGACCTGCGCATTTGGCAGGGAGTGGCGGAACGATTGCAAGACCGTTTCCAATTGATCGGCTATGATCTGCGCGGACACGGCTTGAGCGAGGCGCCGGCGCCGCCCTATTCGGCTGCTGATCTGGCGCTTGATTTAATCGGCTTGCTCGACGTTCTTGACATCGAGCAGGCGGCGATTTGCGGCGTGTCGGTGGGCGGATTGATCGCGCAAGCCGCGGCCTTGAATCATCCCGAGCGGGTGCGCGCGTTGGTCTTGTGCGATACCGGAGCGCGGATCGGTTCCGAGGAATCCTGGCAGCAACGTATCGACAAGGTGCGCGACAGCAGCGTCGCCGCGCTGGTGCCGATGACGATGGACCGTTGGTTCTCGGCGAGTTTTCGCGAGCGCTATCCGGCCGACGTCCTCGGCTATTCGCTCATGCTCCAGCAATCGTCGATGGAGGGATACATCGGGGTTTGCGCGGCATTGCGAGATACCGATTTTCGCCGTGCGATAACCCAGGTGAAGATCCCCACGTTGGTTCTGTGCGGCGCGGAAGACATCGCCACGCCGCCGGAACTCGGCCGCGAGCTGGCGAGCTTGATACCGGGCGCGCAGTTTTCGTTGATCGAAAACGCCGCCCATCTGCCCTGCGTCGAGCAACCGCAAGCTGTGGCGGAACGCATCATCAAGTTTTTTCGGGAGGTGCAAATTGTCTGACGATCTTTTCGACAAAGGCATGGCGGCACGCAAGGCGGTGCTCGGCGCCGAATACGTCGCTCGCGCCGAAGCCAACAAGACCGAGTTCGACGCCGACTGGCAGCAATATGTTACAGAGCATGCATGGGGCGCGGTGTGGACGCGGCCGGGCTTAGAGAAAAGGACGCGCAGCATGCTGACGATCGCCATGCTCGCGTCGCTGGGCCGGCTCGACGAACTCGGCGCGCATATCCGGGCGACGCGCAACACCGGAGTGACGAAGGACGAAGTGAAAGAGGTGCTGCTGCAAGTCGCCGTCTATGCGGGCGCGCCGGCGGCCAACTCGGCGTTTGCCATCGCCAAGCGGGTGTACAAAGAGATGGAGACGGAACAGAAGTGACAAATAGTTCCACGAGCGCGAACGCTGCCCCACCTTCATCCTCCCCCGCGTGCGGGGGCGGAAAGAGGAGGGGGAGATTGGTCTCATGCCGCGTACGCAGATTCCAGTTTGCGATATGGAATTTGAACGAGGGGTGAAAGATGCAAATACCGCTTTACAGTCCGCGCGACTGGAAATCCCATCCGCCCTATACTTTCAAGGGCTATGGCTCCTCGGTCAAACGTGGACCGCTCAAAAGACTCGTGCCGATCACAGCAAACGCTGTCGGAAGTCACCGGGCCGCTGTTCAGCGATATCAAACTGGAGCCGGGCGAGAACGATCTCACGCGCAACCTCGACACCGGTAAAGAAGCGATGGGCGAGCGCATCATCGTCGTTGGCCGGGTGTTGGATGAAGACGAGCGGCCGGTGCCGAATACGCTGATCGAAATCTGGCAGGCCAACGCCGCCGGCCGCTACCATCATCCGGTGGATCAGCACAACGCGCCGCTCGATCCCAACTTTACCGGCGCCGGCCGTTGCGTGACCAATGAAAATGGCGAATACCGCTACCTCACGATCAAGCCCGGCGCCTATCCTTGGCTCAATCACACCAACGCCTGGCGGCCGGCGCATATTCATCTGTCTTTGTTCGGGCCGAGCTTCGTCACGCGGCTGGTGACGCAATTTTTCTTTCCCGGCGATCCTTTGATAGCGCTCGATCCGATTCTCAATTCGGTGCCGACCAAGAGCGGGCGCGAACGGCTGATGTCGAGCTACGCCCATGACGTGACCGAGCCCGAGTTCGCGCTCGGTTATCGCTTCGATATTGTGTTGCGCGGCCGGAAAGCGACGCCGTTCGAGGGACCGCGATGAAAAAGCAGACGCCTTCGCAGACCGTCGGTCCCTTTTACTCCATCGGTCTGACGCGCAAGCCGATGAACGTCATGGCGACGGAATCGACTCAGGGACAGCGGATTCGCATCGAAGGACAAGTTTTCGACGGCGACGGCGCGGCGATTCCCGACGTCATGGTGGAAATCTGGCAGGCCAACGCTTACGGCCGCTACAATCATCCCGACGATAAACAAGAAAAGCCGCTCGATCCGACTTTTACCGGCTGGGGCCGCTCGGGGACCGACGAAAAATGTTTTTACAGCTTCGAAACCATCAAGCCGGGTCCGGTGCCGGGCTCGGACGATAGCGTGCAAGCGCCGCACATCAACGTCGTGGTTTTTGCGCGCGGCATGCTGGTGCACGCGTACACGCGCTTGTATTTCGGCGATGAGCCGGCCAACGCCGGCGATCCGGTATTGAATTCGATCAAGAACAAAAAGCGCCGTGAGACTTTGATTGCATGGCCCAGCATGGAGAATGGCAAGCCGGTTTACCGCTTCGATATCCGGCTCCAGGGCGAGAACGAGACGGTTTTCTTCGATATGTGAGCGAAATCTGGAGTGCTGGAGTATTGGAGTGTTGCAAGGTCCACGTCGTGCGCATACCCATTCTTGTCATTTCGACCGAAGGGAGAAATCTTTCTTTCGTCCGGTGACTTTTTGGGTTAGCCAAAGAAAGATTCCTCACGTTCGTTCGGAATGACAGATAGGCATTCAGGAGCGATCCAAGTAAATTCAACTAAAATGGCGACTCCACTCGATTCAGCGATCTTCGGTCCGCTGTTCAGCGACCAGGAAATTTCGTCGTTGCTTACGGACGACGCCTTCGTGGGCGCGCTGGTCGAAGTCGAAATCGCGCTGGCCCGCGCCGAAGCTCGCGCCGGCGTAATTCCGGCGAGCGCGGCGGAGCAGATTGCCAAGGCGCAAGCCGGCAAAATCGAGATTGCCGCTCTGACCAAGGGAACGCTTCGCTCCGGGTTTCCGATCATCGCTTTGGTGCAGGAACTGCGCAAGCAAGTGAGTGCGGAGGCGGCGCCCTATGTTCACTGGGGCGCGACGACGCAGGACATCATGGATACCGCTTGCGTCCTGCAACTCCGCGCCGTGGTCGCGGTGATCAAACAGCGCATCGACGAAATCGCTCGCGCATCTAAGTGCCCTGGCCGAACGGCATCGCCATACGGTGCTCGCCGGACGCACTCACGGGCAGCAGGCGCTGCCGATCACATTCGGCCTGAAAGTCGCCGCTTGGCTGGCGCCGCTGCTGCGCCACGCCGAACGGCTCGAAGAAATTTCAGCGCGCTTGTTCGTGGTCCAGTTTGGCGGCGCGGCCGGCACGCTCGCCGCTTTGGGCGACAAGGGTTTGGCCGTGACTGAAGCGCTCGCTGAGGATCTTAAACTGGCCGTGCCGGTGATGCCCTGGCATGCCCAGCGCGATAACTTGGTCGAGTTTGCCGGTTGGTTGAGTCTGGTCACCGGCTCCCTCGCCAAGATGGCGCAGGATATTATTCTGCATGGCGCAGACCGAAGTGGGCGAGGTCGGTGAGTCGGGGGAAGCGGGGCGCGGCGGCAGCAGCACCATGCCGCAGAAATCCAACCCCATCACCAGCGAGCTGATCGTCGCCGCGGCGCGGACCAACGCCGCGCTGTTGTCGGCGCTGCACCAGGCGCAGATTCAGGAGCACGAGCGCGCCACCCACGGCTGGCAGGTCGAGTGGCTGACTTTGCCGCAGATGGTTTTGCTCACCGGCGGCGCGCTCAAGCACGGCGCTCTATCTCGCGGAGAATCTACAAGTGGATGCGGCGGCGATGCGCGCCAATATCAAGCGCGCCAACGACGTGGTTCTCGCCGAGGCCGCGGTGTTCGCCCTGGCGAAAGCGCTGCCGCGGCCGGAGGCGGAAGAGCTGGTGAAGAAGGCATGCGCTTCGCTGTGTCGGAAAACAAGCCGCTGATCGAAGTAGTCAAAAGGCTGGCCGGGGATTCGGTCAAAAAAGTCGAGGTTGACTGGCAAGCGTTGGCCGATCCCGGCAACTATCTGGGCGAGACCGAAAAAATTATCGACCGGGTGCTGAAAGAGGCAGAAAAACTTTTGCGCTGATGAAAGATCATACTTGACGCTATGAACAAAACTGCCAAAGAAGACAAACGCGTTTCCATGCGCGAAGCGATCGCGACTTACGTCGTCGACGACTGCTCGGTGTGCATCGAGGGATTCACCGGATTTATTTCATTTGCCGCCGGCCACGAGATCATCCGCCAGCGGCGCCGGGGTCTTACGCTGATCCGCATGACGCCGGATTTGATCTACGACCAGATGATCGCTGCCGGCGCGGCGCGGAAATTGATCTTCAGCTACATGGGCAATCCGGGCGTCGGCTCGCTCTACTGCATTCGCCGCGCGGTGGAGAAGGCGATCCCTTGTCCGCTGGAGTTGGAGGAGTATTCACATTATGGGCTTGTCGGGCGCTACGCGGCGGGCGCGTCGCGCTCGCCGTTCTTTGCGCTGCGCAGCTATGTCGGCTCGGATATGCTGGCGGCCAACCCGTTGATCAAACTGATCGACGATCCTTACGGCACGGGCAAGATCGCCGTCGTGCCGCCGCTCAGTCCCGACGTCGCGATTCTCCATGCGCAGCGCGCCGACCGCCAGGGGAACACCCAGCTCTGGGGTCTGCTCGGCATGCAAAAGGAAGTGGCGTTCGCCGCCAAGCATGTGATCATCGTGGTGGAAGAAATCGTCGATGAGTCGATCATACGCGCCGATCCCAACCGCACTTTGATTCCCGGCTTGATCGTCGATGCGGTGGTGCACGAACCCTACGGCGCGCACCCTTCTTACGTCCAGGGCTACTACGACCGCGACAACGAAGCCTATCTCGCTTGGGACAAGCTCTCCCAAGACGGCGCCGCGGTGACGGCCTGGCTCGCCGAATGGGTTTACGGCTTGGAAAATCACGCGGCTTACGTGCGCAAGGTGGGGCAGGAACGTTTTGACCAGCTCAAGCCGGAGCCGCTGCTGGCGCCGTCGGTGGATTACGGGAGGTATCGATGAGCGAACCGACTTACTCGGCTTCGGAAATGATGATCTCAGTGGCGGCGCGCGTCTTGAAAGGGGCGCGCACGGTATTCGTCGGCGTCGGTCTGCCCAATATCGCCTGCAACCTCGCGCGCGCCATTGTCGCGCCGGAACTGGAACTTATTTACGAATCCGGTGTCTACGGCGCCCGTCCCGAGCGGCTGCCGCTCTCCATCGGCGATCCGACCCTGGTCAGCGGCGCCATTTCGGTGGTGTCCATGGCGGATTTGTTCGGCTTGTATTTGCAAAGAGGGTCTGGTCGAGATCGCGCTGCTCGGCGGCGCGCAGATCGACCGCTACGGCAATCTAAATTCGACGGTGATCGGCGACTATGCGAAGCCGAAGACGCGCCTGCCCGGCAGCGGCGGCGCCTGCGAGATCGCCACCAATGCGCAACGGACCTTTACGATCATGCGGCTCAAGCGCCGCGCGTTTGTCGAGAAGCTCGACTTTGTCACCAGCCCGGGCCACCTGACCGGCGGCGACAGCCGCGCTCGCCTGGGTTTGCCCGGCGGCGGACCCGAACTCGTGATCACCGACAAAGCGATCTTGAATTTCGATAATCCCGAGCGCGAAATGCAACTGAGTTCGCTCTATCCCGGCGTCACGGTGAGCGACGTGGAGGCGGAAGTCGGCTGGACGCTCAAGCTAGCGCCGGCGATCCAGGAAACCGCCGCGCCGACGGCTGAAGAGCTGCGCTTGATTCGCGACGAGCTCGATCCCCACGCGATGTACCGGTGAGTTTTAATGGCTACCCCCACAGACACACACGTGCCTTGATCGGTTAGCAGGGCGCTAAAAACCTTAAGAGTCCTTCGACGCCGCTCAGGACGAACGGATGGGTATTGGGGCGATGGAAGTTTTTCCGTGCATGCTGAGGTTCTCGAAGCATTCCGATTCCTTTTTTAGCGACCTGCTAGCCTAGTGTAGCGTTTCTGAAGTTCGTTAAAAAAATTTTATCGTTCGCGGCAGATGAAGTCGAACGCAAATCCCCCTGTATCCCCCTTTTTCAAAGGGGGAATTGTCTCCATGCAGTTCTCACCCCTCTTTGATAAAGAGGGGAAGGGGAGATTTTTCGACGGAATGAAGTGGACTAATGCGGCGAACTTCAGGGACAGGACACTAGTGATTTTAATCATTTCCCGCTTCGGTAGTGATGTCAGTCCGAGTGGAAACGAGGAATCCAATATCTGACAGCCTTTTAGTTGACCCATCTCACGCCCTTGCTCGCTTGTCAGCGCGCAGGTGATTCCAGTAAACTAGGGGAGATCTAGGCCAAAGCGTCGCCTTCTACTGTAAATTTCAAGTCGCCAACGATATTCGAAGCCAAATCGATCAAATCTGGAATGCGTTCCGGTCCGGCGGGATTTCCAATTCGCTGGAAGTTATGAGCAGATTACTTATCTGCTTTTCATCAAGCGGCTCGACGAGATGCAGACGCTCGAAGAATTGAAAGCCAGCGTCTTAAGACGCCATCGAACGGCGGTTGTTTCCGAAGGCAATGATGACCATCCGCTGTCGCCACGTCCATACGCGGATTATCGCTGGTCTCGCTTCAAAAATTTCGCGCCTGCTGACATTACAAATTAGTCGGCGAG
Organism: uncultured delta proteobacterium; assembly: GCA_963811315.1. GTDB lineage: Bacteria > Desulfobacterota > Binatia > UBA9968 > UBA9968 > DP-20. The sequence continues at coordinate 6,756 of CAWERH010000066.1, forward strand.
CATGTGTTTCCGTTCCTCCGAACACTGGGCGGCGATCAGTCCACCTAAGCGCATCAATGAAGGACGCGCGTTTCACGATTCCTACCCGGGATTGCTGGCGAAGGTCGTCGACATGATCGACCAGGTGCCGATGGAGGAGCGCGATACTAAAGGCGACTTGTATGAATAATGCTCGCCAAGATCGCGACCGCCGGTCAGAACGGCCAGTTTCGCACGCCGCGCCACATTATCCGGCTGATGGTCGAGATGGTCGCGCCGAAACCGGGCGAAGTGTCTGCGATCCGGCATGCGGCGCGCAACGAACTTTCTGTATCGCGGTATCAGAAGTGAATGGAGGCAACGGAGGCCGGGACTAGCATGGGCGTTTTCTGATCGGAACCTGTCTACGTCAAGGACGATATAATCTTCAGCGATTGCTTTTGAAATGACCGGGTTTGTCCATGAATTAGTAAATGTTTCGCGCTTCTCAGAGATCGCGGACTATCTCTGATAAAAACCAGGTCCGGCGCTCGCTCTCGTCAATCCAGGTCTCAATCAAGCTGGCGGTAGCGACATCATTGTGCCGGTCGCAGATCTCGTGCGTGGCGCGCAAAGACCGCGTTAGCTGCTGGTTGTCGAGGCTTAGCTCCGCGAGCATTTCCTGCGGACCAACCATTTCCTTGTTGTTGTCTTTCAGCCGTTGATTTTTTGCGATGTCGCTGATGGAACGAATCGTCGTGCCGCCGATCTTGCGCGCCCGCTCGGCGATATCGTCGGTCATGGCGAATATTTGCGTGGAGTGCTCGTCGAGCAGCAGATGATAGTCGCGAAAGTGACGCCCGCTCATGTGCCAGTGAAAGTTTTTCGTTTTCACATAAAGCGCGAACACGTCGGCAAGCAGTCGGCGTAAGTTGCTGGAGATTTCTTCAACCGCATCGCCGCTGAGATCGGTTATCGTTTGTGATCCGTCTCTTTTTCTTCCCTCTAATTGGATTGCATCGTTCTTGGCCATTTTTGTTTTCCTTTCAGTTTTAATTTAGTGAGTCCGTTAGGCTGTATTGAACTGGATCAATCGCTGTCACGCTCGCGGCGCGTTTCGAATCACCACCGAACGCCTGCGGGACAACAGTGCTTTATCTCCTGCTATCAACTTTGGGATTTTCGCCGGGACTGCTCGTGATCGCGCTGACGCTGGCGAGTTAAGACGTCGCTAAGCACCCAGGACACCACCATGTAGGCGCTGACTGGATCTTGCACTGACGGCATGACTTCGTCAGTCACCGCAACGATGAGATCACCTAAGGTAGTCTTGATAACTTTTCGCTGCCGCATGTTTTTCTCCTCCACGCACGGTTCGAATGCCGTCTCGTTCGTTACAAATGAGTATGAATCTTTCTTCAGGTTGGTGGCCATTAACTTGGACAGCAAGCCGCGTACCAGAGTCGATCGAAGGTGAAAAAATTCCGTGTCTTACGAAATCAGGTTCTTACGATTTACGAGAGAGGGGTCGTTACGAAGAATACACGACTGTTTATCGGCAGGTGTCGAAATGTCGACTGCGTTGCGCGAGGTCTTGGCGACTGAAAACAGGGTCGCCAAAAATCTTCGCAAACAGCGACTGTATCGGCGCCAAGCCTTCGCGTGTCCCCTCTAGAGTGATGAGCACCGCATCGCCAGCATAGTCAGACATAATCGTTTCGGGTGACCCAAAACGCCGGAGCTATGCGTTCAGTGATTGGTTCGCAGCTGAGGATCGAGCCGGCGGCGCCATGAATTCGGGGCCCACCGGGTCGGTGACCGCATCGCGAACAATCTCGTCGATAGCTTTCAGTGTAGCGGCATCCAACTTCCACCCATCGATCGCGGAAACCGGCGCCAGCTGTTCGGGACGGCGGGCTCCCCAAAGCGCCGCGGTGACGAAGGGCTGATCCAACGTCCAACGCATCGCCAGCTCAAGGACATGTTTACCGAAATTCTCCTGGGCAAAGCGGTCAAGGCGCTCGACGGCTTTCAAGTATTGCGCGTAGCGGGGTTGCTGAAACTTTGGGTCGATCTTTCGGACGTCGTCGCCGGAAAATTGAGTGTTCACGTTCATTTTGCCGCTCAACAGTCCGCGGCAAAGCGAGCCGTACGTCAGCGTGCTGATGCCGTGGCTACGGCAGTAAGGCAGCACATCTTTTTCAACGCCGCGCTCGAACAGATTGTAAGGCGGTTGCGCGGTGTGCAGCGGTGCGGCTTGGCGAAACAGATTCAACTGCTCTAACGAGTAGTTGCTCACCCCGATGGCGCGAATCTTTCCTTGCTTGTACAGCTGGTGCAGTGCCGCCGCCGTCTCTTCGATCGGCACCAGCGGATCTGGCCAATGAACTTGGTAGATATCTATGTAATCGGTTTTCAGGCGGCGCAGCGAGTCATTGATTTCCTGCATGATCCGAGTCCTGCTCGAGTTCCGAAATACCTGTTCGCCGTGCCACTCCAGTCCGACCTTGGTCGCGACAATTACCTCTTGGCGTTTGCCATATTGCTGTAAGGCGCGACCGACGAGTTCTTCGGCGCGGCCGAGCCCGTAGACGGGGGCTGTATCAAGCAAAGTTATTCCGTGGTCCAATGCTTTGATAATGGTCTCGAGCGCCGTTTGTTCATCAGTTCCGCCCCACATGAAGCCGCCAATCGACCAGGTGCCAAGTCCGATGCGGGAAACGTCGCGCTTTAGCCCATTCATTGTTACGTATTCCATGGTTCCCTCCGAATGAGTGATCGATGAAAAAGATTTCATCACACCGAGTCGCCGTCCACGACGACAACAAAAATTCCCTCGAGCTGGTCTTTCTCTTCGACGATGCCGCGATCGACAGCGGACTTTCGCACGCCGTGACCGTCGAACCAGCTCACTGCGAGGAGTTCGCCCGTTTGATTGTAAATCTCCCAATAGTCAGCCGGCCTTGCGGTGGCGACATCGTCATAGACGTAGGTAGCCACCGCACCCTTAACCTCTCCTTCGATCACCCAGGGATCGAAAGAGACAAGTTTGATCGCGTGCGGTTCCGGTCCGGCAATAGTTTCCTGTGTCATGGCATGATCACTCGGCGGTCCTTCCTCGGCTCGAACGTCGCCGAAAAACAACAACGAGGCGATGATGCCCAAGATAACCAAATGAGACTTATACCTGCGTGCCATAGCTTCCTCCGTGCTCCTTGATGATCGCAATTGCTTTATGCGACTTACCAATAAATAAGGTCCCCATAAGCCGGCGCGGTCCCAATCTTCGAGGCTTTGCTGTCGACGCTCCGTCTCGATATAGGTTTGCTGCATATAATTCAGCACCGGATCCGCCACGCCCATGTCGTGCAACTGCGCCAACTGAGCCGCCGTGAAGCGGTACACGGACATCGGAATCTTGCATGTTCTTGACAATGGTCTCGGGTCGGCACGTCCATCTTTACTCATCTGGATCACTTGACCGATCGTGATCGGCTCGGGCTTTTTTAAGTCCAAACGTCGAGCAACCACTCAACAGGGTAGCGCAGACCAGAAACATCAACGCGCTGCTCTTCCATGGCGATAATTTTTTGGAGCTCTCCATCATTTTTAGCCTCGAACCTAATATCCAAATCGGTTTGCAACGATTTCAAAAAATTGCTGAACCGTCTCTGGAATTAGTAAATTGCCAAATTCATGCCAGCGAGCCTGGTCGCTATGAACGCAGCTTCGATGGCGCGGTTATCGCCGGCATCTCTGATCGATACGAAGGAAACTGCAGTGTAATTGCCGATGGAATTGTCCGCGGCGGATGAGGACAGGAAGCATCTGGTTTGATTGGCCGGTCTGAATACCGGCACTTGTCGGAATGGCGTCGGCCGTGCCATCGGGAAAAATCGGCTTAACGAAGCATCGAACCTTCTTCAACCTCGTTGGACTTGTCCGTTCGCTCCAACGAACGGCGCCGTTCGTCTTCCAGAAGATCGAAAGTAGTCAAGGCGTAACGCCACGCTGGAGAAATCAACCAGGGGCGCGACGGCGCTCTATGGCGCGCTGATGGCGCATGGCCTTGATGATGGGCTGGACGATACTTTTGCATCGATGAGTCTCTTTCTGAGTCAGGACACTAGCGGCGCACTGCAAACAGCGTACCGAATTTAAGTTCACGGCTCTTTGACAACGAGGTCAACTGCCGGGTTGCCAATCCCACTTGCGGGTTTCCATGTCGCTGCGGGTGAAGTGAATAAGGATCAGGACGGTATAGTCATTGTAGTCGGTTTCGCCGATCGCCGGAGGGGTCTTGTCGACGAATTTTCCGGTGTCGCTGTCGATGGCAAAGATCTCGACCGCGGCGTGGCCGCTGTGCCGCGCGTTTTTGAACAGCGAGATCTCCGGCATAACAAAACCTAGAATCGGAACCGTGAAGGCTGGGGCGCCGACAAAGGAGTCCCCTTGGTCAACCGCTAGAACGGGAGCGAAGACCTTCAAGTGGAGCTGCGCTTGCTTCGGATCGGTGGTGACTTGTACCTGTTGTTCTTGCAGCCAAGCCGTGAACAACTCCTTCGCGAAATCCTTGTCCGCGGTAAGACCGAAGAAATCGACGGTGACGGTTTTGCCCGTGAATTCGTGCGTATCCAACGTCGCTAAAGCCCGTTCGAAGGAGGTGATCAAGAGCCGTTGTTCTATGCTCGATCGCGCCGTAGTGCCGACTTGAGTTGACACCGCGCAGCCCGTAAGCAAGGTGAGAAGGCATGAAATGGGAATGAATCTTCGCATGGTAAAAACCCTTATTGAATTCAACAGGACGGGCGAATGGGAAATCTCAGGACTACCGCTAGACGGCGGCGCGCTGTCGCGATCGTCTATTCGACTTTGACCCAGGTCTTGTCCGGATCGTACTCGCGGAGAGCGTTGGCCACGTCGGCAGTCTTCGGGCCGAGATCTTTCTGATAGAGAATTCCATCTTGATCGACCACAAACGACATGATGCCCGAGTTGGCGTATTCTGCAGGATAGGCCAAGAACGCAAAGCCGCGCGTCATCTTGCCGTGGACCCGATAGTGCTTGGCGCCGCCGGATGCGTGTTCTCCTTGCCTCGTCAGGACCCGGAAGTAATAGCCCTGAAACGGGGTACTCGGAAGTAAGCTCGGTTTCTTTGCGTAGCGATCGGAACCGGCATAGGCCACGAGCGGTCCGATCGGACTTTCCGTTTCATGGTTGCTGGCATTCCAGTAGAGGCCGTCGTGCTTTCCCTGCATCGCTGACGAACTTCTGCGCGTACTGTTTAACGCCGTCATCGTCGTGGGTTTTAGAATAATATTCCTTTTGGGCGGCGACCAGTTCTTGCAGAACACGGATAGTCGCTATCTCATTTCGTCCGATCCGGCGAAATAATATCTCTTCCTTGCCGGCGCTGGTGTCGAAGTACCAGAGATTTTTTCGGTTCACGAGCGGGATCGGCATCGGCCAGTTCTCGGCGCCGACATACAGCCGGATGGTTCCATCCGGTTCCGCGACGAGACGATTCATCTTTTGATATTTCTCGGCGAACGTCGCGCGGCTTTTTTGGTCTTCTGCTGGGTCGCCGCTGGAGATGATCTCTTTCCCGTCGGCTCCGAAGATTTCCAGGAGGTCTTTCTCGTTACCGGATCGAACGGCGAGGAACAATGCTTTGCTCGCTTCGTCGGGAGATGAAAAGGTTTTTTGTCCCGCCGGTTGGGCCAAAAGAGTCCAGGCAAATCCCAGAGACCACACTCCAAAGAAAGCCACTGCGCCAAACTTAGCTAAAGTGCTCCAACGAATGTTTTGAAAGCCGTCTTTTATACCCATGATCTTGTTCGCCTCCGTTCCATCTTCTTGCATAGAAATCTCTCGCGCGACAAATCGGCTTACCTGTGACCACCACCGCCGCCTCCGCCATGACCGCCACCAAAACCGCCGTGACCACCGCTGAAACCACCGGGGCTCCGCCAGCGCCTCCGCCATGACCGCCGCCGAAACCGCCATGACCTCCGCCGAAACCGCCGGGCGCTCCGCCGCCGCCATGCATGCCGCCGCCAAAACTAGACTGGCCGCGGGCGGAAAAATGGCCCGCCGCGCCGCCATGGTCAAATCCACCGAATGCGCCGGGATGTTGGCTCGGCGCCATGTGCGGCGCAGCAAAGCCGCGATCGGCGCGGTGGTCGATCGGTCCGCCGCGAAAGCCCGCGCCGCGATCCGGAAAACCATGTCCCGGAGCACCGCGAAAATCAGGGCCATGTGCTCCGAACCTGCGGTTGATAAAGGTAGGACTCCTGGAGATGAACCGGTTGTGATTGAAAACTATGAACCGGTTGTGCCAATCGCAGCCCCAGGAATGCCAACCCCAGGGAAAGTGGCGGTGAAAGCGTCCGAGGGGAAAACCGACATCGAACCAAATAGCCGGACCGACAAAATAATCAAAGCCGAGATATCCCGGATACGTAATCAAGGGAGCCCCATAGACGACCCAGGGATCGTATTCAGGCAGATAGACGACCTGCGGATTGGTGGGTTCGATCACTATCGTTTGATTAGCGGTTGTCACGGTCTGCTGCGCCGTGGTTTTAAGAGTACCGGCGCTCTGCGCCCGCTTGCGCATTACCTGCACGGCATTGAGAACGTCTTGTGATTGGTTGAAATAGGCATCGCCCAAAGCCGACGTCCAGGAAAGATTTTTGTCCATATTGGCGAGCACCGAGGGAAATTGCGTGAGCGCTTTCACGCTCGGATCCCAGGGTTGTTTATCGACTGCATCGGCAAGTTGAGCGTCTTTGAGGCTGGAATTTTGTTGGAGCCAACGGTTGGCTTCGACAATCTCGGTCGGGTAGGTGGCAGCCGCCAAAACCTGCGCGACCAGTTCGTCGGGATACAACGCGATGGGCGCTACCAGCTGCTGTAACTGTTCTGCAGTCACTTGCGCCGGCTGCACCGCCGGCTGGGGTGTGGGCGCGGCATCCTGTGCCACGACCTCACACGCGCAGAGTCCGGTCATCAGCACCCATGAAAGGGCTGATGCCAGAAATTGATTACGTAATCTCATTGCTAGTTCTCCTTGCTAACAGCGGACTGTCATTGATAGGCCGCTACTCTTAGTTGTTTCCTACGTGGCCCTTTACCAAAGCTGATTTCTCCACATTTCCCACGTCGCCGCATCGGCCCGGTCTTGCTCTCGGCGCACGGCGTTGAGATAAGTCTCTTGCATGTAATTGAGCACAGGATCGGCGACACCTTGATCGTGCAATTGAGCAAGCTGCGCTGCGTTTAGCCGATAAATGGTTTTCGATGCATGCATTCTATTCACGATGGTTTCAGCCGGCACCGCTGCTTTGCTCAGTTGGACAACTTCGCTGATCGTTACCGGAGGTCTGGATGGATCGAATCCCACAGGCGCACATCCGCTCAGTAGCGCGCCGCCCGCCAATGCCAGCGACGTTGCAGCTCTGCGCTGCCAATACTTTTTCAGTCGGTCGAGTATCTGGGACAGCATTTATCTCGCCTCCGCTTGAGACTTTCTGACCTATTGATTCGCCAAATCCATGCCACGGGAAAAAACCGCGGCTGACGGCGTATTCGCACGCTAGAAAATGTCAGGGACTATTCAATGCGCGGGAAAGGCAAGTGTTTGTGATTGCGAACTGCGTCGGGGTATTGAGCGAGAGAACGCGAGAGGCCAAACTTAACGGTCGAAGGGACGACGGGTGTCGGCATGACGGCGACGCCCGGCAGATCAATCAAAAACCTGTCGGGGTGAAGTTCAACTTGTGCGCGTCCCCGGCTAGTGAAGCCAACAATGCGCTGGCGCCGTTCCAGAAAATCTGGACACCGATGCAAAGCAGCATGAAGGAGAACAGCCGAAGAAATATACTCGTACCGTTACGACCGAGTAGCCGGGTCATGTTCCCGGCGAAGCGATAGCAAAAATAGATCGAAATCGCGACCAGCGTGATCGCAATCAGAATCGCTGAAATCAATGCCCACAGCGCGATGTGAGTTCGCGTTGTGTTGGCGCCGAGCGTGATGGCGACCGAGAGCGATCCCGGGCCCACAGTCAGGGGTAGCGTCAGCGGATAGAAGGCACGGCTGATCACTTCATCGGGGCTCCATGGTGCGGCATCGGCGGCCGTCAACTTATCACTATGGGAATCCAGAAGCCGCCAGCCCGTCGCCGTAACCAGTAGGCCACCGCCGACTTGGACAACCGGCACGGAGACACCAAAAAAGGCAAGAATGTGAGAGCCGACAAAAATCGCGACGACCAGAAGAAAAAATCCGTTGAGAGCGATGCGCTTGGCAAGAGCCCGGCGCATGTCCGTCGAACACCACGAAGTCATGGCGAGAAAGATCGGGGCATTCCCCAGCGGATTGACTATCGGCAGGAGCGCAGCAATTACGAGTAGCACGACCTTGCCGGCCGAGATGAGTTGTACTTCCATAGGATATTACGGCCGCAGGCACCCGAGCGATTCTCTTCAAATGATCGAGCGGATAAAGCCGCCGTCTACGCAATCAACCGCGTTCCGTTGGCTCCGGAACTTGGGGCTCGCCCTTGAGATTTCTCGCTTCGGAATCACTTTCAGCGAGCTTTTGCTCCATCCGGCCTACAAGATTAGCGTCGGGATTTTGCTCTTGGGCCAATAGGGGCTTTGCGACAAGCACGCCTAAACCCATCGCTAGAAGAATCGCTTTAGTTTTCATATCATCCTCCTTTTGTTTAACTACGAAATGCTCATACCGTTGAATCGTTGGAACGCGAAACTCATGCCATAACAATCAGCGTTCCGCACTCACACCTTGAGATTCGGCATTCAAATACGCCGTGCTTCGATCTCATTCATAGCCGTAGTCACCCGCCGGCCAGTCCGTGTAGTATTTTTGGCAGGCTGATTTTTCATAACTGTCGGCAGCGAGACAACCACACCCGGTTATAAAGCTGGAGCTTAAAACCAACACAGCCAAGATAGACGCAACCCGACCCATAATGCTCTCCTGCTTTTTATCCTTCGTGCTGATGAGATGTCGTCTTACACGGCGGGAGGAAACCCGTGGACCTCGCGACAAGCTTGCCGCCGCTAACTTTTGCAGAACGAAACCTGATCACTTTAAAACTCGCCACCGCATTGTTGCCGCCTATCAGTGCGCGCCATCACTCAGCATTACTAAAGGGTAACGAGCGCCTCGGTTTTGCTCGCGGCTCGCTCGCGGTTTGGCTTGGCGATTTCTACGATCTTGAGGGATCTGCCTAGTTCGCGAGCTTCCCCGGCACAATCCGCGCATACCTTCATATCCAAAACGTCGGAAACAACTCGGAACCCAGCTTCATTACCGCTTTCACATCGTTGGCATTTCATTTCATTCTCTCCTTCTTGCCTGAGATCAGGGCAAGGTTTATGCCAGCGTCGCCAATCGCTTTGTAAACGAGAACAACTAACGCAGTTACGACACAATGCTGCAAGATTCAGTGGAAGAGTTTTTGATTGGTGATCAAAACCGAAGTCGATATATCGCCCGGTGTCTAGATTACGCCACGCGGCGCTTGAAAGAGTTCGATTTAGGTTCGATCGCCGAGAGAAGGATCGAAGTAGAGCTTGCTAGTTGGGTTGTTTTGGTATCGAGGGCTGCGTGTATAGCGCCTAGCAAAGCGTCGGCGGCAAACGGCTTTTGCAGGAAGCCTATTGCGCCGGCTTTTACCGCCTGAGCTCGCGCCTGCGGATCGTCGCGCGCCGTGATGAAAATCATCGGAATCCGAAATCGACTGTTGCCCAATCGGCGCTGAAGCTCCAAGCCGGTCATGACCGGCATATGAACATCCACGATCAAGCAACTCGTCTTGTCGAGGACATTTGAACCAAGCAAGTCCGTCGCCGATGAAAAGATCTCGGCGGCAAAACCAGCGGATTGCAAAAATCCCTTGAGAGCATCGCGGACCGATTCATCGTCGTCCACGATGGTCACGAGATTGGTCGTTGAAATGGCGTCTGGCATGGCTTTGTGTTTCTTCTTCGAGAAAGAGAATAGTTAATGGTTACACTTCGAACTACGACCACGAGAGTTACTTATCTGCGCACAGCATCGAGGAGGGGGATCGCCCCTCCTCGTTCACCCTTCTAGCGAAGTGTTAGTCTTCGTAATCACGCTGGAAGTGGTGATAGTTGTCTAGTTTCTGCTCATGGACTTGATCCTTACCCAGCGGGTCTTCGTCACACGGTCCATAATAGTCGATGATGTCGCCGTCGCTTGGATCCTTGAGAACTGGATGATCGCTGTCTAAGGTCTGCGCACGTATCGCAGGAAACTTCAGGTGACAGTAACTTCCCGGAGTAAGCTCTTGCTTGTAGATTACTCCATTCGCAGCCATCGCGGTGCTGCTCATACCTAGCGTTCCGATCAAAAGCATACCCGCGAAAAATGATGTTGCGATTTTCATGATGGTCACCTCCTTTCTTTTTGTTTGCTCTACCAAGACTCATGGCAAGCTCTGTGCCAGCGCGCGTTGGAATCAAAAAGAACTTGAGACTCAGCGGGTTACTGGCGTGCGCTCGAACAGTTGCGAGTTGTTATCGGAGCGAGATCCTGTCGGGATTAAGACGAACGCCAAGATAACAACTTCCAACGTCTCGAGAACCACGGGGCCGCAGACGCTTAGACTAGCGGGGCGTGAAACAATGATCCGTTTTACTATTTCAGTTTAAGAACAGGGAAGGCGGCGAGTTGAATACAAGAGTATGCCTTCAGGTCGATGGCAGAGAAATTCGAACGCAGGATTGGTTTCGTGTTATGCAGAAAATCCTGGAAGAATAGCTCCGTCAATCCTTGACCGATGCGAGCTGCGACTCAATTGAACGAATTGAAAAAATGCGCCAGGGTTTCGTCGCACTGCTGACGCGCTTACTGCATTCAGGATTTATCAGAGAGAAAGGCGAGCAAAACGGCGGAGTCGCCTTTCATGAGAAAAGCGGATGAAGTGTTCTATCGGCAACTCGCTTAACAGAATAGGTTGCAGAAAGAATGACACGGATGTCTCTTTGCGGGATTCGCTTGACGATGGAAGCAGATGGCGTAGAGGAGGGCCGTGGCCCTCCTCTTTACTTTACGCCGTCTACCAGCAATCAGTCCTCGTAATCGTTCGTAAAACGATGCTGGGCTTCTAGCTTTTGCTCTTGGATTTGATCTTCCCCAACGGGATTCTCGTCACACGGCCCGTAGAAGTCGATAACAGCCCCGGACTTACTGAGGACCGGGTTATCGGCATCAAGGGTCTGTCTCGTCATCGCTGGAAACTTTTCATGACAGTAACTATTTGCAGTCAGCTCGTCTTTCGAGATAACGCCATCCGCGCTCATCGCGGTGCTCATTGATCCCAGCGTACCTGTGAGGAGCAAGGCTGCCATAAATGATGTTGCGATTTTCATATTTCTCACCTCCTTCCTTTGCGTTATGACAACTGCTAGCGCAATGTTCATACCAGCCGAGGCGCTCTGCGGTAACTCCCTGATACAGCATGAATTGTACTTATCCGGCAATGAGCAAGAGATACTTGTGAAGAGCCGCAGCGTGTCAAGATATCATCGAATGGCGAAATATCAGCGTCACGGATCGAAACAGCGACTAGGACGATTAGAGTTGGGTGCGATTGCGGTCCAGTCGAAAGTCCCGTGAAGCGACGTTCGGGTTTCTCTTTTTGACGGATCGCCGAACCATAACAAGAAACATAATTCGCGGCACCCCGACTGGCTACCGGTACGTGACGGCCTCAGCCGTTGCCAAAGAAAAGTTTTCGTCGGATGATTGAGGAATGTGGGTTTGCTATACAAGGCGGAAGGTGATCAAGGGAAATAGTATTCAATAGGCCGTGGAAAGGAGAGGAATTGCAATGACTAAGATCAGCGGTTTCATCGACGCGGATGGACACGTCGTGGAGAGCGATGCGGAGCTATTGCAATTTTTGCCGGGGCCGTTCAAAGGCCGCGAAGATCTGTTATCGTTTCCATTTTTCCCAACGCTTGACGGCTTTCACCGTCAGGCGCGCAGGGTAGCCGACGGCAAGGGCCGCTACATCGCCAAAGGGAGCTTGAAAGAGTGGCAGGACTTTCTCGATGAAGATCAAATCGCTTGGTCGGTCTTGTATCCTACCGCTGGACTCACCTTCGGTCTGGTGAGAGACAAGGATTGGGCCTGCGCGCGTTGCCGCCGGTTATAATAATTATTTGTACGAAACTTTCACCAAGCCAGAAAAGCGTCTCAAAGGGATGGCTTTAATCCCGCTTCAATCGATTCCCGACGCTGTCAAGGAATTAAAACGCGCTGTAACTGAATTAGGGTTCGTTGGTGCTGTTCTCCCGGCGGTCGGGCTCCGTCAACCCTTCGGCGATGAGAGATATTTTCCGGTTTACGAGGCGGCGCAGGAACTGGGCGCCCTGCTTGCGGTTCACGCCGCGCCCACCCAGGGTATTGGTGTCGATGCCTTTGACACGCTGATTGAAGTTCGCACTCTTAGCCATGGGTTTGGCCAAATGATTCAGATGACTAGCATGATCTACAATGGAGTGTACGATAAGTTTCCAAAACTGAAGGTGGCCTACGCGGAGGCCGGTTGCGGTTGGGTACCCTATCTCATGGAACGGTTGGACATGGAATATGAACACCGGAATACCCAGGTCCCCAAATGTAAGAAAATGCCCTCCGAACATCTGAAGAGTGGCCAGATCTTCATTCATTGCGAGCTGGAAGAGCGGGGAATCTCTCAGATCGCCGCTTTGCTCCGCGATGATATTTTATTTTGCGCTACGGATTTTCCCCATGAGCCGCGTTCCGAATTCCGTGAGAACGTTGAAAGGTTCATGGCACGAGAGGATGTCAGCGCCGAGACCAAACAAAAGCTCTGTTTCGAGAATCCAAAGCGCATGTATCCGTTGGCGTTTCAGTAGGCGAAGCAGTCGAAGGGGCGGAGCCAGCAGGTATAATCATTAGTGTTTGTTGGCGTGGCTCGGACAAGTTCCGTTTTGATCAAAAGGGTGTTTCCAAAACGGCCGCACAGCGCGGTGCGGTCACAGCACAAAGGAGAATCTATGATCACGACGAAGGGAGTTTACCACATCGGCATTCCCGTCAATGACGTTGAACGCGCGGTTAAATTTTACACCGAGATTTTGGGAATGACGATCGCCAAGCTTAACCGCGACGACATGGGCGATCATCTGAATCGCGCCGATCTTCGCTCAGGCGATTCCATGGTGGTTCTTTTTCAGCGGCCCAAGCCGATCGAAAAAGACGCGGTAAAAGAGGACGGCGCGACCCATCAGGCTTTCATGGTCTCGCCCGAAGATTTCGAGCTCGCGGCCAAGAAGATGAAAGATTGGGGCGTGAAAGTCTATGACATCCCGACCGTCGATCGCCCCACCGGAAGGGGTTTTTACTTCTTCGACCCCGATGGCAATCTCCTGCAACTCTACGCGCCGCCGAAAACGCAATCTGCGTCGTGAAAAATTTCAAGGTCGTCGGCAAGCCGCTGCCGCGGCTCGATGGTCCCGACAGCGTCACCGGCCGGGCAATTTACACCGTGGATGTCGCCTTGCCGGAGATGCTCCACGTCAAGTTATTTCGCAGCTCCGTCCCGCACGCCAAGATTCGTCGCCTCGATGTGAGCCGCGCGCGGGCGCTGAACGGCGTCGCGGCGGTTCTCACCGCCGGCGACGTACCGGCGAAGCGCTTCGGCTTCGGCGTTCAAGACGAACAGATCCTCGCCGGCGACAAGGTGCGCTACGTCGGCGATGTCATCGCCGCGGTTGCGGCCGTTGACGAAGCAACGGCGGAGCAGGCGCTCGATCTGATCGATTGCGATTACGAAGTGCTGCCCGCCGCGCTTACTATCGATGAGGCGCTGCGCGAAAACGCGCCTTTGGTTCACGAGCAGTTAAGCTCCTATCGGCTCAATACCGTCCTGGCCCGCGACTGGCATCCGGTATTCGGCACCAACATCGCCCACCAGACGTTCTTTTCCAAAGGCGACATCGACAAAGGCTTTGCCGAAGCGGACGAGATCTTCGATGATACGTTCTGCTCCCAGCAAGTGCAGCACTGTTCGCTCGAACCGCACGCGGTGGTGGCCCAATGGGACGGCGATCGTCTGACACTCTGGACCAGCACGCAAAAAGTTTTTCTCGTGCGCTCCGGCTTGGCGGAGCTGTTCGATTTATCGGAAGATAAGATTCGCGTCATCGGCAGTAAAGTCGGCGCCGGATTCGGCGGCAAGAACGCCATGCGCCTGGAACCCTATGCCGCCGCGCTCGCGCTCAAAACCGGCAAACCGGTGCGTCTGGTCAACAGCCGAGCCGAAGAATTCTTTGCCGCTGCCGGATCGGTGCCGGCAACGGTGCGCGTTAGAACCGGCGTGAAAAAAGACGGTGCAATCACGGCGCGCGCCATGGAATTTACCTGGGACACCGGCGCCTACGCCGAGGGATTGGCCGGCAGCAATCGCGCGCTCAAAGACGGCGTCGGGCCTTACAAGATTCCCAACATTCGCGTCAGCTCGACTCTGGTCTACACCAACAAACTGCGCGGCTGCCCTTTTCGCGGCCTCGGCATTCCCGAAGCGGTGTGGGCCGGCGAATCGCAGATGGATATTATTTCGCAAAAGCTCGGCATCGATCCCATCGCGCTTCGGCTGAAAAACTGCCTCGACACGGGCGACGAAACTCCGGCCGGCGATCGCGCCGACCATATCGCGCTGCGCGAGTGTTTGCTGAAGGTCGGTGATGAGCTCAAGCGCTGGAAGAAACGCGCGCCGGCGAATCATGGATTTGGCGTGGCGCTGCTGCACAAGTCGCCGACCACTTCCGCGTCGTGCTTCCAATGCGCGCGTGCGCATCGCCGCCGATGGCAAGGTCGAACTGTTTATCGGCGCTACCGACGTCGGCGGCGGCACGGGCACGAGCCTCGGACAAATCGTCGCCGAAGAATTGGCCAGTTACCACTGAGCGCGATTCGCGTCGTCATCGCCGATACCGATTTGACTCCATTCGATCACGGCACCTATTCGAGCCGCGTCACGCCGTATGTCGGCGCGGCGGTAAAGCTTGCCGCCGCCGACGCGCGCCGGCAGATCGTGGAAAAAGCCGCTCGGCTTTGGAACTTGCCGATCGAGAAAATTCGCTTCGCCAACGGCAAAGTCAGCGCTGACGGCCAGCGGTCATCAGCTCTGACTGAAGTTCTGGCGCAATCACATGCAGCGGAGATCGTCGGTGTCGGCGCCAGCCAGAGCAAACGGCTCTGGGCCGACGCTGCGTCGAAGCAAGCAAAAGACGTCCAGCGCGCCGGGTTGGCCGTTTGGCGCCCAGGCGGTTGAAGTCGCGGTGGATCGCGAAACCGGCGTGATCAAACTCATTCGCGTCGCGTCCGCGCACGATGTCGGCAGAGCGATCAATCCTCTGGCGGTCACGGGCCAGATCGAAGGCGGCATCATGATGGGGCTCGGCTATGCGCTCTCGGAAGGTTTGCTGTTTGACGACGGGAAAATCACCAATGCCAGCTTCGCCGACTACAAAATCCCCACCGTTCGCGACATTCCGGCGCGACGCCGATGATCGTCGAAAAAAATTATCACTCGGAGCCCTATGGCGCCAAAGGCGTGGGCGAGATGTCCGTGTTTGGTATCGCGCCGGCGGTCGCCAATGCGATCGCGCACGTGACCGGCGTGCGCATCAAAGAATTGCCGATGTCGGCGGAGAAGGTGCTCGAACAGCTCAACAAAGCATAGCGGAGATGCCGATGCACAAGCGAAAAAGAACTGGCGTTTCTCCCCTTATTTTTGTCCTTGAACTCGGTGTCCTTTGCGCTGCCTTTGGTCACGCCTTCGCCCAATCCGAGGAGGAGCTGATACGTGGCGCGAAAAAAGAAGGCCAGGTCGTGTTCTGGAGTTCCATGCGCCTTGACGATTCGAAAGCGTTGACCGCCGGATTCGAAGCCAGGTATCCCTTCCTCAAGGTCGAAATCGTCCGTGCGGGAGGCGAGCAGATTGTCAATCGCGCCATTGCGGAACATATGGCGGGAAAGACCACCTACGACGTGGTCAATGCATTTGCGCTCAAAGTTTTGCAAAACCGCGGTTTGCTCCAGCCCTATGCCGCGCCTGAGGCAACTCATTATCTCACCGGCTTTAAAGACCCACAGAATTTCTGGGTGTCGCTCTACAGCGGCTACAACGTGATCGGCTACAACACGAAGCTCGTCGCCAAAGCCGAAGTGCCCAAGAACTGGGAAGATCTCTTGCACCCCCGCTGGAAAGGCAAGTGGGAATGGACGATGAGGAATATTTTTGGCACGCCGGCATGCTCAAGTATTGGGGCGAAGACAAAGGCCGAAAATATATGGAATCGTTGAGCCGGCAGGGACTACAGTTCCGCAACGGCCATGCCTTGCTCGCCGACCTCATGTCCGTCGGAGAATTTCCCGTCGCCGTGGTCATTTATCCGGATCAGATCGAGCAGATGAAGCTCAAAGGCCAACCGGTCGAGTGGGTCAAGAACCGATCCGATTCTGGTTAACCTCGCGCCGGTTGCCGTTGCGGCAAAGGCGCCGCATCCAAACGCGGCCAAGCTGCTGATGAACTATAGCATTTCGAAGGAAGGCCAGGAGATCTTGCAAAAGGCCCGGCGCGCTTCAGCGCGGCACGATGTCGTGCCGCTGGTTCCCGAGATGGATCCGAGGAAACTTAAGCTCGTGCCGCTCGATCCCGAGATCCCAACCAACGCAGAGCATATTAAAGATTTTCGCAAAGCCTTTGGTTTGAGCTAGATCGAAGCTCATTCACAAATCGTGTTGCGTCCTCTGCCGCGAACGGCGGGCAAACAGCCGGGTGCGAATTGTTGCAGCTCTCACTTCATCGAGCAAAACCGCAGCCGACGAAAGGAAACTAAATGACCAGCGCTCAGGTGACCGAACCGATCGACGAAGGAAATCTGCCGCTGTCTTACGATGACGTCAGGCAATGGCTCGAGCTCGTCGAATCGATGGGCGAGCTCAAGCGCGTCAACGGCGCCGATTGGGACCTGGAGATCGGCACCATGGCGGAGCTGATCTACCGCGAGCGCACGGGCACGATCCCGGCGCTGCTGTTCGATCAAATCAAGGGATATCCCAAAGGATTTCGCATTCTCTTCGGCCAGCAAACTTCCTATCGCCGTCTCGCGCTCATGGCCGGCTTGCCGATGGACAGCGTGGGACTGAAGCTCGTCAGCCGATTCAAAGAAAAGCTCAACAAGCTTCAACCGATTCCGCCGCGGATCGTGAAGACCGGACCGGTGTTTGAAAACACCATGGCCGGCGACGCCATCGACTTGCTCAAATTCCCCGTGCCGAAAGTTCATGAGCTCGATGGCGGCCGATTTATCGGCACGGCGTGCATCGCCATCACGCGCGATCCCGAGGAAGGTTGGCTCAATCTCGGCACCTATCGCGCCATGGTGCATGACGAAAAATCCGTGGGACTTTTCATGTCGTCCGCCGGCAAGCACGGACGCATGCACATGGAAAAATATTTCAAGCAGGGCAAACCCTGTCCGGTTGTCTTATGCGTCGGCCAAGACCCGCTGCTGCTTCTGGCTGCAGGCAATCCAATCGAGCTGGGTTATTCGGAGTACGACTACTGCGGCGGCATCAGAGGCAGACCCTATGATCTCGTCGAGGGGCAAGTCACCGGCTTGCCTTTTCCGGCCCATGCCGAAATCGCCATCGAAGGATTTCTCCATCCCGGCGACATCAAGCCCGACGGCCCGTTCGGCGAATGGCTCGGCTACTACGGCACGCGCATGGAAGACACGCCGGTGCTGCGCATCGAGCGCGTCTATTATCGCAACGATCCGATCCTCTGCGTCGCGCGCCCGGGCCGCCCGCCGACGGATTATTCGCTCTCCAAAGGCATGATTCGCGCGGCTCAGCTTTGGGACCGCGTTGAGAAAGCCGGCCTGCCCAACGTCAAAGGCGTGTGGTCGCTCGAATCCGGCATCGGCAGTCTGTTCAACGTGATTTCGATCAAACAAGCCTATCCCGGCCATTCGCGCCAGGCGCTCTTTCTCGCGTCGCAGTCGCTCGGCGGCGCTTACAACGGACGCTTCGTCGTGGTGGTGGACGAAGACATCGATCCGACGAGCGAGTTCGACGTGCTCTGGGCAATGGCGACGAGATGCGATCCGGATCAAGCCGTGGAAATCATCAGCCGCGCGGCGAGCGGTTCGCTCGACGTTTGCATTCCGCCCGAGAACAAAGGCCACAGCTCGCGCTGCCTGATCGACGCCTGCATGCCTTACGATCGGCGCCACCAGTTTCCACCGATCGCCGAATCGAGCGAAGAACTGAAAAACCAAGTCCGGGCAAAATGGCGCGAGACCATCTATGGATAACCTTGTTGCTGACCAATCTCGCCACAGCAAAATTTCCCCCTTTGGAAAAGGGGGATCAAGGGGGATTTTCTTCATGCAGCAAAGTCGCTGGCAATTCTGAAAATCTCCCCTAGCCCCTCTTTTTCAAAGAGGGGAACTCCGGAGGCTATCGCTCACCGTCGTTCAAGAAGTGCAATCAGCAATCTTCTACTGCTAGCGTTGCTGCTCTTCTCTCCGAAATTGCTCCCCGCTCAAGAACCACTGCGCGCCGGCACCATCTTCAGCGCCACGCAGGCGCCGCTCTGGGCGGCCAGGGAAGGACGCTACTTCGAGAAATATGGAATCAAGAATCTCGAAGTCATCCAGTTCTCCGGCGGCCAGCCGGTGACCCGCGCCTTGATCGGCGGCGATATTCAGATCAGCACCACCGGCGGCGCCGCGGTCGTCAACGCCCGGCTCAAGGGCGCGGACACCGGTCATCATCGCCAGAACCGTCGGCGTGTTTCCCTACACGCTCTACGTCAGCAAAGAAATTCGCGACGCCGGCTGAATTGAAGAGGTAAAAAACTCGCGGTGAGCACAGTCGGCGGCTCAGGTTACGTCGCCGATGCAATATGCGCTTAGAAAAATCGGCTTGGACCCGGACAAAGATGTCGCCATGTTGCAGGTCGGCGACTTCGGCACGCGCTTGGCGTCGCTGGCCGCCGGAACGGTTCAAGGAACGTTGCTGCTTCCGCCATTCACTTTGCGCGCGCGCGAGCTCGGACTTGCGGCCGCTCTACGATTTGGTCGGCAGCGGCATTCAATATCCGATCAACCAGATCACCGCGCGCCAGTCCTTCATCAAGTCACAGCGCGAAACCGTGAAGAACTTCATGAAGGGATTTGTCGCCGGTCTGGCGCGCTTTCGAACCGATCGCGAGTTCGGCGCCAGAGTGTTGGGCAAAAATCTGCGGGAAACCGATCCTAAGATTCTGCAGGAGACTTACGATTTTTGGCTGAAGGTATTTCCCAGAGTTCCGCAATCCAGGCCCCGAAGATGCGACGGTCTTTCTGGAATTCATGCAGATCAAAGAGCCGCGCGATTGGCGTGAATTCGTCGATACCAGCGTGATGGACGAATTGGAGCGGGAAGGATTTCTGAGCAGCGTCTATAAATAGCGAGAGGGAGTTTATGAAGCCCGGCGCAAGCATCCTGGTTGCTCTTGAGCGTTCTGCTATCTTGCGGTGCCGGGCTAGCCCAAGACCTCGCCAAAGCGAAGCAAGAAGGACGGGTTGTTTTCTACACGTCATGGGGACCGACCGATGCCGACTATGTCGTCAAAGCGTTCGAGAAAAAATATCCGCCGCTCAAAGTCGAAACCGTGCGAGCCAGCAGCGAAAGAACTCTGACCCGTCTCTTAAGCGAGCACCGCGCCAGCAAATTTCTCGGCGACGTCGTGGCGGTGAGCGGCATTCAGTCGGGAATTTTGAAAGAGAAGGGCTCGCTCGATAAGTATCGATCCAGCGAAGCGGCGAATTTTCCCGCTGATTGGCGCGATCCGGACGGTTATCGGGGTGGGACTGCATCAGACGATCTATGTCATCGGCTATAACACCAAACTCGTTGCCGCCGACGCGGCGCCGAAAAACTACGAAGACTTGCTGTCGCCGCGCTGGAAAGGCCAGCTCGGTTGGGACACGGAAGAGTATTATCTGTTTGGCGCGCTGATGAAAGCCAGAGGGAAAAGACAAAGGACTGGAATTTTGGCGCCGGCTCGCCGAGCAGCAAATTGATTTTCGCAAGGGCTACACGTTGATCAGCGAACTGGTATCGGCGGGCGAGTTTCCGGTGGCGGTGTCGCTGTACCAGCACAGAGTCGATGAATACGCAGAGAAAGGCGCGCCGCTGCAGTGGGTGGCGCCGAACCCGCTGGTCGGCGGAGATCCTAATAAAATTTCGCTGCTTAAAAACGCGCCGCGCCCCAATGCGGCAAAATTGTTTATCGACTTCATGCTATCGGCTGAAGGTCAAAAGCTGCTCCAGGATAAAGGTCGAAGTCCGGGGCGAATCGGCATGGGCGCGAAAAATCCGCGTCTGACCGGAGCGAAGACTTTGACCATGCACGTGAGCGCCGATGAGTATGAGCAGCTCGGTAAAGAGTTTAAGCGAGTTTTCAAACTCCAATAGCATGTCTTTGAAATTATCCATGACCTGCGGCCCCTACGACCGCGCGCGAGCGCTGATCGACGGGACGGTCAAGCCGGAAGGCATCGATCTGGAAGTTCACGTCAACAACAGCCCTGGGCGCGCGACACAAAATCGACGGCAAAGAGTTCGATGCCGCCGAATTTTATACCGGCACCTACATCGCCGATCTGCACTACAAATCGCTTGGCTACACGGCGATTCCGATTTTCGTCAAGCGGATGTTTCGCCACTCGTACATTTACATCAATAAACACTCCGGCATTCGCTCGCCTGCCGATCTGAACGGCAAGCGCATCGGCGTGCAAAACTGGCTGACGACGACGGCGCGTTTGGGCGCGGGGATTGCTCGAAGACGAATACGGTCTCGATCCTAAATCGGTGACTTGGGTGGCAGACCGCCTAACGCGGCGTCGGCGACTGGAAACCGCCCGCATGGTTGAAAATAGAGATTGTGCCAAAAGAGCAAAAGCAATTCGATCTCCTCGCCAGCGGCCATATCGACGCGGCGATCACGACCGGAACCTGGGCGCCGAACGTTCATCCCGCATGTCGATTTTCTATTTCCCAACTACGCCGAGCTGGAACGCGACTATTTCAAGCGCACCGGTTTTTTCCCGATCATGCACACGCTGCTGATTAAAACCTCGGTTTTAGAAAAAAATCCCTGGGTCGCCATGAGCCTGTTCAATGCCTGGCAGGAATCGAAAAGGAAATGCTACGAATGGCTCCAGTGGCAACGCGTTCACCAGACAGCACTGTGGTATCGCGCCCTATGGGAGGAAGAGCAAGCGATTGCAGGACCCGATCCGTATCTATGGGGTTTTCGCAGCACGAGGCCCGAAGTGAACAAACTGCTCGAGTACTGTCATCGCCAAGGCCTTACGCCGCGCAAGTTCGAGCCCGAAGAAATGTTTCATCCGAGTACGCGATTGACCTGACGCCGCAGGTCATGCGCGTTGAACCTGTCGTTAACGCGATGGCCAAAATCCTCGGCCCCCTGACTCGGTCACGTTTTGGCTCCTCCGTCTCCATCTGTACGTTATTAAATTCCACCTTTAGGACTTTGTAATGGTGGTCAAGATCGTGCCGCTGTGCAAGCGACGCCGGTTCATTGTGCAGTCGAGTTAGATTGCGGTGGCACCGGCGCATCCTGGGAGCATGGGCGGGTGTAGAGCTTACGAGACAATGTCAAGCGCGACGATGGAAGACGGTGGCCATGTGATAAAATGTCAGAATCAGATCGATGACCGTAGCAAGAAAAATGAGTCCTTTAAATTTCCCGGTGAGGTTTATCCTTGAACGCATCAACACCCAAAACAAAAAGGGAAAAAAATCAAGCGAAAAACGGTAGCCCATTTGTTCGAAGCCGGTCGATCTAAAGGACAGATCCAACAGCAAGACAGGGAGGATATTTATTGCAATCAGCTTGTTGGTCAAGTCCCAACGGGGCACTCTCAATAAATAGCCAAGAAAAGGAGATACTAGTAAAATGCTCGTACCGATCCCTCTGAAACTTGGCAATCCGGCCAAAAAAATCCACAGATGGTTTGGGATGTTTGAAAAACTGACAACGGGACCGACCGTGTTCCCGGGTACATCCCACATCGAGTAAAGGATGCCAAATCCGTTCACCTGGAAACTGTAACCTGACTCCAAAGGATTTCCGAACCGCGCGAAATTATAAGCAGCCAACACCCCGGCGATTGCACAAAATGGCAACAGCAGCGTCACCAGCCTGATGATCTTCTTCCGAAATGTGCCGACCCCGAAGCATATGACGAGAACAAAAAAAATAATATTGAGCCCGGTGGGAACACGCGTGGCCATCGCGAGGCCGATAAGCCCACCGATCAACAAGAGCCGAGATTTTCTCTCGTATTCATTGATGGCGAGAAAAAGCAGAATAACGGATAAGACGTGCGTTACGTGGTTGCTCGTCGGGAGTGCTGCGACACCGACAAATGAAGTGCCAAAACAGAACGCGAGCGCAAACCAACAGCCCTCATCGTACGAATAGTGAAATATCCTGGCCAATCGAAAACATTGGAAAAAGACCGCAAGGCTGCCGAAGAACGCAACAATTCCTTGATGGAAAATCCCCGCCCATACCAAGGGGATGAAAATCACCGCGGGCAAGGGACTCAACGCTGAATAGTAATGTCCGTCGAACGGAGCTGTGTCAGCCCAATTACCTCCGGGTCTCGGCAGTAAATCGAGTCGTCCTGCGAGGAAAGCGTCTGTCAGGCTCCGGTACTGCCAATCGTCGGCAGTGATAAAATTCAGCCAACCGATAAGTGCAAACAATAGGGTAGCGTAAACAAATGGCCAGATGCGCTGCAACGTTACTATCTCTCTTTGTTCCACGCCAAGCACCATTTGCAACTCTTCATCGGCAAAATATTGACCAGAACCGGTGCTTGTCGAGCCAAGTGTCCGATCAGCGGATCTTGGGTAACCCGATCCGCTTTTTGACTCTCCTTCCCCTATCCATTACATTATTAGAATTCACCCTTAGATAGGACTTCTTAATGGTAGACATGGACAAGATCGTGTCGCTGTCTAAGCGGCGCGGCTTTATTTTTCAGTCGAGCGAGATTTACGGCGGCACGGGCTCGTGCTGGGACTACGGACCGCTCGGCGTGGAGCTCAAGAACAACGTCAAGCGCGCCTGGTGGCGCGACAACGTGCAGAACCGCGCCGACATGGTCGGGCTCGATGCGTCGATTCTGATGCATTCGAGAGTTTGGAAAGCGAGCGGCCATCTCGACCATTTCACCGATCCGATGGTGGATTGCCGCGCCTGCAAGAGGCGTTTTCGCTCGGACAAGCTCGAAGACGATGTCTGGGTCCATTTTTGCGAAGCGACCAAGGGGAATAAGTTCAATATTCCCGGTGGCGAGGCGTGCAAGCACTGCGGCCAAAAGCGCACGCTCTGCCCAGCTTGCGGCAAGGGCGAGCTCACCGAGCCGCGCCAGTTCAACTTGATGTTCAAGACCTTCATGGGTCCGGTGGAAGACGACGCGGCGGTCACTTACCTGCGTCCGGAAACGGCCCAGGGTATTTTCGTCAATTTCGACAATGTGCTGCAGTCGATGCGTCTGAAGCTGCCCTTCGGCATCGCGCAGATCGGCAAATCGTTTCGCAACGAAATCACGCCGGGAAATTTTACGTTTCGCACGCGCGAATTCGAGCAGATGGAGATCGAATTTTTCGTCATGCCCGGTACCGATGAAGATTGGCATCAGCGCTGGATCGACGAGCGTTTTGCCTGGTATCCGCGCTACGGCATCCGCAAGGAAAATCTCCGTTTGCGCGAGCATGAAAAGGACGAGCTGGCGCATTACGCCAAGCGCACGGCGGATATCGAGTATCTTTTCCCGATGGGCTGGAGCGAGCTCGAAGGCGTCGCCAACCGCACCGACTTCGATCTCAAACAACATACGCAGTTCAGCGGCAAAGCGCTCGAATATTTTGACGAAGAGAGCAAACAAAAAATCGTTCCCTACGTCATCGAGCCGTCGGCGGGCGCCGACCGGGGAACTCTGGCGTTTTTAGTCGACGCTTACAAAGAAGAAGAGGTCAAAGGCGAGAAGCGCGTGGTGTTGAATTTTCATCCCGAGCTCGCGCCGGTCAAAATTGCCGTGTTGCCGCTGCTGAAGAAAAACTCCAGCATCGTCGAGACCGCGCACAAACTGTGCGCCGATCTGCGCAAACGCTGGCATTCGGTTTACGACGACACCGCTTCGATCGGCCGGCTGTATCGCCGCCAGGACGAAGTGGGCACGCCTTTCTGCGTGACGGTGGACGTGCAGACCGTCGGCGACGACAAGTCGGCAGCCGATGGGAAAGTTACCATTCGCGATCGCAATGCCATGGGACAGGTTCGCGTGCCGATGGCCGCACTGCCCGCCGTCATGGAAAAACTCATGGCCGGAGAGTGGCCGGAAGTTTATCGCGAGCACGGGGTCGCGAAAGACTAAGGATCGCGCTTGCTGAAACGGCAAGCGCAGACAAGAAGGATACGGCGATTCTCCGCTATTATCATCGCGTCAAATTTCTCGTTGACCGCTACCGGCGATTCCTCGTGCTCGGCTTGCTCTCGCTGGTGGCGACGGATCTGTCCGGCATCGCCCTGCCTTGGTTGATTAAGGGCGGTATCGATACCGCGCTGCGCGCGCCCGACGCCACCCGTTCGTTGATCCACTACCCACTGCTGATCCTCGGCGCCGCGGCGCTGCAAGGATTTTTTCGCTACTGCTGGCGCATCAACATCCACGGTTTCTCGCGCCGCTGCGAGGCCGATTTGCGCGATCGGGTGTTCGCTCATCTGCAGAAACTGCCTCTCAGCTATTTTCAGTACAGCAAAACCGGTGATTTGATGTCGCGTTTGACCAACGACATTCACGCGGTGCGCGAGTTGATGGGCTTCGGCTCTCTGGCCATCGTCGATGCCGTGGTGGTGATCATTTTCAGCTTGGCGTTGATGATTACCATCGATCCCTGGTTGACCCTGTGGTCGATGATGGCGATGCCGCTGATTCCCATCGCCGTGCGTTATTTCGGCCGGCAAATCTTTCGCGTGTCCCATGACACCCAGGAACAGCTGAGCGCTCTGAGCGCCTACGTTCTGGAAAATCTCTCGGGCATCCGCGTGGTCCAGGCTTATGCCCAGGAGCACAATCAGATGCGCGGTTTCAGCGCGATCAGCTCGGAGTACCGGCGCAGAACCATGTGGCTCGCCACACTCTGGGGAATCTTTTGGCCGTTGATGCAGGTCATGGCCGGCTTCGCCGCAACGGTGGTGCTCTGGCTCGGCGGCCGGCAGGTCTTGCAAGGGACCATGACCTTGGGCGAGTTCGTGGCCTTCAACGGCTATCTGGCCATGCTCACCTGGCCGCTGATGGCGATCGGTTACACCGCCAATCAATATCAGCGCGGCACCGCGGCGCTGTCCAGATTGGCGGAGGTTCTCGACACGCCGCCGTCGCCGCGTTACGCGCAAGTGAATGGGACGGCTGTGCGCACGGATCGATTGCGCGGCGATATCGAATTTCGCCATCTCGATTTCGCTTACGGCAGAGCCCAGCCGCCGGTTTTGAAAAACATTCAGCTGGCAATTCCGGCGGGGAAAATTTGCGGTATCGTCGGTGAAACCGGTTCCGGAAAAAGCACCTTGGTGAGTCTGTTGCTGCGGCTCCACGAAGCACCGGATCGCACGGTGTTTATCGACGGCGTCGATATTAAACAAATGCCGCTGCAACTGCTGCAAGATGCGGTTGGCTACGTGTCGCAGGATATTTTCCTGTTTTCCGGATCGGTGCGGGAGAATATTCTGCTCGGTGTGGAGAACCGCGCGGTCGACGGGGTCGAGGAGGCGGCGCGCGTTTCTCAACTCCTGCCGGCGATCCAGTCGTTTGGCGCCGGTTTCGAAACCGTGATCGGCGAGCGCGGCGTGCGCTTGTCGGGCGGCCAAAAGCAGCGCACCGCGCTGGCGCGGGCGATCATTCAAAACCCGCCGATCCTGATTCTCGACGACGCTTTTTCCAGTGTCGACGTCGAGACCGAAGAAGAGATTTTGCGTGAGCTGAAGCAATTCATGCACGGCCGCACGACCTTGCTGATCTCGCATCGGATCTCGACGGTGCGCGATGCCGACATGATTGTTTATCTCAGCGGCGGTGAAATCGTCGAGCAAGGCAGTCATGAGGAACTGCTGGCGCGGCGCGGCGCTTACTATGAGCTTTACCGCCGCCAGAGTTTGGAACGCGAGGTCGAGAAGTTGGCTGAGCGGGAGGAAACGCTGTGATCGGCGCCGAGCATCAAGAAGAGGAAATCCTCGGCAAAGCTTACGACTCCCGGTTGATGTTGCGCGTCCTGCGTTATCTCCGGCCGTACTGGAAGCTGCTTGCGGTATCCTTCGTTTTTCTCATGCTGCAAACCGGCGCGCAGCTCTTGGGCCCTTACATCACCAAGATCGCCATCGACCGCTACATCGCGCAAAAAGACATCGCCGGCCTCGATCTGATGGCGCTGGCCTATCTCGGCGTCGTGCTGGTCGGTTTCATTGTGGTGTTCATCCAAACTTACACGACGGAGTATACCGGCCAGCGCGCCATGCACGATTTGCGCATGGAGATTTTTTCCCATTTGCAGAAGCAGGACTTGGCCTACTTCGACCGCAACCCCATCGGCCGGCTGATGACGCGCACGATCAATGACGTCGAAACGCTCAACGAGCTGTTCAGTACCGGCGTGGTCGGGCTATTGGGCGATGTGTCGATCGTGTTCGGCATCGCCATCATGATGTTCTGGCTCGACTGGGAATTGGCGCTGGTTTGTCTCACCGCCTTTCCGATCATTCTTTATATCAGCCGTTTTTACCGGACCCGGGCGCGCGAGGTCTATCGTGAAAGCCGGCTGATTCTCGGCCGGCTCAATGCCGGCTTGCAGGAGAACATCGCCGGCGTAGCGACGATCCAGGCGTTCGGCCAGGAAGAGAAAATGTACCGGCGGTTTCAGGATGTGAACTTGAGCTATCGCAACGTGTTGCTGCGCAGCATTCGCTACAACGCGGTGTTTTTCCCGGTGATCGAAGTGTTCAGCGCGCTGACGATCGGCTTGCTGCTCTGGTACGGCGGCCGGCAAATTCTTGCGAGTACGGTGTCGGCCGGGGTCATGGTCGCTTTCATCCAATACATCCAGCGCATGTACCAGCCGATTCGCGACCTGGCGGAGAAATACAACATCATGCAAGCCGCCATGGCTTCGTCCGAGCGCATTTTTGCGCTCCTCGATACGACCGAGACGATCAAAAATCCGCCACGACCGAAAACCGTCGCAAAAGTCGCGGGCGACGTGGAGTTCAAGGACGTCTGGCTTTCCTATTTGCCGGGCACTGCCGTTCTCAAAGGTATTTCTTTTCACGTGCGTCCCGGCGAAAAAGTCGCATTGGTGGGCGCCACCGGCGGCGGCAAAACCTCGATCATCTCGGCGCTGTGCCGATTTTACGAGATCGAGCGCGGCGCGATCCTGGTCGACGGCGTCGATATTCGCGAATGGGATAAACAGGAATTGCGCCGCCAGCTTGGGTTGGTCCTCCAGGATGTGTTTCTTTTTTCCGGCGATATCGCGACCAATATCACTCTGGGCGATCCGCGCATCGGGGAGGCCGAGATGCTGGCGGCGGCGCGGCGCGCGCATATCGCGCCGTTCATCGAAAAAATGCCGAACCGCTATCATGAAGAGGTTCAGGAGCGCGGCGCGACGCTCTCCCAAGGACAACGGCAATTGCTTTCTTTTGCCCGGGCTCTGGCCTTCGATCCCAAGGTCCTCATTCTCGACGAGGCGACCAGCTCGGTCGATACCCAGACCGAGATGCTGATTCAGGAAGCGCTCGATGAGCTGCTCAAAAACCGCACCGCGCTGATCATTGCCCATCGCCTATCGACGATCCAGCATGCCGACCGCATTCTGGTCATTCACAAAGGCGAGATCCGGGAACACGGCAGCCACGAGGAACTGCTGGCGCGCGGCGGATTGTACGCGCGCTTGTACGATCTGCAGTATCGCATTCAGGATCGCGACGGAACGGTCGGGGATGCGCCGGCGTCTATGACACCGTAACTTAGGGACAACTGTCGTGCCATTACGCCAAAACGCCTAAATTATTCGGCGCGCGGAATCCGGGAAAGATGCCAGCCAACTCGCGTTGCGCCAGATGGCGCCCGAGCACTTCGCCGCACACGGTGCGGTAATCGGTGGTCAAGGCGAGATCGCGTCCTTCGAACAAGACCTCCGGAGCGAGTCCCGGCCAGCGGCCATAAACTTTGCCGCCGCGTACCCGGCCGCCGAGAACAAACATCACATTGGCATGGCCGTGGTCGGTGCCGCGGTTGCCGTTTTCTCGCGCCGTACGGCCGAATTCCGACAGGGTCATGAGCACGACATCGTCCATCCGATCGCCGAGGTCTTGATAAAAGGCGGCCAAACCCTCGCCGAGTTCTTTGAGACGGTTGGCCAACTGGCCGGTCGCGCCGCCTTCGGCCACGTGGGTGTCCCAGCCTTCAATTTCCGTGAATGCGATCTCCATGCCCACGTCGGCTTTGATCAGTCGGGCGATCTGTTTGAGCCCGACGCCGAATCGCCCGTTGGGATAGGTCGCGCTGCTCTGCGGGATTTTCGCCTCAACGCTGCGCAAGCGGGCCATCGCTTCGAATAGACTGTTGCCGCCCTGACGGAACAACGGATCGGCGGCGTTGGCGTAGAGTCTCTGCAGCGCCGATGCGGCGGCCTGATTGCGCAAGCGAAATTCTTCGATGGACGACAAAGTCAACGTCGGCGTTGCGCCGGCCAAAATGCGCGGCGTCTGCGGCGTCAAGGCAACCCCGCGAAAGGGCGAGTCACCGCCGTGTTTCTCTGCGAGATAACGATTCAACCAGCCGTCGGGCGTGCTCTTGATGCCCGGGGTGCCGATTTCCATGTAATCCTGAGCGTCAAAATGGGAGCGCGTGTTGTCCGGCGAGCCCGCGGCATGCACAATCGCGAGCTGGCCTTTGTCATAGATGGCTTTTAGCGGTGCCAATGCGGGGTGCAGCGCGAAGTAGCCGTCGAGATCGATGGCGCGCTCCTCGCCGGCGGCTGGTTCTTTTACCGCGATGCTCGGTCGCAGCGCGTAGTAGGCGCGGTCTTTGAAAGGAATCACGACGTTCAGCCCGTCCATCGCGCCGCGCTGAAAAACCACCACCAAAACTTTGTTGCGGCCGTTGACCTGCGCGCCGGCGGCGCGCACGAGAAAGGACGGCGGCAAGCCGAGAGCGACGAAGCCGAGTCCGGTGGATTTGAGAAACGAGCGGCGCGATGAGTTCATATCTATCTCCTTTGAAATTCCGGCGCGGCAAACAGCAAGGCGAGCGCATCTTTGTCGCCGGCTTCGGCCAGAACCGTTTTCGTCGTCGGGGAAAGGCCGTTCGGCGCGACCAGGCGGATGAGGTTTGGCGTGTCCCGGAGAACACTCGGATCCACACGAGCTCCGGCAAGGCGATTGGCGACTAAATCGGCGGCGAAGTTCATGCGCGTGAGCAACATATCGGCGCTGACCCACGATGATCCGGCATCGGGGAAGCCGGTCGGCGGCTGCGCCAAGAACAGCGGTTCGCCCATGCGCGCCAGATAGCGCAGCAGCTGCGGTGTGATCGTGGTTTCCGCATGAGTGGCGCGCAGCGCGCTGGCGACAAACTCGATGGGCTTCTTAACTTTCGCTTGATAAACGTCGCCGGAATAAAATTCCGGCGCATCGATGATCGCGCGCAGCACCGCCCGGATATCACCGTCGGTGCGGCGGAAGGTATCGGCGACCCGGTTCACCAGCGCCGCCGGCGGCTCGTCGGCGACGAAGCGCCGCACTAATTTTCCGGCGATAAACTTGGCCGTTGCCGGATGGCGCGCCAAAAGGTCGATTACTTTGATGCCGTCCTCGACGCCACCGCCCGCGGGGATATGGGTGCCGAGAACCGTTTTCGCGCCGGCGTCGTGCAGCCGCGGCTCGAAATGATATTCCGCGTCGCCGCGCGGCCGGAGGATCGTCCAGCCGGTAAAGCATCGAGCCACCTCGCGCACATCTTGCTGGCTATAGCCGCCGTCAACCCCCAGAGTATGCAGCTCCATGAGTTCACGGCCGTAGTTTTCATTGAGGCCGCGCCGGCGCGCGTTGGCCGGCATGCGCATGCCGGCGTCCGGGCTGACGCTCAACCAGTTGTCCAAGTAGAAGAGCATTGCCGGGCTGCGCGCGGTGGCGAGCAACAGATCACGGAACTTGCCGAGCGCGTGGGGCCGGATGGTGTCGCGATCATAGGAAGTCGTCAGCCAGCGGTCGGCGCCCTTGGCGGCAAAAATGTTAAAATGGTTGCTCCAAAAATCGACCATCAGCTCGTACAGCTGGCGTTGGCTGTAGACCGCGCGCAACACGCGCGCCTGTTGGAGTTCGTAAATAATAAAACGCGGCGCGTTCATGGCGCCCGCCATAGTCCCGCGCTCTTTGGCGACTTTGGCGGGCGGGTAAAGGTCGAACAGCTCCCGACTATTGAGCCGCATGGTCTTGAGTCCGGCAATTTTTTCTTCGACCGCACCGTCAGGCATTCGCTCCGGAGCGAGTTGTTCGTCGAGATAGGCGCCGAGGCCGATGCGCGCGGCGCGCTGGGCGTCCGCGAGCGTCGGTCCAAAGCTGGTGCGATTCAAAAAATGAATGACTTTTTGTTCTTGGTTCAGGGAGGCGCTCATAGGCTCAGTCCTTGTCTTTTTCGCGCTGCGCCTTCTCGCGCAATTGTTCGCGAAATTGCTTGCGTTCCGCCGGAGTGCCGTTCTGTCTCAGATCGCGCAGTTTTTCTCGAGCTTCGCGTTTCTCCTGCGGTGACAACCCCTCGAATCGTTCGCGCGCTTTTTCGCGCAATTGCTGTTTCTCCTCCACAGAGAGGCGTTCCCGCCGTTCCTGAAGTTTTTGCCTGAGTTCCTCGCGCTTCTCCGGCGGCAAATCTCTCAGGGTTTGCAGCCGGCGCTGCAACTCCTCGCGTCGTTCCGGCGGCAACTTGCGCCATTGTTGCCAACGCTCTTGCAAGCGCTGGCGCTGCTCGGGCGTGAGGTTTTGCCAGCGCTCGAAGTTGCGCCGCGCTGTGGCTTTTTCCTCGGGCGGCAGGCTCCGCCAATTGTCAAAATTTTTCTGCAATTTTTGCTTGTCCGCCGGCGGCAGATTTTTCCAGCGCTCGAAACGATCGCGCAGGTCTCGCTTCTCTTCCGGCGTCATGCGCTGCCAGCGTTCGACGGCCTCGTTATTGTTCTGCGCCAACGCGGCGCCCGGCGGCGGCGATTGTCCCCAGCTGACCGCAGGTGAAAAAACCGCCAGGCACAAATAAAATCCCAAGGGTCTGAACGGTTTCACTTAGCCGTCTCCTTTTGTTTGGCCGGCTCGGCCTTCCGTGGCGTGGCTCGTGTTGGCTCGGCGGCGGCTTCGACTCGATGCATGTCCTGCAGCAGGTCGATTTGTTTGATCACTTCCATCTCGCGCAAGAACTCCATCATCTTGAGCATTTCGGGATCCGGTTTTTCGCCATCCTTGGTCGCGGCTAGGGCATCGGTCGCCGCGACAAAAAAAAATAGCAGGGCTGCGGCGGTACGGTTCAACATCGGTGCGATTCCGCTAGGCGTTGTTGTTGCTCTGGTTGCCGAGGAACTCCAATAGGTCGAGATCATCGAGGACATCCATCGATTTGAAAAAATCGAGATTCTCGGCGACCGGCAGCACTTCCATGAAGGCTTCGTCTTCCGGAGAATTATTTTTGCTTGGCCAGATGCCCTTGCCGATCGTGAACGTCAACGCCAGCGCGATAACGGCAGCGGTGGCGAAGACCGGTACCCAGCGAACTTGCAACAGTTCACTTATTTTCTCGCCCCACGACTTCTTAGCGCCGGCGTCGTCGAGTTTAGCGCGCAGCTCGCGATTGTAATGAGTCCAGAAGTCTTGCGATGGCTCGTCGGTTTTAACCGTCAACGGCAGTAGTTTCCCGAGCTCTTCGAGATAGGCGGAGCAACCGCTGCAGCCCGGCACATGAGCTTGCAGAGCATTAAGCTCGGTGCCGCTCAAATCGCCGTAATGCATAAGGACCAGATCTTCCTCGAACGCTGCACATGGGTTTGCCATGAGATGGCTTGGTTGCGCCATAAAACCTCCTAAGCGAATTCCGCCAGGCTCCGCCTGAGCGTGGTCACGGCGCGGTGAAGGTGTACTTTCACCGTGCCTTCCGCGGTCTCCATCATCGCGGCGATTTCTCGGATCGACAAACCTTGATGATTTTTCAATATAAACGCCGTGCGCTGTTTCGCCGGCAACGCCGCCAGCGCATCGTCGACTTTTCTCGAAAATTGACCGACCCAGACATGTTGGTCGGGAGCGATCGGTGCGGCAGGCTGATGCGACGGCTCCACCTGCTTCATCGCCGTCTCGTCAAATTCATCCGACGGCGCGCGTTTTTGCCGCCGCTTATAGTCCAGACAGACGTTGACCAGGATGCGATAGAACCAAGTATAAAATCCCGAGCGGCCATCGAATTTTTTGAGATTCATAAATGCCTTCAGAAACGCGTCCTGCGATAGATCCTTGGCCTCTTCGCGGTCGCGCGCGAAGTCGAAGGCGATGTGGTACGCCTTCTGTTTATGCCGATCCACGAGTTCCTCGAATGCCCGACGATCGCCCTTTTGGGCTAACGCCACCAATTCCTCGTCCCCAGATTTCACCGATGGACTCCTATCGGTTGTTAATTCAGTCGCGCTGGAGAAACCGAGGACCGGCCGGCAAAAAGCACTCGCGCCTGGCGCCGGCGCTATAGGAGCCATGCTAGTTGCGTCTCAATCCTTCGCGTCTTTCACATCGCGGCGAAATTCTCTGCGATCTTGTCTGCCCTCGAGCTGGTCGCCCTTCGAAGCGAACGATGGCGTGAGCATAAACACCCCCGCCAGCAATCCCGTGGCCCCCAACAGCTTTCGATAGGCCATCTCCAAGTCCTCCTAATTATATAGTTTTTCTGCGATCTTAACACCTTAGACGCAGATCCAGGCCGGAGGTTTACTTGTAGATGGGAGGCCTAGCCTGGATATCGAATTAAACCTGTCCGCCTATCGGCTGCCGGGAGATCAGATCGCCGGATTCAAGACGGCAATAGGAGATCGACTGGCTGCGTTGACGCATTTTGTTGACATCACAAATGACATTGGTTAGTTTCAGCGTCGTGTTCAGATCAGGGATGAAAGCCGGTTTGCGGATTCGTCGAGCGATCAGCTTGGCGACTTTGCTGTTTGTTTTTTTCCTGCCGCTGCATTTTCACGTTTCGCTCGCCTCGCAAGTCACCAAAGAGTGTAGCTGCGTGCACGGCACGCGCGCGCAATTGGCATTGCATGGCGATGCGCCCGCGGTTACGCCGACACTCCAAGTCGCCATTTTTGCTGGTCATTACCAGTTCTCGGGGGCTACTAGTTGGTCTGAGCTCCCGAGCGTCCGCGGTCCTCCGACCGGCACCTCCGTTTAGTTCTCGAAGCAAAATTCATTAGTTCGTGTTCTCCCCGACTATCCCTTTGAGCGATAGGTTTGGGAGAGTTGCTTTTCTAATAGGAGGTTCGGTTATGGTGTTCTCGATCTTGCGAGTGCCCGTATTCGGGGCATTCTCGTTGGCGATTTTTGTATTGCTCTTCCCGGTACTCTCCTGGGCTCAAAGCGCGGAAATCGAAGCCTTGCGTGGCGTCGTCGATGGTTTGCAGCAGCAGTTGAAAAACGCCCTGCAACGCATCGATCAACTGGAGAAGGAGAAGAACTCGACGACGGGAAAAATTGACCAATTGGAACAGGACAAGTCTTCGACAGTGGCGCGTATCGGCCAGGTCGAAAAATCGATTCAAGGCGTGCAAAGCGCGCCGACGGCTTTGAATCCTTCGATGGGATTTGTGCTCGACGCCTCGGTCGATCATCGCTCCAAGGCCGGCGGCAATTTCAACTTTCGTAGCGCCGAACTGGGCATTGCCGCGTCCGTCGACCCGTTCGCTAGAATGTACGGTTTCTTCAATGGTTCATCCGACGGCGTCGAGGTCGATGAAGCGGCGGCGGTGACCACGTCTTTGCCCTGGAACTTGACGGCCAAGGGCGGCCGGTTCCTTGCCGACTTCGGGCGCCTGGCGAAAACCCATGCGCACGAGTTGCCCTTCGTAAACGAGCCGCTGTCGGTGCAAAGAATGGTCGGCGGCGAGACTCAGGCGGACGGCGTCGAGGTCAATTATTTGTTTCCGACGCCGTTTTTTTTGCGCGCGACGTTCGGCGGTTACAATAAGCTGGGCGAGGACAATGAACGATTGGACAACGCTAAATCACGTCGTGGAGCCGGTTTACCTATCTGACTCGCTTCAGCACCTACTTTGACCTTACCGATAATCAAAGCGTCGAGCTCGGCACCAGCCATACCTATACGCCTTCGGTGCGCTTGCCTGGCGATAGCTTCCGGCGGCGATCGAATGCTCAATGGCATCGATCTGACCTATCGTTATCAACCGCTGGACAGCGCCGTGTATCAGGGGGTGGTCGTGGGCACGGAGCTATTTCGTAACAGTGAGCGCTTTGCGCTTCGACGACGGTTCGAAGCCGGCAAGCGTCAATCCTATGGCGGCTATGGCTATGCTGAGCTCAAGCTCAACAAGAAGTTGGTCGACGGGATTTCTTTTTGACTATGCGCCGAGCATCGAAAGCCCGGGCAAGAAAACCTGGGCTATTCGCCGTTCGTGACTTGGAATCTGAGCGAGTTCAATCGCCTGCGTCTGCAATTTATCTCACATGGACGACCGGGTGCGCGAGGACAAGGCCGACCGTGGCAACAAGTTTTCCTCCAGTGGACGACCATTATCGGCGCCCATACGCACGGCTTCCTCGGGCGCTAAGAATCAAAGGGATCCATATGAAAATTCCATTGAAGAAAGTTCCTGGGCGTTGATTGCGCTTGTTCTGTTTATTTGCCATGGCTCTTCAGCTGGCGGCCAGCCAGTTATTTCGCGCAACAAATCCGTGTCATTGCTTCTTGGCCCGCCTTGGCGGATATCGCGCGTCAGGTCGGCAAAGATCTGGTCGCGGTGGATAGTCTCGCCACCGGGGTCGAAGATGCGCACGGAGTGCCGATGAAGCCGAGCTTTGTGCCGCGGCTCAACCGCGCCGACGTGCTGTTGCTGATCGGCTTGGATGACGAGCACTCCTGGCTGCCGGCCTTGTTGGAGGTTGCCAACAACCCGAAGATTTTGCCGGGACGGCCGGGTTACATCGATTGCTCCGTGGGCATCACCGTGCTCGAGGCGCCCACGCGCGTCGACCGCGCCGAGGGTGATCTTCACCCGAAGGGCAATCCGCATTATCTTTTGGACCCGGTGCGCACCAAAGTCGTCGCGCAAAATATCGCCGACGGTCTCGACTCGAAATTTTCCGCAGCATCAGCCGGCCTTGGAAAAAAATCTGAAAGCGTATCTCGCTGAGTTGGACACCTGGATCGGCCGCTGGGACAAGCTCGCGGCGCCGTTGCGCGGCGTTAAATACGTCGAGTACCATCCGGAGTGGGTCTATCTTGCCGATCGCTATGGCATGAAGCGGATCGGCAGCGTGGAAATAAAGCCCGGCGTCGAACCAACGCCGAATCACATTGTCGAGCTGACCCAGCAGATCAAGCAAGAAAAAGCGCAGTTATTAATCTACGGCGCGCAGAATCCCCGATTGCCCAAGCAGATTGCCAGCGAAACCGGGATCAAAGCATTGCGCCTGTACAGCGGTGGCGGGGGTCAGCCGGAAACCGACACCTATATCAAATGGATCGACTATACGGTGCGTAGCTTGGTTCAGGCGGTTAGTTAAATTCTATGAAACCCAACCTTGAGATGGATATCGATGCACGCGAGGGTGCCGGGGCGGGAAAGTCCATCACCGAGCTTCCCGCTCTGGTTCGCTTCGAAAATGCCAGCCTCGGCTACAATTCGGCGGCGGTGCTGCACGACGTTAGCGTGAAGATCTATGCCGGCGAGCTAGTCGGCCTGGTCGGGCCGAACGGCTCCGGTAAGACAACGCTATTTAGGACGATCCTTGGCCTTTTGGCGCCGTTGGGCGGTGTCCTTACGCGCGGTTGCCCGCTGGCTAACTTTGGTTACGTGCCGCAAAGCGCGACGCTCGATCCGCAGTTTCCGCTGAGCGCCGCGGAGATCGTCGAGATGGGCGCTTATGGCCGCGTCCCTCCCTTTAAATTTATGCCCGCCGGTCGAAAAGGCCAAAGCCGGCCAGTTACTAGAGCAGGTCGGCATGGAACAGATTCGACGCAAGTCGTTTTTTGCCCTTTCCGGCGGGCAAAAACAACGCGTGCTGATCGCCCGGGCGCTTATGGTCGACCCGAAGATCATGGTGCTCGACGAGCCGTTATCGGGCGTCGACGAAGAGTCCCGACAAAGCATTACCGAACTGTTGATCCAGCTGACCCGCGAAAAGGGTTTGGCGGTGTTTTTTTCCAGCCACGATCTGGAGATGGTTCAGCGAGTCGCCGATAAGATCGTTCGCGTCGACAAAGGCCGGGTGTGGGTCGAGGAAAGAAAGGACCTGCCGCTCATGAATTCTTTTCTCGAAATCATCAGTCCGTCTTACTTACTTTTTCCGGCGCTGCTCGGCACGCTGATCATGGGATTGGTGTGCCCGCTCGTCGGTTCTTATCTTCGTCCTGCGCCGCACGATCTTTCTCGGTTTGACCTTGCCCGAGATCGCTGCCGCAGGCGTGTCATTTACTTTTTGGTTGCAGCACACCGGTTGGCTGCTGCAAGTCGGCGAAAGCGAGCGCGCCATCGGCATGATCGGCTCGCTGGTTTTTACTTTTCTCGGCATGGGGCTGCTCGGATATCTGGAGCAGCGCGGCAAAGGACTCGCCGAAGGGCGCCTGGCCGCGGCCTATGCATTTGCCGGCGCTTTGACGATCCTGTTCATGGTTTTCAATCCGGCCGGTCAAGTCGAAGTGCTTAACTTGCTCAAGGGCGAAGTGATCGCGCTGTCCAAAGGCGAACTCAGACTCTTGGCCGCGGTGTTTGGCGTCGTGTTCGTGGCGATCGTGGTGTTTCGCCGCGAGTTTCTGCTGGTTTCTTTTGATCGTGATCTGGCTTTTCTGCTCAAGGGCCGGCAGATCGTCTGGGATATTTTGCTTTATCTGCTCGCCGGTTTGATCATCGCGTTCGGTGTCATCATGGCCGGACCGCTGCTGATTTTCGGATTCCTCGTCCTGCCCGCGCTGGCGGCCAAGCCGCTGGCGCAACGCATGAGCTCTTACCTCACGCTCTCTTCGGTTTTGGGTATGGTGATGGCATTTTTCGGTTTTTATGGCTCCGTGCGTTTGGATTTGCCTCTGGGTCCGACCGACGTGACGCTCGGTTGCTGCATGATTTTTCTCGCCTACGGCTTGAGCCGCGTCGTCAACAAATTCCGCGCTGCGCTGCTGGTCTTGCTTTGCGCCGGATTCACCTTGAGCGCGTGCAGCGCTAAAAACTCTGCGGTGCCAATACCCGAGGCGAAAGCCGTTCAAGCCGAACCGCTCTGGCTGGCGAAAGTGAGAAACAGCACCGCTCTGCCGCTGCTCTTGCCGTCGAACAATCCGCTACGTTCGCTTGGCCGAGATGGCCGGAAAAGTTTCTTCAGATTATCGCGAGAACGTCATGGATGTGCTGCGCGAAAATCTTAAGATGGAGCTTGCCCAAAAGGGTTTCCAGATTTCCCTGCCGGAGGAACAAGACGTCCGCTTCGTCGCTTTTCCCACAGACGCGAACGCGGCGGTCCGCATGGCTCGCGAGGGCAAGCTTTCCGGAGCGCTCTTCGCTAGCGAAATCTGGCGCTGGGAAATTGAATCGCAGAAGTTCGTGCGCGTCTTGGTGGACTTCAAACTCATTCGCCTCGATGACGGCGCGGTGCTCTGGGAACGACGCGTGCAGGGCGCGATCCCGACACCCAGCGCGACGAATGCAGGGCAAGCCTCTAACGATGCGATAAAAGCCATCGTGCGCGACCTGTTCGCTGGATGAAAAGGCGGCAACTACGTCGGCTATTTGGCTTTATAGTCTCGTCAGCGTCATCTTGGTAAGCCTTCTTTCGCTCGCCGGAGTCGCTTTCATTTCCATCAGCGAAGCGCGGCTCAAACAGGTTATCTTCGTCATGGTCAGCCTCGCCGTCGGCAGTTTGTTCGGCGACGCTTTCGTCCATCTCTTGCCGGAAATCTACGCCAAGGCGGAAACCCAGATCAAGGCTTCGCTTTATATTCTGGCTGGCATATTCGCCTTTCTTATCCTAGAAAAATTTCTTCTCTGGCGGCATCGCCATGACCTGGAATCCGGCCATTCGATCCATCCCGTCGGCTACATGAATTTGTTCGCCGACGGCGTGCATAATTTTATCGACGGTATGATCATTGGCGCGTCTTACACAGTGAGTCTCCAAGTCGGCATGGCGACGACTCTGGCCGTAGTGTTTCATGAGATACCCCATGAAATGGGCAACTTTTTCATACTGGTCTACGCCGGTTTTACCAAGACGAAAGCGCTGGCTTTTAACTTCTTGTCGGCGCTGTTCGCGGTCTTGGGAACCGTCGTGGCACTGTCGGTGAGCGCCCGAGTGGAACATTTCGCCGGCCTAATGCTGCCCTTGGCGGCGGGCGGATTTATCTATATCGCCGGCTCGGATCTGGTTCCCGAACTCAATAAGGAAGTGACGGCGTCCAAATCCATACTGCAGATTTTTGCCATCGGCGCGGGGGTCGGATTGATGTTGCTGTTAGCTTTACTAGAATGAAGGAATGATGATGAAAAAATGCATCTCGCTGGTGAGCCGGTTCTGTTGGCCGATACAGTATTTAACCTTTTTAATGTTAATATCTGCGATTATGAACAGCACGAACTCTCCCGTCTACGCGCAAACCAAACCGGAAGTGACCCGCGCGACCCTCAAGAACGGCCTGCGCGTGGTGATCGTGCGCAATTCGTTGGCGCCGGTAATAACCACGCAAGTCAACTACATCGTCGGCGCCAACGAGACGCCGGCCGGTTTTCCCGGCACGGCTCACGCGCTCGAGCACATGATGTTCCGCGGCAGCCCGGGGCTGTCCGCCGCGCAACTCTCCAGCCTGATTGCGGCGATGGGCGGAAACTTCAACGCCAATACCCAGCAGATCGTCACCCAATATTTCTTTACGGTGCCCAAAACCGATCTGGAAACCGCGCTGCATATCGAGGCCATACGCATGCGCGACGTGCTCGCCACGGAGGCGCTGTGGCGCCAGGAGCGCGGCGCCATCGAGCAAGAGGTCGCGCAGGACCTATCCAATCCGCAATACCTGGTTTACTCGCGTTTGCTCGCGCAGATGTTTGCCGGCACCCCGTACGAGCACGACGCGCTGGGGACTCGCCCGTCGTTTCAGAAAACCACCGGCGCGATGCTGAAAAAATTTCACCGCCAATGGTATGCGCCGAACAATGCGATCTTGGTGATCGTTGGCGACGTGGAGCCCGCTGCCGCTTTGGCGACGGTCAAAAGACTGTTTGAGCCGATTGCCGCGCGGACGCTGCCGGAACGGCCAAAGTTTGACCTGCCGCCGCTCAAGCCGGCCAAAATCGAAGTGGATTCAGATCTCCCCTACGGCTTGGCTGCCGTGGCTTATCGTTTGCCGGGATATCGCGACCCGGATTTCGCCGCGGGTGTGGTGCTCGCCGATGCGCTCGATAGCCGGCGCGGCGATCTCTACGCGCTGGCCGCCGAAGGCAAAGCGCTCTCGGGTGGTTTCGACGCCAATGCCTTGCCCGAGGCCGGATTCGGTTTTGCCAATGCGGCATTCCCGCGCGGACAGGACAGCGGGGCGCTGATCGCGCAGTTGAAAAGCATCATCGCTGACTATGCAGAGAAGGGATTGCCGGCGGAGTTGGTCGAGGCGACCAAGCGCCGGGAAGTGACCGAAGCGGAATTTCGCCGCAACTCCATCGCCGGCCTGGCTGCCGAATGGTCGCAAGCGCTCGCGGTCGAAGGGCGCGAGTCGATTGACGATGACATCGAAGCGATCAAGAAAGTTACGACCGCGGACGTGAATCGAGTCGCCAAAAAATATCTGCTCAACGACAGCGCCATCGTCGTCGTCATGACGCCGCGCGATTCCGGCGAAGCTTCGGCGGGATCAGGCTCGCGTAGCGGCAGCGAATCGTTTGCGCCGAGCCAGACCAAACCGGTGCCGTTGCCGTCCTGGGCAAAAAAAGACCTTGCGCCGTTGACCGTGCCGACATCGAGCGTCAATCCGACGGTCACTCTGTTGCCCAACGGGTTACGCCTGATCGTTCAGCCGGAAACCATCAGCGATACCGTGAGCATCTACGGCAGAGTCAAAAATCGCGCCGAGTTGCAAGTACCGCCGGGTAAGGAGGGAGCGGAGCAGATTCTCGATGATTTGCTTTCCTACGGTTCAACTAAATTGGATCGCATTGCCTTCCAGCAAGCTCTGGACGAGATTGGCGCCAAGCAGCAAGCCGGAACGGATTTCTCGTTGGAAGTTTTACCGGAGCACTTCGACCGCGGCGCGGAATTGCTTGCCGATAACCTGTTGCATCCCGCGCTGCCGGAGGCGGCCTTCAAGGCGGTGCAGGAGCGCACGCGTCAAGCCTTGGCCGGTCAGCTGCAAAGTCCGATCTACCTCTCTCGGCGCGCTTTCTTGAAAGTGCTCTATCCAGCCCAGGATCCGATTTTGCGCGAGGCCACGCCGGCGAGCGTCGCATCGCTCACCCTCGCCGACGTGCGCGAGTATCACGAGAAAGTGTTTAGACCCGATCTCACCACGATCGTCGTCATCGGCAAGGTGACACCGG
This sequence comes from uncultured delta proteobacterium, assembly GCA_963811315.1. Classification (GTDB taxonomy): domain Bacteria; phylum Desulfobacterota; class Binatia; order UBA9968; family UBA9968; genus DP-20. The sequence goes on from CAWERH010000066.1 coordinate 47,724, forward strand.
ACCAAGCCCGCACCGTGATCGAAAAATACTTTGGTATGTGGAAAGCCACCGGCCCGAAGCCGGAAACCGATTTGCCGCCGGCGCCGCGCAACAAGGCGAGTGCCATGATCGTGCCGGACCTGAGCCGGGTGCAAGACGAAGTCACCGTCGGCCAAACCTTCGCGCTGCAGCGCCAAGACGACGACTATTACGCGATGCAGCTCGGTCTCCAGGTTCTATCGGGTGGATTTTACGCCAGCCGGTTGTACCAGGATTTGCGCGAAAAGAGCGGCCTGGTCTACTCGGTTAGCGCCGAACTCCAGTCCGGTAAGAACCGCGCGGTATTCGCGGTTTCGTACGCCTGCGATCCGCCCAACGTGGCCAAAGCGCGCGCGTTGCTCGAGCGCAATCTGCGCATCATGCAAACCAAACCGGTTACCAGCGCGGAACTCGAACGCGCCAAGACTTTGCTCTTGCGCGCTATCCCACTTAACGAATCGAGCATTCCGGGCATCGCCGGCGGTCTGCTCGATCGCTCGGTGCGGGGTCTGCCGCTGGATGAGCCGACGCACGCCGCCAAACGCTACGCGACGTTTAGCGCTGAGAACGTCAGGGCAGCGTTCGCCAAATGGCTCAAGGTCGAAGACCTCGCCGAAGTCATCTTGGGGCCGAGTCCAAAATAGGGAAATTACGTCGAGCGAAACTTAGAGGAGATTTCCATGGCGCATCGTCGTCCTGCGCTCGTCCAGTGTTCGCTCTGTTGATCGCGGCTGTAGTCGTGATTACGACGGAGCAAGCGCTGAAGACCAGTAGATCATGATCGGACCTGCCCAAGAACTACGATCTCGGCGGAAATCACGCCGTGCGCTTGCGCAGCGTACTGCGCGACACATAAATGAGATAAACACCGATCACGAAAAACGGGATGCTTAAAAGTTGCCCCATGTTCAAAGGCAGGCGGTTTTCGAACGGCACCTGATTTTCCTTGACGAACTCGATCATGAAGCGAGCGAGAAAACAGGTTGCTAGCGTTATGCGGAAGACTCACCGGGAAATTGCATGATCGCGGTCTTCCAGTAGGCGACGTACAACGCGCAAAAAACCAGAAAGTACACGGCCGCCTCATAGAGCATCGCCGGATGTCGGGGAATATCGTCGACTCGGGCGAACACGATGGCCCACGGCAGGTTTGATGGGATGCCGAGAATCTCCGAATTAAAAAAATCACCGACGTGGATCAGCGCTGCCGCCAACAGACAGGGTATGGCGAGCCGGTCGGTAAGCTCGATGAAGCTCATGTCGTGGTGCTTTCTGAGGTAAAGATAGAGCGCGATCATGACGCCGGCGAAACCGCCATGACTCGCCAATCCACCTTCCCAGATCATAAAAATTCTCCAGGGATGTGCCAGGTAGTAGTCGGGCTGGTAAAACAAAACGTGACCGAGCCTGGCGCCGATTACAGTGCCGAGTAAAAGGTAGAGAAGTAATTCCGACAGATGGCCGAGGTCGCGCTGTTCCCTGCGGTAGATCTGCGTCATGATCTGAAGACCAAGGAAAAACCCGAGCGCGAAAAATAAACCATACCAGCGAACCTCAAGGGACCGAAGCGAAATAACGCTGGATCCATGTTCCAAACCCAATGCCGCATCTTAGATGTCACGGTAGCAGCTTTCGTGCATTGTTGAAGATCGCGCCGCGCCTGTTCTCCCTCCGAAATAAATTTGATCGCCACGGCGAGGCTGAAGGTTGCCACACCTGCCTCTCGAGCCAGCATAACATTGCGAAGTAGGTGAGATTCACCAAGAGGTGTCAAGATTCCAGTGATGGTTTTCTTTTGCAACCAATCGAGGTCCAATTCGGGCTAAATGCGGGTTCACCCAAGCATTGAGTGAAAAAAGGCATAGGGTGACAAAAATTAATTGCTGCCGAGCTCCGGCCTGTTGGAGCCGGTCCCGGTTAACTATAAAAATAACGAAATAGAACAACAGAAAAAATAATTCCTTCTTTTTTATCAAGGGGCATTTTTTGGTAGCTTGGGATATGGATTCCACACCACCGTTGTCAGCCTATCCTCTGGAAACTTTGAAGACCGTTTCGCGCAAACAAGAGTCAAAGTCCACGTGGGGTTGTGTCAAAAAGTTATTTCAAGTAACTGTGACGCCGCAACAGGGCGTTTTTTAGCGATTGCCCGTCAAGTTCTGAGAATGTTTGAGCTTTCGCCTTATATCGTCCGGAGATGAGGCAGACAATGACCGAAAGTACTGACAGATGGCTACAACTGCCAGAGATTGCCAAAATATTCGGTTTGAGCGAGGAGTCCATCAAACGGCTCGCCAAAACTCACGGCTTGCCCCTGCAGGCGATTGACACCCTTCGCTACTCCGGGAGTACTTGAGTCGGAGTTCCTGCCATGGTTAAAGGCTCAGAGGTTATACCTGGTACCTCGTACAGGTTCGGGTCTTGCTTTGATAACGAGAAATCCTTCAGCTTTAATACGTCGCTGGCTAAAACCAACGCCAAGAATCCCGAAGATTACGAGGAACAAAACAAGGCCAATAAATCCTGCTACGTAATAATTGAAAGGCGTAAAGACTCGATGGTCGTGGAAGATTACTTACCGGTTAGAAAAGAAATTAGTAATGCGAAAGCCAGGGAGATCCATATTGTACTATCAAATATCATGTAGCGAATGATTTTTGAGTGTGTCCTCACAATTTACGGGACTCTCAACGCACAAGCCTTCAACTGGTCGTGCTTTAACAATAAATGTTATTCAAACGGCATCGGTGCAAGACAATAGGCACACTTGTTCGGGATAAATATTTCACAACCTCTGAGCCTTTAACCATGGCAGGAACTCCGACTCAAGTACTCCCGGAGTAGCGAAGGGTGTCAATCGCCCGCGGGGCAAGCCGTGAGTTTTGGCGAGCCGTTTGATGGACTCTCGCTCAAACCAAATCTGGCAATCTCTGGCAGTTGTAGCCATCTGTCAGTACTTTCGGTCATTGTCTGCCTCATCTCCGGACGATATTAAGGCGAAAGCTCAAACATTCTCAGAACTTGACGGGCAATCGCTAAAAAACGCCCTGTTGCGGCGTCACAGTTACTTGAAATAACTTTTTGACACAACCCCACGGTACTTTGACTCTTGTTTGCGCGAAACGGTCTTCAAAGTTTCCAGAGGATAGGCTGACAACGGTGGTGTGGATCTATTCACAAGCTACCAAAAAATGCCGCTTCAATAAAAGAAGGAATTATTTTTTATAGTTGTTCTATTTCGTTATTTTTAATAGTTAACCGGGACAGGCTCCAGAAGCAGGCGACTGGGAACAATCAATTTTTTGTCACCCTATGGCCTTTTTTCACTCAATGCTTGGGTGAACCCGCATTTAGCCCGAATTGGACCTCGATTGAGTTTCAAAAGAAAACCGTCGCTGAATGTAGCACCTCTTTTCGGTGAAGTACACCTACTTCGCAATGTTATGCTGGCTCGAGAGGCAGGTGTGGCAACCTTCAGCCTCGCCGTGGCGATCAAATTTATTTCGGAGGGAGAACAGGCGCGGCGCGATCTTCAACAATGCACGAAAGCTGCTACCGTGACATCTAAGATGCGGCATTGGGTTTGGAACATGGATCCAGCGTTATTTCGCTTCGGTCCCTTGAGGTTCGCTGGTATGGTTTATTTTTCGCGCTCGGGTTTTTCCTTCGTCTGCAGTTCATAACGCAGATCTACCGCAGGGAACAGCCCAACCTGGCCATCTGTAGAATTTTGTCTCTACCTTATATTCGGCACTGTAATCGGCGCCAGGCTCGGTCACGTTTGTTTTACCAGCCCGATTACTACTTGGCACATCCCTGGAGAATTTTTATGATCTGGGAAGGTGGATCTGGCGAGTCATGGCGGTTTCGCCGGCGTCATGATCGCGCTCTATCTTTACCTCAGAAAGCACCACGACATGAGCCTCATCGAGCTTACCGACCGGCTTAGCCATACCCTGTCTGTTGGCGGCAGCGCTAATACCCGCGTGGGTGATTTTTTTAATTCGGAGATTCTCGGCATCCCATCAAACCTGCCGTGGGCCAGCGTATTCACCCAGTAAAACAATCTACCCCGACGACCCGGCGATGCTCTATGAGGCGGCCGTGTACTTTCTGGTTTTTTGCGCGTTGTACGTCGCCTACTGGAAGACCGCGATCATGCAATTTCCCGGTGAGTCTTCCGTATAACGCTAGCAACCTGTTTTCTCGCTCGCTTCATGATCGAGTTCGTCAAGGAAAATCAGGTGCCGTTCGAAAACCGCCTGCCTTTGAACATGGGGCAACTTTTAAGCATCCCGTTTTTCGTAATCGGTGTTTATCTCATTTATGTGTCGCGCGGTACGCTGCGCAAGCGCACGGCG
>CAWERH010000067.1:0-30881 GCA_963811315.1 uncultured delta proteobacterium
CATCAAGCCGCATCGTCGTAGGGCGAGAAGCAAGCGTTGCTCAAAATCCTGACCCAATTACGCGGTCAATTTCAGTTCTTTGGCCAAGGCCGGATATCCGAATTGATTTTAACTTCTTCGGATCGTAAACTTCCATATGCGACAAAATCCGCAACATTTCGGCGCGGCTTCGCTTTCGGCCAACTGCGCGCGTGGCCGATCGGTACCACCCAGGAGTCGCAGCGGCTCGGGCACCTGAAACAATTCTCTCAACTCGGGTTCCACCTCTTCACGCACAGAAACCCATACGGTGCCGAGGTTCATGCTCGCGGCGGCCAGCATCATTTGTTGTACAGCGTTGGCAACGCTTGCCTGAAAAAGTTTCTCGCGGTCGCCTTGTTGGCGAGTCGTCAGATAGACCGCTTTGGTACGCGGATCCCCGCAAGCAAGAACGATAACGCCGACATCGCCGACGTAATCTTTCTTGAGTCCCTTGTAATTGACGGGGTCTTCGCGTTTTCTTTGCCGCCACTCGTTATCGTAAATCGCGCGGATCAGCTTGAATTTTTTCCGGTCCCGCGTGACGACAAACTCCCAGGGTTGCGTGTTCGCTCCCGAAGGCGCCCAGCGCGCCGCCTCGAGAATCGTCTTGAGTTGTTCATCACTAACTTTTCCGGTTTTGTAAACTCTAACGCTGCGTCGTTTTTGGATGACGCTCATCAGTTCCTGAACAGTACTGGTTACCGCTGCGTGTTGTGCCGCGGATACTTTGGCTGCATGTGCCATAAAGCCTCCGATTTTTGTTTCCCGATCTATTTAGCGGCTCCGCCGATAGCCTTTAATTTCTGTTTCGATGATGCAACATGAGAAGGTTTTGGCTTGAAATTCCAATGTCGTTCATCTACTACTAACTATATACGTAGTCAATATGCGTCTCGCAAAACGAACAGCATCCCCCGTGCCTTTGTATTTCAAAGTGATATGCAGGTCCGAGATAAAATTCTGTCGGGAACGTGGGGCTATGGTTATCGCATTGCCGGGGAAATTGAGCTCGCCCGTCAGATCGGGGTGAGCGTCATCACCATTCGCCAGGCGCTGGCGCACCTGTGCCAGGAAAAATTGCTGACGCGCGAGTGGCGCAAAGGGACCTTTGTGAGTTGGCGCGGGCCACTGAAGAAATCCGTGCAACTCGAGATCGAAACCGAGGTCTTGGCGCCCGTCGATGCGGAAGGCACAAGTTTCAAAGTGCTCAATCTAGAGGACGTCAAGGCGACCAGCGATTTGAGCCGCGACTTTGGCTTGTCGGTAAACGACAAGGTGCGCAAGATCGAACGCATTCGAATGTCTCATCGGCGCCCCCTTGCCTACGTCATTCGTATCTGCCGTTGCGAATTGCCGCTCAACTACGGGTTAAGGGTATCAAAATCATACCGCTGTCCACCGTCATTGAGAAATCCTTGGGTATCAAAATCAGCAACGTGAAGCACGTGGTCGAAGCGAAGCTGTCCGACGACGAGGTGTCGGCCCATCTCGATATTCCGCCAGGATCTCCGGTGCTTTACGTTGAGCGAGATCATTTCTACAAAAAATGCCTGATCATGCGGACCGTTGGATTTTATCGAAGCGATCTCTTTCGCTATGAGTTAAAACTGAAACTAAAGAAAGTTGGCGCGGGAGTCAGCGCATAACTCGCACTAGACGTCTGGTCCAGAACATTCGATCACGCAGCTATCTCGGGAAAGAAGAAACGGAGATCTGATATGGCCGTGTTTAGTGGTGAAGGTGGTTGCTACAGTTTACAACTCACCTCGCCAGTCACTACACCGTGCCGCAATGGGTTGAGCTCGCGGAGTACGCTCAACGAAGCGGCTTCACGCAGCTCTGGATCAACGACAATCTCGGTCAGCAGAAATATCTTCGTTCTCTTAACCGCCATTGCGGCGAAAGTGCCGATCAAGCTCGGCACCGCGATTTTGGTGCCGTACTTTAGAAATCCAATCGATACGGCCGACGCTTTCGCGTCATTGTCGGAGTTGATGGGCGGTCGTGAGATCAGCGTGGGGATCGCCCGCGGTGATTACGCTCAGGCCGGCAACCAAATCCACATGGTCAATCCGATCGGCATGGTGAAAGAGACAGTGGAATGCCTGAAGAGTCTGTTGCGCGGCGACATGGTTCAATACGCCGAGTATCCCGTTTTGTCGGAATTTTTCAATTTACGGTCAAAGTCGGGCATACAATTGGGCTTTACCCCGCAATCGCCAATTTTATTTTATAGTGGCGGCAACGGGCCGCGAATTATGGAGATCACCGGCCGTGTCATGGACGGCGTTCTCATCGGCGGCTTCTTCATACCCCTGGTGCGAAGCGGCAAGCTCGCCGCTCTGCTGGAAAAAACCGAGCCCGGGGAGAATGGATGCCGGTCGCAAGATCACCATAAAGAAGGTCTGCGAGATCAACATTTCGATATCGAAGCGACTACGAAAAGGCGAGAAATTTCCCGAAGCGATACATCGCCCACATGCTCGTGGTTCTCGAAGCGATGGGATTCTCACAGGAAGATATTCAGCGCTTTAGGTGTGGACCGAGAGACCGTGATTCAGATCAAAGTAGGCCTTTGAAGCCGGCGGCACGATCGAGCAAGTGTCGGCGCTGATCACGGATGCCATGGTGGATATCGGCTTCATTGCGGGAACACCGCGAGACTGCGTCAAGCCGCTCGAGGAGATGTGCGCTTACGCGCAAGAATATGGATTCGATCAAATTTGCTTGGCGAAGCTCGGCCCCGACTACGAGGAAGCGATCACGGTCCTAGCGCGCGATCTTTTGCCGTTGATTGTGCGGTAAAGAGTAGTTTCTGTTGCAATTAAATTGGCCGGTAAGAAAAGGAAATCTACATGGCGAAGATGAATGCGCGGATGATGCGGACGAAAATGGCTCTCGAGGTCGCGGCGAACTATACACCCAACGCATGTTTACGATGGGCAACGTGGCAACGATTTCCATACAACCGAGTTCGCGGGAAGAGCAGTTTCCCGGAATATTGATGGGCATTAACGGCGATCTTATGGGCGGCATGAAAGCTCCCATCGAGGTCGGAAAAGGACGGGTCGACGTCGCGTTTATCAATCCATCCGCGATTGTCACCATGGCGTATCGGGGAAAAGGATTCTACAAAGAGAAACTGCCGCTCCGAGCCCTCGCTTCTTTTCCATCCTGGGACAAGATGGCTTTTGCCGTCGCCAAGGACTAAAAATCAAATCGCTATTTGAAATCGTCGAGCGAAAAATACCATTGAGAATTTCGAACCGTCCTTCCGGTATCGACAACACGACTTAGTACACGGTCGAGAAGATTCTCGCGTTTTACGGAATGTCCTATGCCAAGATCAAGCGTTGGGGCGGCAGCGTGCAGGAGAGTCCCCGGCCTACCTCTTCGAGAGCGTTTAACAGACGGGCATAAGAACGGGCAAGGTTAATGCCGTATTCGACGAAGGACTGCACAACTGGCTCGACGACGCGCTCAGTCATGGATTCGAAGTCTTGCCAACTTGAGCCGCGGATCGTGAAGCCAACTTTCGGCCCTAGGCTACCAGAACGTCGTAATCCCGTCGGCAAAATTCACTACAGCTCAAAGCGGATGTTGACACAATTGATTTCAGCGGCTGGCCGCTGATTACGCATCGCGGGCTGAGCAATGACCTCGCGTACTCAATTTGCCAGGCGATCGACTCGCGTCAAAGCGTGATTCCCGTCGATGATGATAATCCGCTCGATATGCGAAAAGATTTGCCGGGGAAGCGAAGCCGCTCCTCTCGGCATTCCCCTTCATCCCGGGCGCAAAGCGATGACTAAGAAGAAAAAGGCTATTTGTAAAATCGACGAATCGACCTACGACGGGGCAAGCGCCGTTCGCTTGACCGAATTCGAGGGAAGTAATATTGCCTGTCGCTAAGACCGAAATTGCCGCAAGCGGCGCGATGCAGCGTTACTATCCGTGGGTCGTCATCGGCATCGCGTTTTTAACTGTCGCCGTGGCGTTTGGCACGCGCAACGCTTTTGCAGTTTTCCTGGTTGCGGTTATCGAGGAATTTCACTGGAGCCGCGGCCTGGCGTTGGGCGCGCTCATGCTCGGCTCTATTATGTGGACGCTGTCGGCGCCGGTGATCGGTTATCTGCTCGATCGCCTTGGCCCTCGCATCGTGCTGCCCGGCGGCGCGATCGTCATGGCGATCGGCTTCATCGTCAGCGGCTTTGCACATTCCGTACTGGAGTTTTACATCGGTATGGGAGTTTTCATGGGCGTCGGCTTCGCGGCGCTGCCGATGACGTCGCAGGCTACCTTCTTGTCCAACTGGTTTATTCGCAAACGCGGCATGGCGATCGGCGTGGCTGCGTCCGGCATCGGGTTTGGGAATTCTTCTGGTCGTGCCTTGGACGCAATGGTTGGTTACGGCCTACGGTTGGCGGGCAGCATTCTTCATACTCGCGGGTTTGCTGGCACTGATCGTCGCGCCGCTGAATTATTTTTTTCAACGCCAAAGACCGGACGAGATGAATCTCGAACCCGACTTCGGCGATACCGTAACGCGCGATGACCGGTGGCCGATGCCAAGGCGGCAGGGATTGGCGGTCCGAGCTTGAGAGATGCGCTGCGAACCTGGCGTTTTTGGGCGTTTGCCATCGGCGTGCTCGCCGGTGCGATTCCGCTGCACATGGTGCTGATTCATCAAGTTGCCGCGGTAAGCGACGTGGGATTCTCAAAAGAACTAGCCGCCTTCGGCCTGGGACCATTGGGACTGTTTACCGCGCCGGCCATGATTTTCATGGGGCTGCTGGCCGACCGCATCGGCCGCCAATGGTCTTACTTACTCGGCTCGGTGTCTTTGATAACCGGCATTTTCCTTTTGATGATGATCACCGATGTCAGCCAGAGTTGGTTGTTTTACGCCTTTCCGCCGTTTATCTCGGTCGGCTTCTCATCGCGCCAGTCGCTGTACCCGACCATCGCCGCCGATCTCTTTCACGGCAAATCGTTCGGCGCGATCATCGGCGCGATCTCGCTATTTATCGGCGCTGGGGCTGGCATCGGGCCTTGGCTCGGCGGTGTCATTTATGATTGGACCGGCAGTTACCAGCAGGCTTTCTCGGTGGCGTAGGCACTGACGTTTGTCTCGGTGGTCTTCATTCGGGTGGCCGGGTCGAACGATAAATAAGAATACATGGCAGCGCGCCATGTGCAATCAACTGTTTGTGGAGAGCGCCATGTCTAAACAAGAAAAGAAATAGCGGTGAATCGGCATTGATTATCCGCTCCACGTCCTCAATCGTTACTCGCTGCAGTTGATCGGGCTGGCGAGACAGCTTGGAAAACGATGGGGAAATTCGGTTTCACCCAGGTTTGGACCAACGATAATCTGGAGTATCGCAGCGTGTTGGCGAGCTCGGCGGCAATCGTGGCGCGATTGCCGGTCAAACTTGGGACCGCGGTTACGGTGCCCTATTTTCGCAATCCGGTAGATTTGGCCATGGCTTTCGCAACGATGTCCGAGCTCATGGACGGTCGTGAGATCTCGCTCGGTTGGGACCCGGATCGCGATCGATACCGCCCATCAAGTGGAACGGGTGAAGCCGCTCGCGATCATGGCGAGTTGGCGACGGCGTTGCGGACGTTGTTTGCCGGCGCGACGCTCAGCAGCAGCGACATGCCTGTGCTGGCGTCCTATTTTCATATGAACGCGCAACAATACGCACTTCGCTTCAAAACCCAATCGCCGATTCGACTCTATTATGGACCTAGCCTGCTCAAACCCGCCGTGCTCGATCTCATTTCGCGCCACTTCGACGGCGTGATCTTGCAAACTCTTTATGGCATCGCCGATATGGAAGCGTCGCTAGCGCGTCTGCAAGCGGCGCGAGCGCAATCGCCGCTGGGCGAGCCGCTGCGCAAAGTCATGCTGCTCAACGCTTCGGTTTCGCGCGACGGAGAGGCGGCCAGGCAGCAGCGAAAAGATTCGTCTCACATATCGTTTCGGGTTGGCCGGATGATGTTCTGGCGGCAAAAGGTATCGACCCGGGGCTGTTCAAGCGGTGCGAAAGGCTTATGCCGAGAATCGCGGCGTCGATCACGCGGCTGCTCTCACGCCGGATGAAGCAGTGGATCGTCTGATCATTGCCGGCACGCCGGCCCAGTGCACGCCGCGAATCGCCGAACTATTTGCGCTGGCGGCCCGCGATGGATTCACGCAGATTACCCTCGGCGTTCCCCTCGGTCCCGATATTCCCGAAGTGATCGATCTCTGGGGCAAAGAAATCCTTCCGGCTTTGCGCTGACTTTTGCGTAGCGAATGTTTGTTCGCCGTCGACCGAGTCGAGCGATCGAGTCAATGCAAGCCGGATTCAATCGGTCAGGTTCTCGGCGCGCACCCGGCAAAGATAGGAACGATGCGGCAACGAGCCGCTGATCGGATCGCAAACGTCGGCACCGATGAGCAGGCTTGGGTTAGCCGAGCTGCGGCCATAGGATTCATAGCCGGGTAGATCGAGCTCTTTACAATCCTGCCACCAGCCGTGTTGACAGCAGATGACTCCCGGCGCGATCGCGTCGGTCACTTTGGCTTTGGCGCGGATGGCGCCGCGCGGACTTTCGACGATCATCCACTGTTTATCCGCGATGCCATAACGCTTGGCGGTGTCTGGATGAATATCGGCGCTGGGCTCCGGCGCGGCCTTGCGCAGACTCGAAAGCCCGCGCAGTTGGCTGTGGATGTAGGTGGTAAACTTCGCGTTGGTAAGGACCAGCGGGTAATCCGCGGCTAGATCCGGCCGGCTGAAGCGGACTGATCAGCGGTTCGACATATTCAGGCAGGGCTGAATATCCGTGGGCCGCGAAGGTGTGCGAATAGATTTCAACCTTCTTGTCCGGGGTGTTGAAGCCACGCGGCTGACCGTTGTCTTTGACCTCGGCATACTTGGTGTACCGTGGGATCCCTGCGACGGTGATTCCTCCCGGCGCGGCTTTCAATCGACTCAAAGAAATTCCGCTCGGTTCAAGCTCGTGTTCATAAGCCGCTTCGACATCGCCGTTCCAAAACTGATCGGCGAGTCCGACCCGTTTGGCCAACTCGAAAATAATCCAGGTATCCGAACGCCGTTCGGCCAACGGCGCCACCACCGTAGGACGATATTGCAAATGGAGTTTTCCCTGCGGCCGATGGGTGAAGCCCGCGGCCATGTTCGCCATCTCGAGAAAACTCGTGACCGGTAGCACATAATCGCAAAGCGCCGCCGTCGGCGTCATGAAGAGTTCCGCAGCGACGGCAAAATCCACGGCGCGAAAGGCTTCGCGCGCCCGCTCGGAATCGCCGGTGGACATGACCGTGTTGGAACCAAAATTGAGCAGCGCTTTGACCGGATACGGACGGTCTTCGAGAATCGCGGTGAAAATATCGTAGGCGGCGCAGTTGCCGGGCTTGGCCGGCGGGCCAAGGGGTTTACGTTCCCGGCCGATACGCTGAGCCGCCATTTCTTTCGGCAATAAGTCTTTGCCGTTGACGGCCGCGACCGGCGCTTTGGGAAAAACCACGTTGCCGCCCTGGCGGTCGATGTCGCCGATCAGCGCGTAGAGCGTCGCGATGGCGCGGCTGGTTTGAGTGGCGTTGGTGTGCTGGCCGACGCCGTTGTGCATGAACATGCTGAGCGGGCGATTGGCCGCGAGCAGGTGGGCCGCGGCATTTACTTTTTCCGCGGGCACCGAAGTGATCGCGGCGGAGGCGTCGGCACGGTAGCGCGAGGCAAGCTCGGCAAGCGCGGCGAAAGCGGGACGACAGAAAAGTTTATGGCCGTCGCTGCCGGCGATCTCGCGATCGCCCGCCAGCGCGGGGCGCACGTCATCGGACTCAAAAGTTCCGCTCGAAGGATCGTAGATCGCCGGTTTATTAATGCGCTCATCCCAAACGACGAGGCGCTCTTGCGAACCGTGCGCGGCAATATCCGCTTCGGTCAGCGCGGCGCCGGTATCGCTGCGCAGTAAAAAAGCCGCATTGGTCCATCGGCGCACGAACTCGTCGTCGTAGAGTTTTTGTCGGATCACGACATCGATCAACGCCAACGCCAGAGCGCCGTCGGTGCCCGGCCTCACTTGCAGCAACAGGTCGGCTTGCGCGGCGATGCCGACACGGCGCGGATCGACGGCGACGATTTTCATGCCGCGTTTGCGCGCCGCGACGATGTCATGGGCGAGGATCAGTGAAGTCGCGCTCGGATTGTGTCCCCAGAGTAAAAAAGCATTGCTGTGCGCGACATCGGGAGTCGGAATGTCGACGCCGAACGTGTAACTGAAACCGGTGTCCTTGTGCCAATTGCAAACATGCGTGGTGGATACCCAGTTGGGACTGCCGAAGGTGCTGAGAAAGCGCGCCAGCCAGCGCTCGGAGTCGGAAACCGAAGTGCCGCCGGTCGTGCCTTTGGCGAGCGCGACGGCCTGCGCCCCGTGACTGGCGCGAATGGCCATGAATCTATTTGCGATATCATCCAGCGCCTCATTCCAACTGACCCGCTGCCAACCCGGATCGGGATCGTCTTTGGGTCGCGTACGCTTGAGCGGATAGTTCAGACGGTCCGGATGATAAACCAATTCCGGCGCCGCTTTGCCCTTGATGCAGAGCACGCCGCCGTTGGGATGATCGAAATCAGCGTCGAGGCGCACCACCTTGCCGTCGGTGACTGTCGCGATGGTGGCGCAGTGCGCCGTACAGAGCGCGCAATAGCCGCGCACGGTGGAGGATTCTTGCGCGAGGTCATTCATAGTGCCTTTAACCATATGTCAAATGCCCGCGACCTGTCCATAATCGATGCGGACAATGACGAGCTGGGCAGATCGTACAGCGTGGGCCAGTTCGCTTATTTGCCGCCAAACAGCCGCCTGACCGCAGATCCCACGCCCTCGACCGCGTCGCCCGCCCCTTCCATGCCTTTTCGGCCGAGCGCACCGAGCCCTTCGGCGACGCTCTTGCCAAGCTGTCCGGCCATGGCGGTGGCGATGCGAGTAGACAGATTCTCATTCAAAACAAAGTTCGGATGACTGGTGTCGCCATTGAGAACGAAGTCGATGTCAATGGCGTTGTTGTGGTCCTTTAGAAAATTGATAACGGTGCCGCGCGGCAGGCCCATGAAGGTGTCAAAGAGCCCGCGCGCGGGCGCTAACTCGAGGTCCTTGAGAACGAGCTTTCCATTGCCGTCTAATTTTCGGTTGCGCACTTCGGAGGCGAGATTCAAATCGACGGATCCTTTCGTCACCCGAATATCATTGCTCTTGACCAAGTAGGGTTGGAGCGCAACCATATCCGCCGCGGTTAGAACGACGCGCGAAGAAGAATCACGAGCGCCCGGGCCGACCCAGCCGCTCACTTTCACCTCGCCGTCTCGCCGGACTCCTTTTATGATTCCGGTAATATCAAAGCGAGTTTCTTCGGCAGCCGGCACTGCGACATCCTGAATCTTCGCTTCGATCCGAATAAACTGAGTTCGTAACGGTGGACGGCTCACCGTGGCGTCGTAAAGATCCAGGCTGCCATCCTTGAGCTCGATGGTGGAAATGATTACGGCGCGGGAGGCTTTGTTCTGGTCTTTTGATTCACTTCTTTGGTTCTTGGATTCGGTCAGGCTGGGAACCATGACCAACTTCCCCTGGCTGCGCAGCATGGACAGATAGGGTTTCTCGACGACGATGGAAGCGATGCGGATTTTATCGGAGAAAAGGCTGCGTAGGTCGGGTACGATGGTGACGTGCTCGGATTCGAGAGTGCGCGCGGTGGGCCAGCCTTTGGGAGCGTCGATGCTGAGCCCAAATAATTCAATGGTAAACCAGTTGACTTTAAATTGAGTCACGCGACTGCCAGGTCCTAGCGCGTCAATGACTGTACTCTGGAGCTTCTGCACGCCGAGGCGGTAGCCTGCGGCGAGAGAGATGCCCAAGAAGGTTATCACGGCGACAAGGATGATTTGCCAGCGCTTCATGTTCTATACATCACGTTCGAGTATGGAACCTTATGATCGACGGAGCGGCGGTGCAAGCAAAAATCCTCGGCACTTATTATCGCCGCAGTTCTGTCGGCCAACGAATCGTGCTAGGTTAAGGCCGGTTTGAACGCTTTATCTAGCCAGTATCCCGGATTCACTCCGGCTTTTGCCACAGGAAAGTGGGACGTCCCATGCGTCGAAAAGTGGAAGTCCTTGCCCGTTGCTTTGTCGCTGCGGTCGGCTTTTTGATGATCGCCTCGGCGCCGCTTTTTAGCGCGACGATCGCCAAGTGTCGGCAAAAATAAAAACTCTCAAAGCGCAGGAGCGGCTAAACTATCTTCTCAAAGGCGCGCAGGCCGAAGGTGAGTTGGTCTACTACGGCACTTTGCCGATCGACGAATTTCTGCCGCTGGCGCAAGTCTTCAATCGCCGTTATCGCTCCCTCGCGCTGCAGCATTACTTTTCGCCGCGCGACGGATTCTCGCGCGCACGTTGACCGAGGCGCGCGCAGGAAGACACGCGGTAGACGTCATTCAAGTCGACTTGAGCTACGGCTACCAGTTGTTGAACGCGAACTTGGTTCAACCTTATTCGATCACCAGCGCTTCCCGTTTCTACGACGGCACCTACGATCCCGCCGGCAATTGGCACAGCATGTATTACTTAACCACCGCGTTGATCTACAACACGGCTGCAATCAAGCCTGAGCAAGCACCGAAGAGCTACGACGATCTGCTGAGCCCGAATTGGAAGGGAAAGATGGTGTTCGATCCCGAGGCGGGATATCTTCTCGCCGCAATGGAGGAAGCCTGGGGTAAAGAAAAAGCCGTTAATTACCTGGCGCGCCTGGCCAAGCAGGACCTGAGCTATCGCCGCGGCGGCACGCTGACGACACAAGTGGTGGGCTCGGGCGAATATCCGATCGGCATAGCGATCAATGGCGAAACCTCTGCTGCCGTGCGCGAAAAAGGCGCGCCGCTGGGTTTTAAAGTCCTCGCGCCGACAATTATCAAACCGGAAGGATTTTTCTTGGCGAAAAACGCCCCGCATCCGCATGCCGCTTTACTGTTTGCCGAATGGGCGTTTTCCGACGAGGCGCAGTCGTTCCTGGCAACGAATTTGGGCAAAGGGAGTGCGATGAAAGGCGTGCGCAGCAAGTTCAAAGAATTCCAACTCCAGCCCGACTATGTCGTGAATCCCAAGCTCGGCGTGAATCTGCAAAATTATATTCAGGAATTTCGCAAGATCATGGGGGCGCCCTAAAAATAGAAAGAGTTCCAAACGTTCAAGCCATTCAACCGCTCCTTCGTTCATCCCCCCGTCGCGGGGGAGGAAAAGAGGTGGGGGAGTTGAACTGAGTGCTAGCGGTTGAACGGCTTGAACGATTTGAACCTTCAAAGGCATCATGAAACTCGAAATCGCAGAATTCCCGGTAAAACAAATCCGCTTGGGGCATCGCTTCGCCTACGCTGACCAGGTGCTCGATGTCGATGAAGGCGCGCTGCTCGCATTGGTACTCGAAGACTCCAGGATCACCGATGCGTCGCTGGCCGTGGCCGCGCCGGGCGAAAGGACGCGCATCAGCGGTATTCGCGACATCGTCGAACCGAGATATAAAGTATCCGGCAGCGGCCAGATTTTCCCCGGCGTGTTGGGACCGGTTGCGAACGTCGGTGACGGCCGGACTCATCGGCTGTCGGGCATGACGGTGATCGCTGCCGCCGAGTACGAGGGCACGATCCGCGCCGGAACAACCGTGCAAAGGAGCGCGATCCTCGATATGTCGGGTCCGGGAGCGGCAATTTCCCGGTTCAGCGCCTATCGACATTTAGTTCTGAGCTTCAAAATCGTTCCCGGTCTCGGCGAGCTCGATGCCCACAGCGCGATTCAGTTGGCGGAATACAAAGTCGCCTGTCGCCTGGCGCAGATCACTACAGAACTCGCGCCGATGAAGATTGAAACTTACGATCTCGATGATAGAAACCCGGCGCTGCCCAACGTGATGCTGGTCCAAGGCTGCATCACCGACCCGCAACATGTGCATTCCGGAGTGGGCTACTACGGCCTTTCGCTGCGCAGTTCGATGGCGACCTTCGTTCACCCCAACGAGCTTTTTGATGGTGCGCTGACCGTCGACACGACGCGGTCGGGCCGCGGCTACTATCCGACCACCTGGGATTGGCAGAATCATCCACTGGTGCTCGAGCTATTCGCCGCGCACGGCAGGAGTTTGAACTTTACCGGCGTGATTTTGCAGCGTATCCGGTTTGAAACCAATCACGGCAAAGAAGTGGGCGCGCAAAATGCGGCGCGCTTGGCCAAGGCGATGGGCGCGGACGGCGCGCTGGTAACCTGGATGGCGGGGGCAACGCTTTTGTCGATGTGATGTTCACGGTGCGTGCCTGTGAGCAAAGCGGCATCAAGACGACGCTGGTGACTTACGAGCACGGCGGCAAAGAAGGCAAAGACAGTCCGGTGTTGTTTTATCTCGCTGAGGCGGATGCGGTGGTGAGCACGGGCAGTCTCGATAAATCCGTGGAGTTGCCGGCGATGGACAAAGCGATCGGTCCGTACGAAGAAATCAAGATATTGCCGTTTCCCGGTGCCGCGCCGGTACCCGTCCGCGGTGCGTTGTCGTTGGAATCCCGCGACGTGATCATCGGCGGCGCCGATCTTTGGGGAGAAGGTAAATTTAGATGCGAAGAATTTGAGGGTTCAAAACGTTCAAGCCGTTCAACCGCTGCGCGGAGTCTGTCCTGACGCGCTGCCGAAGGGTTCAAGCCCCCTTCTTTATCTTCCCCCGCGACGCGGGGGAGGAGCAGAGATAGGGGTTGGAACGATTTTGAACGGCTTGAACGTTTTGAATTCGTTTTAAGGAGAACTCGTTATGATTAAAGCGGTTCACGTCGTCAATCAATTTTTTGCCGGCCTCGGCGGGGAAGAAAAGGCCGGATTGCCCGTGGGTATCATCGCCGGCAGCGCCGGTGCGGCGCGCGCACTGAGTCAGAAACTCGGCGCGGACGCGCAGATCGCTTGCACGATTTATGTCGGCGATAATTATTTCCACGAGCACAAAGACGAGGCCATGCAAGCAATTCTCGATGCCGTCCGTACGGCAGGGCCGGAAGTGCTGGTCGCGGGGCCGGCTTTTAACTCCGGGCGTTACGGACTGACTTGCGTCGAGACTTGCAACGCGGTGGCGCAGGCACTGGGAATTCCCTGCTTGACGGCGATGCACGAAGAAAATCCCGGCGTTGGAGTTTATCGCGAACTCGGCAATGCGCAGATTTACTGCTTACCGACCACCGAGGCGACTACCGGCATGAATGACGCGATGACGCGTATGGCTAATTTCGCGCTACGAATCGGCCGCGGCGACGCGATCGGCTCGGCGGTTAAAGAAGGTTACTTCGGGCGCGGCATCCGGCGCATCGAAACCACCGAACAGCGCGGCGCAACCCGCGCGGTCGACATGCTGCTCAAAAAAATCCATCACGAGCCGTTCGCAAGCGAACTGCCGATGGAAATCTGGGACGATGCGCCGCCCGCGCCGCCCTTGGTACGGGTAAAAGAACGCAACATTGCCGTCGTGACGACCAGCGGCGTGGTGCCGTGGGGCAATCCGGATAAATTTAAAACTTATCGCAACACCTATTGGCGCAAATACAACATCGCCGAGCTGAAAGAGCTCGAGCCGGGAAAATGGGAAGCGGTTCACGGCGGCTACAACGTCGCTTTTATGAATCAGAACCCGCATTACGGCGTGCCGCTCGACGCCTTGAGATCATTGGAAGCGGAGGGGAGATCGGCGCGGGAAAACTTTATCCGGCCTACTACGTCATTCCCGGTAACCAAGGCTCGCCGACGGTGATGCGCCGGATCGGTCAGGAAATCGCCGCGGACTTAAAGAAAGACAACGTCGAAGGCGTTCTGTTCGTCGCCACGTGAGGAACCTGCAGTCGCAGCGGCGCTGTGATGAGCAAGGAACTCGAAAAGGCCGGACTGCCGGTGGCGTTAATCAGCGCGATGTTTCCCGTAGCGCAGCAAGTGCGCGCGAATCGCATCGTCAAGGGAGTGAGCATCCCGCATCCGTGCGGCGATCCGAACCTATCCAAAGAGTTGGACGCGCGACTACGCCACGACATTATTCAAACCGCCCTCAAAGCGCTCGAATCCGAAGTGGATGGTCCGACGCTGTTTTCGCCGCCCGTGGCTATGGGCGGATAAGGGTCAACGAACTTTTGTTGGTTGTGACGGTCCTTCTTTTGACGCTAGTTGCACCGGTTTGTTAAAAAGGCGGATTGGTCGTCACACCGGCGCCAATGGAGAAAACTTCCAGGAAAAAAAAAAAAAAAAAAAAAAGGGGGGGGGGGGGGGGGGGGGGGGGGGTCACCAAAGAATGCTTCGACGAGCTCAGCATGAACGGAAATTGCTTTGTGATTTTAATGCTCTCTCTTCCGTTCGTTCCTTCGCTTCGGCGTCCTGAGCTCCCCCCCTACTTAACACTCTCTCCTCACCACTCACGAACTTTTCCCAGCACAGCCGCTCTGAGACTGGCGGCGGCGCTAGGGCGCAAGGGAAAATGGGGAAATTTAATGAAGATCATTTAGCTATTCAGTCTACTGATCATGTTAGTCACGGCGGGTGGCGTGCTCGCTCAGACCGGTCCGGAGCGCATTCGCATCAGCTATTCGAGCGGCGGCATGACATCCATCGATTTATTCATCGCGCGCGACAAAAAATATTTCCAGGAACAAAGACTCAATGCCGAGTTGATCCGGATGCCCGCCAACCTCGCGATTACCGCGGGAATCTCCGGTGAGATTGATGTGCTCGGCTCGATCGGCAGCGCCATCCGTTCGATCCAACGCGGCGCGCCGCTGCGGGTGGTTTCCGTGACCTTCGCCGTCCGCTGTTTTTTCTGGTCGCGCGGCCGGAATACAACAACGTCAAGGATCTCAAGGGAAAGACCATGGGCATCGTGACCTTCGGCGGCAGCCAGCACACCACGGCGAAGCGGATGCTCGCGCTCAGCGGTATCAATGCCGACAAGGATTTAACCGCGATCCAAGTTGGCGAAGAATCCGTGCTGCTTCAAGCGCTGACGACCAACGCGATCCAAGTGGCGGCGATCAGTCCGCCCTACGCGCAGTTCGGGAGGGAAAAATTCAAAATGAAAATTCTCGAATCGTCCACGGACAAATTCGCCAGCATCCAAAACGGCGCCGCGGTGAACTTGAAAACGCTGCAAGAGAAGCCGGAGTTTCTCAAGCGCTTTCTGCGCGCCCGGGCGCGAGCCAACCAGTATTTCATGGAACAGGAGAAGGAAGCGGCCGAGCTGCTGGCGAGCATCTGGAACTCCGACCTCAAGATTGCGTTAGACAGTTACCGCGCTTCCCGTCCTGCATTCACCGGCACCGGCATTCCCAACGACGACGAGATCAAGGAATATCTCACGCTCGACGCCCAGATCATTGGCCTCGCGCAACCCGTGCCGGTGGCGAGCGTATTCGATTTCACCTTACAGCGAGAAATAAACAAAGAGTTGGGAATTAGATAAATAGCGGTTGTCACCTGACCTTCCTTGCACCCCACACGGGTTTTGCCCGTCGTTGACTATGCGCAGGCGCCCCACTATAAATTAGCGAACTGTTTTTTTGGAGGTTTGATACGAAATGAGCGCGGTTGCGATGAAGTTCGGGGCTCATTACTTACCTACTTACGTTCCCGACCTCGACGGTCGGTTACCGAATACTATCAAAAAATGTTCGCCCAAATGGAGGAGATGGATCAGCTCCGCTACGACCATATCTGGGTCACCGAACATCATTTCGCTCATTACGGGGGCGACCTGCCGCACCCTCCCACATTCATGTCGGCGATTGCCCGCACAACCAAACAGATCCGGCTCGGCGTAGCCATCAACGTCTTGCCGCTCCATAATCCCATCGAGGTCGCCGAATCCTACGCGATGGTCGACGTCATTTCCAATGGACGGCTCGATTTCGGCGTCGGCAAGGGCAGCGAACGCACGAATACAAAAAATTCGGCGTCGATCAAAAGGAAGCCACCGGCCGCATGTACGAGGGTGTCGAAATCATGCTGCAAGCGTGGTCCGACAAGCCGGTCAATTTCAAAGGCGAGTTCTACAATTATCGAAACGTGCCAGTGTTTCCCAAACCGGTGCAGCGGCCCCACCCAAACTTTTGGGTCGGCTGCGCGCGCAGCGAAGACAGCTTTCGTTGGGCCGGCGAGCACGGCTTTCATCTGATGACTTTGCCTTATCTTTATCGCGAGCCGCAGAGCTGCCGGGGTTCGTAAAAACATACCGCGAAAACTTGTCAAATCGGGTCACGACGCCGGCAAAGCCGATATCCTTGGAAAATTTCACATCTACGTTGCCAACAGTTTGGACAAAGCCATAGAGGAAGCGGCGCCCTATCTCGACAATTATCTCGATGTTCACAACGCGGCGGATACCGGGCCGTCAGGAACAGGGCCTGCTTACCCAGCGGGACGCCAAGACTCAACATCAGCGAGGGGTTCGTGTTTGCGGGGGATCCCCAGCGGGCAGCGAACAATCCGCAAATGGCGCGACAACGACGGCCTGACGACTATTTCCGGCACCTTTCATTTCGGCGGCATGCCGCAGGAGATGGCGCTGAAGAATATCCGACTATTTGCGGAAAAGGTAATGCCGGAGTTGAAATAGAGGAAGATTCGGATGCATAGGGGAAGGGGAATCTAAATGCATCGCCCTTGGATTCGAATACATTGCGAGTCAAATCTTTCCGGGCGACGAAATAGTTTTGCTAGCTATTCTATTTCCAACGACTTCATCAGCTTCAGAAGGTATTTCGATTCGAGCCCTAACAGCTTTGCTGCGGCCGTGCGGTTTCCTTGGGTTCTGGAGAGCGCTTTTAGAATTAGTAATTTTCTCGCCGCGTTCATTCCGTCGCGATAGGAAAGATTTTCGAACAACCCTAGAGTTTTCTCCCGCCGGCAATGCCGCTCGGCAAGTTTCTGAGCGTGATGCTTGGGGCCGGAGCTCAGCACGACTGCGCGTTCGATCACATTGGCAAAGTTCTCCTACGTTGCCGGGCCAACTATAGGCAGCCAACCGCTCGCGGACTTCGTCGGTGAATACCGGTGATATTTTTTCCGATGGGCTGCCGCATGCTTGCGCAAGAGATATTCCCATCAAGCTGGGCAAGTCCTCACGCTGTTTCCTCAAAGGCGAGAGCTTGATGGCCACAACATTGAGGCGGTGGTAGAGATCTTCGCGGAACAGTCCGTCCCGGACCGAGCGTTCCAAGTCGCGATTGGTGGCGGCGATAACTCTAACGTCAACGGCAATGGGCGTTCGCTCCTCCCACACGCTCGAACTCGCGCTCCTGCAAAGAATCTTCAGAAGTTTCGCCTGGAGATCCTGAGAGATATCGCCGATCTCGTCAAAGAAAAGGGTTCCGCCTTCGGCCAATTCCACCTTGCCTTTTTTGCGCCGCTGAGCCCCTGTGAATGCGCCTTGCTCGTAGCCGAACAACTCGCTCCCAAGAAGCTCCTTGGAAAGCCCGACCGAATTTATTGCGATGAAGGGCCTGTCCACTCCTCCCGCTCCAGTTGTGGATGGAGCGGGCGAGTATTTCTTTGCCCGTGCCGCTTTCGCCGAGGAGCAAGACGGTCGCATTGCTGGCGGCTGTCTTTCGAGCCAAGTCGACGGCCTGTTTCATCTTGGCACTTTCACCGACAATCAGTTGATAACGTTCTCCCACCTCCTTTGAGAGAACTTCGACGCCGCGCTTCAGTCGCTGTCGTTCCAACCCTTTTCGTACGACGTTGAACGATATGCTCGGGTTTGAATGGCCTGGTGAGGAAATCGTAAGCGCCCTCGTGCATCGCTTCGACCGCTCGTTCGACGGTGCCGAATGCCGTAATCATGATCACCGGAGTGTCGTCTTCCCGCTTGCGCAGACCTTGAACCACATCCATGCCGCTTACCTCAGGCATCATGTAGTCAAGAATAATGAGATCGGGCCGGAAAGCGTCGAGTTGTTTGAGGGCTTCGGCGCCGTCATCGGCCGTTTCGAGGGGTAAAGCCGGCGCGGGATAACCACTTGCTCTAAAATTCTTCCGGTTCGAAAGCTCGTCGTCAACGATCAAAATGTTTTTGCTTCATAGAGCGGGTCTCTTCCTATGGTTTTAAGCGGCCGTCTTCGATTCATAATCCAGCGGCAGTGTCACGGTAAAGGTCGATCCGACATTCACTTCGCTTGAAACTTCGATGCTCCCACCCAATAGGCCGACGAGCCGCTTGGACGATGGCGAGCCCCAGACCCGTACCGCGCTATTTCTTCGCAGTCGACGACCCGCCGCGTCCGAAACTCCTCAAAGACATGGTTCAAGTCTTCCTTAGCGGATTCCGATTCCCGTGTCCAACACTTCGAGCCTCAACGCTCCGTTTTGCTGCGAGGCAGAGATTTTTACTTCGCCGCGCTCGGTGAACTTTGCTGCATTGTCCAAAAGATTGAGAACGATCTGTCTTAATTTGTCGCGATCAGTTGTTCAGGACCCGACACCATCCTCGGGAGCGATGTTACGGATGAGTTGGACGTGATTTCTATTTAAGATAGGTTCGATCGTCGTGTGACCGCATTCCGGGATGATCTCTTCCAGGTTGACCGCTTCGATCCGCATTTCCAATTTTCCCTGCCTCGATCATGGCGATATCCGAGTAAGCTATCAATCATGTCTGAGCAGGCGCTCGGCGTTATTGAGCAGATCCTGGAGATTCTCCTTCTGCAAATTGAGAGATCTGGCCCTGGGTATCGGACAGCACCAATCCCCCATAGGCTAATGATCGCGCTCACCGGAGTGCGCAGCTCATGATTTACGTTGGCAAGGAACTGTGATTTGTGCCGATTGGCGGTTTCGATTTGTTGATAGAGCTGCCCCAGTTCATCGTTCATTCGATTGACATTTGCCGCTAGAGTTCCTAGTTCATCCCTGTTTGGAATGTTGATATGATTCGAAAAATCATCCTGAGGCGATCTGCTTAAGACGAAAGTCGATTTCTTTCACAGATCCTATTAGGGACCAAGACAAACGCGATACCCGAGCGATTGACGGCGAGCCCGATGCTTCCGAATGCGAAGCCGATAACGACCCATTGTGAGCGCTAGGTAAGCTTCCCGCTCTCTCAATGCTTGTCACCATGTCGGCTGCGGCTCTATTCATAAGTTGGTTGGTTACAGCGGTCGAGACGATCCGCTAGAGGACTAGCTTGCGCGATTTGAAGCTCGCGCCCCTCGACAGCCTTTCCCGCGCGGATGAGGTCAACGACTCGGGCGACTACCTGCGTAAACTGGTCGTAATCCTTTTCAACTTCACCTAATATCTCTGCCTCATCATGAGCAACAAACTGCACCCGGTCGAGCCGAACTGGTTAGAGTTGGCGGAGTGTCTCCGCGAGGGTCCGTTCGTCCGAAACGAAAAGGGCTGAAGTCACGTTGTAAAGCTGGGCAGTAATGTGGTGTTGAAGTTGCGCGAGTAGGCGGCGATTTTTCTCTGGAGTGTTATCATCTCCTCGGCGCGACGGTTGACTCCGCCGAGTACCTGAAGGCCAACGATTCCGAAAGTAATGAGCAATACCGCGATGGTCAGGAATGCGACCAGCAGTTTGATGTGAGCGCTGGTCGGCACGCGCGCAACAAAACGCGGTAGACCAGTCCGTCAATTTGCTGCGTCGCTCGCCAAGCAACCTCCGAATGTCTTGGAGAAATTCGTCCGGATGGAATCGAACTCTCCATATACTGCACGCGGAGGGTTCCCCTCGGGTCTATGAGGGAAGTAAGAAAGCTCTGTGATCCACGGTCCCACGAGGACCGTTTTTGTAATAGATGCCGTAGCGCCGGGCAACCTCCCGAATCTCAGTCGAGGAACCTGTCAGGAAAGCCCAGCCAGCCGTGTTGGCGTTGTGTGCCTCCGCATCAGCGCTTGAAACCTTCACATTGTCATGGTCGGGATCCACGGTAATGGAGATGAAGAAAACCTTGGAACCGAAACTTGACCCCAAGCGAGACTGGAGTCCGACCATTTTACCTGTGAGGATAGGACACGTATCCGCGCAACTTGCGTATATGAAGGTTACCGCAACCACTTTGCCAGCGAGACTCTTTAGCGACAGCTTTTTCCCGTCCTGAGTCGTAAGGGTGAAATCCGGTGCTGGTCCGATCTTCGGAAGGTCATCCGTAATGGCTTCTTGACTCGGTACAGCCATTGACCAACCGACTTGCATTAAAAGAATGAGGAGGCCAATAGAACAAGCGTTCCACGTGTTCACGACTAACTCTTCAGCTCCTTTTTGAGCTCTCTAAGAAATCGCCAGTCTGCGCCTTGGGCAATGATCTTGTTGGGGCTTGTCTTGATCATGCCGATGTCATGCAGACTAAATGCGTAGAAACGCGCGCTGTCTTCAGCATCGTATTCCCGCCATCTTGCATAGGAAACCTCCTTCATAGTCTGAAGAGACATAGCGTACTCTTTCGTAAAGCCGCCGTCCACTATCATTTGAGCGGCGCGTTCGGGCTCCAAAGCGCAGATGTCCGTCGCTTTTAAAATCGCTCGGAGCGCGCGCTTGGTTGCGATAGGGTGCTTGCGCACAAAATTCCGGTTTGCCACCACCATGCAGCAAAAGTACTGAGACCATGGCCGATCTGTGGTGCTATTCACGATTACATGGCCGATGTTCTTCTCGCGCAGCTCCTGCGGTACTGGCGGAAATGCCATAAGCGCATCTACTTTGCGTTGGGCGAGCAGCCGAGCCGATTCTGCTGGGTCATGAGTGAGCCAGTTGATATCTCTCCGCGGATCGAGGCCTACGTACGACGCCATGCTGGCGAGAAATAGGTGGTGGGCCGAGCCCATAGAAGGCACACCCACGGATTTACCCTTCAAGTCGCGGATCGCGCGAATTCCCCCAGTGCCGAAAAGCTCGAAACAACCGACATGAACGCCTCCAAGCAATGTAATGGGTGCGCCGGCTTCCAACTCGACTAGGAATGGCGCCACGAACGCCATGCTAATATCGACGGCGCCCGAGGCGAAAGCCGGATATGGGTAGACGCCGGTGAACACGTGCTGAATATCGCGAAAGCCCTCTGCGGGTAGCAACTCCTTGACCACGTACTGCGGCGCTACGCAAATGCCTGCGACCTGCGCTAGCCGAATCCGTGTCGTCTCGGGCGGTGCTTCCGCCGCGAAAGAGTTGGAATCAAGCCCGGCGAGGCCCATTGTCCCCGCAAGCGCTAACTTACTGAGAAACTCCCTTCGACTCAAAACCGGCGATTCTCGAAACGTCATAAATTCCCTTCTGGGTGGCGGTTCGTGTGCACGGCTCCGTTTGCATTCGAGCCGAACGCTAGAAACCAAAAGTTCGTTACGATCGTGTCACCTTGCATCATCCTCCTTCTGACTGGGCCGTATAGCACGAAATGGGTTTCTGAGCAGCTCCTTTTGTAGTCTGGCTCACATTAGCTCAAG
Organism: uncultured delta proteobacterium; assembly: GCA_963811315.1. Lineage (GTDB taxonomy): Bacteria > Desulfobacterota > Binatia > UBA9968 > UBA9968 > DP-20. The sequence goes on from CAWERH010000067.1 coordinate 21,537, forward strand.
CAGCTTTCTGCGTTCTTTTATGACCAATCCGATCGAACCTACGTGCAAACCACAAAACGAATGCCAACCGCGAAAAACTAAAAGGCATCTCAGTACGCCGGAATTAATGAATGAATCTCATGTAACATCGTGGCTATGATCTGCAATCTAAAGAGACGGTGTTATTTACCACACGAATGGTGTCAAAATAACCACCGCATTTTTTACTCCAAAGCCTCTGCTTATCAGCACATTCGCCGACTCAACGACTCAATCCATTTCTCTTCTCTCCAGTTCAGTGAACATTGTGAGCCGTGCACCGGGTGCTTCCATGCCGTTAAAAACAGTCGGTGGCATTTACGACACCTGTAGTGGCAAAACGACAACCGCTGCTCACCGTAGAATTCAGACTCTCTATCATTCCCTTTTAATTCGATCTGTTTGTGAGGATCTCCTCCGGCGGCATTGCGCTTGCTCAGGGTGAGTCGGGCTCAATCTGATGAGGAGGAACAAATGGCAATAACAAACTTTTATAAAAAATTGTGCAGGCTGCGCGACGTGCTCCTGGCGACGCTGATCCTAATTGTTGTTGCTACCCCGGCGGCGGCTCAAAACATTGTGACGCGCTGGGCGGCCACGGCGCAGACCGCAATTGCCGTCGCTCGAACTCCCGCCAGTGCGAACGTGCTGCATGCGATGGTGCAGTTGGCGATGTACGATGCTGCCATCGCTATTGAGGGCGGCTACGAGCCGTATGGCGCAGAAGTGATAGCTCCGCTGGGCGCGGACACCAATGCTGCGGTAGCCACCGCCGTCTACCGCGTGCTCCGTGAGCGCGTGACGGGGCAAGCCTCCTTCTTAGACAATGAGTATGCCAATAACCTTGGCTGGCATTCCCGATGGGCAGGCGAAAACCAGATGGTGTCGAGGTCGGTGAGGCTGTGGCTGCCGCCCTTCTTGCGCTGCGAGAAAACGACGGGTTCGACAACGTCGTACCTTACGTGCAGCCATCGCCCGGCCCGGGAGTGTTCGAACCGGTGGCGCCGGCTACTCCCATCGAAGTCAAACTCGCACAAGTAAGCCCTTACACATTCGATGATCCGGCTGCCTTCCGTCCCGATGGCCCAGCGCCGCTGGCTTCCAGTGAGTACGCTGAAAACTTCATCAAGACCGCGACTACGGTCGCTCCAACAGCACGTTCCGTTCGCCGCAGCAGACAGACACGGCGCTATTCTGGGCGGAGGATCCGTACACCCAATGGAATCGAAACCTGCGCAACATCGCAATCACCCATCAGCTTGACACTACGGAGACAGCTCGGATGATGGCCATGGCGTTCACTGCCGGCGCGGACGCGCTTATCGGCTGTCTTGAGGCAAAGTACCTCTATATGCTGGTGGCGCGGTGCGTACGATCCAACGGCGAGCACGACGGCAATCTCGATACCGATCCCGATCCTACCTGGACCGCATTCTCACTGTAAATTTTCCGGAGTACCCCTCGGCGCATGCGTGCCTGTCAACGGGAATTACCGACGCGCTAGCCGCTTACTTTTGGCACGAACAACTTCAGCGTAACCCTCGACAGCACTATGCCGGGCTTGATTGCTCCGCGTGCGCACTTACCGCAAGCTCAACGACGTCACTCGTGAGGTCGACGACGCCCGCGTCTGGGGCGGCCTCCACTGGCGCAACTCGATGAAAGAAGGTGACAAGCTAGGCCGCAAGGTAGCCGCCCATATCGTGCGCCACTTTTTCCTGCCAACTGAGTAGCCCGATTTGATTTTCCGGCGAGGAAAAAAATGAAACGCCTTCCATCCATCGGCCTGCTCATCGTTGTCCTGGCGCTCGCCGTCGCTAGCGCGGATGGTGGCGCAGACTGAAGCGGACGGGCGGCTCCGGCCGCTCATCACGACAGCGGAATCTGGTAATTGGGCAAAACCGCTTCGCCTTCGGACTCGTGAAGGCCAACCGCTTCCTCGAGGGAGTCCACGTAGTCGTCCGACTCTACACCATAGGGGGGAATGAGGCGCAGCTGACGAGCCAGACTAATGCGCCCTACCGGCCGGTGGAAATTATCGAGCCAAGACAGCAGGCTGCATCGCCATGCCGATGGGACGCGGCATCTGCATCGCGCTAATACGGGTGTGCGGGGCCTTCTACGTGACCAAGGTCACTTTTGCGCGGCCCGGCCCATGGGCCATTGAGATAATCGCCGGTGAGGGGAACGGTTTTGACACAGCGCGCGTCAAGGTTACGGTCTTGGATTCACCGCCCACTCCCATGCTGGGGTCGACCTGCACCACGGACCAGAACCTCGTCGCCAGCGACGTTCGCGATCTGCGCCAGATCGATACCAGCGAGCGACCAGATCGTCGGCTGCATCGAGTTCGAATCGCGGATGCTATCACACAGGGCAAGCCTCAGGTCATTGTGTTTGCGACTCCGCAGTTCTGCACCAGCCAGATGTGCGGGCCGATGCTTGAGATCGTGCGAAGATTACTCCCCGTGTATGCCAGACCGCGTCGTTTTCACTCATCAGGAAATTTGGCAAGATTTCGCCGGTAAAAAGCTTTTTCCGACGGTGACCGAATGGCGTCTCCAATCGGAGCCGTGGATCTTTCTGGTTGATGCACAGGGGATCATCCGCGCCAAATTCGAGGGACTCCCGACCGTGCACGAATTGGAAATGGCCCTGGAACAAATGCTGATGCGGGGAACACCCCGTCGTCAATGAGTTTGTGATTTTAGAAGTTTTAGAGGAGGGTCTATGAAATGCTGGCACAGTTTTGAAAATTGGCTTGTTGACGCTGTGCACCATTGACCTGAACGTTTCCTCGATGGTACTAGCCGATGAAAAGCGGTTGAGTGTTCCTGTCGCCTTCGGGCGCGGCTTAAATACCCTAGGGCCAGGAAACGCGCTGAACCACGCGATACTCCCTCAACAAATCAAAGTTGATCAAGGCGGTGTCGTGCATTTTCTCGTCGGCCGGCTCTCACGTCGTCACGGTGTACAAACCAGGAACAAAGCCAGAGGATATCTTGGTTCCGCCTCCACCGCCTCCATTCACCAACGCGGTGATCAATGACCCGACCAACCGATACTATCTAGGAATTCATTCCACCGGACCCGCCGGGAGAGCCGTTCGGCAATCCGCCGACGATAAATCCCTCCAATGCTCGCAATCGTGTGGAATCTGTGTCGTTCGCGGAACCGGGGACTTATCTGGTGATTTGTAACGTGCGCAACCATTTCCTAAACGGCATGTTTGCTTTCGTGGAGGTCAAAAAACAGAAAAAAACAAAGATTGAAGTTCAATAGAGAAAAGCAATGCCTGCCATGAGCGTTAACAAACAGTACTTTGAGAATTTGTTCGCATTACTGCTTTGTCTGGAAATCACTGGCTGTGCTGCCACGTTGCCGGAGCTTAAAACTCCTCTGGGCTCCAGGGTGAGGAGCTTGTGATTCTAGCTACACGTCCTGGCGTAACCGTAAGGGTTCTCATGATAACTCCCAACACTGCTCATTGGGTACATTCCTTTATTTTCCGGGGGTTCCATGGTAAACACAGAAGGCCGAGGCAAATGGCTTTACACCCGTGTGTTTCCCGAGCGGGGCTTCATAACAGCTATGGTGGATGTACCGCCAGACCGGCCGTCTGGAATGCTCGGTGGTGATCGCTTCAGAAGTAGCAACCAGCATCTCCGATGATCTGACAACCATCATCAATTTCGTCTATCAAAAATGGCCCAACCCCATTTTCCTGATCAGTGGGGGATCGCGCTGGAGCTACATCGGCTGCTTATCTTGCGAGCGTTATAAAGGATCACCGCATCGGCGGCGTTGTTCTTTCAAGTGCAGTCGGAGATGGATCGTTGGCGAGCGTCCCGCTGCACACTATCGCCTATCCCGTGCTCTTTGTTCATCACAGGGAGGATCCGTGTACAGACTTCGAAGCCGCTTATCGGCAACACTACCGTCTGATTGAGAGCTCTAGGGTTAACTTCATTGAGGTTCTAGGTGGAGACCAGTCCAGAGCGATTGGCTGCAAGCCGCGAGATCCAGGTTTCGGGCTAAGCTGGGCGCACGGATTCTCCGGAAAGGAACGCGAGGTAGTTAGAGCTATTACCGATTGGGTTGCGGGTAGGTCAGTTCCGGATCGAATTGGTCCATAATAGGAGCGGACTCATATGTTTCGTTGCACTCTATCGCGTTGCTCCAACGTACAACCTGTGGGCGCCATGAAAATCTTGCCATCTCGACGCGCGTTCATGCTGGGTCTTATAGCGGCAGCCACGGCGGCATGCGCCGCCCCGATCATCCGCACGCCCAGAGAGGAAGTATCAAAATATCCGCTCGTCGACATGCACGCACATTATCCCGGCAGACCTCCTCGCACGCCCCAGGAATTCTTTGCAACGATGGACGCCGTCGGGATCGAGCGGATGGCGCTCTTCCTCGGTGGTACTGGAAGCGGCCAAGTGAGCGAACTCCAAAAGTACCGGGAGCGGTTCGTGCTCTTTTATGCCGGCCCGATTGCCACGGACGTTGTCCGCGTCAAGATCAAGACCGGTGATCCCAAGGCGGTAGCAGAGTTGCTGACCTCCTACGAGCGAGCGCTACAGTCCGGTCTCTACCAAGGTCTGGGTGAGATCTACGCCTACCATTCCGAGCGGCCCACACAAATCGCGCCGGACTCTCCGGCGATCCGGGGCCTTTTAGAGCTGGTGAGGAGATACGGCGTCCCGATCACCATCCACTGCAACGCCGTTGGTAGAGCAGAGATGGAGCGCGCTCTCAATTCTCATCCAAAGGCGACCGTGATCTGGGCTCATACGGGAACTTTTTTGTCGCCGGCAGCGATGATGGATCTTCTGAAGGCTCATCCCAATCTCTATTTTGAGCTGGCAATAAAGAACAGACGGCTCCGATCAGACGGATATCCGATCCTATTCGGCATGACGTTACACGAGAATTGGCGGCAGCTCTTTGAATCCTATCCGGATCGATTTTTGCTTGGTTTTGATTTTCCTGGCACTGGGGCGCATCACGGAACTTCGTTCACGATGGCGGCCGAAAGCGCTGAATTCTTCAGGTCTATTCTGATGCAGTTACCCCATCCGCGGCAAGAAAAATCGCCTATGAGAATGCTCACAGAATCTTGAAGCCGCGGCCGTCTAATTAGGGTAGCTAGCGCGCCGGCAAGTAAGAAAAGTCAAAGACTTGATTTGCTGCGATCTCTTTCGTGATGCCTTCGGTTTGCCGCGCGTCGCGGATGGTGTCCGCGATCAAAGTGGCGTCGACTCTGCCGTCGGCGGTTTCGACCTGCTTGTGTTGATCGTAGATTTTCGACGAGCAGATCTTCGTCGTCGATGCGCAGCGCGCGCTTGAGCGTCGGCATGATCTCTCGCCTTGTTGTCTTTGGCAAAAGCGCGCGCGCGGGCGATGGCGCGGGTAAGGCGGCGCACTTGGTCCGGCGAGCGTTCGAGGGTCTCGCCCAAGGTCGCGATGCCGGTGCTCGGCAGGCGCACGAAGTTGCCCGAGAAGCCGAAGTTGTTGAGCCCTTCGCGATAGGCGAGGAAATTGTACGGCGGATTGAGCAGGGCGGCGGCGACGCGTCCGGTTTTCAGCGAAGCGATCATGGCGCGTCTGTCCGGCGATCGTGATCAGTCGTCACTTGGTTGAGATCGATTTTCGACTGGGTCGAGGATGCGCCGCATGATGATATCCTGCAATCCGCCGCGGGACGAGAGCGCCAGCAGCTTTCCCTTCGAACATCCGCGATCGCATGTGATGCCGGGCGCGCCGACAAGATCCTGCAACGGGCGGTCGACGAAAAGCATGATCGTGCGCACGTTGATGCCGCGGATCGCCGCGGCGACCGCCGAGCCGATGGTGGCGACGTACTGGATCTCGCCGGCCAGCAGCACTTTGACGTTGAGCGATGCGGGCATGACCACCATCTCCGCGTTCAAGCCCTTCCTGTTGAAAGAAGCCGTGATCTCGCGCAACGAAAAACGGCATGGCGGTGATCGTGGTCGAGGGCAGGCCGATCTTGATGTTCTCGGCTTGAGCTAGGTCGAGATAGGACGCATAGGACGAGAATCCAATGGCCGCGAATACGCCGAAGTTTCTTTACGCCTTCCCTGACGGGAGAGGAATGAGTGATGCCGGTCGATTCCCCTCCCTAGCCTTTCCGCGAGGGGAAAGGGCAATCGTGAGTCTATGCTGGCCATCAAATAGTCTTCAGTCCAGCGGGTAAAGCCGCCGCGCGTTGTCGTTCAAAATCTTTTGCTTGGTTGCGTCACTGAGCTTCGGATGATTGACGATCGGCTCCGGAGGCGCCGGGCCAGCGGCTGTCGAAGTGGCTGTAGTCGGAGGCGAAGACGAGCCAGTCGTCGCCGAAGACTTCGACGACGTGCGCGAGCTCGTGTTCATCGGCTTCGAAGGAGACAATAAAGCTGGCCGCGCTCCAAGCAGCTTGCTCGGCTCGGTCTTGAGCTCGGGAATTTGCACGCCGAGCACTTCGTAGTGCTCGTCCAGGCGATGGAACCAGTAGGGCAGCCAGCCGCAGCCCGATTCCAGGAAAACGAAGCGCAGTTTGGGAAAGCGGTCGAGCACGCCTTCGCCGATGATGACCGACAGCGCGATCATTTGCTCGAAGGGGTGGCCGAATAGGTGAGAGTAAAAAAATTTATCGACGCGCTCGGTGCCGGTGGCATCGGAACCGTAGCGGCCCAAAAACATATGGACACAGATCGGGCACGTTGAGACGTTTTGCCGCTTCGGCGTAGAGCGGAAAATAATAGGGGTCGCCGAGATGGCGGCCTTTGACGTTGGGAAAAATCGACGCGCCGACGAAGCCGAGCTCTTTCACGCTACGATCGAAGTTCTTTCGACGCTGGCGTTGAATATCTTGCTGGGCGAGCGCGGCGGTGCCTTTGATCCGTTTAGGATCTGCTGCGCAGTACTCGGCGAGCCAGCTGTTGCGCGCCGTCGCGAGCGCAGCGGCGAGTCGGGCATCTTCGAACGCGGGTAGCGTTCCCGCCAGACCGGCGCCGAACAGGACGGCGACGTCGATGTCTTCGCTGTCCATGTCGACTAGCCGCGCTTTGGGATCGGTCATGCCGGGACGGCGCGGATGCGGCCGGCTGTACGGGTCCGCCGACGCCGATGCCGAGACCGCTGGGTCGCGGCCAGGCCTTGCCTTCGATGATCGTGCGCAATTGGCCGTTGCCGCTGGGACGCCGCTCCGGCGCTTTGCTCTTTGTATTTGTCCGGTAGGCGCTCTTTCCAATCGATGTGATTTTCTTCGAGATGACCGTCGGCGTCGACGGTGGAAAATTGCCTCGCCATGATTTGCTCCCTGGGTTTTCAGGAATCCAGCAGCGCGGGAAAAAATACCTCCTCGATCGTCGCGAGCCGCTGCGTCAAACCTTCTTCGTGCGAATTGCTGAAGAGCGTTTTCGAGCATTTTCTGGCGATTTTTGCCTCTACGCCATAGGGGAAGGGATCTTTCGCCGAACAGCGCCGCCTGATTTTTGCCCCCGATCGTTACTTTCGAAGTAGAGATAGGCGGGAAAACTGAAATTCGTCCTTTCATACGCGACTTGTTTACTCTCACTAAAAATTTTGAAACAGCTCGGCGGCGAGCCACGGATTCTCTTCGAGCACGCGCCGCTGCGCGATGACGACGTGGTTGGCCGGCACTATGTCGGTCTTTTTGAAAAACGCTTCGACCACCGCTTCGCGGCCGCCGTCGGCAAACATTTTTCCAAGCCGCGGATTGCCCTCGATCGGCGTGCCGCCGTAGCGATCCATATCCTCTAACTTTGAACAAGTTTCGGATCATGGCGCGGCGCGAAGCCATAAGCCGCATCGATCTCGCCTTTGTCAAGCATAACGTTGAAGGTCTGCGCCGCGGTCAGCCAAGTCAAGTTGACTGTCGGCGGGCGGCTTGGTGTCGACGCCGAGCATGCCACCGTGGCTTAATTCTGAGGAACGCGGCCGATGAACCAGGAAATCTCCCGCGGTTGGATATCGCAGAGCTCGCGCAGAAAAACCCTCCATCCACAGCGCAGCGGTCATTACATAATCGGGCACACCGAGACGCTTGCCGCGAAAATCCGAAAGCTCCGCGATGCCGGCGGCGGTATTGACGAAGAGGCCGAGCCAGAGGAATGCTTTGGCAGGGAAAATCGGCAGCGCGCACCATTGCCAGCGGTCGCCTTTGGCCTGCTCGCGGGTGATGAGAAACTCCGAGAGCGACATCTCGAAGACATCGAACTCGTTGTCTGTGAGATTGCGAAAAAACAATTCGGGTGGCGTTGTGACAACGATATCGAGATTCCAATTTGGCCGACTTGGTGGTGCCATCGATCAACGGCTCAAAGCGAGGGTTCTTGGTCACTCCGACTTTTAAATTCAGCATAGATTAGCGGCTCCTTTCGGGGTAATGTCGTTGCAACCTTCATACGACGGGGCGACTGGACCAGGTCAAACTCTCCCGAGGGTATTCGTGATAGCAGGGACCAGTTTGGGCGATCCTCACTTTGTTCGGGATGACAACAAAGGAGAGGATTGTCTCCGGCACGACAGCGGTGATTGTTGACTGCCGATTACGATATGACTTCGAATGACGAAATGCTGTTCCGGCACCGGATAACCGGCGGTGCCGAAGGTTTCCGAATTATTTTGGCGTCGAAATAGACCTGCCAGTAATGATCGTTGTGACAGTAGGGCCACACCGCCAGTACCGGCCCGTCGAGGTTGAATTCGAGAATTTCGACGTCCGGCGCGGGATAGGCTGAACGTTGGGTATTTTGGCGACCTTCTTTGAGCAGCCGGATCGCGTCGTTGTGATCGACCGAGTGGGCGAGTTGCGCCTTCAAATCGACACGGCGGTAAGGATTACGCCGAAAAATTCTGAATCGTATCGGAGAAGATCTTGTCATTGCCAACCAAATCTCAGGACGTTGTCCGGCGTATTGATCGCGGTGACGAAGAGTCCAATTTCTTTCACGGTTCCAGTGACGCCGCCGGCATTAACGAAGTCGCCGACTTTAAAGGGCCGCAGGACGAGAGGAATGCGCCGGCGGCGAAATTCGCTAGCAGGCCGCTCCACGCCATCCCGATGGCGACGCCCGCGGCGGCGAAGATGGCGGCGAAGCTTGTCGTCTCGACGCCGAAGTAGCCCAGAATCGCGACCACCAGCACGACGTTCAAGGTGACTGAAATGATCGTTGCCGAGGTAGCGAAACAGTGTCGGATCGACCTGTTGGCGTTCGAGCGCGCGGAGACCAGGCGAACGGCGAGCCCAATCAGCCACCGTCCAAGCAACCAAAAACCAATCGCGCCGACGATCTT
>CAWERH010000068.1:0-95710 GCA_963811315.1 uncultured delta proteobacterium
GATGTGGCGCACGAGATTCTTCCGCATCTCGTCGCGCACCGACAAAACCTCGATGCCGTTCTTCTTGAGTTCCCCTAGTGTTTTTGCCTCGCTCACGTAATTTGGCCTCCCTTAGAAAGTTTGTGGTTGCTTACCTGCTAAACCATTCTCTCTCGTCACATAGATTCAGTTTAGCATGTTACGACTAGGCGACGAAATCAAGGTTTCGCAAAGAACGGCCGCAGCCGGTCGTAACTCTCGAGCAAGTGCTGCGGCATCACGCGGGTCTCGGCAATGACCGGCATAAAATTGTTGTCGCCTTCCCAGCGCGGCACGACGTGCCAATGCAGATGATCCTCAATCCCCGCGCCGGCACACTTGCCGAGATTCATGCCGAGATTGACCCCGCCCGGTTGGAACGCCTGCTTCACGATTTCCAGAGCGTGGCGCAGGGCTTGGTTGAGGTCGGTGAATTCTTCGGTGGGCAGACGAGCAGGATCATTCTGATGACGTTTCGGCGCGATCAACAGATGGCCGTTGCTGTAGGGATACTTATTCATCATAACAACCGAATGATCAGTTTCCCTTAACACTAACGCGGTTCGCAAATCGTCTTGCCGGTATTTTTCACAAAAGATGCAGCCCGATTCCTTAACGCCTTGATCGATATAGGTCATGCGCCAAGGAGCCCAGAGCTGCTTCACTGGTCGTCTCCTAGTTCGGCCGGATCGTAGGGTTTGCCGTCGACACGCAACCGCAGTTCCTTACCGACTTTGAAAAACGGCACGCGCTTCGCGGCCACCGAAACCAGCGCGCCGCTTTTAGGATTGCGCCCCTGCCGGGCGCGGCGATGTTTGACGACGAAACTGCCAAAACCACGAATTTCAATTCGGTCTCCCTGCGACAGCGCATCCACCATGGAATCGAAAATAGCATTGATGATGACTTCCGAATCGCGCCGCGAAAGATGGGGGAAGCGTTTGTTCACCTCATCGATCAAATCCCTTTTTGTCATGACATCTCCCTCGCAACAGCCAATGAAATTTCCGCTTCGAACTTCAAACTCAGGAACCCACAACGCTTCTATTGTAGCAACGACGGCGACCACTCATAACGCAACCAGCCGCGCTCCAATCCGGGCAAGCGACGGCCGAACACGCCCATAAATACGCGCTCCCACCAGCGCTCTTGTTCCGGCCGTGAATAGTAAACCGCCGGCTCACCTTTGATACCGCCGCGTTTCGCAGCCAGTTCGATGGCGTCATCCAGGGTACCGAAGCGGTCGATCAGACCGAGATCCTTGGCTTGCGCGCCCGAATAAACCCGTCCGTCGGCGAGCTTGCGCACGCGCGCCTCTTCCATGCTTCGACCTTTCGCCACAGCCGCGACAAACTGGCTGTGGACGTTGTCGACCAAGGACTGAAGAATGTCCCTTCCCTCAGGGGAAAGGGGTATGAACGGCGAACCGATGTCTTTGTTGGCGCCGCTTTTTACATTGACCCCTTTCACGCCGACCTTGCGCATCAATTCCTCGACATTGGTCAGTTGCATGATCACGCCGATAGAACCGGTCAAGGTACCGGGGTTGGCGACAATTTGGTCACAGGCGGCCGCGATGTAGTAGCCGCCGGAGGTGGCCATGCCGCCCATAGAAGCGATGAACGGCTTTTTCTTTTTCGATCTCTGGATTTCCTCAAAGATTTCCTGGGTCGGCGCCACGGCGCCGCCGGGCGAGTCGATGCGCACGACGATGGCTTTTACCCAGGGCATTTCTTTTAGGCGTTTGAGCTCGTCGACGATCTCGCGCGAGTCATCGATGGCGCCGTCGATCTGCAACACGCCGACGCCGTCACCGGAAAACAGTGCCAATACCTTGGCGTCGCCGCCGGTGGCGAAGGCGAAAAAGAAAACTCCGGCGAACACCGCCAGAATGATACCGAACAAAATACCCAGCCCGCGTAGGATCGTATGTCTTTTTGCCATTTCAGTTTATCGATTCGTTATGAGCTGGGGTTACCCTCTGCCCTTACGCCCGCCAGGATTGTCTTCATCGCGGTCCAGTCGGAGTTCATCGCCGAGGAGCGATTCGAAGGAAAAGCGACCGCCTTCTTTTTCCCGCTTTAGATAACTTTCCATTTCCTGGCGTTCCTCAGTGCGGCGCAACGCTCTGACACTCAAACCGATTTTACGATCGGCCGGATCGATACTGACGACTTCGGCTTCAACCTCGTCACCTACTTTGAAAAGACTCGAGGGCTTATCGACTCGTTCCGAGCTGAGCTGCGACACATGAATCAAACCTTCGACGCCCTCTTCGATGCGCACAAACACGCCGAAGTCCGGCACGCTGGTCACTTGTCCTTTGATCTTTGATCCCACCGGATAGCGGTCAGCGACCACTTTCCACGGGTCCGGCGCAAGCTGTTTGATGCCGAGCGAGAAACGCTCATTTTCGACGTTGACGCCAAGCACTTTGGCCTCGACGATGTCGCCCTTCTTATACAACTCCGAAGGATGTTTGATCTTCTTGGTCCAATGCAGATCCGAGATATGAACCAGCCCATCGATACCCTCTTCGATACCGACGAAAATACCGAAGTCCGTGATATTGCGCACCGGACCGCTGACGACGGTACCCACTGGGTATTGCTCTTTGGCGGCTTCCCAGGGATTCGCCATGATTTGTTTGAGACCGAGAGAGATTCGCCGGTGCCCCGGGTCGACGTTTAAAACCACAACCTCGACCTGCTGACCGACCGCGAGAATCTTGGAGGGATGAGCGACCTTGCGGGTCCACGACATCTCCGAAATATGGATCAATCCCTCGATGCCGCTTTCCAGTTCGACGAATGCGCCGTAGTCCATCAGGCTGATCACCTTGCCCTGCACCCGCGAGCCCACCGGATATTTCTCGGCCACGGTATGCCAGGGATCGGGATTCAATTGTTTCATGCCGAGCGAAATGCGTTCTTTCTCGGCATCGAACTTGAGCACGACAACTTTGACCTTCTCGCCTACTTGAACGATCTCCGATGGATGGTTGATCCGGCCCCAAGACATATCGCTGATGTGCAATATGCCGTCGATGCCACCCAGATCGACGAATGCGCCATAGCCCGTGATATTTTTTACGGTGCCTTCGAGAATGACGCCTTCCTCCAAGATTTTTAGAATTTCCTGCTTGAGGCTGTCACGCTCTTGTTCCAATAGCGCGCGGCGCGAAACCACGACGTTGCCGCGAGCGCGATTGAATTTAAGAATCGCGAAGCGGTCCTTGGTGCCGACAAAGCGATCCAAATTACGGTTGGGACGAATGTCGACATGGGAACCGGGCAAGAATCCCGGCACGCCGACATCCACCTTAAAGCCGCCTTTGACCTTGCCGACGATTTGACCTTCGACGCCGAGTCCTTCGTTGAAGGCCTTCTCGAGATCTTCCCAGATCTTCAGATTCTCGGCACGCTGGCGCGACAGGACGATGCCGCCGCCTTCGCTTTCCGAAGAGTCGAAGTACACATCCACATCATCACCGACCTTGACCGTGACGTTACCTTCGCGATCCGTGAATTCGTGGATCGGGATTTGGCCTTCGGATTTGTATCCGACATCGATCAACACATGGGTCGAAGTGACGCCCACGACTCTGCCCTTAACCACCCCGCCGGGTTTGACCGTGCGCAAGCTCTCTTCGAATAATGCTTCAAATTCGTTCGCGCCGCCGGCGGCAGCGCCGGTTTTTTCCAATTCCTCTTGAGCCATGAAAACCAACTCCGATCTGATTTTTAATTTTCTTTCGCTAGACTTCGAATTTTCGACAAAACCATCAGTGCTACTTCATCCGCGTCGACGCTCGACGAATCGATCAACAGGGCGTCTTCGGCTCGGCGCAACGGCGCGAGATCCCTCTCACTGTCTCTTTGATCTCGCTCCTCCATTTCGCGCAGAGTCGCGGTGAAATCGACGCGGCTGTCGGCGCTCTTGAGCTCGGCATAACGCCGTCGCGCGCGCTCTTGCACCGAAGCATCGAGAAATATCTTAACCTCCGCCTGCGGGAAAAATCACCGTGCCGATGTCGCGACCTTCCGCGACCACGCTGCCACGCCGTCCCATGGCGCGCTGCAGTTCCAACATGCGGGCGCGCACCGCCTTCACGGCCGACACCTTCGAGGCCATTTGACTGACTTCCGGTGTGCGAATGTCCGCGGCGACGTCGCAGCCATCCAAGCAAGACCTGCAGCCGACCGCTATCTTCTTGCAAATCGATTTCAGTGGATTTCACGAGCGCTGCCAGATGGCCATCATCCGCCAAATCGACTGCTTCACGCAAGACCTTCAAGGCCAGGGCGCGATACATGGCACCGGTGTCCAAATAGATAAAACCGAGATCTTTGGCTAGGCGCTTCGCCAGAGTGCTCTTCCCTGCTCCCGAAGGTCCGTCGATGGCGATGATCAAGCGGTCCCCCTTATACCGCGCCGACTATCCTCTCTATGACTTATGAATGCAAACAAATTTTCTCCAACAATGCAAAAAAGCTAGGGAAAGAAATATCGACGCAAGCGTCATCATCGATCTCCACAGGTCCGTCGCTCGCCAGAGCGGCAATGGCGAACGACATGGCAATACGATGGTCGGCATAGCTTTTAACGGCGCCGCCGCGCAGGCGCCCGCCGCCCTGAATGGTCATGCCGTCGTCGCGCTCCTCGACGGCGATACCAAGCTTGCGCAAGCCCGCGGTCATAGCTGCGATACGATCCGATTCTTTATAACGCAGCTCCTTAACGTCGGAAAAGACGGTGACTCCGTCAGCTACCGCCGCCGCGACCGCAAGAATCGGATATTCGTCGATGGTGCGCGCGACCCATTCGGACCCGACGGTCACACCTTTCAAGGCTCCACCGGTCACGCGAATATCCGCGACTCGCTCGCCGGCTTCCAATCGCTCATTGGCCAACTCGATCGCCGCCCCCATATTACGCAGCACTTCGATCACGCCGTCGCGGGTGGCGTTGCAACCGACATTGCGGAGGGTCAGGTCAGAACCGGGGATCATCGCCGCCGCAACCAAGAAAAATGCCGCCGAAGAAATATCGCCGGGGATGCGCACTTCCTGGCCCACCAGAGATTGCCCGCCTTCGAGGGAGATCAACGGGCCATCCATGCCAAGATTCCCGCCAAATCCACGCAGCATCACCTCGGTGTGGTCGCGCGAGCGCTGCGGCTCCAATAGCGTGGTGGTGCCGTTGGCTTGCAACGCCGCGAGCAAGATCGCCGATTTGACCTGGGCGCTGGCAATCGGCATGCGATAATGAATCCCGCGCAAGCCACCGCCGCGAATCTCCAACGGAGCCAAGCCATCACCGCTCTTGCTTGTAATACCCGCTCCCATCAGCCTCAGTGGGTCGATCACTCGTTGCATCGGCCGTTGGCGCAGGGACGCATCGCCATCAAGTTCGCTATAGAACGGCCGTCCCGCCAAAAGCCCCGATAAAAGGCGCATGCTGGTGCCGGAGTTGCCGCAATCGATCGGATCCGCCGGGGCATGGAGACCTTCCCAGCCCTTACCCTCGACGCACAGCGCGTCGCCGTCGCGAAAGATTTCCACGCCCATCTGGCGAAAGGCGCGAACCGTACGCGAGTTGTCGTCGCCGCCGGATAAATTGAAAATCCGACTACGCCCCCTGGCAAGGCTGCCGAAGATTACCGCGCGGTGGGCGATCGATTTATCACCGGGCACGCTAATATCGCCCGCGAGCGGCTTTTTGACCGGATCAATGCGTTTCATTGAACATCCATCACGGGATCTGTGCGCGAATCTCGTAAGCCCGGGCAAACTCTCGCTCCAACAACTCGCCCTTGCCGTCGCGAATCCACCGGTTGATTCGTTCCAAATACTTCGTGTAGTCCGCCAAAGACCGGCCCAGAGCACGGCGATTCATCAGACAGATATCGCGCCAAAGCTCCGGCCGGCTCGACGCAATGCGAGTAAAATCCTTGAAGCCGCCGGCGCAATATTTTTTAAGATCGACACCGCGCAACGGCCTGCGCTCCAACGCGTTTACCAACGCGTAGACCAAGACATGGGGCAAATGACTCATGAGTCCGAGCACCTGATCGTGAACGTCCGGCTGCATTAACTCGACATCCGCTCCGACCTTGCGCCATAGGGCGGCAACTTTGGCGAGCGCCCGGCGATCGGTCTTTTTCGTCGGTGTCAAAATACAACGACGATGGACGAACAGATCGGGCCGCGCCGCTTGTGCGCCCCATTGCTCGCTGCCGGCGATCGGATGGCCGGCGACGAAAAAGATATTTTTTGGCAGTAGCCGCTCCATGCCGCGAACGATTTCGCCCTTGACGCTGCCGACGTCGCTGATCACGCAGCCGGCGCTGATCTTGGGTAGGAAGGTTTTGGTTATAGGCACGATCGTTTGCACCGGCGTTCCGAGCATCAAAAAATCGGCATCGCGGGGAAACTCGTCGTCGCGCAGAAAATATCCGTCGATGATCCCCTTACGTTTTGCCAAACGCAAATTACTCTCGCTGCGTCCGTAGCCGACAATCTCTTTGACCACCTTCTTGCGCCGCACATCCAGCGCCAGTGACCCGCAGATCAGTCCGACTCCCGCCATCACCATCTTTTGAAACAATACCGCCATGAATTTCTTTACTCCGCGCCGAAGCATTCAACTAAAAGGACACAATGATTTTTTGCAACGCTTCGACAAATTTTTGGTTCTCTGCCATGGTCCCGACCGTTACCCGCACATGCTCCGGGAACCGATAGCCGCCCATGGGCCGAACGATGACTCCTTGAGCGAGGAGCTGGTTAAAGACTTCCTGCCCCTTACCGACCCGGACGAGAATAAAGTTGCCTTGACTGGGCACACAGTCCAGACCAAGCCTTTTGAATTCATTTTGCAAATACTCGAGCCCTTGCCGGTTGACCTCAAGACTCTTGCGCACGTGCTCCACGTCATCCAACGCGGCCAACGCTGCCCACTGGGCCGGCGCACTGACGTTGAACGGCTGGCGCACCCGATGCATCATGGCGACAATTTCCGGCGAACCAACGCCGTAGCCGATGCGCAATCCCGCGAGCCCGTAAAGCTTGGAAAACGTCCGAAGCGTCAAAATTGCGCGCCCGTCGCGATGGTAGTTGAGCGAATTGGGATACTCGGCATCTTGTACATATTCGAAATAGGCTTCATCGACGATCAGCAAAGTATCGTTCGACACTTTGTCCAGAAAGGTTTCCCATTCGCCGCGCCGGAAAATGGTGCCGGTAGGGTTATTCGGATTGGCCAGAAAGACCAACCGGGTTTTCGGCGTGACGGCGTCGGCAATCGCCGCTAGATCATGGGTGTAGTCACG
This sequence comes from uncultured delta proteobacterium, assembly GCA_963811315.1. Taxonomy (GTDB): domain Bacteria; phylum Desulfobacterota; class Binatia; order UBA9968; family UBA9968; genus DP-20. The sequence continues at coordinate 7,352 of CAWERH010000068.1, forward strand.
GAGCGGCACGGTCTTGCTCTTGACCGCCCACGGCTTGGACGATCAATTGATAAACGACGAACGCCTGCTCGGCCATTACCGCTTCATCGCCCGGCCGCAAAAATGTCCTGGCGGCAAGCTCGATGATTTCGTTGGAGCCGTTACCGAAAATCAACGTCTCGGGAGCCACACCGAGCTTTTGCGCCAAACCGCGCTTGAGATAAAAGCAATCGCCATCGGGATAGAGATTCAGCTGCGCCAATCTTTCCCGAATTGCCGCCAGCGCCTTGGGCGACGGACCGAGCGGGTTCTCGTTCGAGGCAAGCTTAATCGAGCTCGCAATGCCGTATTCGCGCTCGACTTCCTCGATCGGTTTACCCGGCTCGTAAGGTATCAACGTGCGAATATATTCAGGGATCTGCTCGACGATCTTCATTTGCCGCTCGGATAGGATCCCAGGATTTTCAAAAACACACAGTTTTTTTTCAAATTGGTAATTGCCTGATGCACCGCGGGTTGATCGCAATGGCCGCGCAAGTCGAGAAAAAACAGGTATTCCCACGGCTTGTTTTTGAGCGGCCGGGATTCGATCTTGCTCAAGTTAATATTTCGGCTGGCGAAGGGCTGAAGCATCCGATGGAGTACTCCAGGCTTGTCTTGAACCGAGAACACCAGCGAAGTCTTATCGTCGCGGCTTGGCTTCGTGGCCATCTTTCCGATCACCAGAAAGCGCGTAATGTTGGTGCTCAGATCCTCAATATTTGCGGCGATGATCTTGAGGTCGTACACTTCCTTGGCGAGAGCTACTGGAAATCGCCGCCAGCGAACCGTCTTCAGCCGCTTTCACCGCCGCATGCGCCGTGCTCGCCACCTCTTCCGCCGGAATCGACGGGAAATTACGCACCAGCCAAGCGCGGCATTGGGCCAGCGCCTGCGGATGCGAAATGATCTTTTGCACATCGGCGCGCTGACCCGAGCGCGATAATAAATTGTGATGAATGTCCAAGAAGATCTCGGCGCAGATCTTGAGATCGGAATCGACCAGCGAGTCGAGCGTGTGCGCGACCACGCCTTCGGTGGAATTTTCAATCGGCACGACTCCGAACGACGCCCGTCCCTGCGCGACTTCTTGAAAAACTTCCGCGATGCTCCTCGTCGGCCGCAAGCGCGCCGAAGTGCCAAATTGCTCGCGTGCGGCGAGATGCGTATAACTCGCCTCGGCGCCGAAGAACACGACCTCTAAAGGCGCCTCGAGCGATCGGCACGCGGAAATGATTTCGCGGAAGACAGAACGAATGGCGTGTGCGCCGAGCGGTCCGCGACTGAGGTCAGAGGCCTTTTGTAAAACCTCCTTTTCGCGGTGGGGAACGTAAACCTCTTGCTTGTCTAGGCTTTTGGAGTGGCCGATTTTCTGCGCCAGAGCAGCCCGATCGTTGAGAAGCCTTACGATTTTTCCATCAATTTGATCGATTTTTTTTCTTAGAACATCGACCGACTCGATTCGACTCAATGAGAACCTCACCGGCGCAAACTAAACAAGGCTGATCACCTTGACGCCATCTTCGTAACCTATCTTAAAGACTAAAGAATTGCAAATAATGGTCCGGCGCGATCTTGACTCCGAGCGGTTTCTGCCGTTATCTCGCTGTAACGGTCATGCGCGAAATCATTTTGCCTCAGGATGAATCAGCCAAAAGGCTGGAGAATTACCTCAAGAAGCAGTTCCCAATCGGCTACGTGCGGAAGGTTTTTCGCAAGAGCGGCGTGCGCGTCAACGGTCAACGCGCCAAGCCCAACCACGTCATCGGCGCCGGCGATCGGATTCAGCTCTACATCCCTTTCGAGGCGAATGCGGACGATACCAAGCCGTCAAATTTTCGCGCCAAAGTCGACATACTTTTTGAAGACGCATCCCTACTGGTGATCAACAAACCAGACGGTATCGCAGTGCACGAGGGAAAGACCGATCGCAAACCGGAAACCCTGCTTGGTATTCTAGAAAGCCGCTATCGCGCCGCCGGCATCAAACCTATGCTCGTCCATCGCCTCGATAAGGACACTTCAGGCGTGCTGTTAGTGGCGAAGAATTCGCATTCCGCAAAAGAACTGGAAGGCTTGTTTGAATCCGGCAAAGTCGAAAAACGCTATCTCTGCCTGGTCGTCGGCCGATTGCCAAACAACGAAGGCAAGATTGACTTTCCACTTCCTGGCCGGGAAGGCAATCCGGTTCGCGCCATTACCCGCTATCGAGTGGTGCAACGCTTCTCCGAAACGACGCTCGTGCGCGTGACGATCGAGACCGGCCGTCGGCACCAGATCCGTCTACACTTCGCCCACCTGGGCTATCCGGTCGTGATGGACGACCAGCACGGCGATTTCGGCTTTAATAAACGTTTTCGCAAGGAATTTGGCTTAAAGCGGCAGTTTCTTCACGCTGAAAAACTAAAGCTAACCTACGCCGATCAGTCAAGAGAATGGACTGCGCCGCTGGCGAAAGAGCTAGAGATCACTTTGCAAAAACTGTCCGGACGGTAAAGCCTCGCCATGCGAACGATCGGCAACTTCAAAGCTTCCGCACCAGCATAATTCCGTCCCGTACCGGCAGCAAAACGTTCTCCACCTGCTCATCGCTGCGGATCCGTTTGTTGAGCGCGTCGATCGCTGCCGTGCCGGCATCGCGCGGGTCGAGCACATTGCCGGCGCGCAGCATGTTGTCCAGGATAATCAGGCCGCGCGGCCGCACCAGCTGTAAACACTGGTCGTAGTAAGCGCAATAATTTTCCTTGTCGGCGTCGATGAAACAGATATCGAAAGGACCCCAGATTGTTTTCAGCGATTTCAGCGCCGGACCAAACTTGATTTCGATCTTCGGGCCGTGCGGACTTTCGGCGAAATAGCGCTTGGCGATCTCGGTCGTCTCGGGATTGCAGTCGCAGGTGACGATGTGACCATCCTTGGGCAATGCTTCGGCCCAAGCCAGGGTGCTATATCCGGTGAACATGCCGATCTCGAGAATCCGCCGCGCGCCGGTCAGGGTCGCGAGCATCTTCAAAAACTGTCCTTCAAGCGGACCTACCATCATGGTCGGGCTATGGGTTTTCGCGTAGGTCTCTACCCAAAGTCTATCATGCAAAGCGGATAGCGGCTTGCTGCACCGCTCCGCGTAATCTTCGATTCCGATGGGCCGAACATCGAGCATTTCTCTTCTCCGAATCCTAAATCCACCACTCGCAACAAAATAACTGTCTACCCACTACGGCCCGGTCAAACGCATGCCGCCGTCGACCGGTAAAATCGCCGCGGTCACCATCGAGGCCTCGTCGGAGGCCAGATAGAGCGCGGCGTAAGCGACGTCTTCCGGCTCGCCGATCCGCCCAATCGGCACCCGAGTTTTGTAGCGCGCGAGTTTTTCCGGCGTGGATGTGTCGACCATCGGGGTGCGGGTTGGGCCGGGACAAATACAATTGACGCGAATTTTATCCTTCGCGTGGTCCATGGCCATCGCCTCAGTCAGCCGGACCATGCCGCCTTTGGAGGCGCAATAAGCGGCGCGTCCCGATTGGCCGAGCATGCCGGATCTCGCGGCGATGTGAAGAATGACGCCGCCGCCGCGCTTTTTCATCTCCGGAATTGCCAGTCGCGAAACGATGAAGGCGCCTTTCAGATTCACATCCAGCGTGCGGTCCCAATCGTCTTCGGTGATCTCGGTGATGCTGCCGTTGGTGCGTACGCCGCCGCTATTGACGACAATATCGATACCGCCAAATTGCCGCACCGTCTCATCGACGCAAGTCTTCATCTGAGCGGAATTGGATACGTCGCCTGGCCAATAGAGCGCTTTGCCGCCAAACTTTTTGATCATCGCCACGGTCTCGCGGCCTTTCGATTCGGTCGGCGAAGTTCCGGCGACCGCGGCTCCCTCCTGGGCGAACATCACGGCAATAGCTTGCCCCAGCCCGGAACCGAATCCGGTTACAAATGCGACCTTGTCTTTAAGTTTCATGGCAAAACCTCCGCCAGTCAAAATGATATACAATTGGTTCCAGGTTGACTCAACTCCAAGCCGTTGTTATTTTTTATGTTCAGCTCGAAGAGGACTGCGCTACCATGACCAACGCCAACGATCAACGTGTTCCGGTAACTGTCTTGACCGGCTTCCTCGGCGCCGGCAAAACCACTTTATTGAATCGCATTCTAACCGCCGAACACGGGCGACGCGTTGCGGTCATCGTCAATGAGTTCGGCGAAGTCGGCATCGACCATCACCTGCTGATCTCGTCGGATCAGGAAGTGGTCGAGATGAGCAACGGCTGTATTTGCTGCAGCGTGCGCGGCGATCTGTTGCGCAGTTTGTTCCAGCTGCTCGAACATCGGGACAAGTTCGACACATTGATGATCGAGACCACCGGTCTGGCCGATCCCGCGCCGGTCGTGCAAAGCTTTTTTGTCGACGACCAAATTAAAAGTGAATATCAGCTTAACGGCGTAATCACCGTCGTCGATGCCAAGCATATTTTTCAACAACTGAAAGAATCGCCGGAGGCAAAAGAGCAAATCGCTTTCGCCGACATGGTGTTGCTCAATAAAATCGACTTAATCAACCCGGAGGACTTGCCCGAGCTTGAATACAAGATCCGTAACATAAACGGCGCCGCGCGCATCTGCCAGACCCGCAACTCCGACATCGATATCGCCACCGTGCTCGACCTGTGCAGCCTCGATCTCGAAGTCAAAGCGGAGAAGCACGATCACAACCACAAGCACACTGAGGATATTGAAACGGTGGCGATCGCAACCCCCGGCGATCTCGATGGATTAAAGCTGAGTCAGTGGTTTCGCGAACTGCTCGCCGAGTTCGGCGAGCGCATCATGCGCATGAAGGGAATCCTCAACCTGCGTAAAGACCCTGATCAATTTGTTTTTCAAGGCGTGCATCTTTTGTTCGAAGGACGCCCGGGCCGAGCCTGGGCGAATGACGAAGAACGGGTCAATCGCCTGGTGTTTATCGGGCGTAAACTCGATAAGGAAAAAATCACCCAGGGTTTCATGAACTGCATCACCAGCGAAAACGGCGCCGCGTCGTCCGAAGACATCGACCCTTTCGGCCGCAAGCAAGATGTCTCTAAGTTCACTCTGGACCAAATCCGCTACTGGGTGCAGACCATACTCACTTTTCCCCCCGATGCGCCGATCGTCATTAAGGAGGTTCCGTGCGTCAAGGCGGGATGCCCGCCGGTGGAAACCGCGCTTATGGTTTTTCTCAAAAACGAGCCGCCACGCACGTTTAAAATCCTCGCGCGCATCAATGACGTCAATTTCGATCACGTCTATAATCTGATCGAGAATCCGCTACCGTGCTGCTAATAAGGAGGGCGGGTTTTCTAACCCGCCACCAACCGCGGACAAGAATGTCCGCGCTCCAGCAATGTTGTCGCGGTTATTTGTCCGCTCTACTCGACCGCCAATTTGCGAACGATCTCATACATCTCGCGGACGTCGGACTTTAAATCCTCGACTGCAACTCGCTCATTGATTCCGTGGACCATGCCTTCTTCACTCGGGCGGCTGCGCCGGGGGAGAAAACCTAAGCACGGGATTCCTTTGGTGCGAAAAAAGTGGCAGTCGGTGAAGCCGCTTCCCATCGGAAACAAGATCGGCGTTCCCGGATCTTTGCTTTGAGCATACTCCGCGATCACCTTGAGCGCATCCGGACTTGCCGGAGAAACAGCGGCGGCACGCGAGAGCAAAATTTCAATCTTGATCGAATCGTCGGCGACCACGCGGCGCATCTCATTGATAAAAGCCTGCGGCTCTTCGCCCGGCAGCAAGCGCACGTCGATTTCGGCCGAAGCTTCAGCGGGAATCACATTGATCTTATCCGAGCCTTTGATGCCTGTGATGGAAATCGTATTGCGCACCCGCGCATTGTCGCTGCGGTCTTTGAGAAATTCTGCGGCGAAACCTGGATCTTGCAACGCCTTGCGCAAATCCAAGTATTGCTCGCGCCGGACTCGCCGGCGCGGACGCCGCGCTATCGGCATAGAATTTCTGCACCTCCGGGATCACTTTGATCGGGCTTTGATAGCTCGCGAAGCGGTTAAGCGACGCGATCAACTTGAGCACCGCTTGATTGTTCCCGGCGATGCCGCATGTCCCGGCGTGCCTGGTGCCGTCAGCTTCAACCAAAGCGGAACTTTTTCCGCCACGCCGACGCTGTACAAGCGGGCGCGGCCATCTTCGCCGAGACGAATGCCGCCGCCTTCGTTCAAGGACCACGCTGACATCTTTGAAGAGATCGGGATGCTTCTCGAGCAAGTATCCGGCACCGAACACACCACCGGCCTCCTCATCGGCGGTACCGATAAAAATAACGTCGCCTTTGAGCTGGGTGTTTTGGCGCTTGAGCGCGAGCAGCGTCATGAGCTGCATAACGCCGCCGCCTTTGTTGTCGATCGCGCCGCGGCCCCAAATGACGCCGTCCTTGATCGCGCCGCTGAACGGCGGCTCCTTCCATAATTTCGCCTCTGCCGGGACCACGTCCATATGGTTGAGCAGGACGATCGATTTCCGGGAGCCGTCGCCGCGCAGTCGCGCGAAGAGATTGCCGCGACCGGGCGCCGATTCGATGATTCTCGCCTCGATGCCTTCGCGATCGAAAATTTCTTTGAGGAATTGAGCCGCCTTGATTTCATTGCCGGGTGGATTGGTCGTGTCGACCTGGATGTAGCGGCTAAGCAACGTCACCGCGTCGTCTTCCAAGCCCCGCCAGCTAAAATCGCCAGACCCAGCGCCGACGGAGCTTGGCGACAGAAATAAGCAAGACTGCGATGGCGAGCCAGCTCACTGAGGGTTTTCTGCGTTGCATCATAGGTGCTCCTGTTTTTATCGCGCCGGCTCAGAATTGGTCGGATGCTGATCCAGAAACTGGCTGACGGTTTCGCAGATCTGCTGCAGTTGACGCTCCGGATGAAACCACTGAATAGTCTCATCCCGGCGAAACCAGGTCAGTTGGCGTTTTGCCAACCGGCGCGTTTCCTGTCTCATTTCCGCCAATCCATCGGCCATCGTGAGTCTGCCTTCGAGGACAGCGACCATTTGACGATAGCCGACGCTCTGCAGCGGTTTGAGTTCAGGCCCGAATCCTCGATGGACGAGTCCGCGCACTTCCTCCAAGAACCCGCCGCGAACCATTTCTTCGCTGCGCCGATTGATAAAATCGTAGAGCTCGGCACGCTCCCGGTTCAAACCGATCGCCCGCACTGCGAAAGGTTTCTCCTGAAACCCGTGCGCGCCTTGCCACTGGCTGAGTGGTTTACCGGTAAGCTGGTAAATTTCTAGCGCGCGAATGACGCGCTGGCGATCGTTGGGATGAATCGATGAACTCACGGTCGGATCGATGTTTTCCAATCGTCGATAGAGAGATGCTAAACCGCGTTCCGCAATTTCCGCTTCTAAAGCGCGGCGAATCGCCGGGTCTTGGCCGGGACCTTCGAAAAGCCCTTGAGTGAGCGCCTTGAGATAAAGTCCCGTCCCGCCGCAGACGATCACGTTTCGCTTGCGCTCACTTATTTCGCGAATCGCTTCGCTGGCCAACCGGCGAAATAGCGCCGCGTTAAATTCCCCATCGGGGTCGACGATATCGATGAGATGATGCGGCACGCGCTCCCGCTCACCCGGGAAAGCTTGCCGGTGCCGATATCCATGTAGCGATAGACCTGTTGCGAATCGGCGTTGATGATTTCGCCATTCAAGCTTTCCGCCAGCGCTAACGCAACTTCGCTCTTGCCAACCGCGGTGGGTCCGAGAACGATGACGACCTTTGGTTTCATCAAAGACGCCGTGGTTCGGTATTCACACGATTCGCTTGAACAGGCGCTCGAGCTCGGCGCGGCTCCACTCGACCAGCACGGGGCGACCGTGCGGGCACTGGGTAGCGAAATCGATTTGATCCAAAGCTTCGAGCAAAGCGCGCATTTCGTGCGGCTCCAGTTTGCGATTGGCGCGAATCACGCTGTGGCAAGCAAGGGTCGCCAAGCGTTCTTCCAAGTGCTGGCGTAGCTTTGCCGAGGTATCGACATCCGCAAGCTCTGCCACCATCTGGCGCACAACCTGACTGTAATCGCCTTCGGGCAAAAGCGCCGGGGCGGACTTGATGGCATAGGAACCCGGACCGAACGGCTCCAGCGCAAATCCGAAGCGTTCCATGATCTCGAGCTTCTGTTCCAAGAGCATCATCTCACCGGCGTTTAAGTCGACGGTTTGAGGAATCAGCAGATTCTGAGTCTCAACCTTTCCCGCATCCAACTGCCGGCGCAATTTTTCAAAGGCGACTCTTTCATGCGCCGCATGCTGATCGATGACCGTCAACCCATCCGGTGCCGCGCAGACCAAATAGCAGCCAAGAATTTGCCCCAAGACTTGCATGGACGAAAAAAAACCTGGTCTGGGAAGTTCAGACTGAATCGGCATGGTGAACACTTCGGCGCGCTGTGCCGGCGCATCCAGCCAATTTGCTATCGTTGGAGTTGAATACGGCAGCGGCGCTTCGCGCACAGCGGGAAACGCCGGCGGCCAATCTGTAGTCGAACGCGGCACCGGTTCTTTCGCTTCGCGCTTGAGCGCTTGGCGAACCGCGCGAAATACCACGTCGTGGATTTCCGATTGGCGCAGGAAGCGGACTTCGTATTTGGCCGGATGCACGTTGACGTCGACGTCGGCAAATGGCAGATCCAGAAACAACACAACCGCCGGATACTGCCCCTTCATGAGCAACGTTTCATAGCCGAAAATCACCGCGTGGGTGAGCACCTTGTCGCGAACGTAACGGCGATTGACAAAAGTGTAGAGATAGCGGGCATTGGGAAAAGACGTCGGCGCGGTGCTTAGAAATCCGTGCACCTTAATTTCTCCCACACTCCACCAAAAGGGCATCAAACCCATGGCCACGTCGCGGCCGAAAACCTGGAAAAGGCGATCTTTCGGTTCATTGACCGCAACGTAGTCCGCCACGGTGCGGCCATCGTGCTGTAATCGGAAATGCACGCTTGGGTGCGCCAGCGCTAATCGATTGACGACATCGCAGATGTGGCTTAACTCGGTCGCCGGCGCTTTAAGGAATTTTCTCCGCGCCGGAGTGTTGAAGAAGATATCGCTGATCTCGATAGTGGTGCCTGCGGAAGCGCCGTCCGGCGCCAATGCCTCGCGCTTGCCGCCGATGATACGTAATCGATGACCGCTCGCCGCGGTCGGCGTACGCGAGAGGATCTCCATCCGAGACACCGATCCAATGCTCGGCAGCGCCTCGCCGCGAAACCCAAGCGTCGAGATCCGAAACAAATCCTCATCTTCTTTGAGTTTACTGGTGGCGTGGCGCTCCACCGCGAGCGCCAGATCGTCCGGCGCTATTCCCTCGCCATTGTCACTGACGCGAATGAGCGAGGTGCCGCTCTTTTCGATCCAGACGAAAATTTCCGTCGCACCGGCATCGAGAGAATTCTCGATCAGCTCTTTGACTACTGATGCCGGCCGCTCGACCACTTCTCCGGCGGCAATACGGCTGGCCATCTCGGCCGAAAGGATTTTGATTTTCATAACTCTTCAAACTTCCCGAGAAGACAATACTTACGCGCAGGGAAACGGTCAACCGTTGGGGCACAAGCCGATAACGAAAAAGGGGCAAGCCGACTATCATCGGCTTGCCCCTTCGTAAGCAGAAATAATCTGCGGCTGGTTTATTTTTTACCGTTACCGAACAGTTCCGCGCCCCACTTTTTCGCCGTGGCGTCGAGAACCTCTTTAGACGATTCGGCGACCGGCGGAAAGTCCTTGATCCACTCATAGGGCCGGGTCGCGTCGATAATTGCGCGCGAGTTGAAGCCCTTTTTGGTCGGATGAATGACCGGATCGAGCGGGCCGCTCCAGCAGCGGCGCAATATGTCGATGTCCGCCTCAGGTTCGCAGCGGGTCGACATCGCCCAGATCATATCGTCGGTGTTCGACGGATCGATGTCGTCGTCGACGACCACGACAAAGCGTCCCAGATAGGCTCCGGCGTGACACTGCGAGGCAATCACCGCAGCTTGCTTAGCATGGCCCGGGTAGCGCTGTTTGATGGACACACACATCATCAAACGACTGCCGCCGGAAACCGTGAGCCATACGCCTTTGACATCCGGTACGCCGGCCTTTTCCATCTCGTCCCAGATCAAAGCGGAACGGAGATAAGAACGGTACCAACCGAGCTCCGCCGGCGGGCGCCCCGGAGGTGAGCCAAGAATGATCGGATCGTTGCGGTGATAAAGGCGCTTGACTTCAACCCACGGCTCCGCACGTTCAGCGCTCGCGTAATAACCGGTCCACTCACCGAAGGGCCCTTCCGTCGTCGGAGCGTCGAAGTGAACATCCCCTTCGATGACGATCTCCGCATTCGCGGGAATCGGCAACCCGGAATATTCTCCTTCGATCATTTCGAACGGCTCGCCGCGCAGCCCGCCGATAAATTCGTACTCCGGCACGCCATAGGGAACCTCGATGCTGCCCGCTAAGAAAGTCAGGGGATCATGGCCGAACGACATGGCCATTTTGAACGGTTTGCCGCTGGCCTGGTATTTTTCCCGCTGAATACGGCCGTGCTTCCCCGGCGAAATGTAAAAACCCAATTTGTTCTTATCGTGGATCATGACGCGATAGGTCCCATAGTTGACCCATCCTTCATCGGGATCTCTAGTGATATCGACACTACCCGTGCCGATATACCGGCCGCCGTCTTTGTCATGCCACTTGGGCGTCGGGAACTTGAACATATCGATATCGCCTTCTTTGTAGACGTTATCGAAAAGCCCGCTCTTTTTGGTGAACTTCGCGGGGATCGGTTTGATCTTCTTGTAGTTGTCCTTCCAAATTTTTACGAAATCCATCTTGGTCTCACCCGCGGGCAGTCCGAGAGTAAGCGCCAAGCGCTTGCGCGACGACAACGAATTGGACAAAACCCGATAGCCCTTTGGATAGCCTTTGATATCCTCAAACAGGACAGCGGGTCCATCCTCTTTATGGGCAACCAGTTCGGTAATTGCGCCGATTTCCAGATTCCAGTCGCAGCCTTTCAGCGTTTTTAATTCGCCCATCTCATCGGCGATTTGGATCCAGTCTCTGAGATCCTGATATTCCATTATCTCCTCCTAAGTGATTGGAAACGAAGCTTGCAGAATGACTCGCTTTTTCGTTGTGACCTTAACCGAATTTGATATCTGGGTCAATATACGAACATTCTCCGGGCCGGCAAGATTTATTAATTGAAAACAAGCTCTTATCATGTTAGCTGAAACACAGTGACCGGCAAGCTAAAGAGCCTCAAAGAGCTGCAAACAATTGTCTCGGGCGCGCGCCAAGCGGGTCAAACCGTGGTCTTCACCAATGGTTGTTTCGATCTTTTGCATCGCGGCCACGTGCATATTTTGCGCGCAGCGAAGGCCGCGGGCGATATATTAATCGTCGGCATCAATAGCGACCGATCCGTTCAATCGATCAAAGGACCAGCCCGACCAATTTTGCCGGAAACTGACAGAATTGAGTTGATCGCTGCAATGGAGATGGTAGACTACGTCGTTCTGTTCGACGAGGCCGATCCGTACAACGTTATTTCAGCGCTCAAGCCCCAGGTGCTCGCGAAGGGCGGAGATTGGAGCGCCGGTAAAATTATTGGCGCGGATGTGGTTGAACGTGAAGGCGGACAGGTTGTCGTGATCCCCTATCTAGAGGGTTTTTCAACGACAAAGATTATCGAAAGGATACGAAACTAAAATGGCGAGAGTTTGTTCTATCTGCGGAAAAGGCCGATCAGTGGGTAATAGCGTCAGTCACGCCAACAACAAATCCAAGCGCTCGTGGCGGCCAAATCTCAAACGGGTTCGCGCCAAGCTCGAAGGTCAAGTCAAACGCGCATTGGTGTGCACGGATTGTATTCATTCAGGACGAGTGCAAAAAGTCGCATAAAGAAAAAATTGTCGGCAAAGCTCAGTTGAGCTCTTCCGAAGGAATCTGCTCCGTTTCCACTTTGCCGCCTGCCCGACCGCGTCCGCGAACCGCTTTATAAACACCTTTTACCTTTGAAATATTCTGCAGCACTTGCTTCAAGTGATCGGAATTTTTGATCATCACTTCGAAAGTGTTGACCGCCCGTTGGCTGGAGTAAGTTCGCACTTGGGCGCGCGCGATGTTGGCATCCGCGCTGGTGATCGCCGAACTGATGGACGCCAGCAAGCCGGGTTGATCGACGCAGGTAACCTCGATTTTAACGGGACGCGGTATGAGCAAATTTTCTTCCCAACTTACGTCTATCTTTCGGTGCGGATCACTCTCTAGCACCGTTGGGCAGCCGACGGTATGAACCGTTACACCGCGACCGCGGGTGATAAATCCGATAATCCGTTCACCGGGAAGCGGATGGCAGCACAACGCAAAGCGGATGAGCACATCGTCGACCCCTTTGACTCGAATGCCCAAGCCGCGTTTTTGCGTCGAAACCAGACGAAACAGATTTTCCAGCGCGCCCTCGGCCTTCTTCGCGCCGCTGTCGAGCTTGTCCGGGGGAATGAGTTTAACCAGCACTTGGCGGGTCGTAATGCGGCCATAACCCAACGCTGCTAGAAAAGCTTCTTCGTCTTTGATCCCCAACTCTTTGATGACCCAGTCAATCTTGCCGCTATCGCGCAGCGATTGAAAATCGAGTTGATAGCGGTGCAAATCTCCTTCGAGGATTTCGCGTCCCAGGACCACGCTGCGGTCTCGTTGCTGCGACTTGAGCCAATTGCGAATTTTTGATTTAGCGCGCGGCGTTTTTACCCATTTCAGCCAATCGCGTGTCGGCGTTTGCTGCTGCGTCGTGATAATTTCCACGGTGTCGCCGCTTCGCAAAATATATTTGAGCGAAACCAACTGGCCGTTGACGCGCGCCCCCGAGCAGTGGTGGCCCACTTCGGAATGGATTCGGTAGGCAAAATCAATTACGGTCGATCCCTTCGGAAAGCTCAGCAGGTCTCCCTTCGGCGTGAAAACATACATGCCCGCGGAGAACAAGTCTTCTTTTAGATTGTGCAAAAATTCTTGCGGGTCCTGAAGGTTTTCCTGCCATTCGAGCAACTGGCGCAACCACGCGAAGCGCTGGATATCGCTGACCTGCAAGTCTTCCCCTTCCTTGTAGCGCCAGTGTGCGGCTATGCCCTCCTCAGCGACCCGGTGCATCTCATGGGTTCGAATCTGAATTTCAATACGCTCCCCATAGGGACCGATGACGCTGGTGTGCAGCGATTGATACATATTCTGTTTCGGCAGCGCGATGTAGTCTTTGAACCGTCCCGGGACTGGGCGCCACTGGGAATGAACCACCCCCAGCGCCTCGTAGCATTCACGCTGGGTATCCACCAAAATCCGGAACGCGACCAGATCGTAAATCTGATCGTACTGCAGATTTTGGCTCTCCATCTTCTGATAGATGCTGAAAAAATGTTTGGGTCTGCCGCTCACTTCCGCGTCGATGCCTTCTGCGTCCAGCTTTTTGTTGATAATCGAGAGCACTTCCTCGATATATTTTTCCCGGTCGGTTTTTTTCTTGGCGACGTTGCGTTTTAGCTGATAGTAAATTTCCGGATGGAGATGCTTCAGCGACAAATCTTCCAGTTCAGTCTTGATCCAGGCGATCCCGAGCCGGTGCGCCAGCGGCGCGTAGATATCCAGAGTTTCTTGAGCGGTGAGGATCTGCTTTTCCGACGGCATGTGATCAAGGGTGCGCATATTGTGAACGCGGTCGGCAAGTTTGATGAGAATGACACGCACGTCTTTGCCCATTGCTAGGATCATCTTGCGGAAATTCTCGGCTTGTTTTTCTTCGCGACTGCTGAAATTGGTGCGCCCCAGTTTGGTTACGCCGTCGACCAATGCGGCGACTTCCTTCCCGAACTGGCCTTTGATCTCGTCCAGCGTAGTAAGCGTATCTTCCACGGTATCGTGCAGCAATCCGCCGACGACGCTGGGCACGTCGAGCTTCAAGTCGGCGATCACGTCGGCGACCGCAGTCGGATGAATCAGATAAGGCTCTCCCGATTGACGCTTTTGGCCGTGGTGCACTCTTGCGGAAAATTCATAGGCTCTGCGGATCAGGTCGACATCCGCGGCGGGATAATAAGCCTGAACCTTTTCAATCAAATCGGTAATCTTTAGTTCTTTGCTCATGACAATTTCGGCCACGCCACTAGCTTCAGACCTTGATCCCCCACCAAGTTACCCGTGAGACCTTGGCCCGCTCCGCTTCGACGATGGAGTTGAGAACCCGTACTGCCTCATCGACCTCCCGATTGACCAGAAAATAATCATACTGGATTCTTTCCCTCATTTCACCCTGGGCATTGGCCAACCGGCGGCGAATCACGTCGGGGCCATCGGTGCCTCGGGCGGACAGCCGCCGTCTCAACTCTCTCAAAGACGGCGGCAGCAGAAAAATCGAGACCGCTCGAGGATAGCGCCGCTTGATCTTGCGCGCACCCTGAACGTCGATGTCCAGCAGAATATCTCGCCCCGTGCGAATGCTCTGATCGAGGGGCAGGCGCGGCGTCCCATAGAGATTGCCGTGGACGTTGGCCCATTCGGCGAATTCGCCGCGCGATTTCATGGCAGCGAACTGTCGCGCGCTGATGAAGCGGTAGTCCCGCCCGTCAACCTCACCGGCGCGCCAGGCGCGGGTGGTGTAGGAAACCGAAAGCTTGATCTCGGGATGAATCTTACGCAGCTCATGATAAAGAGTCGTCTTGCCGGCCCCCGACGGCGCCGACAAGATAAAAATAATCCCCTCGCGCTTGGTAAGTTGCGGTGATCGCGTCGTCATTCGATATTCTGGGTCTGCTCACGAATCTTTTCCACACGCTCTTTGCCCTGCAGCACCAATTGCACGACTGGCAAATGCGGAACCTTGGAACTGATCGTATTGAGCTCCCGATTCACCTCTTGCAGCATAAAATCAATTTTTTTGCCGACGGGTTCGCGCTCGCGGACGACTTTACCCAATACACTCACATGGGTTTTCAAACGCACCAGCTCTTCGTTGATATCGCCTTTAAGCACGACGTTGCCGAGATCGCCCGAGTTCTCCTTATTGACGACGTTCGGACTGTCTTGCGGGTTTGGCGTCTTGATCAGCCGCGTGCCATTTTCCGCGGCGCATTTTTCCAAATCGCCAACGATGCGCTTCAAGTGAGCGATTTGCTCTTCCATATCTGCCCGCAAATTGCCGCCTTCGCGCTCGCGCGCTTGTTCCAATTTCCCAATCGCTGCGGTTAGAGCTTTGACTACGGTCTTGCGCTCGCTGGCGCTATCGATTTCGACCTCGCGCACCTGAATCAGATCCGGAATATCGGCAAGCATGGCGACGTCGATTTCGCCGGCCAGGCCAAATTTTTTTTTGAGTTGTTTTACCCGGGCGATATATTGGCCGACGAGAGTTTCATCCATTTCGAGTCTGCGCGCTTCTCCCTTGGCTGCAGAACGATTGATAAAGACATCGACTCTACCGCGGGAAATCTTTTCGCGGATGGTTTTGCGAATCTCCTCTTCCAGCGCCATATATTCGCGCGGCACTCTCAGCTGCAAATCCAAATGACGATGATTCAAACTGCGAATTTGCACGGACACCTTCGCCGAACGGATGTTTTGCGAAGCTTCGCCGTAGCCGGTCATGCTTTTCATGTTCTTTCCTTGATGGTTTGAACGAGCTTGTCGAGCGGCACGGCCACGGTGCCGACCTCGTCGCCAACAAACCCCGCCGCAACATTTGCAATCACCGCTGCGTCTTCAAAACTGGCCCCGCAAACAAGCGCAAGAGCGCATACCGCCACGACCGTATCTCCCGCGCCGGTGACCTCAAAGACGTCGCGCGGCTCGGTCGGTAAATGCAGCACCCGACGCCTCTGCCGAAACAGGCTCATCCCTTCGGCCCCGCGTGTAATCAGGACCGCCTCTGCCCGCCATTTCCGCAGCAAGGTCGCGCCCGCTGAGGACAGGGTCGCCTCATCGACAATGGCAATCCCCGAAGCTTCGCTCGCTTCCGCCTTATTAGGGGTTACTAATGTCGGGAATTTATACGAACCGTAGTTTTCCTTTTTCGGATCGACGACGTAGACAACCTTTCTCTTGCGCTCCGCGAGTGCATCGAGCAGCTCCGGGTGCACCGCACCCTTGCCGTAGTCAGAAATAATAATCCCATCGCAACGCTCGACCCGCGCGCGAATAAAATCGCGCAACCTCTTTCGCGTCCTTAAGGCGACAGGGGTTCGCCCTTCGCGATCCAAACGAACAATCTGTTGATGGTGCGGGCTGGCGATAATTCGGCTTTTTTGAATTGTCTGAAACTGCCTGTCAGCTAACACGCCGACGGTTGACGCGCCGATTTTTTTTAGCGTGGCGATGATTCGCTGACCTGGTTCGTCTTTGCCAACAATGCCGCAAGCCGTAACTTTGCCGCCAAGGGAACAGATGTTATGAACCACATTGGCGGCGCCGCCGAGCCGAAAATTTTCGTTTATCACCCGCAGCACTGGCACGGGAGCCTCGGGTGACAAACGCTCGACCTCGCCCCAAACGAACCGATCAAGCATGAGATCTCCCACTACCAGCAAATGGGCGCGCTGAAATCGCTGCAACACCTCAAGGAGATTACCCATGAGCAACCACGATAAACATCAGTCGTTTATGCCGCCGGTTCCAGCAGCTCGTAATAGAAGTCTTCGTTCCTTTTAGCCATCTGTTCTAATGTGAAGCACTCGAGCGCGCGACTGCGGCCTTTGCGACCCATTTCTTCGGCACGCATGGGGTCTCTCACCAATTCTTCGATTGCGTCAGCGAGCGCAATTGAATTCCGGGCGTCGATCAGCAGACCGGTTTGCCCATCGACAACCGACTCGACCAAGCCGCCGACGCGGCTTGCAATCACTGGCTTTTCCGCCGCCATGGCCTCAAGCGCCGCGACGCCGAGCCCTTCATAAAGCGACGGCAATACGAAGATATCCACTTCCGCCAGAAACGCCGGTGCATCCGCGACGAAGCCAAGAAAGACAACGCTATCCTGCAATCCTTTGCGCGCTGCGATATTTTCAAGGTCGGTCTTCAAGGAACCGGCGCCACCGATCCGGCAAATCACGTTGACACCGCGCTGTTTTAGAATCGCAGCGGCATCGAGTAAAAAACGCTGGCCTTTGCGTTCTTCCAAGACAGCCAAGCACCCCACCACCGTTGCCCCGTCGCGCCGGTCGGCCCGCCTCACTGACGAGGCAAAAGAATTCGCATCAATACCACTGTAGATGACGCGAACTCTCTTTCCTTCAACGCCGGCATCGATCAACGAATCCGCGATCATCTGGGAGATCGCCACGACGCCGTCGACTCTACGATTGTATAGGCAGCGCGTATACCACCTAGGTTTTTCCGGATAGTCCATTCGACGCGTGACAACGTATTTCGGACAAGTTTTGCCTTGTCTCAACCATAACGATAAAGCATGAGCCCGCTTAGTATGAAAATGCACGATGTCGTATTTTTCTCGATGGATGCGCTGCCGCAAGCCTGGTATTTCGCGCAAATCGAGATCGTTACGGACCACGAACGGAATTCGCTCGATAGCTAAACTCTGAGATCTGGCGAAAAGCTGACCCGCAGGGTGGGCCAGCAGATCGTTCTGATGCCCCTTGGAAGCGAGATAGGATAGAAGTCCGATAACTTGAGCCTCCCCACCTCCCCAATTCCTCTCAGGATCGACGTGCAAGATTCTCAACGGGCGGCGCTCAACGCTTCCGCTCAACGTTCTTACGCTCCTCTAATTCAAGTTCCCAGAGCTTAGCATACTTCAAAAATACGTAAACCGCGGCCGTCACCGCAACGTAAAGGCCGGCAAAGCCTTCCATGAATCCGCGCTTGAGAATGTAGGATCGAAAAAACCGCACCGCCGGCCGGCAAATCGCGTCACTCAGGTGCCACTTTCCACCCTCCTTGCGCAATTCTTGCGACGAGATCGAAGTAAACCGGTTGATTCGTTGAATGTGGTCGTCGATATCACGATAGGAAAAATGGTGCAGAGGATTCTTGAGGCGGCGAACTTTTCCGTCCACCAGAATTTTCTCATGGGGGTCGGAGCCGCCCCAGGTCGCGCGGTCGCGCCGAAACAAGCGCACGTCATAGTCGGGATACCATCCGCCGTGCCACCACCAACGATTCAAATAAAAAACCAGACGCGGCACCGCGAAACCCGAATATTCAGTGCCCTCGTGCGCCAGAGAGTTTTTAATCTCATCACGCAACTCGGGAGTAACCCGTTCATCGGAATCAACCAACAATACCCAGTCCTTGGTCGCCTGCGAGTGCGCGAACGCCTTTTGATCGCGATAGCCCGCCCATTCTTTTTGAATGAATCGTTCCGTATAGCGTCGGCAAATCTCGGCGGTTCGATCGGTGCTGAACGAGTCCACGATCACAATCTCATCGCACCAGTTTATACTCTCTAGGCAAGCCTCGATGCGATCCTCTTCGTTGAAACAGACAACGATGGCAGAAACAGTCGGCGTGGGCGTTTTTTCGCTCGGCTGGCCGTGCATGTTCGCCAAGATAGGTAGACCTACGGGCAAAAGCAATCCATCGCTTTATGTTAAATCTGCCCGATGGTATATCAATGATCGAGGTCCATTCGTGAAAGAACTCAAGGATGTATATTCCTTACCCGGTATGCTTACTTATGCCGAGGTCGATTGCCTCTACCATTTAGGCCAATTCAACCAGTGCGAAGGCACGATCGTCGAAATCGGCAGTTGGAAAGGAAAGTCCACCATCGCCCTGGCGCTTGGTGCCGCAAAGGTACACCAAGAAAAGATCTACGCCATCGATCCGCACAAGATTCTCCCCGAAGAAATACTTCGAAGACACCGAGGCCGAGTTTTTCGCCAACATCAAACAGGCTGGCATCGACAGCCAAGTGGCACCGTTGATTATGACTTCAGAGGAGGCAGCTCGCGGCTGGACCAAACCGGTTCGTTTACTCTGGATCGATGGCGACCATCGTTACGAGTCCACCAAACTTGATTTCGCTCTCTGGGAGCCGCATGTGGTCGAGGGTGGTATCTTAGCCATGCACGATACCATAAGAAAGAAAGGTCCAAAGCGCGTGCTCTGGGAATACGTGTTTCGCTCGGGTCGCTTTCAAGAAATTGCCATTGTCGACAACATCACTGCTTTTAGGAAGGTCGAACGCGCATCCCTCCTCGCGCGGCTGCGCAAGTATATGACCTTGACCCTGCGCGCAATTTATATTGCCGCGCGCAAAAGCCGCGTGCCCCATTCTAAAGAGTTCGGACGCAAGCTGCTTCGCCAGGTCACCGCTCAAACCTGGCTGCCGATGATCCTTTTGGTCTTTTCGGCCAACATCGCACGATAATGAAAATAACGGTCCTTGGACCGATATCCTATGCGTAGAAAGACTTCCCGTCGCGATCGCCATTCGGCTTCCTGTGAGAACGAAAACGTCTTCCATAGCCGCGACCGAAACGAGTTGACCATTTCATCGATGCATCTGGCGATAGTGTGGTCTCGCGCGTTATTAGCGATGATCACCTCATGGTCGATCTCGCTCCCGCCAAGGCCGGTCGCTATTCCTGACAAGAGACGACGATTGAGTGGCTCACAGCGGTCATAAGTTGCGATGATAAAACTAAACTCCTTAGTACGAAGTATTACGCATCCGAGGTCCAGTGGTGCTGGTAGATTCTATATTTTAACGATAGCGGATAGATAGACACGGCGTTCCGAATCGCATCACTCGCTCCCTTGGGATCGTTTCTTTTTCGACGTCCTTTGGCGAGCCGGTAATAGCGATAGGCGAGCCGCTTATGCACCCGCCTTCCACCCAGTACCTTCTTTGCCGCGGGGTAATCCCTTAACAATTTTTGAATTACCCTAATGTTCTCGGTGAGCCGCAAATCGTCGTTCCGTCCGATATTCCCGTCATGCTTTCGATAATAGAAAACGACGTCCTCTAGGTAGGTCACTGGGAAATTCATAAACAAGCGGAACGCAAGATCGAGATCCATACAAATCCATAGCGATTCGTCATGGCCCCCTAGGCTGTCATAGGCTTCTTTGGAGATTAGCGCCGCCTGAAGACGAACAATACTGTTTTCGAACAAATCCGCGAGTTGTACTCCCATTCGCGCTAGCCGGCGCGATTTCTTTGCTGGAATAATCGTTTCTCGATTATGCTCTGGACCGCCCAAATATTTACCATTGGCAAACACCATGCCGATTTGAGGATGATTTTTCACGTAACCGTATAGAGCTTCCAAATGATTGGAAGCACACAAATCATCCGAATCTTGTATGGCCACCCAGGGTGCATTCGCCTGCCTGGCGCCCATATTCCGCGCGGCAGACGGCCCCATATTCTCCTGATAAAAATAGCGAATACGTGACGAGTAGGGCTCTAGCACTTGTCGAGTGTTGTCGGTTGAACCGTCATCGACCACGATCAGCTCGAAATTCTGAAATTTCTGACTGAGAACGCTATCGATCGTCGCCGAGAGAAAATTGGCCCGATTATACGTGGCAATCACCACCGATACTGCGAGAGAACTAGACACGGTTACCTTTCTAAACTCAAACCTTGAAGTTCGGCTTGGGTCGAAGTTGAATTCTTCCCACCAAGTAGCCCCAACACTTCATAATGCGGCCTTCAGTCTTGTAGGCCTTTTGCGTCCTCCCAGTAAGTCGATAAAGACAATAACGCATACAGTTCGCAAATAAATCGGGAATTACTCGAAATAGAGTCGAATCATTTCTATAAATACTTCGGCTGAGGCCTTTGCGATATTCCACGTCGCGATTATATTGACGTCCATAACGCTCTGGATTGAGTTCGTGGTAAACGATCGCGTGTGGTGTATATCCGATCTTGAATCCGGCTTGGCGAATGCGAATGGAAAATTCAGTATCCTCACTGAAACCTGCAGCACCCGGCCCGAGCCGAGAATCGAAACCACCGATTTTTTCGATTACTTCGCGCTTGAACGACATATTCGTACCGGTCAAACCCCGAATTTCGCAAATCTCTTCCCCGTAATCGACATAGGGAATGTTGTATTCGCTCAGCTTTGTTTTCTCGGCAGGGTTACCATCCGGATCTACTCCCGGCAAAACCCGCCCCTGCAGGGCGTCAAAGCCGTTTCTTCGATGGGCCTCCAAATGTCGAACGAGAAGTTGAGAATCCAGCACAACATCATCATCCACGATCAGCAAAACATTTCCTTTCGCTGCCGCGATTCCACGATTCAATGCGCTGGCCTTACCCTTGCGGGTTTCCGTCAGACCATAAAACGCGACAATTCGGTCGACGTTAGACCGCTCGGCGAGAATCCTGGGAGTTTCGTCCACCGAGCCGTTATCTACCACGATAATTTCGGCACAAACAGTCGAAGGAACCACCAAAGTGTCGATACTTTGCAACAATCGCCGGAGACTTGTACTACGGTTACAAGTAGGGATAATAAGGCTGACGTTCAACACGCTGAAATTCCGCCAAACCCGTTCGACCTGATTGGGCTTTCTTGAAAGGACAATATGCCTTGCACAGGCAACTTAGAGTCCTAGTATGCCGACGCCCTAACGCTTGTTCCCCGAGAGAAGTTTCGGCGATGCAATAAACCCGCTCGCGCTACCGGTGAATCGCCGATACCCGAAGCTATATTCAATGACCGGTTCAAGCTTTTTCTCCGATAACAACCACACCAGGCGCAAAATCCAAATTCAAAAGTCGGAGTAGCCCCCTGTAACGCCAGACCCGCAGCCTTTTTCGTAAAGTCATGCGGCAAACACGAAAACCCCAAAACCTTACAAACCCCGCCGTTGCCATCCAACCCGCCAAATGGCGAATGCGATATGGAGTAATATGCGTGCTGTCCGACCAAAATGACATAGGATGATAAACATTAGGGGTTGACACAAAAACGCGTCCTTTTGGAGCAAGTAGCCGATGAGCGTGTCGCAGCAATTCCAAGCCCGCTAATGGAGTCATATGCTCGATGACTTCGAAACAGGTGATCGCCTCAAACTCACCTTGAATCGAATCGAAATCATAGAAGTCGTGACTGTAAGTTCTATCGACGTCCATACTCTTGTAGTCCACTGAGAAATCCGCTTGCTCGTCGATAAATGTTTTTAGAGACCTATTGTTGGCTCCGATATCCAGAACGCGCATATTGGCGCGCAGAAAAAACACTAAAGGGTCTCGATAGTCCGCCACAATTTTTATTTTCAGAATCGGCTCAGGGATCTGTCGCTCGGCTAAATTCTTGGCTCTGTTAATTAGCGTCCAGTCAATATCCATCCGAACCAACTCCCCTTGAGACTGATTTTTCTTTGTATTGGCTATAACATTGTGCTGGATACCCGAGAGTGAAGTATCAGTAGTCAGATGGGTCAACGATCAATATCCTCTAGTATCCATGGCAAGAATAATTGTATGCGGCACAACGTGAAACAGTAATCGCTACATCACACGGGTTGAAGTCAAGAATACCGCTTGTTTCTCAAATAGGAATTCGGTGGAACAGCAATCAATGCGAAGAAGTCTTCTCGGCCAACCGGCTCACGCCATTCTTTAAGAGCATCTCCAGATGACTTCACGATCGCATGAACCCTATTGTCCACTCGGGCTATACGCATGTTTTCCAAGAATTCTGCTTCGGTAGAAAGCTTGCAGGTCTGGGCCACCGACATGGGGGTCAATTGCGAAAATTTCCGGACCTTTGACAGATTCCGACCTTTTGCCAGCCAGACAGTGGACTTACCCTTCCAGCTACCGATCTCACCGATCACGCTGGGCGTTACGCTCCGCTTTGCAAGAGCATACAAATAAGCGCCCTCTCGCTTGTCGAGCCAGCCGTCAATCTTTTCGGCAATGGAACCAACGTCGTTAATGTCGCTCAACTTCATATCTTTATCGCGAGCCTGTTAAACGCCGTACTATTGTAATCGCCGAGAGAAGACTAAAAAGTGCGTTCACTAAATATTTATTACGCCTAAACTATCCGCTGATCGCGAATCCTAAAACCCCTATGAGCATCTGCAAAACTTCATAACGGCACGGCGCATAGAACAAACTGGTACGCCATCAAACCTTTCCACGCACGCAGCATCATGTAGTGCAATTCATGAAAGGGAGAAAACACCGGTTGATCAGTGACTGGCATGGCAAGTTGTATCGGTATCGGTGTTCCAACACACTTCACCACTCTTAAGTCACACTCGCCCAATAGCTGATAAATCGTCGATATAGTGTAAAAGCGAAGATGAGTTTGATCAAGAATTCCCCGTCTTTGGTAGTTAAACCGACCAAAGAGTAAACCAACGCGAACTGTAAAGTTCGCCACATTAGGAACTGATAATATCACCTCACCATTTTTGCTCAAACATTTCAGCGAGCGCTTAAGTACAGCGGATGGGTCACGGAGATGTTCCAACACGTCGGCGAAGAGAATGCAGTCGAATTGTTCCGGGTAGGGAAATTCAAATGTCTCGATATCGGCGACGTGAATGCGATCATAATGAGCCGACGCTATTGCCGCGCGCGACGGATCGGATTCCACACCAACAACACGATGGCCTTTTTCCTTTAGAATCGCGCCCAGATAACCATCAGCGCTCCCCATGTCTAATATGTTAAGGGATCGATTCGCTTGATCCAAAAATCTTAGGATCCAATAATGGCTGCTGTATTTAAAATGTTTCAGTTGGTAAATAGGAACCTCTCCGCCTGCGATCACTACACCCTCCGATACCGCGCGGGAAAGCTTTCAAACTGTTTCTGATTCACCATCCAAACCTTTAGCGCGACACACCGAACACGTCGATCTCTAACCACCGACTGCGACTACAATGTCGCTCGACTTTCACCGCGGGCTGCTAAACAAGATTCTGCCAAGTCTGTCGCGTGCGGCAACATTGACCGGCCTTGTAACACAAGACCATTACTGCCGGCGCATTGACCCCCCACCTGGGGTCAATAACGTAGAGCGATAATACTGCCAGCTGTAGCGGAGACTGAGTTTTCTAAGTCGCATAGCCTTCTTGTAAGCTTGTTGGGCTTTTGCTGATTCGCCCAATGTATCGTAATACAATCCCAGCCGGAAATATTTTCTTCCAAGTTTCTTGTTGAAGATATTCCTACCGATCTTGTTGCAAACATCCGGATAACGATCTCGCAGATTTTCGAGATCACTCACGCCGTACACGTGACGGGAATCCAACGCGGTTGTATTGGCGGGATGGATGCGCTTTCTGACGCCAATGTAATTCACAAAGCGAACCGGGTAATAAGCGGCGATCCTGTAGAACCAGTGCAGATCACAATTGAGCACCGTGTCCTTGTCATATCCGCCTGCGCGCTCCAACACGGAGCGCCGAATCAAAGACGAAGGCGCGGTCATCAAGTTTTCAATAAATAGCGTCTGTAGCGAAACCTCGCCTCCCTCGAGACCTTTCGCTGCGCTGCGCGATATCATTTGATTCGGCACTGAGTCAATTCCGCCCGGGAAAAGGCGTTCCTCTTCTCCCCAATCATCGCAATTCTCTACGTTATCGAACGCCGCGCCGGTTGCCGGATGTGCGTCCAGGGTCTCGACGAGTAGTTTGATATGATCTCGATTATAAAAATCATCGCAGTTCCAGGTGCCAAGGTAGGTCGCGCTCGATTCTTTCATACGCACGTTGGCGGCTTGCAAGAACTTTCGGCGACAATCTTTTACCGGCGATCGCTCGAGCAACTCCCGCTCGGAAAAAAGCGTCACATTCGGCTCGCGTCGAAACTCCCCGACAACAGAAGCAATTTCCGGCGAATCATCGCCAATGAGCGATACTTGCACAGGAAAATAGGATTGGGCAAGCAGCGAACGCACGCAACCACGCAAGTATTTGCTGAAGGGAGCGTGGGTAAAAACAAGGACCTCGACAATCGATCCAGCCATGGTCAACCACTTTGGGGCGAAGGGCGCCGATCAAGTATCTCCAGCGTCTCTATAACTGTGTTGGACGAGCATCGTGCCACTCTTTCTCCCCCAAAGAATAGTTTGTCTGGCAAACTTCCTCTTGTCATTTTCATAGTTGCTATAGCTGACACGCATCACTTGGGGCTTCCGTTGCAGCGAAACAGGGTTGGTGCTGAAGCGCTTATCAAAATACTCCGGAACGTTGTAAGCAAACACTCTTTCTCTTTCCTGGGGACTCCGAAGCGCCAACTGCGACTGGGAGGGAATTCGGCATTGCGCGTACAACAACACTTCGCGAAGTTTGAGATCTCGCTCCTCCCCTGAAATATCGCTTCCCGCATGGTCAAGGAAGTCAACCGCGATCTCTTTCAATTGCTCATAGAAATCCGCGTTCCACCCTGTCTCGTGAGGTTGTGTGAGCCGCAGAAAGCTGGCTTCCTCGACGTCCCAATAGAAATCGCCGTAATCCCCTAGGACCGTGCCCCGATGCTCGCCATTGTTGAGCATCCTGTCCATCACGGCGTCATAAAAATCTAGCTCCGCACGGAATAGAGGAGCTCGCGCCTTGAACTTCCGGTCGGAAACATAGTCCAAGAACGCGCTCATTTTGATGCCGTAGTCGTCGAGCAAATAGATCATCAGGTGATAACCCAATTTTAAAGAGTGAAAGAGCATCAGCACATACGAAAAACGAAGCATTCTGCGCCAGTTGTCGACCGACATCGAGTAGGTGGATACCACGATGTCCTCATACTCTGTTACCCAGTCCGCTGGACGCGCGGTTCCATGAATTTCTGCGAGCTCAATTCGTTTCGTGTGAATCTGGAATTTGCGTAGGTAGTCTGCTTCTGCCATTTCCGTGTTGGCGAACACCTGACAGGGATAAACGAAAAGCTGATTGCGGGTCCCGGCTTCAAGGAGCTCGTCGACGCCCCTCATCCAACTATCAACCGTTTCGCCCGGAAGGCCCAGAATCAATTCGCTATAAACTGGAATATTTTCATCGTTGAACATTTTCTGCAGATTCACATACGTCGACATTTTGATGTTCTGACGGCGAATATTCCTCAACGTCGTTTCGTCGTTCGACTGGCGCGCCAAAGTAATCCCTTTTTCCAACTCATTGGCGTGCAAAAGAGCACCGATCTGAAAGATTTTTTCATCCGTGTTCTTACCGAAGCAAGTACGAAATTTGTCCGGGAAACCGTATCTATTTTTGGTTGCGACGATAAAATCGGCAATTTCGTGATCCCGACGGTTCATGCCGAAATTCGAATCGGCGTTGAAGACGTACTTGATCCGATTCTTTCCCATCCATTCGATTTCGGCCAAGACCCGATCCATATCGTGATACTTGTATTTCCGGCCTAATCCACCGCGGCCCCAATAGCAGAAGGTGCAGGGGAATGGGCAACCGCGGTTGGTCTCAATAATTGCTTGCCATTGTTGTTTATTAGCCTCTTGCCGGACCAATAGGTCATCGTACAGTCCTTCCAGATAGGGAGACGGATACTCCGACAAGTTTCTCTTAAACGGTCTTTGGAGGTCGCAAAATTCAACAATTCCGTCGCGCCGACGAAAGGCAATACCGGGGATGTCGCCAAACTCCTCACTTTCGAGGAACCGGGCCAAAATCTCGACAAACGGCTCTTCTCCCTCAGCTCTAACCGCGATGTCAACAAATGGATATTGACTCATCCACTCAACAATATCGTGCTGGGGCGGCATGGGCACATTTGGACCACCGAAAAGAATCAGGCAATCCGGGTATTGTGCCTTGATCTTACTGGCGATGAAATAATTCAGCTGTTCGTTCCAGCTCACCGATGAAAAGGCCACCAAATCTGGCGCTTGAACATAGTGAGCAAGAATTTTACTTGGCTGTGCCATTTCATATATGAATGGCATGAACTGATAACTGTCCTTAATCTTGGGAAAAGTCTCGGCGTATGCTCGCAGTAAACCGGAAACCAGCGGCAAATAGCTAAATTCGCCCATACGGACGTTGAACTCGTTGAAATATACCGTCTTTCTCAGCGGCATGGAGAAACTCGCTTCTGGAACAAGCAAAGCGATTCTATATCTAGGTCCTCAATGCTCATCAGCATGAGCGAATCCGTTCACGACCGGGCGCCGACCGCCGGCCCGCTAACGTGCTTCCTTTCTAATTTATGAGACGCCATTTCCGTCACATCATTTAGCGTACCGGTTCCAAACTTTCGGCAAATCATGTCCAGGTAATTGGAGCTATTAAAGTACACCTGAAATGCTTCATCTCGAAAACGCAAGACTTCCGACGCTCGAAGAAACTTGGTCGGCAACGGTAGCGTATCAACCGCATGTTGCGAATAACCCCTCCAGGATTCGGGCAAGGGCCATCCTCGTTTCATCGCTAGGTTGTATAACTGCGATCCGGGATACGCCATGGCAGAATAGAAATTGGCAAACTCGCAGTTGAGTTCCAGTGCGAGATCAAGCGTCGCTTGCATGCTCTCCAGATTATCTTCTGGAAGACCAAAAATATAGTTGGCGATCACGTTGATGTCGCTGCACTACTTTCTCTAAAGTGCGAAAGATCTCCTCCTGCTCGAATCCTTTATCGACGTCATCCCGCACCCGATCGCTGGCCGCCTCGATGCCAAACGCCAGCCAGTTAAAGCCGGCGCGTTTGAGCTTTTCCAGCATGCCGTCCTTCACCGTATCGACCCGCGCATAAGCCCAGATATTGAGATCGTAACCGCCGTTCGATAATGGCATCGCATATGCCAAGCACGTGGCGTGGATTCAGCACGAACATCTCATCGGCTATTTTGATATTGCGCACGCCGTACTGGTTAACGAGGTTATCGATCTGAGCGATCACCGCTTGCGGGCTCCAGAAGCGATAACTATTGACGCTTTCTTTCCAACCCGCTTCCTTTTCTCCGGTCTTAAACGGCGCTTGAATACAGCAGAAACTACAATGGAAAGGACATCCGAAGGTTGTGTAGAACGAGGCATAGGGCTCGCGTTTAAGGTCTCCGAAGCAGTGCCAGTTGTGCGCTCGATACTTGTCCATGGGCAGAAGATCCCATGCGAGTTCCGGGATTTCGCTATCTAGGTCCTTGACGAGCGGAGCTGCGGGGGTAAACGCGATCTCGACGCCGTCTTCCAATAGCAGATTCCCCGCACTTTCGAAAAATCCGAGTGAAGTGGATCGAAGGGCCGCCTACAAAGTCGACGACAGTATACGGCCCTTCTCCCGTGCAAACGAAATCCGCCGCCTCTTCGCGCAACGATACGTTCCGGCAAGCGCGGCGACATGCCCGCCCACCAGCGATAATTTGCGATCCGGTTCGATTTCCTTAAGTGCAGTGCAGATCAAGACCTGAGACCGTCATGTTTTGAGTGGAGGCCGATGGTTGATGGCCGTAAACAACAATCGCGGTAAGAAGCGCATCCATATCGATGACCCGCGTGGCGGTTTCTCGGGTGTCAGATTTTCCGCTTCCGCATCAGAATTCGAACTGAGAATCCGCGTTTACGAACAAAAGTCGCCAACAAACTTGCCCAAACCGGAGGCTCCACCGCAGACAACCCCAAGCCAAGCGATTGATAAACCTGCATCCGGTTCCGGGATGAACCAGCACCAAGTCCAATTGGCCATTACGAGACATTGTCGTGATACACTCACCCTCGACATTATTCAAGAAAGAGCACAAGCTGGAGAATTTTTTCCTTTTCGAGATCCGGGATAATTACCTATGTAAAAGCCGTAAAAATGAACATGATCTACGTTTGGATACTTTTCAAACTCGCGCTCGCCAAATATTTTCTTAGATAAGGGCTGCCTCAATTGATTTCCGCCGCCAGAGGTGCCGCGGCGAAATTCGACATCTGAGTCGACGCAGGGTTTGCATGACGTCTTTCGCATCAATACTCGGATCGGCATTTTGAGCACCAGCGTAAACGCATAATTGCAGCTTCCCTCCGTGACAAAATCCGTCTGGTACTTCTCCGGGTCTAAATGCTTTAAGAAACAATTCAAGATTCTCCGATCGAATTCTGTTGTTATCGTCAAGCCGTTTGAGCTGCGACCGGCCGATGATAGCGTTGATTTCCGTGCTACGAACATTATATGCGGGGAACGCAAATATGAAATCGGGATTCAGATCCGGAAAGTTTCGGACATAAAACTCTCTTTAAGCTCTTGTGACTGGACTCTCGTACCATGCCGTGAGAGCGAAGCATGCGAAGGGTTTCATGCAAATCGGCATCGT
Organism: uncultured delta proteobacterium; assembly: GCA_963811315.1. GTDB lineage: Bacteria > Desulfobacterota > Binatia > UBA9968 > UBA9968 > DP-20. Next base: position 36,651 of record CAWERH010000068.1, read on the forward strand.
TGGTGCAAATCATACCACCTTCGATCGTGCTCATATGATGCGCATAGTAGAAAGAGAAGTTGGACATCAGTCCGAATGTTCCTAGCTTTTGGCCGTCGAACATCGCGCCATGAGACTCACAAACATCTTCGATCAGCGGAATGCCGCGAGCTTTGAGCTCGTCTAAAAGCGACTTTGGCCAAGCGCGTTGTATCCGAGCACATGAGTGATGAAAACAGCTTTGGTCTGGGAAGTCAGATTTTTTCAAGGATTTGCCGGTTGTCCATCCCAAGCGTGCGCGGATCGATATCGACAAACACAGGATTAAATCCACACTGGATAACCGAAGCAATATCGGAGACCCAAGTCAAGAGTCGGCACGACGATTTCGCCTGACCCGAAGTGCTCTCGCAGAGCGCCATAGTCAAAAGATTCGCCGAAGAGCCCGAATTCACTAGGACACTGTATTTAACACCAAGCCAGCCGACCATTCTTTTTCAAACTTCTGCACCTGAGTTGATTGGGTAAGATCGGGTCTTCCTGCTTTAGAAATTCAACAACCGCGTCCAGATCCGACCGGGCAATGTTATTCTTCATCAATGGCCAGTTCAGATTGTCGCAGGGCTCATGGTCAAAACGGCCCCTAAATTCGAACTCTGTAAGATCCGCACGCTCGTCCGGCAACCAATGATGCTTTGTGCCGCTGACCAAATCAAAAACCGCCGAAGCGATTTTGCGGCCATTCGGATAGAAAAGGTCTTCCAGAGAAGGAGTAGGTGGGCAGGTGGTCGGAGCAAATCCCATACGGTGAACGCGCAAATCCCGTAACCCTTGCAGACGTTCGATCACTTGAGCGATAATTTCGCGCCCGCGCCGCAACTCATCCAGCCATTGTCGACGACGCAAAGCCGGCCGGTTTTTCGTACCGATTGTTCGATCGTATCAATGTCAAGTGGGCTCAACCAGATGGGATCGATCACTTCTGCGCGAATACCCCCGCATCCAAGTATCGCTGGGCGCGCAGACATTCGACTTCCATATACGAAATCCCGACCAGTGTCGCATCCGTGCCCTCGACTACGACCCGCGCTTTTCCCGGGGCAGACCGTAGTCGGCTTCCGGCACGGGACCGCGCTGAAAATGCAGAATCCGATGCTCAATATAGATGACCGGATCGTTGTCCCGAATGGCATGAATCAAGCATCCCTTGGCATCATAGGGAGTTGTCGGCGCAACCACTTTCAGACCCGGAACATGCATAAAGAACGAGTAGGGCGACTGCGAATGCTGCGCGCCTTGCCCCCAACTTTTCCCAATCATCGCGCGGACGACCATGGGCACCTGAACTTGACCACCGTACATGTACCTCGCCTTGGCGGCAACATTGATCAACTGATTCATCGCCAGCAGCATGAAGTCCATGCGGATATGGATATGCACCGGACGCAGACCCGCCAAAGCCATGCCGATCGCTGCGCCGGTCATGCCGTCCTCGGATAGCGGAGTTCCGAACACTCGCTCCGCGCCATACTTTTCCACGAGCCCGCAAGTCGTGCCTTGAATTCCCTTGGGGTCATCGACATCAAGACCAAACATGACCACGCAAGGGTCTCGCCCCATTTCTTGATCGGTCGCCTCCTTAATAGCATCGGCATAGGACAGATTACGTTCCAAGATTCACGCCTCAAATACATCCAAAAAAAGTTCGTGGTCTTCTGGGAACGGGCTTTCTTCAGCGAATAGAAATGCTTTGCGAATCTCCGCTTCAACTTGGGATTCGATGCGCCGGCGCAGGTCCGGATCGAGCAATCTGCCGAGGACTTTGACCGAATCATTCTTCAACCATGGCTCGGCTTCTTCCCGGCTGCGATAACCAAGGTGATAGTCTTCGTTGGGACCGACGTGCTCGCGAAACCGGTAGGTCATGCATTCGAAAAAATAGGGGCCCGTTGCGCCGTTGCGCAGCGCTCCGCTACGGTGCCGATTCGTTCCCGGATCTGCAAGACATCATTGCCATCGATGAACTCGGCGGTCATGCCATAGGACCGGGCGCGCTCGCAAATGTTGGCGCTCTTTCTACGGCGCGATAGGTGTGTATGAATCGCGTATAGATTGTTTTCGCAGACAAATAAAATCGGCAGCTCCTTCAAAGCGGCGAAATTCATGCTTTCGTGAAAAACCCCCTCCTCGGTCGCGCCATCGCCGAAGAAACTCACCACGATTGCATTCTTTCGCTGTAATTTTAGCGCATAAGCATACCCCACCGCATTCGCGATGGTCGTACCCACCACGGCCGACGCTCCCATGACTCCGTGGGCGAGATCAATCAGGTGCATGGAGCCGCCTTTGCCGCGGGCACAGCCGGTCACCTTGCCATACAACTCGGCGATCATTTTATTTAGATCGCCGCCTTTGGCAAGATAGAACGCGTGACAACGATAGCTGCCAAAGACCACATCTTCGGGCAGCAAAGCATCGCAAACACCCACTGCCACGGATTCTTGCCCGATAGACAGGTGAACTGGACTCTTGATCTTGTCGGTTGGATACACTTGCGCGATTTCTTCTTCCACACGACGAATTCGAAAGAGCTGATGATAGACTCTGGCGCATTTATCCGTGGCTATCTCGCTCATGTTCATTTCAAGCCGGTCGTGCTCGTTTGGCTTCGCCGCGCCAATAGTCCAATAGAAAACGAACACTTTCGTCGAAGGAATATTGCGGACGCCAACCGGTTTCCCGATTGAACTTTTCGACACAAGGTATTTGCAGGGTGACATCGGCGGGTCGAAGCAAGCCCGCTTCGCATCGAGTTGGGATAGGCACCTTACTCAGCGCAATAAGCCGCTCCAAAAACTGTCCCACCGTCATCGTGGTTGTACCGCCGATGTTATAAACTTCCCCGGGTATGCAGTGGAGGATGGCTTCCCAGTAGGCGCGCATGGCATCTCGGACATCAAGGAGAGTCCGCACGGAATCCAAATTTCCGTGAACCAGCTCTTTTTGTAGACCTTGTTCGATCCAGGCCACTTGTTTGGCAAAAGAGGTCGCGAATAAGTCCGAACGGCGCGGATTCAGGTAGGCGAACATGCGGGTCCGGATAATGCGCATCCGGTACGCGGTAAAATATGTCCATCCCAACATGTCCTGAGCAACTTTAGAGACCGCATAGGGGCTAGCGGGGCGCATGGGCGCGTCTTCTTTGACCGGTACAAACTGCGGCTCCAATTGGCCGTAAACCTCAGAGGTGCTGCACAACTGGATAACCGGATCGAGCTTTGAAATCCGCAGAGCCTCGAACAGATTGCTGGTGCCGAGAATATTGTTCGACAGCACCGTATGCGGCGTGATGAACGACGTCCTCACATTGGCGTGGGCCGCGAGGTGGAAGATCGCATCCGGCTTTATTTCCTGCAAGGCGCTCAGCAGCGAACCGAAATCCATGAGATCGACTTCATAGACCGTCACTCGATCCCGAATGGCCTGGAGATTGTCCGAGGCGGTGGTGCTATGCCACCGGCTGAAGCCGTATACTGCGACGCTCGGCCAATGATTGACAATATGCTCTGCGAGATAACTGCCGCCGGAACCCGCAATGCCTGTGATGAGAGCGCGCTCGAATGCAGGAACCATCGTCATTGAGTGCGCCCACGACCGAGCTGGTCAGTTTTGAGACCGGTTAACTCTTGGAACTGTCCAATTTCGCGGTTGGCGCGATCCTTTTCTTCGGCCGAATAATCTGCTTCCGGATCGAAAAAAATGATTTGGCTTCCAGAAAATTCGAACTCGAACGGCACGCAGATGAGCTTGCTCAACTTCTCGCGAAGAGTCGGCTGCGTTTCCGGTGGAGCAAAAAACAATATGAAGCCGCCGCCGCCGGCCCCAAGCAGCTTTCCTCCCAACGCTCCGGCGGAACGAGCGCAGTCATAAATTTCATCGATGTGGGAGTTCGTAACTTCCGAGCTCAATTCACGTTTTGTCAGCCATCCTTCGTGCAGCAGATCGCCGAAGAGTCTAATATTTTGGCTGCCATTGAGCACCGCGACGCTCTCGTCGACCAAATCCTTAAGGACTCGAAGTTGGCGTTTCCGGTTGTCGACGTTGTTCACGTAACTCTCGGCCACTGCCGACGAAGTGCGCGCAATACCGGTATAAAATAACATCAGATGGGAATTGAGTTCTTTTATCCGACCCACAGTGATGGTTATCGGGCGCACCGAAATTTCACCATTGGGAAGGAACGATATATGGTTCAACCCTCCGTAGGCCGTTGCCACCTGGTCCTGCGATCCGACGTTTTCTTTTAACCAGTCTTGTTCGACTTCGATGCTCTCTTTAGCCAATTGCTGCTTGTTCGCCATCTGGCCTTTGAGAGCGTAAAGCGCGTTGAGCAGGCCCACGGTAAATGCCGAACTCGATCCCATGCCGCTCCGCGCTGGCAAATCGCCGTCATGGTGGATCTCCACGCCGCGATCGATCCGCAAATACCGTAGAACTTCGCGCACTGCCGGATGGTTAATCTCATCCACCGATTGGCAATTCTCGATCTTCGAGTACACCAATCGAATCCTGTGCTCAAAAAAAGGTGGCAGATATCGGCAGGAAAGGTAACAATACTTATCGATTGTCGTGGTGAGCACGGCGCCTCCATGCTCCCGATACCAAGCGGGATAATCGGTACCGCCACCAAAAAAAGAAATTCGAAATGGAGTCCGGCTAATGATCACAGCGCCCTCAACTACCTTTTGAGTTTGTTCACCATTCCGGGCACATCGATAGACTCACGTCCTTGGCAAAAAGGTTTCGGCACTCGCATAGTCTTCAGGGGTGCCAATATCCAGGAACTTTCCCTCCGATACAAAGCCGAACAGACCCTGGCCGATCAATTTCGGCAAGACATCCATTTCCAATGAAAGCACAGTATCGGGTTCAAGCTCGGCGATGAGTCTGTTTTGAAACAGATAGATTCCCGCATTGATGATTCCCGGTCTCGCTTCACCGCTTTTCTCGCGAAAGGCTACGACGACGCCGTCGTCACCGAGATCGACTCGGCCAAAACGTTGGGTATCGGAGGTCTCGGTCAAGAGCATCGAAGCCCGCGCACCGCGCCGCTGATGCTCGAACCAAAACTCTTCCAGCGACACGTCGCAATACGAATCGCCATTCATCACGAGTACGAGATCTGAATGGATCAACGGCCAAGCCAAACGGAGCGCGCCCGCGGTGCCCAATGGCGCCGACTCCTCTGAGTAGACAATCCGTAGACTGTGGTATTTGTCGCGGAATATATCACGAATCTTTTCACTCAGATATCCGGTAGAAATCACGACTTCGTCAACCCCTGCGGTGACCAGCTGATTCAACAAGTAGGCCAAAAAAGGTTGCCCGTGAACCATCGCCATCACCTTCGGCCGATCCTCAACGACGGATCTCAACCGCGTACCCAACCCACCGGCGAGTATGATGGTCTGTATTCTCGAAAGTGGCCGGCCGCCCCCGTTTGTCATGGGCGCAAGTCCTTCGCTTTTTGCCGAATGCCCGTTTAAGCGTTCTTGTACGTTTGACGTCCCATCATCCGATAACCCTTGAGCAACTCCTTGACGCCAAACTCAAGAGTGCGTTTCGCCTCGAAACCAGCCTCCCGTAAGCGCTGGTTGGAAACGATATAATTGCGCTTGTCTGGATCGGATCCGATCGGTGCGAAATGAACGTAAAAGTTCGGGACAAATTCTTTGATCTTCAATGCCAGTTCTTCTTTAGAAAGATTGGCGGCATCCAAGCCGGCATTATACGGCCGGCCAACCATTTGGCTAGAATTGAGGATACAGTGCAAGAAGCAATCGGCGACATCACGAATATGGATATAGTTGCGCTTGAAATCTTTCTCAAAAATCACCAGGTATCCGTCGGTCACTGCGGCATAGGTAAAATGATTCACGAGCAGATCCAAACGCATACGCGGTGACATTCCAAAGACTGTCGCCAGTCGCAGGGTAATCACCTTACGGCTCTCCAGCAACTCGGCTTCCGCCTGTGATTTTGTCTGACCATATAGAGAAATGGGCTGCAACGGCGTCTCTTCAGTGCAAAAAACATCACCGGTTTGCGTGCCATAGCCGCTATTGGTGGTTGGGTACACCACCAATTGGTCGACGCTGCGAAGTCGATTGACTAACCGGATCGCCTCCAGATTAACGGAGCGGGTTAGCAAGGGGTCCCGGTCACATGCCGGCGCTCCCACCACAGCAGCGAGAGGAATGATGACGTCCGCCTTTCTCACGCATCGCGCCATCAATCCCTCATCACGCGCATCACCGACTATAAACTCAAAATCCGGATTAGCGCAGAGATGAAACAAGTTAGCCTGGCCGTACAGTAAATGATCGATCGCGGTGACCTGGAATCCAGCATCGAGCAGGCGCTCACACAAAACCGAGCCGAGATAACCCGCTCCGCCTGTGACAAGAATACGTGAACTCATTTTGTCGAACTCAGTCGAAATCAGGGGTTGATGAAAAGCGAATTGTCTCGCGTCCTATCCTTGAATAGATTAGGTTCGCGATCAGTATTTATCGACCTTCAATATGCTGAGAGGGCGTGGTCCTCTATTCAGAAGCTTTACTATCCAATAATGGCTGCTGTAGTTAACGTGCTTCAACTGGTAAATGTCAACCTCGCGACCGCAACCCACTACACCCTCCGATACCGCGCGGGAAAGCTTTCAAACTGTTTCTGATTCAGCCATGCCAACCGGTGCAAAAGATAGCGGCCCAGCAGGCCAATGATGCTCAAACCATAGGTCACGCTGGCGCCGAAGCTGGCGCTTGAAGCTTCCGGGAAGTATCGAGTTGGCACCGGCACCTCTTTAATTCTGAATCCCAAGTGAATGGCTTGTACCAGCATTTCTTGATCGAAAACAAAGTTATCGGAATTCAACAAGAACGGCACGTCCTCTAACACGGTTCTGCTGAAGGCACGATAGCCAGTATGATATTCGGTAAGCCGTTGTCCCAGCACCCAGTTTTGGATGCCTGTTAAGAATCTATTGCCGAGAAATTTCCACCAGGGCATCCCCTGTCGGACGACATTTCCACCCATCAACCTCGATCCAAGGACCACATCGGCTTCACCAGCTTTGATAGGAGCGACAATATTGGGTAGAAGCGTGGGATCATACTGATAGTCCGGATGTAGCATAACGACGATGTCCGCGTTTGCCTTGAGCGCTTCCGTATAGCAGGTTTTCTGATTGCCACCGTAACCGAAGTTACGCGCATGAACAAAGACTTCGAGGTTGAGCTCTTTTGCGATCTTCAGGGTTTCGTCATGACTATCGTCATCGACCAAGATGATTTGAGCAATATCCTTCTTGGGAATCGCGTCATACGTCAGCCGAAGAGTCTTGGCAGCATTGTAAGCTGGCATAACGACGATCACTTTAAGCTTATCACCGTTTTGTGCCATAGGCAGTCTAAACTACCTTGAACCAGCATTCGGTGATTTCGCGTACCAAAAAAGGTTTTCTCAAGCAGTAATCCAACCTTCTGCAGATTCGCCATTAGGCCGCCGTAAAACCCCTCCAATGCTGTGGATCACCTACCGGATAGTCAGCTAGCTGTTCATGAAGATGGGCAGCCAGTATACCGACGCCAACCCACCCCACAAATCGCCTTTGTAATTACCGGCTGCTCGAAGATGTACGATGCTTCTCTAAGCTTATACCATAATACTGCCACAGTAAGTACAAACGAATCGCCGCGGCAAGAACAATGGTCATTGCGAACCATTGTTTACTGCCGCATCAGGCTGTCCATTGACTTGGCCCGCAGACCCTTCGCTATGTCCAAACGATCGCTTTCCATTAGGATGCGGCGAATCACTCGAATGGTCTCTGATCGATTCTGATAAGCTGCACCGAAATAATTTTTCACAAACCCCAATTTGTCGGATCGTCCGAAATAGCGCCCGAGAGTGCGATTCAATTGCACGAGATTCTTGAGACGCCGTCGCTCAGTCAAGCGATTGTAGACCTTGATCCCTTCGAGATCGAGAAGATAAAAACCCGGAGAGGCATCCATGGTTTGAGAAACCACTAAAATATTGGCGTCTTTCAGGTCGTTGTGATAAATGCCGCGCTCGTGAAGTGAATGGAACAATAACGCCAAAGAACGAATAAATTCGCCCCGACGATGCAAGCGGCCTTCCACCTCGAATGCGGATACGTTTTCGAGCCAATAGAGGTCGGCGGTTTTCGCCCCGACAATCTCCTCGCTGATAAAAAAACTCTTTGTCAATATTCCGTTCAAGCGATTTTCAACCGCCGCCACCGGCGGCGCCGTACGGATGAGCGCCTTGTCTAAAATAGCGGCGCCTTGCAACGAGCGAAACGCGCCGGAGTGGTTGAATGGCGAAACCAGTTTGTAACGCAGAGAAAAGGCGTTGTAGCGCTTTACGTAGATTGATTGAAGCTTTCCTCCGATCGTAACCTCTATACGGCCAACTTTGATTTTGCGCTGGTCCTTGATAATTCGACAGCTGGGATCGTCAAACAAGCGGTCGGCATCGGCCAAACGACCAACAAAAACGGGGTCGGCGTATTTGTTGCCTACCCAAATCGAAGCGTTACGACGTTTTAGCAGTATGAAATCCGGATACACCAACAGCTTGCCGCCTTCGAATCATCACGTCATGAACAATCCTATCGAGTTCGCGGAAATGATTGTCCCAGGAATACTTTTCACCAATTTTCCTCGCTTCCTGGGAAACTTTAGGATCTCGGGCGCTTTCCAGCAATGACAAAATTGTATTTTCCAAGTCTTTTGGCTCGTCAGGATTTTCGACAATACCACGGGAAAGTCGTCCGCTGAGCACTTCCGCCGCACCGACGTTGCGGCTCGCTAGCACCGGTATTCCCGAAGCCAATGCCTCCAATACAACGTTACCAAAGGCCTCTTGACGCGCCGGGAGAATCAAAATATCCGCTGCGGCATAGTAATTTTCGACATCCTCCTGGCGACCGGCAAAGATGATTCTACCCGGCGCGACGGAATGAGCCCAGTTCTGATAGTGGCGCATTCTCGCATCACTTCCGACAACCAAGAGGTAAACATCCGTCAAGCGAATAGAACTCCACAATGAAAGTATCCGATCCAATCCCTTCCGCCGAAAACCACTACCGACAAACAATACCAGCGCGACATCACCCGGAATCTTCCAATGTTCACGTATGGATCGGCGTGCGCTTGCTCGCTTGCCCGGATGAAAACGCAAATGATCGACGCCGTTATAGAGCACCGTTATTCGATCTTCAGAGACGCCATAGTTCGCAAGAATGTCGCTTTTGACCTCTTCGGACACCGCAATAATCTTTTTCACTCGCGCCGATCTAAATTGTCGTTTTTCCATCACCATTAGGCTTAAATGATAGGGACTGATTCGTTGCCAGCAACGCCGAATCACTCCTCCAGTTTTAGCCAAGGATTTCAAAAACCCTAGATGCGTACCGCCTCCGCTTCGGAGAATATCTGGATCGAGACTACGGCCAAAGCTCACCACAACATCACAACCCACTGCCGCGACGACTTTTGGGGCGTGCATGGCAAAACTCCAGAGCCGCAAAGTTCGTCCAAAGGGAATGACAGCGACATGATGATGGAGTACGCCGCGAGGCGGCGGCACACCATATTCGCCGCAGAACAAATGCACGTCATGACCTAAATCCCGCAGCCCCTCAGCCGTCCTGTAAAGGTCCTTCTCGGTTCCTCCTTTCAGATCGAGCCGTTTATGCACCAGTGCGATTTTCAATCTTAGCGTTTCTCGGCTTTGACAATGCTATTATTCTTCCGCCCAGGCCGCAGATACAGAATCGAGAATTGAAAGATTCGGTATTTTGAATTTAGCGCATCCATAAGCCGGCACGCTGAGATCAATTCTGCGTTCCAATACAGTCCCAACGCATGAGTTGGCGAAAACTTGCGACATCGTCGACACTATCGCACTCTTTTCGCCGCTGACGGGTTCGCTGTTCAAGCCAACGAGCAAACTTCGCTTCGCCACCAGAAAATCGCGAGATTTCCAAGTAAGCGTGCAAGAACCGCATCCGATCCTGCAACGAAATCTCTGGCAGCGGCATACGATTCAGCTGAATTAGATTACGCTTCCATAGCGAGGGGAAGAGCCGCATCGAGAAACGTCCGGTCCTGTCGTTGTCCATGAAAAATACCGAAAGGTCACCCTGGGACGAATTCGCGATCAAGAGGTTTGTTGCGATCAGATCGCCGTGCACGAAACCTTGGCGGTGAAAGTCTCGAATCAGACGAGCCAAACGCACTATGCCGGCGCGTTTTTCTTTCATGCGGGCTCGTCCATCCAACGGTTTTTCGGAGGTGCGCCAGATAGTCCGGCAACGATTGGCCGTCGATTTTTGCCGTGACGACAAATGCTCGTTGGAGCCGTCGAAAGCGCCGCAGTTCACCCGCCGCGAGCGTTGGCGGAACACTAAATCCTGCAGCGGTCAAAGCCAACCCCTGGCGCCAAAAACGAAATGCCCTGGATTCCCGAAACAAATCTTTCAGCGCTGCGCTTCCCAAACCGCCGTGAAATACTTTGAGGTAGTAGGATTTGACACCTTCCGCCACCGCCCAATCAAATACCACGGTCTGCGGGTGCTTTGAACGAGTTTGCGCGTGGACCAACTGCAAAACTTTGTCTTTCAACTCGTCGGTCCAGTCTGTTCGCCGAACTGCTAACCGCCAGCGTCCTTCTTTGATAATTTGATAGTCAGCCGCGGTAGGCATGAGCAAATTGTTTTTTCCTGGTCCGCTCAAGCGCCACGGCCAACTTATGGCCGATTTGCTCAACCGTGATTGATTCAAGACATACTCGTCCAATATTACAGTGGCGCTGGTTGCAGGGGACGCACGGAGCTTTACCTTGAATAATAAGGTCGCCGAAACCGTAGGGTCCCGTACGACCGGGACTCGTGGCGCCAAAGAGGGAAATTACCGGAGTCTGGACGGCCGCTGCAACGTGCATCAAGCCAGTATCCGGTCCCACTGCGACCGCGGCTCTCTGGACAATTCCGAGGGCTTCACGCAAAGACGTGCGGCCGACGAGATTTACCAATGGCGTTTGTGCGGCCGCGACCGCGGTCAGTGCCAATTCTCGATCATCCGGACCGCCGATCAGTACCGTGTCCAATTGATACTCGCGGCGTAACAGTTCGGCGCAACGCGCCATTTGCTCCGGAAACCATTGTTTGCTTTCCCAGCGGGTGCCGACGAAAAGCACTGCGAAACCCGGAGACACTACCGCCAGATGACGATCCACCCGCGCATTTTCCTCTGCACTCAACGAAAATTGCCATTCCACCGGGGAGGAGGCAATTCCCAGAAACTCGGCAAATTTCAAGTAGTGATCTAATTTAGGAATGGAGTCGCCATAACGATCAATATGCAGGTTATTGAAAATCCAATTGAGCTCTTTGCAATCAGCGCGATTGAAGCCGATCCGCTGCGGCGCATTGCTCCACCAACTCACGAGGCCACTTTTAAAATGGCGCTGGAGGTCGAGCACAAGATCAAACTGTTCCGCGCGCACGCGGGCAAGAAATCGAAAAAACTCTTTCCAGCCTCGTTGGCGTTCGAATACGATAACTCCATCGATTCCTGGATACCCTTGCACCAACGGAAGACATGCCGGCTCGATCGACCAAACAACTCGGGCTTGCGGAAAACCTCGCCGCAATAGACTCGCGAGCGGCAGAGCGCGGGTCACATCGCCGATCGAGCCATGAAGAACGATCAAGATCTTTCTTGGCATGAATTCAGGCGCCGTTCGCGTCATCGTAATAGGCTAGAAAATCATTCCACGCCGATTGGGAAAGATATTTTCTCTCAGAATCGAGTTTCGCGACGGAACGGAGCATTCTGTCCAAATTGCGCTTGACCAGCGCTGCCGGCAATTTACCCAGATATAGTCTCGCCTTATCGAAATCTATGACATATCCCGCGACGCCCTCGGGCTCCATCCGGACTAGGATATTCTTTAGATTCAGGTCGCAATGATAAACGCCCTGGCGATGGAGCGCGCAGACTGTGTCAGCCACCGCTTTCAACGTCGCCGGTAGGCCTGCTTGAACAATAAAATCACCCTGTAATGCGGTCCACAGGTCTTGGGAATTCGATAACTCCCTGGTAACCAACCAGCCGCGATAGAACGGACCCCACACCGAACTGACACATGCGCCATAAACTTCAACGGTGCGTATTCCTCGACGGCGAAGTTCTTCGGTAATGCTCAATTCGCGAAACGGACGCGGCGGCCAGGTGAAAAAGCAATCTCGAGTCAAAAGCCTAAAGAGTCCGCCGTGCCGGTAACTTCTTATGAGCGCGGTGTCGCCAGCGGCGAAACCCACGGTCCTAAGAGCCGCCCGACCCTGGTATCGGGAATGAATGTGAGAGGAATCCGTATTCAAACAAGTCGAGGAATCGATGAAATGCCTACGGTCTCGACGAACAATCAAACGATTTCCCTGACCGTCGGTGATTCTGTCGAATCCCTGCGGCACCGCACCCCAAATCATACTTTCACTCAACATCGTCCCCGCCCGCCGGAGGTCTAGTCGACGCAAACAGATTCAGCCGTGCATCCGTGAAATCAAGCAGCCACATATTCTGGACGGCATGTCTTCGCTGCAGCTTGATCTCGAAGCTGACCAGGCTGAAGGAGTTTTTCGACAGCCTTGAACACCGATTCGGGCTCGATCTCGCGGATGCAAGCTTCGGTTCCCAACGGGCAACGCCGACCGCCGTGCGAGGCGCAGGGACGACAATCAAGCCGCCGCTCCAAGACAATCGCGTTGGACGTGTACGGGTAAAATCCTAGCTCCGGGGTAGTCGCACAAAACAACGCAACGGTTGGAACTTTCCGGGCGACGGCGATATGCATGGGGCCGCTATCGTTAGTCACGAAAACATGGCAGCGATCGATCGCCGCGGGAAGCTCTCGGAGGCTTATTTGACCGACTAAATTGACGACTGAGGAATCACAGCGGGCCGCCACTTCGTGCACCACCGCGCGGTCCTCTTTGCCGCCAAAAAGCAAGATCTGACAGTCGATTCTTGCTTTCAAGAGCTCGATCAAATCGGCAAATCCTTTGGGCCACCATCGTTTGGTCGGCCAGACCGAACCGGCATTGATGCCGACGATAGGCCGCTGATCATCAATTCCCAGCGCACGAAGCTTTCCATCCACTTCACTTTGAGTTCCAGGGTCAACGGGCAATTCAAGCTCTCTCGCACAATCCTCGACTTTCACGCCAAAAGCTTCGAGAACCGATAAATTCCGTTCCACATCGTGACGCGCAGGATCGCGATCGACGCGGTCATGAAACAGGAACCAGCCACGACTTTGGCGGAAGCCGACGCGCCGCGGGATGCGCGCCAAGCTGAGCATGAGCGCGCTACGCAACGATTTGTGCGGGCACAGCGCGATCGTAAAGGCTTTGGCTCTCAACATCGAGGCTTTGCGACGCAAACCCGCCACGCCTCGATCCATGCCCTTTTTGTCGTCGACGATGATTTCATCGATTGCCGAATGGTCCTGCAACAGTTCGCGAGCCATGGGAAGGCAAATGACACTCAATCGTTTAACCGGGAATCGCCGTCGTATTTCCGTGATAAGCGGCAAGGTCAGGACCGTGTCACCGAGAAAACTCGTTTGCAAGACCAGGACGTTTTCCCAACTCACTTGCGCCATATCGCTTATAAGCGCACAGCCTCGTCGATCAACATGATGGGAATATCGTCTTTGATCGGATACATGAGGTGACAAGCATCACAGATGAGCCCGTCGTTGGTTTGATTGAGATGGATATCCCCCTTGCACTTGGGGCACGCCAAGATATCCAAGAGATCCTTGCTGATTGCCATACCTTAACCTCCTCGAAGAAAACTATGCTGCGTTACGGCGATTTCGATCAAGTACGAAACCGCGGTCAGCGCTGAAACGGTGTGAGCGCATCCCACCCGCGCCGGTAAGCGCGTTGCGTCTGGGCTGCGTCACGATTGACAAACGGTCGGGAATACATCGGATGTTTCAAGCTTCTGACCTCGTGCTCCAACGAAAACTTTTTCTTGCCGTCTTCGGGGTCGATGATGTCCTTGAAGCGGAACTGATGATTGCGCACATCTTCGGATATCAATCCGCGCTCGTTCAAGTAACCGTAGGGGCCGGAAAAGTTGGCCACGTAAATAGCAATATGGTGGCCGTCGTAGGGCGCCAACGGGCGTTCCGTTTCACGGAAAATGAGCGACTGCTGCCGGCCAATCTTCACTCGTCCGACTGCTCCCCCACCGTTTGAATCGCCAACAACCGGCGCGCCCAAGACCGTTCGATAGAATCTAAGAATTCCCGGCACCGAGCCGGGAGACACGTTGAATTCCACGTAAGGAATGCCGATGGACAGGTCACTCGCCGCGGGATCGCTTTCGTAGCAGCGATATCGATTGCCCCAAGGAGACGTGACCGCAACATGATCCGGCTGGACGGAATACTCGAAACCGGTGTCTTTCAATCCCGTTGCGACCGATTCCAACCGGGTTTTCAACAATTGGAGATCCGGAAGGACCATTCCAACATGCCCGTCGATTACTTGCGGCGGACGCGTAGGAAGATGAAATTGCTGTTCGCCGACGTTGACCCACATGTTATTCAAACCGACATTCAAGTACGGGTCTCGGGTAAAACCCATTCCAACGACGTAGAAAAGCGTGGCCACTGCTTGGTCGGGGATCTGCACATTGATGTGCTCGAGCGAGATAATGTTGCCTACATCCTCATCGGCATAGTCCGTCATAAGTCACCTCGAATAGAATTCTTGCGGCGTCAGTAAATCATCCCTATGCATTAAGCGAACAAATCCATTCCCATTCCGCGGCTAAGCCCGCCTCTAAGTCGAACTTCGGCGCATAGTTAAGCTTCCGTTTCGCTTCATCGAGACGGGCCTTGGTGTGTCTCACATCACCTTTCTGACGATCGCCGCGCTTGATCCGCGCCTTACGGCCTGCAATCCGCTCGACTATGGCAATAGCATCAAGCACGCTGGTCTCGGAACCGCCGCCGAGGTTGAAAACCTCCCCAGTGCCGGAATAGAAAGCAGCATTCAGCAATCCATCGACGATATCCGTACAATAGGTAAAATCGCGCGTCTGTTCACCATCGTCATAGAGCGGCACTTCCTCTCCTCGTTGGAGAGCGCGCATAAAAATATGAAAGAACATGTCAGGTCTTTGCCTCGGTCCGTATACGGTAAAAAAGCGCAAGGCCACGGTCGGAACACCGAAGGCCTTCCAATACAGATAGCACAAATGTTCAGCCGCAAGCTTGGTCGCGCCGTAGGGGGAAACCGGTCGAGTTCCGCCGTCCTCGCGCATTGGCAAGTCGTCGGTATCGCCGTAAACCGAAGACGTCGATGCATAGACAAACTTGGCGAGCTTCAACTCTTTGGCGGTCTCCAATAACCGCTGGGTCGCCATAATGTTGTTTTCAGTATAGCGGGAAAACTCTCGACCCCAACTGGAGCGCACCCCCGGTTGCCCGGCCAGATGAAAAACGTAAGACACTCCACTCAACAGCCGTTCCAGGTCGACCCGCAACAGATCATCGCTCAAAAATGTAAACTCGGGATTTTGCGCTAACCCGACAAGATTATTCTCTTTAAAGTGCCGTGGATAGTTGTCCAGAAAATTATCGATCCCGACTACGCCATGACCGGAGGCTAGAAGTTTTTCAGCGAGATGAGAACCAATAAAACCAGCAACGCCCGTGACCAATGCTTTCATTGATTCGCTCCCAGTCCCGCCCGCTGTTTTTCATTGGCGAGAATCCACTGCGCCGCCGGCATAAGTCCCGCTACTACGGGAACCGCGGTAGGATCGGTTGGCGCGAGTGGGTGCGTCCCGTCGTAGATCAAAATTCCCTTAGCACCGATATGTGCGGCCAGCTCAATATCGATGGCTTGATCTCCTACCAAATAAGACGCCGGCGCATTCAAACCAAGATCCTTTATAGCCTGATCCACCATTCCGCTCTTTGGCTTGCGGCAACCGCACACGATTCGATATGGGCCTCGGCCCTCAGTCGGATGATGCGGGCAATAATAAATGGCATCCAACCTCGCTCCTTCATCCGCCAGCTTGGCGCGTAGCAAATCGTGAATCAAACCAAGCTCGGATTCGGACAATCGCCCGCGCGCGATCGCCGATTGGTTGGTCACCACTATCAATTTGAAGCCATATTCACGCAAACTGCGCAGCGCATCGGCAACACCCGGAAGAATCTCGACTTGCTCCGGCTTACATAAATAATTTACTTCACGGATTAACGTGCCGTCCCGATCGAGAAACACCGCGGCGCCCTCGGCTGGTGCCATTACCGATGATTTTCCTTTGCTTGCTCAATCTTGTTGACAATCGAACCGATCAAAGACTCGCCGTTTTCCACCTTCATGGCGACCCGCAAGGCGAGTAATTTATCCGTGGCAAACGGGAAACGGATCAATTTAAGGATATCTTTCTCCGTGGTCACGATCAAATCGACCAAGCGCGCGACGCGATTGATTTGCTGCCAATCCCGCGCGGTATACCTATGATGATCCGGGAACTCCAGCGTTTCGACCAGTTCCCCTTCCCACTGGTGAATAATTTCATACAATCCCCGCGGGTCCGCGACACCGGTGACTGTTACAATCTTGCTTCGATACAGCAGGGTCAACGGGAATTCTTTCCAACGATTCGAGGCAAAACCAACGAGCACGACCGGCTGCAATGAGCCGACGAAGGCGGTGCACGCTCGGCTGCCATCAACCAGCGATTGCCATCCATTTTGACTGCCCGTAAGAAGCAACCCATCGGCCCGGCGCAGACTGCTCTTCGATTCACGAAACGGCCCCGCGGGCAGCAGCGAGCCCGTAGCATCGTTGCCGAGCAACAACAAATCGAAATCCCGCTGGATCCGTCGATGTTGGAACCCGTCGTCCAGAATGAACAGATCCACGTTTTGATTGCGCAACAATAGTGTCGCCGCTTCGTCCCGATCCGGGCCAACCGCCACCGTCTGACCGTAAAGTTGCGCCATCATAAAAGGCTCATCCCCGGCTTTCAGAATCTCATCATTCGAATCGGACGAAAGCGACTCCAAGGGCTGTGGACTTACAACCATCGATTCCGTGTTTTTGCGTTTATAACCACGACTCAAGATGCCGATGCGCAAGCCACGCTTGGTCAATTCCTGAGCTAGCCAGATGCAAGTCGGCGTCTTACCCGTGCCGCCGACGGTGAGGTTGCCTACGCTGACAACCGGCCGCGACAACCGCTTCGTTTTTAGCCAACCCCAGGCGAACAGTAAATTGCGGATATGGATAATTACCCGATAGACAACCGATGCCGGTAGCAATCCTACCCATAACAAGCGATTTCGAAATCCCCTCCGCTCCCATACTCCACGCACCCAATCCGTCGTCATATCCATGAAACCAGGGCGCCAACAATACGCCAAGTTCTCGGCGCAACAGGATGTTTCGTCACAAATAGCGCTGCGCCAATTGCAGATTGCGTGCGAAAGCGTGGTTTCCATCGAGAGCGACTTGCGCTGCCTGCGCGCCCATTTGGCGATGTTTCTCCGCATCACCAAGCAGCCCGCCCAGCGCGGCAGCCAACTCATCGCCGCCGGCGACTTCGATGGCCGCGCCGGCGCGCTTAAGCTGTTCTGCGATGCTTTTGAAATTGGCCATGAACGGACCGAACAGAATGGGCTTGTGCCATTTGGCCGGCTCCAACACATTATGCCCACCGGCATCGACGAGGCTGCCGCCGACAAACGCGATATCTCCGAGCGCAAAGAAATCGGCCAACTCGCCCACGGAATCGAGCAGTAAGATATCTTTATCAAATGGCTTGTCGTGATCGATCCGGCTCCGTCTAGCAAATTCGAACCGGCTGCGTTCCAACATTTTCTCGACTTCGATGAATCGTTCCGGATGACGGGGCGCTAAAACCATCGAAAGTTTTGGATATTGTGTGCGAAGAAAGCCGAAAACTTGGAGCAGAATTTCTTCTTCGCCGCGATGGGTACTTCCCGCTACAAGCCACTGCTTGTCGCGACCCAAAAGCGAGTGGAGAGGCTTTTTGCGCGGATCGGTACCGTCGACCGCGAATTTCAAGCTGCCGACCACCGATACTTTGGCAATCGCCGCACCCAGGGTCCGAATACGCTCGGCATCTTGCTCCGACTGCATCCCAATCGCGCTAAAGAAATCAAGAACTTTACCGAAAAAACATTTAAATCGCAGATAACGAGGCAACGATTTAGCAGACAGCCGGCCGCTCAAAAGAAGCGTCGGAATACCGAGCCGATAAGCCTCGCGCAACAGATTGGGCCAAATTTCAGTCTCTATCACGATCAGTAGGCAAGGCTTAAACCGATTCAGCGCGCGCCGCACAATCCACAACAAATCCAGCGGCAAAAATATTACCGCATCTGCGTCAGACGTTTGCTGCCCTAGACAATTTCCACTAGCGGTAAAACTCGAAAGCAACAGTTTGTGCTGCGGCGCAAGTGCTTTGAGCGCCTTGATCAATGGAAAGGCAGAAGTCACTTCACCGACCGAGGCCGCGTGGATCCAGACCGCCCCAGCTAGAGTGTCAGAGGATGTCCAATTGCTCGGGTAAAATCCCAAGCGCTGACCCAAACCGGCTCGGTATTTTGACCCGAACAGCGTCAACAAAGGAACAAACGGCAAAGCGACTAAGAAAACCACGACCAGCAAAACATTATAGAGAAAGTAAGCCATTGCCGGTCAAGTGCCCTAATGCAGCACGCTCGGCTCTTCCACCGAGCGATCCTCGAGCATTTGCATGGCATAGAGGCGGCTATATTCGCCATTTTGCGCTAGTAATTCTTCATGCCGGCCCTGTTCTGCGATCGCCCCATCGACCATAACGACGATCCGGTCCGCTCGGCGAATTGTCGACAAACGGTGGGCAATCACAACTGTCGTGCGCGTGGTCATGAGATTTTCCAGCGCTTCTTGCACCAATATTTCCGATTCGGTGTCCAACGCGGATGTCGCTTCGTCAAGAATCAAGATCGGCGCGTTCTTGAACAAAGCACGCGCGATGGCCAATCTTTGCCGTTGCCCCCCGGAAAGCTGCATGCCCAACTCACCAATGACCGAGTCGTAACCCTTCGGCAACGCAGTGATGAACCCATGCGCATGCGCCGCTTTGGCGACGTCGACGATCGCTTGCGGATCACAATTGGGCTGGCCGTAGGCGATATTGTTCTTTACACTATCATTGAACAGGAACGTGTACTGAGTGACGATGCCGATCTGCGCGCGCAGCGATTGAACCGTCAAGTCACGAACGTCGATCCCATCCAAGGTAATTTGTCCAGCGCCGACATCGTAAAATCGTGGGATGAGGTCGACTAAGGTACTTTTACCGACCCCACTCATGCCGACTAAAGCCACCATCTCACCGGCTTCGACGGTCAGATTGATGTTTTTTAGCACCGGGGTGTCGGCGTAGGCGAAGTTGACGTCGCGGAAAACGATTCTTCCAGCAAACGGCTTGGCGCTTTTTGCGTCGGCCTTATCTGCGACGGCTGGTTTTTCGTCTAAAATCTCGAAAACCCGCTCCGCGCCGGCCAATCCCTGATGCACCGCGGTATACGTTCGCGTCAGACCTTTAAACGGACCATACATCAAAAACATCGCCGCCATGAACGCCATAAACTCGCCCTGGGTTCGGCCGCCGGCAATCACGCTCCAACCGCCGTACCAAACCACCCCGCCGATGGCGAAGGACGCCAGCAGTTCCATTGCGGGGGCGACGATCGACTTCACCCGGCTCGCCCGCAGGGATTGCTTGAATAACTGCCAATTCTCGCGCATGAAGCGCTCATCTTCATAACCTTCCATGCCGAAAGCTTTGACGATGCGATTGCCTTGAATGCTTTCTTGTAAGAGCGAAGTCAGCGTGCCGGTGCTGATCTGGCCGCGCCGCGTAAAACGTTTGATCTTTCTGCTCAAGCGGATGATCGGCAGCACCGACGCGGGAAATACAAAGAAAGCGATGGAAGCGAGAACCCAGTCCTTCAAGAAAGCGACGATGATTAGAACCACCAGCGAGGACGCATCCTTCATGAAAGGACGCCAACGCGTCGGTGATTGCATATCTCAGTAAAAACACGTCACTGTTCACTCTCGACAGCAGCGTGCCAGTGGGATGGCGATGGAAAAAAGACAGCGACAAAGACTGGAAATGACGGTTGAGCTGATTGCGCACGTCGTTGATAATGCGCAAGCCGACGTAGTCGTTCAAATAACTTTGGCCAAAATTCATCAAACCACGGAAGGCGAAGATTCCGACGACCAGCGCCGGCAAGTAAGTCAGTACCGATTGGTCCTTGCGCGCGAAGACATCGTCCATAATATGCTGGACCAAGAACGGGATCGCCCCGTCCGTCGCGCCAAACCCGAGCATACAGATCATGCCCAGTGTGAAGTACGGCCAAATATAGGGCTTTAGATACTGCAATAATCGAAGGTAGTCTTTCAATTTCTTCGCTTTCTTAACTCATTATCGTCAGCGCGAGATCCGCCACGCGCTCAGCCGCGCCCGGCGATCCGAGGCGATCGCGCAATGCGGATAATTTTTCGCTGATCCGTGATCGCACGCCCGCATCATCCAGCATGACCCGCGATTCAGCCGCGAGACGCTCAGCGGTGACTTCGCTTTGAAGCAACTCAGGCATGAGCCGTTCTCCGGCGATCAAGTTGACCATACCAATATGATCAACGCGTACCAGTAATCGTCCCAACAGATAGGTAATCCAGGACACGCGATACACGACGATCATCGGCTTTCCGATTAAGGCCGTTTCCAGGGTCGCGGTACCCGAAGCCGTCCAGACCAAATCGGCCGCGCTTACAGCATCATAGCGCTCTTCAGTCACGACTGGAATTTTCAATCTCGCCTGCTCAATTGCGGCCCGCATTTCGTCTGGGTTAATCGTATTCGCACACACACAGAGAAATTGAATCGTTCTTTCCTGCTGCAAGCGCGTGGCCGCGCCCAGCATCGGGTGCAGATGGCGAGAGACTTCGCCGTGGCGGCTGCCCGGCAGGAGTGCAATGGTCGGCTTTGCCGGGTCCAGGCCATGCTGTTTGAGGACCGATTCGCGGTCGCGCGTCACCTTGACGGTTTCCAACAATGGATGGCCGACGAACTTAACTTTCACGCCATGCGCTTCGTAGAACGCCACTTCAAAGGGAAAGACAACGGCCATCTGAGTGACCCAGCGAGCTATATGACGCACTCGGCCACGGCGCCAGGCCCAGATTTGCGGACTGATATAATAGAGGACGGGGATCTGCAATGAATGCGCGATGCGGGCAAGCCGCAAATTAAAATCGGGAAAATCGATTAACACCAAAAGATTGGGACGTCGTTCGGTCAAGGCTCGCCGCAATAGACGGAAGGCATGCCAAAGATTTTTAAGATTGCCGGCCAACTCGATCACGCCCATGCCGGTGAGTTTGGCAACGCTGAACAGCGCCTCGAAGTTCGTCCGTTGCAACTGCTCGCCGGCCACGCCAAACACCTCCAATGTCGCGTCCCGCTTATGCAGCGCGCGCACCAGATGAGCGCCGTGTAAGTCTCCCGAGGCTTCACCCACAACCAACATAATTTGTTTCGCCAACGAGTGTCTCTTGACTAAACCGCTTGCCGAACCTACAGCTGGGCGCTAATCATGGAAGCGATTTCGAGCGCCCGCAACCCCTCAGCACCGCTGACCAATGGCAAAGTCCGGGTGCGCACGCAATCGAGAAACGAATCGATCTCGTCCGCCAAAGCATCGCCGTCTTTAATCTCGATGTTTTCACCGCGAATATCCAACCAGCCGGCGCCCGGCGCCGGTTTGCGAAAAATCTGCGCCCGACGCTGATCGTAATCGATCGAGATATAGGCGTCCGATTGAAAGAATCTCACTTTACGCTCGCGCTTCAACGACACTCGACTCGACGTCACGTTGGCGATGCAACCGTTGGCAAAAGTAATCCGAGCGTTGGCGATGTCCGGCTTGTCGGTCAATACCGATACACCGATGGCCTCGACCCGTTCGACCGGTGCGCGCACCAAACTTGTTATCACATCGATATCGTGAATCATCAGGTCGAGGACGACGTCGACGTCGGTGCCACGCTCGACGAACGGCGCCAGGCGATGACATTCGACAAATTTCGGCTCCGAGATCACGCTTTCCAACCGACGAATAGCCGGATTGAATCGTTCCAGGTGACCCACCTGGAGGATGACACCTTTCGCCTGTGCCCTATCCACCAACTCCCGTGCTTCGTCGATATTCGCTGTCAACGGTTTTTCTACAAGAACATCGACGCCGGCGTCGATGAAATCGCGCGCTACGGTAAAATGATTCCGCGTCGGCACCGCGATACTGACGCATCGCACCTTGCCGATCAGTTCTCGATAGTCGGCGAAGAACGGCGCGCCGACCGATTCGCCTACCTCTTGAGCGCGCTTTTCATCCGTATCGACAACCCCGGCTAAAATCGCCTTATTCGATGCGGCATACTTTTCCGCGTGAAATCTGCCGAGATAACCGACACCGACAACCGCCGAAGGAATCGCCTGGTCGACCATCTTCGCAATCACAGCTCGTGGTGAGCCACTCCGACGACCGACAGACCATGCCGATCCGCTAGATCGAGCAGCGTGTCTTTTTCCAGGAGAATCGTCTTGCCGGCTTCCACCGCCAGCACCGAACCACCCGCTGCGTGAAGGTTCTTGATGGTATCGACGCCAACGGCAGGCACATCGAAGCGCATGTCCTGTTGAGGCTTGCTGACTTTGACGACCACACAGCCCGATTTCGCTAAACTCCCGCCTCGTTGAATCGCCGCATCGGTTCCTTCCACTGCTTCAACCGCCACCACGACACGATTCTTCACAACCACGGTCTGGCCAATGCCCAGCCGGCCGACTTCCTTGGCGGCGTGAAAGCCCAGCTTGATATCCTCCCACTCTCCGGCGCGTGGCGCGCGCCTGGTCATGACGCCCTCGACGGCGACAATGTGCGACAAGCAGAGCGTCGATTCGAGAATTTGAATGTTGTCGGCCGCAAGCTCATCGGCAATACCACGTAAGAGAGCGTCATCTTCGCGGCTTTTTAATCTCGCCAGAAAACGTGTGCCGCGGAGGTCAGGACGAAAGTTCCCGAAAAGCCGAATTTTGCGAATGCCTCCAGCCATGACCGCTTCGGTAACCCCGGCGCGCCGAAATACCTTAATGATATGTCCCAATTGTCCGACGTAAATCCATGCAACCTCATCGGCGACCCTTTCTATGGCCTGATCGGTTTCACCTCGGTGGGCCACGGCGACGACAAAGTATCCTTCACGCTTCGCTTCTGCGGCGAAAATCAATGGAAACTTTCCATTGCCCGCGATTAAACCTAATTTCTTTATGGTTTCCAATTGGTGGATTGGTAAAGCTGGCGGCACCTATCGGCAAACTCCCCGCTGCGCTCCTGCAATAAAGGCGACGAACTTTTCCACCTCGGGAACCGCCGGAAGCTCTTCACGGATTTTGTTCAAAGCTTCTTCCGTTCTCAGTTTGGATTGAAAAACAATCCGGTACGCCTTGCGAATCGCCGCGATGGTTGCAGGATTGAAACCGCGCCGTCGCAAACCTTCAAGATTGAGCCCGTGCAGTGTCGCGCGGTCGCCAGTGGCATTACAATAAGGCGGAACGTCCTTAGACACCATTGAGCCGGCGCCCAAAATCGCGCCGGTACCGATGCGCACAAATTGGTGAATCCCCACCAATCCGCCGACAATGACGTGATCTTCGACCGTGACATGACCCCCAAGCGTGGCGCCGTTGGCGATTACGTTGCGATTGCCGACAATACAATCGTGCGCAATATGGCAATACATCATCAGCAGATTCTGATCGCCGACCCGAGTTACCATACCGCCGCCGGCGGTGCCCGGGTTCAATGAGACGTACTCACGAATAGTATTGCCGTTGCCGATTATAAGCTCACTGGGCTCGCCTTTGTACTTGAGGTCTTGAGGCGTCGTGCCTATGCTTGCGAAAGGGTAAACGACGTTGCCATCTCCCAGCGTGGTTCGGCCTTGAACCAGGACATGGGAATGCAGCTTGCTTTTGTGGCCGAGCCTCACGCATGGCCCCACGACACAATAGGGGCCCACTTCGACCTCGTCGCCGAGCTCGGCCCGAGGATCGACGATCGCTGTGGAATGCACTCTGCTCATGACCCGCCGTTCGTCAAGCCAATTCTACTTCCATCGCCGAGATTTCTGCCTGCGCAACCATCTTGCCGTCGACCGAAGCAACACCTTGCATCTTCCAATAAGAACCGCGCCGTTTTAGGCAAGTGAGTTCCATGCGCAGCTGATCGCCCGGTTCAACGGGTCGCTTGAATTTGACGTTATCGAGGCCGGTGAGCACGAATACTTTGCGATCTTCGATGCCGCCGCGCGCAGTGTGCGCGAAGATGGCCCCGACTTGCGCCATGGCTTCGCAGATCAGCACTCCCGGCATCACCGGGCGGCTGGGAAAATGACCTTGAAAAAAATTCTCATTGATCGACACATTCTTGATGCCGACGATCTTCTCATCGCCGT
This sequence comes from uncultured delta proteobacterium, assembly GCA_963811315.1. Taxonomy (GTDB): domain Bacteria; phylum Desulfobacterota; class Binatia; order UBA9968; family UBA9968; genus DP-20. The sequence goes on from CAWERH010000068.1 coordinate 61,366, forward strand.
GAATTTCCAAAATGCGGTCGACGAGCAAAAACGGATAACGGTGAGGAAGGTACTTCAGGATTTCTCTAACCTCGATCATCGTCATCATTCTCCTTGCCCGCCGCCTTCAGCAATTGCAACATTTTCTTTTCCAGATTTTTAACCGAACGCCATAGGCGCGGCAATTCCGGCAACAGCATCATCGCTCTGAGCCACTGCCGATGAGGCGAAGCCTCCACCCATCCCGAAAGCACCGCATACGGTTCGACAGACCGCGCAACGCCACTTTTGGGACCGATCGTCGCTCCGTCACCGATCTCGAGATGATTACCCACGCCGACCTGGCCCGCCAGCGTCACGTTTTTACCGATCCGTGTGCTGCCGGCAATACCGACTTGCGCGGCAAATACGCTGTCTTCTCCAACCGACACGTTATGCGCCACTTGTACAAGATTGTCGATCTTTGTCCCCCGCCCGATGATGGTTCTACCCAGGGTGGCACGGTCAACCGTACTGTTGGCGCCGATCTCCACGTCATCACCGATATCGACGATGCCGATCTGCGGAATCTTAATCCGCGCACCGCCTTCTACCGCATAACCGAACCCGTCGCTGCCGATGACCACGCCGGCATGGAGTATGACACGATCGCCAATTCGACAGCTTTCACGAATCACGACGTTCGGATGAAGCACGCAATCCGATCCTATCTGCACATCTGCACCGATGAACACTCCGGGAAAAATGACCGATCCCCGACCGATCCTCGCCCGCGGCCCAACGTAGACATTGGGCCCAACCGTTATCCCCGCCGCCAATTCCGCGGAAACATCGACATGCGCATTGAGACTTATGCCGGCGTCGAATTCCGGCGTGGGAAAAAACAATTGGAGGATTTTGGCAAATGCTAAGTAAGGGCTCGCCGCCTCGAGATAATTGAGATGCGCTGGGCTCCGGGATTCCCTTGCGATTCCTGGAGGAACAATCACCGCACTGGCACGACATTGAGACAAAAAACGCTGATATCGAGGATTGGTTAGAAAACTGATTTCACCGACGCCGGCCTCGTCGATCGCCGCTACCTTAGAAATTAAAATGCTCGAATCGCCGAAAACTTGCCCACCTACTAGCTTCGCAAGCTCGCCCAGCGCTACCGCTTTCACCACTTATTTTTTCACCCGGCTATTGTAGGTTTCGATAACTTTGCTGGTAATATCGATTCCCTGATCGCTATAAATAATCTGTGATCGCTCAAAAATTAGCGTAAACTTTTCCGCCTTACCAACTTCATTGACGATCTGCTCCACCTCTTTGAGAATATCCGACATTATTTCACTTTCCTTTTGCCGGAGATCTTGTTGGTAATCGTTCATCGTCCGCTGCAAAATGACCGAGCGCTTTTGCAAGTCCCCTTCCATACTGCGGCGTTCTTCTTCCTTCAAAAGCGGCCCTTTCTTATCGAGATCGCTCTTAAGACGCTCTAGGTCTTGCCGCTCCTTTTGCACATCCGCCTCGGCCTTTTTCACCTGAACCTGGAATCGTTCCTTGGCCCGCTTGCCGGATTGGGATTCTGCAATCACCCGTTGAACATCAATATAACCGATTTTCATTCGTTCCTGCGCGGACGCGAACGAAACCGACAGGGCCAAGGTCGCAATGACCAGCCAGTATTTCACTTGCACCTCCAACTAAAGATAGGACACGGAAACAATTGAGACTATCAGGGTTGACTGCCGATCGAGAAGCCCAACACCGAGGTATCATCGCCAGACTTTTTGTTGAGAGGAAGACCAAGTTCAACACGCAGCGGACCGAAGGGGGACATCCAGCGTACACCCGCTCCCACCGACCTTCTCAGATCACCGAAGTTAAAACTATCGGCAAAGGCATTGCCCATATCGAAGAACGCAACGCCTCGTATACCGTACTTCTCCATGATCGGAAACAAAAGCTCGACATTAATTACTGCCGCCGTACTGCCTCCCACAACGTCGCTTCCGCAATTATCTTCTGGTGGTGGGCAAGCATTTGGCTCCCTCGGACCCAAACTCCGATCGGCAAAGCCGCGCACCGAATTGATCCCGCCGAGAAAATAGCGCTCGAAGAGCGGTAGATTCTGCCCGTTGTTTTTCGACGCAAGACCAAATCCGTAACCGAGCTGTCCGCCTAGCCCCAGCACATAGTTGCCGCCCCAGGCGGGATCTTTGAGCAGCGGATAATACCAATGTCCGGATAAATCCGTTTTGATAAATCGCGTGTCGCCACCAAGACCCGCCACTTCGATCGAGAAAGCGGACTTGGTTCCCTCGGTCGGGTTAAAAAAATGATCGCGGCTGTCATAAGTGAAATTCGGCGTCACGCTGCTGGTCAATGAAGTACCCTTTGCATCTTGAATCGCCGCAGAGGCGAAGGGATCGATGTTGCTGATCTTTTCGTTGGTCAGACTATAAGAAACGCCACCCCGCGCGTAGTCCCACATCGTCGAGCGGGGCGTTGCTCGCCAATTCATCCGATCCGGGGTTCGCTGCAGCCCGAGCGCCGCCGAAAAACGGCATTCTGAAATCCTTCAGCGGATAGCTGCTATTTATACCGAACCCAAGCTTCTTTTCATCGAAATCAGTATACTCCCGCGTCGTATTGAAGGCATCAAGACCCAAAGCTACCTTGCTGTCATTGAAATACGGGTCGTTGAGGTTGACGATGTAGTCTTGGCGTTTCGAGCCGATACTAAAATTTCCGCTTAGCCCTTGGCCGCGCCCCATAAAGTTCTTCTCGGAGATGTTCGCGTTGAACAGAAATCCGTCGCCGCTGCTGTAACCCGCACCGACTTGAAACGTGCCCGTGGGCCCTTCTTTAACATCGACCAGGACGTCCAGCGTATCCGGTTGATCCGTCTTCTTTGTCGTGAGCTGCACGTCCTCAAAGTAACCGGTCCTTTGCAGCGCGTTTCGACTCTGAGTGATTTTGGTACTCGAATAGAGCTCCTGCTCGTTGGACAGCAGTTCCCGGCGGACCACTTTGTCGCGGGTCTTAGTATTGCCCGCGACGAGAATTCGGTTGAAGTAGACCGGCGGTCCTTTGGTGAGAACTAAAGCCACATCGACGTTTTTTTCCGTCTGATTGACTTTAGTTACCGGATCCACCTGAACAAAGGCGAAGCCCTTGTTCGCATACATTTCCGTCAACAATGTAATATCGTCGCGCAGGCGGTTGCCGCGGAATATCTGGCCCGAGGTGAGTTTCATCGATTTGAGGATCTGCTGCCCGTCTTGAATCAACTCGCCACCGATTTCCACCTTGCCGACACGGTACTGAGATCCTTCGTTGATACGGAAAACGACTTCCAAGCCATCCCGGGCTCGCAAAATCACCGGCTCATCGATCTTATGATCGACATAACCATTGTCGTTATAGTAGTTGGAGAGGATCGCCACATCGTTGGTCAACATGTCACGATCGAGCACGCCTCGGTTAGTGAAAAATGAGAAAATCCACTCTTCCTTGGTCGCGATTAGACCTTTTAATTCGCTTTCAGAGAAAGTCTTATTGCCTTCGAATGCCACTCGCTTGATCAGCAGTCGGTTGCCTTCGATAATATCGAGGGTGACCACCGCCTGATTGTTCGCCTCCACCGACACGGCTGAGTCAATCGCGGCATTAACATACCCCTGTTCGGTGTAGAGCTTGCGAACCTTATCGACTCCCTCTGCCACTTTTACCCGATCCAGTATCGAACGCGGGCTGATGCCGAGGGCGGTCTCGATTTTTTCTCGGGTAACCTGTGCGGCTCCTTGAATCTTGACTTCGCGCACGTAGGGTTTTTCTTTGACCGCGTAAGTCAAGATGCCATCTGGCGAAAGTTCGGCTTGAACGTCTTCGAAGAAGCCCATGCGATAAATAGCTTTGACATCCTGTTCGACCGTTTTGGAGTCAAAGCTTTCCCCTGCCCGGCTTTTGAGATGAAGCCGAATGCCGTCATCTTCGACGCGCGCATTGCCGGTGATCTTGACATCCTTAAGCGTAACTTTTTGTTGCCCGTGTGCGGTGGAATAGCAGACAGTCAAAAAGGTCGCGAGGGCGATCCAAGCGAAAACATTTGCGGATCTTAGCTTAACGGTAAATTGCATAGATGCTATCCGAAGAGATTCTCACCGAGCGACCGAAACTTCTAATTTTGTAACAAAAACCGATACTTTTGTAAAGGAGAAAAGTGGCACGGGCCGACGCTAATCCTCGAACAGCACGCCTTCACGGAGCTCAACCTGACGGCCAATCTTCTTGGCAAAGTCCCGATTGTGGGTCGCCACGACCAGGGCTATATTGTGCTCTTCGTTCAAGCGAAAAAGCAATTCCTGAACCTCTTCGCCAATTTTCAAGTCCAGTGAACCCGTCGGCTCGTCAGCCAGAACCAGCTTCGGCCTTAAAATTACTGCCCGTGCCACCGCTACCCGTTGCTGCTCGCCGCCGGAAAGTTTACCTGGGCGATGGTGCAGACGGTCCTTCAGGCCGACCAGTTCAAGCAGCTGCTCGGCGTCGGCTTTGGCTCGCTCCTCCGATACCCCTTGAATTAAAGCCGGGAACATCACATTTTCCAAAGCCGAAAAATCCGGCAATAGATAGTGAAACTGGAAAACAAAGCCGATTTGTTGATTGCGAAATTGGCTCAATGCCGCTTCGTCGTCGAGCGGAAGCGCGTCACCTTCAAATAAAATCGCCCCTTTAGTCGGCCGGTCGAGAGTCCCAAGAATATGCAACAGAGTGCTTTTGCCGACGCCCGATTGGCCGACGACTGCCAAGCGTTCACCCGGGGCCAAATCCAAATTGAGCCCCCGTAAGATATGAATTTCGCTCACCCCCTCAACGAAAGACTTGTGCAGATCGCGCACCGACAGGAGGCTATTCATAGCGAATGATTTCGACCGGATCGAGCTTGGCGGCTTGGCGCGCCGGATAGATGCTGGCGAGCAGGCACACGACGAAGGAGGCGAGAGCGACCAAGACAAATTGCCGAAATGGATCCGCACCGGCACCGTGGAAATCAAGAACACGTCCTTTGGCAATTCAAATTTGTACTGCGCCAAAAGGAAACAGACCGCCAGTCCAAGCACCACGCCCAAAACCGTGCCGACAACCCCGATAACGCACCCTTTCAGCAAGAATATTTTTCGGATGCTCTGTTGGGTCGCGCCCATGGAACGCAAAATCGCGATATCTTTTTTCTTCTCCATCACGACCATGACCAAGGTGGAGACGATGTTGAAAGCGCCGATCAGAACCATCAGCAGCAGCACCAAAAAATAGACGGTTTTTTCCAATTGCAGCGCCGAGAATAGATTCGGCCACAAGCCGGGTCCAATCTTCAGCAAAATAAGGAAAGCCGAAATGCCGCTGAATCTGGTCGGCGATCTCCCGTGAACGGTTGACGTTTTGAACGCGAATCTCGATATTCGTCACGGCATCGCCAAGCTCGAAGAATTTTTGCGCCTCGGCCAAACCCATGAACACCAAAGTCGAATCGATCTCGCTCATCCCGGTTCTAAGCACACCGATGACAACGAAGCGCCGCACCTTGGGAATGACGCCGATGGCGGTGGGGCTGCCGAGGGGCGACACCACCTGAACCGGACTACCGGGAAATACGCCTAGTTGATTGGCCAATCGTTCGCCGAGAATGATCCCTGGCAAAAGGACGGTCCGGTCCTCGACTTGGATGGGATGTTGGGATTTTAGCCCGGCGAGATTTCCTTCTTTAATAAAACTCTGAAGGTTGACGACGGCGTTGACCCGGTCGGGATCGACCCCTCGAACAACCACGCCGGATACCCGCGATCCGGAGGTGAGCATCACTTGGCCATAAATCGTCGGCGATGCCGCAACCACGCCGTTTTCCTTGACCACTTGACGCAGAATATTTTCGTAGTCGCGCAACTGATCACCCGACTTGACCAGCGCGATATGGGCGTTGATACCGAGTAGCCGATCGCGCAAGGTTTCTTCAAAACCGCTCATCACCGACATGACCACATTGAGCGTCATGACACCGATCATAACCCCGAGCACGGAAATTACCGTGATCAAGGAAATAAAGGTCTCGCGCCGGCGCGCCTGCAAATATCGAAGGCCGATAAAAAGCTCGTATTTCATGGGAGAAAAAAACTGCGCCTAGTGCTGCGGCCGCAGCAACGGAAAGAGAATCACGTCACGAATTGACGGCGAGTTGGTAAAAAACATCACGAGACGATCGATGCCGATGCCCTCGCCCGCTGCCGGCGGCATGCCGTATTCCAGCGCCCGGACATAGTCGTCATCGATGGGATTGGCGGTATCGTCGCCGGCGTTGCGCGCTTCCATTTGCGTCAAGAAACGTTGGCGCTGGTCCGCCGGATCGTTCAATTCCGAAAAAGCGTTAGCCAGTTCGCGGCCTGCGATATATAGCTCGAACCGATCAACCAACGCCGGATTCTGCTCGTTCTTCCGTGCCAGCGGCGAGACTTCGATCGGATAATCGGTCATAAAAGTTGGTTGAATCAATTGCGTCTCCGCCACTTCTTCGAAAACTTGGATCAAAGCATTGCCATAGGGCGCGCTCAAGTCCATGGCCAACCCGCTTCGCTTGGCATACCGATGCAAGCCATCCAGACTATCGACTTCATTTTCCTCCGCACCGCCGTATTTCATGACTGCTTCGCGAATCGTCAATCGGCGCCAGGGCGGCGAGAGATCGATAACGTGTTCGCCATAGGGCACCTGCAAACCGCCGTGAACCTCTCGAGCAATAGTGACGAAGAGCTCTTCGGTGAGGTGAATCAAATCTTCGAAGGTCGCGTAGGCCTGGTAGAACTCCAACATGGTGAATTCCGGATTATGCCGAACCGAGATGCCTTCATTGCGGAAGTTCCGATTGAGCTCAAAAACTCTGTCAAATCCACCCACGAGTAGCCGCTTCAGAAACAGTTCCGGGGCGACTCGTAAGTAAAGTTCCATGTCGAGGGTATTGTGGTGCGTAATAAAAGGCCGCGCTGCGGCGCCGCCGGGTATCGGCTGCATCATCGGCGTCTCGACTTCAAGAAAATCACGCTCTTCAAAAAACCGGCGCAGCAATCGAATGATCCTTGAGCGCTTTTCGAAAACCTCGCGCGCTTCGCCATTGACCATGAGATCGACATAGCGTTGCCGGTAACGCGCTTCGACATCAGCAAGCCCATGCCATTTTTCCGGCAGTGGCCGTAAGCACTTGGTCAACAAGCGCACATCCTTGGCGTCGAGGGTCAATTCTTTAGTTCGAGTGCGAAATAGGTGCCCCGAGACAGCAACGATGTCGCCAACATCCAAGGTTCGAAATAAACCGTAAGCGTCCTCGCCTACGGTATTCTGTTGGACATAGACTTGCAGACGGCCGCGCCGGTCCTGCATATGAAAAAACGATGCCTTACCCATCCGGCGGATCGCCATAATCCGCCCGGCGACGCGAATATCCTGCGGTGCGGCCGCCAAAGCGGCATCGTCGGCGTCGGTAAAGTTCGCCACGATCTCCGACGCGGTGTGGCTCGGTCTAAAATCGTTGGGATAAACCACCGAGCCGGTTTCTTTAAGCTTCGCCAGCTTTTGCCGGCGCACTTCGATCTGTTCGTTGCTCTCTTCCAGTAAATTATTACTACCGTCAGCCATTACGGTCTCACATTCAGGCCCGGGACAGAGCGGGCATACCTGCTCACCAATCAAAAGCTATGGGAAAATCACAGACCGAGATTCTTACAAACCGCCAGGAAGGAGTAAGACTTGTTCAAGGTGTAAAAATGCAAGCCGCGCACGCCGTATTTGATCAACTCTTCACATTGGCGGCTCGCGTATTCAGCGCCCATCTCTACAGCCGCGTTGTCGTCCTTTTCGACCTTAGCCAGTTCGCGTGCGAGCTTGGGCGGGATTTTCGCGCCGCACAACTCGGTAAAACGGCGGATCTGCGACGCCGAAAGAATCGGCAAAACTCCGGGAACCACAGGCACGGTCACGCCCATCTTTCTAAGGTCATCGACGAAGCGAAAATAATCGTCGTTATCAAAAAACAGTTGAGTGATGATCGCGTCTGCGCCGGCATCGACCTTCTCTTTGAGAAACTTAAGATCCGCATCGCGGCTCACGGCGCGCGGATGGATTTCAGGAAAACCCGCCACGGCAATCGAGAATCCCCCGAGCACAACCGCTTCTCGAACCAGTTCGATGGCGTAATGAAATCCATCCGGATGAGGCTGCCAATCGGAAATCCCTTGGGGCGGATCTCCGCCGAGCGCAAGCAGATTCTCGATGCCCTTTTCTTTGAGCGTTTTCAAAACCGCGCGTGCTTCATCCTTCGACTGGCTCACGACGGTCAAATGGCACATCGCTTCGAGTCCTAAACGTTTACGAATGATCTCGATAAGATCGACGGTTTTTTCGCGCGTGCTTCCGCCCGCCCCGTACGTAACAGAACAAAAGCCAGGATTGAGCCTCTTGATAACCGCGATTTCGCTTAAGAGGGTTTCCTCGCCCTTTTCTGTCTTTGGAGTAAAGAACTCGACCGAGAGGGTCAACCCAGACCGGGCATAGAGGTCGGCTAACTTCACACTAATCCTTGATGACTACCTTCGGCGTGACACTATTAGTAGCACAATGTTCTGCCCTGGACAATTGCTAAATGACGAGAAAAAGAGATTATTTATAGAGTTATCGGTGCGGAATCCGGTCGCGAACCGCCATTGGATCACAACCGGAGCCAGTTTCGGGAGTGATCTGAGAGCGCAGCGTGTCCGTATGATTCAATAGCGCCGCTATGATCCCTTGCGGAACCTGATGGGACTCCAAGGTTTCCTTAAGAATCTGCCGCCGGCGCGCGAAATGGCCTCCCATAATCGGATGGTTTGCATGCGCTCTTGCCAACGGCCGTCCTTGATACTCGATGGGGGCGCCAAGAAAACTGGCAGCAAGCTGATACTCCAACTCTTTGATCCGCCCGCGGTCGGCATTGCGAAAAAAAAAGCCGATCATCCGATCCGCAAACACCCGATCGATAAAGTCGTCGATAATCGCCCGCAGTTTTGCCTCTCCGCCCAGTTGATCAAACAGAGTGCCATGGAGTCGAAGCATCGAAATTCGGAGGGCCGTTTGCCATTGCCAGAGGGCAATGCTTTACATCATCCCGAGCTGCAAACGGGCCGCTTCGGACATTTTGCTTTGATCCCAAGGCGGATCCCAGACCAGATCGATTTTAGCGTCAGTAACTCCCGGCACAGCTTTGATTTTGCTCTTCTATCTCAGCCGGCAACGATTGTACGGCCGGACAGTGCGGCGAGGTGAGCGTCATCTGAACATCGACAGCTCCCTCCGGGCTCGACTTTGACATCATAAATCAACCCCAGCTCGTAAATATTCACCGGAATCTCCGGGTCGAAACAGGTCCTAAGAGCTTCGATGACCTCCGCTTCGATAATCGTTCCGTTGAGACTTTCCATGATAATCCCCTAATCCGCTATTTCCCGACTAAACAATGCCCAATTGCTGCTTTGCGGTCGGCGATAGCCGGCTCTGATTCCAGGGCGGATCCCAGACCAAATCGACCGCCGCTTCACGCACGCCTGGAAGTGCCAACAATTTTTTCCGGATATCCGCTTCAAAAACTGCTCCCATGCCGCATCCCTGAGCGGTCAGGGTAAAGCGCACAGACGACACGAGTATCCGCCGTCGCCACGATCGGTAATTTTGCAATCATAAATCAGACCGAGATCAACAATATTCACCGGAATCTCCGGGATCGAAACAGGAACGCAGTTGGCGCCAGACGAAATCCTCGACTGCATCCGTCCGTTGAAACACCGTCCTGGCGCATCAATTCTTCCTGCTCGGAAACTTCTAATCCCAAGACGTCGCCATCGCGGCCATCGATCCGCACCGTGTGGCCGCGGTCGGTCATGATCGTATAACTCCCGCCCAAAGCTTGCGTCAGCCAAACCTGGCTGCCCGCGGTTAATAAAACGTTTTCGCCGCTCGGCACTAACGCCGCCTGACAATCGCGCTTCAGAACGATCGGTTTATCTGTGGTCATTCTGTTCTACCTCTTCACGACCGCTTTGCCTTCTCACTCCGTTGAGGCCGGCTGAGCCTCGCCCTTCAGCGCGGCATTCACCGTATGCCAGGCTAAGCTGGCGCATTTCACGCGCGCAGGGAATTTGCACACTCCCGACAAGATCGCCAGCTTACCGAGCTTTCTGGAGCGGCCTCGGCATCGACGTCTCCGGTAAGCATCTTGTGAACATTCTCGAAAAGCTGCTGCGCGTCTTCTTCCTTTTTGCCCTTCAGTTCGGTCGGTCATCATCGATGCCGATGCTTTAGAAATGGCGCAACCCGATCCCTCGAAGCTGATATCCGTAATCACACCATCATCGACATGAAGATACACGGTCACATGGTCACCGCAAAGAGGATTATAGCCCTCCGCTTTGCGGTTGGCTTCGTCATTTCCCGGAAATTTCGCGGACTCTTGTTATGATCAAGTATAACTTCTTGATAAAGTTCGTCGAGATCGGACATTAGCCAAATACCTTCAAGACCCGATGGATGGCTTGCACCATCACATCGATTTCCGCCGTATTGTTATAAAAAGCAAACGAAGCGCGCGCTGTGGCCGGCACGCCGAAGCGCTGCATGACCGGCATCGCGCAATGATGTCCGGCGCGCATCGCCACGCCTTCTTGATCGAGAATCGTGCCGACATCATGGGCATGAACATGATCCAAAACAAAAGACAGACACGCCGGCTTTCTCTTTCGCCGTGCCGATGATTCTCACCGGGTCGATCTCGGCGAGAGCTCTCGGTCGCATAGGCTCAGCAACTGCGCGCTCATGCGCTGCAACTTGCTCCCAATCCAAGCCGTCCAAATAATCGATCGCCGCGCCCAACCCGATGCCGCCGGCGATATTCGGAGTCCCCGCTTCGAATTTATATGGCAAAACGTTGTAGTGAGTCTTTTCAAAAGTTACCAAGCTAATCATGTCGCCGCCGCCTTGATAAGGCGGCATCTTTTCCAGCAGCTCGGCGCGCCCATAGAGCACGCCGACGCCGGTGGGCCCAAAGACCTTGTGGCCGGAAAACGCGTAAAAATCGCAACCGAAATCTTGCACATCGACTTTGAAATGCGGCACCGCCTGGGCGCCGTCGAGCAGCACCGGCACGCCGCGCTGCATGCGCCAAAGCGACGATCTCTTTCACCGGCACGATCGTCCCCAGCGCGTTCGACACATGGGTCACGGCGACACCAATTTGGTTCTCTCATTCAGAAGACGGCGATATTCGTCCATAACGATTTCGCCATCATGATTGATCGGGATCACCCGCAGGCGCGCGCCGACTTGGGCGCAAAAATCTGCCACGGCACGATGTTGGAATGATGCTCCATGGCCGAGACGATGATTTCGTCGCCGCTCTTCAAAAAACTGCGGCCGTAGCTCTGCGCCACCAGATTGATCGCTTCCGTGGTGCCGCGCACGAAAATAATTTCCTTGTCCGGATCGGCGCATTGATAAAACCGCGAATCTTTTCGCGCGCCGCTTCATAGTCCGCGGTGGCCCGCTCGCTCAGATCATGCACGCCGCGATGGATGTTCGAGTTCTCCGCGCTGTAGTAGCGACTCAGCGCATCGATCACCGCCTGGGGCTTTTGACTGGTCGCGCCATTGTCGAAATACACCAGCGGCTTTGCCATGGATTTTCTGTTTGAGAATCGGAAAATCCTTGCGGATTTCGCGCCACGTCAAAATCCTTGGCTGGCTGCAGCGAACCGCGATGTTGAGAAGTCGCTTTCATGAAGCTCCAATAGCAATTTTATCGCGTCTAAACTTCGCCGCAAGATAGTCATCCAGACGAAGGCGCAGAGCGTCGATTTTGATCTTGCCCACGACATCGCTGGCAAAGGCAAAACTCAGCAGACTCCGCGCTTCGTCGACGCCCAGCCCGCGCGAGCGCAGATAGAACATCGCGTCGGGATCGAGCTGGCCGATGGTCGAACCATGGCTGCATTTGACATCGTCCGCGTAGATTTCGAGCTGCGGTTTGGTGTTGACTACGGCGTCCGGCGACAGCAGCAAGTTTTTATTGGTTTGTCTCGCGTCGGTCTTTTGCGCATCTTTATGAACGACGATCTTGCCGTTGAACACGCCATGCGCATTGCCGCTCAGAATGCCTTTGTAAAGTTCCAGGCTCGTGCCGCGCGGCTTGGCATGCTCGATCTCGGTGAAATTATCGACGTGCTGCTTACCGTCGGCGATATAAAGGCCGTTGAGCACGCATTCGGCGCCTTCGCCATCGAGCACGACATGAACGTTGTTGCGCAGCAGCGCCCCACTCAAAGTAACAGAATGGGCGGTCAGATGGCAGCCTCGCGCTAATTTGCGCTGCCAAAGTGCCGACGTGAAAGCCCGCTAGCCCTTCTCTGTTGCAAACGGTAATGCTCCACCACCGAATCCGCCCCGCCGATCGAGCTCAGTCACGGCATTGCAGAAATAATTTCCGCTTTCACTGCCGATGTAGCTCTCGACGATCCGTGCTTCGCTGCCGGCGCCGAGCGATAATCAGAATCCGCGGGTGCGAAACCATCGGTTGCGATCCTGCCACCGAAGACGAAAACCAGATAGAATCGGCTGCCGCCAGCCGGCACCCGGACGCAATGACTACCGCTGCGCCGTCGATCCATGAATGCCGTGTTGAGCGCCGTGAACGCATGGCGCCGATGATTCGGCATAGCGCCCCAAATCGGCGGCGACGGCTGGATCGTCATCACGAACCGCTTCTGCTAGACTGTCGAACTCTTATGCCGTTCGGCAACGATTCAAGATGGGAAAGCTTCGGTGCATAAACTCCGTTGATGAAGGTCAGATAAAGGCGAATCCTTATCAACAAAGGATCGAGCCAATAAATCTCCGGGATCGGCGTTGGCCGCGTCGCCGCCGACTTGAATAAAACTCTGCGAAGTGACCGGCTCGATGTTGGTATATTTCCATTCTTCGTTGCGCGTGGTCGGGAAACCGAGCGCCTGGAAACTGCCAATGCCCTCCTGCGCGAAGATTCTCGAACCAACCAGGAGCACGACCGTTCGGCCGCGCCTGCTCGAAGGCCTTAAGATATCGTTCTTTGCTTTCCGTACCTAGCATCAGAGAACTCTACGTAATTTCCGCGAACTCGCTAATGAACGGCGGCCGGCTCGCCCTTGAGCCAATCGTAACCTTTGCTCTCCAATTCTAAAGCCAATTCTTTCGGCCCCGATCTGACGATCCGTCCTTCGTGCAGGACATGAATAAAATCCGGCACGATGTAGTCGAGCAAACGCTGGTAATGGGTAATGACGATCATGGCGCGATCCGGTCCGCGCAACGCATTGACACCGTTCGCTACGATCCGCAACGCGTCGATATCCAATCCCGAATCGGTTTCGTCGAGCAACGCCAACGTCGGCTCGAGCACCGCCATCTGCAATATCTCGTTGCGTTTTTTTTCGCCGCCGGAGAAACCTTCATTAAGCGGTCGGTTGAGCAGGGTCTGATCCATCTCCACGAGTTTCATCTTGTCTTTGATCAGACTCAAAAACTCCATCGCGTCAAGTTCTTCGAGACCGCGGTGCTTGCGCACGGCATTGAGCGCGGCCTTAAAAAAATAGGTCGTACTTACTCCGGGGATTTCGACCGGGTATTGAAACGCGAGAAAGATCCCTTCCCGCGCCCGTACTTCAGGACTCATCGCCAACAGATCTTTGCCCTGATAATTCACCGAGCCGCCGGTGACTAAATAATTTTCTCGGCCGGCCAAAACATGCGCCAAGGTGCTTTTTCCTGACCCATTGGGTCCCATAATGGCGTGCACTTCGCCGGCGCCGACATGGAGGTCGATGCCGCGCAAGATTTCCTTATTGGCAACCTTGGCGCGCAGCCCTTTGATATCCAGCATTCCGTTTCCTTTCACTGCCATGACTAAACGGCCTTTTGCAGCGGCGCCTTGATCAAACGGCCTTTTAAGCCCTGGCGATCGGCGATATGCGCGATCGTGATACCGGTCAAAAACTTAGCCAGCACTTGCTGGGCTTCTTCCCAAATCGATTTCTGGGAGCAGACCGAACAGTATGAACAATAGTTAGCGCCCTCTTCCAGACATTCCATCAACACCAGCGGCCGTTCGACGGTTTCGTAGACATCTTTAATCGTGATGGCGCTCGCGCGGTTTTGCCAGGGTAAAACCGCCTTTCGAGCCGATATGCGACTCGACCAACCCGCCGGCAACTAGGTCCTTCATGATCTTCGACAAATAAAATGACGGGATATCCTGGCTTTTCTCGATATCCGCGCGGCTGATAATTCGTCCTGTAGCCTGCCCGGCCAGATAGGACAGCGCCCGCACCGCATAATCGACGCGACGGCCGACGTTCATCAGCGAGCTTCGTTCGTTTCTGACCTTGCTCCGCTTCACAAATTCCTCGTATTTGAATAATAGACTCCTTAGGTCTTTAATGTCAAGATTACCACCGCGCGGTTTTGCTCCAAGTTTTTCAGCTGTGCTAAGAAAAATTCATGTCGATTCTGAAAGTTACCCGTTTCGGTCATCCGGTTTTGCGTAAAGTTACCGCAATCATTCCCGCTGAAGAACTTCAATTTCCTGGCATGCAAGAATTTATCGACGACATGATCGAAACGATGAAAGATTACGACGGCGTTGGTTTGGCGGCCGACCAGGTTTTTGAATCTAAACAAATCGCAGTTCTGGAAGTCAGCGAAAACCCGCGCTATCCGCAGAAACCAAAGGTGCCGCTCACGGTCTTGGTCAATCCCAGGATCACGCCGCTGTCCGAAGACATGGAAGACGATTGGGAGGGTTGCCTGAGCATTCCGGACCTGCGTGGCAGAGTACCGCGCTATAAGACTATCCGCGTGCAAGCTCTGGATCGCGATGGCAACGCAGCTCGACTTTGTTGCCGAAGATTTTCATGCCCGCGTCATCCAACACGAATTCGATCATCTCAACGGCAAAGTTTACCTCGATCGCATGCGCGATTTTTCCACCCTCACTTTCTTGCAGGAATTTGCCCGCTATTGGTTGCGAACGTGACGCCGCCATTGCCGCGTCGTGATTGAGTTTCGCCATTTGAAACGCTAGAGTCGCGCATGCCTCTCGATCATCTCGCAGCTTCACTCGATCGACTTCTCGCCAACGTGTCACGCGCCACCGGCGAAATCCTCGACCGCGCTTTGTCGGATCAAGACATCACCATCGACGAAGCCACGCACCTGTTCGACGCCGGAGGATCCGATCTGATGGCGATGATTGCCGCCGCCGATTGTCTGCGCGCGCGGACCGTCGGCGACGTCGTCACGTATGTCATCAACCGCAACATCAACTTCACCAACGTTTGCGTCAAAGCTTGTGGTTTCTGTGCTTTCAGTCGCGGTCATTTGGCCGAAGAAGGTTATTTTTTGCCATTCGAAGAAATTCTTCGGCGCGCCCACGAAGCGCGCGAGCTCGGCGCTACCGAAGTTTGCGTCCAAGCGGGCTTGGCACCAGGCATGGACGGTTGGCATTACGTGAATCTCTGCCGCACTCTCAAAGAGAACTTTCCCGATCTCCACATCCATGGCTTTTCCCCTGAGGAAGTTCTTTACGGCTCGACGCTTACCGGCGTGAGCGTCCGAGAATATTTGACCGCGTTGAAGGAAGCCGGAGTGGGCAGTCTGCCCGGTACTTCGGCAGAAATTTTGGTGGATGAGATTCGTCAGCAAATCTCACCGGGACGCATCGCCACGGCGCAATGGATCGATTTGATCCAAACCGCGCACGAGGTCGGCATTCCGACAACTTCGACGATCATGTACGGCCATATCGAGACCGGACGTCATAAGGCAACTCATCTGGCCATTCTCCGCGATATCCAGAAACAAACGGGCGGGATCACCGAGTTTGTGCCGCTGAGCTTTGTCTATGAAGAGGCGCCGATGTTTCATCGCAAGCCATTGCCGGGCTGCGTCACGGCGCCAGCGGCGCCGAAGTCATGAAGATGTACGCGGTCTCACGCCTGATGTTGAATCGCCATATTCCCAATCTCCAAGTTTCCTGGGTGAAGGAAGGGCCGAAGCTGTCACAGATCGCACTCTTGGCCGGCGCCAATGACTTCGGCGGCACCCTGATCAACGAAAGTATTTCCACCGCCGCCGGCGCGGGTTACGGCCAATTGATGAAGCCCTCGCAGTTTCGCGACATGGTGCGGGAGATGGGACGCATCCCAGCCGAGCGCTCGACCACCTATCAGAAGATCCGCGTGTTCGAGACCGAACTTCAGCATCGGGATCTACTCGACGAAGTAAACGACCCGGCGCAGCGCTTCGGCTCCTATCAAAACTTGATCCACCTTAAAGACTACCGCTTCAGGGATTTCTACCGCGAACAAAAAGCCGAAAAGCACTAACTTCCATCTGTCGCGACCACGAACCATCCTTCGCCATGATCGGTGATCCGGCCCAGTTCGAAGCGCTCGGCAATCGCCTGGGTTTCCGCATCGTCGAACAAACTTCGGACATTCTCCGTTTGCATTGGCAAGGCGCCCGGTTCCCAGCTTTTCTCTGTCTCGGCATTGCATTGTTGCTGTTGTTTGTGTCCGTGCCGATTACTCAAGCACTCATCTTGCGTGGCTTTGTCGGTCCGGCGAGCTCGCTTTGGTATTTCCCCCTGATGAATCTCGTGCTATTCGGAATTTCGATTTTTTTGGTGACCCAGCGACGATTCATCGAAATCGACAACCACACGCGAACGATCACGTTGACGCGTCGGAGCCTTTACCGCTCGGTCATTTTCAGCACGAGCTACGACGAGGTCGATGAAATTCGCCTCACTATCGACGAAATCCAAAGCGGTTTTGCGGTGGGCGGTTCGACCGCGGCTCAGAAATTTCCCGTGCCGGCACTGCGTCTGGCGTTGGCAAACGGGGATTCGGTACTGCTGGACCGCGGCAGTTTTAGGAAGCTCTCTGAGTTCGGTAAGTTGATAAGCGAGCGGCTGGGAAAATCCCTGGCGATCGATCCGCAATTGACGACTTGATCGATGGGTCGTGCTGCTTAGAACGGCCCGTGCCGTTAGGTTTCACCGAACCGAGGTTCGCGCGATGATTTCGTGCAGTTGACCAATGGCTTTTTTGACACCTTCTTCGGCCAATTGATCGGCCGTCAACCAGCGAATCCCGCGTTGGCCTATATCCCCAATGGCAAAAATATTCTCGCTCAGCGATTTTTGCGTCTCATCAAAGCGGGCCGTCCAGATCACGTCGCCGCGCCGCGCGTCGACCAGCTCCAACACGAAGGCCACAGATGCCGGACTCTTGGCGCCCCACTCATCGCCGATCCGCTCGCGGTAACGCTGGATTCGGCCGGCGATGACCGCGTCCGCATAAACCATTTCGCCAAGTCGACGAAGACGCATCGCCTCTGCCGTTGGCCCCAGCGGTTGTTCGACTTCGCGAATTTCGCTGTCTGAGACAATCTGCCAATTGGGCAAAGACGACATCGCCGAGTAAATAGACTTCGCCAAATGCTCGGCAGCGTTGCGCTCAGCAGCCTGCGGATCCGGGGCAGTACCCAAGGGAGTTTTCACTGCCGGCACGCTGGGCGCCGCGATCGGCGGCAAAACCGCAATGCGGCGAATTTTCCGCGCTTCGAGATCGGTCGAGTGCTGGCTTTGCAGATTGCTCGGAGCGAAGCTACAGCCCACAGTCAACAAGGCGATAACCGGTAGCACTTTCAACATATCGTTGGCCTCAGTAATTTTCGCTCACGGTTTGAATAGTTGCCCTGTGCAGTCCAGTAAGTGACAGAAACTGCAGGCTGGATCCTTAACCCCAGTCGGCTATTTCTCCATTCCCGCAACGCGAATACCCAGCTCGCGCAGCTGACGCGGATCGACCGGGGAAGGCGCATCCGTAAGCATGCAAACCGCGCGCTGGCTTTTGGGAAACGCAATGACGTCGCGCAACGATTTGGCGCCGCTCAAAAGCATCGCTAGGCGGTCGATGCCGAAGGCGATGCCGCCGTGAGGCGGAGCGCCAAAACTCAGCGCCTCGAGGAAAAAACCGAACTTCGCTTCGGCTTCCTCCGCGCCGATGCCCATGAGAGCGAGGATTTTCTTCTGCAGCTCGACTTGATGAATGCGAATACTGCCGCCGCCGATCTCGATGCCATTCAACGCCAGATCGTAGGCTTTCGAGCGCGACTTTGCCGGCTCGCTGTCGAGCAGCAATAAATCTTCGTCGAGCGGCGAGGTAAATGGATGATGCAGCGCAACATAGCGCTTTTCTTCCGGGTCGAACTCCATCAAGGGAAAATCGACCACCCAAACCAAGGCGAATTCTCTCTCAGGTATTAAATTGAGTTTGTCTCCCAAATAAAGCCGCAAATTGGCGAGCGCATCATGGACGATTTTCGCCGTATCCGCGGAAAAAACAATTACGTCGCCGATCTGGGCTTCAGCGAGCCGTTCGACTTCCTTCTGTTCCGCCTCGGAAAGAAATTTCGCTATGGGCGACTGCCATCCATCCGCGGTGATCTTAGTCCAAGCAATCCCTTTGGCGCCAAACGTCGCCACAAACGGCGTCATGTCGTCCAAATCCTTGCGCGACATCTCACCGCCTTTGGGAATGCAAATCCCTTTCACCACTCCGCCCTTTTGAATCGCACCGGTAAAAACCTTGGCCTGGCAGACGCGCAACGCCTCGGTAAAGTTCTTAATCTCCAGGCCGAAGCGAAGGTCTGGTTTGTCGGATCCGAAACGGTTGATCGCGTCTTCGTAGGTGAGACGCGCGAACGGTCGCTGCAGCTCGATGCCTTTCAATTCTTTGAAAAGCAGCGAGATCATCCCTTCGACAACCTGCATCACATCTTCCGGCTGGACAAAAGACATTTCCATGTCGAGCTGGGTGAACTCCGGCTGGCGATCGGCACGTAGGTCCTCGTCGCGGAAACATTTGACGATTTGGAAATAGCGGTCGAGCCCGCCGACCATCAGGATTTGTTTGAATAACTGCGGCGACTGCGGCAGGGCATAAAATTTACCGGGATAGATCCGGCTCGGCACCAAATAGTCGCGCGCGCCTTCGGGAGTGCTCTTAGTCAACACCGGCGTCTCGACATCGATAAAACCTTGGCCGTCGAGATAATCGCGGATCAGTTTGGTCATGCGGTAGCGCAACAGCAAAGGATTTAAGCTCTGCGGACGGCGGAGGTCGAGATATCGGTACTTCAGCCGGGTGTTTTCATTGGCATCAGTCTCGTCTTCGATTAGAAACGGCGGCACTGCGGACGCGTTCAACAAGCGCAGGTCCTGACACACCAACTCGACTTCGCCGGTGGCAAGATCGGGATTGATCGTTTCCGGCGACCTTTTCGCCAGCGTTCCCTGGACCGCGATCACGTCTTCGGAGCGAATCTGCTTGGCCTTCTCATGTGAAACCGGGTCGACCTCCGGACGGAACACCACCTGGCAAATGCCGCTGCGATCGCGCAGGTCAACGAAAATCACGCCGCCGTGGTCGCGTCGGCTGTGCACCCAACCGGCCAAAATCATGTTTTGGCCCACCGATGCCGCCCGCGTTTCACCGCAATAGCTGCTGCGTTTCCAATCGCCGAGTGGGTCGTTAAACACTCGCTCCGTCGCCATTACCCCGCCTTCCTCGCCGTCAACTCGCTTTCGAGATTGGCCAGACTGATTTCCTCTTGCTGCTTGGTCGCCATGTCACGCAGGATCACTCGCTCTTTGGCCAACTCGTTATCACCGACGATGAGCACAGCTGTCGCCTTAAGTTTGTCGGCGCGGCGCATTTGGCTTTTCAAGCTGCGCGCATCGCCTTCCATCTCCACGCTCATGCCGCGCCGCCGCAAACGATGCACCAAGGGAAACATCGCGGCGTGCGCCTTCTCGCCGATCCATATGACGAATAACGCCGGGCCTTGAACCGCTAGACCCTCTTGCTCGCGCAGCAACATAATCAATCGCTCAACCCCCATGGCAAAGCCAACACCCGGAATTGCCGGACCGCCGAGTTGCTCCACCAAGCCATCGTACCGCCCGCCTGCGGCTACCGCGCTCTGCGAACCAAGCAACTTGGTGGTCCATTCAAAGGTCGTGCGGCAATAATAATCAAGACCGCGCACCATGCGCGGGTTGAGCGTGAACGGCACCGCGGTGTCGCGCAATAAGCTCTGAACCGTGTCGAAATGCGCGCGGCAGTCGGCGCAGAGATAGTCCAAGATCGACGGCGCATCCTTGGTCGCCTCAATGCAGCCAGGCTCCTTGCAATCCAGGGCACGGAGCGGATTGCTTTCTATACGCCGCTGGCAGTTGGCGCACAAAGAATCTCGGCGTTCGCGCAGAAATTCCAGCAGAATCTGACGATATTTCGGCCGGCACTCGGAGCAGCCCAACGAGTTGATCTGCAACGACGGTTCCGTCAAACCCACGGCGCTAAGAAAGTCGTTCAACAAAAGTAATATCTCTGCGTCGATGAACGGATCGCCGCGCCCGAGCGCTTCGGCGCCGATCTGATGGAACTGGCGCATTCTCCCCTTCTGCGGCCGCTCGCGGCGAAACATCGGCCCCATGTAGTACAGCTTGCGCAACGGCTCGACCTTGTAAAGTTCCGCTTCCACATAGGCGCGTACGACGCCGGCGGTTCCCTCCGGCCTAAGGGTTAGCTTCGTAGCCGCGGTCGTTTCGGTGTTGCGGCTGTCGCGGTCATCGAAGGTGTACATTTCCTTCTCGACGATGTCAGTCGCTTCGCCGATGGACCGGCTGAAAAGCTCGGTTTTCTCCAAGATCGGAATGCGAATTTCGGCGAAGTTATAGGCATGGAATACTTGGCGCGCTTTAGCCTCGACCGATTGCCAAAGCTCCACCTCGCCGGGAAGGATATCCGCGAATCCCTTAATGCTGGTAATCTTCATTTACGTATTTATGGGGTCCAATAAAGACACCATAAGAACCTATAGAGGTCAAGTTTGCAGGCAGTCTGCGCCGATGTTTACCTGCTAGTTGCGCGCTTTGTAACGATACAACCGACTACGCCGAGTCGAGCCGTGGAGGTCAGCAAAAAGAAAGCCGCGGAATGTCATGATGTAGGTTAGGCAAAGGCCAAGCGCGAAAGCATTGAGAAAAAGTTGCAAGAACCCCGGCAGGTCGTACAGCAGTGAGCCGAACATGGTTACCAGCCAGTAACCGGCAACGCCCAGGATAATGTTCGGTAACAGCCACTCAATCCAATTATCGACAATAAAATTGTAGCTGGCGCTCAATAACTCGAGTCCCGTGGTTCGCGTCTGGTAGATAAATTCGGGCACCGGGTTGAGCAGAATATACAGCGCAATCTGAATGCAGAAATAAATCACTCCGCCATTGGGCACTCCGGCGAGCGCCATACCCGCCACTCTCATGGGAATCCACAGAATGAAAGAAATGGTGATCAGCTCCCAAATATAAGCCGTGAAACCCTTGAGAAAATCCTGCACGTCGGTCTTGCCGCTCTCGACCATATTTTTGATCAGGAATAGGCCTGAGCTGGCACACGCCTGCATCGCCAGACCGAGAACAAAGCCACCGATAATTCCCAGCGGCGCCGCCACCATACCGGCTACGGACAAAACCAAGCTATAAGCCAGCGGGGCAAAACTGACGATCAGATTTCGCCGCACGCAGTCCGCTGAGCGCTTGAGCGCGGTTGCATAGAGCCAAAAGGTGACCTGAAAAATTTCCATCGGCTACATATATCAGAAGGGGTGCGTCGATGCAGCAACAAGCCCGACGGATTTCATGGACAAAACCCCAAGCCCTGGGCTATAAGCCACAACACTGGTGGATGATTGCCAAGGGAGGGCCGCGCCGTGAAACAGCTGCAACTCATTTTGCCGTTCGTCCTTCTGATCATCGCCGCGTCCATCTCCGGCGCCGACGCCCAAACGACGCTTCGCTACGGCCAAATTCCTTCGACGATCAAAACGGTTTCAGCGCTGCAATTCCATATTGCTCAGCGCAAGAACTTTTTTGGCCGCGAAGGCATCGCCTTGGAAATGCTCCCGATCGAGGGTGGCGCCGCCAACATGGTCGTGGCCCTCACCAAGGGCACGGTGGATATCACCCGCACGGCGACACCGTATCTGATTCAAGACGTGCTCAACGGTTCGGACAACGTCGCCATCCTCGGCGAAACCGCGACACCGATTTATAGTCTGATCGTCAAACCCGAGATCAAATCCTTCGCCGAGCTCAAGGGAAAAACCGTCGGCCTCTCGCTCGCCGTCGATACTATCTCGATTTCGACGCGCAAACTCATGGCGCTGAACGGTGTCAAGGAAGGCGAGTTTAAAGTAAAAGAACTGGTCGGCACGCCGGCGCGTGCCGAGTGTCTGAAAAAAGGCGACTGCGACGCCGTACCGCTCGGCCAACCGGAGGATTTTGTCCTGATGAATCAGGGCTACCATCGCCTCGGCGTTTCCACCGATGCGATGGCGAATTTTCAATTTATCGTTAGTGCCGTAAGCCGCTCGTGGGCCGAGAAAAACAAAGACTCGCTGGTGCGTTATGCGCGCGCCATGGCCGCGTCGTTTCAATATATGCGCGCGCCGGCCAACCGCGACGAAGTCCTGCGGATCGTCACCGAAACCACGGGATCGTCGGAACAAATCGCCCGCCAAACCTTGTCTCTTTATTTTGATCCCGATCGTGGCGTCATACCGAAACGCGGTGAGATCGATGTCAAAGGCTTCGGCGAAGTCATTCGCGTCATGGGCGAAGTCGGCGAGCTCAAGCCGCCGCTACCGGAGGCGGAGCGTTTTATTGATCTCCAGTATCTCAAAGCGGCGGGCATTCAGTGATTCCCTGAAAAAACATGAGCGGCGGCGTGTTAACCGCTTAGAGCATGGGCAATTAAACTCCCTATCCAGACCGCCAGCAAACCGAGAATCACTTGCAGGCCGATATTGGTAAGCGCGGCAGCATTTTGTGTGTCGCGAGCCAGAGAGAAGGTTTCGAGAGCAAAAGCGGAGAAGGTCGTGAAGCCGCCGAGGATGCCGACGAATAGAAATAAGCGCGCCTCGGTAGTGAAAGCCGCCCTGGACTCCGCCAAACCCGCCAAAAAGCCGATGACAAGGCATCCCAATCCGTTGACCGCCAGCGTTCCATATGGGAACCAGGGATTGTCGAGGGTCCTATGGACCCAAGTGCTGAGCCCATAGCGCAGTACACCACCGACGAAACTGCCCACGCCAACCAAGAGTACTCCGATCATAAGCCTCCCGTCGCGCCGCAAAAAAACAAAAACCCCTACTTCCGTTTATGAAGTAGGGGTCATCAATTCGCGGCTGCGAATGGTTTAACTGGCGAACCCCATCGCCGTTATCGTTTGTAGTCATTATTTGTCCAAGGGCCGCGCCAAGTCAATCGATTCATTTCTCCGCTGGACATCGGTCGGCTGCCGGTTTAGGATAATTTCTAATAAGGCAAGAACTGCTTCGCTGCTCACCGCGCAACTTGACGATTCGCCGAATCCGATCAGCGGTGGTTATGCAAATGCCCTGCGCAAAAACCTGCTTCCTAACAACCCTTTGCTGCGCTGTTGCGCTATTCCTCGCTGAGACTCTCGCATTTGCCCAAAGCGCCGGGAAAATTCCCCGGGAAGTGATTGATCAGGCGGCTGCTCAGGGCACCGTGATGGTGCTTGTGGGCTTGGATGTGCCGTGGCAAATGGAATCGCGCTTAAACGCCGATGAAGTGCGCACGCAACGCGAGATCATCGCCTCAATCCAACGTGATCTGCTCACCGACTTGCAAGGCAGATCCTACAAGGTCATCCGCCGCTACGACCAGATTCCAGGTCTCGCCTTGGAGGTCGGCCCCGATGCTCTGGCGGAATTAGCGCGTTCACCGAACGTAACCAACGTACTGCTCGATCGTCCGGTGGCCGACACGAACGCCGACGCCGCGCCATCCGCAGAGAAAGTGCCGTGGCAGCTTTTTAAGCGCGCCGCCAGCAACGGCACGGTGCTCGTGTTGGCGGGACTGCGGACACCGTGGCAGCGCGAAGAGCAATTGAGCGAGCCGCTGATCATCCTACAACGCCATGCGATTTTGACCGCTCAGGGTTATCTCTTGGCAGAGCTAAACGGCACGCAATTCAAAGTCATGCGCCTTTACCGCAGTATTCCCGGCATCGCGCTGCGCGTCAGTGTGGAAGCGCTGCAGCGCTTGGAAAAATCACCGGCCGTGACCAACGTCGTTCAAGATCGACCCGCCACCGTTGCGCGCTAAAATTTGCGCCGCAGTTGACTTAGAACCGTTTTATTCGTCAATCTTTCAAGGTCGGAGCCCAGCCGTAGCATGTGCTGAGATTGCTCCGTGATTTGCCCGCGCGCCCAGACCTGAATATACTGCGTTCCAAATGACTTTCTGAGCGCGCTTGCGCCGACCGAACGAAGGGAAAACAGCAAAGATGACTTTATCGACGACTTGGATCGCGGCGCTCATGCTCGCGCTCATGACTATCCCAAACGCCCGCGCGGGGACGACTGCCGATGCGGCGATCAAGAAGGGTTTCATTCAGTGTGGCGTCAATACCGGGCCTGGCAGGCTTTGCCCAGACAAATAAAAACGGCGAATGGCACGGCCTGGATGTCGATGTCTGCCGCTCGGTCGGCGCGGCATTGTTTGGTGATGCGAAAAAGGTGCGTTACACCCCGCTGACCGCGCAGCAACGTTTCACTGCCTTGCAATCCGGTGAAGTCGACGTACTGGCGCGCAATACCACTTGGACGGTGACCCGCGACACCAGTCTCGGGCTCAATTTTGTCGGTATCAATTTCTACGATGGTCAGGGCTTTATGGTCGCCAAGAAACGCAACGTCAAAAATGCCGCACAACTCAATGGCGCTACCGTTTGCGTACAGCCCGGCACCACGACCGAGCTCAATCTCGCCGACTATTTTCGCGCTAAAAAGATAAAATTCAAACCTGTGGTGATTGAGAAAATGGAAGAAGTGCTCAATGCCTATTTCGCTGGGCGCTGCGACGTCTACACCACCGACGTCTCAGGATTAATCGCGGCGCGCAGTTCGCGCGCTACCAATCCCGCGGATCATGTCATCCTTCCCGAAGTGATTTCCAAAGAACCGTTTGGCCCCGCCGTGCGCCATGGCGACGACCATTGGTTCGACATCGTTAAATGGTCGTTGTTCGCCACCATCGAAGCCGAAGAACTCGGTCTCACCTCGCAAAACATCGATCAACAGGTCAAAGACCCCAATCCGGTGATCCAGCGCTTCGTCGGCGCGCAGGGCGAGTTTGGCAAGATGCTCGGCTTGGACAATCGCTGGGCCTATAACATCGTCAAACAAGTCGGCAACTACGGCGAGAGCTTCGAGCGCCACCTGACACCTCTTGGAGTCGACCGCGGCATCAATAAACTGTGGAATCGCGGCGGCCTCATGTACGCCCCGCCGATCCGCTGAACTGCCCATTTCCGGCAATAGCAAATTTCATGTCCGTTGAAGCTGGACGCGGCGCAACCGCCGACGAGGTTAATCAAGCGGCTTGGTCCTGGCGTCGACCTGAAGTTCGAGCCGTGGCTTACCAGAGCTTATTGGTTGCTATGCTGGCATTCGGCGCTTGGTATTTCATCTCTACCGCAGCCGAGAATTTGCAAACGCGACGCATCGCCAGCGGCTTTGGCTTTCTGACCCGCGAAGCCGGCTTCGAAATCGGCGAGACCACGATTATTTCTTACAGCGCCGCCGACACCTATCTAAAGGCGCTCGCGGCGGGCTTGCTCAATACCCTATGGGTCGCGACGCTGGCCATCCTGTTCTCCACTCTCTTTGGCGTGGCACTCGGTTTCGCTCGCATATCGCCCAACTGGCTTTTGGCCAAAATCGCCGCCGCCTACGTCGAAGTATTTCGCAATGCTCCATTGGTTGTGCAGTTATTTTTTTGGTATGCGATCATCACCGACGCGCTCCCGGCGCCGGCCGAAGCCTTGAATCCGTTACCGGGGCTGTTCTTCAGCAACCGCGGCGTCGCGTTCCCGACTTTCTCTCCGACAAGCTTGGCGTGGGATTTGCCGGTGCTTGACGGCTTCAATTTTTCCGGCGGCGCTTCGCTGTCGCCGGAATTCGCCGCCCTACTGATCGGCTTATCGCTCTACACCGCATCCTTCATCGCGGAAATCGTCCGCGCCGGCATCCTCTCCGTGGACGCAGGCCAATACGAGGCGGCCCATTCCCTCGGGCACAATCGTCGCCAGGCGATGCGTTTTATTATCCTGCCACAGGCGCTGCGCCTGATCGTACCGCCACTGGCCAGCCAGTATTTGAACTGCACGAAGAATAGTTCGCTGGCGGTGGCGATCGGCTATCCCGATCTGGTGTCCATCGTGAATACGACGATTAATCAGACTGGCCAAGCCATCGAAGGCATCGCGGTGATCATGGCGGTCTATCTGACGATCAGCCTGGCCACCTCGGCATTGATGAATTGGTACAATCGACGGATTGGCTTACGAGGATTCAATCCGTGAGTACCGCCGCAACCTGGTTTGAAATTCCCGCGGTACGCAAATTGCGCCGCCGGCTTTTTCCCAACTGGCCGAGTTGCGCGGCGACATTCGCCATCTTCTATCTCGCTTGGAAATTCATTCCGGCATTGATCGATTGGGCCATTCTCCGCGCCGTGTGGTTGCCGCAACAGGCCAGTCTCTGTCGCGACAGTAGCAGCGGCGCTTGTTGGGCGTTCGTCGGCGACAAATACCGGTTTCTGTTGTTCGGCAGCTTTCCTTACGAAGAACAGTGGCGTCCCGC
This sequence comes from uncultured delta proteobacterium, assembly GCA_963811315.1. GTDB lineage: Bacteria > Desulfobacterota > Binatia > UBA9968 > UBA9968 > DP-20. Next base: position 88,227 of record CAWERH010000068.1, read on the forward strand.
TATGGTGATTACGATCCTGATCGCGCTGTACGCATTGAGCGCGCTGCGCTCGTTGCCGGCTGCTCGTATCACTTATCTTTGGCTGCTCGGTAGCGCCGCAATCGGGGCGCTCATGTGGGGCGGTATTTTCGGCATGAGCTACGTCGAGACCGAGCGCTGGGGCGGTCTCACTCTGACACTACTCCTGGCGACCATCGGTATCGGCTGCGCATTTCCCCTCTCAATCGTGCTTGCGCTCGGGCGGCGTTCGCAAATGCCACTGATACGCTGGACCGCCATTGCGTATATCGAAGTGATTCGCGGCGTGCCGTTAATCTCAGTGCTGTTCATGGCATCGGTCATGCTTCCGATCTTCATGCCGGCGGGATTTTCCATCGACAAATTGTTACGCGCTCAATTGGCGATGATTCTTTTCGCTGCGGCCTACCTCGCCGAAGTGGTTCGCGGCGGTCTGCAAGCGATTCCGCGCCAACAAGACGAAGCCGCTCGAGCCCTCGGTCTTAACTACTGGCACAGAACTCGACACGTCATCCTGCCGCAAGCCCTGCGGATCGCAATCCCCGCGTTGGTCAATACTTTTATCGGCTTCTTCAAGGATACTTCCCTGGTCGTGATCATCGGGCTTTTCGATTTTCTTACCACTATAAAAATTTCTCTCACCGATCCGAAATGGACGGGTTTTGGCATCGAAGCCTACCTATTCGCAGCTTTGGGGTATTTCCTCTTCTGCTACCCGATGTCGTACTACAGCCGCCGACTCGAACGAAGGCCTGCCTTAGAGGGGCGCGTCGATCATGTTCTATAGAAAGCGAAACAATCTCCCGCTCCAGTGAATGGAAGCGAGAGGCGAAGGCCGGTAGCTAAGCTTAAGCGCGGAAATCGGCTGGCGGCTCAGAGAGCGTCGCAGCGATTAGCGGAAGTTTTGCAGCGGCCGTCGTTCTCTTTTGGTTTTTCCGATCATCCGTAGAGCAGTGACGGCACACATCGGCACGATCACTAGAATCGCCAACAGCACAACCGCATCATGAAGAGCATTCTCAAACATAAACGTTCCTTCCTGAATACGGATCTGAGCAACCGTTGTGCCATTAGCAAACAATATGAAAGATCAATTACTTAGCTACAAAAGGGATCGCCATCGCCAGTGGCAGGGTCAGCAGGCGCGTGTCAAGATTGGCAATATCCCCACTAACAACGAACGAACCCCCGAAGTAGAGCAAAGACACAAAGGAATGCCCACAGGTTGGTCTGTCTTTTTCCCAGTCGGTGCATGCGATCAGAATCGAACGCAAGACGACCTCTTAAATCGACGCATGAGCCCGCGCCTGCGCGCGACGGAAATAACTGACGTCCGAAACTTTCAATCGCATCGAATTTCCCCAGCAGGCCCGATTCGATTGCAAGGCGGACTGGCCAGAATGATCCTTATTCCTGGTGCGGCAGAATTTCATTGGAGGGAAACACCCTCCAATCAATAGACTTGTGACGCCACAGCAAAAAAGCCACACAGCTTTGCCCCGGGTCACAGTGAATCAGGCCAGTCTGCTTTTCTAAAGTTGGATGCTTCGATCCGAGTGTTGCAGCGAGTCATTCGTTTTAACTGCTGCTTTTAGGCAGAAGAACCCTAACAGTATAGAAAAATACCTCCGACAAAATCATCTTCCGACACACTGCTAGCGTCTAATTCTCCTCGAAAACAAAGGGCGAATGCGTCGCGGATAATTTGGTGCGAACTTTGCTCGGTACCTCCACCGACCAAGACTTAACGAATGCTTTATCGCGCTTGGTTGGCTCAATGTCAGACATATTTTCCCCGCACCCAGCTTTCCTCCCGCACAGCAAATTCGCTGTCCGCGGCAATTTCAATATATCGGTTTCGGCGCATTGATGGTTCTCCGAGAGTGGTGATTACGCGAGTGGTTTGAGAACAAATATATATAAGGAGGCAGCAGTATGAATTGGGAGCAAGTGTCCGGGCAATGGAAACAAATCAAAGGCAAGGTCAAAGAAAAGTGGGGGGATTTGACCGACGACGATCTCGATAAGATCGAAGGTAAACGTGACCAATTGGTCGGCCGGATTCAGCAAAAGTACGGCATCGCCAAAGACGAAGCTGAAAGGCGTGTCGATCAGTGGGCCAATGAATTGACGGAGCGGTGAAGTATCGGTAGGCCGCTGTGGAATCAGCGCGGGGGCAAGAGTTTGGTACGAGACGACGTAAGAGCAAAACTTTCGAATACTAAGGAGATATTTTCATGAGAACTATGAATCGTTATTTTTCCGGCGCGTTTTTTGCGCTGATAGCGCTGGTGTTGATTAGCCACACCGGCCCAAAGCGCGCCGGTCGGCGGCGACAATGAAGTCGAGGCTGCCGCCGGTTTTAATCACGCGCAGGGTTCGGACAGTGGATCATTCAATGTAGACCTGCAATTCGGCCGCTACCTCACGCCAGGATGGGAGCTCGGCATTCGTCAGGCCCTGAATTACAACTTTATCGACGACGGTCGCGACTCGTGGGTGGCCACGACAACGCCGTTTTTGGTTTATAACTTTCACTTCAACGATTACGTGATCCCATTCTTAGGGCTCAATGCCGGCGTCGCATACAATGACCGCGATATCGTCGGAACCTTCGGTCCCAATGCCGGAGTGAAAATTTTTCTATCGGACCAGACGTACTTGGGACTCCGCTATCGTTACGAATGGTATTTTAACTCGACTGAACCAAGCCGATAACAACGCCGATCATGGCAACCACGTCGCCACCATCGGTATCGGTTTTGTTTGGGGCGGAGCGCGAAAGACGACGAATTAACCGAAGCCTCCCCCCGCGGCTGGTTGTTGATTCCGATCCCCCCACGCAAACATCGCCGGACTGCCTCAGGCAGTCCGGCGATGAATCACGCAACTTGATGGCGCAACATCACGCCTAAGCGCTCAGATCGTTCGCTATTCCATCCAGTTTTAGCCACAAGCTCCATGCTCCCGAATCACTTGACAAGTCGGAAGCTCCGTACCTAAATGCGCTAGGAGATGTCTATGGCGCTAAAAAGCATGGAGCTCAACACAAGGTGATCTATGAAGCTATTTTCCTACGGCCCCTGACCCTACGCCCACAGGACAAGGCTTGTCCTGGCGGAAAAACATCTCCCGTTTCAACTGATCGAATGCGATCTCAGCAATAAGTCCAAAGAGCTGCTCGAGCTAAACCCTTACGGAAAGGTTCCCGTCCTGGTGGACGGCGACACCGTCATCTACGAGTCGGCGATCATCGACGAATATTTGGATGAGAAATATCCCGACATTCCGCTTATGCCCACGGATCCGTCGCAGCGGGCGCGAATTCGGATATGGATCGACTACTGCAACACCCGGCTGCAGCGCGCCGGCGGCTATATTGCGCACAATTATGAAGTGGAAAAATCGACTCGAGAACTGCGCCAATACCTGGTCACTCTGAACGAGCAGATGCAGGGACGCGAATATATCGGCGACGCCTACTCGTTGGGTGATATCACCTACATCCCGTTCTTTGTCAGACTGGAACGCTACCAAGCAACGCATCGACGACTCGCTACCGAATCTCAACGCCTGGATGAGGCGGCTCCTCGACCGTCCTGTCGTACGCGCGACGCCTTAGAATGCCCCGTAGCCGATAGATGCGTACCGATGAGCGAGCGGTTTAAGCACGTTCCGGAGGCGGCCTCATATCCCATAAAACCGCTTCGGATTGTCCCAGAGAATCTTTCGCTTTCACTTCTTCATCGAGCCCCTCCATCGCCTTGAACCTCGCGATGGCATTGAGCTCGCTCGAAGTGTCGCCGTGGCCGTAGTCGGTGCCGATGAGCAGGTTGTCCGCGCCGGCGTAGGAGATGACGTATGGAAAGTCATCGTCCGTCTGAGTCGACACGTAGATGTTGTATTCGCGCAAGCAATCGCGCGTAATCGGATGCGCGCCGCCCAGCGAGCGCCGCACCGCTTCGTGGATCACCCAGGGAACCCACTGGCTCGACACTTCGATAAAACCCCAGCGCAGTTTGGGAAAAGCCCGAGGGAGTTCGCTCATGATCAGCGCGTAGCAAGCCGTCACCGTCGGCACCCGAAAGGTGGAAAAGCCGCCGCCCGCTTCGTTGGTCATCAACTTGAAGAGCTCAGGACTTCCATTGGCCAAATGAACGGCGATCGGCAGGTCGAGCCGCTGAGCCTCATCGTAGATCGGATAATAGAAAGGATCCGTCATCATCCGGTCGCGTTCGAAAGGCCGCATACAAACTCCGACCGCGCCGTGATTTTTGGCGAAACGAATCTGCGACACCGCCTCGCTTGGCGTCATCGCCGGCAGCACACAGGTCCAGCGCAGGCGATTTTCACCGAGCTTCCAAACATCCGCCAACCAGCGGTTCCACGCCCAGCTCAAGGCGATCTCCGCGTCCGGGCGATTCGTCAGTGCCGTAAGCCACAGCGAGTTATAGAGCACCTGAACGTCGATGCCGAGTTCATCCATATGGCGCAGGCGCTGGGTCACGTCGGAAAGCTCCCTGGCCTCCACCGGAGTACCGACTTCCCGGCCGAATCTTCTCACATGCTCGCGGGACTGCTTTTCATCCGGAGAAGGGAATTTGCTGCCGAGATTCTCGCCGTCAAGAATCCAATACTGTCTTTGCGGATCTTGCGGCGAAGTCGTCAGCGTCGGCCGAAATTTTTCATCGGCGGCGTCCAAAAAGTCCCACACCCGCTCGGTTTCGACCACGTGCGCGTCCGCATCGATTACGTTTGTCTCAGTCACCGGCATGCCACAGACCTCCGTGGGGTCGATCATTATCCGAGCCCGGTCACACTGTCCACCGCGATGGACGCTGAACAGAAACTATCCGAGAACAAACCCGCCACTGCGGAAATTCGGCGAACCGCGCCTCTTTATCGGCGTTGATTGGTAATTGTTCAAGGGTCAAGCTCAAACAGAGGCTCAACCGATTTCAACCGCCAGCAGACAAAATCAATCGTAATGAATAGCCGATCCTCGATGAGTGAATTGACCAAACTGCGACGACAGTTACCGCCTATGCTACGGGCGCTGGCCGTCGGCATCCCTGCGGGTTTCTTATTTGATTACCTGCACACACCGATCCCCTGGATGATCGGACCGATGATCGCAGTGGCAGCGCTCAACCTGATGGGTGTGCGCATGTACTCGCCGCCTTACGCGCGGCAAATGGGCCAGGTGATTCTCGGCTCGGCGGTGTCGCTCTATTTCACGCCGCCGGTCGTCGCCGCACTGGCGGGCAACTTGCCGGCAATCCTGGCGGCGACGATAGCTGTATTCATGGTCGGTATCCTAGGCGCGCTAACTTTGAGCCGCGCTTCCGGGGTCGATTGGAAATCGACGTTCTTCGCCTCCATTCCCGGCGGCGCGATGGCGATGGCGGTACTGGCTGATCGTCATGGCGCCAAGATCGCACCCGTCGCGGTGGCGCACAGCCTGCGCGTCTCCGTGGTCGTCATCATTATCCCGTTCGTTTTGACCTATGGCGGCATTCCGCTGGAAGCGGCGGCGTACAAGCCGAATTTGCCGCTTGTTCCGGCCGTGTTAGCGGTATGGCTGGCCGTAAGCTGCGTCCTGGGCGAGTTCTCCGAGCGTCTCCATTTTCACAATGGCTGCTTGCTGACGCCGATCTTCTTCGGCGCCGCGCTGACCATCGCCGGAGTGCAACTGTCAGCGGTGCCGCACCTGTTGACCGACTTCGCTCAGCTGATGTTTGGTCTGGTCCTCGGCGCTCGCTACGAGCGCGCTTTTTTTGCGCGGTACAAATTGTTCATTCCTTTTGCGCTGTTGAATTCGCTTTTCATCCTGGTGGCTTCGGTCCTGGCCGGGGTAGCGCTCGCCTGGGCCTTTAACTTACCCGTCGCCACCATGATCATCGCGACCTCACCCGGCGGCTTGGCCGAGATGACGATCACGGCGCAGGCGCTTCACATCAGTGTGCCGCTGGTCGTCGCGTTCCATTTGTTCCGCGTGGTTGTGGTGAACATGGGTACGCAGCACATCTTTACCGCTGTCTCTTGGTTGCTGGCACGGCGACCCTTCGAAACTCCAGCCGTCGCAACCGAGGAGCAAGTTGCGCCGCAGGAGAAATAAGTCAGCCGCATGGCTTACGCGAGCCATCTATCTGCCTGGTGAGCGCGGCTCCAACGATCCGCACCATCCGACGAATCTTCGCGCGCGCCCGCCTACTTCAATAATTCGCGCAGCCGGTTGAGCGTCGCCGGATCGGCTTTGAAAAATCCATTGACGATCTTCTCCAGCTCTTCACCGGTGACGGGATCGATCTCGAAGTTTCCCTTCTTCGCTTCGGCGAGAAATTCCGGATCTTTCAAAGTCGCCTCAAATGCCTGGCGGAATATCTTCACCCTGTCTTTCGGAGTGCCAGGCGGAAACGAATAGAGGTAGGTGATCGCGCCGACGTCGTGCAGCGCCAATTGAATCAATTTCCGACCGGCGTCGGTCTTGGCAAAACTGATGGCGGTCGGAACATCCGCCAGTTCCGGATGAGCTGCGGCGGCATTTTGCAAGACCACCTTCACCTCGCCCGACTCAAGCTGCTTACGCCACGTCACTTTGGTCGAAGCCCATGCGAGACCGCAGAGACCGGCCACTTCGCCGGCGTCGATGGCCAAGCGGATCTCCGCCGTGCCCTTGTAGCCGGAGACGATTTGCATCGGCAGACCGAGCGCGTCTTTCAAAACCACGGCGTTGTCGTACGGGGTTGAGCCCGGCGGCGTGGCGCCCATCTTGATCGGCGTCGGTGCGCTCATCCATTTTTGCATGCTATCGATGCCGCTCGCGCGGGTCATGATGCAGGTGTCATGATTCTTGATCGGCGCGCCGACGTATTCGAATTTGCGCGCGTCGAACTCGATGCCGCTTCTGCCCATGACCTGATGCAAGACCAGAGTGCCGATCCAATTGCCGAGCGTCAGACCGTCCGGTTTGGCTTGGCGGTAGAGATAATTGGTGCCGATCATAAAAGCCGCGCCCGGCATGTTCTCGACGACCAACGTGGGATTGCCGGCAATGTGCTTGCCCATGTGCCGCGCGAGCATGCGCGAGTAGGCATCGAAGCCGCCGCCCGGCGTTGTCGCCACGATTAAGCGGATGGTCTTGCCTTTGTAAAAGTCTTGCGCGGTCACAAACGTTGCCCAAGAGCAGACAACTCCGAATACGAATGTCGAAAGCGCGGCGCGAACCAAACTGTAGCTCATTCGATGACCTCTCGTTATAGATTAGAATTTGCATGTGAAACTCCTGTAAAAATTGAATTTAAGCTATTTTCCAAAATCCAAGGAAGCGACCTGCTAACCCGCCTCGCTGCTGATTTTTGAACACGAACGCAGGAGCGCCCACCGCGGCCGCAACACCGCCCGCCCTTTACCAGCCGGCAGCCGAAACCTAGTTCGGCAACGAATTCTGATTGCTACTTGAGAGC
>CAWERH010000069.1:0-47304 GCA_963811315.1 uncultured delta proteobacterium
AACACGATCACGATGGCTCGATGACGAGCAATGGCTACGAGTTGGTCTATTAGAAATCAGACAGCAGTAGGGCCCGAAAATCGAATCGTAGAAGTCTTAAATCCAAGCCGCTCGGAGAATCCCCTGGATTCGGCTGTTGCACGTATGATCGGGGCGAACTCAGATCCACGTCTTCCGGAGATTGTAGTGATTGTTATGTCAGCCCTCCTCCAACCCACTCCTTCAACTTGATCATCGGCACAGCGTTGCGCGTCAGCGACGATGAGATGCCAGTCGGAATTTTTCGTGGCAAATGTACGCGGCTTTCTCTTCTGCCATGATGGCGGATCGTGGTCGAAGGCGGGTTACAAGTTAGTAGAATTGGACAAGTTCGTCAGGGCCGCTACAGAAATCGGCCGAAAGTCCGATAACTTGTGACAGAGAACTCGAAGGATACAGCTACAACTCGTTGCTGCAATACGGAGTGATTTGGCGCAGTGACCAAAACCACAATGGAGGGGAAAGCCATGAAAGCAGTAGCCTTAGCAATATTCCTGCTCTGGATGGGAATTGCCGTTGTCGGGGCACAGGAAAAGGTCATTATCGGAGGATCGGGATCGATGACCGATGGGATGGCCGAGTTGGCCAAAGCCTACTTGGCCAAACTTCCGTCCGAATCGGTCCACGTCGTTATGGACGGTATGAGCAATACGGGCGGCATGGAAGGAACCAAGATGGGTCGATTAAATATTGGCTTAGTGACCGACGAGCCAAAAGGCGCGGATAAGGACAAATTGATGTACAAAGTCGTCGGTCGACTGCCCGTGGGTGTTGCGCTGCACAAGTCGACTCCAATCAGCAAATTGAGTTCAGGTGAGATCTGTGACGTTTTCAGCGGAAAGATCACGTCTTGGAACGAAGTCGGCGGCGGCAATGCCAAAATTTTGGTGCTAACCCGTAGACGAGACGATGCGAACACTCGGCCTTTTCGGGAAAAAATGGCTTGCTTCAAAAGTCTCCAAATAACCCCGGACGCCATCGCGTTAGATCGGGGCGGTGAGGTCTTGGACGCCGTCAATATGCGCCCTAACACCATTGCCCTGGTAAGCGTCGATCCAGCGGATAGTATCGATCGGCAAAATTTAAAGACAGTTGCGATTGACGGCATATCTCCAACGCTCGAGACGGTACAGACGGGGAAGTACAAATTCTATAACGAGAAAGGGATCGTCACTCTAGGCGCGCCTCAAGGAGCCGTGAAGCGCTTTTTAGAGTATCTCGGCAGCGCTGAGGCACATAAAATCATGGCGAACCACGGGATGATTCCGGTCAAATAAAAACCGGCGGCGACCGTCTTTTTCTACCAGCTTGAACGCTCCCAAGGGTGACCTCCGAAGTTTGGGCTGATCCTGCCACCTTCTGATCTTCGGCCTCAGTCTCGAGGCGTTGCCTGATCTCTGTGCCCACGTGTCTCAATTGGTTGCGCCCGCTGTTCGATTCAGCGCTGACGTTTTCGACAGTTCTCGCGGTCTTTCTTAATCAACTGCTGCGGCTGGGAGATAGCGGCGTGCCGCCAGAGGTCAAGATCAACCAGGGTTAAGAGGGAGTCTGCAGGGTCAGACACGAAAGTCTGGCGAGTTGCGTATCCGGCTTAGCGCGATTGCGACCCTGGAAGGACGCCAAAAATAAAGAATCGACCGATCACCGCTCAAAGGTTTCGCGCTCAATGCCTTCTGCGCGACGAGCGATGAGGGGAGGCATACGAAGCCTCATGCGATCTGTTACCGCGAGAAAAACGGTTTCGACGAAGCGCCACTGCCGATCGATGCACACGGAAAAAGACCCGCAACGCAGAATGTCGCAGACCCTCTTCATTACAACACCTATTCCCCAAGAATTTTCTTCAGCCGCTCGACGACCTCCGGCGGTTGGGCGATCACTTCTTTGCCGATTGCTTCCAGTCCCTCCCCCGAGTTCGGGTCCCAGACCAGATTTTGTTTCTGGGCGTCGGCTTTAAACTCAGCATCGGCCACGGTCTTGGCGAAGGCGTTGCGCAGAATCTTGAGACGCTCCGGCGCCAGCCCCGCCGGCGCGACGATGGGCCGGCCGATGTCGCCGGCGGCAAGGATGACAGTGGCGAGCCGCTGGCTCCTTGGCGGCGTTTGGTACTGGTTCATCAGCTCATAGATCGTCGGCACATCGGCGATACTGCCATCTCGATTCATTCCCGTCTGCAAGACCACGCGCACGAATGCTTTTTTGCGCCAAGTATGAAACGGCTCGCGGGCAAAGAAAGCCGAGATGCTGAACGCGCGGCAGTGAATTTCGCCCCGCTCGATCGCCAGATCGACGTCGCTGCCGCCTTGATAACCGGTAATAATATTGAACTTCATCCCGAGCGTCTCTTCCAACAAGAGCGGGATGTAGTAGCCGGAGGATGCCGTGCCGGTGGCGCCGCATTTCGGCGGCTCGCTCGCTCTGCGGATATCTTCGACAGTTTTGTACGGCGCGTCCGCGCGCACGAAGAGCAGCTCGTTGGAACGGGTCGGGCTGCCGATCCAGCTAAACTTGGACCAGTCGAATTGCGCTTCTTTGCGGCCGATGAGTTGATCGAAGTAAAGCGCCGGCGCGATGAAGCCGATGGTCAGCCCGTCGGGTTTTGCGACGGAATAAAGCTGATTGGCGGCGATCATCGAGCTCGCGCCCGCTACGTTCTGCACCAGCAGCGTCGGATTTCCAGGAATATATTTGGCCGCGTGACGCGCGAAGATGCGCGCCCATTGATCCGTCGTGGTAGCCGGAGCGTAGCCGACGACGACTCTGATGGTTTTCCCCGCGTAAAAGTTCTCCTGCGCCACCCCGCGCTCGGCGAGAAAAACCAGCGCAACCATGAACGATAACATCAAGCGAGATTTAACCTTCTGCATCATCCGCCTCAATTGATTCACGGTTTTGCCTAATTTCGACCCCTTCCAATCCCGTCGGCAATTTGCCGAACTGCGAGTTCAGTGCCTGTTCCAAGATTGCCAAACCCCGCTGCCGTTTTGTTGCAGGACCGAACCCTCGGCGTACCGCCTTTACTTAAGTCCCTTGAGCGCGATACGGGCGAAGCTCCAATCCGCTACTTCGGCAATCGGCACATCGCGCGAAATTCCGAGAAACTCTTTGGCAATGCCGATCTCTTCCAACATCGAAGCATCGGAGGGAGTACCGGTGTCGGAATAAAGCTTGACGCCGTCATCGTAAACCATGCTGCTTATTTCGTTATCCTTGATTCCCAGTTCCTTGCTCATCAGCTTTAAGGTTTCTTCTTTATTGCGCTTGATGAACTGAATGGCCCGCAAAGTTATTCTGATCGCCCGCGTAATCGAGTCGGGATCGTTCTGAATCTTTCGCAGGCTGGTCGCTAGTCCGCCGCTCGGCACTCCTCTTAGATCTTTCAGCAGGAATAGCTCGCGAAACCCCAGCTTGACTGCCGCCTTGTTATGCGGCGCCGACAGCAAAGTGCCATCGATCTTTCCTCCCTGTAAGGACGCGAGCCTGATGCCGCTACCGCCCAGCGAGACGATTTTCACATCGACTTCCGGTGCCAGGCCGTATTTACTCAGTAGCAGACGGACCGATACATCGCTGACGCTCCTGACGCCGGCCACGCCCAGGACTTTTCCTTTGAGATCTTCCACTCGGCGTATTTCCGGACGAACGACCAGCACTTGATCGGTCGCCGTACTGCTCACCATCACATTACGGACCGGCATGCCGCGCAGGGCCGCGATCGTTGCGACATTCCCGGTGGTCGCGTAGTCGAGATCACCCGCGATTACCGCCTGAATCGCCGGAATGCCGGACGAGACCACGATCAGTTCGAGATCGAATCCTTCTTGTTGATAGAAACCTTGCCGCAACGCCACCATTTGCGGAAATGAGCTCATGCTCCGAGTCGGTATGCCGATTCTAAGCTTCTGCGGTTTTTTCGCCTCTTGTCCCCATGCGGGGCTGATGATAAGCATCCACGTCGTTAAAGCGAGCGAAAGCTTCATTGGTCTCAGCTTTTGATAAATCCGGCCGCCGATGGAACAGAAAATCTGTTTGTTCCGGTCCGTCCGTGGCTGGTTTTTTCGGATGACGCGAACCGCTTCTGTCCGATCCCGTTAGTTTCGAAGGCTAGCTTTAGTCATTCCAGCCATAGAGCGCATTGGCATTTTTTCCCAGGATCTTTTCCTTGGCGCTCTCCGACAGGTCTTTACGGCCGCGGATCGTCGAAACCACATGGGGAAACATCGCGTCCCAATGAGGATAGTCGGAGGCGAAAACGATGCGGTCTTCGCCGATCCTCTCGATGACGTACGGAAGCATCCCTTCTTCGGGCTCGGTGGCGAAAAACCAATTGCCGTGGGTGATATACTCGCTGGGCTTTTGCTTGCATAAAGGCGCTTCCACGTCGCCGCGCTTCTCCCACTCTTCGTCCATGCGTTCCATCCAGTAGGGCACCCAACCGACGCCGCATTCGAGAAACGCAATGCGCAGCTTGGGGAACTTCTCAGGGATGCCGGCATACATTAACCCGACGCACTGAATGATGGTTTCGGTCGGGCGGCCGATCGTATGCATGTAGATGAAGCTATCGAAGCGATTCTCGCCCGCCGGCCCCTCGCGCCGGCTGTGCACGCAAAAGGGCACATTGAGCCGTTGGATCTCTTCATAGATCGGCCAAAACGTTTGCGAGCCGAGATGCTCGCGCATTCCCTGCGGAGCCACGGCGACGCCAGCCAATCCCAACTCGGTCACCGCGCGGTTGACCTCTTTGACCGACGCATCCACGTCTTGAAACGGTAACAGCGCCACCGCTTTGAGCCGCGGGCTCTCTTGACAAACTTCCGCGATGAAATCGTTGTAGGCCCGCGCATAAGCAACCGCGTAGTCGCGCTCGAAGATCTTGCTCATGGCAAAGGCGGAAGTGGGAAACAAAACCGAGACATCGATGCCCTCGGTATCCATGTCTCGAAGCCGCTTCGGCACATCATGGCATTCGATATCACTGAAGCGTCCACCCAACCTTGCATCGACTCCCAAAGACGGCACCAAAGAGCCGCCCCGACCCCGATGCGCCTCAGGAAGATGCGGCCGGATGTCCTTTTCCTTATCTAGAATATGACCGTCGGCATCGATGATTTTCATAACGATACACGCCTCCTCTCAAGACCTATCAGGCGAAATTAGTTGAGCGTAAAATAGGTTAAACGGAAGAAGCGAGTCAAGCCGAAAACAGCGACTCGCGCTGGATCTCCCAGCCGGTCATTCGGGTCGTTAAGAGTCCGCGCAATGTTGTGTTCAGGGGTGCTGAGGGCGGAACGTGTGAATGGTGAGATCGATGTTACGGATTGGCTGGGAAGAACGAAGGCGATGAAGGCAACGGCCAATCAGATTGTTTTGGGCGTAAGCGTAGCTCACATTGACAATTCGCGAAGGCCCGTGAAATACTCGCGCAAAACCAACGTTTCGGAGGATTCGCCGATGGCCAATGCGAAGATCGAATTGCAACCAGATTCTACCGGGCTCGTTATCGTCGATATGCAGGTGGAAGGGTGTGAGCGCCATGGGGCCGGGGTGAAGCCGGTCATCGGCAATATCCGCCGCTTGCTCGATCGCTTCCGCGCGGTGAACGGGAAGATCATTCACGTCCAATCCGTCCGCACCAAAGATCACCCGGAATTTACCGTCTTCGGACGGCCTTACGGCTTGCTGCTCGGCAGCCCGGGCGCGGATTTCGTCGAGGAGTTGCGGCCGCTGCCCGGTGAGAATGTCGTGCAGAAAACCTCCCATGACTGCTTCTACAAAACCTCCATGGAAGCGACGCTGGAAAAGCTCGACCTGCGGCCGTGCCGGGATAAGATTGTCGTCACCGGCATTGGATCGAGTAATTGCGTCTATCATGCGGTCATTGGCTTCCACATCAGGAATTACTATAGCATCGTGCCCGAAGACTGCATCCACGGCGTCCATCCGCAATCGCAGCCATTTGCCCTGCATCAATTCCGCTCCGGCGCCTACAATTTTAACGTTACGGTCTCGCACTCCGATGATCTCAAGCTTGTATCCGAAAGCATTCCTCTGCAGCGCGCTTCCGCCAGCTAACCTTCTGCCGGCGATGCGGCCGCGCGCGTGGAAGCTTCGGTTCGCGTTGGCGATCGCCTGGCTTTGCGCTTATAGCGTTCCCGCCGCAGCGCAAAGTTTAAAAGTTCCGTTCGCGGCATTGTCGCCCAATTATGCGCCGCTGTGGATCGCCGATCAGGCCGGATTTTTCAAAAAGTACGGCTTGGATGTGCAGTTGATCTATATTTCCGCCGGCTCCGTGATCGTGCCGGCGATCTTGTCCGGCCAAGTGGATATCGCCAACATGAGCTCAGCGCCAGCGCTCACCGCCTGGGCGCGCGGCGCGGAACTGAGCGCCGTCGGCGTAACGTCCAATCGTTTGCTTCACGTCATCATGACCCGCAGCTCGATCAAAAGGCCGGAGGACCTGAAAAATAAAAAAATCGGTGGCGACCGCTATGGCTCACTGTCGGATTTGATCCTGCGCGAAGCATTGCGATACTACAAACTGGTCCCCGATCGTGACGTCGCGGTGATTCAAACCGGCGGCTTGCCGGAACGGTTGGGTGCGCTCAAAGTCGGCGCCGTCGATGGCGCCATCGTCACGGGCGATACCGCTCTCGAAGCCGAGAAATTAGGTTTTCATAAGTTGATCGATCTCAGCCAACTGCCGATCCGCTATCCGAGCAGTACGATCATCGTCAGCAAATCCTTTCTCGCGGCCAAGCGAGACACGGTGAAAAGATTTCTGCGCGGATGGATCGAGGGCATTAAAATCGCCAAGACCGACAAAGAATACACCATCTCGGTCATGCAAAAGTTTCTCAAAACCAGCGATCGATCCGTGCTCGACAAGATTTTCGAGATCTATAAGACCGTCCACGAAAGAGTTCCGACGCCGGATCCCAAGCTGATGGCTGTGGCGCTGAAGCAACTCGCTGCGACGATACCTCAGACGAACCAGCTCAAAGTGGAAGACTTTACCGACCAGAGCTTGATCGCTGAGCTCGAGAGCGAAGGCTTTATCGCGAAAGTTTACGACGGCCGCTAGACGGTCTATGAGCTGAACGGCCGAGAGGATCGCTCATGGCAATGAGAACTGGAAAGCTTTAGAAGCAAGCCCCCGGGTTTTGAGCCAACGCTCCGCACTATTCAAATGAATCGAGAAAACTCTCTTTGAAAATCGAATTAATTCGGTTCCTTTACTGGTGATCCGTTTTCGTGCTTTTCAGCGAGTATTCGCCGGAATCTGACGGTGAAACATCGCGAAGATCTGCTCCCAGTCCCGTCCGGCTGCCTGCCTATCATAGACATCGCGTTCGGGCAGTGCGTAGCCGTGCTCCGCGCCCGCATGTACCATGAAGTGATAGTTCACCCGACAAGGCTTGAGTATTTCTTCCAGCTCTTGAATCATTGACGGTGGTGCATGCGAGTCGTGTTCGGCAAATCCGCAGTAAAATTCGCCATGCAGGTTCGCGGCGAGTCGATGGGGAGAATCGTCTCGTTCCGAGATTAGGGTTGTCCCGTGCAAGGAAGCGTAAGCGACGAAACGCTCCGGATAGGTTCCAGCGGCGGCCATAACGTACCGGCCGCCCATGCAAAAACCGATCGCGCCTACTCCACCGGGACGTACGAAGTCGGCGCCGTCGAGAAATTTTAGGATGGCACCCGTATCGTCACTCACCATTGTATTGGTGAGCTTGGGCCGCGCTTGGATCTCGCGGAGTTTTTCACCGTCGAGCCGGTTGATTGATATGGTTCGATTCTGCTCATCGCGAAATTCGAAATGGACTCGCTTGCCATTGCGATAATAGAAATCCGGCACGAGGCAGGCGTATCCCGCCATGCCGACACGCCGCGCGATATCATAAAGCTCTTTGCGTATGCCCCAGATGTCCATGTAGACGATGACCGCGGGAAACGGCCCGTTCTCTTCCGGCTGAGTTATGAACGCATCCATGACTCCGCCGGCAGTGGTGATTTCAACGAATCGCTCGTGCATCCCTTCCGCCTTTCCAAATTCGCGCAACGTTTTTGGGCAACCTTTCGGTTTCTCAATGAGCGTAAGCCTGTATAAGAAAAAAGCCAAAGCGATGCAAACATGACAACCACCAGTTTAGTTGACCAAACATTCTCAGAACGCCTGGTAAGATTGACACCAACGAATCGTTTTGGCTAATTTGTCGGGGCATGGAGATAGGAGCTTTGGCATGAACAGAGGTCTTTCTATTGGTTGAATAAGAACAAATCGACCTGAGCTGCTTCTGGAAATAAATTCTCCCGAACACTAAGCTTCGGCGTGTGAAGCAGGGAGCGAAGGAACGACGTTGCACATTTTGATGCTGGTCTCGTTGATGTTGTGGTCCTCAACGATTTGCGCTGCCGACAGAATGACGGTTGCTTATGCGACCTTGGGACCGGCGCTGAGTCCGGGCTGGGTAACTTCAGAGAAGCGCATCTGGCGCAAGCACGGCCTCGATGTTGACTTAGTTTATCTCGGCGGCGGATCGCGCTCGGTGCCGGCTTTGCTGTCCGGCAGCATTCAGCTTTTCATGGGATCCGACACGGCCGCTTATGTCGCGGCGATCCAGGGTGCAAGCGTCGTAAAACTTGGCGTTACCATGAATACTCTCGGGTATTTTCTCATGACCGCGCCGGAAATTCGTCGCATTGCCGACCTCAGGGGCAAGGTGCTCGGGATTGGTCTCGGGCGCGACTTGCCCTATGCACATCTAACCAAGCTTCTCCGCGACAACGGCATCGATCCGAAAACAGATGTGAAAATTTTGCCTCTCGGCGGAGGGCCTGGTGGCTACATTTCTGCGCTCAAAGCCGGAAGAGTCCACGCCTCGTTGATCATACCGCCGAATCATTTAGTGGCGGAGAAAGCTGGGTTAAGAGCGCTCACGAAGATCGACGTGCCAACCCTGGCAGGCGGACTGAATACAAGCCTGTCCTTGCTGGATAAGAATCGCGATATGTTCAGTCGGTTTTTACGCGGCTATCTCGAAGGCATTTTCTTCATGATCCGAAACAAAGAGGAAAGCTTGAAGGCCTTCGCTAAATACTTGCAGAATTCCGATCCAGCTGTGAACGCGTACCTCTACGATGATATCACCAGCCGCATCGAAAAGGATCTTAAGCCCAGCGCTGAAGCAATCCGCTACATGCTCGATCTGATTGCCTTGGATCTACCTCAGGCGCAGCGTGTCTCGGAAAAAGACTATTGGGACTTGAGCCTACTTGAGGAAATCCGCCGGTCCGGATTCACGGATCAACTACAGAAAAGCATTCGAGAGTGAACTATTTGCCCGGTCGCGAAGTTTGATCCGTCCGACGCGGCGATTGTGCCGTCTCGCTAAGAACTCAGCCGGCGTGCACTTTTGACAATCTTCTTCTTGCTGAGGATGAGCCGGTTAGTCTAATATGCCGAGCCGTGCCGGGTTCATTGACTAAACGCGCAGCGCCATCAGTGCTTCGCTCGAGAGCGAAGGCTGGGGCAATCCTTGACCTCCGGCATCACAGATAGTCGATCGCAAATTGCAAAGCTGAAATCAGCAATCGGGAATTCCGAGGTGAGCGAGGACCAGCGCCGCTATCATGACGGCCGTAAAGTCGTTCATCCTCAACAGCCGGTTCGAAGGAGGCTTCGCCATGAAAAAATTATGGATGCCTGTCGTCATCTTGTTCGTCATGATCACAGGAGTCCCCGTGGCAACAGCGCAAAAGCCGAGCGATAGACCAGTCGTCAGATTGGATCCTGCCCTCGATGCACTCGTGTCTCCCGACGCCAAATTGGAACTGGTGAAAGGCGGCTTTGGATTTACCGAGGGCGCGCTGTGGGTTCAGAAAGGCAAGAGCGGCTATTTGCTGTTCAGCGATATCCCCGCCAACGTGATCTACAAGTGGACGCCGGATGGCAAGCTGTCCGTGTATCTGGACCACA
This sequence comes from uncultured delta proteobacterium, assembly GCA_963811315.1. Lineage (GTDB taxonomy): Bacteria > Desulfobacterota > Binatia > UBA9968 > UBA9968 > DP-20. The sequence goes on from CAWERH010000069.1 coordinate 10,019, forward strand.
GCGGCTATACGGGTCAGGACATTTGGCGCGTGGGTTTTATCCAGACCAACGGGAAGGATCGAAACGACCCACTCTTCGAGGAATTCCCCATGATCGGGTCGAACGGGCTTGCCTTGGACCGGCAGGGTCGACTCATCATTGCAACGTGGGCAGGGCGGTCCATCGATCGCATCGAAAACAACGGCAAGCGCACCGTTCTCGCCGATCGCTACGAAGGGAAGCGCTTCGGCGGCACCAACGACGTCGTCGTGAAGAAGGACGGCTCGATCTATTTCACCGACGGGTTCGGCGGGTTGCGTCTCAGGGAAAAGGATCCGAGGAAGGAGTTGGATTTCGGCGGGGTCTACATGCTGAGGAACGGCAAGGTGAGCCGGGTGATCACGGATATACCAAACACCAACGGGGTCGCTTTTTCGCCGGACGAAAAATATCTCTATGCCAATGGCAGCCGCGATAAGTTCGTCAAGCGTTACGAGGTCCAGCCGGACGGCACGCTGGCCAACGGCATGATGTTCATCGACATCAGCAAAGATCCGACTCCCGGCATTACTGACGGCCTGAGAGTCGATAGCAAGGGGAACATCTACGAAACGGCGGCCGGTGGGGTCTGGATTATTTCGCCGGAGGGCAAGCATCTCGGCACGATTCTCACGCCCGAGCTTGCCGCCAATGTCGAATTCGGCGATGCCGACCGCAAGACTCTCTATATCGCGGCGCGGACGAGCATCTATAAGATTCGGGTGAACACGCCGGGTATTCCGTAGCGCTTGCGGCAATATGAAGATCCACGCGCCCAAGCAGATCGCTCAACCGTTTCAATAATTCAAGTCGTTCGATCCGAATGGCATATTCTCCAGCAAAATATTGTCTCTTCGGTACACGAGCGGAAGCCGGGATTGCCAAGAAAATTCAAAAAACAATCCACATTGCGGAGGTAGCAATATGCAGCTAAACGCTTTGGCCATGGCGACCGCGGCGTTGCTGGCTTTCGGCGGCGCGCCGCTGCACGCACAAACCTGGCAGATGCCACCGGACAATCAGCGCTGTCCGTCGAAGTGGGGCGCCGCCGACCAGCGCGGTTCCGCCAACATGATGAAGCCCGAGAGTATTCTGCGCGCGGCAAAACTGATCAAGACCGGCGAAATATTCGAGCTCGCCGCCGTATTGTCTCCTGACCCCAAGGAAGCCTTTCTCAACGCCAACCGCGTCTTCAATATCTACACCAAACCTGCGCTGCCGGTACCGAATGCCCGTGTGGCCAATGAAGAGCTGGTCGTCTCCGAACTCGGCCAGATCGGCACCCAGTTCGACGCCTTCGCGCACCAAATGTGGGGCGATAGTTTCTACAATTGTTTCAAGCTCGGCGACATCGGCACGCGCAGTGGATTCAAGAAGCTCGGAGTCGAGAATGTCGGCAGCCTGATGATGCGCGGAGTCTTGATCGACGTTGCCGGATTAAAAGGCGTCGATATGCTGCCGACCTCGTACAACATCACGCCCGACGATCTCCAACAGGCGCTCGCCAAAGGAAACCAGAAACTCGAGCCCGGCGATGCGGTCCTCATTCGCACAGGCTGGTCCAAGCTGATGGGCAAGGAGAACCAGCGCTATGGGTCGGTCAGCCCCGGCATCGGCATCGCGGCGGCCCAGTGGCTGGTTGGACGGGAGCCGATGCTGATCGCGGCGGATAATTGCTGCGTCGAAGTGCGGCCTTCCGAGCCGCCGCACAATCTGCCGGTTCATGCGATGATGCTGATCCAGCACGGCATCTACTTGATCGAGAATTTGGAACTTGAAGCGCTGGCGGCGGCGCGCGCTTACGAATTCGCCTTTATCGTGCAGCCGCTAAAGATCAAAGGCGCCACCGGCTCGGCGGTGGCGCCGATCGCGATTCGCTGACTAACGCACGAGTTCAAGCTCTCGTCTAATTTGCGGATGTAGCGGTCGTCGATAAGGTCTTCGATTTTAATATCGCCGATGCGTGGGTTCTGGGTTTCAATAATCGCTGCACGTTACGCATTCCGTCGACGCGCCATGGTTCGAGCCGTGTCGTAGTAACCTTCTTCAGCGCGCTAACGCCGATTCATTCGCTGATCTATTTGTTTGATGAGATCGAGTTGAGCCAGTTTCCTGCTTCGTCGGGATCATCGCGATGTCAAGCGTGATTCCCTTTAGTTAACGAATCAGAACGACTCACTATTGTTGCAGTAGCGACTAGATGATAGGAAAATGTCCGTGGTGTGAATGGAAATCCAGGAGTCTAAGTTTCCGCTACATCCTTGCGACGGATGCAAACAGATCAGGATAACCATCTGCTAGGGTGGGTTTCTGCTGGGTTCAAACTTAACAAGTTGTCTTTTTCCAACGATCGGCATGAAAGGTGATTTATGGCCTTTGTACAGAGTCAGAGGAGATGGTTGTTCGCGTTGTCGGTTAGTCTAGTGATTCAGGCCATTGCAGCGTCCTCATTCGCTCAAGGTAGACTCGTTAAAACCTACGTCTCTCACGCCGCCGCCACGCTTACGGATGTTCCCTATTATATCGCACGTGAAAAGAAATTTTATCTCGACGAAGGCTTGGACGTTACTAGTATCTTTGTCCAAGGCCGGGCGTTGTCGATCCAGGTGTTGACAGCGGGATCGGTGGATTTCAGCCTTGCGACGGGCTCGGGCACTCGAGCCGCTCTGACGGGGGCGCCGGTAAAGGCTATCTTTGTGTTGAACGACAAACCTTTCTACGTCCTCTATGGCAGGCCCGATCTGGGTGTCCAAAAAGGCGAAGACCTGAAAGGGAAAAAAATCGCAGTCACCGGCGTGGGCTCGATGACGGAACTAGCCGCCAAGGCGATGGTGAAACACTTCGGCATGAACCCTGACAAGGACGTGACTATTCTCGCCCTCGGCGGCGGCGCTAACGTCTGGAGCGCCATTCAGAGCGGCGCCGTCGAAGCAGCCATCCTTTGGCCGCCGTTCGATGTGATCGCCACCAAAATGGGCATGAGAAAACTTCTTTTTGTCGGGGATCTAATTAAACTTCTGGGCGGCGGCGTGATGGCCACCGACCAGGTCTTAAAGAACAATCCCGACCAAGCGAAACGGTTTCTGCGCGCGACTCTCCGCGGAATGCGTTACTTTGCCAATGAGAAAAATCGTAGCGACAGCGTCGCGATCATGTCCCGGGTCTTTCAACTGGATCAGGAAACGGTACTGGGCACCTATGATTTTCTGCGCAGTATTCAAACTGCCGACGGAACAATTTCTCGCGCCACCATGGAAAGCTCCATTGACATCGCATTGCAAGGAAATCGAGATCCGAAACTTTTAGCGCTCTCCAAAGATGAGCAGATTAAAAGGATGTTCGACTTTTCTCTGGCTCGCGAAATCTTAAAGGAAGAAGTCAAAACCCGATAGACCAAGTTCCAAGCGGTGGATTCTAAACGGTAACCTCTTTTTCCAACTCTTTGGCCCGCTCGCGCCAGTGCTTGCTGTCGGGAAGCATTTCGTTCAGAGACACGATAGGAAATCGGTTTTTCGTGGCATCGCGCGCCACGTTCGCCGGTTCCCGCCCCTCCTGCAGGTCTCTGATAGCTTTGACAAGTATCTTGCGGGTCGCCAGCACGGCTTGATCGCTGGGCATCAAATGTTCGCGCGTCCGATCTTGAATCGCGCCCTGTCCCTCGGTCGCCCATAGATCTTGGATTTGAAATGTTATGCCGCCGTCCGGTCGCTTGCCCAGGCCAGAAAAACTTTCCTCTCGCATCGATTCTCGATCTTGTCTGTAGTGATTCGATCTGTTTGCCACCGGCTTGTACTCAGCGTCAATGTCCGCGCGGCTTTTGGCGAGATGCTCGCGATCGACCGGCATGTCGCGCCTGAACATGAAGGTATATTTCCAGTGGCTCTTGATCGTCGATCGGCACATGCCAGTTGACCGCATAACCGTACCAGCCGCGAAATCTTCCCGGAAAAGAGGTGAAGTTCGGCAAAACAAACTCCGTGATATACAGATGATATTTCTCCGGCTGGACGTTGTGGCGAATCTTGTAACTGCGCACTCCGTAGCGGGTGAGCTCAACGTCGGACAGCCTCAGACTCCGTATCCGCCCCCGTTTTAGAAATTGTCTCCTGGGCCGCCAGCAGAGGGCCGCCCACCTCCCCGCCAATGCCGCGGTTCTCGCGGTTGTAATGGAGAAAACTCAAATGGGAGAGATCGATGTTTCCTTCGTTGGCCTGCAGGTAGTTGCACTCGTGGAGAATCTTGATTCCGTAGGCATGCTCCGGTGGGACGGCAAGAAACTCGTAATTGGGAAAATGGGGTGGATCGCCCGGGCCGAGGTAGGCAAAAATAGCTCCTGCTCTCTCCTGGCAAGGATAAGAGGGGTGACGTATCCGCGCCAACTCCGTCGGCGAAACTCGACGGTCCGCGGGCGCTTCGATGACGCAACCGTTAATGTCATAGAGCCAGCCGTGATAGAGACATCGAATGCCGCCGTCTTCGACGCGCCCATAGCTTAAATCCGCGCCGCGATGGGAGCAGTGAATCTCCAAAAGTCCCGGCCGCCCCTGGTCATCGCGGAACAGCACCAGATCTTCGCCGAGAATTCTCACCGCCAAAGGCTCGGAGTGCAGTTCTTCGGACAAGGCAACGGGTTGCCAATAACGCCGCATCAACTCACCGCAAGGGGTGCCACGGTCGGTTTGAGTGAGTAAATCGTTCTCTTCCTTTGTCATCAGCGTCTCCTGACTTCAGAACCGGCGATTTTCTTCCAGATCCCAATATGCGACACCCATACCGCCAATGGCGCTATAGATCGGCTCGTAGACGTTCACCTTGGTGGGGACGTTTCCGACTGCGCCCAAGAGCACCATCCAGCTTCTAAATTCAATGTCGCCGTTTTCCAAAAGATCGTCCGAGGTCAGCTGTGCCAGCTTTTCACCTTCTCCGTGCGCCAGCGCGGCCATCACTTTACGATCGAAATCTTCGCTGATGGAGCCGTAGCCGTGGGGGCCCTTGTAGTGGGGCCAAGGATAACCGGAAGTGAAATGCGAAAGTCCGCCCGACGCGTAAATGGCGACTCGATCCTCCGAACCGTTCCGGCTGAGAATATCCTTGATCGCTTGTCCCAATCGATAGCACCTGCCGGGGCCAATGGCGGGAACATGAATCGCGTTGACGAACACGAGCACAAACGGAACCTGCGCCTCGGGATCGACCGTTCGCATGATCGGACCGTGCGCGTGGGAAATTAACTCATCGCGTGGAAAGGATGTGCAAGAAGCCACATCGAAATCCCGTTCGACCAATCCGTGCAGGAGCTCCTTTGCCAATCGCGCATGGCAACGATAGGTGGGTCCGCGTTCTCTTTGGCCGTTTCTGCCGGGCTCCGTGGTAACCACAGTGTCGCCTAAATAAATCGCGATCTGAGGCAGGTTGGTCTCGACAAAATTCTCGTTCTGATCATCGCCGATCAGAATGATCGCGTCGGGAGCGCTTTGCTTAACGGCATCGCGCAAGAAGTCCAGCCCGTTTCTTACGTTGCGGTGCTTGAGCTTTCTTGTTTCGTCGTTTTCCTCGGCGATTTTCGGATGTGCCGGGGGCACTGCTCCGTAGCGTTGTTTGTAGCCCGATCTGTTTCTTTCCCGCCTCGCATCCCAGTCCGAGGGATCGATGAGAGCAAAGGCATGAGACGACGCGAGACCCGAAATGATTTTTGCCATGTTAATCTCTGTAGGGAACCTGATGTGACAGCTGAATTTCTTTTCGTTGCGCGGTTGATTGCAGCATGGCGACGCACACCTCCACGGTTGCCGCGCCCCAACGCCCGTCGTGCAGCAAGGGTTGGCCGTGGAAAAGACACTCGTGGAGCTCGTCGATTTCGCCGTTGCGCCGGCGCACTCCCTTTTCGAGCATGATTTCTCGCTTCTCGTCGCCGTAAATGATCAAATTGTCCGGCGATTGCCGCATGTCGCCCTTTTCGCAACTGACGACCGTCAGTCCAAAGAAAGACTGATGTTTGGTATCGGGATCGATGCCGGGTCGATAGCCGCCTTTTTCCCATCCGGCCGGCATCTCCGGCCGCTCGCCCAGGCCGACGTTTCCATAACGCATTTTAGTCTTCAATTCTTCCAAGAGCTCGACTCGCTCGTGTCCGGAGAGAGTGAGAAGCTGATTATATTTCTTTCTCGCGCCGACGTGTTTTTCCGGGTAACGCGCCGCGCCGCTCTCGCCAATCCAGCCAAAAAGCTCGGCGGTATCGAAGAAACCATAACCATTGAAGACGAGCGTGGCGGTAACATCATTTTCAAAATCCAGATAGCAAGTGTAGGCGCCTTCGCCGGGTCGGGACTTGTCCCAAGTCATAGTTCTCGCGCGAACCGAGCGAACCATTCCACCGCCCAACACACGCACAATGTCCACCTGATGAGGACCTTGGTTGAGCACTACTCCACGGCTCGTCTCCATGGCAAAGTCAGGGTAAGGCCGTACCATGAAGTCATTGTAGTTCCAGGTGTTGATCATGCAGAGCGGGCCCAGCTCTCCGCTCCTGATAATTTCTCTCATCTTCCTGATGGGTACATCATAGCTGTGATTGTGACCGCAAAGAATTTTCAAGCCGCGACGATCGGCTTCGTCGTTCATTTTGTCACAGTCTTCGACCGTGAGCGCCATCGGTTTTTCCACAATCACGTGTTTGCCGCATTCCAACGCCATGAGCGTATGTTGGGCATGGAGCTCGTGGGGTGTGGCGATATAGATGATGTCGGCGTCCGGGCACCGGCAAATTTCTTCAAACGTCCGGTAAACTTTTCCCTTCACCTCCACCTGAAAGCGGTCGAGCGCCGCCTGGCGAAAATCTGCGGCCGCAGTAACTTTGACCTTGGGATGCTTTACATAGTCCGGTAGAAATTCTGTGGTCGCTTCTCCCAATCCCGCGATGCCTATCTTTAGAACATCATCCACGTATCTAAATTTTCTCCCTTCAGGATTCCTATCGGGCCGAATCTTAGGCACGGAAATCCGATCTGTCAATGCAATCCAGACTGGATGGAGGTCTTGGAGCATTCTCAGTTGTCTTTGCCGATGCGAAATTTTTGGTCGCTTCTACCTCTAGTTATCTGAAGGTGTCTGACTTAAACCAAAATGCGACGGTCGAGGTGATTATGAAAAAACTGCCCGCTCAAGGACATCGCGACCGGCTTACGCGCCATGGTTCGAACCGTGTCGTAGTAGCCTTCTTCGGCGTCAAACTATCGGGTTTAGTTGCATGGGGTGATTTCAGTTCCGTCTCATAGGTTCCAGTGGTCCGAAGGCAAAACGTTGGAGGGTCGACATCGCTCAATCGTGTTGAGGAAGTGCAGCGCGAGAGCTACGCCCAAATGTTCCCATGATTCGGCAAATCATGAAGGCGTTGAATCTCCGTCCAGATATATCCGAATGGAAGAGGCAAGTGCTCTCGTATCGATGGGCTTGGGAATGAAGCCATCGCAACCGGCGGCGGTAATGCGCTCATCATTTTCCGTCAAGGAATAAGCGGAGATCGCAATGATCTTGACGTGGCGCAACTCCGGATTGGATCTGAGCAACTTTGTCAGCGCCAATCCGTCCAAGCCGGGCAGATGGATATCCATCAAGATCAGATCGGGCTCGGAGCTTTGGATTGCTTGCAGGGCTTCCGTTGCATTTGCCGCGACTCGTACTTGATACCCTTCCGCAGCGAGTATCGACTGGATCAGTTTTATCGTCAGGGGTTGGTCGTCTACAACCAGGATGGATTCATTTGCCATATCTCGAATATTTAACATATTGAGCCGGGTAAACCACCAAAAATGTTACACAGTAGTAGGTTCAAAGGGCCGCGGGATTGCACCGGCTAGGGCTATGTCGAAGGTGCCTTTGGTTGGCGCCTAGTCAATAAATCCCGAGAGTCAGTCCTGCAGCCAAAGTCGCGCCGACCTCTTCACAACGCTGGAGATCGTAGACGCCGATTTCCTTCGGCGCAAGAATTTCTGCCGGCGTCTGCGCATAGGTGCAGACGATGACCGGTTCGGCGATGGGTTTAAGGCGCCAGCCCGTGACGATCCTCTGGATCTGGCGCGCGGCGTTCTCGCCGTCGCTCCCGGCGCAGATAAGCGTGGCGTAAGGCCGGCCGACGATACGGTCGAGGACCGGATAATAAGTGCGGTCGAAGAAGTCTTTCATCATGCCGGCCATCATGGCGAGGTTTTCCGGCGTGGCAAAAATGTAGCCGTTGGCTTGTAGCAGTTCGTCCGGCCCGGCTTCGGCGGCGTGAATCAAATTGATGTGAACTTCCGGCTCGGAAGCGGCGCCGCTGGCCGCGGCTTGCGCCATTTGATAAGCGCCGCCGGTTTTAGAGTGAAAGACGATTAGGAGCTTGTTCATTGTCAGAATAGGATTTAACCACAAAGAGCGCAAAGATCGCAAAAAAGACACAGAGGGCGGGCTTTCTAGACCCGCCTGGATGAGTGCCGAAATTTGCGAGCGCCCAAAACTTTTGAAGCAGGATTGTCGGATCATTGATGCATTAACGCTGCCGGATCGAGATTGTTGACGACAATCGAGTGATGAGCTCGTCGATAAAGCCTTCGTCGTCGAGATCCTTCAGCCAATGCAGGTCCCAGAGGGTCATGGGATTTTCGACGCTGGCGCCGTGTTCGAGGGCGGCGATCAAGTTGGTGTTGATGATCGCTTCGCTGGTTGGGTACGGTTTGACCTGGAGCAGCTCCGCGATGGAATCGACCTGGCGGCGCATTTCGACGATATCCGTCAAGCCGATCAAGCGCATCGGTTCTTGAGCGATGATCTCCATCGCTTCGTCGCGCCGATAGACCAAGCAGCGCGAGCGCGTGGACGATCGCTTTCATATAATCTTTCATGAGCTCAGAATGTTCCGAGGCGAAGCGGGAGAGGCAAGCTTGGGTGAAGAGGCTGACGATCTCCAACTGTGGAACCGGAAAAGTCTTTAGTCCTGCCGTCAAAGCCTCGGGCAGATAGATCGGCGCGACGAAACAGGCGGCGCATTCGCCGCCGGCGACTTTGCGCCACTGTTGCCAGCGGCCGATTTTTTTATCTTCGACGATCATCGGTCTTAACGTCGTTCTCCAAGCCCATCTTTCTTAGCCACAGGGTGATCGCGAAGGGACGTCCGAGATCGCGCACCGCCATGGTCTTGCCGCGCAGTTCGTCGAGGGAGTTGAAATCCTGCGGCACGACGAGTTGCAGCCCACGGTGAACCTGCGGCGCGCAAAACAGCGTGATTGGTTTTCCCCGGCCGGGCACGGCGTGAAGATATTCGAAATGTTCGATGATGGCGTCGCAGCGGTCGTCGAACAGGGCGGCTTCGAAAGCCTCCCGCTCCTCAATGTGAAGAATTTCCACATGGATATCGTAGTGCCGCTCGGCCATCGCCTTGATGCAATAGATCACCGGCGTACGGTCGTGGTCGCGGTAGGCGAGTCGCACGGCGCGCATCGTTCGAATTAAAAAGGACCCGTGGGAACGGCCGGCCACGACGCCAGGAGCTTGCCGTAGCCGGGGATCTGATAGCGCCGTCCGAGTTTTGACAGCACCAGCCAAAGCATTGCCGGATTGCTGGCGACGATAGGCAGGCTCAATTCGCCTTCGAGCTTGTCCAATAAGGGGATGGGGTCGAGCAGCGCGCCCTGAAAATAAATCGCATCGACGTCCGGAAATTCCGCCAGCGCTTTGCGGGTCATCGATTCCACGTCGGCTACTGGTGAGCTTCTGCGCGTCCGTGTGGGCGCGCAGGATTTGCGGCGGATAGAAAGATTGGATGCCGAATCCCGCAAGATAGTCGTCGTACATTTTTTTGAGCTGGTCGTCGACCGGCGTCATCAGCAGGATCCGCTTGGCGGAAAAAGCTTTGAGCGCCGCGACCGACGAGCGCAGCGCCAAAGCGATGGGAAGTTCAGGGCGGCGGAAACCTGCTCCCACATGCCGGGATTGAGTGCTTCCTTGGGCGCGCCGCTGATGATCACGCCATCCCAGCGCCGCTCGGTGATGAGTCGCTGCACCTGGCCGATCAGGGGTTCGACTTTGCCGCGGGCGTCATAAAGCGAGCTTTTCTCGCCGGCTTCCTGGACAAAGGTGAATTCGATATCTTTAGGAATAAAGGCTCGAAAGCTATCGTGGTGCGGGCTCGCCGGCGCGCTCGAACCGATAAAGCCGATCTTGTTCTGTCCGTGGGACGGCATGGGATCGGGCTACTTGGGCGGAGTTTCTGAAGCCAGCGCGCCGCCGATGGCCCAATCCTGTTTCTCGACATCGTGGAAGAGAATGTTCAACGACGCGGGTTTAATGTTGGCGACCTCCTCGAAATCCTTCGAGATGCGCTTGACCAATTCGCTTTTCACTTCTTTGGTTCTTCCCGCGTACATGTAGATGTGCACAACCGGCATGGTAACCTCCAATAAAGTTAATGCTGCGTCCAGCATTATGAAACCGGCGTGGGAAAGGCAACTGAAATTTTGTTTTCGCGGCCTTGACAGTCAAGCTTGCTTGGGATGAAAATACTGTCACATCGCGCAGGGGAGAGAACCATGGAAAAAACTTTAGCAAGAGGCCTGGAGTTAGCAAGCACCGGAACGTATCTCGTTCTTCATCAAGTCGGCTATTTTCCTTTCCGTTTGCGGCGCGACCTTGTTTGTCGCGCTGGCCGCCAGCTATCCGGCGGTTCACGACACCCTGCACAACGTGCGCCATGCGCTCGCCGTAGTGCCTTGTCACTAAAAGCGATCCTTTACATTTCTGTTCTCCTCGCCGGATTTGTTTTTGTCCCTGCGGTCTGGGTCCCAAGACCTGAACGTCTACTTCAAAACTACGCCGCGACTTGAGCTGCTGCGCCCGTTCGCCGATCCCGCCGACCTGGCGATTCTGGTGACCGGCGCCGATGGCCGGCCGGTGGAAAACGCGACGGTCAACGTTCGCCTGGATGCGCCGGCAGCCGGCCGAGTCTTCTCGACGGACATGCCGATCGTCGAAGGCACCCGTTTGAATGAAATGACTCTCAAGCTGCGCCAAGGCCGGGTCAGCTGGAAGTATCTCTTTCCGATTCGCGGCGAATACAAATTGGCCGTCGATGTGGTCGCGGCTGATGGCCGAAAGGCCGACAAGACTTTTGTTTTCAAGATTCGGGAAAACAAAAGCAAGTGGGTGGCCCTCGGCGCGTTTCTCGGTGGCGCTCTTCGTCCTCGGATTCGGCGCGGGCCGGGTTTTTACCAGGACGAGCGCCCAGGCAGCTCTGATAGTTCTCGCGCTCTCGATCGGCATCCCGGCACGGGGAGCGACGGCTCCATCGCAGGAAGCGAACTCGGTCGGCAAATTGGAAATCGAGCCGGCGATGGTCGGCAAGTTGAGCCGCATTGCCTGGCGACTGGAAAATGCCGGTCAGCCCGATCCGCGAACCGTTTTGCTGACGCTCACGGTGACTCACTTAGAGAAAGGTAAAATTGTTTTTGCCGTGGAGAAGCTGCCGATCACCGGTGAATTCGCAACCAAGTTTCAATTTCCCGACGGCGCCGAATATCGCGTGACCGCCGCGGCCAACGTCGCCGGTTTGGCGCCGATCCGCAACGAGCAAGTCATCTCAGTCACCGGCATTGAGCCGCCGGCACGCGCGGCGGCGCCGGCGCTTTGCTATTTCATCGGGTTGATTGCGGCCGGACTCGGCGTCGGACGTTGGAGCAAGATCCGTGCTGCGCCCCCGGAACGGCGGTAGATTGTCATGGCTAGTGTGTCGCTGCTAAACGAAAAGGGCATCCGTTTCGAGACGGATGCCCTTTTCGTTGCAGTCTAAGAATACCGGGTATTACTCGGATACGTCGATCAGCACGCCGTCGGGATCGGCCATTTGAAACTGGCCGAAGCAGCAGGTGGCGAGCAGTTTTTGCCGCACTTCCCGTTCCGGGTTTTTCTCGGGACGAGTCTCCCGAGTGGCATCGAGGTAGTGCGAGTGTTTTTCCAGATCGGCTTTGAAGGCGCGTCATGCTTTCGACTTTGAAGCCGATGTGATCCAAGCGCCGGCCGCTCGATACCGGAGCCGGCGAAGTCGGAAATCTTCCACGGCATAACCGCTAAAGTGACTTTGCCGTCGGACAAATAGTGATTGGGATCGCCGGCGGGTTTTTCCATCTCCTGCAATTGGAAAACGTCGCGATAGAATTCGCCGCATTCCTCCGGCTCGACGCAACGCAGGCCGAAGTGGCCGATGCGGCGCTTACGATCTTCAACCTTCTCGGTGTAAATATCGCGGCGGTTTTCCATGTTCGCCTGGGACAGATCGAAAACGTTGCCGTTCGGATCATGCATGCTGATGCCGGCGAAGGGGCGGTTGCTCGGTCGATGGAGCACTTGGATCTTGGGATACTTGTCTTTGAGCCGCCCAAAGACGACTTCGACATCTTCAACTTCGAAACCGAAATGATCGAAACCCGCCTGCCGGCCGGGGGCGCGCGGATTGAGGTTCAAGCCGATATAGCCGTCGCCGACGACCACCGCACCGCCGGCGCGCTGTAGGCTCGACCGTCTCATGCCGAAAACGTCCCGGTAGAAATCTCCTTCGGTATTTGCGTTGCTGGTAACGATCGCCATATGCCGCATTTGTGCAAACATGAGCGCGCCCTCCTTGAGTTGTCGAGATAAGACTTAGGCTAGTTGAACAGGCAGTGATTTGTCAACCGAATGTTCTGGAATTGAACCGGGATTTTGTAGGGGCGACCCTGTGTGGTCGCCCGTCGGGCAGGGGCAGACACATAGGTCTACCCCTACATCATTTTTTGCCTTCTCAAACGTTGACGACGACGACGCCTTTGGGTTCGAGATAATAGTCCAGAGCTTCCGGACCGTGCTCGCGGCCGACGCCGCTCGATTTCACGCCGCCGAAGGGCAGCTCGTCGTAGCCGTAGTGGAGCGAGTTGACCCACACGTTGCCGGCCTGGAGCTTGTCGATCGCTTTATTGGCATGCAACAAATTGCGCGTCCAGATCGACGAGCCGAGGCCGAACTCGGATGAGTTGGCTTTTTCGAGCGCTTCGTCCAGCGTTTTGAACGTGTAGACCGGCAGGGCGGGACCGAAAACTTCTTCCTTGGTCACGCGCGCGTCGTCGGGCACATTGGTCATCAGGGTCGGCAGATAGAAAAAACCCTTGTCGAAGTCGCCGCCCTTGGGCCGCTCGCCGCCGAACAACACTTTGGCACCGCGTGCTTTGGCGTCTTCCACTTGTTCTTCGACTTCTTGGCGCTGCGAACCGATGTGGATCGGGCCCATGCGGGTTTCTTTGCTCATGCCGTTGCCGACGGTTTTCTTTTTGAGGATCTCGACGAGGCCGCCGACGAAATTGTCCGCGATGGATTCTTGCAGGAACAATCGCTTTACGCCGAGGCACATTTGGCCGCAATTAAAGTAGCGGCCGACGTCAGCCATCTTCACGGCGAGATCGAGGTTGGCGTCTTCCATCACGATCATCGGATCGCTGCCGCCCAATTCCAAAGTGACCCGTTTGATCTCGCGCCCGGCCACTTCCATGACGTGGCGGCCTATCGGCGTCGAGCCGGTGAAGGCGATGCGCCGAACGCGCGGGTTGCGCAGCAGCTCCTCTCCGACGCTGCCGCCCGGACCGGTAACGATATTGACCGTGCCCTTCGGCAAGGTCTTCTGCGCTTTGCCTTCTCCGAAAGTCGCCTGAGCGATCAGTTCGATGACTTGAATCGTCGCCAGCGGAGTGGTGCTCGCCGGCTTGATGATGATCGTGTTGCCGGCGGCGAGCGCCGGGCCGAGCTTGGTGCCCATTAAAGTCAGCGGGAAGTTCCACGGCACGATGCCGCCGCAGACGCCGATCGGTTGGCGCACGACCATGCCGTAGGCGCCTTTCTGCGGCAGCGGCACATGAGAGCCGCGCACTTTCGACGCCAGACCCGCATAGAATTCCAAGCCGTGCACCAGGTGGTGAATCTCCAGGCCGGCTTCGAACAGCGTCTTGCCTTGTTCTTGGGTGAGCAGTTGCGCGATCTCGGCGCTATTCTTCTTGATCAGCTCGCCGGCGTTCATCAGCGCGTTACCGCGATCTTCCGGCGAAACGTCGGACCATACTTTGAAAGCGTCTTCCGCGGCTTGAATCGCCTGTTGAACGTCCTTGTCGTTGCCCTGCGGTACGCTGTCGACGGTCGCGCCCGTGGCGGGATTGCGCACTTCGCTGGTATTTTTCGTTACGGAGTCGACGGACTCGCCGCCGATAAACATCTTAGCCATCAGCTAACCTCCAGAAAAAATAGTTAAGGTTCAAGCCGTTCAAAACGTTCAAGTCGTTTAAACGGAAAACGGAAGTGGTTATTGTCCCTTGAATTGCGCGGTGCGTTTTTCGAGATAGGCTTTGACGCCTTCCTGGCCGTCTTCGCTGCCGAAAGTTTGCGCCAGCAGCTCGCTTTCAAAAGCCAAGCCGTCGGGCAAGGACAATTCGAATCCGGTTTGAATCGCGCGCTTCACTTTGCCGACGGCGAGGCTGCTCTTGTTCGGCACGATGAACTGGCGCGCGTAATCCATGACTTCCTCCATGAAGTTGTCTTTTTCGTAGATGTAGTGGACCAGCCCCATCTCGAGGGCTTCTTCAAAGGCGATGGTTTTGCCGGTGGCGCAAAGCTCCATGGCGCGGGCTTTGCCGACCAGGCGCGGCAAACGTTGGGTGCCGCCCATGCCGGGCATGACGCCGAGATTGATCTCCGCGAGGCCGACTCGCCGCCTTCTTTTTTGGCGATACGGATGTCGCACGCCATGGCGATTTCCAAGACCGCCGCCGACGGCGTGGCCGTTGATCGCCGCGATGACGATCTTCGGGGTATTTTCCAGGCGCATCAGGACTTCATGGCCGTGCAGCGCAAAGTTGTTTTTGAAACTCGAAGGCTTGCTCGACAGCATGTTGATATCGGCGCCGGCGGAAAAGAATTTTTCCACTTTGCCGGTGATGACGAGCGCATGAACGTTATCGTCGAAGCGGGCGTCGAGAACGGCGGCGTCCAGTTCCTTCAACAGATCGGTGGTGTAGCTGTTCACCGGCGGGCGGTTGATTTCCAACATCGCCACGCCGTTATCCACGCGATATTCAACCAATTTTGCGTCTGCCATAAGTCCTCCTCCTCACTCAAAATCAAATCATTTAATTAGCTGGCATCCCATCCCAAGTCAAGACCGATGGACGCAATGACAGAGGGAAATCCAGCGAAAAACCAAGCAAATTTCGCTGTTGCGGCGCGCGGAGAATTCTCCGGGGCCGCTTTGATCGAAAGTCGACGAACGCACTTGGCGATAGCAGTCGTATCGTTTGGCAAGATCGCTGAACTATGGCATGAGTAGAAAAATTTCCCATTGTCAGGAGGAAGTATGAAAGTCAGACCGAAGCGAAAACCGATCAAGTGGCCCGACGGCGCGCGCATTGCCATCACGCCGTGCGTGGCGTTCGAGACCTGGCCGGAGGATCTCGGCGGGCCGAACACGTTGCAACAGGAGAATCGGCGCAGCTTCCCGCGAAACGCAGTCACGAAAAGAAACTTGGCGATTATCACGGACCGCGAGTTCGGCGAGCGCGTCGGCATCTACCGCATGCTGGAAATCTTCGAGCAGGAAAAAATTCAAACGAGCTTCTTCCCGACCGGTATCACCGTGCAGAACTATCCGGAGATTTTCAAAGAGATCGCCGAACAGGGCCATGAGGTCGGCACCGAAACTTGGATTCACGACTACAGTTACATGAAGAAACGCGAAAAGGAAAAAAAGGATCTGCAAAAAACCGTCGATGCGGTGAAGAAAGTCGTCGGCAAAGCGCCGGTCGGTTATCTTTCCACCGGCGTGGCGCCAAGCGCGGTGACGCCCGAAATCATCCTTGAGCTTGGCTATACCTACTGGATGGACCCGCAGCACCAGGAGACGCCGTACACGCTCAAGCTTAAGAAGCAGGAATTGACCGTGTTATCTTATTTCCAAGATCTGAACGATTACTCGAGCTATCAACGGGCCGGCAGAACGCCGCGGGATATGTTGCAGATGTGGAAAGATTGTTTCGACTGCCTGTACGAAGAGGGCGCCAGCCGATCCGAAATTCATGATGTGGGGCAATCATCCGTTCGTCGGCGGGCGGCCATTCCGCGCGCTGTTGCTGCGGGAATTCATCCGCTACGCCAAGAGCCACGCTAAAGTTTGGTTCGCGACAGCCGGAGAAATCGCCAAATGGTATCGGGAGAATTATCGCGACGCGCAAGTCGAAGAATGGCCCAACTTCGCCCACGCTGGACGGCAAGGGAAAATCACCGACCTGTGCGAAGTTATAAAAACGTCAAAGCGCCGCGTGCCGCGCTGCTTCTAGTGAATGAAGGGCGAGTCGGATTGGCAAAGAAAAAAAACCACGAAGACGAGATCCGGCAAGGGCTCGCGGCGCTGCGCGAGTCTGGCGTAGCGGTAGACGCGCCTGCGCCGGAGCTTGTTCCATCGCTCAAGACGTCTTTTCGGAAAAGGCCGAGAGACCGATCTGGCGGTGATTTTTTCTTTGGGCAAGATCGCCGATCCAACGGCAGTCGACGCGCTAGCCGAGATCGAGCGGCAACTTACCGATAAAGAAATCAAGAAAGAGATCAAACGGTCGCTTTTCAAACTCGCGCAAAAAGGCCTGGCGATGCCGCAAGAAAAGGCGGCGGAGAAAAAATCCGCGCCTTTGTTCGAGCGCGCCAGTGAGATCGAAGCTTACATGTCTGCCGTCGACGGCGGCGGCGGACGGTTGGTCTGGATCGCCAAACCCCAGCCCAATCATGGATTACAAGTGATTCAAGCGATGCTCCAAGACCGCGACGGCTTGCTGCGCATCGGCGGGATACACATGCGCCGCAAAGAGCTGCGCAAAATGGCCCAGGATATCAAGCAGCAACACGACGTCAGCATGATCGCGATCCCCTGGGAATATGCCGATCAGATGATCTATGAAGCTTACGAAAGAGCGAAAGCGCGGGGCCAGAGCGGCCTGGAGAACTTTCATGAGCTGCGCTCGCTGATCGGCACGGGAAAACCGAAGGAACAGCCGCATCCGATTTACAAAAAACTCGACGCTGCGGAAGCGCGCGAAGGCGCATGGCGCGAGCTGTCGCGCCGGCTGCTCGACGAACCGGAATTGCGTTATTGGATTTTGACCGACGATTGGGTGCAAGCGTTTTTGCCGCTGCTGCAAGAAGCGCAGACCAGCCGGCTCGTGTTGAATCCGCTGCAAAAAGAAGAGCGCTTCAACGGCATCGTACGGGACGCCGTGAAAGCTCTGTGCGCCGGCGAGAACGGCAAAGTATTCCAACGGCGCATGGAAGACATGGCATTCTATTTTTTAGAAACCAACCGCGCCGATCTCGCCAAGCTTTCTATCGCCGTTGCGCTGCAAGTTGGCGAAGGCGATCCGGGACCGCTCGATGTTTCTTTCCTTACTGGTTTGATGCAAAAGAGCTTCGCTTTTTTCTTGTCGCAGCAGAAGGCCAAGAAGGAAGAAGAGCAGTCGGCGCTGATCATCAAACCGTAAGTAAGTAAGGCGGGTGTCAAATCCGCACCAACAATCTGGCTCCCGGCGTGAGTTCCTTAATTGGCGGCGGTCTTTCGTGCGTGACTTAGCGCCGCCCCAAGCACCACATCATCACAGATTCAAATTTACCCGATGTCCCCGCAAAAACAGTCGCACCACTCATTCAGGAGATCTATGGACACCTCGACCTGGGTCATGATGGCCTTGGCAGTCGCTACGCTGATCGTCGTCTATATCAAGTCGCCGGAGGCGGCGCATAAGGGAATCAACGCGACCGGGTCGCTGATTCTGGAAATTACCCCACGGATGATCGCGGCCTTCTTGCTGGCCGGCCTGATCCAGGCCATCGTGCCGCAGGAGGTCATCGTTCGCTGGATGGGGCATGGCACGGGGCTCAAAGGCATTTTGATCGGTATGAGTTTGGGCGGCGTTACGCCTGGCGGTCCGATGACCCATTTCCCGGTCATCGCGACGTTTTATAAGATGGGCGTCGGAATCGGACCCTTGGTCGCTTATTTGACGGCCTGGTCGCTCTTTGGCTTGCAGCGAATTATAATGTGGGAGATTCCGTTTCTTGGCGCGAAAGTCGTCGCGATTCGTTTTGCTGTCAGTTTTCTTTTCCCGCTTTTCGCCGGTTGGCTTTGTGAACTGATCTGGGACAGGTTGCACGTCCATTGAGGAAATGAACCGCCGCGAGTTTTTAAAAGTATTGAGCGGAGCTGGGCTCGCCATGCCCACGCTCTTGGGTCCATCGGCCTGTGTCGCGCCTCTTGTTAGGAATAATAGCGACACCGGGCTTTCCCATGGTTACCTCACGAGTGAGGTTTCCTCAAACGGCGCGCTTGTCTGGCTCAGGGCCGATTCGGGAAGCCGGGTTGCGCTGCGATACGGCAAGAACCTGAGCCTTAGAGCAGATCAAGTTACGGCTGAATACTCAGTGGATCCGAGTTCGGACGATACCGCGATAATCCCTCTCGATGGGTTGGAATCAGGGAGCCGCTATCACTACCGAGCCGAGGTGGCGGGAAAGACGCCGGGGCCGGTGGCGAGTTTTGTGACCGCGCCCGAGCCAGACGACCAGGGCAAGGTTACTTTCTGTTTCAGCGGCGACACGCGGGAAACCTATCAGCCCTTCACGGTGATGGATGCGATCCGCGCGCAGCGGCCGGACTTCTTTCTCCACTTGGGCGATACTATTTATGCCGATCTCAACGGCGCGGCTCAACGGTTGGAAGAGTTTTGGGCAAAATACCGGCGCAACCGAGATGACTATGCGACGCAACGCTGCTTTGCCGAGACCAGCGTGTACGCAGTGTGGGACGACCATGAAGTGGCCAACGATTATTCCCCGACTGCACCCTTTGGCGCCTATCGGTAGAAAAGCCTTTTTAGACTATTGGCCGATCCGCCGGCCGGCATCGGAGCCGGAACGGATCTTTCGCTCAGTGCAATGGGGAGCGTCGGTGGAGCTCTTTTTACTCGACACGCGTCAGTATCGTAACCCGAACCGGTCCAGCATGCTGGGTCGGACGCAGAAGGAATGGTTCTTCGATGCCTTGGCCGAATCGTCGGCGACGTTCAAGTTCATCGGAACATCGGTTCCGATGGCAGGCGGCGGGGGCGACCGTTGGGATGGTTACCCAAAAGAACGAGAAGAGATTCTGCGTTTCATCATGCAGAAGAAATTGCGCGGCGTGAGTTTCATGAGCGCCGATATGCATTGCGCGTCAATCACAAGAGTGCCGGGAAGCGGCGGGCTTATCGATATTACAGCCGGACCACTAGGCGCACCATTGAACCGCATTACCAATAGCGCCAACCGGCGCTACGAGTTCTTCTTAGCGGAGAATTTCAATTTTGCAAAAGTTACGGTCGATCTAAAAGCCCATCCCGCTGAAGCTCGGGTTGAGTTTATCGATCAAGACAATCGGGTGTTTCACCGCAGGAAGATTAGCGCGGGGTGAGTCCGTGAGCGGAGCTGGTGTTGGAGTGACGAGTACTGGAATGTTGGAATGACGTTAAGCCGGTTGGCGGCGGTGCTTTAGGGCTTCCGGGTTGAGCGCGCGCGTAAGCTTGCCGTCCATGTAGTCGAGAATATTGGCGACCGCGTTGTCTGCGAAACCTTCGAAGCCGGCATCCGTCGGCCAGCCCAGATGAGGCGTAAGGACGACGTTGTCCAATTCAAGCAGCGGATGATGCTTCGACAAAGGCTCGACGGCGAACACGTCGAGAGCCGCGCCGGCAATCGCCTTTTCTTGCAGTATTTTGACCAGCGCGGTTTCGTCGATGATGGCGCCGCGCGCGGTGTTGATCAGATAAGCCGATTTTTTCATTAAGCGCAGGCGCGCTTCATCGAGCAGGTTCTTGCTTTCGTCGGAAAGCTTGAGATGCACGCTGACGACGTCGGCAGTTTTCAAAACATCATCGAGCGCCATGAAAGTCGCATCGGATTTCGCCGCGCGCTCTGGTGTCAGGGTGGGTCCCCAGGCAATCACCTTCATCCCGAACGCGCGAGCGATAGCGGCGACTTCCGTGCCGATCTTTCCCAGTCCCAAAATACCGAGGATTTTGCCTTTTAGAACGTAGCCCAATACAAGCGGCCATTCGCCGCGCCGCATGGCATGGTCGCTCCGAGCGATGCGCCGCATGACGTCGAGCATCAAACCAAAGGTCATTTCGGTCGTGCTGTTTCCTCCGGGGGCGAGGCTGACGACGATACCGGCGCCCGTCGCCGCGTCCATGTCGATATGATAGGCATGATTGCCGGTCTGGGAAATGAACTCTAATCCGGGCAGCTTAGCGATCAGCGCAGCGGTAAACTTGGTTCGCTCACGAATCGGAATCAGTGCCTGACTTCCGGCAAGTGCTCGAACCAAAGCCTCTTCGCTCGGGATCTTTTCCGTGAGAACCTGGACTTCGGCTTTCTTCCTCAGGCCCTCCAGCGCGGCAGTCGGTTCGATAGCATGCTGGTAATCATCGAGCACCGTGACTTTCATAGCTAGATCACGGCGATGCCGGCGATCTCGATCAGGTAATCGGGATGAGCCAAACCTTTGACGATGACCAAAGTGCTGGTCGGCGGATTTTTCTTGTACTGGCGACTGCGCACTTCGTTGTAGCCTTCGCGATATTTTCGATCGACGATGTAAGTGGTCGTCATCACCAGGTCGTCGATCGTCGCGCCGGCCTTTTTCAGAACCGCTCTGAGATTGGCGTAAACCTGCTCGGTTTGAGCCTTGATATTGCCCTTACCGACGA
Source organism: uncultured delta proteobacterium (assembly GCA_963811315.1). Classification (GTDB taxonomy): domain Bacteria; phylum Desulfobacterota; class Binatia; order UBA9968; family UBA9968; genus DP-20. The sequence continues at coordinate 30,853 of CAWERH010000069.1, forward strand.
CCTTCCCACCTTGATCCGACGCCGTTTGCCCGGCGATGAACAGCAATTTGCCGCCGCTGGTGCGGATGCCTTGGGAATAGCGTGGCCGGGGATCGTTGAGAGTTTTTGGTTGGATAATTTTGCGCGCCATGGGACCTCCGTAAGATTGGGTTGATGGAGTGTTGGAGTGATGGAGTAATGGGTTAGGAAAGATCCAACACTCCATTACTCCAGTACTCCATCACTCCAGTTATTTTGTTGGATACCTCTTCGCCATCTCGTTGAAGAAACCTTCTTTTTCCAATTCCTGCAAGAAAGCAAGGTCGACGAATTGTTCGGGCCTGAAATTTTTTGCCTGAGGCAAAGTCGGCGCGAGCACATCGAGCATGAACTGGATGCCTTTTAACGTCGGGTAAGGCTTTTTTGGGATCGACTTGATATAACCGTTGTAGGAATCTTCCAGCACGTCGGGGTTATTCGTGCGCATATATTTGGCGAAGACGCGCTGGGTCTCTTTTTTGTTCGCATAAATAAAATAGATCGCTTCGACGAAGCCCTTGAGGGCGTTTTTTACGGTGTCTCGATTGCTCGCAATATAGGCGCGCGATGTCGCGAAGCCGTTGCCCTGCACTTCCACGCCCAAGTCGCCGACCTGAACCAATTCACTCAAGCCGCGCGGCGCGCCAGCGGCGCGGCAGAAGTGGCGACGTAAGTCGCATCGAGCACCCCGGAAGTGACCGCGGCGATGCGTTCGGTGTCGAGTCCCGCCGGAATCAACGTGAATTCTTTCAAGTCTGCGTTGAGATGTCGCGCCACGATGATCGATGCATAGTGGGTCGCTGAGTTGAAACCGGTAATACCGAGGCGCTTGCCGCGCAACTGTTCGAGTTGGGTGATGCCGGAGCGAGTAAAGATGATCAGATCGTATTTGGTTTCCACTGCGGCGACCAACACCACGTTGTGGCCTTGGATGGTCGCCTGCACCACGGTACCGATATTGACGATCGGCGGATCACCGCTGACAAGCGCCTGAGTTGCCACCTGTCCGCCGCGAAACAAAATCGGCTCCACTTCCAGGCCATATTTATTGAACAGTCCCTGCTCTTTGGCCACCCAAACATTGCTTTGGCGGAAACTGAGCGATGGATAGCCGATCTTGATCTTCTTGAGCGCCTGCGCGAGCGCTGCAGACGGGGAGCCAAGGAAGTAGAGAACCAACAGGACTGAATATGTTTCTTCATAGCGCGATGTAGAAAATTGGAGTGTTGGAGTGATGGAGTATTGGAGTGATGGGTCCGGAAAAGCCAATGCTCCAATACTCCATCACTCCAATACTCCGTTTTCCTATTTCGTCGGATACCGCTTCGCCATTTCGTTAAAGAAGCCTTCCTTTTCCAGTTCCTGCAAGAAACTCAGATCGACGAACTGCTCCGGCTTGGCGTTTTTTGCTTGCGGCAACTGCGGCGCAACCATATCCAACATGTACTGGATTCCCTTGAGCGTCGGATAAGGCTTTTTGGGAATCCACTGGATATAGCCGTTGTAAGAATCTTCGAGCATCTCCGGATCGTTGGTGCGCATATATTTGGCGAAGACTTTCTGGGCTTCTTTTTTGTTGGCGTAAACAAAATAAATCGCCTCGACGAATCCTTTGAGCGCATTTTTCACCGTGTCGCGGTTACTGGCGATGTAAGATGCGCGATGTGGCAAAGCCATTGCCTTGCACCTCCACTCCCAAGTCCGCAACGCGGAACAGCTCGACAAAGCCCTGCTTGCGTGCCGGCGCGGCTGCGGAAGAGGTGAAGAACGTCGCGTCGATCCTGCTCGCCATCATCGCCCCGAGGCGTTCCGCGTCCGGCCCCGCGGGAACCAGCGCAACGTCCTTGTTGACCTCGAGATTGAGGTGCTGGAACAGGATATTCGCGGCGTTGTGGGTCGCCGAGCCGTAACCGCTGATGCCGAACTTCTTGCCTTTGAGGTCTTCGAGCTTGTTGATGCCTTTGCGGGCGAAAACGATCTGATCGTATTTGGTTTCTACGGCGGCGACCAGCACCAGGTTGTAGCCCTGTAGACTGGCCTGCACAACGGTGCCGATGTTCACGATCGGCGGATCTCCTGCCACCAGCGCCTGGGTGGCCATCTGGCCGCCGCGTAGAAAGATCGGTTCGACTTCGAGGCCGTATTTAGCGAACAGTCCCACTTCTTTGGCGACCCAAACGTTGGACTGGCGAAAACTCAGCGATGGATAACCGATGCGGATTTTTTTTAGTGCTTGAGCGCTCGCGACACTTGGCGCAATGCCAAGACAAATCATACTGATCATGAAAAATTTTACCGCTCGATTCATACCTCGGTACCTTCCTCCGTTTGTGCTTATTGCTGAAATACGTGTTACGCCCGCTATTTGCCAATCTGTTTGGGTGCTTCTTCAATCATCGAGTTATCTAAGAGCTTGTCGGCGGGATCTCTGTGCTTATAAGCGTTTACCTTGGCGCGAAGAAACGTGGTTTTACCGAAGGATGCTTCTCGAGTAGGAGGCGGGCAAATTTCCCGATCACCGGGCCGGCGAATAGGGAAATGCATCCGCGCAAGATTCTTTCCTAGGCAAACGTAATTTCCTCAAATTAGCGATAGAGCTCGGGGTCGGCTCCCGCGTCGCCGCCGGTACGAATTCTGGGATAGAGTGACACGCCACCGGGCCGTCCTTGTATCATAAAATCGACCGGAATAAAGCCGTCGAGGAGGGGGATAGGCAATTGAACGCCGGCGAAAGGACTTCCGATTATCGCCACCGATCGCGAGTTGGTTGCCCCAGAGCCCGGCGGGCAATCCGCCGGTCATGCTGAAGCGGCTGGCGGAAATGCTGCCCTGGATCGGCGGCAGCTTGTATTTGCTGCCGGGATCGCGCTCGTTTTCACTGAGCAGTTGAGAATCCAGCACTCGCGGATAATTATTCGCCTCGCCGCCTGCTTCGCGGATCAAGGTAAACGTCGTGTCGTCGCGCTCCTCGGCGTTGGCGGTGCGTCTTTCGCGCTCGCCTTTGACGATCGACGCGGGCAGATTCTTGAGCCCGCCGACGCTGTCTTTGGCGCGCTGATTGACGTCGGCCAGCGCGACTTGAAGATTTTTTTCGCGCAGGGTGATGAAGAAACGCTCGGTCACAGCTTTGGGCAGCGGATAGCTTTGGCTGCGCACGCCCCACGGGGTTTGATAGTAGACTAGCGCTTCGTTGTCGTTGACCAGATTGACGCCGCGCTCGGCGATCTCCATGTTTCGCGGATAGCCATCGAAGAGGCTGGCTTTCAAGCCAAGACCGCGCGGGCCGTAAAGCTCGGGGTTTTCCAGCAAGAACTGCTTACTCATGCGCAAGCCCTGATTTTCTTCCTTGGCCAGTTCGGCGAGTTTTTTAGTCGCTTGCGCGGCCGCCGGGGTACCCGGGTGCTGCGTCGACGACGCTCGTCAGATAATATTGCTTGGCGCCGCGCTCGCGCTTTTATCGGCGGCGTTCAAAAGCGCCTTTGCCGCTTTTTCCTTTAAGCGCGGCGATCTTTTCTTTGGGGAGCCGGCCAGCTCGTGATAGTCGATCGGCTTTCTCGAACATGCCACGCTCTTCGTAGGCGTCGCCGAGCACTTTGTAGACATCGGCGGCGTTCTCCGAATTGGGATGGTTGCGAACGTAGGCGACGCCGGCATCGATCACCGGTTGCGCCGACACCGGGTTGTTGGTCATGACGTGGTAGAAGTTGCCGCCAAGCATGACCGCGTTGGCCATGCCCAGGCTCACTGCGGCGGCGGGCCCGGCGGCGGCCATGGCGCCGGCGGCGAACAGGAGATTGCTGCGCAAGAAATCGTCGCCGAGCAAAACGAACTTTACCGATTGCAATTGTCTGTCCGTGCGCGCGTCTTGAAAGGGCGTAAGCAAATTGTATTCGGGGCTTTGTAACAATGCGGCGGCTCGTTTTTTTGCCTCGGGAGTGACCGCGGACTGCGCCATCTGAGCAACGGCTTTTTTGGCCGCTTCGCGCCAGCCTTTTATTTCGAGACCGACCGCTTCGGCGTCGCGCGCGGCGTCAGCCAGCGGCTTGCCGCGATATTTTTTTTCCACGTCGATAGCGACGCGCTGGATATGATTGCTGTCGCGTAGGCTCAAGGCTTCGAGCAGGCGTCTTCACGTCTTTGCGCTGCTCGGCGCCAACCGGGCTCTCCGGCCGCGCGGCCAGCGATTTTTGTCTAGCAGTTTCGATCGCGTCGAGAGATTTTGCGGTCTGGCGGCGGAGCTCGTCAACGTCGCGCGACTGCGGCTCGAGAAAGGAGGCGATTTCGGCGTGAAACAAAGCGCGTTCGAAATCGCCTTTGCCGTTGGCTTCCTTGGCTTTGTCGATCTGTTTGCGTACGAGCGCGGTCTTTTTCTTCTTATCGAGGGTTTCGACTTGTTTAAGGATTTCGCGATTGCGCGGATCGTCGGGAAAACGTTTGAGATGGTCGAGATCGCGCGCCAGCGCGCGGCGTTCTTCGACCGGCATGTCGCGGTCGAGCAGGGCGTAGAGTTGGCTGATGGCCGTTTCCGCCGCGGCGCCGACGTAGTTTCCGGACGCGACGCCCACCAGGTCGACCGAGCTGAGCATCCGGTTGGCCATCCCGCCCCAGAAATTTGTCGTGCTCTGGCGCATCAACTGGTCCGATTGATTGAGATCGTCCTGGTTGATGATCGCCTCAAGATATTTCTTGCGCTCCGGCGAAGAAGCATTTTTGAGCGCAGCCTTTTGCGCTGCGAAGTAGCGTTCGCGGTCCGCGATCGTATTATTGACAAGATCTTGAGCGTGCTCGGTCAATCCCGTCGCCGCGCCTTGTTTTTGCAATCGGTGGTCTTCAGTCTGAAGAAATTTTAGATGTTCGCCGAGGGATTGTTGGCGATTGGTGAGCGTGTCGATCAGCAGTTCGCGGGCACGTTTGTCGACTTCATCGGGAAAAAATTGCGGCCGCGTGTGGCGGATTGCTCGAACGGATCGTAGTCGGGCAGGGGATTGAGAATTTTTTCGAACTCCGACTCGCGTTCCTGCGCCCGTAGCAGAGCGAGCGTCCGGAAGTGAGGGCGCTGAGCGCAACGATCAGCGCAAATAGCCGCATGAAAATTTCTGCCTCATCGGTTGAGCCTCGTCATTTTATCCAGATAGCCGCGGGTCGCTTCGATCTTGCCCTGGGCTTCGATTTTCTCGACGATGCCGTCGACCTGAACCACTTCCGTGTAGAGTTTGAGCGCCGACTTTACAAATTGGTCTAAAACTTTGAGATCGAAGCCTAAACCTTCAGGATCGTACTGAGATGCGTATTCTTTTGCAAGCTCCATATAGAAGTCGCCGAAGTCGATGCAAATAGCGATGAATGATTCTTGCTTTGCTGATGTTTGGTCACCAGTTGGCTGTAGCCGACGATGGTCAGTTGATTGCCTTCTTTCAGGCGAAAGCGATTGGCTTCGACAAAGGCGACCTTGGCGCGGTCGATCCTTTCTTCTTCGACGCGAGCAAGAAATTCGTAGGGCGTGCCTTGATGTTTTTTGATCAGCGGATTCCACGCCGCGACTTTCTCGTCGAGTCCGGCGATGTACTTGAACGGATCGTCGGCGGGCACAGTGCGGTCGAAAATCCGTAGGAAGTTGTCGAGGATCTCCGCGTTCTTGGCGGCTTCGGCGCCAAGTCTGCCCTCGGTTTCAGCGACTTTACGATAGAGCGCCGCGGCTTGGTCGTATTCTCGCAGTCGTTCCGAGGCAGAGTGCCTTATTGAACTGCACGATATCGGTGAACTGATTGGGATTCTTCCTTTCGTAGTCATTCAGGCGGACCAGGGTTGCTTTCATGATATTGATCGCCGGTCACGTCCTTGGGTATCGAGAAGCGATAAGTGTCTTCTTTGGCGAGCCGTTGGAAGTCTTTGACGATGTCGAGGAGATCGCCGGCCGGAACATAACGGGCTTCAGGCGGCGCAACTCGCGAAGAACAGCCGCTCAGAGCGAGGACAATCATAGTGCCGCAAAATAAACGATAACCTGAGCCGGTGAAGGTCAAAATGATTTTCGGCCGAAGAGTTTTCTCGAGACCGCAGGGAGTCTGTTGGACACTCGCATGACTTGAACTATTCTCCGAGAATTTCAAAGTAAGTCAAGGAGAAAAATCCGGCGATTACTTGACCCAGGGTCACGAAACTTTAATAATCGCGCAGTATGAAGTTTTTGCTTTGGCGGTGGTTGTCGATAGTAGCGCTGGCAACGCAGCTATCGAGCTGCGTTGCCGATGGTTTGGTGGAGCCGCCTGCGCAGCCCGCGCCTCAGACATCTCCCGCTCCGACGCCGGTTCCAGTCCCGGCGTTGCCGGAGTATCGCGGACCGGCGACGCGCTCGTTCTACATGGGCTTCACGCCCTGGCCCGCCGATCTCTCCAACGAAGGCGTCGCGCTCGCGAAGGAATTTGCTCATGCCCATGGCGATATCGTTTCAGTGATGTTCATCGGCGGTATTCCGTGGCAAGAGGCGCTCGACGGCAAGCCGTTTTCCAAAGATGTCCAAGAAAACATGGCTTACCGACCGCCGCCGGGCAAGAAATTATTCTTGTCGATTTCTCCTCTCAATAAGGACAAACGCGACCTGGCGCCGTACTGGGGCGAAACCGATAACCAGCCGCTGCCGCCGACATGGGCCAAGGAAACGCTCAACAGCCCGCGCGTGAAGCGGGCGTATTTGAATTTTATCATGCGCGCGATCGACACCATGAAGCCCGACTATCTGGCCATCGGCGTCGAATCGAACGTGCTGTTATCGCGCGATCAGACGAAATGGCGCCAATGGAAAGAGCTGCAACGCGATACCTATACGGCAATCAAAAAAACCCATAAAGCGTTGCCGGTGTTTTTCACTACGGAGGTGCTGCACTACAAGCGGCTGACGCGCGAAGCCAAGGGGACGGAGCAGGAAAAAGAAGTAGCCGAGGTAATGCGCTGCAGCGATCTCTTTGCCATGAGCGTGTATCCTTACATGAGCCCGGAAATGCCGCGGCCGGTGCCGGCCAATTTTCTCGACTTCGCCACGCGTTTCAACAAGGGGATCGCGGTGGCCGAAAGCGCAATGACTTCGCGCGACATCGATCTCAAAACCTATGCGACGACGATGCGCGGCTCCGACGCGGAACAGGAGAAGTTTACCGAATATCTCCTCAAGACTGCCGCCCGCGACGGTTATGAATTCGTCATCAATTTCGCGACCACGGATTCCGATCGGCTGGTCGCCCGTTTGCGCCCGCCGCTCGATGATCTCGCGCGCATCTGGGCCTACACCGGCATGCAAAACAGCGATCGCCAACCGAAGCCGGCCCAGGCGGTGTGGGACGGGTTTTATCGAGCCAAGTACGAACCGGTGAAGTGGTGGTGAGGGCGACTGCCGGCCGCGCTATTCTAGCCAGTTTTGATCAACGAATAAAATAAGCACCAATTCGCCGGCTTTTCCCGCCGCGAAGTCATGGGGCGTGCCTTTCGGGATGTGGCAGATGACTCCCGCGCGGAGCGGCACGCGCTTGCCGTCGACACGCAGCCGGCCGCTGCCCTTAATACATGGCAGACGACATCTTTGTCGGCGTGTTCGATTTGTTTCGGATCGGAATTTTTATTCCGGCGAAATGCGATCAAGCCGCTGGTGAATTGCTTTTCACTGAAGCAGTCGGCGTAGCGGATCTCGTCGTTCAATTTCTTGAGACGCTTGAGTGCCGGGCTGATTGTTATGAGTTTCATCGTGCAATCTGGGCACGAGGCTTGAGGCGCGAGGCTTGAGTCCGGACATTCGTTACTCGGATCGCCTCATGCCTCACCGACTCATGCCTATTCCGTCACCGCAGCTGAGGATCTCCGCAATGGCTGACTCCGCCTTATCGTTCGGCACCCGGCTGGAGCCGACGACTTTGTGCCCGCCGCCGCCGTAGTTTTTTAACAGTTCACCGACGTTGACGCTGGAGGTCGGGTTGAAGATGTTATAGCCGACCGAGATCGCCGTGGTATTTTCGCGCTGACTGTCGTGAGCGACTTTGACCTGGATATTACCCTGCGGAAACAGCGTGAAGATCAAAAAGCGATTGCCGTCCGGGATTTCTTTGATGCCGCGCAGATCGACGTAGATGACGTTTTTTCTCAGTTCAGCTCGCGCCAGTAAGATCGCGCGCAATTTTTCCTGCTCGTCGCGGATTCTTTGGCAGCGTTGGGCGACGTCGGGATCGGCAAGCGTCTCTTGCAGCGAAGTGTCGCGCAACAAGTCGATGATCTTCAACCAATAGGGCTCATCGCCGGCGTTGCGCCCGTCGGTGGTCATGGAAATCAAGACATAACCCTGCGGATTCAACACGTCTTCTTTCTCCAGTTTGCCGGCATCGATGCGATCCGCTTCATGCATCAAATATTTCATCCGCTCCGTGCCGAGAAACGAAAGTATTTCTTCGGCCGAAATCTTACTGTTGCCTGTTGCCTGATGCCTATTGCCTAGCTCCGTATAGTATTCATAAACCACCCGCGCCGCGCTCGGCGCCAGACGAAAACCGCCTTTGCCGAGCACAATCGGTTGGGGAAAATCCGGCGTGGTGTTGGTGATGTGATGGTCGAACCAGAGCGTGCAATTCGGGTGATAGGGCAGGTTGGTGATGATATCGCCATTGCGGATATCTACCAGACCGTCCTGCATGAACTTGGGCTCGACGAACAGATAGCCGTCGATGGGTTCGAATTTCGTTACGAGGCGCGCCGCAAACCAGTCCGTCGAAATCAGCTCGGGTCACGAGTCTCATGGGCGAATGACCTCCTCGGCCGGCGTCCAGGGCAGATTGAATGCATTGGCAACGCCCTCGTGGGTGACTCTTCCGCCGAAGGTATTGAGTCCTTTCGCGAGCGCCTTGTTGCGGATGAGCGCCTGGGGAAAGCCGCGGTTGGCCAACTCCAGTCCGTAGGAGAGCGTTGAGTTGGTCAGCGCGTAGGTCGAGGTATAGGGCACGATCGCGGGCATGTTGGTCACGCAGTAATGCACGACGTTTTCGTCGATGTAAATCGGCTCGCGGTGGTTGGTCGGGCGCGAGGTTTCGGCGCAGCCGCCTTGATCGATGGAAATATCGACAAAGGCAGCCCCTGGCTTCATCCGTTTAACCAATGAGCGGGGAATCAGCTTCGGCGCCTGCGCGCCGGGAATCAACACCGATCCAATCACGAGATCGGCGCCGATGACCGCTTCCTCGACGTTGGCGCGGTTGGACATCAGGGTCGTGACGTGGCCGCCGAGAATATCGTGAACGTAGCGAAGTTTGGTCGGATTGATGTCGAGAATGCTGACGTAGGCCCCCATGCCGGCGGCAACTTGGCAGGCTGCCGTGCCGGACATGCCGGCGCCAAGGATGACCACGTTGGCCGGGCGTACGCCGGACGCGCCGCCGATCAGAATTCCCCGGCCGCCGTTCTCGGCCTGCAGGCACCAGGCGCCGACTTGAATCGATAACCGTCCGGCGATTTCGCTCATCGGCGTCAGGAGCGGCAGCGAGCCGTCGTCGAGCTGAATGGTCTCGTAGGCGATGGCCGTGACTTTGCGATTGAGTAATGCGCGCGTGACCGATTCGTTGGCCGCCAGGTGCAAGTAGGTAAACAGTATAAGACCCTCGCGCATCAGCGGAAATTCAGATTCCTGCGGCTCCTTGACCTTCATGATCAAGTCGGCTTGTTCCCAGACTTCTTTGGCGGAGTCGACAATCGTCGCGCCGGCGCTTTCGTAAGCGCGGTCGGTGAGGCCGCTGCCGAGTCCCGCGCTTTTTTGAATCAGGACTTTGTGATTGCGCGCGACAAAGCCGGCTACTCCGGTGGGCGTGACCGCAACCCGGTTCTCTTCGGTTTTGATTTCCTTCGGCACGCCGATGATCATGGAGAAAGGCTAAACGATGGGAAGGCAAAAGGCAAAAGTAAACATTGGAGTGATGGAGTAACGGAGTGTTGGAGTATTGGGTTTAAACCCATCACTCCAATATTCCATACTCCAATGGTCCCTGCTTCAGCGCGCGACGGACCAGATGAGGATTGCCCAGCCGATCAGGAAAGCGAGTCCGCCGATCGGCGTGATGGCGCCGAGCCAGCGCGTGTCGGTAATGCTCAGGAGATAAAGACTGCCGGAGAAAATGACGATGCCGACGATAAAAGCCCAACCGGCGGCGTTCAGGTTGGTTTCGGGCCAGCGGGTGATTGCCCAGGCGACGGCGATCAAACCCAGCGCATGATACATCTGGTAACGCACGCCGACCTCGAAGATGTTGAGCATCTCGGGGGTAAGCTTTGTTCTCAGCGAGTGAGCGCCGAAGGCGCCGAGGGCGACGCCGATAAAAGCGGCGATGGCGCCGGAGAGGAAGAAGAAACGGTCCATGGTCGAATTCGTGTTCGTGAAACGTGCTCGTGACGATCAGGCCGACGGCGTGCCGCGGTTGAGGGTGACGTTTATGTCGCCCTTTTGAATGACGATCTGGCGGTAGTCCTTGCGCTTGCTCAGGGCATCTATCAGATTGACCAGCGGTTGACGCGCCGTGAGATATTCTTTCGGGGCGCCGGCGGCGCGCATGGCTTCGATCTCTTCGACGTTGAGATTCCAGCGCAGTAAAAATTCCTCATCGGAAACGTTTTCCGCATTCATCTTTTTGCGCAGCTCCGCGACGGTCGGCTCGGGCGGTTGCCACGCGGCCCATTCTTTGGCGCGCGGGCGATCCATGATCTTCGCTTTCACTTCCGGCGCCATCAGCTCGGCGCCTTCCTTGCCCCAGTAACCGAGCGCGTACTGAATGATCTGGTCGGTCACTTCTTTGTAGCGTTCGCCGACGATGACGTTGATGGCCGCTTGGCTGCCGACGAATTGCGATAGCGGCGTGACCATGATCGGGTAGCCGAGCTCGGCGCGCACGCGTATGGTTTCTTCGAGGGCTTGATCGATTTTGTTCTCCAAGCCGACCTTGCGCAGCTGAGAGCGCAGGTTGGAAATCATGCCGCCGGGGACCTGGTGCTGATACTGCGAATAATCATATTCCACCGGCTCGCCGATCGGGAAACCCTCGCGCTTTGCAATATAAGTGAAATGGTCCGACACCGGTTTGAGAATCTCTTCGTCGATCAGCGTTTTGTAGCCGAGGGCGCGGAGATTCTTTGCGACGTTGAAGAGCGACGGATTCGACGAGCCATCGGCCAAGGGCGGCAGCGCGGTGTTGACGATCTTGATACCGAGTTTCACGGCTTCGAGACAGCAAAGCGGGCCAAGGCCGGTGGTGCAGTGGGTGTGCAACTCGATCGGAATGCCGTTGGCGTTGGCGAACATGATCGGTACCAGCGTTTGCACCCGTTCCGGCGTCAGCAAGCCGCCGGGATCTTTGAGGCAGAGGCGATTGACTCCGAGCGACGCCGCTTGGCGCGTGCGCTCGGCGAAATATTCATCGGTGTGCTTGGGTGAAACCGAGTAGATGATATTGGGAATGGGATTGATGCCGACGTCGCTGGCGACGGCGCACTTCCAGGTCCAGCCTTCAAGCTCGTTCCATTCTTCGGAAATGCGCGCTTCGCGGATACCGTTGGCGGCCATCCGTTCCATAAAAAGCCGGTACATGGAACGCGGCGTGATATCGAAGGCGCTAAATCTTCCGGCGTTCAAACGCAACGGCGTGTTCTTAATCCGCTCGCTCACAAGCTTCACACGCGCCCAGGGATCTTCTTTGAGCTCGCGCACGCATTTCTTCAAATGCGAGCTGGAGATCAATTCGATGGCATCGAAGCCGGCACGATCCATCGCGTCGGCAACCGGCAGCATCATGCCGGTTGTCATGCTCTCGGCCCACAGGCTCTGATGGCCGTCGCGGATGGTGGTGTCGACGAATCGGATACCGTCGTGCGTTGTCATGATGGCAAGATCCCTAGAAAATTGGAGTAATGGAGTGTTGGAGTAATGGGTCTCGGATCATTCCGAGACCCATCACTCCAATATTCCAGTACTCCATCACTCCAATTCGTCCCTACAGCGTTATGCCGAAAAATTTTACGGCGTTGTCGAGCATGATTTTCTTGCGCACTTCCGGTTTCATGTTGACCTGCTGGAATTCTTCCAGCCAGCGCTCGACGCCGATGGCCGGCCAATCGGAGCCGAACATCGCTTTGTCCTGCAACAGTGTATTGATGTTGTGCAGCAACTCCGCCGGGAAATACTTCGGTGCCCAGCCAGAGAGATCGAGAAAGTAGTTGGCTTTGTGGCGGGCGATGGCCAAGCTCTCGGCGGTCCACGGCCAGGTGGGGTGCGCGCTGATAATCTTCAGCTCGGGAAAATCCGCCGCCACTTCGTCGAGGTGGATCGGCTGGCTGTATTTCAACTTGATGCCCATGCCGCCGGGGGTACCGGCGCCGGCCGCCGCCATGCCGCCGTGGAAGAGGATCGGCATATTGAGTTTGGCGCATTGTTCCCAGAGCGGATAGAAACGAACGTCGTTGGCGAAAAAATGTTGGCGCGCCGGATTGAGCTCGCCCATGCCCGACAATCCCAAATCTTTGCAGCGTTTGATTTCGTCCAACGCAAGCTTGCCGGTCCAGGGGTCGATGGCGCCGAAGGCCAAGAACACGTCGGGATGTTTTTTTACTGCTTCGGCGACATAATCGTTGGGCACGGGAGTCAAGCCGGTGACGGTCTCGTCGCGCGTATTCATGATCACCGCCATCATCTTGCGCGCGCGGTACTGGTCGGCCATCTGGTCGATGGATACCGGCGGTCTTTCGCGGCCAAAATATTTTGCCATCTGCGCGGTGCGATCGCCTTTAGCCTTCTGGGTAACTTCATCGGACAAGTGAACATGCACATCGATCCCGACAATGTCTCTAGCCATAGTGTTGAGCCTCCTGATTAAATTTCTTCGTTTATTGCACTGCGGCGGACTTAGTTCAAGGTTGCCAGTCGACGTTCAAAGTTTTCATTGGCGTCGCGTATTCCGAATCTGACGTTGAACCTTTGAACGCTTGAACATTGAACCGCGCGCGGCGCGCTCACGCGCGCTTTTCCAACATCAGCGAAAACGCCGGGGTCTGCACATGGATATGCCGGTTCTTCGTGCGCTTGGATAATTCTTGCAGCAAATTCACCAGGGGTTGTTCGGAATTCAAATACTCCAGCGGCCGCGGGTTGGCGCGCATGGCGTCGATATCTTCCTTGCCGACGATCCAGCGTAACAATAGTTCTTCGTCTGATGTTCCTTCGGCGCCCAGGCGGCGGCGCATTTCGTCCGGCGTCGGTTCGTCGGGCACCCACTTGGCCCATTCTTTGGCGCGTGGGCGATCGAGAATCTTGTCTTTCACGTCCGGCGCCATATCGCGCGCGCCCTCTGCGCCGGCGTGGCCGAGGGCAAACTTGATCACCTGGTCGGTGACTTCTTTGTAGCGCTCGCCGACGATGACATTGATCGCCGCCTGGCTGCCGACGAACTGCGATAGCGGCGTGACCATGATCGGGTAGCCGAATTCCTCGCGCACGCGGATCGATTCTTCGAGCGCCTGGGGAAATTTGTCTTCCATGCCGACCTTGCGCAGTTGAAAGCGCAGGTTCGACAGCATGCCGCCGGGAACTTGATGCTGATACTGCGAATAGTCGTACTCCACCGGCGCGCCAATGGTGAAGCCTTCGCGCTTGGCGATCGCGGTGAAATGTCGCGATACCGGCTGAAGGATGTCTTCGTCGATATCGGTCGCATAGCCCAGCGCGCGGGCGTTTTTGGCGACGTTGAACAGCGACGGATTGGAAGAATCGTCGGCCAGCGGCGGCAACGCCGTGTTGATCGAACGGATGCCGAGTTCCATCCCTTTGATGCAGCAGAGCGGCCCCAAACCTGTGGTGCAATGCGTGTGCAACTCCACAGGAATGCCGTTGGCGTTTTTGAAAATGATCGGCACCAGCGTTTCCATGCGCTCCGGCGTCAGCAGCCCGCCGGGATCTTTAAGGCAGAGCCGGTAAGGTTTGAGTGATGCCGCTTGGCGCGTGCGAAGGGCGAAGTATTCGTCGCTGTGTTTGGGTGAGACCGAATAGATCAGGTTCAGGATGGATTTCATGCCCGCCCGGTGACATTCGCCGACGCGAAATTTCCAGCCCTCGTAGTCGTTCCATTCGTCGGAAATACGCGCTTCCGTGATGCCGTTGGCGAACATGCGCTCGACAAAAAGGCGATACATGGACGGTGGATTGTATTCGAACGTGTTCACCCGGCCGGCGATGAGGCGCAGCGGCGTCTTGGTGATGATCTTCGATATCAGTCGAACGCGCTCCCAGGGATCTTCCTTCAACTCGCGGACGGTTTTCTTGAGATGCGATCCGGAAATCAGCTCGATGCCTTCGAAGCCGGCGTCGTCCAAGTTCTTGGCGATGGGCAACATCATTCCGGTGGTCATGTTCTCCGCCCATAAGCTCTGATGCCCGTCGCGGATCGTGGTGTCGACGAATCGAATAGTCTCCATGATGTTTCCCTCCAGCTGAATGAATCATATGGACTGTGAGCGACAAATTCAAATCTCTTCTGACCAGAAATTGAATCACTGAGGATTCATTCCCCGCAGCTTGCTGCGTCCAAAGGCCGTCATTCCCGCATGCTTTAAGCGGGAATCCAGGCGAATCCGGACTTGGACGCACCGATAAAGACATTCGAGGGTGACGGACCATGAATCGTTCGCACAATGGGTCTAAGATACCGCGCAGTTTGCTGCGGGTAGTTCATAGATTGTTGATCGCTTCAGCGTTAGGTGGTCGCCACCAGCAGTTCCTCCGAATTATTTGGCGGACGAAGGCCATCTGTCCTGCCCGCGAAGTAGCGTTGGGCAAGCGTAGCTGCCGATACGTGCTGGACCTCTCTAAAGCCGGCGTCGCGGGCCAGTGTCAGCATCTCTGCCGGCGTGAAGAAGCTGATGAAGGGCGTGCCGTTTGCTCGCGCGCCTGCTGCCGCTCGCTCAATCCCAGGACGCACCTCGGGGTCCGCCAGCTCGATCGGAAGCAGGAACGACATGGCGAGCGTGGAGCCTGGAGCCAGCGATGCGACTTGGCGCAGCGTCGCTGCGATCGCGTCCCTAGTCAGGTACATGCTGACACCGGTGGACGCCACGATCGCCGGCCGCCCGGAGTCGAAGCCCGACGCTGCCAGCCGCTCCCACCATGCGTCGCCTGCCTCGAAGTCGACTGGCACAAGCCGCAGGAACGACGGGATGCCGAATCCGAGTTCGACGAGGCGCTGGCGCTTCCACGCCTGAGGGCCGGGCTGATCGATCTCGAACACGAGCAGACGGGAGGCAAGCTCCGGCCGACGCTGGGCGAAGGTGTCCAGGCCCGCTCCGAGGATGACGTACTGCCCGACGCCGCGGGCAGCTTGTTCCGCGACGAGATCTTCGATGAAGCGGGCGCGGGCCACGATCGAGGCGCGGAAGGGCCGCGTGAACGGACTCATGTCCGGACGGCTGCGCCATCCGTCATCTGGAGCCGCCAGCTTCAAGCCGACTTCGTCTTCGAACACGTGCGGCGGTGAATCGACTTCTACGTGCAGCGCCCGCCACAAGGCGGTCCGCACCGCCGTGTCGTCTGGCGCCGGCACTTGCTTATCATTCATAACGCTCTCTCTGTTTTGGGCCCTGAAGCGATCAGCGACTGTGCAGAGAGAGCGCGGCGGCTGCGGAAGCAGCCGACGTTTGATTTGCCGGAGCAGTTCGCTGCAGCGCTTGGTAAGACCGTTCTTTCGGTCAATATTCATTCTTGTTTCTTCAAGAAGGGCAGTGACCTTCTTCGGTAGCCCAACGAAGGCAGCTTCTGGCGGCCGAGGTTGGGGGCCGCTGTTCTGCATCTTTGGACGCATCCTAAACCCTGCCAACCCGAAAGAGCCGCGCGAGGCTTCAGCGGCGGACTCCAGCTGGCTAGTTAGGTGTTTAGTCGTGGAACTCGGTGGTAACATCAGAGACTCCAATTTCACGGAGTAAATTTACAAGGCTCGTCTGTACCTGAGTATCCGTCAAAATGGGATGAGAAGACGTGTTTTCAGCAAAACGCGGAGTTTATGAAGTCATGGAATCCGAAAGCTAAATTGAGTAGCGCTTCGAAAACGGCAACACTCGGTAGGGCCTTCTCGGGACTCCCGCTTGAGAGTGAGCAATTTGAGTGTCTCGTGCTTCTTTATCCTGAGGATTTCTTGTTTGCGTTTTTGATATTGGCTGTTCAATAAGGTCTGCACGTCAACGATCCAGGATTTCCCTTTCTCAATTTGCCACTGGGTTAAGTAATCTGATACAGCCCGCGGGTTGATGGGATCGATTCTATTCTCTTCGATAAACCGGAAGATCGATGGGATCGAGTTAAGTCTAAATCCCTTTTCTTGCTCAAAGACCCTGCTGAAAGCCACCGCAATGAGGTCAATCTGTTGCCTGTGGACGAACCCC
>CAWERH010000070.1:0-30913 GCA_963811315.1 uncultured delta proteobacterium
GACTGCGCAAACAAAAACTCATGCGGATGATTTTGGAATTTCAATCGGCAGATCGGTTCGATCGCCCCATTCCTTCCACGATCCGAATAGTTGCGGACTCTTGGAAAGCCGAGCAGGCGCAGCGCGACGTAGCTGTGCGCGGCGCGGTAGCCGCCCTGGCAGTACGAGATCACTTCCTTGTCCGGGGTGATCCCGACTTGGCCGTACATCGCTTTCAGTTCGGCATTGGACTTAAAGGTGCCGTCGGCCGCGATGTTATCCGTCCATTCAATGTGCACCGCGCCGGGAATCGAACCGCCGCGCGCCGCCCGCACATGGGTGCCGAAATATTCTCCGTCGGAGCGAGTGTCCAAAATCTTCATGTCATTCTTGTTGAGCGAGCTCAGGACGTCGTCGGCGGTCGCCAGAACATCACGACGCTCGACGATCTTCAAAGTCGCGGCCTTGGGTGTCGCGGCGTCGGTCGTGACCGGCCCGCCGGCTCTCTGCCATGCGGTAAATCCGCCGTCGAGCATGCGCACATGCGGATGGCCGTAGTATTCCAAGAACCACACGCCGCGCGCCGCGCGCATGCCGGAATTGTCTTCGTAGAAAACGACCTCCTTCGTTTCGCTCACGCCGCGCAATTCGAGCACGTGATGAATCATGAACATGAACGCCTTGAGCGGCGCCTCGCGGTATCGATCAAGCTCAGGCCAAAGAAATCAAAATGCGTCGCGCCGGGAATGTGCCCCTTGGCATAGTCTTCAGCCGGTCGCACGTCGATAATGCAGAGCTCAGGGGATCCAAGCTTCGGGCGCAATTCTTGCGGAGTTGTGAGCAAAGTTTCGCGCGTGTATTGTTTCTCCATAGGTTCCCTATAGCACTAGTCAAAATGGCACTGCAAATTAAGCAAACGCGTTTCAAGTTCTCTATGCAACTCGGTGTGACTGCGGTGCTGGTAAGCGTGGTATTTTATCTCCGGTTTCACTTACCATCTCGCATTACCGGGGCGCAAACTGTCTTTTCCCGCGGACCATTATTCCCACCCCGACTTCAAAACCGAATGGTGGTACTATACCGGACACTTGGAAGCCGAGAGCGGCAAACGCTACGGTTATCAGGTGACCTTTTTCCGTTTCGGCGTGCGCGATCGGCAAACGGAAGCGGTGAAGCGCCGCTATTTACCGATTTGTACATGGCGCATTTTGCCCTCTCGGATATCGCCGCGAAGAAAATTTTTTTTCGTGAACGGATCAATCGTGGGTACGGCGATCGGGCCGGAGCGCTGACCGATCGGTATCTGGTGTGGAACGAAGACTGGAAAGTCGAAGGCGACCGAAAAGAAGCATCGGATTCAGGTCAAGGATCGCGGCACTCAACTCCAGCTATCGCTGACATCGCTCAAGCCCCCGGTCTTGCATGGCCAGAACGGACTCAGCCAAAAAGGCGAGGGCGAAGGACGGGCATCCTATTACTATTCCTTGACGCGCATGCAGACCGAGGGTGAGCTGACCATTGACGGAAAAAAAGCAAGGTCCGCGGCCTGACTTGGATGGATCATGAGTTCGGTAGCAATCAACTGCGCGAAGATCAGGTGGGCTGGGATTGGTTCAGCATCCAGCTCGACAACCAGACAGAACTGATGCTCTATCTCATGCGGCGTAAGGATGGTTCGACCGATCCCTAGTCGAGCGGCACGCTGGTAAAAGCGGATGGAGCGACGAAGTCGCTTTCTTTGAGGGATTTCCGGATCGATATTCTCGAACGATGGAAAAGCCCGAAGACTGGCGCGAATTACCCGATGAAATGGAAGGTGGCAATTCCTTCCGAAGAAATCGCGCTGGAAATTACCCCGTCATTTCCTGAACAAGAATTGATTACCAGCCGAAGCACGCGGGTAATTTACTGGGAGGCGCGGTGGATATCAGTGGGACATTCAAAAGCAATCCGCTCAAGGGCCAGGGTTATGTCGAAATGACCGGATATGCGGGCAAGCTGACGATCTAGCGGCGATGGATTTACAGCGAAAAATTGGCCAATTCGCACTCGAGCATAATCTCCTCAGCGATCGCGAGCGTATTCTCGTGGCGGTCTCTGGCGGGCCGGACTCGAGCGCATTACTCCACCTTCTCTGCGAGCTTCAAGCGCAATTTCACCTGCACCTCGAAGTCGCGCACTTGCAACATGGGATTCGCGGTGAAGAGGCGAAGGAAGACGCGCGCTTTGTCGCGGACCTCGCGGAAAAGCTCAAGCTGCCGTTTCATTTAAAGGAGATCCATCTGGCGCTGCTCAAGTCAGAGGCGGGCAAAGGCAATCTTGAAGCCTGGGCGCGCGCGGCGCGCTATCGATTTTTTGCCGACGTCGTGCGCGAGCGCAAACTCGACAAAGTCGCCACCGCGCATACCCTGGATGACCAGGCGGAGACCGTCTTAATGTGGACCTTGCGCGGCTCGGGCATGAAAGGTTTGGGCGGCATGGCGCCGCTGCATCGAGTGTACTCGGCAGAGGGTGGAGACCCAGCTCTTACCGTCATTCGTCCCTTACTTGAGGTAACCAAAGCAGAAGTCCTCGATTACTTGAAAGCACGACAATTTCGTTATCGCATCGACCGGTCCAATCAGGATGCCACGCTACTGCGTAATTGGCTGCGTTTAGAATTGATGCCGACACTCCAACAGCGCGTCGGCGAAAATCTTGCCGTGCGCTTGAGCCGTCAGGCGGAATTGATTCGCGGCGAGGATGAACTGCTCGATCAAATGGCGCGCAAGAGCCTTGAAGCGATGCTTGGCCCTAGCGGGCTCGATCGTTTGGAGTTTCTTCGTGAGTCGAAGCCGCTGCGACGGCGAATTCTCCGTCTTTGGATCGAATCGGCGCGCGGTCATCTGCGTGGGCTGGATTTTGTTCATGTTGAGGAACTCTTGCGTCTAATAGAAGCAAGAACCCCGCAGGGCCGACTATCGATTCCGGGCGGTTGGGAGCTGGTGCGTGAGTATGAGGCGCTTAAGCTGGCAAAACGATCGAAAGGGCTCAAACCGCCGTGTTATAGTTACAGTTTCAAGATCGGCACGCCGCTGAATATCCCGGAAGCTAGGGTGGCAATTCGTAGCGAACGGATCACGGCTCCGATCGGCGAGCTGCCGACAGGACTGACGGAGGCGTTGTTCGACTTTGATCTATTAGTGGAACCGCTGACAGTCAGAAATTTCCGCCCAGGCGATCGAATTCACCCGTTAAACATGGCAGGACATCGAAAGCTGAAGGATCTATTTATTGATCGCAAAGTGCCGCTTTCGACTCGCGCTACGTTGCCGATCTTGGTAATGGGTAAGGATGTCCTCTGGATTCCTGGTTATGCTCGCAGCGAGATCGCCCGCGTGTCTAAAAAGACGACAGCCATTTTGCAAATAAAGGCTGTAACCATCAGTGCTTAGGTCACAAACTCTATGTTGATCGAGCCGCATGCGTGTGTTAAACTTCGTTCTTAGATTTGGGAGGATCGGTTGAGTCAGTCATCAAAACATATCGCTCTTTGGTTGGTTCTGGCGCTCGTTTTCCTGGTCATTTTTAGTGTCTTTAGCAAGCAACACGGCCGTGAACCGGAAATCGTTTTTAGCGAGTTCATGGGTTCGGTGGATCGCGGCGACGTACAGGAAGTCCTCATCCAAGGCCACAACATTCAAGGAAAATATAAGAACGGTGAACGGTTTCGGACCTTCGCGCCCAACGATCCGGAGTTGGTGAAGTCGTTACGCGACAAAAAAGTTAAGATTGCGGCGAAGCCTGAGGACGATTCACCGTGGTACATGGTTCTGCTGCTCAATTGGTTTCCGATGTTGCTGCTGATCGGCGTATGGATATTTTTCATGCGCCAGATGCAAGTCGGGGGCGGCAAGGCGATGTCGTTCGGCAAGAGCCGGGCGAAGCTGCTGACGGAGAATCAACATCGGATTACTTTTTCCGACGTGGCGGGTGTCGAGGAAGCGAAAGACGATCTTCAGGAAATCATCGCCTTCTTAAAGGACCCAAAGAAATTTACCAAACTCGGCGGCCGTATTCCCAAAGGCTGTCTGCTTGTCGGTCCTCCGGGAACCGGCAAGACGCTTACTGGCCCGGGCGATTGCCGGTGAGGCCGGCGTGCCATTTTTTAGCATTAGCGGTTCGGACTTCGTGGAAATGTTCGTCGGTGTCGGAGCATCGCGCGTGCGTGATCTTTTCGTTCAAGGAAAGAAGAACGCTCCCTGCATCATTTTCATCGATGAAATCGATGCCGTCGGGCGTCACCGTGGCGCCGGTCTGGGCGGCGGTCACGACGAGCGTGAACAGACCCTTAACCAGTTGTTGGTCGAGATGGATGGCTTCGAAGCTAATGAAGGAGTCATTCTGATCGCCGCCACCAACCGACCCGATGTGTTGGATCCGGCGCTGTTGCGTCCTGGTCGTTTTGACCGGCGCGTCGTGGTGCCGCGACCGGACGTCAAGGGGCGCGAAGGGATCTTGCAGGTTCACACCCGCAAGGTTCCGGTTGGCCAGGACGTCGATATCGCCGTGTTGGCACGGGCGACGCCGGGTTTTGCCGGTGCCGATTTGGAAAATCTGGTCAATGAAGCGGCCTTGCTGGCGGCGCGTAATAATAAAGAAAAAGTCGACATGCACGATTTTGAGCTCGCCAAGGATAAAGTCATGATGGGCGCCGAGCGCCGCAGCATGATCATCAGCGAAGAAGAAAAGCGCAACACCGCCTATCACGAAGCTGGGCATGCGCTGGTTGCGAAGCTTTTGCCCGGAGCTGATCCGATTCATAAAGTGACGATCATCCCGCGCGGTATGGCCTTGGGTCTGACGCAGCAATTGCCCATAGACGAGAAACACACGTACGCCAAGGAGTATTTACTGAACAATCTAGTGATTCTTTTCGGCGGTCGGGTGGCGGAAGAACTGGTGCTTAACCATATGACCACCGGGGCGGGCAACGACATCGAAAAAGCCACCGATCTGGCACGCCGTATGGTCTGTGAATGGGGCATGAGCGAGAAGCTCGGTCCCATGACGTTCGGCAAGAAAGAAGAAGAAATATTTCTCGGTAGAGACTTCACACAGAAAGTCGACTACTCGGAAAGCACCGCCATCGAGATTGATGCCGAAGTAAGACGAATTATTCAGGACAGCTACTACAAGGCTAAAGATCTCCTCAAAACGAATATTCGGCTGCTGCACAAGGTGGCTGAGACATTGCTTGAAAAGGAAGTTTTAGACGGCACGGAGATCGACACGTTAGTTAGAGAGTTTGGCGGGAACGGTGGAGACCCGCTCGCTCCGTCCGCCGCCGCGGCGGTTGCCTGAGTTGTTTCTTGCCGGGGGCGCCTGCCCCTAAGACTCCACATTCCAATCGTTGCTCATTCTTCGATCGCGGTGATTCATGTATCCGCGACCGGAGAATGGCGTGGTGCATTAAGCAATAGCAAGATAACCGGGCGCAATAGTTTTTACGACAGGTGCCGCAGTGTCCGATGGGAAATCCCAAGAGTTAAACGCAGGGCATATGAGTCTGCCGCCGCTCGGACCGCTCATGTCGGCGGACCGAGGTTATGTCAGTACCCGCCATGGCAAGCTCGATTGCGCCCGTCGCACGGTGATCATGGGAATCCTCAACGTCACGCCGGATTCATTTTATGACGGCGGAAGGCGCTCGGAGCCAACGCGGGCGATCGCCGATGGTGTTGAGATGGTTCAATCGGGCGCGGAGGTTCTCGATGTTGGCGGAGAATCGACGCGGCCGGGTGCGCGGCCGGTGGACGAGGCTGAAGAGTTGGATCGCGTCTTGCCAGTGATTCGCGGCCTACGCCGGGAAGTCGCTGTGCCGATCTCGATCGACACTTACAAGGCCGGAGTCGCCCGCGCGGCCCTCGACGCAGGCGCGGATATCGTCAATGACATCAGCGCGCTGCGCTTCGATCCGGCCCTCGTTTCGCTCGTCGCGGCGGAAGAGGTACCGGTAATCCTGATGCACATGCAAGGTAAGCCGCAAACGATGCAATCTGAGCCGAGATATAACGACGTCGTGCGTGAAGTTAGGGATTTTCTCGCGGCCCAACTCTACGAAGCGATGGATGCGGGAATAGCTGCGGAACGGATCATTCTCGATCCGGGCATCGGCTTCGGCAAAACGCTGGAGCACAATCTCCAGTTGCTGCGCGGTTTGCCAACGCTTGCAGCCCTAGGACAGCCGTTGCTCGTGGGCGCCTCGCGCAAGGCTTTTATCGGTAAGATTCTCGACTTGGATCCGGACCACCGTCTGGAGGGAAGTCTCGCGGCGGCGGTTGCGGCAGTGCTCGGCGGCGCCAACCTGCTGCGCGTCCACGATGTCGCGGAAACTTGTCGGGCCGCGCGGATGGCGGACGCGATTCGCTTCGGATTCAACTCGTGACGAGACCTCTTTCATGTTTGAATTGATCCGCCAGATTCGTTGGCAAGATCTCGTCGATATCAGCCTCATTACCTTTTTGGTTTATCGCTCCCTGCAAATCGTGCGCGGCAGCCGCGCCATGCAAATGATCATCGGACTAGCGGTGATTCTGGTTGCCTACGTATCGTCGCGCGCGCTCGGTTTGTTTACGCTTAACTGGATACTCGACAATTTTCTCGGCTCGATCATTCTAGTCATCATCGTCATTTTTCAGAGCGACATACGCCGCGCCCTCACGCAGGTAGGCACGGCGCCGCTGTTTGTGACGGCCGAGCGCATGGTCCAGCCGCGCGAGGATGTTATCGACGAAGTGGCGCAAGCCGCCGGGGCGCTGGCGGCGCGTAAGATCGGCGCGCTGATCGTGTTCCAACGCGAAGTCGGGCTCAACGAATACATGGAAATCGGCACCAGGCTCGACGCCCGCGTCAGCCGCGAGCTGATCGAGAGCGTGTTCTCACCCCATTCGCCGATTCACGACGGCGCGCTGGTGATTCAGAAGGGGCGAGTCACCGCGGTGCGTTGCGTTTTGCCGCTGAGTACCAATCCCAATCTGCGTAAGACCTGGGGCACGCGCCATCGCGCCGCGCTTGGAGTCACCGAGGAAACCGACGCCATCGCGGTGGTGGTTTCCGAACAGGAAGGCACCGTGGCGCTGGTCGTCGGCGGCAATGTGACGGAAAACATCGACAGTGCGAGACTGCGCTCCGCGCTCAAAGATATGACTAAAGGATGAAACAGCTCTGGGAAAAAGTTGTCACCCTGGCCGGCAGCAATTTCGGCCTCAAGGCGGTGGCGCTGATCATCGCCGTCGGTCTGTGGCTCGCCGGCCATCGTGATACCGAGCGCGCGATCGAAGTCGCAGTGGAATTTCGCAACCTCCCCGCGGATCTGATGGTGGTGGATAACCGCGTCGATTATGTGGTGCTTCGGTTAACCGGGCCGCGCACCTTGATATCAACGCTCGACGCCGATCGGATGAAGCTCTCGGTGGACCTGAACGGCGCCAAGCCGGGGTCGCTGAGTTATCCGTTGGGCGCGGATTATTTCAATATTCCACGCGGGGTGACCGTATCCCGAATCACGCCTCCGGTGGTTCATCTGCGTCTAGAACCGGTGGTCAAACGCACTTTACCGGTGAGCGTACGCGTCTCCGGCAAGCCCGTCGCCGGCTACCGCATCGCCGAGACTGTCGCGCAGCCGCAAAATGTTGCGGTGCAAGGGCCGGCAGAAGAGGTGCGTCGCTTGTTGTCCATTGAAACTGTTCCCGTGGATGTGGAGGAAAGCCGGGGCACCGTCAAGCGCAAGGTTCGGCTGTCGAATGACGGTAAGGGTCTGTCGATCGTACCGGATCAGGTGGAGGTATCGGTCACCATCGAAGAAGAGCGCGTCGAGCCGTGAATTTGATCGGCTGAACGTTCGAGCACGAGATTTTCGCGGGGTCTACAGCGTCGTGCCGCAATCGGTTCAACTGCGACTTTCCGGTCCCAAAAGCACCATCGATAAGCTACAATTGTCTTCGGAACAGGTTTACTTGGAACTCAAAGGAATACCGCTTGGCGAACACAGTGTGCCGTTGACGCTGATTTTGCCTACGGACGTCAAAGTTGTGGAACAAAAGCCGCAGCAATTTAAGGTGCGTATCACCAAGCTCGGCGAATGATCTGCATTCACAGGAGTTTGTTAAAATGAGCCAGCCGCAGCCGAAAAGCAAAAAACCCGTACGCCATTTATTCGGTACCGACGGGGTGCGTGGGGTTGCCAACCAAGATCCAATGACCTCGGAGATGGCGCTTAAGTTGGGCCGTGCCATCGCCAAAGTATTGCATGAAACCAAGCCCAACGATCAGTCCGGGCGGCAACCGCCGCCCTCCTTTGGGCGAAAAAACGGCGAAGGCGACAAACATCGCTATAAGATTCTCATCGGCAAAGATACGCGTCTGTCCGGTTACATGCTGGAGACCGCATTGGCCTCGGGCATTGTCTCGATGGGCGCGGATGTGCTTCTGGTCGGACCGATGCCCACACCCGGAGTGGCTTTTTTGACGCGCAGCATGCGCGCCGACGCCGGCGTGGTAATTTCCGCGTCGCACAATCCCTATCAGGACAACGGCATCAAATTTTTTTCCTGGGACGGCTTCAAACTGCCGGACGAAGTTGAAGCACGCATGGAGGAGATGATCTTCGGCGGGGCGGCCGAGGAGTCGCGGCCGACCGCTGCAGCGATCGGCAAGGCCTATCGGATCCCCGATGCCGTCGGCCGCTACAATGTTTTTTTGAAGAACAGCTTTCCCCGCCACTTGACTTTGGAGGGCCTCAAAATCGTCGTCGATTGCGGTCATGGCGCGGCCTACCGGGTTGTGCCGGAAGTGCTTTCCGAACTCGGCGCTGAAGTGTTGCCGATCGGCGTGCAGCCGGACGGCGAGAATATCAACCGGCAGTTGCGGCGCGCTCCATCCGGAGTCCGCCCGCGAGATGCTGCTCCACGAAGGCGCCGATTTCGCCGTGGCGCTGGACGGCGATGCCGACCGCGCGGTCTTCATCGACGATAGCGGCGAGATTCTTGACGGCGACCAAATTCTCGCGATTTGCGCGCTCGACATGCACGAGAAAAAGACTCTGCAGGGCGGCGGCGTGGTGGCGACGGTGATGAGCAACCTGGGGCTCGATCTGGCGATGCAGAAGGCCGGACTGGAAGTCGTTGCGCGCGCCGGTCGGCGACCGCTACGTCGTCGAAAAGATGGTTGCCGGAAACTACAACCTCGGCGGCGAACAATCAGGGCATATTCTTTTTCTCGATCATAATACGACGGGCGACGGCGCCATCACTTGTTTGCAGATGCTCGCTCTCATGGTGGAAAAACGTCTGCGGCTGAGCCAAATGAAAAGCGTGATGACCCGTCTGCCGCAAGTGCTGCTCAATGTCGTTGTTAAAGAGAAAAAGGATTTCGCGCAGATGCCCAAGGCGGCGCAGCAAGATCGCCGAAGTCGAACGCGCGCTGGGCGGCCGCGGCCGCGTGCTGGTGCGCTACTCCGGAACCGAATTGCTGGCGCGCGTGATGTTGGAAGGTGAGGATGAGAAAAAGATCCTCGCCATGGCACAAGCGATCGCCGAGGAGATCCGCGTCGGAGGTGGGCAAGTAAATCATGATCCGTCTCGGTGTCAACGTCGATCACGTCGCGACCTTGCGCCAGGCGCGCGGCATCGATGTGCCGGACCCGGTCGAAGCGGCGTTGCTGGCGGAGCAGGCGGGCGCCGACGGCATCACCGTCCACTTGCGTGAAGACCGCCGCCATATTCAAGAGCGCGATGTGAGGCTTTTGCGCGAGCGCGCTCGGACCAAAGTAAATTTAGAAATGGCGGTCACGCCGGCGATATTAGCCTTTGCCGAGAGCGTCCGGCCCGACGACGCGTGCTTCGTGCCGGAAAAACGCGAGGAGTTGACCACCGAGGGCGGCCTCGACATCGTCGCTCACAAGTCTAAAGTTAAAGACGCGGTCGATAGACTGCAAGCCCGCGGCATTCATGTCAGTCTGTTTATCGATCCGGAGGAAGCGCAAATTAGAACTGCCGGTGAGATCGGCGCCCACGCCATCGAGATCCACACCGGGGCGTATTGCAACGCGACCGGCGCGGCGCGCGAAAAAGAACTCGCCGCGATTGTCACGGCTGCTACAACAGCGCGCAGCCTGGGACTCGAAGTTCATGGCGGCCACGGCCTCAACTACGCCAATGTCCTGCCGATCGCTAAAATTCCTGAGATCGTCGAACTCAACATCGGTCACAGCCTTATCGCTCGGGCAGTATTCGTTGGGATCGCCCAGGCGGTGCGCGAGATGAAGGAACTTCTGGATCGTGCTCGTGCCTGACGTCAGATCGTTCGATCGTTTCGACTTTGCTCATCCGCGGTTCAACCGTGCGATCTGTCACGAACAGTTTGAACCACTTGAACACTTAACTACTTAACCATGATTGTAGTTACCGCCGAAGAAATGCGCGAGATGGATCGTTTGACGATCCAAAAATATCAGGTGCCCAGCTTAACGCTGATGGAGCGCGCCGGCGAGGGCATTGCTCGAGCGATCCTTGAGCGTTTCGGGCGACCGGCAAAGAAAGGTGTGTTGGTAGTCGCCGGCAAAGGCAACAATGGCGGCGACGGCTTCGTGGTCGCGCGCTTGCTCAAGAAAAAACGCATCCCCTGCGAAGTGGCGCTATTGGCGCGCAAGGAAGACCTCAGCCCGGACGCCGGCCATAATCTCCGCGCTTTCCTCAAGCTCAAAGGAAAAGTCACCGAGATCGATGGCACCCACTTGGAGTTGCTCGATCAACGCATCGGCAAGAACGCGGTGATCGTCGACGCAATTTTGGGCACCGGCATGAAGAGCGAAGTGCGCGGGCTATTCGCCGACGCAATAACTTTGATGAATGCTTCCGGCTTGCCCATCGTCGCAGTCGATATTCCCTCGGGACTCGACAGCGACAGAGGCACGCCGCTCGGCGTCGCGATTCAAGCCGAAATGACCGTCGCGCTTGGTTATCCTAAGCTCGGCGAAGTCATTTATCCCGGCTTGAACTATGTCGGCGATCTAGTGGTCTGTCGACATCGGCATCGTGCCCGAAGCGCTAGCCGAAGTGGCGCCCAAGACGGAATTGCTGGAGCGCGAAACTATTCGTTGGTTGGTGCCCCGGCGCGAGCCGGATACTCACAAAGGCACCTACGGCCATCTCCTGATCGTCGCCGGTTCGCGCGGCAAGACCGGCGCGGCGATTTTGGCGTCGCGCGCCGCCATGCGGTCGGGCGCGGGCTTGGTGACTCTGGCAGCGCCGCGTTCGCTCAATAATATTTTAGCCGGGGCGCTGATTGAAGTGATGACGGAATCTTTGCGCGATAACAGCGTGGGAGAAATGGAAACTCTGAGCGACGATGATTGGCGCCGATTGATCGAGCGCAAAAATGCGCTGCTCTTTGGTCCGGGAATCGGCGTCACTGCCGCGACGCAAAACGGGCTGCGCTGGCTGTTGAGAAATTTAGCTATGCCGTGGGTGATCGACGCCGACGGTCTCAATAACCTCGTGGTTGAGATCGACCGCTTGCGCCATGCCAAGACTGCACCGATTCTCACGCCCCATCCGGGCGAGATGGCGCGCTTGACCGGCAAGAGCACTGCGGAAGTGAACGCTGACCGGATCGAGATCGCGCGCGCGTTCGCCGCGGAAAACCGCTGCCACTTGGTTTTGAAGGGCGCGCGCACCGTGATCGCCACCGCGGCGGGAAAGGTTTTTATCAATCCCACCGGTAATCCGGGCATGGCGAGCGGCGGTATGGGCGATGTGTTGGCGGGGATACTGACCGCATTGTTAGGTCAGGGGCTCACTGCCGAAGATGCCATGAAGCTGGGTGTCTATCTGCACGGTCTCGTCGGCGATACCGTCGCTGCGAGTCGCGGCGCGATTGGCCTGATCGCGTCGGATATCATCGAGGGCTTGCCGCCTGCAATGCGCGAGCTCGCGAGCGAGATACCGCGTCCTCGTTCAGTTTGACTTTCTTTCCGTGCGGAGCGGTGCGATCGATTTGTTAGGAAATCATCTCAACCCTCTGAGCCAACCTCGGTCAGACTCGAATTCTCTATAAAAATATACTAGTTGTATTCGGAGGCCCGGCTCGGAAATGGGTTCGTGGAGTGTCGTTGCGAAATCGCCCCGTCAGACCTTGGGTTGGGGCCGAAGGCTAGGAAAGCTCGCGCTGGGCGGCGAGATTATCGGGTTGATCGGCGAGCTGGGCGCGGGCAAAACCTGTTTTGTCCGCGGCGTCGCTGAAGGCGCCGGCGTCGGCAACAAGGCCTGGGTACGCAGCCCGACGTTTACTCTGATCAACGAGTATCAGGGCCGGGTGCCTGTCTATCACATCGATCTTTACCGGGTTGGTAATAATCACGCGGATATCGAGGGACTCAATCTGCGGGAATATCTCTATGCCGATGGAATGAGCTTGATCGAGTGGTTTGAATATCTCCCGGCAACCGAGGTCGATGAATACTTGGAGTTGAAGATTGCTCATGCCAGCGCAACCGCGCGTGAGCTCACGTTTAGTGCCCACGGTGAGCGCTATGAGCAGTTGCTGCAAGAGTTAAAGAAAATGGCCTCACAGCGTTCTGGATCTCGAGAGTCAAAAATTCAAGCGGCGGGGAAGAGGTAGGGCTAAGCAAAGTGTCGTTGCTGGTACAGAAATATGGCGGGACCTCGGTCGGTTCGATCGAGCGAATCAAGCATGTGGCGGCGAAAGTTGCCGCGGCGAAGCGAGCCGGACATCAATTGGTCGTCGTGGTTTCTGCTATGGCGGGTGAAACCAATCGCTTGATCGGGTTGGCCCAGCAAATTTCCGAAATCCCCGACGAACGTGAAAAAGACGTGCTGCTTGCGAGTGGCGAACAGGTGTCGGTGGCGCTGGTGAGCCTGGCGATCAAAGAACTGGGTTTGCCGGCGCGTTCGTATTTAGGTCATCAGGTAAGGATCGCGACCGACAACGCCTATGGCAAAGCGCGCATCTTAAGCATCGATTCGAAAAAGATTGTTGAGGCGTTGGAAGCCGGCGATGTGGTGGTCGTCGCAGGGTTTCAGGGAGTCGATGAAGCGGATAATATCACCACCCTCGGCCGCGGCGGCTCGGATACCAGCGCTGTGGCGTTGGCGGCGTTTCTCAAAGCCGACGCGTGCGAGATTTACACCGATGTCGAGGGTGTATTTTCGACAGATCCGGGCATTTGTCGCGACGCCCGCAAGCTCGCACGAGTGTCCTACGATGAAATGATCGAGCTGGCGAGCACCGGCGCCAAGGTTTTGGAAATTCGCTCGGTCGAGTTCGCCAAGAAATTTTCCGTGCCGGTGCATGTTCGGTCGACTTTTTCCGATGCTGAAGGCACCTGGTTGGTCAATGAGGAGGATAGCATGGGCGATGTGCTCGTTTCGGGCGTGGCGTGCGATAAGAACGAGGCGAAAATCACTCTGGTTCGAGTGCCGGACCAGCCGGGATTGGCGGCGCGAATTTTTGGCCCCATCGCGGACGCGCACATCGTCGTCGACATGATTATCCAGAACGCCAGCGAAGACGGCACCACGGATCTGACCTTCACCGTGCCCAAAGCCGATCACAAAAAAGCCCTCGCGATCGTCGAAAAAACTCTATCGGCCGTGCAGGCGAAAGGCATCAAGGTCGACACCAATATTGCCAAGGTGTCCGTGGTCGGGGTCGGAATGCGCACCCATGCGGGGGTGGCCGCGAAAATGTTTCAAGCGCTGGCCGAGGAGAGCATCAATATTCAAATGATATCGACGTCCGAGATTAAGATTTCAGTCGTAATTGAGGCTCGACAAATGGACCAAGCGGTGCGCGCGTTGCATGACGCATTTATCGGGAAGCAGGCAAGTGTATGAAGGACGTTTCACTCTACGATACGACTCTAAGGGACGGCTGTCAGGCCGAAGATATCTCTTTCACGCTCGAGGACAAGCTGCGGATCGCGCAAAAACTCGACGATCTGGGGATCGACTATATCGAAGGCGGTTACCCGGGCTCGAATCCTCGCGACGCCGATTTTTTCAAGCAGGTCGAAAAACTCAAGCTCAAGAAAGCCAAAGTGGCATCCTTTGGCACGACGCGAAAGGTTGGTGCTAAACCATCCCAAGACATCAATCTCAAAGTTCTGCTCGCGGCGGAGACTCCGGTTGTCACTCTGGTCGGCAAGACTTGGGATCTGCACGTGCGCGACGACTTGCGCATCAGCCAAAGCGCCAACTTGGAAATCATCGCCGATTCGATCGCGTTCATGAAAAAACGCGTCGACGAAGTGATCTTCGACGCTGAGCACTTTTTCGACGGCTTTCGCGCCAACCCGGATTACGCGGTGGCCTGTCTCAAGGCGGCCCAGGAAGGCGGCGCGGATTGGATCGTGCTCTGCGAGACCAACGGCGGGCGCTTGCCCGGCGACATTCGCGACGCGATGGTCCGGGTCAATCAGGTGATCAAAACCCCGCTCGGGATTCATTGCCATAACGATGGCGAGTTGGCGGTCGCCAACACGCTTGCCGCCGTGGAGATGGGCGCGGCGCAGGTGCAGGGAACGATCAATGGTTTCGGCGAGCGCTGCGGCAACGTCAATTTGATTTCGGTGATTGCCAACTTGCAATTGAAAATGGGCAAGAAGTGCGTCACTCCGGCGCAGCTTAAAAAATTGCGCGAAGTGTCGCTGTTGATTTACGAGCTCGCGAATATCAACCCGAACAAGCGCCAAGCCTACGTCGGCGACAGCGCGTTTGCCCACAAGGGCGGGCTGCACGTTTCCGGCGTGCTCAAGAATCGCGAAACCTATGAACACATCGATCCGGAGCTGGTCGGCAACCGCCAACGCGTGCTGGTCTCCGATCTCTCGGGCCGGAGCAACGTGGTCTATAAAGGGCAAGAATACGGCATCGACATGAAAGACCACGGCGACGCGGTCAAGAACATTTTGCGCCGCACCAAGGAGCTGGAAAGCCAAGGTTACGAGTTCCAAGCCGCTGAGGCATCTTTCGAATTGTTGATTCAAGACGCGCTCGGCAAGAAGAAAAAGAATTTCAATCTGATCGGCTTTCGGGTCATCGACGAGAAACGCAAAGAGGGCGAGGCGCCGATCTCGGAAGCGACCATCCAGGTGCAAGTCGACGGTGAGATGGAGCACGCTGCGGCCATGGGCAATGGACCGGTGAACGCGCTCGACCAGGCGCTGCGCCGCGCCCTGACGAAATTTTATCCCGCGCTCAAACAGGTCGAGCTGCTGGATTATAAGGTTCGTGTTTTGTCATCGGGCGAGGGGACCGGCGCCGCGGTGCGGGTCTTGATCGAATCCGGCGACGGCAAGGATCATTGGGGCACCGTCGGCGTGTCACAGAACGTCATCGAGGCAAGCTGGCAGGCGCTGGTCGACAGCATCGATTACAAACTGTACAAAGACTCCAGGCATCGGGCGACCTGACCGGGGAGGCAATAGGCATCAGGCAATAGGCAATAGGAAGAATTGCGGAGATTCCATTTCCGTAAATTTTTCTCATGCCTCGCGCCTATCGCCTCATGCCTATTCCTCATGTGGGACACTATTAAGGAAGATATCGAGATTGTTTTTCAACGCGATCCGGCGGTGCGCTCGCGTTGGGAAGTTGCGCTTGCCTATCCCGGTTTCCACGCGATCCAGATACATCGCTTGGCGCACATGGCTTTGGCAGCGGGAATACACGACGTTGGCGCGCTTGGTGAGTCACATCGGGAGATTTCTCACCGGCATCGAGATCCATCCCGGCGCGAGTATCGGCCGGCGCTTTTTTATCGATCACGGCATGGGTGTCGTGATCGGCGAAACCAGCTGAAATCGGCGACGACGTGACGATTTACCAGGGCGTTACTCTCGGTGGTACGTCGACGGCGCCGATCAAGCGCCATCCGACGATCCAGGACTCGGTGACGATATTCAGCGGTGCGGCGGTGCTTGGACCGGTGACTGTCGGCCGCCACAGCCGGGTGGGCGCGGGCTCCGTGTTGGTCACTTCGGTGCCGCCGCACTCCACCGTGGTCGGTATTCCCGGGCGGGTGGTGAAAACCGAAGCATTGCACACGCAGACCGGCAAAGCGGTCATCGACCTCAATTCCGCCGATCTGCCCGACGTGATTGCGAAAGCTTTCGGCAGTCTCGCCGACTACGTGGAAAAACTGGAACGCAAGGTCGACGAGTTGAGTGCGCGCCAAGGCGGACTAGAAGAGAAGACTGCAGAAGAGAGTGAAGTGCTCAATAAAGTCAAAGAGATGTTGAAAAATACCGGAAGTTGAAAGAAGGCATGAGGCGTGAGGCAACAGGCAATAGTCAGAAGATGCGTTCAAGTCGTTTAAGGGATCAATGAAGACGCAGGGAAGAAGATTGTTGTCGCGATGAGCGGCGGCGTCGATAGTTCGGTGGCGGCAGCGTTGCTCGTCGAGCAGGGCTATGACGTCCAGGGTGTCTCGCTGCGGATGTGGGAAGGGCAGGTCGGTCCGCGAGTGTGCTCGGATCATCGCGGCGCGAAAGAGGTCGCCGAACTGCTCGGTATCTCCCATACGCTGATCGATTTGCGCGCCCAGTTCGTCGAAACCGTGGTGAAGCCATTTGCCCGAGATTATTTGCACGGCCGCACGCCCAATCCTTGCGTCGCTTGCAATCGCGACTTCAAGCTCGGCAACTTGCTGCGTTGGGCCAGAGAGCAGGGCGCGGGATACGTCGCCACCGGTCACTACGCGCGCGTCGTGCACGACGAAGCACGATCGCCTTCGCTCCTGCGTGGAATCGATCGCAGTAAAGATCAGTCGTATTTTTTATTTTCACTCTCAGAGGATCAACTGGCGCACGCGTTGTTTCCACTCGGTGGCATGCACAAGACCGAGGTGCGACAACAGGCACGGCGTCTCGCGTTGCCGGTGGCCGAACGGCCGGAGAGCCAGGATATCTGCTTTGGCGATTACAAAGCACTGGTGGCGTCTTATGCAAAAGAGGGCGAAGTCCGCGCGGGTCAAGTGGTCGATCGGGGAGGCAAAGTCGTCGGTCGGCACAACGGCATCCACAGTGTGACCATGGGGCAGCGCCGGGGTTTGGGCATTTCTGCCGCCGAGCCGCTCTATGTCGTCGAGATCGACGTTGAGTCAAAGAACGTCGTGGTCGGCAAGAAAAACGAATTGAGCGCCATCGGCCTAGTCGCCCATTCGGTGAATTGGCTGGAACCTCTCGATCAAACAGAAATCGAAGCTGAAGTGCAGATTCGTTATCGCGCGCCGGCAATCGCCTGCACGCTTCGACCCAATGCGAACGGTCATTGCGAGGTGCGCTTCAAAGAAGCGTTTCCCGCGGTAACGCCGGGACAAGCGGCGGTTTTTTATCGCGGCGAACAATTGCTCGGCGGCGGCTGGATCGAGAAAGGAATTAAAAATTAAAAATTCAAAGTTAAAAAATCGTCCGTGTCGCTGCGTCCCGATTTTTCATTTTTAACTTTTAATTTTGAATTCTGAGCGAAGCGAAGAAATGCGGATCGCCATCACCACCCTCGGTTGCAAGATCAACCAATACGATTCCGCGGTGATTCAAGACCGCTTGGAAGGGAAACATTTGTTTGTTCCCTTCGGGGACGAAGCGGACTGCTACGTGATCAACACCTGCACCGTGACCGATCGCGCCGACTGGGAAGCGCGTCAGCTCGTGCGCCGGGCCAAGCGCGCGAATCCCGCGGCGCGGGTGTTGGTCACGGGCTGCTATGCGCAGGTGAATCCTGATGAAGTCGCGCAAGTTTCGGGAGTCGATTACGTTGTCGGGCTCAATCGGTTGGATGATTTGCTGCGTTTTGTCGAAGCGCCGGCGCAGGACTCGACGCAAGTTGCGGTCAGCGACGTCAAGCGGGAGCGCGGTGTACCGGTGCTCGGCACGCGGGCGCTGCCGGGGCACACCCGGGCATTTTTGAAAATTCAGGAGGGCTGCAACTACACCTGCACCTACTGCATTATCCCGACGGCGCGCGGCTTGAGCCGAAGCGTGACGCCGCGCGCGGTCTTGGAGCAAGTGCGGCGCTTGGCTGACGCCGGCTACAAGGAGATCGTTCTAACCGGCATCCATCTGGGCGGTTACGGGCAAGACCTCAATCCGAAGATCGACCTCACCGGGTTGGTCGAGACGATCG
Organism: uncultured delta proteobacterium; assembly: GCA_963811315.1. Lineage (GTDB taxonomy): Bacteria > Desulfobacterota > Binatia > UBA9968 > UBA9968 > DP-20. The sequence continues at coordinate 18,165 of CAWERH010000070.1, forward strand.
CGGCCAGCGGGCTCATTCCGAGGCTGCGTCTGAGTTCCCTCGATCCACGCGAAGTACCGGATCGTTTATTGGATGTCATGGCCGGTTCCGAAATCATTTGCCCGCATCTGCACATCTGCGCGCAAGCCGGCGACGATGGGATCCTCAAACAAATGCGCCGGAATTACGATACGGCCTATTACGGCGATCTACTTCGGCGCGTGCGCGAGCGCCTGCCGGACGCGGCGCTGGGCAGCGATATCATCGTCGGTTTCCCGGGCGAGACCGACGCGCAGTTCGAAGGCTCGTTGGAGTATTTCGCGACCTCGCCGCTGACTTATTTTCACGTTTTTCCATACTCATCACGGCGCGGCACGGTCGCGGCATCGTTGCCGGACAAGGTTCCCGGTGCCGTAAAAAAAACCCGCTCGCGGCGCATGCGTGAGCTCGGCGTCGGCAAGAAGAAAGAGTTTTGTTTGAGTTTCGTCGGCCAAACGGCCGACGTGCTGGTGGAAGAAAAAGTCGACAATACTACGGGTCTCCGCCGGGGGTTTAGTCGTAATTACCTGCCGGTTGCCGTCGCCGAGTCCGGCGCGCCGTCGAATCGCGAGCTAGCCGTCCGCATCGACGGCTTTCGCAACGGTTGGCTCACCGGCCATGCTGTGCGAGACGGCAATGTTGAGGCTCACCGCGAAAGCGCGCCGGTCAACCCAGTTTGAAACCTTCGGCTTGAAAATCGAACCAACACTTCTTTTGCTGCAGGAAGAGCTGGGATACCGCTTCAAAGATCCCCAGCTGTTGATGCGTGCGCTGACTCATGTTTCCTACGACCGGCAGAAAAGCGCCGGGCATAACGAGGTGTTGGAGTTTCTCGGCGACGCAGTCCTGGATCTGGCGGTGAGCGACCTGCTGATGCGTTACAACCCGGAAAGAAGCGAAGGCGACCTCTCGCGCATGCGCGCCGCGCTGGTCAATTCGGCCGTGCTCGCGGACAAAGCCGCGCTGGTCAAGCTCGGTGCGTTGCTTCGGCTCGGCAAGGGAGAGGAGCGCAGCGACGGACGAAACAAACCATCGATTCTGGCCGGCGCCTTCGAAGCCGTGCTCGGGGGTATCTATCAGGACGGTGGTTACGAGGCGGCGCGCCGGATCGTCGAGCGATACTTCCTCGCCGATGTGACCGAGAAAGATTTAGGCCATCGGGATCACAAAACGCGTTTGCAGGAAATCAGTCAGATGCTGTTTCACGAGCCGCCGGTCTATCGCCTGGTCACGGAGCTCGGCCCCGATCATGACAAACGTTTCGTTACCGAGATTGCCGTCGGCGGAAAAATTCTCGGCACCGGCGAGGGCAAAAGTAAGAAGCAGTCCGAACAAGAAGCGGCGAAGCGAGCTTTGAACGAGCTCAAAAATGGCGGCGCGCTGGAGTAGCGCGCGGGCGAGTTTTCCTCACGGGGTCATTGATTCGCTATGCCCCACTTATCGACCGATGTGCTGATCGTCGGCGCCGGCGGCGCCGGGATGTACGCGGCCATCTCCGCGGCGCGCACGGGTGCATCGGTGCTGCTGGTCGACAAAGGCCAAGTCGGCCGCGGCGGCGCGACGATCATGGCGCAGATGACCGTCGCCGTCGCCCTGAGCGAACAGGAACCGGACTCCGTCGAACTGCATCTTGAAGACACGCTGAAGGCCGGCCGCGGCCTGTGCAACGAAGCGCTTGCCGCGCTGGTGTGCGCCGAAGGGCCGAAGCGTATTCATGAGATGGAGCAGTGGGGCACGCGTTGGGCGCGCCAAGACGGTCACATCAAGCAAGAAATGGCGCCCGGCCACAGTGTCAAGCGCTGCTGCTACGTCGACTTTCTCAATACCGGTCCCGCCGTCGCTGCCACGCTCAGACGCAAAGTGAGCGAGATCCCCGCCATTCGGCGCATCAGCAATCTCGCCGTGGTCGAAATTCTCGTCCGGGACGGTCGAACCCTCGGCGCGATTGCTCTCAATCTCGTCAATGGCGAATTGATGGCGATTCAAGCGAAAGCGGTGGTTCTCGCCGCGGGCGGACTGACGAAACTTTTCCAACGCAACAGCGCTTCGGCGAACATGGGCGGTGAAGCCTACGCGCTCGCATTGTGGGCCGGCGCGGAACTCATTGACATGGAGTTCGTGCAATTTTTTCCCATCGGCCACCTGGCGCCGCGGCTCGTCGGCATGGACCCGATCCTGTGGGACCCGTTTCGCTACAAGCTCGGCGGCAAACTGCTCAACGGTCGATTCGATGAATTTATTGACCGCTACGGCAGCACGGATTTTGGCGAATACAACGCCACCCGCGACGTCGCGGCCTACGCGATCTTGAAAGAAGTCGAAGCTGGCCGCGGCACGCCGCATGGCGGCGCCTATCTGGATTTTCGCCACCTATCTGAGGCGCAGCTCCGCACCGCCTTCGGACCCGTGATCGACCGCTTGCTCGCCAACGGCATCGATCTCACGAGAATGCCCGTCGAAGTCGGCCCGATGGCGCATTATCACATGGGCGGTATTCGCGTCGACGTGAATATGAAAACGCGGGTCGAAGCATTGTACGCCGCCGGCGAAGCGGTCGGCGGCTCGAATGGCGCAAATCGATTATCCGGCAACGCGATCACCGAAGCATTCGTGTTCGGCGAACGCGCGGGCGCGAGTGCGGCTGACGCGACGGCGCATGCCCGCGCCGAATGGCATGACACGTTGGCCGACCAAACGATCGCGCGGTTGAAATCGCTCCGGCAAACGCCCGCGGAAAATGGCATTGCGCCGATCGCCCTGCAAGTCGAGCTACAGAAGTTGATGTGGGAGCAAGCGGGGCCATTTCGGACGGGCGATAGGCTCGCGTCAGCGTTGTCACGGATCGAAGCGATGCAGAAAAAAGACTTACCGGAATGTCGCGTCGGTAGCGAACAGCCCTTCAATCCGGATTTGCACGACTGGTTCGAGCTGCGCGCGATGCTCATGACTGCCGAGACGGTCGTCCGATCAGCGTTGGCGCGTACCGAGAGCCGCGGGGCGCATCAACGGGAAGATTTTCCGGTCGCGGATTATCGCCTCCTCAAGAACCAGGTGATCGAGATCAAAGACGGGGAAATGACACTTCGATGGATCATCCCCAGCCGAGTCGATCGAAGCCGAGCCATTCATGGTTGAGCCACGGAACCGAACGGCGCGTCTTCGCGTCAGCCGTGGCGTCGCGGGCGGGGAATGTCATTATGACGACTTCGAAGTGCCCTACGAAGATGGCATGTCCGTGCTCGACGCGCTGCGATGGATTCGTGGCAACCGCGATAGCTCGCTGGCAATCCGCTACAGCTGCATCAACGCCAACGCTTGCAAAACCTGCATGGCGCTGGTCAACGGCGAGGTCGAATACACTTGCATTGCTAAGCTGACGCCGGACCTGATCACGGTGGAGCCGTTACCGAAGCGGCCGCTGATTCGGGATCTGGTAACGGACATAGTGCCGGAGGAGGAGAAACTGTAGTCACGGTAACAATTCTCGAGCTCATCGAAGTCGCGCGCAGCAACTGGGCTTGCGATTGACTCTCTTCTGGAGCTCGCTTCAATGACATTGGAATGATCCGTTTTTTTGTGGCAACGTCGCTCTCGCCGTGGGCTTTCGCTGAGCGCAGCAAGTCCAATACGCCCACTGAAATGCTGAATTGCGTGGACAAATCTTTTCTCACCGCCGAGTGGCGTTACCTGGCGATACTCAACTATGAGATAGATCCGGCGCTGCTATTGCCGTTTGTCCCGAAAGGCACGGAATTGGATTATTGGAACGACACGACGTTCGCCAGCATGGTCGGGTTTCTGTTTCTCGACACTCGCGTGCTCGGGATGGCCATTCCGTTCATCGAGACTTCGAAGAGATCAATCTCCGGTTTTACGTGCGGCACAAGGCCGAGGATGGCTGGCGCCGCGGCGTCGTTTCGTCAAGGAGATTGTACCGCGACGGCGATCGCGTGGACGGCGCGATGGCTTTACAACGAGAACTATGTGGCTTGCCCACCGGTCATTTTATTCTTCGATCTGCGGCGAAGCCCGCCAACATCGAGTCTGCAAGGTATTACTGGACTTACCGGGGGGGACCGACTTCATCGCGCTGAGACTCGCGGCGAGCCCTATTGTTTTGCTGAAGGTTCTCAAGAAGAATTTGTCAGTCAGCACTACTGGGGCTATTCAGCGCAAAAAGACGGCGGCACGATCCAATACCGCGTCGAGCATCCGGCCTGGCGCATCTGGCAAGCGGCGGGTTGCAAGTTTGACTGCGACGTTGAACCTCTCTACGGCAAACCGTTTGCGAAAGCGTTGATTAGGCCGCCCTTGTCCGCGTTTCTCGCCGAAAGATCGGCGGTGACGGTATACAAGGGCAAACGAGTCGGCTAGTTTTTCAGGCAGTGGGCCAAGAAACCTCTGCGAGCAAAGGCTGGGTGCTCTACGACGGCAGCTGCGGTTTCTGCAGCCGCTGGGTGCCGTTCTGGGAGAACACGCTCAAGAAGCGCGGTTTTCGCATTAGCGCCGCTGCAGGCCGACTGGGTGGCGGGGAAATTAAATTTATCGAAGGATGAATTGACGTCGGACTTCCGCTTGCTGCTCGCGAACGGTGAAAAGCTCGCGGGCGCGGAAGTCTATCGCTACCTCATGCGGCGCATCTGGTGGGCGATGCCGCTGTACTTGCTTTCGACTTTGCCGCTGCTGCGGCGATTGTTCGATGCCGGTTACCGCGCTTTCGCTGATAATCGTTACTGGATATCGCACACCTGCCATCTGCCTGTTCGGCGCGATTCAAAGTAAGCCCAGCGTACCATTAGGTCGGAAAGATCCCCTCACGCTGTTGGGGTTGACATCAGAGCCGAGCTGTCATTCGGGATGAAACGAGAAATCTTTCTCCAAATCCTCACTATTCCATCCCCATCAAGCGGGCGGGATTGATCGAAGCGACCTGCTGCACCTCGCCTTTGCTTAGACCGCCTTCGTGCAACATGCCGAGGTACATGCGAAACAGCTCGGCGGGGTTCGGACTGTAGGGGCGGAAGTAGTCCGTGCTGGCGATGATCTGTCGCAGTCCCACCGCGCGAAATTGCTGGACCAGTTCCGGCGAGTCCATTCGCCCAGGCGCAAGTGCGTTCCAGCAGGCTTCGAGGAACGCGCCCATCTCCGCGGCGCGCTTCATGGCATCGACCGGCATGGCGATCATGTGGCTCTGCACATGATTGACCACGATTCGATGGCTGTACCCCATGTCGCGCGCGGCTTCGATGAAGGCGAGAGATTCCTGCCAGGAAACGTGACCCATGCCGAGGGTGAGATCATGCGCTTTGCACGCTTCGATGATCTCGAAACCGCGCGGGATGAGCTTGCCCTTGTCGTCGAGAAAATAATAATTCGGATTCTCCAGCGTCGCGTGATTTTTGTAGTACGACTTGATGCGGCTGCTGAAGCCCTTACGTTCGACGTCGTTGCGCGCGCTCCAGGTCGGCAAAAAAACCATCTTGCCGCCGAGCGCGGCGCAGGCATCGATGATGCAAGGATTGGGACCGCCGGCGGTGATGTTCAGCGCCACGCTGGACCACAGCGCGACTTTGGTATCCACCGAAGCGAGAATGTAGGGCGTCACGTTCACCGTGGGCCACCAATGGGATTTCAAAACCACCCCGCGCATGCCCATGGCCTCGGCTTTGGGCAGCCAGAGAAATTCCGGTTCGCGCTTGCGCTCTTTGGCGGAGAATTCGAAATCGATGTGGCAATGGACGTCGATGCGCGCCTTGCATCATGTCGTCGTAAAGAGTCATGCTGTTGCTCCGGCGAACTGAATTTTAAGAGGAATTTTCCGCAAAGAATGCAAACGTAAGAAGCGTGGACGTGATCGTGAGGCGTGTTCGTGCGATCACGAGCACGAGACACGAACACGATTTGTGCTATGCGCCGGGTCGAACGCCGCCGCAGCAGCGTTTGTACTTTTTGCCGCTGCCGCAGGGGCAGGGATCGTTGCGTCCGGCCTGGGGCACGGAGGCTTTGGCTTCGGCGGCGCGGACAACCTCCATGAGCTTCTCGGCCGGCTCGCCGGCTTCCACCAGCTCGGCGAACTTTTTGAAGTACGGCTTGCTGTGGGTGAAAAAACTTTTCAGTCCGGCGCAGAGATAGTTGAGGCCGGGCTTCGCCGTCCGGCGTATTGATGATGCGGTCCTTGGGGCAGCCGCCGTTGCACATGCTCGAGACTTCGCACTGGCGGCAATATTTGGGCAGGCTGGTCCATTTCGCCTGGCCGAACTCGCGCTGCTTCGGGTCGTCGACCATTTCGGCGAGCGGCCGGTCGTGAATGTTGCCGATCTTGTATTCCGGCAGTCACATAGTGATCGCAGGAATAGAAGTCGCCGTTGTGCTCGACCACCGGCACGTCGCCGCAGGTCTCGCGAAAAATGCACAACGCGTGTTCCATGCCGAGAAATGGCCGCACCGACTCATCGAACAGCTGGATGAAAATCTTGCCGATATCGTGGCGCACCCACTCGTCAAAGATCGTGTTCAAGAAATTCCCGTAGGCTGCGGCGGGGACGGAGCGTTGATGCACTGGATTGCTCGGATCGCCGGTTTTCTCGACCAGCGGCAGAAACTGCAAATACTGGCCGCCGATGTCCTTTAGGTAACGATAAACCTGGGTCGGATATTTAACGTTGACATCGTGGACGACGCAAAGCAGATCGACGTGCACCTTGGCGCGCCGCAGCATTTGGAAAGCTTGCACGACCTGCTTGTGCGTGGGCTTTTGCCCCTTGGTGACGCGGTAGTGGTCGTGCAGTTCCTTTGGGCCGTCGAGGCTGAGCCCGATGTAAAAATTTTCCTTGGCGAGAAACTCGCACCATTCTTCGTCGATGGTCGTGCCGTTGGTTTGAATGCCGTTGATGATCTTTTTGTTCGCCGGCAGATGCTGCTTTTGCAGCGCCACCGCCTTGCGGAAAAATTCCACGCCGAGCAGGGTCGGCTCGCCGCCGTGCCAGGAAAAGCTGACGATTTCTCCGGGCGTCGCCTGGATGTGCTGGGTGATGTAGCGCTCCAGGGTTTCATCATCGAGGCGAAAATTTGTCCCCTTCGGATAAAGCTCTTCTTTCTGCAGGTAATAGCAGTAATGGCAGTCGAGATTGCAGATCGCCCCGACGGTCTTGACCATGATCTGAAATTCACGCGCGGCAGTTTCCAAAAGTAAGCCCTCCGGTAATGGACCAGTGCCGGCCTATCTGACGTCAGCCCAGGCACCCGGCTGGACTCTACTCAAAAAAACGGGCGATGTCATCACCTGTGATCTCACAATCTTCTCTTGTGAACCGAAGTGGAGTAGATTACGTCCGTGCCTGGAATACGGAGAATCCACGGTTCTCGATTGAAGAAATGCTGCAAATGGGATCTCAAACGGACCAGCCAAACTGAGGCTGGTAGTCAACGTAAGATTGAATCGCGAAGTTCCGAGAGCAGGAGGGCAAACCATGATTCGCATCGTCCACGTCGTCAATCAATTTTTTGCCGGCATCGGCGGTGAAGATAAGGCCGATACGGCCGTTGGCGTGGTTGAAGGCGCGGCCGGCGCAGCGCGCGGGTTGCAAGCGCAGTTAGGCGACCGCGGGCAAGTGGTCGCGACCGTCTACTTTGGCGACAATTTTTTCCACGAGCACAAAGATGAAGCCGTCGCGGCGATACTCGCCGAGTTGGAAAAAAGCCGCCCCGACGTGATTGTCGCCGGTCCGGCGTTCAACGCCGGGCGCTACGGTCTTGCTTGCGTGGAGATCTGCCAGATCGTCAGCGAGCGTTTGGGCCTTCGCTGCGTCACCGGCATGGAGCCGGAAAATCCCGCGGTGAGTTCCTACCGCGAGGCGCACAACGAAAAAGTGTTTTTGTTCCCCACTGCCGAGACCGCGGCTGGCATGGTGCGCGCGCTGACGATCCTCGCGCCGTTCGCTTGCCGTTTGGCGCTCGGTGAAACGATCGGCTCAGCGCAAGCGGAAGGTTATGTGGCGCGCGGTATTCGTCGCTTGACGCGAGTCGACCGGCCGGCGGTGGACCGGGCTATCGATATGCTGCTCGCCAAAGTGGCGGACGAGCCGTTCGATACCGAAGTGCCTATGGAAGTCTGGGACAAAGTCGCGCCGGCGGCGCCGCTGGCCGACGCTGCTGCGGCGAAATTGGCCGTCATTTGTACCGGCGGGGTGGTGCCGTGGGGCAACCCGGACGGATTTAAAACTTACCGCAATACTTTTTGGCGTAAATATAATTTCGCTGAACTGAAGACGCTGGAGTCGGGCCAGTGGGAGGCGGTGCATGGCGGCTACAATGTCGCGTTCATGAATCAGAATCCGCACTATGGCATGCCGCTCGACGCACTGCGGTCCTTGGAAGCGGAAGGCAAGATCGGCCGCGGCAAACTTTATCCCGCCTACTACGTCATTCCCGGCAATCAGGGTTCGCCCGCGGTCATGCGCCGCGTCGGCCAGGAGATCAGCGCCGATCTTCATAAGGAAGGCGTCGACGGCGTTTTGCTGGTCGCCACGTGAGGAACCTGCAGTCGCAGCGGCGCTGTGATTAGCAAGGAACTCGACAGAGCAGGACTTCCGGTAGCGATGATCAGCGCCATGTATCCGGTGGCGGAGCAGGTGGGCGCGAGCCGCATCGTCAAAGCGGTGGCGATTCCTCATCCGTGCGGCGATCCGAGTTTGCCGGCGGAGCTGGACGGCCAGTTGCGCCGCGAGATCGTCGCCACCGCGCTCAAGGCGCTGGAAGCGAAGGTCGAAACTCCACGGTATTTGCGCCGAAGGGCGCGTGAAGGAAGAGCGTGATCGTGTTCGTGACTCGTGGTCGTTCGGAACACGGCCACAGCACCAAGATCTGAACTGAAATACCGGTCGGCACAATTTTCAAGGTAAGGAAAAGTAATGCGTCTTGAGATGGCGGAGTTTGCCGTTACCAGTATTAAGCTGGGCGATCGCTTTCAATTTGCATCGGGTCGACTGACGATCGATCAAGCGGCCATCGAACAGGCGGTCTTGCAAGAGAAATCCATCGAGGCCGCTTGGCTCGAAGTTGTTTCGCCCGGCGATAAAGTGCGCATTACCGGCATTCGCGACGTTGTCGAGCCGCGCGTAAAAGTCAGCGGCAATGGGCAAGTGTTTCCCGGCGTGCTTGGTCCGGTGGAGCCGGTGGGCGAAGGGCGCACGCACCGGCTTTCCGGCATGGCGGTTTTTGTTGCCGCCGAATACGAGGGCACGGTGCGCGCCGGGCTCGGCGTGCAGCGCAGCGCGATCCTCGACATGTGGGGAACCGGTGCCGCAGCTTCGCCGTTCAGTACGCTGCACGGTTTGGTTCTCAATCTGCGTCTGGCCAAAGGCCTCGCCGAATTGACCGCGCATGCGATTATTCAGCGGGCCGCCTTGGAGACGGCGAAGAGACTGGCCGAAACGACGATCGATCTTGCGCCGGAAACGGTCGAGATCTTCGAGCTGGGCAACGCCGATGCCGATTTGCCCAACGTTCTACTGATTCAAGGCTGTCTCACGGACAGTCCCAATCCGCACTCGGGGGTCAGTTACTTCGGTTTGCCGATTCGCGATTCGCTGGCGACGGTGATTCATCCCAACGAGTTTCTCGACGGCGCGTTTAGATGTACGCGACCCGCTGCATCGCTTATTTCCCAGTCACCTGGGATTGGCAGAATCATCCGCTGCTGCTCGGCCTCTATCGCGAGCATCGCAAGCGGCTCAATTTTCTCGGGGTCATCCTCGAGCGCATCCGCTACGATACCTTTCACGGCAAGGAAGTGATCGCCCACAACACGGCGCAACTGGCGACCCAACTCGGCGCCGATGCGGCGCTGGTGTCGTGGCTCGGTTCGGGCAACGCCTTTGTCGACGTCATGTTGACGGTGCGCGCCTGCGAGCAGCGCGGCATCAAGACGACCTTGGTGACTTACGAATACGGCGGCAAAGACGGCGTCGATTCGCCGCTGTTGTTCTACACGCCGGAGGCGAGCGCGATCACGAGCACCGGCAGCCGCGACCGCTGGATCGACCTGCCCGAAGCGGAGAAAATCGTCGGGCCTTATCAAGAGATCAAAGTTCTCAGCTATCCCGGCGCGCCGCTCACGCCGGCGCGCGGTCCGTTTACGCTCGACGCGCGCGATATGATTGTCGGCGGCGTCGATTATTGGGGACGCAGCGACTGGAACTGCACGGCGTATTAAATAAAAGTCAGATTTATTTTGTTGCTCTCGGTTCAAAGCTAATTCGAGATAGATTCTTCGGCTACGCCTCAGAATGACAGTTGACCGGGGTGTCATCCTGAGCGATAGCGAAGGATCTCGTATTCATATTCACGGAGAACTTGAAAATGCTAAGACGCGCATTGTGGGTAAATTCGCTAGCGATGTTTTTATTTGCGGGATTCGCGAGCGCGGCGGCGCCGGCAAACAAGGTGGTGATTGCCTATTCGTCGCTCAACGAGCGCGGCGCGGGCGCGCTGCTGGTGGCGCGCGACCAGGGATTTTTTCGCAAGTACGATCTCGACGTCAGCTTGATCTTCATGCGCAGCGCCGCGGTGGCGTTATCGGCCTTGTCGGCGGGCGAGGCGCAGTTCTATTCCGGCTCGGCGAACGGCTCCGCGCTCGGCGCCATGGCCGGCGGGCTCGATCTGGTTTTCATCGCCGGCTTGGCCAATCAGCTCAACGGCACCATGGTCGCGGCGCCGTCGATTCAGTCGCCCGCCGATCTCAAGCGCAAGAACATTGCCATTCAGAGCATCGGCGGTGGTGTTTGGATGATTACTCAACTAGTTCTTGAACATTGGGGCCTCGATCCGAAGCGCGACGGGATCAATTTGCGTATCGTCGGCGACGAGTCGGTGATGGTCCAGTCGTTGATACTCGGTACCGTCGATGCGACTTACGCCGGTTACGCTTATGCGACGATGCTCAAGAAGCAGGGCTACCACGTGCTCGCCGACTTGACCAAGCTCGGCGTGCCGTTTCAGAGCACGGCGATTCTCGCCCGCCGCAGTTATCTGAGCGCGTCGCCCGCGACGGCGGAGAAGATTATCCGCGCTCTGGTGGAAGCGATCACGTTCATCCAGCGGCCGGCCAACAAAGCGGCGGTGGTCGCGACCCTGACGAAAAACTTGCAGATCGTGCGGCCGGAGGAAGCTGAAGAAGGCTACGAAGTGATCAAGAACGTTTACGAGCGGCGCGTCTTCCCCAACGTCGAAGGGATCAATAACGCGATTCGCCTGCTCGGGATCAGCAATGAAAAAATCCGCCAGCTCAAGGCAGCGAATCTGGTCGATGATAGTTTCGTTAAAAAATTAGAAAAAGAAGGGACTCTTCTAATCAAAGAAGGTTCAAGCCGTTCAAAACGTTCAAGCAGTTCAAATCGTTTTCGGACTCGGCGCTTGGCACGAGCCGGCGAATCATCTTAAAGTTTTAGTAGAGATTTATATTCATGCGACTTGAGATGGCAGAATTTCCCGTGAGCCGAGTTCGAATCGGCGCGGCGTACCGTTATCAAGACGGCGCGCTGGAAGTCGATGGCGACGATCTGATTCTGCGCGTGTTGCAGGACCCGCGCATCGAGACGGCGAAGCTCGATGTCGTGAACCCGGGTGAAGCGGTGCGCGTGACGGGGATCCGCGACGTCGTCGAACCGCGCGTCAAATTCGGCGGCGAGTCGCAGGTTTTTCCCGGTGTGTTGGGGCCGGTAACCGCGGTCGGCGACGGATTGACGCATCGCCTCTCCGGTATGGCGGTGCTTGCCACCGCGGCCTATGAAGGCACCGTGCGCGCCGGCACCGGCGTCCAGCGCAGCGCGATTCTCGATATGTGGGGCAGCGGCGCCGAGGCGTCGCGCTTCAGCGCGCTCACGCATCTGGTGCTGATCCTGCAGATCAAAGCCGGTTTGGGCGAGCTCGAAGCGCACCACGCCATTCAACAAGCGGAGTTCGAGGTCGCGCGCAAAGTCGCCGAGACCACCCAAGGACTTGCGCCAACTCGAACCGGAGACGTACGAGCTGAGCGTCGGCGCGCAGCAGCGCCCGCGGATCGTGCTCATCCAGGGCTGCATCACCCAAGCGGAGCAGGCGCATTCCGGAATGGCCTATTACGGTCTGCCGATCCGCGAGTCGCTGCCGACTTGGCTGCATCCCAACGAGCTTTTCGATGGCGCGGTCACGCCTAATACGACTCGTGGTATCGCTTATTATCCAACCAGTTGGGACTGGCAAAATCATCCTTTGGTTTTGGGACTCTATCGGGCGCAATCCGAGGGGAAGCTCGGTTTTGCCGGCGTCATTCTGGAGCGGATTTCCTATGAAACGCATCAGGCAAAGGAAGTCGTCGCCCACAATGCCGCGCAACTGGCGCGCAGTCTCGGCGCCGACGCGGCGCTGATCACCTGGACCGGTTCGGGAAATGCTTTCGTCGAAGTGATGCTGACCATCCGCGCCTGCGAGCGGCTCGGCATCAAAACCGTGCTGGTGACCTACGAATACGGCGGCAAAGACGGCGTCGATTCGCCGTTGCTCTTCTACGCCGCCGAAGCCAACGCGGTGGTCAGCACCGGCAGCCGCGATCGCTGGATCGACCTGCCCGAGCCGGAAAGAGTCGTCGGGCCCTACGACGCGATTCGCGTACTCAGCTATCCCGGCGCGCCGTCGACTCCCGCCCGCGCCGCCTTGACGCTCGACGCGCGCGACATGATTATCGGCGGCGTCGA
>CAWERH010000071.1:0-25063 GCA_963811315.1 uncultured delta proteobacterium
CGCCCATCATGACTTTATCCTTGGCGAGCTCAAAATCGCGCATATCGACTTTTTCTTTATTGTTGCGCGCCGCCAGCAGGGCCGCTTCATTGACCAAATTTTCCAAATCGGCGCCGGCAAAACCCGGAGTCGCACGCGCCAACACGGCGATATCGACATCCTGGCCAACCGGAACCTTGCGGGTGTGCACCTGCAAAATTCCTTCGCGTCCCTTCACGTCCGGTCGCGGCACCACGACGCGCCGGTCGAAACGGCCAGGCCGCAGCAGCGCCGGATCCAACACATCGGGTCGGTTGGTGGCGGCGATGAGAATGACGCCTTCATTGGCTTCGAAGCCGTCCATCTCAACCAACAACTGATTAAGGGTCTGTTCACGCTCGTCGTGACCGCCGCCGAGACCCGCGCCGCGGTGGCGTCCGACGGCATCGATTTCATCGATGAAAATGATGCAGGGAGCGTTTTTCTTTCCTTGAACGAAAAGATCCCGCACGCGCGATGCTCCGACACCGACGAACATTTCCACAAAGTCCGAACCGCTAATGCTAAAAAATGGCACGCCGGCCTCACCGGCAATCGCCCGGGCGAGTAAAGTCTTGCCGGTTCCCGGAGGACCGACAAGCAGACAGCCTTTGGGAATACGACCGCCAAGCTTGGTAAATTTCTTCGGGTCTTTTAAGAACGCGATGATTTCCTGAAGATCGTCTTTCGCTTCTTCGACACCCGCCACGTCGGAAAAAGTAATCCGATGTTGATTCTCCGTCAGCAGTTTCGCCCGGCTCTTGCCAAACGACATCGCCTTGCCGCCGCCGACTTGCATCTGGCGCATGAAAAATATCCATACGCCGATCAGCAGCAGCATCGGAAACCAGTTGAGCAGCAGAACCATGTACCACGGAGAATCGTCCTCAGGCTTCGCGGCAATCTTAACTTTTTTGTCGCGTAACGATTTCACCAACTCCGGATCGTTTGGCGCGAAAGTTCGAAAACGTTCGCCATTCTTGTATTTTCCTTGAATGTTATGGCCTTGGATGACGACTTCCTGTACGTCGCCGCGTTCCACCGAACCCATAAACTCGCTAAAAACAATTTCCGGTTCACGGCCGTGTTGCTTGCTGAAAACACTAAAAATGACCAGGAAAACGAGCGCCAGAACCAACCAAAGAGCGATATGTTTTGATGACTGACTCAACCGATCCTCCCAAATCTAAGAACGAAGTTTAACACACGCATCAGTTCGATCAATATAGAGTTTTGCGGCTAAGCACTGATGGTTACAGCTTTTATTTGCAAAATGGATGTCGTCTTTTGAGACACCCGGGCGATTTCGCTTCGGGCATAACCAGGAATCCAGAGGACATCTTTACCCATTACCAAGATCGGCACCGTAGCGCGAGTCGAGAGCGGCACTTTGCGATCAATAAATAGATCCTTCAGCTTTCCGATGTCCTGACATGTTTAATGGTTGAATTCGATCACCTGGGCGGAAATTTCTGACTGTCATCGGTTCCACTAATAGATCAAAGTCGAACAACGCCTCCGTCAGTCCTGTCGGCAGCTCGCCGATCGGAGCCGTGATCCGTTCGCTGTCGAATTGCCACCCTAGCTTCCGGAATATTCAGCGGCGTGCCGATCTTGAAGCTATAACTATAACACTGCGGTTTGAGGCCTTTCGATCGTTTTGCCAGCTTGAGTGTCTCATACTCACGCACCAGCTCCCAACCGCCCGGAATCGATAGTCGGCCCTGCGGGGTTCTTGCTTCTATTAGGTGCAAGAGTTCCTCAACATGAACAAAATCCAGCCCACGCAGATGACCGCGCGCCGATTCGATCCAAAGGCGAAGAATTCGCCGCCGCAGCGGCTTCGACTCACGAAGAAACTTCCAACGATCGAGCCCGCCAGGGCCAAGCATCGCTTCAAGGCTCTGCGCGCCATTTGATCGAGCAGTTCATCCTCTTCGCGAATCAATTCCGCCTGACGGCTCAAGCGCACGGCAAGATTTTCGCCGACCCGCCGTTGGAGTGTCGGCATCAACTCTAAACGCAGCCAATTGCGCAGTAGCGTGGTATCCTGATTGGACCGGTCGATGCGATAATGAAATCGTCGTGCTTTAAGTACTCAAGGACTTCTGCTTTGGTTACCTCGAGTAACGGACGAATGACGGTAAGGGCCTGGTCTCCGCCCTCGGCCGAGTACACTCGATGCAGCGGCGCCATGCCGCCCAAACCTTTCATCCCCGAGCCGCGCAAGGTCCACATTAAGACGGTCTCCGCCTGGTCATCCTGGGTATGCGCGGTGGCGACTTTGTCGAGCTTGCGCTCGCGCACGAGGTCGGCAAAAAATCGATAGCGCGCCGCGCGCGCCCATGCTTCTAGATTGCCTTTGCCCGCGTCCGACTTGAGCAGCGCCAGATGGATCTCCTTTAAATGAAACGGCAGCTTGAGCTTTTCCGCAAGATCCGCGACAAAGCGCGCGTCCTCCTTCGACTCTTCACCGCGAATCCCATGTTGCAAGTGGGCGACTTCGAGGTGCAGGTGAAATTGCGCCTGAAGCTCGCAAAGAAGGTGGAGTAATGCGCATGGAGTCCGGCCCACCGGAGACCGCCACGAGAATACGCTCGCCATCGCTGAGGAGATTATGCTCGAGCGTGAATCGGCCAATTTTTCGCTGCAAATCCATGCCGCTAGATCGTCAGCTTGCCCGCGTATCCGGTCATCTCGACGTATCCCTGGCCCATGATTGGTTTGCTTTTGAAGGTACCGCTGATTCCCACGGCGCCCTCCCAGTAAATTACTCGCGTGCTTCGGCTGGTAATCAATTCTTGTTCAGGAAATGACGGGGTGATTTCCAGCGCGATTTCTTCGGAAGGAATTGCCACCTTCCATTTCATCGGGTAATTTGCGCCGGTCTTCGGGCTTTTCCATCGCTCGAGAATATCGATCCGGAAATCCTTCAAAGAAAGCGACTTAGTCGTTCCATCCGCTTTTACCAGCGTGCCGCTGGAGTAGGGATCGGTCGAACCATCCTTACGCCGCATGAGATACAGCATCAGTTCCGTCTGATTGTCGAGCTGGATGCTGAACCAATCCCAGCCGACCTGATCTTCGCGCAGTTGATTGCTACCGAACTCATGATCCATCCAAGTCACGCCGCGGACCTTGGTTCTTTTTTTCCGTCAATGGTCAGCTCACCCTCGGTCTGCATGCGCGTCAGAGAATAGTAATAGGATGCCCGTCCTTCGCCCTCACCTTTTTGGCTAAGTCCGTTCTGGCCGTGCAAGACCGGCGGCTTGAGCGACGTCAGCGAAAGCTCGGAGTTGAGTGCCGCGATCCTTGACCTGAATCCGATGCTGCTTTTCGGCGCCTTCGACCCTCCAGTCTTCATTCCAAACCAGATACCGATCGGTCAGCGCTCCGGCCCGATCGCCATACCCACGATTGATCCGTTCACGAAATAAGAATTTCTTCGCGGCGATATCCGAGAGGGCGAAATGCGCCATGTACAGATCGGTAAAGAGCGGCGCTTCACCGCTTCCGTTCTGCCGATCGCGCACGCCGAAACGGAAAAAGGTCACCTGATAACCGTAGCGCTTGCCGCTCTCGGTTTCTAAGTGTCCGGTATAGTACCACCATTCGGTTTTGAAGCCGGGGTGGGAATAATGATCCGCGGGGAAAGACAGTTTGCGCCCCGGTAATGCGGGTTGGTAAGTGAAACCGGAGATAAAAATACTCAACGCTTACCAGCACCGCGGTCACACGAGTTGCATGGAGAACTTAAAACGCGTTTGCTTAATTTGCAGTGCCATTTTGACTAGTGCTATAGGAACGCTATGGAGAAACAATACACGCGCGAAACGTTGCTCACAACTCCGCAAGAACTACGCCCGAAGCTCGGATCCCCTCAGCTCTGCATTATCGACGTGCGACCGGCTGAAGACTATGCCAAGGGGCACATTCCCGGCGCCACCCATTTCGATTTATTCGGCCTGAGCTTGATCGACACCCGCGAGGCGCCGCTCAAGGCGTTCATGTTCATGATCCATCACGTGCTCGAATTGCGCGGCGTGAGCGAGTCGAAGGAGATCGTATTCTACGAAGAGAATTCCGGCATGCGCGCGGCGCGCGGCGTGTGGTTCTTGGAATACTACGGCCATCCGAATGGGCGCATGCTCGACGGCGGATTTAGCGCATGGCAGAGAGCCGGCGGGCCGGTTACCACCGACGCCACGGTACCCAAGGCCGCGACGCTGCAAGATCGTCGAGCGACGTGACGTTCTGGCAACTGCCGACGACGTCCTGGAATCGCTCAATAAGGATGACGTGAAGATCTTGGACACTCGCTCCGACGGAGAATATTTCGGAACTCAAGTGCGTGCGGCGCGCGGTGGTGCGGTTCCCGGGGCGGTGCACATTGAATGGACGGACAATATTGCGGCCGACGGGACGTTTAAGTCCAATGCCGAACTGAAAGAGATGTACCGCCAGGCCGGGATCACCCCGGACAAGGAAGTGATCTCGTACTGCCAGGGCGGCTATCGCGCCGCGCACAGTTACGTCGCGTTGCGCCTGCTTGGCTTTCCAAGAGTTCGCAACTATCTCGGTTCGTGGAAGGAATGGGGCGATCGAACCGATCTGCCGATTGAAATTCCAAAATCATCCAGATGAGTTTTTGTTTGCGCAGTCTGCTCCTCGCGCTGCTCATCGCGGCGGTCTAGCCTTCGCCGGGTGCCAACCCGGCTATCGGGGCAGATCTTAGAAAAGTCACATTTTCGTACTCTGCGGTCAGCATGACTTGGTTCCCGGTGAAGCTCGCCGTCGAGAAAAGATTTTTCCGCGACGAAGGCCTCGATGCCCAGTTGATTCAGATGAACGGCAACGTCGCGACCATCGCGTTGGCCAATGGCTATATCGATTTCTCATTGAACATCTCTCCCGTATTGAATGGCGCGATGCAGGGTCTGGGAACCAAACTCGTCGCGGCGTTGAATTCTCGTCCCTTGTTTGCCTTGGTCGTGCGCCCGGAAATTACTACGGCGTCCGAGTTGAAAGGTAAAGTTTTCGCAGTCGCGTCCTTCGGCAACACCCAAGCGATTCTTACGGAAAGACACCTACAACACTTGGGACTCAAGAAAGGCGACTATCAATTATTGGCGTTGGGAGCGACGCCGGCCCGCATCGCCGCCCTGGAGAAAAACATCGCACAGGGAAGCTTGATGCCATTGCCCACCAATGTGCAGCTCGAAAACAGAGGTTATCGCCTGCTCGGCAACACGGCGGAATTCGTGATTAACCCGATCGCCGGTCTAGGTGTGCAGGAAAACAAAATCAAAAAAGATCCTGATCTCATCAAGCGAGTGATTCGCGCCTGTTTGCGAAGCTTGCAACTCTTGCAGTCGAATCCCAGAGGAGACCGTAAACATTCTGATGAACTGGACCGCAGCCAGTGAAAAGGACGCGCTCCGCTCGCTCGAACTGGCCAAACCGGGATTCAGCAAGACCGGCATGCTCAGTGACGATGATCTTGGCCTCGAATGGGGATTCATCCAGCAGCAGACGAAGAAGACCCAGGTTCCGGTTTCGATTGCTCACGACATGACCTTATTGAAGGAAGTTCAAAAGGAGAACTTCGGTTTATAACGTTGAAGACCACTCACGGGTTACGACACATTAATCAAAAAAGGAGAAAACCATGCGGACTTTAGACTTACTCGCGAGCGATTCTTCCCATCTGCCGTTTCTCTATGTTTTTAAAGAATCCAAAGTCATGGAGAAATACGGCTTCGAAATCGATTTGCACATCGTCGGCGGCGCCAAAGCGCCGACCATGGCCCATCGCGCCAAGCTTGCGCTTGCCGGCGAAATCGATTTCTTGAGCGGGCTGCACCACGAAACCTACCGCGAGCGCGCCAAGGGCGAAAAGCGCCTGACCTATCTCGCCCAAGCGCAGAACAATTGGGATGACCGCCTGGTCGCCCTGCCGGAGATCAAGAACGTCAACGACTTGAAGGGCAGAAAGATCGTCTGCCACTCCAAGGCCCCGTGCGTCTCGGGCAATCTGCGCGCGGTGCTCGAAGAATGCGGCCTCAAGCCGGAGGAAATCAACATGGATGTGATCGCCGACACCTCCGGAAAATTTCTCGAGTTCGTCGATGAAATCACCTCCGGCAAAGCTGTCGCCGCCCTCGTCGACATGCCCTTCGATCTTTACGGCATTAAAAAGGGCCTGCACGTGGTCGATTTGCCCGACCGTCCGGTGATCCATAACACGACCTTATTAGCGACCAGCGATTATATCAAAGCCAATGCGGAGACCGTCGATGCCTTCATCAAGGGATTTATCGAAGCGCTCCACTTCTTCAAAACCAAACCGAACGAAGTCGTGGCGATACTGAAACGAAATCTCGCTAAACGCTACGGCTTGGAAGACGAAGAGTATTACATCCACTTACAACGCGAGTGGGCGAAACTCCTAAACAAGAAGCCTTATCCGCTGCCGAGCGCGATCCAAAACGTCTATGACCTAGACGTCGGCAAAGATCCGAAGATGCATCATATCGGACCGATGGAGCCGTGGGACTTGCACTATCTGCGCAAGATCGATGATAGCGGTTTTATTGATCGGTTATACGCGGTGTAACAACTGCCGCCGGTTATTTGCGCGACGCTGTGGCGGATTGAATTGACTGCCGGTCAAACGAGCGATCGCCCAACGGAGTGCTTTAACGCCGGATGCGCGTCAGCGCTGGCCGTCGTTAAATGCCAACGGACCGCCGATCTCCCAGAGGTACATCATATGCGTATCGCCGCCATGATCGCGATACGATTCCGCGATTTTCGGCGACCAGTCGCCCATATCAAAGGTGTAAGACACCACGCGCGCGCCGGGCTTGAGCTGCTGCATCAACAATGGACGGACCGCGAGGTTGCCGTCGTAGGACAAGTAGAGCGTGACCACGGACGCCTCGGAAAGATCCGCCGTCAGAAAATCCTGCTCACGAAACTCAACTAGTTTTTCCACGCCCTGTTGCCGAGCATTCTCCCGCGCTAACTTGATCAATCCCGGATCGACTTCAAAACCGACCGCCTTGGTGCCGAATTTCTTGGCGGCGGCAATAACGATGCGGCCGTCTCCGGAGCCAAGATCGTAGAGCACATCATCGCGTTTCAGTTTCGCCAGGGTGAGCATGCGCTCGACGATCTCTACCGGTGTCGGATCGAACGGCGCAACTCGCCCGGAGCCGCGATCATAGGTTGTTCCTGACGGCCCTTCCACATAGCCACGGTCCGCCGGCGCAACGCTGGGAACGTAATTGACTTGTTACCGACGTGCCGACGAATTGCGGCACCTCAATGATCAATACCCCAGGATGCCGATGAAAACTTCGGTTGGTAGTACGGAAACCGGTGAAATGGAGCGAACGGCACCGGCGCCAGCCGCCAAAGACCGGCCCTGGAAACACAGCTATCGAACCGCGTCGAAAAATTGGACTGAACGGCGCGTGCGATCGATGGAACGAAATCCCTGGCCCAACCCTACTTACGAAAGGAGACCGCGCAATGGACAGTCCTTGAGCGGGAACTTGGGCAGGAATAGCCGCAGACCTAGCTTGGCCCGAACCCGCAAAACCGCGCATGCCTCCGGAAGAGCCGCGAAAGCCCTGCCCAGAAGCGGGAGCAGCCGAAACGATAAACGCTATCAGGACTGGAAAAAAAATCTTTGCCACCGGTTTCATAGAGCCTCCCAATGACAATTGGCATCATAGGTAAGAGAATGGGCGCAAGTCAATGTGCGCTAAATTTCGGTGATGTAACGAAGAGTGTGTAAATTGGGTATGGGGAGGAGCGGAGTGGAAAAATGGCTTTCAGATTTGGCCGAGGAAAGAAGATCTCGGTGTGGTTAAGGGGAAGGCCTAGGCTATTTTTGGATTGGGAAAAAAGAGAAGGGGTGCTAACTCCAGAGTTGTGCGACCAACACAAACACGAGGAGGGCACCCCGATGCTGCTCGATCGAGCAACACCAAGAAATGTATCGCGGGCGATTAGGGAGATCAACGGTTTTGAATGGGAGGGAGACTTTAAACCGATGGCGCGCCAAGCGTTAAAGGAGCTTTTGGAGAACCGCTTGGACCAAGAGATGGCGGATTATCTGGGAGTGTCTCGCTATGAGCATGCCACCGATCGGCACGATTATAGAAACGGTTACTATGTCAGACACCTGTTGACCGAGATGGGCGATTTAGAGGTTTTAGTGCCGCGCAGCCGTAAAGGAAAGTTTCCCACAAAGCTCTTCGAGCGTTACGCCCGGCGCTGCCGCTCGGTGGATAAGGTGCTGTTGGCGTGTTTTTGTTTAGGGCTGTCGACGAGAAAAGCGGCCTCGGTGCTGGTTCCGGTGCTGGGAGAGAAGGTCTCGGCCTCCACGATTTCGCGCATCGCACGGGACTTGGACCAGGAGGTCAGCCGCTATCACAGCCGCGCGCTCGAGGATAAATACCAGTATCTGTTCTTTGATGGGGTGGTGTTAAAGAGCAAAGGAGCGGTGAAGGTACAAAAGAAAATCCTCCTTTGTGCCTTCGGCATCACGGTGGAAGGCCGTCACGAGATGATTGATTTTTATCCCGCCGCCAGTGAATCGGGGGCATGCTGGGAAGCGTTTTTACGCGATCTGTATAAAAGAGGGCTTCAGGGCAGCCTCTGTGAGTTGATCGCCACCGATGGCGGCACGGGACTGCATCAGGCCTTACAGATCGTCTATCCCAAGACCCTTTTACAGCGCTGCTGGGCCCATAAAACGAGAAACGTCTTGGACAAAGTGAAAAAGAAGGATCAGCCGGCGGTCAAAAGAGCTTTAAACCGAATCAGCCATGCTGCCAATCGCCGCGAAGCGACTCAGGCTTACTGGCGATTATCGGCGCGGTGGAGAAAAGCTTATCCGAGAGCGGTGGCTTGCTTAAAGAAAGATTTCGATCAGCTCCTAAGCTTCTTTCAGATCAAAAACTCCGAACTGTAGAGCCGGTTAAGAACCACCAACTTAATCGAACGAGCGTTTCGAGAAGTGAGAAGAAGAACTCGACCCATGGGCGTGATGGCTAATACCCAAAGCTTGCAGAGAATCGTTTTCGCCGTGTTTCATCACTTAAATCTAAACTGGAGTCAGTCCCCACTCAAAAAATCTACACACAACTCTTGACGCTACCTAAATTCCTATTTCAAACTCGACCTCTAAGGCGGGTGATTCTAACAAGCTCGCGATCTTCTAAAAAGTCGACCGCTGGAAATACTAAAGACCGAACAAACCCGGCTCAATTAGCCCGGCTGACTAAAGTTGCGTCATCAGCGCGGATGAAGCCGGCGGGATTGCCGCGGTTGGAACGAATCTCGAGCCACTCGCTTCCCGAGCGCACGACATTCACTTGTGTCCCTTTGTTGATTCTCGAAAGGATGCGGGCCGAGATCGCCGGCTCTTCAAAAACAGTGGTGGGCCGCACGGTTTCATAAAGTCCCGCATCGGCGCCGCGCCGCGCTGAGTTCGGAACCGGCGCCGCCGGCGCTGGATTCGCTGCTCGCGATCGCGCTGGGGGGGCAACTCGGGTCGACGACAGGCGATCGATTTCACGGTTCGCCGCAGCCAGGCGATTGCGTGTCGCCGCCAGTTCGCTCTCGCTTGCTTTGAGTTTTTTAGTGAGTTGTTCGAGATTGCTGTGCTGCCTTGGGATTGTTGGCGCAGTTGCACGAGTTCTTCTTCCAAGCTCTTGAGCTTTTGATCCCGTTCTTCGATCTGTTGCTGTTTGATCGCCAGCGTCGGTCCAAGATCGCTGCGCTGCTGTTGAGCGCCGACCAAATACACGCCGAGCGCGAAGACCAACAACCCAAGACCCAAGATCGCTTTCGATTTGACGGTAAGACGCTGTTTCTCCGGGCGCGGCACAAAACGTACCGATCGTTCCTCGCGCTCCGGCCATTGGGGTATCGGGCTTAGCTCAGCTTTGCAGTAGGGGCATTTGAGTTCATCGGCGCCAATACTGTTAGCACAGTGCGGACAGAGTTGTGTTTGGATCGTGGACTGAGCCATCAACGTTTCCCTGCTTAAATGTGATCCGACTTACGGATCTCGAATGCAATTATTGTGAAACTGCCGACGCGTCTCGTCAAGGGCCGCGCGAACTCATTAGACTCCAACAAATACCGTTTTCCTAATGCCTTGCCCATAAATATCTCGTAGGTTATAGAACCTTTGGAGGAAATTCATCCATGGCCGTCATCATCAGCGAACCACAAACCCGAAAACTCATCGACATGAGCCAAGCGGTTAGATCGCTCGACAAAATGTTTCATGATCGCGCCGCCGGAAAGATGCGCAGCGTGCCGCGCCGCCGCCTCAAGGCCAGCGAAAAACAGCTCAACATGATGGCCGCATGGCACCAAGACATGGATTTGATCTGCCTGCGCGCCTACGCCGGAGCGTCGAACACGGTCACATTCTACCATGGGCGCACCGGCGCCATTCAGGCCATCATCAATATGAAATATTTGAGCAGCCTGCGCACCGGCGCCGCCACCGGCGTCGCCGCCAAATATCTGGCGCCGGCCAACAGCAAAGTCTTGGGCATCATCGGACCCGGCTGGCAGGCCACGTTTCAGGTCGAGGCGGTGGCGGAGACTTGCGCGATCGAGCAAGTCGTCGTTTGGGGGCGCACGCCAAAGCGCCGCAAGGAATTCATCAAGCAGATGAGTAAAGTCGTTAAGGCCGACTGGAAGGAAGTTGACACCGTCGACGATGTCGAAGCGGTTGCCGATATTCTCGTGGTCTCGACCGACGCTTCGACGCCGGTCGCAACCGGCTTGAGCTTGAAGAGTGACGTGCTGGTCGCGTCCATCGGCGCCAACTCGACGGTAAAGCATGAAGTCTCGAACAGTCTTATCCGGCGGATGGATCTTATCGTCACCGACGACATCGCCGCCGCCAAAGCCGACAGCGGCGATCTCGTCGAAGCTTGCCAAACGCGCATCGCGCGCTGGGAGGACATCCTGCCCCTGGAAAAGATCGTCGCCGAGGGCGTGTCGCAACCGCGACCCAAACAAATCTTTTCCAATCCAACGGCATCGGCGACGAAGACCTGGCGGTGGGTAAGTATGTTTTCGATCAGGCGAAGCGAAAGAAGCTCAAAGTACGGACCGTGACGGAGATCTAATCTGGGGCAATTGTCAGGTTAAGCCACCTACGGCTTCACAAACTTCAGCACAAACCGATCGCTGCGATCGCGAATTTTGACGACACTGAAATCACGCGTGTCGTCGGCGCGGCTGAGCATTTTGCCTTCTTCGGCCAGGCGAAAGCCGACCGCCGGTCGCTTCTTTGATCACCAGCAGCTTATCCATGCGGTGCAAGGTTTTCGCTTCGCTGTCTCCGGCGCCCTCTTTAGCCGAGTGATCGACGACGCCGTAACTGCCGCCATTTTTGAGCGCGGCGAAGATCCGCCCGTTCATTGCGCGCCGGACATCGGCGGCGATTTCATGATAGTCGAGATGGAGCAAAACAAAATCCAGAGAACCATCCTGCGGCAGCGCAATTTTGTCGAACGGTCCGTCGACGATGCGCACATTGGCCATGCCCGGCTGCTTCACGCGGTCGTGCAATTCCTGGCGCGGCGCGGGATTGGCCGAATAAACTACTCCGCTCGGTCCGACCAGCTGGGACAGGATCGCCGTGTAGTATCCCCGGCTGGCAAAGATATCGGCGACCTTCTGGCCTGGTTTCACGCCGTAGAACGCCATCACTTCGTTGGGCTTGCGTACGGCATCAATGGCCCGTTCCGCTTCCGGACGATCGGTGTTGCTGAGGATCTGCGAGTAATTGGGCGTCGAAGTCGCTGCACAACCTGCCAGGAAGACTGCAGCCAACGCGACACTAATCCGATTTGTCCATCGATTTGACATAGATTAACTCCATCTGTTCGTCGCCGACTCAGGGACGTTTGAACGCCAGCACGAAACGGTCGTCCTTATTGCGTTCCTTATTGACGTTGAAATCCCGCGTATCCTCCGGCTTGCGCAGCATGTCTCCCTCCTTGGCAAGCATGAAGCCGGCGCCGGTCACTTCCTTGATCACCAATAACTTATCGATGCGATGCAAGCGTTTTAACCGCTTCATTGCCGCTGCCATCCTTGGCCGAATGATCAACGACGGCGTAGGTGCCGCCGCGTTTCAAGGCGGCAAGAATCCTTTTGTTCATCGCCATGCGCACTTCGGGTGCGACATCGTGATAATTGAGATGGATCAAAACAAAGTCCAGCGTGCCGTCCTGCGGCAGCGCGAGCTTATCGAAGGCGCCGTCGGCAATCTTTACGTTGGCAAAGTTTGCCGACTTCCAGCGCTGATTGATTTCGTCGCGCGAAGTGGGATTCGCCGTGTACACGACACCGTTGGCGCCGACGACCTGCGAAAGTATTGCGGTGTAATATCCCCGACCCGCCCAGAGATCCGCGACTTTATCACCTGGCTTGACCCCATAGAACGCCAGAACCTCGGCCGGCTTGCGAGCGGCATCCAATTCCCGCTCGTTCTGTGGCCGATCGGGATTAGCTATAGCAGCGCGAAAATCCGGTGCTTGGCCGGTCGAACAGCCGGCCAGAGTCGCAACCAGTGCGAACAGCAGAACCTAAAATGGACACGATAGTTCGAGATTGCCTTCATGAGTCGTTGCCTCCGGTGTCTGGAATCTAAAATACTTGCTTGCTTTCTTACCATTCGTAAATATTCAGCGCCAGAGCAATCGGCGTCGTTTTGCATGATCCACTCACCACCTCAAACCGCCACCAGACATCCGGATCGTCGATCGGCAGCAACGCCTGGACGGGCAGGATCAAATACAACAGAACCATTAAGAGCGCTACGCGAATCGACGGCTCACTGTTTCTAAGCTTGAGCGTTAGCGGCGCATGAGTGCGAAAAAACCGGTGGACCGATGCGCGCGGAGCTTAGGATCGAATATGTAATCATCGCGCAAAGATACGGACGTCACCGAAGGGCTTTCTGAGGCGGCTGCGGGTCCCGCAGGGCTGCGTCGACTTCATGCCGTAGCAGATTCCAGATCTTGTCCATACATAGTCGCGAAATCCGGGTCCCGCATGCTTTTCATGGTGCGCGGGCGCGGGACGTCGACCGTGACGACTTCTTTAATCAGTGCCGGTCTGGCGCTCATCACCGCAATGCGGTCGCAAAGCATTATCGCTTCTTCGATATTATGGGTAACCAGGATCACCGTCTTCTTGTCGCGCTCCCAAATGCGCAGAAGTTCTTCGCGCATCACCAAGCGGGTTTGCGCATCGAGGCTAGCAAATGGCTCGTCCATCAGCACAACTTCGGGATCGTTTGCCAAAGCCCGGGCGATGGCGACTTTCTGCTTCATGCCGCCGGAGAGTTCGTGGGGACGCGCGCCGGCAAAGTCCAGAAGCCGCACCACTTCCAGAAAAAAGTGGCTGATGCGCTTGTAAACCGACGGCTCTTCGCGGCGAAACTCCGCGCCCAAGGGCACGTTGTCTTCGACCGTGCGCCACGGCATCAAAGCCGCGTCTTGGAAAACCATCGACACCGGCGACTTGGCGGATTGCTCGCCGATAAACTCGACGATGCCGGTACTGGGTGGTTCCAAACGACCGATGATATGCAATAGCGTCGTCTTGCCGCATCCCGTCGGGCCGATGATGCCGAAAAATTCCCGGTCGCGCACCTCGAGATTGATTCCACCGAGAGCGCGAATATCGCCCTGGCTCGGTGCTGTAGACTTTGGTCACTCCGCGAACGGTAACTTTCATAGACGATTCGTCTTTGGCCTTTCAGGTGCTTGAGGCCGGGGCCTGCTCGACGATTTGAACGGCTTGAACTGTTTGAACGACTTGAACCGACAGCATCAACTCAGGAAGTCCTCTAATTTCACACCCGCCAGTCCCATCGGCTTTACCGGTTCAAAATAGGCGCGCAGCTCCGGCGTCAACGCCGGGCCTTTGGTGGCATCGATCAACATCTTCGAGCCGATACGTGGATGGAAACCCATATGACTACCAGCATCCGGCAGCAGCTCCGCCGTGAGATCGCCGGTATGACATAACGTATCGGGAATGATAAACACGTCCGACTTTGGATTCATCCGGGTCGATAGCGCATACATGATCGATTGCGCGTTGTGCGGATCGATATCTTCGTCGACCGCAATACCGATCTTAGGATGGAGATAGGGGCTGGAGAGCAGCGCCATCAACGTACTGCGCACTTCGCCCATTTTGCGTGGCGTCATCTGGACGACGATGATATGGCTGCCACCGGCGTACGGCAAGGCGACTACGTCTTTCACGTCGATGAAACCACCGACATCTTTAATACGGGCGTAAAGAACCAACTCCATCGGGAAGCCGTCCAGCGGCTGGGACTCGGAAATCGGCCGTCCACCCTGCAATGCATAGTAGATCGGGTTTTTGCGCATCGTGATGCATTTGACGTTGATGATCGGCTGCTGCAGCGTGCCATGCGTCATGCCGGCGTGCTCACAAAACGGCCCTTCGTCCTCCATGTAATTCGGCGGCACCTCGCCCTCGATGACGATCTCGGCATCGGCCGGCACCATCACGTCGATGGTTTCGCAACGCACCATGTTGGCCGGCTCCTGCAAGAGCGCGCCGGCGATATCGACTTCGTCGGTCTCATAACTGGTGGTCCAGGTCGATGCGATGTAATAGGCCGGATGATGGCCGATCACGGTCGCCACCGGCATCGGCTGGCCCGCTTTCCAATATTTCTGCATGCAAATGTCCGTGTGTCTTTTTGGGTGCACGAAGATGCCCATTTTTTTAGGGCCCTTGATGTGATCGCGCTGGAGCGCGATGTTTTGCGTACCGGTTTCCGGATCCTTAACGAACTGCATGGCCGATCCGATGAACGGCACGCCGCGATCGCTATCCGAGTGCACATGAATCGGCAAGCGGCCCAGATCGGCGTCATCACCCTTCCAGACGACTTCTTTGACCGGCCCGTCTTCGACGATTCTCGGTTTCAACAAGCCGCGCGCGATTCGCCCGCCGAGCTCGACCAATG
Organism: uncultured delta proteobacterium; assembly: GCA_963811315.1. Taxonomy (GTDB): domain Bacteria; phylum Desulfobacterota; class Binatia; order UBA9968; family UBA9968; genus DP-20. The sequence goes on from CAWERH010000071.1 coordinate 15,083, forward strand.
CTTTGTCTTTGGTCGTGCCCAGTCCCAATGCCATTTTTTCCCGGCTGCCGCACATGTAACTGACCGCGCTCCACCCCGAGTAGCCTTTGAGATTGTGGAACATCGTCGCCTTGCCTTGTTCGTTCTCGCCGCGATAGGCGATGCCCGCGAGGTTCGTCAGCGGGTCGACTTCCTTTTTAATATCGAGCAGGAGCTTATGTTCTCTGATCAAATCGATGTAGCTGCGCAAATCTTGCGACATGAAACTCCTCCGTGAGATATTTTCTCAATTTTTATGCGATCGAGATCGTAGTGCAATCCGCGCGGAGCCATGCAAACAACGTGCGCTCTGAAGTTGAAGGAATGTAGAGGGCACCGCATGCGGCGCAGCAGTTACCGCTCGTAATGATTTAACGCGCTTACCGCCCGCCAAAAATCTCGTGAAACATTTTAGCGTAGCGCTCGATGTTTTCGAACACTTCCGTGGACGCAAAGGCGGGTTTGACGCCCTCGATCAAGCGCGCCTGTTCGGGCGGCGTGTCAATGCGATCGGGAATGCGATTCATGGCCCGCACCAATTCCTGGCCGCGTTTGGACAGGACAAAATCGACGAACAAGCGCGCCGCGTTCGGATGCGGCGCTTTCGCGGCGACACCGGTGGGATGGATATTGGCGAAAACCGGATTCAGATAAACCCAATCTACGGGAGCTCCCGTCGGCTTGAGCACCTCAAAGGTCTGCGAATAGGCCGTCAATGCGCCTTTGAATTCTCCCGCCGCGACAAGTTGTGCCAACAGCGTCCTGCCGGCGCGGAGTTGAGTTTGCTTCGCCAACTCACGCATGTAGGCTAAACCTTTTTCTTCACCCATGGCTTTGAGCGTCGTGCCGAACCATTCATAAGGCCGGCTTTCCATGCCGATCTGCCCTTTCCATTCCGGTTTCAATAGATCATCAAAGGATCTCGGCACGCTCGCCTTGGACACGCCGCGAGTGTTGTAGCCGAACGCAGCATAATTGGTATAGCTGGATGTCCAAAACGCCTGCGGATCTTTGTAACCGTCACGGTAGAACTTCCGTTCGGACGAGTCGTAAGCCGCCAACAGTCCTCGTTTCTTTAGATTGTGGCCATAGAAACTGCTGGTAACGACCACATCCCAGAGATTCTGACCGGTTCGATTTTCGGTTACGATTCGCTCCATCATTGTCGAATCCGAGCTGCGATAAAAAGTCCCTTCGATTTTTGGATAGAGCTGCTTAAAACCATCGATTAGACTCTTCGAGTCGGTAGCGTTGAATGTGGCGTAGAACATTAGCTTGCCCTCCGCCTCAGCCTTTTCTCGCAGCGTCTGCGCAAATAAAGCCGCCTCAGACAATGCCAAACCGACGATCAATACAACAATTACTGTCGCAACGAAACGTACCTTGACCATTACGCCATTACTCCATTATCGGACCGTGCTTACGGCATCTCCTCCAACAACCGCCCGTACCCTTTCACCGGTTCATTGAGATTTAAGATTTTCTTGGTCGCCCACACTTGCGCGGGAATGCTCGACAGACACCGTCGTCTTCAAGTCCTTCTCCAGCATCTCGATCACCGGCAGATTATGCCATCCCGCGCCGAGCATGTAGATGCCGTCCACCGGCCCATGTTCGAGAAATATTTTCTTGGCAAAATTGTAGATCGCCTCCGGCGCAAGCTTGCCGGCGTCTTTGAAAGGAACTTCGATGCCCTTCATCGCTTTGACTTCGAAGCCATCATCTTGCAGAAATTTCGCAAAGCGCGCGTTCATGTCGTCCTGGAAATAGGTGATGCCGACCAGCTTCTTCATCCCCAACGCGCGGAACGCGTCCACCTGGGCGATGGTCGCGACGGTGACGGGTATCTTGTATTTTTTGGTGAGCGAATCGGCGATCTCACGATCCGCACCGTGACCGCGCACCATGGTCGGCGGGGCGCCCATGATCATCACGACATCGGCGCCCAGTTCAGCTAGCCGGGCAACTTTTCTTTCCGCGACCGTCAACGCTTCCTGGAGTTCTTTTTCATTCCCCGCTCGAATGCCGGCATGAGCAGGAATAAATCCAACCCCTTCCGGCATCAGTTTGATGAAACTCTCCATCGATCCGGGACGATAGGTTGGTTTGACTAAACCGACAATTCCCCGCGCACCGTAATACATAGATTCTTCGCTCGCTTTCTATTCGGATTAACCGCTCGAACATCCTAGTCGGGATTCGGACAGATGGCAAAGAGTCGTTTCATCTCCCTAACCAGCAGACTCCCTGGCCCGACCGCAAATCCGCCGCACGACAGTAATCGGCGGCAGCTATTTTACGCCGTAAGCGCCGTAAAGCTGGTCGATGTAGCCGCTTCGATCGAGCGCGTGAATAAGTTTTACAGGTGCGCCGAGAGCGACGCGAGGAGCCGTTACTGGCGCCGGAATTTGACGCTGCCTCTGGCGTTCTGATATCCAGGCGATCCAATGGAGGTGGAAATATGGTTTTCAAGGATCCAAGCCGAAGAAAGCAGAGTTGCGCGCGTCTGGTGATTTTGCTTGCGCTAGTTTTCACTTTCCTGTCTTTCGCAAAGCCCGGCGCCGCACAACTCGGCGGCAAGCCGGAAAAGAGCAATCTGACGATCTCTTATACCCAGGCGAGCGGCGCGTTCACACCGCTGTGGGTTGCGCAGGAAGCCGGCCTGTTTAAAAAATACGGCCTCGATGCGACCTTGAAGATTCTCAATTCACAAGTCGCACACCAAGCCCTGATTGCCGGTGAGGTTGATGTGATCTCCTCGGCCCGGAGCTCGTCAATGCCCGGTTGCAAGGCGTGCCGGTTAAATATATCGGCGGATCACTGCAACAGTTTGTTTTTCAACTATGGGGTGCCAAGGCGATTAATTCCCTCGCCGATTTAAAAGGCAAGACGGTGGCGGTGACGACTCCGAAGACGTCGACGGAAATCGCCACCCGCGAGGCGCTCAAGAAATCCGGTGTCATCTCGGATAGAGATGTGAGCTTCCTCTACGTGCAAACCATTCCGGCGATCTTAACTTCAATTATCGGCGGCAAGACCGCGGCAGGGACGCTTTCGGCTCCGAACACGCTGAAGGCGCGCGATGCCGGACTTAGGCTGTTGATCGATATCGCCCAAGCCAATGTGCCGGGCTTTCATCTCGCTTACGTTGCCACCGAGAAGACCATCAAATCCGACCCGAACTCGCTCTACGCTTTTCTCAAAGCCACCGCCGAAGCCACGGTTCTGGCGAAACAAAATCCTACCGTGGCCAAGAAAGTGATCGGCAAATACACCGAAACCGAGGATGCTAAAATCATCGAGGGCACCTATGAGCAGTTTGCGCCCTATTGGGACGCGGCGCTCGCTGTGCGGCGTGAACCGATTCAGGGGCAATTGATGTATCTTGACGAAAAAGACTTTCCCCGGCTTAAAGAGGCCAAGCCGGCGGATTTTTTCGACAACACCTTCGCGGATGCACTCAAAAGCTCCGGGTTCTTGCAGGGTCTGGGTTTGCCAAAGTAGCGAAGACTGGCGCTATTGACTCCCGGGTCACGGAGTGGTGACGCCGACCGTGCAATGACCAGAAAAACCTGAAGCCGATTACGTCACGCCCAGTTGGAACCATCCGGCCCACCCGGTCGCGCCATCCCACCAGGTGCTGTACACAAGGCTGTCCGCGCCGACGGTAAACAAGTCGATGTGCTCGGTCGCTCGGGAAATCGCCGCCACCTGCCCACCTGGTTTACCTATTCCTCCAGAGACATTGAACCAGCCGGCCCAATTATGGCCCTCATGCCACCACGTGCTGTAGATGCGGTTGTCGGCGCCGATGACAAACAGATCAAGGTGATTCGAGTAGCGCGCAATCGCCGTTACCGGCGCGCCGGGTGAAGCGACTCCACCAGCCACCTGAAACCAGTTGCCCCAGCCGCTGCGGGCATTCCACCAGGTGGACATGATCCGGTTGTCCGCGGCGGTGGTAAACAGATCGAGCTGGTCGGGAAAACGCGCGACCACGGACACCGTTGCATCGGAGCGCGATTGCAGGACGCCGATGGCGAACCAATTGTGCCAGCCGCTGCGCTCGTCCCACCAGCAACTATACACGCGGTTGTCGGTGCCGACGGTGAAAAGGTCGAGATGAAACGGATAGCGCGCGATCGCGGTGACGGTCGTCCCGGGCGCGGCGACTCCGCCCTGAACCTGGAACCATGATGCCCAGCCGGTGCGAGCGTCCCACCACGTGGACATGATGCGCCCGTCGGATGCGGTGGTGAACAAATCGAGATGATCGCTGTAACGCGAGACGACGTTGACGGTGGAGCCGGACCGGCACTGCAGGTTGCCGATGGGGAACCAGGAGTGCCAGCCGCTGCCGATGTCCCACCAGGAGCTATAAACACGATTGTCGGTGCCGACGGTGAACAGGTCCAGATGACCGGCGTAGCGCGCGATGGCGGTAACCGGCGAACCTGTACCGCCGGGGGAGCTGATGCCGCCTTGCACGTGAAACCAACCGGCCCAGCCGCTCGATTGATCCCACCAGTTGCTCATCGTGCGTCCGTCGCTCGCCACTGCAAACACGTCCAAATGCTCGGGGAAGCGCGCGACCACGCTGATCGGCGTGCGCGCCCGCGCCTGCAGCGCCGCCAGCGGACCGATGCGATTCCAAATCACCTGGCGGCAGATACGGCAGAACGGCACTCCGAGATTGCGCATTTTGCAGTCGTACTCGGCCCGGTAAGCGCCGCAATGATAATAGTGCGCGCCTTCGAATAGACCGACGGTGCCGGCCGGAACCGTGCTCGCCCGGCTATCGACCTGGCTGCAGTTCGGATTGCTCATCGTCGGGATCGCCGTCGCCGCTGCCACCGCCCAGCGCCACTTCAACGTATTGCGGTCCGAATTGGTTGTGACGTTGGGCTCGGACGGTTCGCCCGCCGGGTGGTGATCGTGGCCGGTCTCGTTGCCGCCGGCGTAGTACGGATACTCGTCGGCGAATCCGAAAGCGGTGTGGCCCATCTCGTGGATGGCGATTTCAGTGGCGCCGCCGGCGAGCGAGTAGGTGCCGACGCCACCGCCGCTGCCGCCGTAGATGGTGGAATTGACCACGACGATGGCAACGGTGAACTCCGGAACCTGCGCAGCCGACACCTGAAGCGCCGTCGTCGTGTTGCAGACCAACAAACGGCGGATGTTGTTGGCGCCGAACGTGGCGTCGAAATAAGTGCGCGCCGTCGCGCCGGTGCCGCCAGGGCCGGCGGGATCGTCGGCGCCGGAATCCGTGGAGCTGACGTTCACTCTGAAAATATTGATCGCTGGGCTCAGCTCGTCGAACGGCGCTGTCGTGCGGAACGCGTTGACGAACGCCGTACAGGCGTTATTGAAATCGTTCTGCTGCGCCGTGGTAAAGCCTTCGGCGAGCAGGACGACGTTGAAGGCGCGGTTACGGGGCGCACTGCCGAAGATTTGGCTGGAACCGATGACGGAGCCATCTGCGGTGGACATGGCCGTTCTCCCTTTTTGTTTAGCGGCTGATGTTCAGTGGAAAGCTGGCGATCTCGGTGATCTCCGCGCTGCCTTCCACCGCACTGGTGGCGCGGGCGCTGGGCATCACCGTTTCGGGTTTGGCCGGCGCCGCGCGCACGATCGTCACGTGGTCGGCACCCTGCGGCACCGGGACAACGACCGTAAAGGCGCCCTGCGGCTTCGCTACATCGACGCGAGTGATCGGCTCGCCGTGGGTCTCGGGAAATACTTCAGCGCCGGCGGAAAACGCATCGCGGGCAGGCACGCGGGCCAACGTTCGCCCGGCTGCGTCACGAGTGTCGACGTGCCAGCCCGGCCGCTGCGTGCGGGCGATATCAAAACCGGTGATCGCCACGTCCACCGGCTGTTGACTGACCAAACGCACCTGATCGCCCTCGTACTCGAAGATCAGCCGCATCGCCAATGTCGACATCGGTTGACTTGCATCGCTCGTAGCCATGTTTCAGTCCTCCTAAGACAGAAGCGATCTCATGATGTGATCGCGCGGTAGACAAACGCTTGGGAATAACAACACCGGTATACGTGCCGCTTACGGCGCCGAATCTGGTCTAGCACATCGCGCGGCGCCGTGTCAGTTCTTGCGCGGCTCGGTTCGCCGCCAGATCCTTGCTTCCATGAATCGCAAACGCAATGCCATGGGCCGAGTGGCTTGGGTAAGTGGGGAAAAACATAATTTACTGGAAATCATCGCGGCGAACGCCGATCCCACTGCGCAACTTGGTTGACGCAAGTGTATCAAAAGTTACTCGATGACGCGGTAAAACCGCACTAGCACAATCCAATACCAGCGCTGCGTTGGGGTTCTTCACTAGTTGTGAGCAATCCGATGGGACGCAGAATTATTAAACTAGCGACGGCAATCGACCGTTCAATTGTAAATTATGCCGGTTTAGGGTTAGATCTAGAGGCATGATTCTACCTCCACGGAAGAAGCGAGCTCAGTTCCACTATCGTGCGGGTTCAAACCGTTCCAGACATTCAACCGCTTCGCTCAGTTCAAATCGTTTAAGAAATTCAAGCGTGAACTTTAATTTCAAAATTGTCGAAATGCGAATCTTCGCTAGCAGCATCGGCTCGCTGTCTACAGCAGTTCTCTTGAGATCGACGGCCAGCTTGATGTTTCAGAGCGAGTAATAGTTCACTGACCAATCGTTGTAGCGTTGGATATATTTCGCCGTCACCGGAGTGAGAAGGCCGGCTATAGCCGCTACTGCATGCCTTCGGTGATGTATTGAATTACATATCCCGCCGGATCATCCATGTAAGTCCCTTGGTTTCCGCCTGGCGTCCGGCCTTTAGCCTCTTCTCCCCGGTCTCCATTGGGAATGTCTAGGCGGTCGAGCTGGGCAAGCGCATCCTTCCACTGCGCCAGGCGCGACGTAGAAACCCAAATGCGGCCCGGGAATCAGCCGGCTCATGGGATAGCCCTTGGGGCCAAATGGCGTCTCCGTCAAGATCAAATATTGGCCGCTGGCCATCCGCAGGGTCGCCTGCGGATTGTTGGATTGCGTATCGCGACCGCGTTCGAGAAGATTGAAATCCAGCACCTGCTCGTAGAATTTTATTGACGCGTCGAGGTTGGGCGCTTCCAATTCCAAATAGCCGACACCGGTCAGGCGTTCCGTCGTCCCGTTGTTTTCCTCGACGGTGGGCACATAGACCGCAAAATTGTTGCCCGCCGGATCAGCAAAGAAAATAGTCGACGCGGCAAATGAATGGGTATTCTTAACCGGCCCGGCAAAGTTTGATTTTCCACTCCTCCAGCGCCCGAATGACCTCGTGCAAACCTTGCGCCGTGGTTGTAAACGAATAAGTCGGCGTGCCTTGCGGCGTGATCGGCGTGCCGCGCTCTTCTTTTTGTAAATAAACGCCGATGCGTTTTCCCGCGACAGTGATGAACGTATGCGGTCCCAGGCTCCGCGAGCGGACAGTGAGGCCATGGCGCTTGACGACTTTGCCGCCAAATACCTGCGAATAAAAATCTTCAGCGACAACGATGTCGTTGACCGGTACCACGAAGTGATCGAAGCCTTGAACTAACATTTCGCTCTCCTTCACACACTTTTTTATTTGCGATTTTTATTACCGTGTCTCTCGTGTAGGTCCTGGCCCAGAGGTTCATTAAGATAATTCATTTTTTTGGGTCATAGCGGCGAAAGCCGGTATCCAGAGATCTTTGAAATTTCTGGATTCCGGGTCGCGCCAGCTATCGCCAGCTTGCCCGGAATGAAAGCGAATTGTGTAACGATTCTTTGAGGCACCACACTAGCAAAAGTGACTGTTGCGTGTCACTTTCTGTCCGATTTCCGCCAGCGCCTGTTGAGATAACTCAGATCGATGTACTTCGAAGGTTCGGGCAGGGGCTCTTTGAGAATGCCTTGCTCGGCGACGAGTTTGATCAGCGTGCGTACGCCTTCCAAATTCAAATCGGCGTTGCGGTCCCAGATGCGGCTTTTCCAGTTATAATCCGAGGCATAGCGACAGTGTTCGATGCTGATCGCCATTTCCTTCGACAAATAGCCGCAGGCGGCCGCGCGATTGTCGATCATCCAGCGCATCGTCGAAGCCATCGCTTTCATGAAGCGCACGACCAGCGCCCGGTTTTTCTCGGCCCAAGAGCGCTTGACGAAGTAGCCGTTGAACTGAAAGTTCGGCTGGTCATCGGCGAAATAGCCGATGATGTTGAAGCCCTGTTGTTTGGCCACGAGGTCGAGAGGCACGCCCACCGGAGCCGAAGAAATTTGTCCCGACGTCAACGCTTGAAAGCGCTCGGAAGCGCCGCCGATGTTGAGCAGCTTATAATCGCGCGGATATTCCAGACCGTGCGCCTTGAGCACCAACCGCAAGGCAAAGCCGGTGCCTGAAGTGATCGTTTGCGAGCCGATCGTGGTGCCGCGCAGATCGGCGTAAGTTTTGTATGGTTTGCCGCCGATCAAACTCAAACCGAGACCGTTGATCAGGCCGCCGATCATCGTGATATCGGCGCCTCTCTCATGGGCGCTGATGAGGGTGTCGACTCCCGCGCTGGCCACATAGATGGAATCGGCGGTCAGAGCTTGAATGGTCAGAGGAGAGCCGCGCATGGTAATGATCGGCACGTCCAAGCTTTCTCGTTCAAAGAAACCCATCTTCGCCGCAATCCACAGCGGACCGTAGCTCAAAGTTTTCGACGATGCCCCGATGGGAAAGCGGAACTTCTCCTGGGCCGCACAAGGAAGGGCAAACATGACCACAAAGACAAAAAGCGCAATCGCGCGTCGCGTGCCTCGGTCATCAATCGTCATAGCCATCGAGCATCCTCCATTACTCCAATCCGCCATTTACCGTATCGCCTTATCACCGACGATCATTTCACCGCTTCTACCTCTGGAGTTAGTCATGACCGGAGAGCGCTACTCGCCGATCGGTCCGAGAATCGTGCCGCGCTCATCTTTGGGCGGGAAGTTCGGGCCGCGCAGCTGAGCCATGGTCATCTTGTTGACGTGGTCGATGATCGAGGCGAACGCGCGGATCGAGCGGCTCATGCCTTCGGCCGGAACCAGCTCCGGGGTGTCGAGGCTGGTGTGATAGATGACGTGGTTGATGATGTGGAAGGACGGCGCGTAGTTGCCGTTCTTCGGGCCGTCTTCGACGCCGTAGACCGACACGCCGAAGTCGCGCAGCTGTTCGAACGCCATCCGCTCGAATTCGGGGCTGCCGAAGGCGTTCCAGCGCGCAGCGCTCATCTGGTTGGTCGCGGTCAGGTCGGAATTGTACATGTAGAGCAGCGTCTCGGATGGATGCTCCATGGTGAGCTTCAGCGCGACCTTGCTCCAGTTGTAGGTCGCGTCGATGCCCACGTCCTTGCGGCCGCGCGCGACTTCGCCGTGGTGATGATCCGGGAACTGGATGAACACCATCGTGCGCGGGCGCTGCGCCTGCGGCATGCGCCGCGTAGTGGCGCGCGAGCTCGAGCGCGCCGGCCATGCCGGAATTGTTGTCCGTCGCCGCCTGGAAGTAGCCGTCGGTGTGGGTCATGACGACGATCTGCTCGTCCGACGCGCCGGGCAGCGTGGCCATGGTCCACGCGGTCTCGACATTGGTCAGCTCCGGCACGTTGAGCTGCAGCGTGAAGGTGATCTTCTCGCCGGCGCCGAGCCGGTCGCGCAGCGCGAAGCCTTCGTCCTGGCTGACCGTGATCTGCGGGATGTTGCTGCAGGCCGCCCTCCGGCTGGAACTGGCCGTTGCCGGGCACGGCCATGACATTGATGACCATGGCGGCGCCGAGTTGCTGCGCCCGGGCGTTGGCGTTGAACAGGCCGGCGCGATCGGAAGCCGAATGGCTGCGGCCGCCGGGAACGAAGGTGCTGTAGATGATCGACCGCCTTGCCTTTGACGTCGCGGCCAAGGAAATCCGCCTCGGCGCCGATGCCGACCCATATCGCCTCGGCG
>CAWERH010000072.1:0-14516 GCA_963811315.1 uncultured delta proteobacterium
GAGGACCGTTTCCACCTCGACTGGAGTAATTGAGTGCCAAAGAGGGCTGCATGCCATTGCGTCCAGGGGGAACCCAGATTGGAATGGTAACCTGCGAAGCGCCATCTAATGACACGGAATGATAGAACTGGGTTTCGCCTACTGTACGATAAACCAGATCATTCCATTCCCAGATCGGGTTAACCTGCGTTTGTTCAAAGTCATAAGACGGCGGGCCGGGAAGCTCCGCAGCATTGTTGCCTAGATCTTGATGAACGTCTTCCTGAGGCCTCGCTTTGAGCGTCGGGCAGCCGGGAACTAAACGAAAGAGTTTTTTGAAGGGTAGGGGCGCCACCATCAGCAACAAGATAATAATTGATTTTATAATTACCGGTTGGGAGTGGCCCTACGACAACCGTTCCACACGTTCGCGGTGCAACAGCAGTGGATACTCCGCTCATGGTGACATTTATGGTATCAGCCATCACCGCTGCTTCTATCGAATTGCCTATGAAGTTCCCTGCAGTTACGTTTACAGTTATTGGTTGTACACTGTGGGGTGCTGCCGGATCGATATATAACTGATCTGGCGCTACCTGGGGTGGACATGCTGCCGTCGTCCCTACTTGCGCTCCGGCAGGGACGCAAAACAAAACCACAGCCGAGCACGCAAGAGACAAATAAACCTGAATTATGTAGGCTTTCCTGGCTGTATAACTACCTAAGTTCCAGAAGGTATATTTTACAAGCATGGTGGTCCACAGGTAAGAAGCTGGCCGCAACCGTCATGCATTTGCCCGCAGGTAATACCTTGCTGAGCACAGATCTGGCTGACATGTGCACGTCGCGTCCCGGTTGCCGCAGGCTCCCTCATCAATTTCTCCGTTATTGTTGTCATCAATACCGTTGCATTCCTCTCGCACAAAATTTATATCGAGACGGGAAGGGGTTAAATGTGGACGGGGCGGAAGGAACATTGTGCATGGCAATTGCTGCAAAATCAATTTTGCCACGATCTAGCGTCGGCACCCGAAGAGTGACACGACTTGACTCAGGCCAGCGATCGGAACCGAACAGCGGCTGTTGGCCCTCCAGTGGGATGATTGTCGGCTCGAAAGGATGCAAGTACCCTTCTGGTGAAGTAGATGCTCCTCCGAGAAGAAGCGGACTTCCTCCGTGGCCACTGGTAATCGACCGCACGGCAACCTATCGCAGCGCGGAATAGCCTCCGGAAGGGACACCGCGTCACACAGGCCTCCGAACAATGGAACGTCGGGAATCGGCTTGCTGCGTAGAACGATTTCAGGCGCTGTCCCGAGCCAAGTCGAGTTGCCTGAAAGTTCGACAGCGGCGAGGAAGTACTCCGATGCTTGAACGCGTCCCTCGGCCACCAATTGCGGGTCTTGACAACGACAAAAAGATTTCCCGAGAATTGGTTCCCCACACGGTACTGAGCGGATACGCCAATCGCCTCGTCGGCATTTGCGAGAGTGGCGATGCGGCTCATGGCCGCGGCTTTTAAGCTGTACGCGGGCTTAGGTAATCCTTCGGTCAGAGCCTTCATGAAATCCCGCTCGCTCAACATTTGGGCGTTTCCTGGAATCCGCTCCGATAAAACCCTATTCTCGACGAGCGGATTTCCACGGGGCGGAAATCCAGCGGAGTAGTTCCAGCCTACGGGCGCATGGCACTCAAATTCGTTCGGTTCCACTTTGAATTCGGGCGATGCAAAGAGCCAAAGTGTTGGCCTAAAGCCTGATGCATTTGGCAGTCCGGGTGCCGCTTCAAGGTTTAGAACCGTTTCTGTCGAGAGACCTGCCATCGCATCGTTCGTGGATGCGAACGTGTGTGGCTGCAGGTCGTTCTGTCTGCTGCTAAATAATGGCCGGCAGCCTCTTGTTTGCTTGTGGCTGCTTGTAAAGCCAGCCAAAAGAGCAAGCCGAGGCAAGTCCGTACCCAGTCCACTGAACCAGATAGCTCGACAACTGCCACATAAGCGTCACGTCCCTCGACGTCTCCATCTGCTAGGATCACCGCGTCGCGAAGCACCACGAACAGATTTGATCGCACGTCAGTTGACTCGCTCCGTAGTTTCGCGAATACACCCAGAGCGGCGGAGTCACTCAAGGCCGCCGCTACAATTGCCCCCGTATGACGGACGGTTGCAGGTACTCCCCGATGCCTCTTTTGGAGAAGCAGTTTTCGAAAGCTGGCCTCACTGACAACGATTGCCGAAGGATCGAGCGGCATAGCCTTTTCCATCATCGTTTTAAGACTCGCTGACGCGGGTATCCGTTGCAACTCTTTAATTCTTGGTAAGAACTCTGCTGGGATCGCACCCACTCCGGGCTTCCTGACAAGGCTTTCAGTGAGACCAAGCTGCTGAGCGTTGCGCCAGAGAAGAGCAACCATTAATTAAAACAAAGCATAGGATGCATATGCAAAAGATAAGGAGGTCATCAGCCGCAAACGACCACGAATGAGGCCGCCGGAACTCAAGCCGCAAAAAGAACATTAGCGGTTGAATTGGCGCGCCATATTTACCGTTCAGCGTACGTGCAAACGTTTTGCCAGCGTCTCGGTCTTCAGCGGTTATCTCGGTGATGGGCGACGAAGGAACTGGATAGCGCAGAGGTCCGAAAGGTTGCACACAGTTCGGCTCTGGTTGCGAAGCTTGCGGTAAATTCCCGGGTGGTCGTGAATTGGCCGGCTGATTCATTGATAACTCAGTGATCGCCTAATGCTACATGCCTCAGCGCCTCAGCAGAAATCCCTCGCATTTTGTGCATGGGGCAGTGTCAAAGATCTCGAATCAGCCAAAAAGCGAGAATTACTTTTTCGCTAAATAGTCCCGAAGTGCGGCTCTTGTCAAGCAGTTTTTTGACATGTGTAGTAGCACAGTAAATTTGTCAGGGGCTAACGGCAATGTAGCTATGCTAGGGTTATCCCCTTCGCTCTGTCTGACTTCACCTCAACCGCTTATGCATTGCTTCGTCAATAAATGTTGCTCGTTTGCTCACGATTCGTTTTTTTTTGTGTGTGTGGTTGCAACCTACTTTAGGAAATTCGAAAAGTGTATATGTCGCGAGCCAGAAACAGTCGAGGGACAATCAGGAGCCTTCTGGTCATAGCGGCTTCGGCAGCCCCGCCACTGAATACGTAGTATCGTCTCGGAACCGTTGACTGGATAGAGGTGCCAAACGTATCGGTGAGGAAGCCGCAAGCAAGAGTCCTAGTTTGGTTCAATTATTTTTTTGGAAAAAGACCGAGATAGTGATAGATAGATGTAGTTTCGTGGATCGCTGACAGAACACCATTTATTTCTACATTAGAATTTAGGAGTACAAAATGGGGCAAAATCGCAAATACAGATTGAGTACTTGGTGCGCTGCGGTCACGGTGGTTTTTTTCCTATTGCTGTGCTTGGATGCGAGCCGCACTATGAGTCAAGGAATAACGTCGGATCAAGCAAAAGAAATATTGGACGAAGTCAGGCAAATCCGACAATTACTCGAACGCAGGCCCGTAGCAACTCCGATGGGATCCCAGCCTAGAGCACCTGTTGAACGTATCCAAGTAGGTCTGACAAGCCGACGGATTATGGGAAAGCCCGACGCTCCCGCGACATTATTAGAGTTCATTGACTTCGAATGTCCCTTCTGCCGGCAGTTTCATATTTCCACGTTTGCTCAGATTAAGCGCGAGTATATTGATACCGGCCGGCTACGTTATATTAGTCGCGATTTACCGCTCGCCATGCACCCTCAGGCAATGCCGGCAGCTTTAACAGCGCGCTGCGCTGGCGAGCAAAATCTTTTTTGGGAAATGCATCACGCGTTGCTCATTAATGGGGCTCGCTTAAGAACGGATCTAATGTTTACCCTCGCACGCGACATTGGGCTTAACCTGGACCAGTTTAGTCAGTGTTTTTCTTCCGAATACGTCAAAGAGGAGATTGAGAGAGACTCAGCAGATGCCCAACTCGCTGGTGTTTCGGGAACCCCAAGTTTCGTCCTGGGACTAACGCCCAAAGATGATCGGGAAGGTCTCGAAGGAATCAAAATCGTTGGAGCAGTCCCCTATTCTGTATTTGAAGCACGCATTAAAGCAATTTTCAGCAATTAACCGTTTGATCTCTCATTTCTTTGGGGTAGGGAATTAGATTACGACGCATCTCATTTACATCATGGGGTGCTGACGCTCCCTAAGGTTGCTATCCGGTTTCGGTCGCAGATGTCAGTGCTCATGGTAACATAGTTGTTATGGTGGATGATCCACATCCTTAACTAGAAGATATACATTTCACCATAAAAGAAATTTGCAAGCAGTACGGTATCACGGGCCTCTGGGCAGATGATGTTCAGCATGATGAGCGCATTAATGATATCATTCTCGAACATACCGTTGCTTCTGAGTTTGTTATTGCGGATCTCACTGGAGAACGACCGAACGTGTACTATGAGGTTCGGCCATGCTCATGTCGCCGGTAAGCGGGCCATTTCTGGCCAGAAAAAAAGGGAAGTGTCCATTTCGATCTTGCGGTGCACAGACGTGCGGGAATATAAGAACGTAACGGAACTTCGCAGATGTTGTCGAAGCGTCTAGAGGCATTGGTAAAGCCGCACTTGATTGGATGTCGGTGATTACCAGCACCGGGCTATGTATCACGGGGATCAGAAAATTGATTTATACTGCGGAGACCGTACATAAAGGCTACTCGCGGTACGCACAAGCTTTTTCGAGACAGCATACGAGACGGCTCTCGTCTACTTATCGAAGACCAGATTGGGAAAGTACTTTGGACGTTGATCCGTCAGAAGCCATAGGCCCCCACGAGGATCGAAAGAGAAGCGAGGCCCCCCGGTTATCGGGAGAGGCCTGTAAAATCTCGACCAATGTTTATGACGGACAAGCATCACGACTTTGAATTTAACTAAACTTTAACTAAACTACCGGACATTTCCGCGGGTTATGACAACATAACGGCAATCGATTTATGTTAAATCAAGTCGCTACCGGCGCGTAGGTTTTGCTAGGCACGTATTATTTTTTTACGGACTCAAAATCCGGTAGGGGCAACCCTGTGCGGGTTCAAGTCCCGCCTCCGGCACCATGGATATCCTGCCAAACTGATATTTTCCAATTCCGATCGGCCAAGACTCAGTCGCTGTCTGAAACTCCCCACCAAGGGCGATTGTCGTTGCGCTGGATGTCACAGTGACATTCCGCAGCAAGCGTCTAGCCTCTTTTGTCGAGTTCGCTTATACTAGGTTGCCAACCGAGGCAGTCTACGTGACTAAAACCCCCTCAACCATCGAGTGCCGTGCGTGGCATTTACTGTTGCGTAATTCTGCCGCGACTATTCAGATGCCTGGTTGGTCAAAAGTTGATACCTCAAAATTGGGAGGGTCCCATGGATTCTAATTCTCGCACTGAGAGGCAGGATTGTGCCGCGGCTTTGCGGGTAATTGGGCAAGAGCTGGCCGATCTTCTTCCGCTTCATCTGGAAATCGAGATCAAAGGAACAGATTTCGTCGTCTCGGGCAAAGGCCTGTCTGAATCGGAAACCGCCAAAAAAAATCTCTTGAGCAAGGTTTGGAGAGCGCTGATCCATCGTGATCCCGGCACCGACATTGTCGACTGGCAATTGAACTCAACTCCGTTCAGCCGCACCTACTCCCAAGATGATTTATCGCGTTCGGATGAACATCATTTCACGAAACGCACGGGATCGGCCGACCTCCCGGATATCTATAGTCTCGGCGAACGACTGCGAATTGTCGGCAGATTGGTGAACGCCAAAGGCGGCGAGCTCGTCCATCTAACCAAGACGTTAAACAGCGTATCGTTTCAGTACCGTGACAAGGATGGCGTGCTGCAATCGGAGGAATACAGTGCGGATGATCTGTTTCGAATCCAGCAACAATATTCCTCCGATAGGGAAAATTAGCGCAATCCAACGAGGCGCCCGGGACGCCTCTTTTAGCTCAATCTGCAGCGGCGACTGGCAACAGAAAACAGAACTGTGGCGAGTTGACCTTCCGCTCAACCCACTGCTCAAGGTAATTCGAACGGCACCAGTCCGTCGTTCTGATGGTACTTTGCACGTCTTGGCATCGTAAGGCCCTGCAAATTCTCGACCGGCCAAGTCGACCACCGACCTTCCGAGTAGGATTGCGAACGGCTGAACCAAATCCACTTGCCGGGCTTACCTTCGCTAATGCTTTCGAGTCGAACAAGCGCATAGTCCGGCCTTTTACCGGCGTCGAGTGCAGCCAGTCTTGTGCAATCCGTCATTACTCTTCGGGCGAATCATAACTTTTTTAGATCTTGGCGCCGCCAGGATTACCAAGCGCAGACACCGCGTTGACACCGCCGCATCGCTGTAATAGTCCATTTTTATAGGAGGTTCGAACGATGGCGAAAAATGGTTTTAAGATTCTCGACAGCGACATGCATATCATGGAGCCACCGGATCTTTGGGAGCGTTACATCGATAGAAAATACCAAGACCGCGCGCCGCGCGGCATCACCAGCACCAACGTGCGCGATCTTCGCATGGCCCATCCAGACGGCCGCGAGTGGGGCAACCAAACGACCGAGGGAAACCGGGTCGACCGCGGCCATAACTTCCAACGCAATCAAAATATTTACGGCTCTTACGCCGAACGCGGTTGGTCGAGCCAAGCGCAGCTCGAAGCGATGGATATCGAAGGCATCGACATGGCCGTCCTCTATCCCACGCGTGGGCTCCGCGCCCTCGTCGAGCCGGGCATCGAACCGCCTTTCGCGGCCGCCATCGCTCGAGCTTATAACGATTGGCTTTACGATTTTTGTCAGGCCGATCCGCTCCGCTTGGTCGGCGCCGGAATGATCTCGCCCTATGACATGAACGATGCCGTCAGCGAAGCGACCCGGTGCGGAAAGGAATTGGGCTTCCGCGCGGTTTTTCTGCGTTCGAACCCGTTGGTAGAAGAGCAGTGGCATGGCGCTTACTATGAGCCCCTCTGGGACGCTCTCGAAGACCTCAATCTCTCGCTCGGTTTTCACGAATCCACGGGCACGGGAAGAAAACACATCGGCGAGCGCATGGAACCAAATATTATGTTGCGCCGCGTTTTCGGCCAGCCGATGGAACAAATGCTCGCCTTGGGAAGTTTTTGCGGCGGCGGCGTGCTGGCGCGCCATCCGAAACTGCGCGTCGCTTATCTGGAGGCCAACTGCAGTTGGCTGCCGTGGTTGCTATGGCGCTTGGATGAAGGCTGGGAGCGCGAAGGCGATGTTTGGGCGCCGGATCTAAAAATGGCGCCGAGCGATTACTTTAAACGCCAGTGCGTGGTTTCAGTCGAGCCGGACGAGGCCACGGTCAAACAGGTGATCGATTACATGGGCGGCAAGAACGTGGTTTTTTCCACCGACTATCCCCACGGCGATTCGCGCTATCCCGAAGCGGTGAATCATTTTCTAAAACTTCCCATTACGGCCGACGAGAAGCGCAGCATCCTGTGGGACAATTGCGCGAACTACTATGCGATGTGAGACGGCCTGGAGATGTGGAAGGATCCTGCTCCGGTCGCGATAGCTACCCGGAGCAGGATTGTGGATTGGCTTTATCGTGAGGAGTATCCGTTCGAATAATTGTTTGAGCGGTGGTGATGCCAGTGGCATCCGGCCGCGGTTACTAGTCCGACTGCCAGCAATGCCAACAGTGCGACGGTCTTCATAATATCCCTCCTTTCGTTCTTGTCATGCGCCGATTTTAGCGCGGCAAAAGTTGCTTCCCTCGATCTCTTCCCTCTGTATCTTTAGACGTTTGTGGGAGCGGATTATGACGTGAAGAAATAATTTCGTGGTAAAAGTTTTTGTGTCAAATGCCAGACAAAGCAATGCCCGGCATCCGGCAAAGATCTGCGAAAATTCGAAACCACTGAATTTTAAATTGCCGAGTGGGAATCGTCGCAACCCGCGACGAGATTGAATACTGCGAACCTAGAACGGCAGTGAAATTTATCTATTAGTCTCTGCGGCGATCGCGTCTTTGGTCATCGTAACGTTGCTTGAGCCGATCACGTTGATCTTGGGGCAGAGTTTGCCAGCGGTTCCATTCTTCGCGCAGGTGTTCCTTGTCGCGCGGCGGGAGACTCTGCCATCTTTGATAGTTGCGCTGCACCCGGTCTTTTTCCTTGGGCGAAAGGTTACGCCAGTTGTCGTCCGCGGCCGACGCTCGTCCGGCGATCAGCGGGAGACACAGGGCAAAGACCAGAACCAGGCTATTCCGCGTTTTCATATTCTTCTTCCGGCGATTCTGCGCTATGCGACGCCACGATAGTACCTCGTGCGATCCGTGTGAGTGGTGCTATTCGGCTGGCTTTTGGTCCCATCCTGCTGCTCGAGATGATCGAGCGATTCGAGGATGTCCATGGATTTAAAAAACTCCAACTGATTGCTGTCGACCAAAATCTCCTGAGGAATTTTTACCGGCGACCGCTCCATGAAAGAATCCAAGTTGCCTTTGCCGAAAAGCAATCCGATGACTAAAACAACCACGCCCGCTGTGCCGAAGGCCGGCACCAACCATCCTTGCGCCGGTACTAACCAGGAACGCCACCAAAACTTCCGCTCTTCTTGCTCCGCCAGCTTCGCCACCGTCTCGCGATAGTAGCTGTCCCAAAATGACTGAGGCATTTCTTCGGATTTGGCCATCTGCGGCAGCAGGCGCCGCAAATCGTCGACGAAGAGCCGGCAGCGGCCGCAGGCCGCGAGATGCTCGGCGACGCGTTTGCCATCGGCTTCGCTGTTCTCGCCGTAATAGTGGAGCACCAGATCTTCTTCGTAATCTTTACAGGCGCTCTCGAGCTCTTTTAACCTGTCGGTCATAATCCATTCTCCTAGACAAATTCCACTAAACTTTGCCGCAAGGCTGCCACGGCGCGATGAAGATAAACTCTGACCGTGCCCTCAGTGGTCTTCATGACCTGAGCGATATCTGCGATGGACAAGCCTTGATGGTTTCTGAGCAAAAAGGCCGTTCGCTGCTTTTTTGGCATGCCGTGCAAGGTGGCGTTCACTTTGCGTTTCGTTTCGCCCGCTATGGCTTCCTGATCAGGGGCGAAAGTCGAATCGGCGAGCTGCTGCTGCTCGCCGGGTTCATCACCCAGGTCATCCAAAGACTGCCACGATACCCGTTTGCGGCGGCGGGCATGGTCTAAACACAGATTGACCACGATACGGTAAAACCAGGTGTAAAAACTCGACCGCCCGTCGAATTGCTTGATGTTGGCGTAGGCGCGCATAAAAGCATCCTGCGATAGGTCCTTTGCCGTTTCCGTATCGCGGGTAAAATCGAACGCGATGTGAAACGCCTTGGTCATATAACGCCGAACCAAAATCTCAAAGCACTCCTTCTGGCCTTGCTGACACAAAGCCACAAGTTTTTCATCACCGAAATTTTGCGGGTCATCCATGTTTAACCTAAGCCGGCACGTCGAATCATCCGCTATACCCGTTTAGACGCTGGAGAAGATTAAAGGTTAACAGCCACCTAGGCATTCTTGGCAGAACGCTAAGTCGCTTGAATGTGGTAAGAGATAATTTGGAGGGAGCGAACCGCCGCACTGAGGTAGAAGTGCTATCGGCCCGTGGCCAGACCGACAACGTCTTCAAGGATGTCGAGAATACGCTCGGTGCGCCGGTCGATAAGAATAACGTCTTTTTCGAGAACTACCCGTTCCCAATATTCCGGCAGACGCGGCAGGCGGCGATCCAGGTCAACGGGCAGGGGTTGGAGCCGCTTTTGTAATCCGGGCGGAAGTTGACCGTTCTTCTCCAAATGCTTCTGTAACCCCGGGGGCAGATTCCCGCCGCGTTTGGCCAAGCCGGGCGGCAGACCCTTCGCTTTCCCCTTCTTTTCCTGGCGGTAGTAGTCTTCGATGGCGCGGCGCTCCTCGGGAAGAAAATAGGACGGCCGATTGGCGCCCGACGCCAGCGTCAAACCCATAGTCCACGGGATCAAGGCGGCAACAAGGGAGAACGCTAGAAATAATCGTCTTTGGTAATTCACTGCAATCTGCCTCCGATAATTTACCTATAAACCTATCTAACTATTTGCTGTGGCTTTGCCATTCGCGATGCCCTTGGCGTTGCCACCAGCAGTAGGCAATTAACGAGCCAGCGCTGGTTCGACGATAATGGGTGGAAAGTTTGGCGCTATTTTGTCTGCCCGGTCGATATAAGCCCAGGTCCGGAGACAAAAATGTTAGGGCGACCGGTAATAACTACCGGCCGAAATTCGGCTGAGGACGGTTCGTTGGCGAACTGCTCAATGGCCAGCGATGCCGGTGATTTTAATGCTGCCGTGCTTCGACTTGTATTTGCGATTGAGGTGAATAATCACGCCGGTCAGCCCTTCGATTACATAGGCGTTGCTCGACGGCCCGCCGTCATAAGCCGTGGCGCCGATGCGTTGGATGATCTCCATCACTTTCTGCTTGGCTTCAGCGTTGTCGCCGCAGACCAGCACATCGCCCAGCGGCGCATCGACATCGCCCAAATCGACGGCGGAAATATTGTGCAGCGCGCCGATAACCGGCGCTTCGTCGCCGATAATCTGCTGCGCCTCCTGGAGCGCAGAGCCGGCCGCCGGCACAAACGGCTTAACTTTATTTAGCGGCACTACGGTATCGATAACGATCTTGCCGGCCAGCTGGCCTTTTAAATCCTGCACCATTTGCGCTTGCCCTTCGTAGGGCACGGCGATAACGACGAAGTTGGCGTCTTTGACCGCTTCCTGATTGGTCGTGCCGGTCAAATCGCCGGCGCGCAGATTCGGCTTCAACGTTTCCACGGCCTTTTTTGCCTTCTCCGCATCGCGCGAGCCGATAATGATTTTCACGCCCGGCGCGCCGAGACGCAGCGCCAAGGCGCCGCCCAAATTGCCCGTGCCGCCGACAATTGCCACAGTTAAATTTTCCATGTTTCTTTCCGCTCTAACGAAACAGATCCTCCGCCTCCGGGCGCAGGAGCTCTTTCACCGAACCATCCTCCTTCTTTTCAATATCATAGCCGCGCACAATGACGACGGGCACGCCGTCGCGTTTGCCCATCACCAACTCCGCCGCGGCGGCAAATTCGTCCGCGATCGCCGCTACTGCGGCCTTGAGCCGATAGCCGTAGCGATCGTCCAGTCCGCGTTCGTCTTTGATCGCGTGCATGCCGGCGACCCCGATGGCAACATCCACGGTGCCCACACGCCAGGCACGGCCGAAGCTGTCGCTGATAATCACCGCGGGAGATTTTCCAGTACGTCGAGCGATCTCGGCGCGAATCTCCCGCGCCGAACGATCCGGATCTTGCGGCAGCAGAGGCAACCTGGCGCAATCCGACATTGGATTGATCGACGCCGGCATTGGCGCAAATGAAACCGTGATGGGTCTCGACGATCAACGCCCGCCCGCCGGTGCGAATCACTCGGCGGCTTTCACCGAGAATCACTTCGACCAGCTCGGGCTCCTTGTCCAATTCTCGACCCAACTCCCGCGCGCGCGCCGACGGTTGAACGCCGTCCAAGCCGATCCGGCGTCCTTCGGACTTGGAAACAATTTTTTGCGCGATCACCAGGACATCGTTGTCGGCAAGGTCGATTTTCTCGCGGCGCAAGCATCACAGATCAACTGGCCAACGGAATCGCCGGCGCGGACCTCGCCGATGCTTTCCAAACCGATCAGCTCAAGCCGCTTCACAGGCCACCGGAACGCCGGCCGGCTGCCGCATTCTGCTCGGCCACAGCGCGCGCGCCACCCGGGTGGACTCACCATCCGAGAGATCGTAGGCAAGAAATCTTTCGAGATCCTTGGGTTCGTCGATGTCGAGCGCGATGTGCTCATTTTCGAAGAAGCGGATCGGCAAACCTTGCGCGCTCACTTGGCTCATATGAAAAGTAAAACTGTCGTGGCCGAAGCGCAGCTTGATAATATCAGGCGGCGCCAACAACAAGGCATTGGTACCCAGGCGATCGTGCGAAGGCACGAGCAAAGCAAACGGCGCCGCGGCATCCGGCGGAACCTGCGCCAGGATCGCTTCAATGTCGGCGGCGCGCACCAGCGGCATATCGCCGGGAAGAATCAATACCGCTTCGCAGCCGGCGTTTTTCAATTCGGCTTCTGGCGAAATCGACTGCGCCGGTTTCGCCGTTCTCGGCGGACTCACGAATGACTTCGGCGCCGGCCGCCGAGGCGATCGCGGCCACCTGATCGTCGCCCGTCACGACAAAAGTTCCCGCAAGTCCGCGCGCCGTCCTCACTTCGCTCAACACATCGCGAAACATGGTTTCGGCCAAACTCTCGCGCGCGGCGCTACTCAACAGCGGCGTGAGCCGCTGCTTGGCATTACGAAAACCTTTGACGGGCAATAGAGCAGTAACTTTCATCAGCGATCCAGAAAGAAATTTCTTAGACTATTTTTCGATCAAGGCCAAGACCTGGCGTGCAAGCCGCGCCTTATCGGCCGCTGAATTCATGCGGATGTCGGTGCAAACCGTTTGAATGTTCGAGATTGTTCGATTTCCCCGGCGACGCTGCGATCTGCCGTGTCGATCACTAGAACATCGAGAAAGTCCCCGTAGCTTTTAGCCACACCTATTACTGAGGGCTCCAAACCGCACGCCATCATCAGTTTGTGCGCCGGCCCGGATATTGCCGAATCGCCGATCAACGGGCTGACGCCGATCACCGGCGCGTCGGCTATATTCAGGGCATCGCGTATTCCCGGCACAGCGAGGATCGGCCCGATGCTGGTGACCGGGTTGCTCGGACAAATGACGATCGCATCGGCGGCGTGAATCGCTTCGATCACGCCCGGCGCCGGCTTGCTGTCTTCCACGCCGGCGAACCGTACCGCCATAACCTCCGGCGCCCAGCGCTCTTTCACAAAAAATTCCTGGAATGAAATCTCTCCTGCGGGCGTTTTGACGAGGGTTTCGACGCGCTCATCCGACATCGGCAGAATCGTCGACCGCACGCCAAGGCTGCGGCGAATCTGGCGGTAATTTCGGAAAGGTTCGGCCTTCGTAAAAGGTGTGTCCGCGTGATATGCGTCGCCAGATCTTTATCGCCGAGATTGAACCACGCGTCGTTGCCCAGGCGCCGAAACTGTTCCAAGCTCGTGAAGTATCGCCCTTGATCCCCAACCCTTTTCCTCGTCGTTCAGGCCCGCCAATGTGTAGATAATCGTGTCGATATCCGGCGAAACATGCAGGCCATGAAAAACGCAATCGTCGCCGGTATTGCAGACGATCGTCAGGTCGGCTGGATCGATCTCCGCGGCGAGGCCTTCGACGAGTTTGGCGCCGCCGGTGCCGCCGGTGAGAACTACGATCATAGGAAAATCCTGGAGCCGATGGAGGTTGGAGTGATGGAGTGTTGGTAATGCGCGAGCGGCCCGTTGTTTTTCACCAGGCCGTCCTCGCCGCAGAGCGCTCGACATGCGGAATAGCGACGGAGGAAGAAATTTGTCGCCTTGATGAATGAATTCCGGATAGATCGGCAAGCGCGCTCTTCAGCTCGAAGCCGGCTTGCGCGCTTTTTTCTTGCAATTGCAGCGCCGGCCACGGCGCCTCAGGGTTGATAAAGTCCGGCGTCAGCGGCGATACGCCGCCCCAATCATTGATGCCGGCTTCGAGGTAAAGCTCATAACCGTCCGGCGTTAGATTCGGCGGCGCCTGGATATTCATGTGACCGCCGAAAATCAAGCGCGCCAAAGCAATGGTCTTCAGCATATCTCGCGCGTCGCATCGGGATGATCGCGCATCGGAATCGTCGGTTTGGCGCGAAAGTTTTGCACGATGACTTCTTGGATGTGGCCGTAGCGATCGTGCAGCTCGCGAATCGCAAAAAGCGACTCGATTCTTTCCTGCCACGTCTCGCCGATGCCGATGAGAATACCCGTGGTGAAAGGAATGTGCAGCTTGCCTGCCTGCTCCAGAGTGCGCAGCCGAACCTTGGGCTTTTTGTCCGGCGCATTGTCATGAGCGCCGCCGGTCAACAGCAGGCGCTCGCTGATGCTCTCCAGCATCAGCCCCATGCTGGCATTCACCTCTTTCAGTCGCTGCAAGTCTCCCTTGCCCATGACGCCAGGATTGGCGTGCGGCAACAACTCGGTTTCTTCAAGCACCGCTCGGCAGGCTTCGACTAGATAATCGAGCGTGCGCCGATGTCCGCGCTCGGCTAAAAACTCCTTCATTTCCGGATAGATCGCTTCGGGCTTGTCGCCCAGACTGAAAAGCACTTCTGTGCAGCCAAGCAGATTCCCTGTCGACGACACGCAATACTTCATCGAGGGTCATCGTCTTGGCGCCGGCTCCTCCGGCGCTTTGCGAAACGTACAGTAGCCGCAAAAATCACGGCACAGATTAGTCAGTGGCACAAAAACTTTCGGCGAAAAAGTAACGACTCTGCCTTTGTGCCGGTCGCGTAGCGCGGATGCTGTCGCCACGAGAGCGTGCAGTTCGTCGCCCTCTGCGGCAACGAGGCCAAGCGCTTCGG
>CAWERH010000073.1:0-57742 GCA_963811315.1 uncultured delta proteobacterium
CGAGCTGTCGCAGAATTCGAAGCTGACTTTCAACCCGACCTGTTCCCAAATACCGGCCTTTTCCATCACCTCCCAGATCGGCAGGTGCGAATGTGAGCGAAAGAAACCACGAATCTCCATCGTTGGGTAATCAGCCATGTTTATCTCCTTCTATCTATCTTGTTCCCTCGCCCGCTTGCGGGAGAGGGCAAGGGTGAGGGTGATCTTTGTGCGCTTCGTAGTGAATTCTAAACTACTTCAAAATTTCCTGCAACAGTTTCTGCACCGGCTCGGGATCGAGAAATCCTACCACGCTGTATTTCTTGCCTTCGAGCCGGCGCGCTTCCGGCAACACGTCGTCTTTGGCAATATCGACGCGCATGGAATCGGAGGCTTCCACTTCCTTTTTATTCATGACGTGCTGCCAAACCGTTTGTCCCTGACGCGATAGGTACCAGTTGATGAAAACTTTCGCCGCGTTCGGATGCGGCGCGCGGTTGATCAACACGATGACACTGCTGCCACCACCGCCAACCGTGCCGCCTTCCTTGATCTGATCCGGCGCGATGTCATCCACCGGCAGACCTTGTTGCTTCGCTTTGTCGAGATCGCGGCAGAGCAGACAGATAGGGAACTTGCCGCTCGCTAGCCAATTGGTCCCCTGCGCGCGATCGCGGAACAGCGTGATCTCCATGTCTCTAAATAGCCGGCGCACAAACTCCGCACCGACATCGTCGCGATGATAGAGAATCAGTATCGGTGTCGGCGGCGCCGAACTGCGCGGGTCCATGCCGAGGAGCTTGCCCTTCCACCTGGGCGCGAGCAGATCCCAGAAAGATTTCACCTCGCCGGGCTGGGTCATTTTGGTGTTGTAGGAAAGACCGGTGCTGTTAATCGTCCCTTCGAACATAAATAAATACTGATTCTCCGGATCGGCATACCAATGTTTGCCGCCGTACCACTTCGAAGCATCCGTGACTTCCGGCAGCATGAAGCTCGGCGCGATCGGATCGAGGGCCTTGCTAAGATAGAGCATGCGCGGGCCGTTGGGCCCGCTCGCCATCACATCGGCCAGATACTTGTCGGCGCGCCGTTCGGCGGAGATGCGCGTCATTAGATCCGCCGCCCGTCCGGCAACGGATAGAACTTTGATAAACGGAAACTCCTTGTTGAAGGCCGCCACGATGTCCGGATGGGTGATCTCCTGCCCGCCGTACAACGCCACCTGCCCTTCTTTCTTGGCGGCTTCGATGGTCTTTTGCCATTGCGTCTGCCACGTCGCCGGCTCCGCGGCTAACCCAACGTTGATGCTCGCAAGAATACCGAGTACCAACGCAGCTGGATACGTGGGATACGCTGTGCATCGATGCTGATTTTTCACGACCACGAACACGATCACGTCATTATTTTCTCCTCTGCTCCAACACTTCTTTGACGAACTTGCTGATCGGCGCCTGGTCCATCCATTCGGCGCGGTCGACGAACGGATAGCGATTCTCGTCGCCCTCGGGACGGCGATTGCCGCGCGGCACTTTGTCTTTCGGGATATCAATGCGCAGGGAGTCCGGCCCGTCATTGCCCTGGGCGAACAAACGTTGATAAGCGATCTGCCCGTCGCGCGAAAGCAGCCAGTTGAGCGCGACTTTAGCCACGTTGGGGTGCGGCGCTTTGTTGATCAACGCCACCCCGCCGGATGCCGCCAGTGATATAGGTGCCTTCTTTCAATTGTTCGGGCTTGAACCAATCCACCGGCAGTCCCTGAGTCTGCATCAGGTCCAAGTCCATGCGCGACACCGGACCGAAGATCGAGAACGCGAACTTTCCCGCCGGCCAGCCAGTCGCCCATCTGCCGCGTGTCGCTGCTAATCACGATATCGGTCTCCGAGAGGATGCGCTTGATAAACTCCGGCCCGAGACTTTTGTTGTGATAGAAAAAGCGCATGGCGTCGCCCGAACCGCCGAGGGTCGGATCGTAGGCAACGATCTTGCCTTTCCACTTGGGATTGAGCAGATCCCAATACGACTTGATCTCGGTTGGGTTCACTAGTTTGGTGTTATAGGCGACCACCATGCGGTTTTCGCCGTTGATGTTGAACAGATACTGGTTTTCCGGATCGACGTAATGGTGCTTGCCGCGCCACCACTTCGACTGGTCGGTGACTTCGGGCAGCACCAGCTGCGGCGGGATCGGATCGAGCGCTTTGGCCTTGTAAAAAACATTGTAGCCGGTGGTCATGCCGTTGACGTACAGATCGGCGAGATATTTTTCCGCGCGTCGCTCGGCCATCAAGCGCTTGGCCACGTCGGCGCCGCGATTGAACACGCCGGTGACTTTGATCTCCGGATATTTTTTGTGGAATTCGCCGAACAGTCCTTCGAAGTCCGGACTGCCGTAAAGCGTCAGTTGTCCTTCTTTCTTCGCGGCCGCAACGCTCTTTTCCCAATCCGCTTTCCAGGCGTCGGCTTGCCCCGCTCGAAGCTCAGCGCTGCCGATCAAGGCAAAGAAAAAAATCGTCGATGGAAAAATCACTTTCAATTTCATCTCCAATCCTTACTTCTTACCCGCTTGCTGCGTTTCTTTGATGACTTTAGCCGCCGGGGTATCAGCCATTCGGGCCTCCGCGAGCCTCTTTGAATTGACCCGGCTCGAAAAACTGCACCGGCAATCCCACCCTGAAATTCCCAATTCCCATGTCCCCTAATCCAAAATCGAAAATCCAAAATCCAAAATTTGCTGCACAGTTGGCTTCTCAGTCCAATTTCAGCACGTCCCGCCACTTCTCATACGTCTGCTTGCGCGTTTCCTCTGAAAAATAGCAGGTCTTGGCGTATTGCTCTTTCCAGTGGAACGGCTGGCAGGCGTCGATGATCGCGACCGAATTGGTAAAATGCCGTGCCGCCCGCGCTTCCGGCGCGATGCGCGGATCGAGCGGCGTGCTCCAAGCCTCGTTGATCACGTTGATCGCGGTCGCCGGATCGCAGCGCGTCGCCAGCGCCCACAGGACATCGTCGATGTTCGACGGATCGACGTCGTCGTCGACGATAATCACGAAGCGGCGATGGTAACCGTACGTAGATCCGAGCATGGCCATGGCGGCGCGCTTCACATGCCCGCCGTACTTCTGTTTGATGGAAATCACGGTGATGTAGCGCGTCTGGTATTCCCACACGCCTTGCACGTCGGTCACGCCGGCTTTCTCCAGCGCCAGCCAGACATTGGCCGCGCTGAGCGCGACCGATTTGCCGGAGATGCCCGGCGGCATGCCGAGAATGATCGGATCGTTGCGATGCAAAACGGTTGTGACTTTGACCACCGGTTCGTTGCGCGTGCCAGAGGCGTAATAGCCGGTCCACTCGCCGAACGGCCCTTCGGAACGGCTATCCTCGCTCGGCGGCACGATGAATCCTTCGACAGCCAATTCGGACGTTGCCGGAATCGGCAGGCCGGTCTTCTTGCCGCGAATAATTTTCACCGGCTCGCCGAACAACCAACCGGCGATTTCCAGCTCCGACACTCCCCACGCTTCATACCAACTGGCGACTTTCGCGAGGACCGGGTCTTGGCCGAAACTGATGACCACCGGACACGGTTTTCCTTGCGCCCAATATTTTTCGCGAATCAGTCGGCCATGTTTCCCGGGAGAAATCCAAATGCCGAGCGTATTCTTGTCGTGCACGCAGACCCGATAGGTGCCGACGTTGATCCACTTGCCGTCCGGATCTTCCATGATCACCATGCAGCCCGTGCCGATGTAGCGGCCGCCGTCGTGTTCGTGCCAGCGCGGCGTGGGAAACTTGAGCAAATCGACGCGGTCCCCGCGGTCGACATTTTCCGTGATCGGCCCGCTCGTAACTTCTACCGGTTTTAGCGGCGTCTGACCGCCGAGCTTCTGTTTCCAAGCGCGAATGAGATCGAGGCCGGCAAGCTTCGGGTCAAGACCGAAGGCCAAAGCGGTCGTCGGCGCCGAACAAACGGGATTGGTCACGACGCGAAATCCTTTGGGGTAATCTTTGACGTGATCGAACAAAACCACTTTGGGATTGGCCGCCCGCGCCGCCACTTCGGTGATCGCGCCGATCTCCAAATCCCAATCCGCGCCGTCGACTTTGCGCAATTCGCCGAGACTATCCACGGCGTCGAGATAACCACGCAGATCTCTGTAGGCTAACGATGATATTGCAGTCATCTTCCCTCACTAATTGGCGGGATCGCCCGTTGACCAACTATTCATGATCGTGTTCGTGATTCGTGTTCGCCCTATCACGAGCACGAGCCACGAACACGATTTCAATTTTTCCCCGCCGCCTTCAGCGCTTCGTTGACGACATCCAAGATCGGTTTCATCTCGATCCATTCCGGCCTGCCGGTGTCCAAATATTTGATGCCGTCGAGACGCCGCGACTGAAACGGCACTTCGTCTTTGGGAATATCGATACGCAGCGAATCCGCTGGACTCTCGGCGTTGACCTGGGTCTGCTGCAGCGCGATTTGGCCACGGCGCGACAACAGCCAATTGATAAATACCTTCGCCGCGTTGGGATGGGGCGCGCGATTGATCAGCGCGAGCGTGCCGAATTGCTGGACCAGGCCGCCGCCTTCTTTGAACACCCGCGGGCCGAACGTATCGACCGGCAAACCTTGCTGCTTCAACACGTCGACGTCGCAGAAAAAACAGATGGCGTATTTGCCGGTCGCCAGCCAATCGGGGCCCTGGCGAAAGTCGCGAAACAACGTCGCATCCATTTCGCCGAAGAGCTTGCGAATAAAAGTCGGCCCGAGATCGGCATGATAATAAAAGAACCGCGTGTTGCCCGCGCCGGGACCCGCTTCGCGGATATCGCGCACCTCGATCTTGCCTTTCCATTTGGGATTGAGCAGATCCCAGTACGACTTGAAGTCTTTCACATCGACGAGCTTGCTGTTGTAATTGATTGCGCCGTAGGTCGCCGAGCCGACGTAGTTGAAAACATATTGACCTTCCGGATCGGAATATTGGTGCTTCTTGAGATACCACTTGGTCTGATCGACAACTTCCGGCAGGATCAATGCCGGCTTGATCGGGTCGAGCGCCTTGGCGGCATAGAATTGCTGATAGTTGGGATTGGCCCCGGAGCTGACGACATCCGCCAGATGCTTATCCGCGCGCCGCTCGGTTAGCAGTCGTTGGCCAAGCTGATTGCCGCGTCCGGTTACCGCAACGACTTTGATCTGGGGAAATTCTTTTTCGAAGTGCGGCAGCACCGCTTCATAGCCGCTGATGTAAACCGCGACCTGGCCTTCTTTCTTGGCGGCTTCGAGAGTTCTGTCCCATTCTTGCTGCCAGGCTGGTGGCGTCTGCGCGGCAGCGGTACGTGATCGGCACACGAAAGAATTATGGCCGCCGGCAAAGACAAACTGTTCCAACAGATGGGACAGATATTTAAACTTCATTTGCGTCTTTCTTAAGTGGACAGTTTGCTGTCCGTGGGAAATCCCCTCCTTAATCCTCCCCGCACGCGGAGGAAAGAGGTTAGGCATCCACCTTCGCGCCATATTTGTCTTCATTCGTCACGAGCACGAGGCCACGAACACGATTTCAATTCTTCCCCGCCGCCTTCAGCGCCTCGTTCATGAATCTGCAGGATCGGCTTCATGTCCTGCCACCCGGCCGGCTCGTGTCCATAGTACTTCACGCCGTCGAACCCGCCGGTTGAGACCGGCACATCGTCTTTGGGAATATCGATGCGCAGCGAGTCCGGCGGGACTCTCGGTATCGACCAGGTCTTCTGCAACGCGATCTGTCCTTTGCGCGACAGCAGCCAGTTGATGAAAACCTTCGCGGCGTTTGGATGCGGCGCCTTGTTGACCAGAGCGAGAGTGCCGAACTGCTGCACCAAGCCAGCGCCTTCTTTAAATACCCTTGGCCCGAAGGTTTCCACCGGGCAATCCCTGTTGCTTAACACATCGACGTCGCAGAAAAAACAGATCGCGCTTTCCGACGGCGAGCCAATCCGGACCCTGCCGATAATCGCGAAACAACTGTCATGTCCATTTCGCCGTACAATTTGTTGAATAAACGACGGCCCGAGATCGGGCAGATAGTAAAACAGCCGCGCGTTCCCCGATCCCGGGCCCGGCACGCGAACATCTCGCGAAATGATTTTGCCCTTCCATTTGGGATTGAGCAGATCCCAATAGGATTTGAAATCCTTCGCATCGACCAACTTGGTGTTGTAACTGATCGAGCCATAGGTCGCCGTGGCGACGTAACTGAAGATGTATTGATTTTCCGGATCGGCGTAATGATGCCTGCCTTCATACCATTTCGAAGGGTCGGTGATTTCCGGCAGCAGCAGAGCGGGCTTGATCGGATCGAAAACCTTGGCGGGAAACAACTGCTGATAGGTCGTCACCCCACCGGCGCTCACCACGTCGGCAAGATATTTTTCTCCGCGCCGCTCCGCGAGCAGACGCTGGCCGACCTGCGAGCCGCGGCCGGTAACTGCCGCGACTTTGATTTCCGGATATTCTTTTTGAAAATCGGGCAGCACCTCTTCGTAGCCGCTAATATAAACGGCGACTTGGCCTTCCTTCTTCGCGGCAGCTAAAACTTTTTCCCATTCGACTTGCCACGCCGGTTTAGCTTCGGCGGCATGGGTGGCGCGCGGACAAGTGCCGATTGCAGCTATCGCTACAAAAGCCGTAACCAAAGCCATCGTAACTATCATTCGCTTTTTCAAGTCTAAACAAATCATCTTTCGCTCACTTTAGCTCGCTTTTTTCTGCGTGTAGCTCCACTCGTAGTCAGGATTTCGGTACGCCTCATCCGGCATCACCGATTGCAATCCTTTGCGCGATAGTTCGGACTCGAATTTCTCGCGAATCATCGGGTCCTCGTCGGTATATTCGATCTGATCGCGCGCGCGGTCTTCGACTTTTTCGCTGATGCCGCTGAGCCCCCGCGGCGGATGGATCGCCAGATAGCGCGCCGGCGCGCCACCGATGTTGAAGTGCTGATGAAACCAACGATTGGGCGGCACGAACAAACTCGCTTCGTGCCACGGGATGATAATCTTCTCGCCGCCTTCCGGCCACATGATCGAGTAGCCTTCTCCAGCAGGGATGACGATCAAGTAGCCCGGACCATGGCGATGGCCTTTCTTGTAAGTGCGCGCGGGAAAAACCGACATATGGGCGGAGAGCGGCGAACTGGGAAAGCCTACCCAAACCACATGGCCGCCGGCGCCCCTTCGCTCGAAATGATCGAGCCGGTCCCACGCTCGCATGTCGGCGAAAAAATTCCCGAACCAGATATTGCGCCCGTGTCGGGCGCTGCCGGGTTCGTCGAGCGTAATGACTTTCGCTTCGGAATAGATTCCCGCTCCCGGTGCATAAAGCAGATCGTAATCGACCAGCGGATTGTGAAAAAAAACATCCGGGTCGGGCAGCACCGACATGGCGAGCGGCAAATAGCTGCAGTGGAGCAGCTTTACCGGTTGGTCGCCTTGCATGTTGCTCAACTGGCAGTGGTAGTTCGCCGGAATGAGAAACATGCTATGACTTTGCCACTCGAAGACTTTCTTCGCGCGCTCGCCTGCCCACACACTTGCCAATCCTCTGCCCTGAAGCACGTAGACAACTTCGTCGATGGCCACGCGGAACGATGGTAGAGTTTTCCCCGGTGGAATCTCCGTGACATACGCTCCGGTCACCCCTTCTTGCCCAGCGAGCTGAATAAACGCGGCCTCGCACTCGCGTTCGGGCCAATAGCCAAGCTCCACCGTCCGGCAGTCTTCGATAAAATAGCCGCGATGAATCGGCACGCCGAGCGACTCGACCCAGGTCTCATAGGGAGTTTTTTTGTCCCAAAAATTTGCCGTCGATCTCGCCATGTTGGCCCCCGTCTATTCTTTCCGATCCGAGCTTAGAGTCCTTTGCGCCTTGGCGCGACAACCGTGTTCGTGTCTCGTGATCGTGCTCGGTCGAACACGAATCACGAGCACGATCACGTGCGTCGATCCACTCACTTCTTCTTCGCCTGTGCTAAGGCCTTTTCGACGATGTCTTGAATCGGCGCCATGTCCATGTACTCTGGCTTATCCACCAATATATATTTGACCCCGTCGACGCGCCGCACTTCGCTGCGCACCATGTCCTTTGGGATATCGGTGCGCAGCGACTCTTCGGAATTGGTACGGCGTGTTGGCGACACGCTGAAGCGCCGTCTGACCTTCGCGCGAGAGCAACCAGTTGACGAACACGCGCGCGGCGTTCGGGTGCGGCGGCTGGCTCGGTAATACTATAGAACCCATGTTGCCGGCGGAAATCGCCCGGCTCTCCTTCCACTTCGCCGTGCGAAATTCATCGACGGGCAGCCCTTGAGCTTTGACTTTCAGGATTTCGGAGCAAAAAAAGCAGATAGCAAACTTCCCGTTCGCCAGCCAATCCGTCGCTTGGCGGATTTCCTGAGTCAAGGTCACATCCATCTCTCCATAGAGGCGCCGAATGAATTCGCCGCCCAACTCCGGCGTGTGGTAATACATCCGCAAACCGATTCGTTGGCTGCCGGAAATCTTCGGATCGCGCGAGAGAATTTTTCCTTTCCACTTGGGTTGGAGAAAATCCCAGTAGGAACGAATCTCGCCCGCCTCCACCGCCTTGGTATTGTACGAAACATACTCGCCGACGTTGCCGAGATAGAGAAGAATATATCGGTTCTCCGGGTCGACGTATTGATGCTGGCCGAGCCACCACTTGGACTCATCGATGACCTCGGGAAGTATCAGCGCCGCGCGCACGCTGTCCAAGATTTTGGCGCGATAGAATACTTCATAGGCCGTCGTCACTCCGCTGATATAAACATCGACGAGATACTTGCCCGCGCGCCGCTCCGCCATGATGCGCGGCGCGAGCGTATTACCCCGCCCAGAGGTCGTAACGACGTTGATCTCGGGATATTTTTTCTGAAACAACTGCACAACGGTGCCAAGCTCGCCTTCGCCCTGGAAGAGATAGAGCGAAAGCGAGCCTTCTTTCTTCGCCGCCTGCACCGTCCGCTCCCATTCGGCTTGCCAGTTGGGTTTGGATTCCGCGGCGTCCGAGGCAGTAATCCAATAGGTAAGAACGAGGATGATTAGAATGAGTTTCATCCTCTTCGTGAACCAAAGTGTCATGGCTCGAATTCCCATTCCTTCCCCTCGACGGGGAAGGACAAAGGAAGGGGTGATTCATCATGGCGCGGCATCTCAATTTTTTCCCGTCGAGTGGGAAGAAGCTCGGAAAGACGCGATGCCAATTTGTGCGCATGGGCAGGCATCATCGTTCACTTGGCGTCATAGAGCTCATCGATAAATCCCGAATTATCCAACTGCCTCAAAAAATGCAGGTCCCACATCGACAGCGGGCTCAGCTCTTTGGCTTCCGGCGCTTTCATGCAGCAGAGCCGATAAGCGTTGGCCACGGCTTGAATGTCGGGATACGGTTTGGTCGCCAGCTTGGCGACGCTGTTGTACGACACGCCGCGCGCTTCGGGTTCGCGTCTTTTCAAGCCTTCGAGAATTTTTTCAGTTTCTTGCTTGCGCGTGCGGCCGAAATGGATGCCCAGCACCTGGGACAAAACCAAGCGCTCGCCGAAGCGGTCATATTTGTTCAATGCCGTCACCGTCGTCGTCAACGTCGGCCCGTTGATCATCGGTAAGCGCGGCAGTTGCAGCACGTGAAATCCAGCATCTTGGTAGCGCTTGGTGTCGCCGGTCACCAAAGTGACATCGCCCTCGCCCGCTTTTATCGCCTCGTACTGCTGCGCACGAAACTCGCTTGACATCCGATCGGTGATCTCGACCCACTTCACGTCCGTCAACTCCAAGCCCGCCTCTAGAATGTAGAGCATATGATTGCCGCGGATATGATTGTAGCCGCCACCGTTATCGAGAATTGTCGTGTCGACTACGCGCTTGCCACGGATCTCGGCCAAAGATTTGATCGGCTCGCGGGAAACCACTGTGTCGCTCACGCCATTGGTCGGCGAGGCCAGCGAGACGATCGGCTTGCCTTTTGCGACCAGTGCGTACGGCGAAATATGATTGCCGGAAATCAGATCGATCTTGCCGCTGAACAATGCCGCCTCGGCTTCAGACGAGCTGTCGCAGAATGCCCAATTAACCTTGATGCCGACCTGATTCCAGAAACCGGCTTTGTCGAGAATCTCCCAAAGCGGCAGGTGCGTATGCGAGCGGAAAAATGCGTTGATCTCGATCGGTTCGTAGTCGGGTAATCGTCACTGATTACCTCCATGCAAATTAGGTTTGTCGTTGATTCCGCGCGTTACATGTTTAGCTGTCATTCCGGGCAACCGCTGGCGACAGGCCGGGGGCGATCCGGAATCCAGGCAGGGACGGGGATCTGGATTCCGGCTTGCGCCGGAATGACAGTCTACACTCGAGAGCTTGCAATACTTTCTTGGTCATTTCCGCTTCTCTTTCATCGTCAACTCCTTAAACAACTTCGTCGGCGGATCGGGGTCGAGGAAACCCGTCACGCGATATTTTTTGCCTTCTTCCCGTCTTGCCGGTGCGCCCACCTTGTCCTTCGCGATATCCACGCGCATGGAATCCGACGGTTCCTGGACTTTGTCATTCATGGTGGCTTGCCAGGCGCTCTGACCCGCGCGAGAGAGAAACCAGTTGATAAACACTCGCGCCGCGTTTGGATTCGCCGCGTTGTTGATCAACGCCAAACCGCTGTTGCCGCTGGTGCTGATTTCATAGCCCGCTTCTTTGAGATTCGCATGAGGAAATTCATCGACGGGCAGCCCTTGCTGCTTGGCTCGGTCGGTATCGCCGCAGTCGATGCAGATCGGAAATTTTCCCGAAGCCAGCCAATCGCTCGACTGGCGCCGGTCCTGGGAAACCGTCACGTCGATCTCGGTGAAGAGCCGCTTGACGAATTCCGGGCCGAGCTGCGCGTGGTAATAATATCGAATCACGCTCGGCGAGCCGACGCCGGGACGTTCGAAGAGCAGGATCTTTCCTTTCCACTTTGGATGGAGCAAGTCCCAGTACGATTTGAATTCCTTCAAATCGACCAAACCCGTGTTGTAATGCAGACCGTTGCCCGCGACGCTGCCTTCATACATGAAGACATACTGTTTCTCACTGTCCGCATAGAAGTGTTCGCCGTTCAGCCATTTGGAACCGTCCGCCACTTCAGGCAGCAGCAGCACCGGCTTGATCGGATCGAGCACGCCGGCTTTGTGGAAATCATAAAACGAACGACCCCCCAAACCGCCGCTGTAGATGTCAGCGAAAAATTTCCCCGCGCGCCGCTCGGCAATAATCCGCGGCATCAGATCGCCAACGCGGCCGCTCACGGTGACGGCTTTAATAGACGGATATTCTTTGTTGAAGGCGGCAATGATGTCCGGGTGAGTAATTTCCTGTTCGCCCCACAGCCTAACCTCGCCTTCTTTCTTCGCGCCGTCGAGAATCTTTTCCCACTCGCGTTGCCAAGATGGCTTGGATTCGGCAGCGCCAGCAATCGCAGCAAGACCAATCATCAATATAAACGCTATGAAAAGGACTAATCGCCTCACTGTCTTCCTCATAGACTCCACAGCCCGAGCGGTGGTTAGCCATTCCGAGTTCCTTCCCCCTCGACGGGGGAAGGCTAGGATAGGGGTGACGATCTGTGGTGAATATGTCGAATCATGCTCCGCCAAATCAGGCGGGCGCGATAAATCGCGCCCCTACATGTTCCGATATTTTGCGTTCTTTGCGCCTTTGCGATTAAATTTCCGAATTCCCTAAAACGATTTGAACGGCTTGAACGATTGAAACGATTTGAACAGTCCTACGCTTTTGGCGGCACATGATAGGTCACCGAGCCCGCCTTTCCCACATCCAGCGACTCATCCATTTTAGTATCGATGATCGCATGATCAGGATCGCGTATGACATTCATCGGATCTAGGTTTTGCGCGACTTTGTCGATTTCGCGCCTGAGCATCTCGCGATACATGACGACGCCGCGATCTGATGCCGCCAGGCGTTCACGCGTGCGGTCGAGAATCGGTCCCTGGGTTTCCCATGCCATGAAGTCTTGGGCATCCACTTCATCGAGGCGAAACTTGGTGAATGGATGACGGACGCCGAGTGGGTTCTTGAAAGGCTTGCGGTAATTGACCGGCACTTCGTCTCCGTTCGGACGGGTTTCCGCCGAATCCGGCACGAAGTGGACGTACACGATCCAGGTATGGGTGTCGTCGATGGGCACGCGAATCTGCGTGCGATTGGCCTGGCGCAAAACGGTCGGGAATAGCAGCGGATGTTCTTCGATCTTGCCGTCTTTGAACACGCGCCGCTTGATCAGACCGTGTTCAAACTCTTCGACGTCGAATTTGACCAAGTTGTCGATGGTGCCGCGGGTCGTGCTCTCGACTTTGAAGCCATCGGTGACCAACTCTTGATGGAGAATATGCAGATGCGCCGTGTCGACGGAATTTTCCATCGCTTGCAGCCAGTTGCAGTCGAGCTGCGGCAAGGCGCGCAGCCAATGCCAGCCGTCGGTGCGCGCCCAGACATCGTACTTAGGCATTTCCGGCGCCGGCAGTGGGCCCATGTAGGTCCAGTAGAGACCGGCGAGTTTCTTTACCGGATAAGCTTTCTGCTTAACCGTGAGACAAAATTTGCTGTCGGCCGGCTCCGCCGGAGTTTCGAGACAGTTGCCCTTCGTGTCGTAAAGCCAGCCATGGTAAGCGCACGCAATGCCGCGCTCTTCAACCCGGCCATAGGAGAGCGAAACGCCGCGATGGGCGCAGCGGTCATGCAACAAACCGGCTTCGCCCTTGGGAGTCTGAAACAAGACCAAATCCTCGCCGAGGATGCGGACAAATTTCGTCGGGCTGTCTGGCGTCAAATCCGCCGCGATCGCCACCGGATGCCAGTAGCGGCGCAGCAACTCTCCCGCCGGTGTCCCGGGACCGACCTTGGTGAGCATTTCGTTTTCTTCCGCGGTCAACATTTTAGGCTCCTCTTAACAGCGATTTCCCGGCACTCATGCCATCCTCATATCTTCCATCCTCAGCTATTTCGCAACGGCAAAAATCTCGTCGATCAGCCTGATTGCCGGATTGATATCCTTGGTTTCGGGGTCGTCGATGTCGAAGTACTTCATGCCATCGCGGCGCCGCTCCGCGGTTGGAATATGTTCCTTAGAAATGTCCACGCGGCGGGAGTTTTTGGCATCGCCGGGCCGTGCTCATGACTTTTTGCAACGTTGTCTGGCCCTCGCGCGACAGCAGCCAATTGACGAAGACTTTGGCGGCGTGGGGATGCGGCGCTCGGTTCATCAGCGCCACCTGGCCGAAGGCGGATGAAATGCTCACGCCCTCTCTGAGCTGATTCGTATCGAATTCGTCCACCGGCAATCCCTGCGCTTTCGCCTGCGCCGTCCCCGAACTCTGCATCGGCAGTAGCACTGCGACCTTACCGGTTGCCAGCCAGTCCATAGCCTGGCGAAAGTCGCCACTCATTTTGACATCCATCTCCTGATAAAATCGGCGGAGAAATTTTACGCCGATTTCAGGGTGATAGTATAGATACTGCACGGAGGGTCCGATGCCGCGGACTTTGCGAATGTCGATGGAAGCGATCTTGCCCTTGAGTTTGGGATTGAGAAAATCCCAGTAGGATCGGTATTCTTTCGGATTGATCAGCTGGGTATTGTAAGCCGGCGAGCCGCCCGACGAGACATTGCCTTCGTAGACAAACATGTAGCTCGCTTCGCGATCGACGTATTTATGTCTGCCTTCCCACCACTTCGAGGTGTCTGTCACCTCGGGAAGCATCAGCGCAGGCCGAATCGGGTCGAGCATCTTGCCCAAATAGAGGACCTGATACATTGAAGTCCCGCCGCCGTTGTAAACATCGGCGAGAAATTTTTCACCGCGGCGCTCGGCGACGATCCGCGGCGCCAGCTGTGTGCCGGTACCGCCAACGGTGGTAACTTTGATTTTCGGAAAAGCTTTTTGAAACATCCCAGCCTCGACGATCGCGCTATAGCCGGCGATATAAACAGTCAGCTGTCCTTCCGCCTCCGCCGCGTTGACCGTCCGCTCCCACTCGACCTGCCACGCCGGCCGCGACTCAGCGCCATGCGCCGCAACCTCAATAACCAAGCACAACGCCAAACTGGCAAATAAACTTCTGACGAACACAGTTTAATTCCGATCAAACCGAAACCCTAGACCCAAGACGCTAGACGCGGCATCATTCCGGACTCGGCACCTGATGCGAAAGCATGATCTCTTTGCGCTGCTGCGCCGACTCGAGCATAGCCAAACACACTTCCAGCGTCGCCGCGCCCCAGCGGCCGTCGTGAAATACCGGACGGTCGTGAACCACCGCGTTATACAGTTCTTCGATCTCCGCTTCGCGACCGCGGCTGCCGGCGGGCAGCGCGACCTCGCGCTGCTCGGTCTCGCCGTAGATATAAAGGCCGTTCGGCGTCTGGCGGATATCGCCTTTTTCGCAGCTCACTAGCGTAAAGCCAAAAAACGGCTGCTTGCGCTCACCGCTCCAGACGTGACTGAACTCGCCTTCGCGCCGTCCGCCGAAGCGCATGCCTTCCTTGAGCTGCTCTTCTTCCTCTGCCGTGCGCACTTCGCGCAAGCGCGCTCCGGACATCGAGATTGGTTTTCGGGTCGCGGTATTGGCCGCCTTCGCCGACCCAGCTAAACAGCTCCGCCGTGTCGAAAAAACCATAACCGCTATAAATCAAAGTTGCCGGCGTGCCGTCTTCGAACTCAAGATAGCAAGTGTAACTCCCTTCCCACTCGCGCGCCTTGTCCCACACGCCGGTCATGGCGCGCACGCTGCGCACCATGCCGCCGCCGATCAAGCGCACGATATCGACGTGGTGCGGCCCCTGATTGAGCACGACGCCGCGGCTGGTCGCCAGCTCATGCTTCATGCGCGGCCGATACATGAACTCGTTGTAGTTCCAGGTATTGATCATGCAGAGCTTGCCGAGCTCGCCGCTTTTGACGATGGCGCGGATCTTACGGATCGGCGGATCGAAGCTATGGGTGTGGCCGCAGAGCAGCTTGACGCCATGCTTTTCCGCCGCTTCGTTCATGGCGTCGCATTCGGCGATCGACAGCGCCATGGGCTTTTCGACGATCACGTGCTTGCCGCGTTCCGCGGCGGCGATCACGTGTTTGGCATGCAGTTGGTTGGGCGTTGCGATGTAGACCGCGTCGACGTTGGGACTTTCACAGAGCGCTTCGACGCTGGTGAACGTCTCGCCGTGGTAGGTCTCGCGGAATTTTTCCAGCGCGTCGCCGCGCAGATCCGCCGCCGCGGTGATTTTAATGTAGGGCAGCGCCGCGATCGGCGGCAGGATCTGCGTGCTGGCGACGCCGAGACCGGCCATGCCCAAACGGAGAACTTGAGTCAGATTTTCGCCCTCGCTTCGGCTTCGAGATTTTTCGTGTATCCCTTCCAATCGTCGTTCGGGAATCATGTCGGAAAGCACCAGCAGATGGGGGAAGCGGTTTTCGCTCGCTGTTCTTACGACATGGGGCGGTTCTCGTCCTTCGCGGATAGCGCTGATCGCTTTCTCCATCAGTTTGCGTGCCGCGACGATTGCTTTGTCCGAGGAAACCAAGATGCTCGTCGGTGCGGTCTTGGACCGCGCCCTGGCTCGCGGTGGCGAAGGCATCGTGCGCTTGAAAGCCGGAGCCCATTCCCGCGTAGGTCTTGGTTTTCATCGCTTCGCGGTCCTGCAGAAAGTGGTTGGACTCGTTACGCACCAATCGGTAATCAGGACCTAATTCCGAACGCTCGCGGTTGACCAAATCTTTTTTCAGCGGCGCGCCGGCGCTGTAGACGAAGGTATATTTCCAATGATGCGTGTCATCGATCGGCACATGCCAATTGACCGAATATCCCTCGCCGCCCGTCTGTCCTGGGAAGGCGCTCAAGTTCGGGAGAATGAAATAAGAGACCCGCAAATAGGATTTGTCGTTTTCGAGTTTTCGCACCGTGTAGATGCGCGCGCCGAAATCGACCAGCTCCACGTCGATCGCCGGCGCCGAGTTTCGCGCCACCAAATTGTAATGCGATTCCCCGGCGCCGCGCACGCCACGGTAATTCTCGTCGCGATTTTCGAAGAAGCGATGAAGATACGAGAGATGAACCGGATCGATGTTGCCTTCGTTCGCCTGCTCGTAGTTGCAATCGTGAAAAATCTTGGAGGTATAAAGATGATCCGGAGAGGCATTGAGAAAATCATAGTTCGGCAACAGCGGCGCTTCGCCCGGCCCCATGTAGGCGAAGATCACGCCCGCTTTTTCCAGGCAGGGATAGGCGCGGTGACGAATCTGATCGCGATGCTGACCGCCGCCCGGTTCGCCCGGTTGTTCGAGACAGCGGCCGTGAATGTCGTACAGCCAACCATGATAGAGGCAGCGCAAGCCGCCGTCTTCGATGCGGCCGTAACTGAGATCCGTGCCGCGGTGCGAGCAGTGAATTCCCAACAAACCGACGCGTCTGCTGATCATCGCGAAACAGCACTAAATCTTCGCCCAAAATCCGCACGCTCAAAGGCGCGCCACCCGGCGGCAACTCCTCGGCGAGCGCCACCGGCTGCCAATAGCGGCGAATCAATTCGCCCGCCGGCGTCCCGGGATCAGTTTTGGTGAGAAGCTCGTTTTCCTCATTGGTCATCATAAGTTTCATCTCCAGTCACTCACCAACGCGCTGCAATAAAGAACTTAACTGCATCAGCTCGACCGCTCACTTCCGACATTTCCTCCCCCGTCAACGGGGGAGGATTAAGAGTGGGGGCGAGACGCTTCGATGCAGCGCATCATTACACCCCTATCCTAATCTTTCCCCGCATCGAGGGGAAAGGAATCGAGCAGAAACGATCTGCTCTAGCACAATTCTCAATTCACACCCCTGGAAACGGAATGATGCTTTTAAACTTCGCGATGGTTTTCTCTCTCAGCTCGCGGCTCGAGCGGCTGACTTTGGGAAACTTCTCTTTCCAGGCAAAAGGCCGCACGGCATAGAAAATCGCTCGGCCGTTGGTGTGATCCTTGTTGTCCCTTTTTTCCGGCGGCATGCGCGGGTCGAGCGGCGTGCTCCAGCATCCGTCGATGATGTCGATATTGGTCGGCGGGTCGACCCGCGTCATCATCGCCCACAGCACTTCCTTGATATTGGTTGGATCGATGTCTTCGTCGACCACGACGACGTAGCGGCCGTTGCGATTGGCCGCCGCGCAGCTAAGCGCCGCCGTGCCGGCCTGCTTGGCATGGCCGGCATATTTCTGCTGGATCGAAACCACGGTCAAGTACGACGTGTGATTGTACACGCCGACGATGTCTTGAATGCCGGCGCTCTCCAATTGGTCCCACAGCACACCCGCGGAAATATGCAAATCCATCTTCACCGCGCCCGGCCAGAGCGGCGCCTCGTCTTCGAGGATCGGATCGTCGCGATGATAAATCGCCTTGACACGGATGATCGGTTGATTTTCTCCGGTGCCGCCGGTGCCGCCGGAATAATAGCCCGGCCACTCGCCGAACGGACCTTCGGCGCGGGCTTCTTCGGACGGCGGCGGGATTTCGCCCTCGATGGCGATCTCCGACGACGCGGGAATCGGCAACCCGGTGATCGGCCCGCGCAAAACTTCCAACGGTCGACCGATCAGGCCGCCGGAAACTTCCATCTCGGAACGGCCGAAGGGGAATTTCGTGTAGGACGGCATAAAGACCAGCGGATGCTGACCATAGCTCGCGACGACGGGACAGCTCTTGCCTTGCTCCCAATACTTCATGCAGATCTGCCGGCCGTTTTGTCCGGGGCTCATCCAGAGTCCCAACGTCTGCTTGTCATGCAACTGCATTCGATACGTGCCGCTGTTGACGTATCCGGACTCGGGATCGCGATTGATCAGTCCGCCGCCCGGACCGAAATAGCGCCCGCCGTCGTTCTCGTGAAAGCGCAGCGCGGGAAATTTCAGCAAGTTCACGTCGCTTCCCGTTAGTTTGTTTTCAAACAGCGGCGACGTGCTGACTTCTTTCGGCGCAATCGGCTCGGCGCTTCTCACCTTGCGCGCCGCGAGGCGGAGTATTTCCAGCTTGGGTTTATCGGTCGGCAAACCCAACGCCAGCGCCACGCGGCGATACGCCGCATAAGGCAAACTGCACACGCGATAGCCCGCCGGATAACCTTTAACTTTATCGAAGATCAACATCGGCGGCTGCGGCACCAATTCCGCGGTCGACTCGACCAGCGCGCCGATCTCGGCATCCCAATCCGCGCCTTCGATAATGCGATAGTCGCTGATCTTCTTCGCTTCTTCGACGAAACTGCGAAAATCATGATAAGCAAGCTCACCCATATAGTTCTCCCTTGATGTTCTCTGGCCTAATCTGTCATTTCGAGCGTCAGTGAGAAATCCTTCTTAGATCCCTCACATTCGTTCGGGATGACAACCAATGGCTCTATTCTTCCACCACCGAGATCTCCGACTCTTCACGCCCTTTCGCTTCAACTCCTCCAAAAACATCGGATGAACATCCGGCGGCTCCTCGTCGAACGGAATCATCTCGTGCAGCTTGGTGCGAAAGCGATCCTGGCTGAACTTCGGACTGCGCCCGCGCATGGCGAAATGGCGCAGGACGCCGTGACCGGTGTTGAAGTGGCCGTGGTACATCAGATCGCCGGGGGAATAAATCGAGCCGGACTTGATCTCGAAGCGCGTGCGCTCCTCACCCTCGCGCCACACCATCGCGAAACCTTCGCCTTGGGTCACGCAGACAATCGCGCCCGGACCGTGGCGATGAAAAGTGCTCCGGCTCCCCGCGGGAAATTCTTGCACATGGCAACCATAGGTCGTGCCGGCCAGGCCGAAGCGCATGATCTTCACGCCTTTGCCCTTCATCGGATAATCGTCGAGGGCGAACTGGTTAACGTCAGGCACGAGATTCGATTCCCACGAGCGGATCGTCAGTTTTTTGTTCTCGTTGAAAAACTCCCGGTCGGGACGGAAGCGGTCGCGGAACTGAAAGGGATTGCGGAAAATAAAGTCTTCGTTGTGAAATAAATTGATGACATGCGGCGCGTTGGTGCCGGCGAGAAAGCGCACGGGCTCGTTGGATGCATTGAAATGTTGATACGAAACGTTCAACGGAATAGCGAAGATCGCCCCGGCGCTCCATTCAAATGTCTGTTTGGCATCGCCTTCGAACCACACCGTCGTCGCGCCGCGACCTTTGTGAATGTAGACCAGCGTCTCGAACATATGATGCTGCGGTTCGGTCTGTTTGCCGGCAGGGATCTCGCAGATATATGCGTCGTGTTCCTGTTGCTCGCCCATGTTGAGATAAGAGCCGAGCGCGCCCATGCGCGCCCACGGCTTCACTTCGACGTCCATCAAGTCTTCGATGAAGAATCCGGTGACCGGAGGAATCCCTTCTTTCTCCTGAAACACCTCGTACGGTGTCGCGCCTAACTGAATCGGATCGCGGTGCGGCAGTCTCATGAATTAACAGCTCCCCATTTCGCGTCAACCTGATTAAATCAGCTTCTCGCAGCAATGCGATTCTATAATCTTGAGCGGCCAAAACTTCAAGGCAAGTTGTTAATGTATCAACTAATTTTGCTGAACAGACGCTAAACATTGCGCACGCAGAAAATAGATATGGATCGTCGCGTTCTTCCGACGCAAGAAATCATTCCTTGCAAACCAATTCCTCTTGCCATCGTCGGACGAGTTGAGCTAAGACCGGCGATGCAACGCGCGGTGGTATTGCGCGTCATTTGAATAAAACACGAGAGAATCCCCGAATCACGAACGCTTATTGTCTCTTCAACTGGAGGACGAAAGTCGTGGATACGATCAAACCGCAGGCATATGCAATAGTGGCGGCTCTGTGGTTGACGGCGAGTGTCACCGGCGCTCAAAGCCAAACCGTAGACATCACGGCAGCAAAAAAAGACGCCAAGGTCGTCGTCTATGGCAGCGTCGTGCCCCAGGCAATGGAAGAACTGCACAGGAATTTCGAAAAAAAGTACGACATAAAAGTTGAATATTGGCGCGGTTCGTCCACGGCAGTGGCCGAGCGCGCCCAGAGCGAGTGGCGCGCCGGACGGCCGGCTTTCGACGTCGTCGAATCGAGTTGGGACGTCATGACGCTGATGAAAACGGAAGGCATCTTCAGCCGTTATCTGCCGCCTTCGGCGGAAAAATTCCCGGCGCAGTTCAAAGAGAAAGATGCGCTGATAACGCCTTGGCGCATTTTGCCGATCAGCATCTTGTATAACACCGAGTTGTTAA
Source organism: uncultured delta proteobacterium (assembly GCA_963811315.1). Classification (GTDB taxonomy): domain Bacteria; phylum Desulfobacterota; class Binatia; order UBA9968; family UBA9968; genus DP-20. The sequence continues at coordinate 20,306 of CAWERH010000073.1, forward strand.
AAGCCGATGAAGACACCGAAAAGTCTCGAGGATCTTCTAAACCCTAAATGGAAGGGAAAGATCAGCATTCCCGATCCATCCCGACACACGACCACGGCGAAGTTTTTTTGGAACTTGGAAAAACTGATGGGCGCCAAATGGCGCGAATATGTGAAAGGGCCTGGCGAAGCAGCAACCGCTGCTGGTCGAATCTCTCGCGCCGGTAACGCCCGCCATCATCAAAGGCGAAGTGCAGGTCGGCATTGCCTACATCAAATTCGTCAAGCAATACAAAGGACCGGTTTCCTACGTTTCCCTCAATAAATATCTCTCCGATCCCAATCATCTGGCTTTGGGCGCCAAAGCAGCGCGCCCCAACGCTGGCCGGCTTTATATCGAGTTCGCGGTGTCGGCCGAAGGCCAAAGAATGATTGCGCAAGACGGCGAGTTTGTTCTCGCTCCAGGTGTGTTTCCGCCCATTCAAGGCGCCGAGAAAGTAACGCCTAACATGATTCCGATGGATAATCCGAGCGAAGACGAGGCGAAAAGCCTGAGCAACGAATTCCGCCAGATCTTCTTCGCCAAATAATGGAAGTGAACTTGACACGGCGACTACGAAGACCGTAAAAAATAAATTTCGGTTGGTCGACGCCGAAGGGAGATCAAAGATGCAAGAAAGAATTGTCTATCTCAACGGTGCTTTCGTGCCCGAGAGCGAGGCGAAGGTTTCCGTGCTCGATAGCGGCTTCAACGCTGGCGACGGAGTGTATGACGTGACCCGCACTTTCCGTCACAAGCCGTTCCGAATGCGCGAGCACACGGAGCGCTTGTTTCGCTCGCTGCGCTACACGCGCATCGACTGCGGCATGTCCGTCGAAGAAATGGAAAAGACGACCCTGGAAGTCCTCGAGCGCAACCGACCACTCCTCGGTGCGAACGACGACTGCGCGCTTTGGCAAGTCGTCAGCCGCGGCGTGCGCTCGGCCGTCGGCAATCGGGTGGCCGGCGGCGCCACGGTGACGGTCTATTCCGTGATCGTCAATTTCCCGGAGTTTGCGAGCTTCTATGTCGAGGGCGCGCCCTTGGTAATACCTTCTACGCGCCGGATCCCGCCCGAATGCCTCGAATCCAAAGCCAAGATCACCAACAAAATGAACCACAACATGGCGTCCTTCGAAGCCAAGCAGGCAGACCCGCGGGCGATCCCGCTGATGCTCGATATCCACGGCAATCTGAGCGAGACCAGCGCGCATAATTTTTTCCTGGTCATCGACGGCAAACTCTGCACGCCGTCGGACCGAAACGTGCTCGGCGGTATTACCAAGGCGGCGATATTCGAGCTGGCCAAAGAGTTGCGCGTGGAGGTCATCGAAGGCGACTATACGCCGTTTGATCTTTATAATGCCGAAGAAGCATTTCTGGCGAGCACCAGCCCCACGTTTGTGCCGATCAAGACTGTCAACGGCGCGAAGATCGGCAATGGCGCGCCCGGACCGGTCACGCTCCGTTTGATCGGCGCATGGAATAAGATGGTGGGCGCGGACATCGTCGATCAGGCGCTGAGCCACCTGGAGCAATCCGAGCGCGAGCGGCTGACGAGTCTATGGCGCAGCAAGAAGGCTGCGTAAGCTCGATCACCGCAAGCTCAAAGCGCTCCGAAAAAAATCCGAGTCGAAGATAATAAGTCTGAGTTTCGGTTTGCCGCCGCGTGTGAATTCTTTCGCACAAGGTTAGGACGCGACGCGAATATCCAGCGGCGAAAATAAATCAACCACACTTTTCCGTTCCAAGAAGTCCAAGGTGAAAGAAATCAAAGTTATCTGCTATGGCGTCGGAGTTTTAAACAGTAACGCCGCAGTCGTTCGGACCCTAATCGACGAGAAAGGCGCTGATCCCAACTTCCAGGGCGAGTTGTCAGCAGTTGAATCATCGAACGATGATCGCACTTCAGAAGGGATTACCGGGTAGCGACTAAGAACACATTTCTAACGCCCAAGAGGGTCCACATAAGCTTGATTTTAAGCGCCGTCAAAAACTGCTCCATAAACACTTTGAATCCCGCATCAATCATGGGTAGTCGCGATGTCAGGGTCGAACGAAAGCCGCTGAATCCTGCTTCCCTCAATTTTTCGATCCACTCGCGGCAAGAAAACATGGAAAAGTGATAGTCCCGATCCTTGTGATGGCCCAACCGGTTGGGGCACCACATGAGGTATTTTCCACCGGGTTTGAGAATACGCCGAACCTCATGCATGTGGATACTAACATCCTCCGGATGAAGGTGTTCCACGAGCGAGGTGCTGATTGCCCAGTCGAACGTTTCGTCGGGAAAATTTAGTTGAACAGCGGACATCTGGAGAAATTCTATTTTTCTCGACTGCACCCCGCTCAACGACCACAGGTCCTTCCGGTTTCTCGCCCATTCGACCCCCTTAGCGGAGATATCGGATGCAGACGATTTTTTCCGCATGATCGACTATCGCGTAGGTCAAATCACCCGATCCGCAGCCGATTTCGAGAATTGCCTGATGGCCGCGCCCGATCACTTTACGGTAGAGTGCAATTTTTTCTTGTCTTGCTTTGGAAGGGAAATCGGCTCTGTTCTGAAACTTCGGCTCATAAGCATGGTCATAAATTTTAGCCAAAAGTCAACGTTTTTTACTAGCATTGATAAAAAAGATTTTCATCTGCAGTCTGACCTTACTATTGCTGATTGAAGAAGACAAAATCATCGTCGCGCCGGAGATGCACGAGTGCCAGTTTTGGAATTTTGCATATGGCGGCGAATCCGCAAGCGATCTCAATCAGTCGATTCGTCATTCCGGCAAACCGAACGGACGGCGCCGCTCTCAATAGTCCGCGAGAAACCCTCGGCTAACTAAGCCTAGGGGTTGCCATCAGCACGCGACTTGGGCTAAGACGGAAGCGAATTCCGACGCAGAAATAAATCCAAGACAAGAGGCGGCGAACTATGGACTATTTCGAACCTAAAACGGTTAGCGAAGCGCTGTCGGTGCTCGCCAAGCACGGCGCGGAAGCCAAGGTCATCGCCGGCGGCACCGACGTGATGGTGGACATCAAGTTCAAGGAAGAGCCGGGCTCGCTGGTGAATATCAAAAAGCTCCCCGGTCTACGCGGCATCAGCGAGAACGGCGGCAGCTTGCGCATCGGCGCGCTGACGACCATCCGCGATCTCGAAACCAGCGCGATTCGTCCGCGATAAGCTGCCGGTGCTTTGGGAAGCGGCGCATCAGTTCGCCTCGCTGCAAGTGCGCAACACCGCGACCATCGGCGGCAACATCTGCCGCGCTTCGCCGTCGGGCGAAACCCTGGCGCCGCTGCTCGTGTTGGAAGCCACCGCCAAGTGCGCTTTCTCGGACGGCGAGAAGAATCAACCGTTCACGTCGTTTTTTCAGGGACCGGGAAAGTCGGTTCTCGGCGCGAAAGGTCTCCTGACCGAAATCGACGTGCCCTATCCAGCGGCCGGCAGCAAGAGCGTTTACTTGAAGCACGCCGTGCGCGGCGCCATGGATATTGCCATGGTCGGCGTCGCGGTCCTGATCACGCCGGATGCCGGGAAGAACAACTATACAAGATGTCCGCATCGGTTTGGGCGCCGTGGCGCCGACGCCGATTCGCGCGCCGAAGACCGAAGCTTTGCTGCGCGGCAAGCCACTCACCGCCGCGCTGCTCAAAGAAGCCGCGGCCCTGGCCGGATCGGAATCGAGTCCGATCAGCGACCAGCGCAGCAGCGGAGAATATCGCCGCTGGATCGTCGAGGCTTTGACCCGCCGCGGTCTGGAACAAACTTGGAAAGCCGCCACCGGCAAGGAGGTAGCATAATGAGTGTCACGATCAATACGAAGATCAACGGCCAGTCGGTCAGCGCCAGCGCGGAAGCTTCGGCGTCGCTCTTGGAATTTCTCCGCGACACCTTGGAAATGAAGGGCAGCAAGCTTTGCTGCAACACCGGCGAGTGCGGCGCCTGCACGATCATTTATAACGGCAAGCCGATCAACTCCTGCGTGACCATGGCCGCCGACGCCAACGGCGCCGAGATCATCACCATCGAAGGATTGGCCGACGGCGATAAATTGCATCCGGTGCAGCAAGCGTTCATCGACACCGGCGCGGTGCAGTGCGGCTACTGCACGCCGGGGTACATCATCTCGGTGAAAGCGCTGCTCGATCGCACCACTAAACCGACGGCGGAAGACATCGAAGAAGCGGTCTCGGGCAACATCTGCCGCTGCACCGGTTACAACAAGATCGTCGACGCGATCCATCTCGCCGCCGATCGCATCGCAGGGAGGGCGTAGGTCATGGCAAAAGCTGAACTCAAAATTATCGGTTCGAGCCCGGCGCGCATGGGCGGCATCGAGCGGGTCATCGGCAAGGGCGTCTACGGCATCGACTTGATGCTCAAAGACCAACTGCATGGCGCGATCCTGCGCAGCCAGTACGCCCACGCGAAAATCGTCAGCATCGACACCAGCGAAGCCAAGAAAGTTCCCGGCGTGCATGCCGTCGTCACCGCCGCCGATGCGCCGGACGTGCGTTACGGCCGAAGCTATATCGACCGCTATATTCTCGCGCGCCACAAAGTCCGCTTCATGGGCGACCCGGTCGCGGCCGTCGCCGCGGATACCCTGGCGATCGCCAAGCAAGCGCTGAAAAAAATCAAGGTCGTCTACGAGCCTCTGCCGGTGGCGCTCGATCCCGAAGAAGCGACCAAGCCCGATGCGCCGACTTTGCACGACGACATGCCGCTGCCGAAAACCATTCCGGCGGACGCGGGGCTTAAAAATATTTGCGGCCACGCCGTCGTCCATGTCGGCGATGCCGAAAAAGCGATGGCCGAAGCGGATATCGTGGTCGACGAAGTTTACGAAACCAAGATGATCCACCCGCAGTATCTGGAGCCGCGCATCGCCGCGGCGCAGATGGAACCCAACGGCCGGCTCACCGTCTGGGCCAACGCCCAGGCGCCCTTTCCCGTGCGCCAGGAAACCGCGAAGATGCTCGGCCTGGCGCTCAATAACGTGCGCGTGATCTCCGCCGGCCTGGGCGGCGGCTTCGGCGGCAAGGGCAGCGGCATCACCTCCGGCGCCGCCGTCGAGCCGATCTGCGGCCTGTTGGCGATCAAAGCCAAGCGGCCGGTGATGATCGTCCTCGACAAGGCCGAAGAAACCATCTCGACGACGATCCGCTCCGGCGCGCGAATGTACATCAAGACCGGCGTGAAAAAAGACGGCACCATCGTCGCCCGCACCGGCAAAGTATTTTACGACGCCGGCGGCTACTCCGGCTTCGGCGTGCAGGCCGGCGGCCGCTGCACCAACATGCTCGGCGGCTGGTACTTGATGCCCAACTGCCACATCGAGGGTTACAGCGTTTACACCAACAAGCAGGTCTGCGGCCCGGTGCGCGGCCCCGGCGGCCCGCAGGCCGCGTTCGCCGTGGAGTCGCACATGGACTCCATCGCCGCCAAGCTCGGCATGGATCCGACGGAATTCCGCCTTAAGAACATGCCTAAAGCCGGCGACAAGATCGTCGGCGTGCCCAAGCTGCGCGATGTTTCGCTCGGCGAAACGATCAAGATCGCCAAGGAAAAGATCGGCTGGGGCAAAGTGAAGCTGGAAAAAAACCAGGGCATCGGCATCGCCACCGGCTCATGGATCGAGAGCGCCGGTCCCGGCGGCGGCTCGATAGTAAAAGTCAACGAAGACGGCTCGGTGACGGTGCACATCGGCAAGATCGACATGGGCACCATCCCCGGTTTCGGTATTCCAATGATTGTCGCCGAAGAGCTCGGCATACCAGTGAGCGATGTCACCGTGGTCAACGTCGATACCGACGCCAGCCCGTGGGACGCAGGCACGGTCGGCAGCCGGGGCATCCTGGTTTCCGGCGGCGCGACGCGGCTCGCCGCCATCGACGCGCGCAATCAGATTTTCAAAATGGCCGCGCGCAAACTGGAAGCGAGCCCGGACGATCTGGAGATCGTCGACAAGCAGATCCGCGTCAAAGGCACGCCGGCGAAGGCGGTCGCGCTCGCCACCGTCGCCACCGACGCGCACAACGTCATCGGCGAAGTCATCGGCCGCGGCTACTGCGACAACCTGGAATTGATGGCCGAAGAAAAAGCCCACGGCAGCTCGCAGCCGTTCACCACCCACGCCTGCATCGTCGAAGTGAGTCCCGACACCGGCAACGTGAAGATTTTGAAATACGTCGCCGTCCACGACATCGGCCAGCCGATCCATCGAGCCGCCGCCGAAGGCCAGATCGAAGGCGCCGCCGCCATGAGCATCGGCCAGGCGCTCTGCGAGCAAGTCGTCTTCGACCAGAACGGCAAAACGATGAACCCGTCCTTCGTCGATTATCTGATGCCGACCATCAACATGATGCCGCGCATCGAGACGACCCTGGTCGAAGGCTATCCCGGCTCCGGCCCCTACGGCGCCAAAGGCGCCGGCGAAATCGCCTGCGTCCCGCCGATGGCCTGCATCGCCAACGCGATCTTCAACGCCACCGGCGTGCGCATCAACAAATTGCCGCTGAGCCCGGAGAATGTGCTGCGCGGGTTGAAGGAGGCGGGGAAGGCGTAAGATACTAGCTAAAGGGGTAAATCTCACGATGAGTATTCAAGCTCACAGCTCTAGTCGGTGCGATGTTAATGTTTGTCGCGTCTGCCGCGGCGCAGGGAGTGCTCACTGAGCGCAATATTTCCTTCGCCATGGCTAAGGTCGTCGCCGAAACCGCGCTTGAACGCTGCCGAAACGACGGCTCGCGCGTATACCGTGATCGTGCTTGATCGCGGCGGCAATATTCGCATGTTCTGCGCGACGACGCGCCGCCCGCACACCTTTGAGAACAGCCAGCGCAAGGCCTATACCGCGCTCACTTTTCGCGCTCCTTCGCGGGAATTGGCCGAGCGTTTGACCAAGAATCCCGGCGCCGTTGCCCAGGTCTATCTGTAGCGGCACCAGCGCAGCTGGTGGCGGACTTGCTCGATCAAGGTCGGAAACGAAATCATCGTCGCGATCGGAGTTTCCGGGTCGTCACCCGCCCCGGGCAGCAACGTTCCTGGCGGTACGCGTGACGAAGCCTGCTCTCAAGCCGGCATCGACAAGGTTGCCGACCAGCTCAAGTAGCAGAGCCCTTGTTAGTCGAGATAACAGTCGACCTCGCGCACACAAGCGGTGAAGCGGTCGAGCCAATCGCGCACTTCAGCGGCGGTCGCCGCATCAGCTTCCGGTAGGGGTAGGTTCATTTTGCCCCTCTCGTCATCTTTGCCTGCTGTCTTTTTCGACATCGCAGTAAGCTTCTCCAAAAATCGTATAATGAAGAATTTGGATGCTTCAGCGCGGCGGCATCGGGCGATGATCGGCGAGGTGCTTGTACAGCGCGATGGTTTCGGGATCACGCGGAAGATCTTTTAGCGCCGCCTCTATGGCTTCCGCTGTTATCGGTGCGGGATCGACACCCGTCAGTTTTTTGAATTCTTTGGCGAAGCCGGGATCTTTGAACGATTTGGCCATGGCCTCCCGCAAAATATTGACCAGCTCTTTCGGCGTGCCGGGGGGCAAGATATAGGGCCAGCGCGGATAGTCGAATGCCCTATACAAGTTTAGCAACCGCTGCTCCTTCTCGCTCTTGGCAAAGCTATCGATCTCGGCAGTCGCGCGCGAATAGGGCGCAGTGTATCGGCCCTTGGGCACGGTGATGACGGTGTGAAAGTGCACCTTTTCCATAAGCGATGGATTCTGTTGCAGGGTTGCGCTCGACATAGAGCCGCCATCGATCTCACCCTGGAGCAGCGCCACGTCTCGCTCTGGAGATGAATAGCCGACGACGAATTTCGGCTCCTTCAATCCCAACAAATAAGCCGCGAGCCGCCCGTTGATATAGGTAATATGTCCCACCGAATTGGCGCCGATCCGGATGCCCGTCGCGGCGCGGAGCTTCTCCACGCTATCGAACCCCGCCTCTCTTCTGGTGACGAACGCGGTGGGACTGCCACTGTCCGTGGAACCAATATAAATGAGCTTGTCCAGATCGTAGTTACTGCCGGCCAAGCCCAGGATCGGTCCGCTGACCAGAACGTTGCCGACCGCCCCGATCGTGAGCCCATCCGCTTTAGCTCCGGAGTAAATGTGATTTATCGCCGTTCGACCGGCGGCGCCCTGCTTGTGCTCGATGATGACCGCGGGTTCGCCGGGGATATATTTTTTTAAGTACGGCATCAACGCGCGCGCCTGTAAATCACCGTAACCTCCGGGCGTTCCACCGCGAAGAATCGTAACGGTCTTCCCTTGATAATAAGCCGTCTGCGCCCAGGATAAACCCGGCGCACCGAACGCATAAGTCGACAAAAGAGCGGCGAGAAAACTTATCAAGAAAAAACTATTCTTTATTGGTTCCATCTTGTGTTCTCTATATTGGAACAAACGCTTCATGGTCAAGTTGAGCGGACCGGGTTGAGCAAAGCCTCGTCTCGGTCTCTCACTCCTATACCGCGATGCCATAGGCAACGCCTTTTTCAAAAAAACCGGGATCAAAATGGACTATTGGCGAGCGTCGTCCTATCAAGGTCATGGACGGGGCGTCGAGCGAATATCGCGCGGGCAGACCGCTTTTTGACGTGCTCATCAACAACGCCACGCCGATGCAGATACTTTTGAAAAATGAACAAAGAATCTGAGAACAAAGAATCTGTGCCTGACTTACCTAACTCTACGTAACTGAGCTTCCGTTTGCCTCGTCTCCAAAACGCTTTGCTTGACAGAGGTCTGATAGCGGCTTATTGTAGTTACATCACTACAAAATAGGTATTCAAATGCGAATGGGATTGAGAGAAGCTAATCAAAGTTTTTCCAAGGCGATAAAGGCGGTGAAAGCCGGCAAGGACGTGCATCGTCACCGAACGCGGCAAACCGATCGCGGTGATCAAACCGTTAGGGAAAGAACAAAACGTTGAGCCGCTTTGCGCCGAATGGAGGCGGAAGGGATATTGCGGCGCGGGTCAAAAAGCGGGAAGCCGATGCCAGTTTGGCGCTCTCCGGTGCGTATCAAAGGCCGGCCCATCGCCCAAACGATTAGAGATGAACGCGACGAGAGATGAGTCTCGCTTATTTCGACACCTCCGCTCTGGTCAAGAACTATATTCAGGAAGCGGGGTCAACGCAGGTTCGCGAACTCCTCGGGACTTACGAATTTGTATCTTCCGCCATCGCAACGATCGAGCTACATTCAGCCGTACGACGCCGGTATCAAGAAGGTGCGGTCACCAGATCGAATTACAATTCGATTCTCATTCGCGTAAAGCGAGATCGGTTGTTTTGGCAGCTTGTCGAACCGGTAGTGCCGGTGCTGATTAAGGCAGAAGAGCTTGTTTTGGCTGATGCAGTTCGAACTCTCGACGCTATTCACCTTGCCTCGGCGATCATCATTCAAGAGTCGATCGGCGAAACGCTGCCATTCATTACCGCGGATGACCGGCAGCTCACCGCGGCACGCGACTGCCGTCTCGAAACAATCACTGTGATGCGTTAAAGCTATGGGTTGAGGCTACTTGGGGCGTGCTTCGAGAGGATGGTAATTTGCGAATTGTGCACTCGGCACGTGGATCTCGCCAGAAAAACTCTGCAACGCTCCGCAGGTCAGCCTGTTTCCTCACGCGCAAAGTGACGCGGCACACTGACAGCGCCCGACACCTCTTTGCTATATTTGCGCGCTAACTAATTATCCGTTTATAGTGGCGCTGATTCGTTCTGCGGCAGCAACTCAAACAATCATCGGAGGACAGGGATGAATAAGGTCGTATCGATTTCGGCGAGCTTAGTTTTCTTTTTATTCGGAACAGCCTTCGCCCAAGACGCAAAGCTGATAGAAGCGGCCAAGAAAGAAGGAGGCAAAGCTGTCGTCTACGGGTCTCTCGACTCGGATACCGGCGATGCCATAGGCAATGCCTTTTTCAAGAAGACCGGCATCAAAATGGATTATTGGCGAGCCTCGTCGACCAAAGTAATGGACCGAGCCATCGAGCGAATATCGCGCCGGCAAACCGCTTTTCGACGTGCTCATCAACAATGCCTCGCCGATGCAGATACTTTTGAAGGATGGAATGTTGACCAAATACAATTCACCTTCGGCCAAGGGTTTTTCGAAAGACGTAATCGATCCGAACCTCGGGCCTAGATATCGCAACGTGGTCATCGGCATCATTTATAACAAGGAAGCGATCAAGCCGTCGGAGGCGCCGAAGTCTTTGGAGGATCTCGTCAAGCCGCAATATAAGGGCAAAGTCGTTATGCGCGATCCCAAACAGCACACGACGACGACCCAATGGCTCGCCAGCCTTCATAAAATCATGGGAAAAGACAAAGCGGATAAGTTCATCCACGATCTCGGAGCATGCAAGCCGGCGCTGGTGGAATCTTATATTCCCGCTGCCGAGCGCGTGATAACGGCGGAAACGCCCATCGCCATCGCCTTCGTCAGATACGTATATCTCTACGGGCAAAAGGGAGCGCCGCTCGATTATGTGCGGTTGGGCAAAATGTTGGGCGACGGGCATCATGTGGCGCTGGGCAGCAAGGCGCCCAATCCCAACGCCGGAAAAGCCTTTATCGATTTCTTTCTCAACGACGAGAGCATGGACCTCATGAGCAAAATCGGCGGCGAGTTTGTCAATCGCAAAGGAATCAAGCCGCCGTTGCCCGACGTTGACAAGATCCAGTTTGTCGAGATGATCGAGCTGGATAAAGACGGCTATGCGGAAAAGGCCAAGGAATACGACAAACTCTTTGTCAAATAGCGATGGCTCCGGTTTTCCGGCTAAAAGAGGAAATGATGGATAACCCTCAATTTGTCACTTTGGATGGCGTGCAGAACCCGATACTTCGAGGCCGGCAAAGGCGATGATCTCGTGCTGATTCACGGCGGCAAGTACGGGACGTTCTATAGCGCCTATCATTGGAGCCTGAACTTCCACGAACTGAGCAAGCATTTTCATGTCTACGCATTCGATAAGCTCGGCATGGGAGACACGGACAATCCGAAGAGCGATGCGGATTACACCATGGCGGCGGTGATCGAACATGCGTGGGCGTTTGTGCGCACCCTCGGAATCAAAAACGCCACATTGGCAGGCCATTCCAGAGGCGCCTTACCCGCCGCGCGCATCGCGATAGACCACCCGGAGCTGGTCAAAGCCCTGGTCATCTTCGACAGCAATACCCTGCCCGCCGAAGATCCGTCCATGTCCTACGATTTCTACACGAAATTGGAGGTCGGCGCGCCGCCGATACCCGATCGAGACTTCATCCTCAGAGAACCCATAGCCAATTCATACTCTCAAGAGCATATCAGCGAAGACTTCATTCAAGAGATGCTGCGAATCGGCAGGCTGCCAAGAACGCTCGAGGCGCGCAAGAAAATGGAAACCTTTCTCGAAGCGGTCTTTCTGCCCAGTATGCGGGAGAAAAAATATGAGACCCTGAAGCTCATCGAAGCGGGCCGATTGAAAGCGCCGACGCTGATTATTTGGGGCGTCAACGATCAGTCCTCTCCGATGAAGCTCGGCATCGACTTGCTTCGGATCATCGGCTCGGTGGTACCAAGAACCGAATTTCACGCCTTTAACCATGCGGGCCATTATGTGTTTAGGGAACATGCCCAACAGGTCAATCAACTGATTGTCAATTTCGTGAAAAGCTTATGAGTCGTAAAATTCAAACGCGGCACAACAACTCTATTGTATCACCGACCTAGTCGTACAAGTCTTAATAAATCCGCTGTCTTCAATCGCTTTAGGATGCTCGGATCGGTGCACAGCTCGGATCGCCCTTTGGCTTTGAGATTTTCTTTCGCCAGGTTTCCAAGACTGTTTTGATGCCGGTCGCCGATGGATACGGGATTCGCTCGAGAATACGACAAGTGCTGCATCACGTGATCGGTAGGTCCGAGGGCAGGTCGTCAAGGTCTTGCAATCAGACGGCGTAACCTCACAAGACGAGGTAACGCAAAGTCGATCTTCGCAGAGTCTGGAACTTCGATATTTTTTCCGATACTTCTTTCACCTCGGCACCAAATAGGGGAGAACCCTGAGAGGGTCGAGCTCCGACGGGCGAAGCCCGTGTAGATGGGTCTGTCACCAGAGCCTCCCTCGCCGAGCGCGCTATCTCCGCATACCGCTCGCAACCTGCGCCACGTATATTCGAGCCGCAGCTCGCGAAGGCAAGAAAGTTTATCGGTAGATAGAGGTCGTCATAGGAAGTTGCTACGAACGCGCTCGCGAGGGTGGGAAGAAGCGACGCTGGAGGTGGCTTTGTGAATCGACTCCGGACAACCGTTTTGTCTGACGCCAACAAGTGAAAGAATGTGTGATACCCATCGAAACTGGTTCGGACACCGGAGAAATTCTTGAAGCCCTGCTCGGCGGCGATCCCGCCTGCTACGGAATAAACACCGCCGGTGAAGGACCACGGTTGATGATCGCCATAGACCAGTAAGACGAAAGGCCTGCCGGTCAGTCTTTTCGATTTGCCTTAACTGTTTCAGCACGAGCTCAAAAGCATCGGACGTGGAGACGGCTCGTTTCAAATATTCATTGAACTGGCAGTTTTCCTCGAAGGACACCTGCGCCGCGAACTTTGTCAGAAATTGCTGCTCATTGGCAAAAGACCAGCAGGGGTGCGGGCCGTGATTCTGGGAGGTAACGATAGAATAAAAGAATGGATCGGAGCCCTTGAAGGCACCACGCGCGATGACTGTCTTGATGATGTCCCGATCGATGAGACTTCCCCAGTCCGCCGGCAACCCAAGCGCCCCGCCATCATTAAAATCCTTCACGCCATAGGACCTGAACGCTTTCTCCACATTATAAAAGCTACCTTCGGTAGGATAAAACACCGCCGCCCGATATCCCTTCCTTGCCAAATATATTGCGAAGGAGTTCTTCACCTTCGGCGCGATGTAGTAATGCGTGTAGAAACCCTCGTACCCGAAGATCCTCGAGTCGACACCGGTGATCACCTCGAATTCCGTGACCCAGCTCCCGCCGCCAATGACGTTCACGCGCAAAGGGCCAAGTGCCCTCGTCTCGCTTTGCTTGGACCATAAAGGTAACTCGACACGTGCAGACAGTCTGAAAGCGATATTGGGATCGAAGGTTGATTCCGCATGAAAGAATACGATGTTGGGCAAGAGCGCTTTCGACGGATGACCTGCGCTGTTGACGAACTCGGCCGAGGCTAGTCTCAATTCCTTTACGGTGGGAGGCATGTCCATGCTCGAGAGAGATGTCGGCCTTGTCGTTGGCCGCGAAAGAAGAGAATGCCACATACTCCAGAATTCCTAGCTTGCGGGATAGGGTAACCTGGCTCGACGGTTCCCAAAGCCATAGTTCCGTTTCAATGGTGTTAAGGTTGGCATGCACAAAGCTGCCATACCTTGCCAGCGAAGTCTGGCCAGCGATAAGGACAACCGGAACAGTAATGGCATTCAAAACGAAGGAAGAAGATCGCGCCCCGGCTTTGCCGCGCGATCGCACGAGTTTGAGAGGGTCCGGAAGAGAGTAACCTCTGCTCTTGCAGAAAGCAGATGCGACGAGCGTAAACAGCGAGTACCCAGGCAGTGATGGATGCGATTTTGTAAAGATCATCGCGTACGCCGATAGCATTCACAAGAACCGTAGGATCGGCAATGACCATTTTCACATCGAAAAATGTTATGGGCAAAGAAACTGCGGAAATCTTGAGTTCGTTCAAGTGGCTGAGTGCCTTTAATGCCCCGACTGCGAGCGCAATGCTCAGAATAAGGAGTCTTGCGGGCAGCATCAGCGTGAATAGCATGACGAGAAAGCAGAATGAGTATATTGAAGCGAACTGATTCAGAAAGGTGAGGATGAATTCGCTGTAGCTGGTCGCCAAGAGCGTGCAACACGCCACTAGAATGCTCAATGGCTTCGCCTGCGCACGCCACAGATCGGCGTATCCAGGATTGGCCGCCTCTTGGCGATGAGTGTTTGTTGAAGCTGGCCCGCCCTGCATCCGTTTAACCTGTCACTCCCGTGCGGTCGCTACGGACTTAGGAGCCGCTAGAATCTCTCTATGGCGGGGAGTTTTCACTTCAGCTTGACAATCAATGAATCAATGTTCTCAGACACAGTTGAAACCGCGGGAAAGGTCGTCATTCGAGAGCAGCGGTTGGAGTAGCGCGATGGCGCCGATCGGCCTGATAATAAAGCCGATATCCCCATTGCCCTCTCTAAAATTTCAGAGCTGGGATTTCTCCAGTACGGTTTCAAGGTGAGATAGAGCCTTCTTGCAACCTCACATGCTTAAGCCTGCTCCCAACCGCGCAAAGAACGGCCCTTTGAGACGAAGCGACGCCTGGCAGATCTTCAACCAGGCAAAAAGATCGGCTCTCAAAAATACCAAAGGCATTCGTAGGCTGCGCGCCTGCTTTGCGAAATGATCCATTTGCTTCAGCCATGGCTTGCACCCCGAATGGAATAACTGCAATAATTTTTAGGTGTCAAGATATCCTGGTTTGCGACATTCTCCGGCTTGTTAAAGCTCAGCTCCAACCGCCGTGGGAAGTCCCTCCCCACCTAAAACCTGGATTCCGATAGTTCTGCGGATTGATGACCGCTCTTTGGCTCACGCAGACCCGCTTACGAGTGAATATCGAGATGGTGGGATCTGGCATGAATCCGAACTTACTTCATCGCTAATATCTGCCTCTCGATCCGTGGCCTATGTGCAGCAAGAAATTTCTCTGCGAACTATGTGTACAATTGACGCAACTCTTTTGTATGGTGGTTTCTCATGGAGGCAGTCATGACGTTCAAGTCATTCTATTCACTCGTTGTCATAATGGGTTTAGTGCTTTTCCTCGCAGCCTGCGATCGTAGGGAGCCCTCTTCGCCTGAGCCAAAGAAAGCATCTGAGCCGGCGGCATCCTCCGAGTCCGGTCTCTGGAAGGTCTACGAACAATCCCTCAAAGGGGCGAAGTACATCGATCTGACGCACACGCTCACGCCGTCAATCCCGGTGTGGAAAGGTTTCGCGCCGGCAAAATTCGGACGCACGGTGAATCCGCAAACCAAGCAACCTTACACTTACAAAAAGGACGGCTTCGAGGCGACGCGCTATGAATTGCCCACCGATCAATACGGCACGCAGCTCGATCCGCCGGCGCATTGGGCGCCGGAATATCCCGCGATCGACGAGTTGCCCGCGACTTATGCGGTGCGTCCGTTGGTGGTGATTTCCATCGTCGATCCCGTGGCAAAAGATCCTGGATACCATCTTCAGCGCTCCGACATCGAGAGTTGGGAAACTCGCAACGGCAAGATTCCGCCCGGCTCGGTGGTGATGGTGCGTTCGGATTGGTCGAAGAAGTGGCCCGACCCGGCGCTTGCCAATGAGAAAACCTTCCCCGGCGTGTCATTGGATGCGCTCAAATTTCTCCACGAGGAACGCCACATTCTTTTTCACGGTCATGAGCCCCTCGACACCGACACCACGGCAAATCTCGAAGGCGAACATTGGTTGTTGCATCACGGCTACACGCAAGCCGAGGGAGTGACGAATCTGCACCAGGTGCCGGAGCAAGGTTGCCTAATCACGATCGGCTATCCTAAATTCGCCGGCGGCCTGGGCGGCTATGCGCGCTTCATTGCCATCTGTCCGGCGAATTGGCAGTTCGGAGTATCCGTCGGCGAAGTTCCGGAGGCGCCGCTGCCCAAGAGCGAAAAGATTCTTCAGTGGGATGCCCAGCGCGGCATGCGGGTGCGCAAGTAGCAGTCTGGCTAGTTGCGCAAAAAAATTCGGAATGCTTCGACGCCCTCATGCTTCGTCAGGCACAGCAGAACGGAAGAATACCAATGATATCAAAACCCCTCCGTTCGTCCTGAGCGAGGTCGAAGGACTCTTAAAGAGCTTTTCAGCAACTTCTGCTAGCCGCGGGAATTTGCGTTCGAGCGTAACGAACTGCACGAATCCGCAAATTGAATTCTTTTTGTTAACGCGGTAAGCGGTGATCAGTATCAAAGCGAGGAAACTCCGTCATGAAAGCCATTCGAATTCACCATCCCGGCGGCCCCGAAGCTCTCACTTATGAAGACATTCCCATCCCTGAGCCCAAGGCCGGTGAGGCGCGGGTCAAGATCGAAGCGATCGGGCTCAATTACATCGACGTCTATCAGCGCACCGGGCTTTATCCCATTCCCACTCCTTTCACGTTGGGTATGGAAGGCGCGGGCGTCGTCGACGCGATTGGCGACGGCGTCACCGAAGTGAAGAAGGGCGATCGCGTCGCTTATGCGATGATCCTGGGATCGTACGCGGAATATGCCATAGTCCCGGCGGCGAGGCTCGTGCCGGTGCCCACCGGCGTCGAGGCCAAGACCGCGGCGGGTTTAATGCTTCAAGGCATGACCGCGCATTATCTGACGCACAGCACTTACACGCTGAAGCCCGGCGATATCGCGTTGGTGCATGCTGCGGCGGGCGGCGTCGGTCTTTTGTTGATTCAGATCGCCAAGATGCTCGGCGCCCGCGTCATCGGCACGGTGTCCACCGAAGCCAAGGCTCAACTGGCGAAGCAGGCGGGCGCGGAGGACGTGATTCTTTACACTCAGACTGATTTTCTTGCCGAAGTGAAAAAGCTTACCGGCGGAGCTGGCGTTCACGTCGTCTACGACTCGGTCGGCGCGACGACTTTCGACAAGAGTCTTGATTGCCTGCGGCCACGCGGCTATTTGGCGCTGTTCGGCCAATCGAGCGGTCCGGTGCCGCCCTTCGATCCGGGGAAACTCGCGGCCAAGGGCTCGCTCTTTCTGACCCGGCCAACCTTAGCTCACTATGCACTGGACCGCGCTGAGTTGCTCAAACGCGCCGGCGATCTTTTCGATTGGACTGCAGCAGGCAAGTTGAAACTGAGGATCGACAAAATGTTCGCCTTGAGCGACGTTGCCGAGGCACATCGTCAACTCGAAGCGCGAAAAACCACCGGAAAGGTGGTTCTCATTCCTTAGCCGACGGATTCTGTCCGCTGCGTGAAAGGCGCGGCGAGCGCGGCGGCTCGATTTCTTGAAACTTTTTTTTCTGCTCCGGATTCAGCAACGCCTTGGCCTGCTCAACGATGCGAATGCGCGCGATGCGCAGATCGGTCCGGAGCTTTTCAGCCTCACGAATTTTCTGCTCGACTTTGGCCAGCTTCCACCGGATCGTTGTCCAGCAGCGCGGCGATGTCGAGCTCAATGATACGCGAGTCGGCGTCGGTCCGAATCGATTGGCGTTGGAAATTGTCCCGCAGCTGTTCAAGCTTGCGCACTTGATCCGCCGACAAGCCAAGCATTTCCTTGTTGGTCAAAATCTGGGTAAGGGTGGGACGGTCCTCGCGCGAGGCGCGGGTGCCCAGGCGGTCCCGCAACCGCCCGCTCCAGTCCTGGACTGCGCGCTGCAAGCGCTCCCAGGCGTCGCCCAATTCTTCCGGTAGCGGCGCTCTCGGTTGCGTCGGTTCAGAGCTAATCGCCGGCGCGGCGATCATAAGAAAACCGGCCAACGATCCGAGCAGGATAAACTCTCGCACAAGATACCTCCACGCGAGCAGCCTCGACGCTAACAGAAACCAAACCACGCCGGTCTGTCGTGAAAAACGATCGCCGTCATATCCGACGTCATCGACGCCTAATCCATCTGTTAAGGGCTTATTGTGAGAGCGGCATGGCGGTGCCGAAAATAGACCGCCATTACAGCGGTCGCAAAGATATTGCCGACGAGTACGGAAGGCCAAGTCAGAGCGTGGAGAAGCGGTTCGGCGAACACCAGCGCGGCACCGACGAAGCCAAACTCAAAGATGACAAACAGCAGGAGAATGCCGAAACCGGCGTTGACATCTCGTTCGGCTAAGCCGAGCAACTTGGAAGCTATTCCGCCGATGGCGCAAAAAACCAAGCCATGGACCCAGGTATAGGCCAGCACCGTCTCGAACGAAATCGCCAGCGCCTGAGGCTGATCAATTCCGGCGCCGCGGTGGAAAAGCGCGGTGCCCAGTAAGTTGGGTGTGTAGAAAATCGGATGCCCGCTAACTATGTCGACGAAAAAAAACCAAACCGCGATCGTCGCGGCGCCGAGGACGCCGGCGACAATGCCCTGCTGATATAGATCGGAAATCGCCGGATTTAAGGGAAGACCGATAGTGGAATCACTAGCGCCACTGGATTGAACTGCCATGGAAGCTCCTCCTCGGCCGAATGACGGCCGCTGCACGCCACCACCGTTTCGTGAGCCCCCTTCCGCTACCGAGCCAACGCTACCACCCGGCCATCGGCCGGTCAAGAATTCTCATCGCCCACTAGTGCTGGGCGCCGGGCTGAAGGCGCGGCTCTTTTAACAAAACCGCCATACCGACGATGCCGACGGCAATCGCGCCCGCCAACATCCGCCAACCGATCGCGTAAGAGCCGGTGCGATCGACGATGTGGCCGAATAGCGGCGTGCCGAGTGTCGCAGCGCCGGCGTTGATGGTGATCATCATGCCCAAAGCGGCGCCGGTGCGCGCTTTGCCGGCGATCTCACCGATAAGGGCATAAGAAACGCCCTGATAACCAACGATGCAAACGCCGGCGAAAAAAAGCATCGCCATCAGTAAAACCGACGATGAGTCGCGATTAATGAATCCCAATCCGCCGATCAAGAATCACCGACAGCAAGCCGATCACAATCAGCACGATCTTGCGCCGCCCGCCGAATAGCCGATCGCTCGCGATCCCCCAGCCGACCCGTCCGATCATCGCGCCGCTCTGAGTCAACGCCAGCGCTTGACTCGCCCAGTAGGCGGAATAGCCCATCGTGTCCTTCAGATAAAGCGGCACATAGGTGATCAAAACCATTTGTCCGATGAGATACATGCGCCGTGGCGCAACTGATCGGCAACAATCCCCAGATGTCCAGCGGTGGTGCGTCGTCAATGGTTTCGTTTTCCTGCGCGCTATCGCCTGCATTCGAGTTTACCGGATCGCGCCAGAGTGAAAAGAAAACAAAACCGAAAAGAAAGTTGATGATACCGAGGGCCGCCAATGCGCCGCGCCAATCGATCAGCAAAACCAAAGACGGCGCGAGCACGGCGGCGACCACGCCGCCCGCGGGCACGCCGGTTTGCTTGGCACCCATGGCGGTGGCGCGCTCGTCGCGCTGAAACCACGTCATGACGCCGATCGTCGACGCCGGATTGAGAAAACTATAACCCAAGCCGGCGAAGAAAAAGCTGACGCAACCCCATTGGAAAGACGGCGCCAGCGCCGCCGCGACCGTGCAGACTCCCAAAAGTACATGGCCCTGCAGCGTCGTCTGGCGCACGCCGTGACGGTCCGCCAACCAGCCGGTGCCGAAGGACGCGCCGGTCATGCCGAGATAAAACGCCGAGAAAAATAAACCGACCTGCGCGCGCGATAACCCCAACTCGTCTTTGTAAAAAGGCGCCAGGGTGTTGATGCCATACTGGGCCGCCGCGCCGATGATATGAGAGACGCTGATCAGCGCCAAAATCGTCCAACGAAAGGAATCGCGCTTAACTGTGCTGTCGGACATGGAGAGGCGCGATCAATCGAAGACCGTGGCGGAGTAGGCTGCGGCGTCGACGAACGCCTCGATCACACTGGGGCCGTCGAGAGAAAACGCCCAATCGAGGGCGCCGCGGAATTCTTCCGGTGATTTCGCCGCGCGGCACGGCACGCCGAAATAATGGGCGGGGGATTCCGGCGGAACGCCCAATCGAACTCCGGAAAGCGGATAGTTTCTTCGTTCCTGTTTGACTTTCATCAGGCCGAGCCAACCGTCGTTGAGCACGATCACCGGCACGGCCAAATTCAGCCGGCGCGCCAGCGACAATTCGCCCGCCGTCATTTGAAAGCCGCCGTCGCCGACGACGCAGACAACCGCGCGCTGCGGATAAACCAGCTTGGCGGCATAGGCCGCGGGCATGCCGTAACCCATCGACGACCAGCCGTTGGTCGCGAGCAAAGTCTTCGGCAGATCGGTGCGCCATTGACTGGCGATCTGATGCGTATGCGCGCCGACGTCGTAGGCCAGAATGCCGTCCGCCGGCAAAGCCTCACGCAAAATGTCCAAGGCGTGATGGGGCGCGAAGTCAGCGGAACGCGGGCGCAGCGCGCGGTCCAGCGCTCGACGGTGCGCCTTAAAATCCTGCGGCGACCACAGATTCGTTATCCGGAGTCATATCGGCCAGCGCAGCAATCGCGCCGATCCAGATCGCAGGCTTTGTTCCAAAGAAACTTAAGACCTGCGCCGGATTCCGCTGCTGCGCTGCTGATATGAATCAACGGCGTTTTGCCGGCCCATTCTTCGTAGTTGATCTCGATCGGATCGTAGCCGACGGCAAGTATTAGATCCGCCCGATCGGTGAAAGCTTTGACGTTGGTGCGCCGCGCCCGGCCGATCACGCCGGCCCAGTTCGCATGATGCTCCGGCAAAAAACCTTTGCCGTGCATCGTCGACACGAAAGGCAATTTTTGCCGCTCGATAAATTGCAGCAAGTGATGCGCCGCCTTGCTGCGCGTGAACGTCAGCCCGGTGACCAGCAACGGACGGCGCGCTTTTCTCAACGCCTTCGATACGGCGCTGGCGATCTCGCGCGATAAATCCGGTATCTGGTCAATCCGCGCAGCAGCAGCGCGAAACGGTTCGGCTGCCGTTGACGCAACGTCCTCGGGCAAATCGAGATGCACCGGCCCGGGCGGCTCGTTGGTCGCGAGCCGCAACGCCTTAGTCAAAGTTGCGCCCACGCCGCCGGCTCGCAGAGGGAAACTGCCTTTGGTCAACGGTTTGAAGAGCGCATGGTGGTCGATGCGCATTTGAATGCGCCGTTCAAGCCACGGCGTCGCGACATTGCAGGTAATCGCCAGCGCCGGCGCGCAGTCCAACCAGGCCGAACCGACGCCGGTGGTGAGGTTGGTCGCTCCGGGACCCACGGTCGAAACGCACACACCGGGAACGCCGGTGAGATAACCCACGGCGCTGGCCATAAAGCCGGCCGAAGTCTCGCTTGCCGTCAAGATGAATGGCAGCGAGCTTTTCCTGAGCGCCTCGATCAAGGGCAGCACCGGTCCGCTCGGCACGCCGAATACCCAGCGCACGCCTCTTTCTTGCAAGATCCCAACGATCAAATCACTGTTGTTCATCGTCGATGTCGGCGTGACTGGTTTAGGTCGAGGATAGAAGATAGAGGATTGAAGATCGCGTTTTCGATCCTCCATCCTCCATCATCGATCCTCAGTTTCCGATTCGCACCGTGTCCACCGCGTCCCGGACGGCGCGAATGATCGAGAGAGCGGTAAGCTTGCCGGTCTTGGGATTTTCACTCGGAATATTTTCGATGTGCACTTGCAAGCGGCCAAACTCGCCTTCGACGTCGATGTCATGGCAATTACGCGCGAGGCCGGGCACCGCAAGTATACGCGCTCGCGTTCGATCGGGGCCGATGCCCGCCAAACTCACGGCGGCCATGACGTTGACGTTCGCCGGAAAACCGCGGCAGGCTTCGCGCGCCGAGCCGGAAAAAATTTCTTTTTCTTCCTGCAGGCCGGCAAGCGAGATTCCTTGCTCGACGAGATACGGCGCGCCTTCGAGTCCCGCCGGAGGTTTTCGCGTGGTGTGCGTCACATGAGTGATCTGGCCGACACACGCCGACTTGATGCCGTCCAAGCCGGCGATGGCACCCGAAGGCAAATAAAGCCGGCAACCGCGCTGCCGGGATGCTTCCATGATTTCCGGATGATCGAGCAGCGCGCCGACGCTGATCACCATGAGATCTTTGCCCGCGGCGAAGACTTGTTCCGCCAACGCCGGCACGACCGCGCCGCCCGCGGCTTCGACGATCAAATCCGCCGCGGCGATAAGATCACTCAAGGATAGATAAGCGGGAGGTTGATTAAATTCCGCCAGAAAGCTCTGCGCCGTGCTTTCGGTTCGACTGGTCATGCCGGCAATGCGCACCGGCAACCGGTCATTCTCTACCGCTTGCACCAGCGCTTTGCCAATCGCGCCGCAACCGACGATGCCGATGGATTTCATCGCGAAACCTCCATTCCGATGGTGTACCGTGAAGGTTTCTCATCTGTCAACGCGACGGCACGAGCCAGTAAAGCATCCAGTAGACAATGACACCGGTCACCGAAACGTAGAGCCAGATGGGAAACGTCCAGCGCGCGATGCGCCGGTGCGCTACAAAGTTTTCTTTGAGCGCCCGAGTCAGCGTGATCAATGCCAGCGGCACCACCGTCACGGCGAGAATCGTATGGCTGATAAGAATCGTGAAATAGACAATCCGAATCCCGCCTATCCCTTTAAATCCCACCGAGCCGACTTGATAGTGGTAGATCAGATAGGAAGTCAGAAACAGGATCGAACTGGTAAAAGCGGCGAGCATGCAGTTGCGATGCGCGTCACGGTTGCCTGATTTTATGAAATAAAAGCCGGCCAAAAGAAAAACGGCGCTGAGACTGATTCAGCGCCGCGTTCAAAGCCGGGAGTTGCGAGAGCGGGATCACCGGGGGAAAATATCCGGCAGCAACATGAGAATCAGAAAAACGCAGAGGACAAACGGGTATGATTGCGACGATCGATAGGGTCGTCTTTTCGAATTTGAGATGCATGAAGTGCATCGCCACCAGCGCGGCTTTCCAGACCGCAAGAATGATCAGCAGGCCCACCAGCAGCAGCTTCGGCAGGTGGAGATAAACGAGCGCGACTTCGACGATCGTGAGCGCCAGGAGGATATAGAAAATCTTGAGATAATTGGCCGTGGAATGGGTTGTCGATGACATAGCGGTTCCTCGAAAAGGGCGGCTAGATGAGATAGACAAAAGTGAAAATCAGGATCCACACCAGATCGACGAAATGCCAATACAAACCGGCGATCTCCACGTGTTTGGCTTGATAGCGGCCGCGGCTGACGGCGGCGAGCACGGAAGTGTTGTAGATCACGCCGCCGGTCACGTGCATGCCGTGAAAGCCGGTGAGAACAAAAAACGTCGTCGCGAACAGATCTTTGCTAAAAGACAAATTGTGCTCGGGCAAGGTGTGGCCGATGAGATGCGTCCACTCATAAGCTTGCAGCCCGAGAAAGATCAGACCGCCGAGAATCGTGAAGCCCATGAATTTCTTGAAGCGCGCCTTGTCATTATCTTGAATCGCCGCCAGCCCCATCACCATGGTCACGCTGCTGACAATCAGCAAAAACGTCATGACCGCGGTGAGATTGATACCGAGCACTTCGGCGGGCACCGGCCAGGTGAGACTCTTATGGCGCAGGATGCCGTAACCGACGATCAAACAACCGAACGACATGGCGTCGCCGGCAAGAAACAACCACATGCCGAGCTTGCCCCAGCTCTCGGGAGTTAAAGGTGTCTCCGCGGGTTCCACGC
Source organism: uncultured delta proteobacterium (assembly GCA_963811315.1). Classification (GTDB taxonomy): domain Bacteria; phylum Desulfobacterota; class Binatia; order UBA9968; family UBA9968; genus DP-20. Next base: position 43,749 of record CAWERH010000073.1, read on the forward strand.
CCGCATGCACCGCCGCCGCAGCTTCGCTCATCTTCGACCTTCCTCCTGATTCCAAGCTAATTGCCCGATCGGCTGCTCTATTGCTGCCATTTCCGCGCGTTTCTTGAGCGCTCGTCGATAAGTAAAAACGATTCCGCCTACGATGGAACCCATGACCAGATAAGGCGTCGCCATCAAGAACAAGACACTGGCGTTGTAGCCTTCGATGGTCGTGTCACTCGCTCCGCCTGCACATACCGTGCAAGCCATTGCCGACAGCGGCCCGGTAAAAAGCATCGCCGATGTTGTGAACGCGCAGAGATAACTTCGATTAAACATAAGAATTTCCCTCGGAAATTAACGTATCGACTTTCTACTGTCAACTAACACCATCAATAAACATACACGAGCCCGTAGAGCACTGGCCAAAGCGCGACGACGAAAACCCAATACATCGCACAGGTCTGCAAACCGATGTAGTTCTTCCGGCTATAACTGCCACGCCAAGCGTTGGCGCAAACCACCGCTAACCAAATCAATGCGCCGAAAACGTGCAGCCCGTGAAAGCCGATAATGGTATAAAACAATCCGCCATAGACACTGCTGGAGACGGTCAATCCGAAGTGAATCAGCTGAACCCATTCATATCCCTGGATCACCAAGAAGGCCGCTCCCAAAGACGCCGTCGCTGCAAGTAAACGCATCAACCGCGGGGCATCGCTAACTCTGGCTCGGCGAAAGCGCCAGCCGCATCGTCACCGCGCTGGCAGAGCAGAACTAAGCGTGTTGAAACCGGTCACACCGAGAGGCAAGCGCGGCTGAAACGGCGGCGGCCAAACTACGCTGCCGACCCGGAAAACCAGAAACGCGCCGATCAGCCCGGCAAAAAACATCGCCTCGGCGCCGAGAAACATCACCACCGCCAGCCAAGCATTGTTTCCGATAGGCGTGTTGGGGCGCACCGGCGGCGCTGGCGGATCGCCGCCGCCGAACGCGGCGCGCTTCGCCTCGGTCAGAATCGGCGCTTCGTCAATTTTGCGCGCGGTCGAGCTTTGTGCCATGACAGTTTTCCGGCGCAGTCAGTAAACGATGATAAACAAGATCACCGCGATGATGTAAAGCACCGCCAAAAGTCCTAGAGCCAAGCCCAGGCGCCGGTTACGAGAGTCCGTTGAGCCGGGGAATTTCATGATCCATGAGTTCATAACGGCACCCGGTCGAGCGCCAGCACGAGCAACAGCACGGGCAGATAAATCAGCGACGCGAACAGCAGCCGGCGCGCGCCGCTGCGCGTCGGCGCAAAAACCAGACTGATGCCGCTGGCGAGAAAACCGAGTCCGAGAAGAAAAGCCACGACAAAGTAAAGCGCGCCGGCCAGTCCGATGAGCGTCGGGAGTAGACTCACGGCAAGCAACGCCGAGCAATGCACGAGGATTTGCCGGTTGGTGCTCTCTAAGTCCGGTTCGATCACCGGAAGAAATTTAATCCCGGCACGGGCGAAGTCCTCGCTATAAAGATAAGCGATGGCCAGCGTATGCGGGATTTGCCAGAGAAACATAATGGCAAAGAGCACCCAAGCGTCGACGGACAAAGCACCGCGCGCCGCCACCCAACCGATCACCGGCGGCAAGGCCCCGGGAATCGCGCCCACCGGCACACATAAAGAACTGGCGCGCTTCATCGGCGTGTAGGCGAGCAGATAACTGAGCGCGATCGCCGCCGCGACCCCCGCGCTCAACCCATTGACGCTCACGGCCAGATAACCCAGTCCGGCAACCGTCAAGACGAGGCCGAAACAGAGTGCGTCCAGAGGCTGCACTCGACCATCGGGAAGCGGCCGGTGACGCGTGCGCTCCATCATCGCATCGGTCTTGCGTTCAATAAATTGATTCAGAGTCAAAGTTCCGCCGGCGGCGAGAGCGGTACCGATCAACATTTGGAAAAGTTGAAAATAATCCGGAACCCGCTCGGAACCGGCATAGTAGCCGACCAGGGAGGTGATCAACACCATGAAAACGATCCGCGGCTTAGTCAGCTCAAAAAAGTCCGCCGCTTTGCGCCCGGCCGTCGCAGTCGCGATATTCACGGTTTCCGTACTGGATCTCATGAGGAAAATTGCTCCGCAAATACTTTCCGGCCCGAACGATCCGCGAGACCAGCCCGAAAGACGAAAGGCGCGTAAAGTGAGCACCGCACTGGCCGCCAAAATCAGCGCGCCGACGGCAAGATGGGTCGTCGTGATCAAGACAATCGGGTTCAGGGTAAGCCTAAGCAGGGTCGTGTACTTGGCCATATACGACAACGTACCCAGCGCCAACTGTAACATCAATAACCCGAACAACAGCAACGCCGGGCGCATCAGCGCCGGGACGTCCGAGTGATGGCGCGTGACGCGTATGAGAATGAGGACGACGTGCAGCGCCACCAAGGCCGCGAATGCGAGATGGGCATCCAACCGTTCGCCGGTATGACGCAAAACCGCGCCGAAGATCGCTTGCAGATAAACCAAGCCCGTGGTCACGGCACAGAGGCGGCGCAGCCGGCCGCCGTCCGTCAGTGGGTTTGTCGCAGAAACGTTCTGCCATCCCGCCGAAGTAAACACCGCCAGAGCCACGGTAAGCGCAAAAAACGCCTGCGCCGTAGCGGCGTGCACAATCGCCAATGTGTCCTCCAGTAAGACGACACGCAGACCGCCCATGACACCTTGTACGATCACCAGACCGAGCGCTCCGACGCCGAGCCAGCGCAACCAACTGCGCCGCTCGCGCAACCAAAACGTGAGCGCTAGTGCAATCGTGAGCAAGCCCGACGAAAGAAGCCACCAACCGGTGGCTATGTTCATAAAAAATGTTGCCGATCATTTTCGACCACGGATACAAAAACATGTTGTAGCCGAAAGTCGTCGGCCAATCCGGCACCGCAAGGCCGGCGCCTTTGCTGGTGACCAGGCCGCCGATGAAGAGCAAGGGAAACGTCGCACAGGCGAGGATCAGCGCGATTCGATGCGGCCACGGGGAGAAGACTGAAACCTGTGGAACGACGGACGATACCGGCCTGCCGCCTTCCGCTTTCATTAATGAATCGTCTTTCGCCTAATGGGCGCGAACTGCCGCGCCGGCGCCGAGATTTTTATCTTGCGGCAGCCAATCTTCTTTCACTTCCGGCGAGCTATATTCGTAAGGCCCGCGATAGACCACCGGCTGAACTTCGAAATTGCCATGGGGCGCGGGCGTGGGCGCCGACCATTCGAGCGTGTTCGCCTGCCAGGGATTTCTCTCCGCCTTCTTTCCGGCGCACAGGCTCCAGACAAAGTTCACCACGAAGAAAATTTGCGACGCGCCCAAACACAGCGCGCTGATGGTGATAAAAACATTCCAGTGCTGCATCGGCTGAAGAAATTCATACTGCATGGGATTGTAAATGCGCCGCATGTGGCCGGCAACGCCGAGAAAATGCATGGGGAAAAAAGCACCGTTAAAGAAAATATAGGTCAGCACGAAATGAATCTTGGCCATCGGCTCATTCATCATCCGGCCGAACATTTTCGGGAACCAGAAATAGACCGCCGCAAACAGCGCGAAAACGATGCCGGCGACTACGTAATGAAAATGCGCGACGATATAGTAGGTGTCGTGAATGAAAATATCGACCGGCGTCGAAGCCATGAAGACGCCGCTCAAGCCGCCGATTAAAAAATTCGAGACAAATCCCAATGCGAAAAGCATCGGCGAGGTGAGACGAATGGTTCCGCCCCACAGCGTGCCCAGCCAGTTAAAGACTTTGATAGCGGAAGGAACCGCAATAACCATCGTCGTCATCATGAACGCGGTACCGAGCAGCGGATTCATGCCGCTGATGAACATATGATGGCCCCAGACGATCCACGAGAGAAACGCAATCGCGATCATCGAAAAGGCCATGGCGTGATAACCAAAAATCGGCTTGCGCGAAAACGTCGAAAGAATATCCGAAGTAACGCCCATGGCCGGCAAAACCAGGATATAAACTTCCGGATGACCGAAGAACCAGAACATGTGCTGCCAAAGCAGTGGCTCGCCGCCGCCTTCAGGCAGGAAAAAACTGGTTCCCACCATGCGGTCGAACAACAGCATGGCCAGCGCGGCGGTCAAAACCGGCAACGCCAGGAGCAGAAGAATCGCCGTAACAAACAGCGACCAGACGGTCAGCGGCATGCGGAAATAGCTCATTCCGGGAGCTCGCATATTGATGATCGTAGTGATGTAATTGATCGACCCCATCAATGAAGAAACGCCGAGAACCAGCAGGCTGATGATCCAAAGATGCTGCCCCCATTCGACGCCGGTATATTGCGCCCGCGCCGATAACGTCGCATAACTCGTCCAGCCGCCCGCCGCCGGACCGCCGGGAACAAAGAAACTTGCGAGCATCAACACAGTCGCGATCGCGCCCACCCAGAAAGACAGCATATTCAATTTAGGAAATGCCATGTCGCCGGCGCCGATCATCAAAGGAATGAGAAAATTGCCGAAAGTTCCGACCATGATCGGCATGACGACGAAGAAAATCATGATGGTCGCGTGCATGGTGAACAGCGCGTTATAGGTTTGCGGCGGGATGATGCCTCCGCCATGCTCGCCGGGATAAATGTAGGGCTCGGGAATAATATCCTAATCCCGGCACGGCCGTTTCCGGCCAAGCCAATTGCCAGCGCACCAGCATCGCAAGCAAGCCGCCGACGACGATCATCAACAGACCCATGAAACAGAAATTGCCGGCCGATCATCTTATGATCGAGTGAGAAAATATAAGTCCGAAAGAAACCCAATTCTTGGTGGTGGCCGCCCGGCGCGTGGGCCGCTACTGTGTCGCTCATCGCTCAAAATCCTCCGTTAATTGCCTCAGGTGAGGATCGCAATCGAAAACTTGCCGTTTTACTGCGGTTTCGGCGCGAGATTTTCATCCGCCCATTTTTGGTAGTCTTCCGGCGTATGGACGTAGAGCCATCCCTTCATGCCGGAATGGCCGAATCCGCAAAGCTCGGCGCAGGGCAGTTCGTATTTACCCGGCTTGGTGGCTTCAAACCAGACGAGAATCGTGCGGCCCGGGACGGCATCCTGTTTGAGCCGCAGATTGGGCAGAAAAAAACTGTGAATGACGTCTTTCGCGGACAATTGGATGCGTACGACTTTGTTGACCGGCACATGAAGATCGTTGTCGAACTTGACATCGTCGTCGGTGCCGAGTTTGCCATCGGGTCCGGCGTAGGAGACTTCCCAGTTGAACTGCTTCGCCGCCACGCCCAGTCTCGAAATCGCTCTCCGGCGCATGCCGTTTTATCTTTGGCCCAACTCGAAGCGCTCATGAACGCGAGCACAATCAAAATCGCCGCGGGAATGATGGTCCAAATAATTTCCAGCGTCGTGTTGCCGTGATTGTAGGTTGCGCGGCGGTCGCCGCGGTCGCGATAGATGATCAAGAACACCACCATCAAGACCGTCACCAGAATAAAAGTCGCGGCGGTGATGTAATAGATCAAATAGAAAAGTGCGTCGATTTCTGGGCCAAACGTCGACACGTCCTCCGGCAACCACTGCATCATTATAACCAACCATCCTTGTGATTTTTTTCGGAAATCGAGAAAAAAACTAAACCTTAGCTAACATAGCGTCTGAGCCTTTTCAAGGAGGATTCACGTTGATTTGCCGGGGTTTTGTGCAATGATTGCGACCAAGTTTACAAATCGAAGAAAAATTGTTGATGACTCTCTGGTATACGTCGAGTTTAGTCGTTCATTTGATTGCCATCGCGCTCTGGCTCGGCGGCATCGTCTTCTTCTTAGTCGTAGTCGGACCGGCGGTTCATGAGCTCGAACCGAGAATCGCCGTCATCACCATGAACCAAGCAAGGCTCGGTCTGGAAACCATGTCCTGGATCGCGATCGCTCTGATACTTATGACGGGAGTTTTTAATCTAGTGACGAAAAGCCAGATCGATCCTGCAGCGCTCAGCGGGGCTTATCTGTATCACGCTAGGCGCTAAAATGTTGCTCTTCGTCGCCATGGTCGTGCATCACTGCTTGCAGGTTTTCAAATACGCCCCGCGCATCGCAAGCGCTGACGAAGCAGTCGCCGCCCGCTCCGGCAACCTGGCCGGAACCATTGCTATCCAACTGGCAACGATGGTTTTTACTTTTGAAGTTGAACGCCGCGCTCGGCCCGATCGTGGTGCTGCTTGGGTTGGCTCTCGTCAGAAGTTAACGCGATCACCCGGTGTGAGAAATCGCAAATCACACATGAGTTAATCGGGCACGAGTCCCCTAGCCCTTCGGATACAGCCCTTTGATAAAACCACTATCTTCCAATTGTTTAACGAAGCGCGTGTCCATGAAAGTTTCCGGCGCGAAATTTTTCGCCCGCGGATCGCGCACTGCGACTTGCTCCAAAACGAAGCGAATGCCGCCGACGGTGGCATAGGGCACCCGCTGCAACTTCGGCGCATAGAAATCCACGGTCGCGGCAAGAATCGCCGGATCCTTGATGCCCGTATACTTGCTCGTGATCCTCATCGCCAGATCGCGGTTGTTCTTGTAGATCGCAATTGCCTCTACATAAGAGCGCGCGAAACGCTGCACGGTGTCCATGTTATCCTTGATATACGATTTCTTGGCGGCGATCCCGACGAAGGGGAATTCCAATCCCATCGCGGCAAGATCCGCGATTTCTTTATAGCCCAACTTTTTTGCCGCGTCGGTAAACGGATCGGCGAGCGCGCCGGCGGCAATGCGGCCGGACGCGATGCCGCCCATGATGCCGGCGTAATCTTCAAGTTGGATCAGCGCGACATCTTTTTCCGGCTGAAGCCCCGCCTTGCGGATCGCAAAACGCGCCGAGATATCGGTGTTGGAACCATAGCGCGTCACGCCGATCGATTTGCCTTTGAGATCTTCCATCTTCGATACCGTGCCCATGATCACAATCGGTGTGGTGTTGAGCGCCACCGCGATAAACGTCACATCCATACCCGCGACGCCGGCGGCGACCATCGCCGGCCCGCCCATCTGTGACATCTGGATCTCGCCGGATACCAGGGTTTGCGCCATGGTTGACCCGCTGCGGATGTAAGCGACTTCGGTACGCAAACCATTCTTTTCAAACAGCCCAGCGTCACGGGCAATCCATAACACCGCATGGGGACCGGACGTCGCGGCGTAACCCGACATGACGCGCGTCAGCCCTTGAGCGAAGCAATGACTACCGGCGAGCATGAAAAGCATCGCGGCGAAAACCATTCGTGTCATAGGACCTCCTCGAACTTGATTCTACAGTCGATTCGGAAGTATAGGGGTAAGCAGGATGACCGGTCAACCGAGCGATTGAGTTCGCGTTTCGCGAAAGGAAAAACGCATGATCATGACTCGTTTTGTTCTCGCGGTTTGGGCCGCGCTGCTGTGTTTTCACGGCGCGACGGCTTCGGCCGCCAGCATCAATGTCGTCTGGACCAGCGAGGTCGGCCAGTTCGCGCCTCTCTGGGTCACCAAAGAAGCTAAGCTCTTCGAAAAGTACGGCAACAACGTGCAACTGATTTTCATTCAGGGCGCCAGCTCCGCCGCGGCGGCACTCATTTCCGGCGATGCCCATGTCGGCATGTTTTCACCCCAGGTGGTGATTGAGACCACGCCCAAGGGTTTGGACCTCGCCATGTTCGGCCGTCTCGGCAACACCATGGACAATCGAATTTACGGGCGCAAAGGAATCAAAAGCCTCAAAGAGGTTAAACGCATTGCCATCAGCCGCTTCGGCAGCAACGCCGACTTTGCGGCACGCTATCTTTTGCAGCGCGAGGGGCTACGCCCGGACATCGACGTGGCTTTGCTTCAGGTCGGCAATCAATCGAATCGCATCGCCGCGGTGGAAACCAACAACGCCGATGCCGCGATGCTGACTCCGCCAATGACGCTGCAGGCGCGCAAGCTCGGAATGGCGCTGTTGGTCGATGCCTCCAAGCTCAACATTCCTTATTCGAGCCTTTTCTTCGTCTCGCGTCGACCGTACATCGCGAAAAGCCGGCCTGACCTCGTCAACTTTACCAAAGCCATGATCGAAGGCGTGCACGTTTACAAATCGAATAAAGAATTCGCCATGAAAGTTTTGGCGAAGTACATGAAAGTTCAGGACCGCGAAGTCTTGGAAGAGAACTTTCGAGAATACGATTTTCCCTTGAAGCCCTATCCTTCCCGAGAATATTTCGAACTGCCAATCCAGGAAGTTGGCAAGAAAGACCCTAAAATACTTGAAAGAGAACCCGGAGCGCTATGCGGACATGTCGCTCGTCAAAGAACTCGACAGCAGCGGCTTTATCGACAAACTGACGCAGGAATACCGAGTAAAGTGACGGAACTTCTTTCGATAAGAAGTTCCGTCATCCTGAACGAAGTGAAGGATCTCTCATAAGTGAATCAGCTCTCAGATAGAAAAACTAATTCAGAGCACTGGAGGTTTCTATGGCGACTGTACGCGGCGCGACACTATTGGGACCGGACAAATTGGAAATCCGCGAGTATCCGCTGCCGGACATCCCGGCGGACGGCGGCCTGATCAAAATCGAGATGGGCGGCGTTTGCGGCACCGACGTGAAATATCTTCACGGCAAGCTCAAAGTCGACTATCCGATTATTCTCGGCCATGAAATTCTCGGCCGTGTCGAGAAACTCGGCAAAAATGCCGCGGCGATTCACCATGTCAAGGAAGGCGATCGCGTCATTCTCAAAGGCGCTCTCGGCTGCGGCCGCTGCGCCGATTGCCGGCGCAATAACCAACGTTTCTGCCGCCAGCGGACAAACTATGGCGGCCGGACCAAATGCGACAAGCCGCCGCATCTGTTCGGCGGCTTTGCCGACTATCTTTACTTGGCGCCCGATGTCCTCTGCACCAAAGTAAGCGACGCCCTCCCCGCCGAAGCGGCGGCGCTGATCGGCTCGGTGATGGCCAACGGCTTTCAGTGGGCGATTCGCCGCGGCGGCGTGAAGATGGGCGACTACGTTTTGATTCAAGGTCCGGGTCAACAGGGGCTCTCCTGCACTTTCGCGTCGAAGCATGCCGGTGCTGCGAAGATCTTCATCACCGGCATCGGTCGTGACAAACCGCGGCTCGATCTTGCCAAGAAATTCGGCGCCACACGCACAATCAACGTCGAAGAAGAAGATGTCGTGGAAGTGATCCGCAAGGAAACCAACGGCGAGATGTGCGACGTGGTCGTCGATGTTTCGGGTAACCCCAACGCGATTTTGAAATCGGTGGACTGCCTGCACCGCCAGTCGACGATGGTCCTCGGCGGCTTGACCGGCGACACAACCGTAACGCCGATGCTGATGGATAAACTCGTGTGGAACGAAATCAAGCTGCAAGGCTGTTTCACCGCCGACAACGACGCCACCGAAGCGGCGCTGCGTATAATTGAGGCAACCAAGTTTCCGGTGCAAGAAATGGTCAGCCATGTTTTTCCGCTGAAGGACATCGAAAAGTGCATTCGCGCCATCGGCGGCGAGATTCCCGAAATGTTTCCGACCAAAGCACTGATCAATCCAGCGCTCGGGTAGGGACTGGGGTGATGGCGTACGGAGTAATGGAATGTTCGGGTCCGAAGATTTCCGCTTCTCTTCCCAACACTCCATTTCTCCGTCACTCCGATACTCCTTCGCAACTTGGATGATTGCCGGACTCAAAGACAAAGTCGTCATCGTCACCGGCGGCGCACACGGCATCGGCAAAGCCTATGCCTCGGCTTCGCCAAAGCCGGCGCGCAAATCGTCATCGCCGATATCGACAACCGGGCAGCCGACCAGGTCGCCGCGGAAATCGGCAGTGACACCGAAGCCTCAGCTCTGGCTCTGCTCACGGATGTTTCAGACGAAGATGCGACCAAGGAAATGGCCGCCGAACGCTCGAGCGCTTCGGCCGTATCGACGTCTTGATCAACAATGCCGCGGTTTTTTCCGTCGTGCCGATGAACCGCGGCCGAATCGAAACCATCGACCCGGAAGAATGGGATCGTTTGATGGCGGTCAATCTGCGCGGCTTGTTTTTTTGCTGCCGCGCGGTGCTCCCGACAATGCGCAAGCAAAAATCCGGCAAGATCATCACCATCGCTTCGGGCACCGTCTTTGCCGGCGCGCCGGGAAGAATTCACTATGTCACGTCGAAAGCCGCAACCATCGGTTTCACGCGCACGCTTGCGCGCGAAGTCGGCGATGACAATATAAACGTCAATTGCCTGGCGCCCGGCAACACCCTTTCGGAAGAAAACCCGACGGAGCAAATGATCAAGTTCAGAGAATCGTCTGTCGGCACTGCGCGCGTTCAAGCGCATCCAGATGCCCGCATGACGTCGTCGGCGCCATGTTGTTCCTCGCCTCGCCGCTGAGCGATTTCATCACCGGTCAGACCATCAACGTCGACGGCGGCATATCGTTTCTGTGAAGGAGAGGGAATTGGAGTAATGGAGTGTTGGAATAATGGAGTGATGGAAAGAACACGGGAAACCTCCGAGCCCATTACTCCAATATCCATACTCCAACCCACTTACCCATTTGAGTAGAAGGAGATTTCATGAACGTGAACTATCCGATCATCGATGCCGACGGTCACGTACTGGAGAAAGACCGCGAGCTGCACGATTATCTCGGCGGCCGATATTCCAGCGCGCCGCGTTTCGAAACCTATTCTTATTTTCCCTCTCTGGACGGCTGGAACCGCGGCACGGGCGTGCCCGGCAAAGATCCTGAAACTCCCGCGCCGCGCTGGCTGCAGTTTCTCGACGAGCTCGGCGTCCACATGACGGTGCTCTACCCGACCGGCGGCTTAGGACTTGGGTTGGTGCAAAATCCCGAATGGGCCTGCGTGCTCGCGCGCGCCTATAATTCCTGGATTGCCGATCGCTTTACGAAACAAAGCCCGCGCCTGCAAGCCGTCGCGCTGCTGCCGGTGCACGAGCCGCTGGAAGCTGCGAAAGAACTGGAGCGAGCAAAGTCATTGGGGCTCGTCGCCGGTCTGTTGCCGGCGGTTACCTGGCTGCACAAGGGCTACGGTCACACCGACTTCGATCCGATCTACGAAGCCGCGGAAAGCCTTGACATGCCGCTCACCATCCATGGCGCGCCGAGCCGCGGCATGGGCTTCGATTTTTTCAGCAAGTTTCTCCACGTTCATACGCTGGAGCATCCGTTCGCGATCTTGATTCAGTTTACTCATATGGTCTTTGAAGGCGTGTTTGTGCGCTTTCCCAAACTGCGTGTGCGCGTATCTCGAAGCGGGCTGCGGCTGGTTGCCCTATATGATGGACCGCATGGACGAAGAGATGGAAAAACCTTACCGGGTCCAAGCGCCGCTGCTCAAAAAAAAGCCCAGCGAATTGATTCGCAACGGCCAGATCTGGACCACTTGCGAAGTGGAAGAAAAAGCCTTGCCCCATGTGCTGCAGCAATTCAATCCGCAATGCCTGATGTGGCCGTCGGACTATCCGCACGAACGATTGCCCGACATGTTCAGCCACGATTTGCCGGAATTCTTCGGCCGCAAGGATATCGAGCGACGACGTCAGAAAAGCGATCCTGCACGATAATCCGATCAACTTTTATCGGCTAACGATCTAACGGAGGTACATCATGCGTTTAAAAGATAAAGTAGCGATCGTCACCGGCGGCGGCGTCGGCATCGGCAAAGCCTATGCTCAGGGACTGGCGAAAGAAGGCGCCAAAGTGGTCGTCGCCGATATTCAGGACAGATGAAGCAAAAAAAGTCGCCGCCGAGATCAAAGCGGCCGGCGGCGAAGCGAAAGCCGTGTACTGTCGACGTGACTTCCGTCGAGAAAACCCAAGCCATGGCCCAGGAAGCCTTGAAAGCCTATGGTCGCATCGACATCCTCGTCAACAACGCCGGGCTGTACTCAGCGCTTAAAAAGAAAAATTTCATGGAGATCGACGGCGACGAATGGGACCGGGTCATGGCGGTCAACGTGAAAGGACTGTGGCACTGCGTCAAGGCCGTCTATCCGGCCATGAAGCAACAAGGCAAAGGCAAGATCATCAATATCTCATCCGGCACCGTGCTCGGCGGCTCGCCCTATTTCCTTCACTACGTCTCGTCAAAGTGCGCGTCATCGGTTTCACCCGCGCTTGGCGCGCGAAGTGGCGACGACAACATCTGCGTGAATTCGATTATGCCCGGATTAACCATCTCCAGCGCCAACCAGGAAGGCGTCATGACCGCCGAGCAGCTCGCCGACCGAAGAAAGCGCCGCGCTTTTCACCGTGACCAGTATCCCGCGGATCTCGTCGGCACGGTAATCTTTCTTTCTTCCGACGACAGCGACTTCATGACCGGCCAATCGATCGCCGTCGACGGCGGCATGAACATGCATTGATAGTCATTGCGACGGCATCACGACGCCGCATAATTCGCTAGCGCAATTATGAAATATCAAACTGGTAAAGGTGACCGCTGAACCGGTTTCCGGCGTGAAGGCTTGGCTGTATTTGAGATGTTTTCCGCTGCGCCCCATCGAGTAGGTGAATCAACGAATAGAGCGGCGAGAAGCCGCAGATCCTCCGTTTGTCTTGATCTTTGGCGATCGCCTCGAAAAAACCCTGGCGCGTCGAGCGCGGCCAGACGATTCACCAATTCGCGATCTTCGCTTTCGACCCACCTGAGAAAATCCTCGGTGATCGGTTCACGGTCACCGAACTGCCGTCCCACATGCGCGAGATCGACGCCGGCGACAAAACAGATCTCTCGTGAATCTTGCTCCGCCAACTCCGCAGCGAGCAAGAAAATCTCCCAACGGCCCGATTCCTCCGGCAAAGTTTGACTCATCACCATGAGTGAAAGGAAGAAACCAGAATCGGCACAATCTTAAACGGCTTTTCCGGCCGACCCGTCAACTCGGCGCGCTTGTGGGCGATGTATTTTAATAGCACCACCTGAAACTCGAGCGAATGCTCGCCGCGATGAAAATATTCGTCGGCAAAACAATCTTCGGCGCAACTCGCCTGCAACTTCTGGACGAACTCTCGGTCGGTCTCGACTAAACCGAGCGGCGTTTCAAAATCCTTCGGGGTGAGAATATAGGGCGAACGCCCGCCGCAGTGCGACGTGCCGAGAAGAATGTAGAGATCCGCTCCGGCGCTTTCCGCCAACGGCTTATAAGCCCAAGCGTAGGCAGGCCCGCCGCGGTGAAAATCGATGTGCGGCGCAACGATCGCCTTCGGTGTCACCGCGAGCATTCGCGGTCGGGTAGCCCGGGACCTTTCGGCGCGGTGAAAAATCCATCGAGCTGTCTCGCCAGCTCAACCGGATCGGCCTTGTAAACGCCGCCTACATGCGCCGCCGCACGCGTGGGCAGACTGCGAAATTCCTCGACGACGGCGTCCTGATATTTTTCGAACCGCTCGCTTTCAAGTAATAGTGCTCATCGAGCATATCGACGAACATTTTCAACTCGTCGGAAGGTAAAGCGAACCGAACTTTTTCGCATAGGCCTCTTGGATATCGACAAACGAATGTTGGCCGTCGAAGTGCGCCAGAATGAAATAACCCACCGGTGAAATGCCGATCGGCGTTGCCAGATTGAGAGGGTCTTTCAAATAGATCAGCGTCTTGCCGTCTTGTTCGACGGGGAACGCTTCGATGGGCCGGATTCTAGGTATGCCGTCCATCTCGGAGAATCTGATCGGAAATCGGGACCGTATCGGTGAATAGGAAAACAAGTTGAAATCAGACGATGCCGAGCTTCTGTTTTGCTTCGTCGGTGATCATGCTCGGATTCCAGGGCGGCTCCCAAACAAGATCTACGGTAGCGTCATCGACGCCGTCCAGCGCCATGATCTTTTCTTTGGCATCCGCGGCGATCATCGTGCCCATGCCACAGCCAGGCGCCGTAAGAGTCATTTTGACCGCGACTTTATCGTCGTTGAACTTCGACATCGTAAATCAAGCCGAGATCGACGATATTAACCGGGATTTCCGGATCGTAGCATTCTT
>CAWERH010000074.1:0-15124 GCA_963811315.1 uncultured delta proteobacterium
GGTTCCTTTCTTCCACTTGATACCGTCTTTTTCAAATTGTTTCAGCGTTCTTATCGAGGCCAGGATGGCAGCGCTTTAATCGTCTTCAATCTATAATCATAGGTAGTCCAATTGATAACCGGTACGGAACAATCGCCCGATACCACGGCGAAACAAATACTGTCAACGGCAGTGCATAAAGCCTTACTCACCTAGAACTCTCTACACCAATTGTTCACTGTTCATTCTCTGATTCGTCATCCATTATTAAACTTAGCCAAGTAATTTCGTATCGTTATGCATTTGTCTCAAAGCGCAATCGAAACGCCCGTTTGGGGGGCATAAAAACCACCCATTTAGGGTTTGACGGAACGTCTTCGATACTGGTATTGCGGCTCTGGACAGTGGCGGTGGGTGCGAGAGGGGAAACTGGCTTACAAACGGTAGGATCACAAGGAGGTGCTCTATGAAAAGATTAGGAAGTTTAATTGCTGTTATGGCTGGGCTTTTGGTCACAGCCACCATGGCCAATGCGGAGCGCATCGAGGCCGATCTAACCGGCTTTGAGGAGGTTCCATCGGTGTCCACCCTCGCCAGCGGCGAGTTCCTCGCGCGGATCAGCCTCGACGAGCAGTCCATCGAGTACGTACTAAGATACCGAGGATTGCAGGGAATCGTAACCCAGGGCCATATCCATATTGCTCAACTGAGCGTGAACGGCAGCATCGTTATTTGGCTTTGCCAGACGGGCACGAATAAGGATCCTACCAACCTTTCCAGTCAGTGCCCTGCAGGAAAAGAGACTGAGGCGGTTGTAACTGGGAAGATCACGTCCGCAAATGTCATTGACGGGAGTATGGCCCCCCAACAGCTTACTGCCGGTGACCTCGCGGAGGTGATCCGGGCTATCCGAGCGGGTGCCGCGTACGCGAACGTACACACCGACCTTTCGCCTGGCGGCGAGATCCGCGGGCAGATAGACGACAGAGACAATAGAGATAAAAAAGACAAAGACGGCAAGGACGACAAAGGGGATAAAGGACAACACCACTAAGATGATCGGTGCTGGTTTAAATAGCCAAGCGTGTGCCGGTATAACGCTCTCCGGCACACGCAAATGGCCGTTCGCAAGCAGCGCGAAGCGCGGACAGAGAACTCGCGCTTACCTGTTCGCCTGATCGATATAGTCCCGCAAGAACGAGATTATTTCCGGCTTTGTCTGAGAGGCGAGTTGGAATAGACGCTCGCCCGCTTCACCGACTTCAAAGCGCGGCTGAAAACGCATGGCGGTGATCGCGTCCTGGAGGAAGTCCTGATCCCGTGACAAGGCGTCGAAAGCCTTTCGCAATATGCTAACCGACTCCGCCGGCGCCTTCGGCGGCAACAGCACCATTCGCGTCATGTTCGTGCTCGACATGTTGGCCGCTTTTAGCGCTTCATATTTGACTCCCGAAGGCGGCTTGCCGAACACTTCTTTGTAATAGAAGCTAAAGGGTAAGAGCTCCGGCACATCGCGGCTGACCAAGATCTCACCGCTGGGCGCGACCAGATCGGTATAGTAAAGCGGGATGACCATACCGGTCTTCACCATTTGTGGTTCCACTTGAGTTCGATAGCTGGGTAGCGTTTCGTCGTGATATTGCGCTTCGTTACGCTGCACGGCGAGACGCGCATCGGAGCTATTATTGTAGCCGGTGACGTAATTGTATTTCAGACCCAACAGGTCGAAGGACAACCGAAAGCGCACGTCCTTCGAACTGCTGATACCGAGGCCGGCGGCGCGAAACATTTGCGCCTTCATAAAGTCTGCGGGCTTCTTCATCCCGGGCGGCACATCGGCGCGGATGTAAGATACTGTCACGCCATGGACGCCGGTGACGAAACCGAATTTGCCGATATCGACGCGCAGAGCAGGATCCTTAATTTGATGCTGGAAAAGACTGCCGGTGAAATAAGCCGCCGTAAGCCCGTCAGGCTTGGCAACCTCGCCGATATAATTGACCGCGATCAGCCCGCCGCCTCCTCCCATGGCTTGCACCGTGACCGCCGGCTGCCCGGGAATATGTTTGGGCAGGTGCTTGGCGAAAATGCGTGACTCAATATCCGTTGGCCCGCCGGCGCCGAAGTTGATCACAAAATTTAAAGTCTTGCCTTGATAGAAAGATGCCTTCTCGGCGCTGAAAGCGAGCGGCGGGATGTGCGTGAGAAGAGTAACACTGCCTAAGAAGAAAAAAAGCCAACCACGATTTGCGCGCATGATCTGCTCCTCTCAACCATTCCTGATTGACAGTTTGAACTACGGCGTAACCTGCACCGATAAAATTTATAGAACTTCGCTCACAACACGCCGTAATGAAGTTGGCGCTGCGCAATCTTCCCGCTCCGCTTAGTGCGTCCCCAACGCTCTTGCGACTTCATACTTTAGTTCACCGTCGATTGTCTAGTTCCTTTGTATCGAAATTTCTATGCGAACATTGCCCGCTCGTTTCGCGTCGCGGCTTGATTACAAAATGAGCAGAAGTGCATGGCAATTGAGCAGTTTAACTTTCGATGAATCTTTCGTGACGGACGCATTTAGAAAAGTCACCCGTTGCGCCACAGATTTTTTTATAAAAAATTTTCCCCGCGCGAGGCATATTATTTGCTCCGATCCGTAGCCGCAGCTGCGAGAGACAAAGCAGTCTTTCTCAAATGGCCCAATGTAGGGCCGGACAAATCGCGTCTTAGAATTTACTAATTTGAGGAGGATTGCATGGCTACTCGAGCAAGGTGGAGGTGTGCGCGAAAACTGGCAGTGGAATTTTTAGTAGTGGCTTTTCAGCTGAGCTTACCGGCTCCGGGCAGCGCGCAGACGAGCGACATCGAACAATTGCGCCGGGAGTTGGCGGAACACCGAAAATACATCCAGGGTTTAGAGCAGCGGCTGGATGCCCAAGAAAAGAAGGTAAAGGAGCTGCCGGCCATTGAAGCCGGCTACAACGATGGGTTTTATATCAAGAGCAAAGACCAGCCGTACTCAATGGTCTTCAACGGCTTTGGCCAATTTCTTTACTCGATCAATACCCCTCAAGGTAAAAATCTTACTCAGGGTTTCGACGTTGCCTTGGCCCGACTGGCGATTTCCGGCAACGTGTCTCGATCCCAAGTTACTTTATTTTATGCAGCTCCAAGGCAGCACCCTCGGCAACAATAATAATATTACGATGCTGGATTGGTGGATGAAATATAATTTTGCTCCGGAGCTAGGGAGTTCAAACCGGCCGGTTTGTCCTTCCATATAGCCGGCAATTTTACACCCATCCGGGTAATTTATTGTTTGCTGACTTATCCGAGGCCGATTACGCGTTCAATCTCCCCCGCTGCGATCGGCGCGCACGCTTCGGGGAAATTGGGGCCGGTGTCCTATCACGCGGCGGTGCTGAACAGCATTCGCGCGCTCGACGCGCCGGGCCAACAAAACTTCGGCAGTCAGGTCGGCTTTTTGGGCCGCTTGGAACTCGACATTCTCAAGCCCTACGGCTATTTGGAAACTTCCCCCAAACCGGTCACCGAGCCGGAATTGTCGATCGGATTGGCCACGGCATACAACCCCATCGACGGCGGTTCGAGTTTTCAAAATCTGATCTCGGGCGACCGGACCACTAACGTGACTTTAGACCTGGGATTTCGCTCGGGAGGATTTACGTTTCAGACCGCCGGTTACTACCGCCACGACAATTTCGCGACGGCGGGACTGACCAACGGCAATGACTGGGGTTATTACTCGCAAGCGGGCTATTATCTGTTGCCGCAAAAGCTCGAGGCGACCGGGCGTATTTCGGGCGTCGAGTTCGACACACTCAATGTGCCCGGAGTGTATCGCAAGACCACCGCTTACACCGCGGGACTGAACTATTACTTCTACGGCCACAATCTCAAGTTCCAAACCGATTACAGTTATCTCGACAATAGCCGGTTCAGCGGGCAGCCCAAGGCCCGGGATAACCATCGATTCAGGTTCCAAACGCAGATTCTATTCTAGTGGGGTTCGATAACGGGTGCTGGAGCAAGGCGCAAGTACAGCAGATATAAATGGAGCGGAGGTACGATGAGTAAGGATATAAAAGAAACAGTGGCGAACAGTTCGCAAAGCGCAGAGCAAAATCAGCTCGCGAGTCGGCGGAATTTTCTCAAAGTGCTCGGAGTTGGCGCTGGCGCCGTGGCCACTCTGGGTTTTCCGTCGATTCTCAGAGCGCAAAGCAAAGACACGATCAAAGTCGGCGTGCTCCATTCGTTGAGCGGCACCATGGCGATCAGCGAAACCGTGCTCAAAGACGTGACGCTTATGGCGATGGACGAGATCAACGGCAAAGGCGGGGTATTGGGTAAAAAGCTCGAACCGGTGGTCGTCGATCCGGCGTCCAACTGGCCGCTGTTCGCGGAAAAAGCCCGCCAGCTTCTGACCCAGGACAAAGTAGCGGTGGTTTTTGGCTGCTGGACGTCGGTATCGCGCAAGAGCGTTCTGCCGGTTTTCGAGGAACTGAACGGGTTATTGTTCTATCCGGTTCAGTATGAAGGAGAAGAACTATCGAAAAACGTTTTCTACACCGGCGCGGCGCCAAACCAACAGGCGATTCCCGCCGTGGAATATTTAATGTCCAAAGACGGCGGCAGCGCCAAGCGTTTCGTGCTGCTCGGCACGGACTATGTCTACCCGCGCACGACCAACAAGATTCTCAGGGCGTTTTTGAAATCCAAGAATATTCCTGAGGCCGATATCATGGAAGAATATACGCCGTTCAGTCACACCGACTACCAGACGATCATCGGCAAGATCAAGAAATTCGCCGGCGAAGGCAAAAAGACCGCGGTGATTTCGACCATCAACGGCGATTCGAACGTGCCTTTCTACAAAGAGCTCGGTAATCAAGGCCTCAAGGCGAAGGACGTGCCGGTCGTGGCCTTTTCCGTCGGCGAAGAAGAGTTGCGCGGCGTCGATACCAAACCGCTGGTCGGACATCTGGCGGCATGGAACTATTTCATGTCGTTGAAAAATCCCACCAACGACGAATTCATCAAGAAGTGGACGGCCTATGCCAAGGCGAAAAATATCGCCGGCCATAAGGACAAGCCGTTGACCAATGATCCGATGGAAGCGGCTTACGTCGGCATGCATATGTGGAAGCAGGCGGTGGAGAAGGCGAAGACCATCGATGTCGATAAAGTCATCCCGGCGGTGGGCGGCCAAACTTTCAAGGCGCCGTCCGGTTTTACGATCAAGATGGATGAGAAGAATCACCACCTGCATAAACCGGTGTTCGTCGCCGAGGTGAAGGCCGATGGCCAGTTCAACGTGGTGTGGAAAACGTCGGGGCCAATCAAAGCGAAGCCCTGGAGTCCCTATATTCCCGGCAACGACAAGAAAAAAGACGAGCCGGAACTCACGGCAAAAAAATAACCTGTGTTTGCTTCGACAAACGGCGGCGCAATCGCGCCGCCGTTGCCTTTTCTTCAAGTTATAAAACCTAATCCGGTCACCGCGGATTTGAGGAGCGGCGGTTTATCGGCACGCTCTTGTTGGCGCGCGTTGGCTATGGTCTTTTTCGTGTGGCTTGTGTTCGCGGCGCCGGCCGCGGCCCTCGACGAGGCCGCGATCAAGCAGCTTGGCGATGAAGACGGCGAAGCCAAGCTCGAAGCGATCAACAAGCTGGTCGCCGCCGGCGATGTGGCGGCGATCCCGATTTTTAAGGCCATGCAAGAGGAGGCGTTGCAGCGTTTCAACGGACGGGTTGTCATCGTCGCCGACGGCAAAGTCACGGATGCGCTGACCGGCGCAGCAGTCAACGCGCCGGCGGACAAGTTGGAAGCGTTGATCGTCAATAACCGCATTCGCGGCGCTCTGGAGGGCGCGATCGCGGCCTTGAAATTGATTTCGCCGGAGCGCCACGAACGCCTTGCTGCTGCGAAGGCGGTAGCCGACGATGCCAGCGAAGAGATGTTGCCGCTGATTAAGAACGCTCTTGAGAAAGAATCCGACGCCGAAGTCAAAGCCTTGCTGGTTCAGGCGCGCGCCACGATCGAGATCAAGAGCAGCGACGCAACGGTGCGTCGCGCTGCGGTGAAACTATTGGGCGAGACCAAGGTTCCCCAGGCGAAACAGATTCTTTTAATCCTGTTGCAGAAAAATTCCGACGGCAGCTTCGGCGAACCCGACGCCGGCGTGCGCGACGCGGCCCAAGAAGCGATCCGCACCATTGAGCTGAGCTTCATCGTGCCGCAACTTCTCGGCGCGTTATTCAGCGGTGTCAGTCTGGGCAGCGTGCTCTTGCTCGCCGCGCTCGGCCTCGCCATCACCTTCGGGTTGATGGGCATCATCAACATGGCGCACGGCGAGATGCTGATGCTCGGCGCTTACGCCACCTACGCGGTGCAGACTTGGTTTCGCGCTTATTTACCGGATTTTGTCGATTGGTACTTGGTCGCCGCGCTGCCGCCGGCGTTTCTGGTTTCAGCGCTGGTCGGCGTTGTCCTCGAGCGCACGGTGATCCGGTTTCTTTACGGCCGTCCGCTCGAAACTCTATTGACCACTTGGGGCATCAGCTTGATCCTGATTCAATTCGTGCGCATGCTCTTCGGCGCCCAAAATGTCGAAGTCGCGAATCCCGCCTGGATGTCCGGCGGGTTCAATCTCGGCGGCGACGTGGTTCTGCCGTACAATCGTATCGCGATCATTTTTTTCGCCGCGTTGGTTGTACTATTGATGTGGCTGCTCTTGACCCGCACGCGCCTGGGGCTTTACGTGCGCGCGGTGACGCAAAACCGCACCATGGCCGACTGCATGGGCATCCCAACGCCGCGGGTGGACTGGCTCACCTTCGGTCTGGGCTCCGGCATCGCCGGCCTCGGCGGGGTCGCGCTGTCGCAAATCGGCAATGTCGGTCCGGACCTCGGCCAGAGCTATATCATCGATTCCTTCATGGTCGTTGTGCTCGGTGGTGTCGGCCAGTTGGCGGGCACGATTATCGCGGCCGTGGGACTCGGCGAGATCAATAAAATTCTCGAGCCTTTCACCGGAGCCGTGCTCGGCAAGATCTTCGTACTGGTCATCATCATTCTATTTATTCAGAAACGGCCCCAGGGCATGTTTGCGCTGAAAGGCCGCACCGCGGAAAATTAAGATGGACTCCTTCGCTAGCCGTATCGCACAGTTGTATGATCGGCGCGGCTGGCTCCTGCTCGCGCTCTTTGCCGCGGGGGTCATCATCGTGATTCCGGCGCTGCGCCTGGCCGTGGCGCCGGATAATCCGCTTTATCTCTCCGATTACTACGTCCTGTTGCTCGGCAAGATCATGTGCTACGCCATGGTCGCCCTGGCGATGGATTTGATCTGGGGTTACGCCGGTATTCTCTCGCTCGGCCATGGTTTGTTCTTTGCGCTCGGCGGCTACTCGATGGGCATGTATCTGATGCGCGAGATCGGCAACGAAGGACAATACCGCAGCTTCTTGCCCGACTACATGGTCTTTCTCGACTGGAAGGAGTTTCCCTGGTACTGGGCGGGCACAGAATATTTCTTGCTTGCGGTGCTGAAAGTTATTCTCGTCCCCGGCCTGCTCGCCTATGTCTTCGGTTGGTTTGCCTTTCGTTCGCGTATCCGCGGCGTTTACTTTTCGATTATCACCCAGGCACTCACGTTCGCCTTCATGCTGCTATTTTTCCGTAACGACACCGGTTTCGGCGGCAATAACGGATTTACCGATTTCAAACGCATTCTCGGTTTTTCCCTGGCGCATCCCGGCACTCGAGTCACGGTGTTCGCGATCACGGCGTTATTCCTCGTTCTTACCTTGTTGCTCTGCCGCTTCATCGTCAAATCGAAGTTCGGCCGCGTGCTGACTGCAATCCGCGACGCCGAATCGCGCACCATGTTCTCGGGCTACAATACGCGCGACTACAAACTTTTTGTCTGGACGCTCTCGGCGGTGCTGTGCGGCATCGCCGGGGCCCTGTACGTGCCGCAGGTTGGCATCATCAATCCGAGCGAGATGTCGCCGGCTAATTCCATCGAGATCGCGATCTGGGTGGCGGTGGGCGGACGCGGCACCTTGATCGGCGCGTTGGTCGGCGCGGGCATTGTCAACGGCGCCAAGAGCTATTTCACGTTTGCGTGGCCGGCGTTCTGGTCTTACTTTCTCGGCGGACTATTCGTCGTCGTTACGGTTTTTCTACCCAAGGGAATCATGGGCTGGCGCCGGACTGAAGTTAAATGACCGTCGCTACCACGGCAATGTTGAACGGCAAAGCACCGGAAACCGATTTGCCGATGGCGGCGGAATCGGGAGAGATCAACATCTCGCACAAGGTTATCCTTTACGTCGAAGGCGTGACGGTCAGCTTCGACGGCTTTCGCGCGCTCAACGATCTTTCGCTGGCCATCGACGCCGGTGAGTTGCGCTGCGTGATCGGCCCCAACGGCGCCGGCAAAACGACCATGATGGA
The DNA here is from genome assembly GCA_963811315.1 of uncultured delta proteobacterium. Taxonomy (GTDB): domain Bacteria; phylum Desulfobacterota; class Binatia; order UBA9968; family UBA9968; genus DP-20. The sequence continues at coordinate 8,458 of CAWERH010000074.1, forward strand.
CGTCATCACCGGCAAGACCCGGCCGGATACCGGCACGGTGTTTCTCGGCCAGACCATCGATCTGACCCAGCGCACCGAATATGAAATCGCCCGTTTGGGCGTCGGCCGCAAGTTTCAGAAACCGTCCGTGTTCGAAAATCACAGCGTGAGGGAAAATCTCGAGCTGGCGATCAAAGGTCCCAAGGGAGTCTGGAATACTTTGTTCCATCGGCGCGACTCGGAGCAAGAAGACCGCATCGATGAAATGCTCAAGCGAATCCATCTCGACCAGCGCAGGCGCGAGCCCGCGGGATTGTTGTCGCACGGCCAAAAGCAATGGTTGGAAATCGGCATGCTGTTGATGCAGGAGCCGCAAGTGCTGCTGCTTGACGAGCCGGCGGCAGGGATGAGCGATGAAGAAACCGAGCGCACCGCCGAGCTGTTCTTGTCTCTGGAGGGCAAGCATTCGCTCATCATCGTCGAGCACGACATGGCTTTCGTCGCGTCGCTGGCGCGCAAAGTGACGGTTCTGCACGAAGGCAGCGTGCTGGTGGAAGGGACCATGGAAACCGTGCAAAACGACGAACGGGTCATCGAAGTTTATCTAGGACGCTGACTATGCTGCGGGTGGAAGGTTTGAATCATTACTACGGCGGCAGTCATACGCTGGAAGATATTACTTTCGAAGTCGCCGCTGGAACCTGCACCGCCGTGCTCGGGCGCAATGGCGTCGGTAAGAGCACGTTGCTCAAGTCGTTGATGGGCGTGGAGCGGGTACGCTCGGGCACGATCACGTTCGACAATCAGGATATCACGCACGCCGCGCCGCACACCCGCGCGCGCCTCGGCATGGGCTACGTGCCGCAGGGACGCGACATTTTTTCGCGGCTCACTGTGGAAGAGAATTTGCTGACCGGATTGGCTGGGCAGAAAACCCGGGAAATCGATCCGGAGATCTATGAAATGTTTCCCGTGCTCAAAGAAATGCGCCGCCGCCGCGGTGGCGACCTGTCGGGCGGGCAGCAACAGCAGCTCGCCATCGGGCGGGCGTTGCTCACTAAACCCAAGCTGTTGATGCTCGACGAGCCCACCGAGGGAATTCAGCCGTCGATCATACATCAGATCCAGAAGGTTCTGCATCGCGTCAAGGGCGCGCGACGGGATTCGGCTGAGCTCGAAGTGATCAAGTCGGCGGTGCGGCGGATTAAAGAGGAAGGCAGGATCGCCATTTTACTGGTCGAGCAATATCTCGATTTCGCCCGCGAGATCTGTGACGACTATTGCGTGATCGATCGGGGCGCGATCATCATGGAGGGAGACCGCGAGCGGCTGCTCGGCGACGACGTGAAGCGGTGGCTGAGCGTTTGAATTCGGCGATAAGACGTAATTCGTCGGGAAAATTTCGCTTCCTCGGAGCAACGGACGGCAAACCGGTCGCCAAAGCGGAAGGAAGGCGGTTGAGTCATGGATGCACAGCTTGCCACGATGATGACGGGGTTTCCGCTGTTGCAGGGGTTCACGCCGCAGGGGGCGCAAAGATTGCTTGAGCGCGGCGAGGTCAGAGAGTTTTCGCCGGGAGAAATCGTCTTCAACGAGGGCGATCCGCCGGCGTCGGTGCTGCTTGTGCTCGGCGGTAAAGCGCAGGTTTATATCGAGCGCGCGGGCGGCGACATGGTTCTCGCTGACGTGGGTCCCGGCACGATCCTCGGCGAATTGGCCGTCCTGTGCGGCATCCCGAGAGCGGCGTCCGTGCGCGCCAGCGAAAAGACGTTGACCCTGCAATGGAACGCTGCGGCCTTTCGCAATTTGCTGTTGCGCCATCCTCTGCTCTCCGAGCGCATCTTCAAGGAATCCCTGCGCACTCTGGTCGATAAGGAGCGCTCGTTGATCGATTCGTTGATGGCTCTGTCGAAGGGCGCGGGCAAGCCGGGTGACTAGGTCGCCTTCGGAGGAAATCGTCCGGCGCCAGACGCCGGACTGAATTCAATGGGAAAAAAGGCAAGAACCGTCCCCGCCAAGGTGGCGATTGACGTGCAGCACCGCAAGAGGCGGTGCTGAGAATGGCCAGCCCGCTATCATTGGCAGGCGCACCGATAGATGCTGAATCGGCGCGAGTCCGCACGTGGCGCGCTCAATTAGCGCTGGAATTCGAATGTCGCGCGGCGCGCACGGTTTTGTCGGCGCGGCGTCATGACGGGCCGCTGGTGATTCAGAAGCCGCTTTATCCCGAAGGCGCCGGGGTTTGCCATGCGATCATCGTGCATCCACCGGCGGGTATAGCCGGCGGGGATGAATTGGAGATTACCGCGCGCTTGGAAAAAAACGCCCATGCGCTATTGACCACGCCGGGCGCAACCAAGTGGTACCGTTCGGCGGGACCCGAGGCCGATCAACATATTTGATTCTCCATCGATAGCGGCGCCTGCGTCGAATGGTTGCCGCAGGAAACTATCGTCTTCGACGGCGCGCTCGCGGCATTGCGCACGGACGTGCAGTTGTTCGGCGATGGGTGTTATATCGGTTGGGAGATTTTGTGTCTGGGACGCGCGGGCGCCGGCGAATGTTTTACCAAGGGTGAGTATCGCGCGCGCACGCTAATTCAAGCGAGATGGAAAGTCCATATGGTTAGAGCGCGCGCAGCTTCAAGGCGGGAGCCCGGCGCTCACGTCGCCGGTGGTCATGGCCGGTCAATCGGTGGCCGGCACTTTCATCGCGGCATCGCCGCGGATCGAAGATGATTTAGTGAAACTTTGCCGTGACGTCCGGCCATTGGCCGGCTCCGGTGCTGTTACGGCTATGCCCGGCTTGTTCGTCGGCCGCTATCTCGGCGCTTCCAGCGAAGCGGCGAAAAATTATTTTGCGCAGCTATGGCGCGTGTTGCGGCCTGCGCTGGCCGGCCGGCCGGCGGTCGAACCGAGGATCTGGCGGACTTAGTTTCATTTGAGGATCGAAGATAGAGAATCGACGATCGCAATCTCCATCCCTTCGACTGCGTTCAGGACAGGCTTCGATCCTCCATCATCGGCTGGAGACCCTAATGGAACTCACACCCAGAGAAAAAGACAAGTTGTTGATCTTCACTGCGGCCTTGCTCGCCGAACGGCGCAAGGCGCGGGGTTTGAAGCTCAATTATCCCGAAGCGGTGGCATTCATCAGCGCGGCGATCATGGAAGGCGCGCGTGACGGACGGACGGTTGCCGATTTAATGGGCTGGGGCGCGACGTTGCTCAAGCGTGACGATGTCATGGAAGGCGTGCCGGAGATGATACCGGAGATCCAAGTCGAAGCGACGTTTCCGGACGGGACCAAATTGGTCACGGTGCATAATCCAATCATCTATGAAGTAAGCAGTTAGGAGTGAAGAGTTCGCTCCAGTCCCTTACTCCGACTTTTACTCACTTGGTCGAGGTAGGAATGATTCCTGGGGAGATGTAGTCGCGAGGGCGAGATCGAGCTCAATGCAGGGCGCAAGACCGTGACGCTCGAAGTGACCAACAGCGGCGATCGGCCGATTCAGGTCGGTTCGCATTATCATTTTTTCGAAACCAACGAGGCGCTCAAATTCGAGCGCAGCAAAGCGCGCGGCTTTCGCCTCAATATCGCCGCCGGCACAGCGGTGCGCTTCGAGCCCGGGCAGACCCGCACGGTGGAATTGGTCGCGCTCGGCGGCGGCCGCAAAGTCTATGGTTTCAACGGCAAGGTCATGGGGCCGCTCAAATGAAAATCACGCGCCAGGCGTACGCCGAGATGTTCGGCCCGACCACCGGCGATCGAGTGCGGCTGGCCGACACCGATTTGTGGATCGAAGTGGAAAAAGACTTCACGGTCTACGGCGAGGAAGTGAAGTTCGGCGGCGGCAAAGTGATCCGCGACGGCATGGGGCAAAGCCAGCTCGGCTTCGGCCAAAGTCGCGGACACGGTGATCACCAATGCGCTGATCGTCGATCACTGGGGCATCGTCAAGGCCGACATCGGCATCAAGAACGGCCGCATTTGGAAAATCGGCAAAGCGGGCAACCCGGACATTCAGCCGGCGGTGACGATTCCCATCGGCGCGGGCACGGAAGCGATTGCCGGCGAGGGCATGATCGTCACCGCGGGCGGCATCGATTCGCACATTCATTTTATCTGCCCGCAGCAGATCGAAGAAGCGCTGATGTCGGGCGTGACGACGATGCTCGGCGGCGGCACCGGGCCGGCGACCGGAACTTACGCGACCACGTGCACGCCGGGACCGTGGCATATCGAATCGATGATCGCCGCGGCCGAAGCGTTTCCGATGAATCTGGGCTTTTTCGGCAAAGGCAACGCGAGCCTGCCCGGCCCTTTGATCGAACAGATCAAAGCGGGCGCCATCGGATTGAAATTGCACGAAGATTGGGGCACGACGCCGGCGGCGATCGACAATTGCCTCACGGTCGCCGACAAGATGGATGTGCAGGTCGCGCATTCACACCGATACGTTGAACGAATCGGGCTTCGTCGAAAACACTATCAAGGCATTCAAAGGCCGCACGATTCATACGTTTCACACCGAAGGCGCCGGCGGCGGCCATGCGCCGGACATCATCAAGCTTTGCGGCGAAGCCAACGTGCTGCCGTCGTCGACCAATCCGACGCGGCCGTACACGGTGAATACCGATCGCCGAGCATCTCGATATGCTGATGGTCTGTCATCATCTCGACGCCAGCATCGCCGAGGATGTCGCGTTTGCCGAGTCGCGCATTCGCCGCGAGACGATCGCGGCCGAAGACATCCTGCACGACCTCGGCGCGTTCTCGATGATGTCGTCCGACTCGCAGGCGATGGGGCGAGTCGGCGAAGTGATTATTCGCACCTGGCAAACCGCGCACAAGATGAAAATCCAGCGCGGCGCGCTGCCAGGGCGACCCGGCCTCTCACGACAACCGGCGCGTCAAACGCTACGTCGCGCAAATACACGATCAATCCGGCGATCACGCACGGCATGGCCCATCTCGATCGGCTCGGTCGAAGCCGGCAAGCTCGCTGATCTAGTGCTCTGGAAGCCGGCCTTTTTCGGCGTCAAACCAGCGCTGATTCTCAAAAGCGGCATGATCGCGGCGGCGGCGATGGGCGATCCCAACGCCTCGATTCCGACGCCGCAGCCGGTGCATTATCGGCCGATGTTCGGCAGCTTCGGCAAGGCGCTCAGGACCTCGGTGACTTTCATTTCCAAAGCGGCGCTTAAATCGTCCGCGTTGCAGAAACTAAAACTCGCGCGCCCGCTCGAAGTTGTAAAAAATACCCGCAAGCTCAAAAAAAAGGATATGGTTCACAACGATTGGCAACCGAAGATCGAAGTCGACGCCGAGACCTATGAAGTGCGTGCCGACGGCGAGTTGTTGGAATGCGAACCGGCAGAGACTTTGCCGCTCGCGCAACGCTACTTTCTATTTTGATGATCGAGATTACCAACAAGGTAAAACCGGGCACACCGGTCGAAGTTCTGGGCAAACTCAGCTTGCCCTACGAACAGCGTCAGAAGCGTTGGCTGCACGCGCATCTGGTTTCGGGCGAACAAGTGGCGTTGCGCTTGCGGCGCGGCGAAACCCTGCGTGGCGGCGACCTGCTCGCGGCGCCCGATGGCGGCGCCATCGAGGTTAGCGCCGCGCCGGAAAAAGTGCTGCACGTCGAGTGCTCGTCACCGTTGGAGCTGGCGCGCGCGGCGTACCATCTCGGCAACCGCCACGCCGCGGTGCAGTTGGGTAATGGGTTTTTGCGCATTAGTCGAAGATCCCGTACTGGCCGAGATGCTGCAGGGCCTGGGCGCGAAAGTGACGCGCATCGAGGCGCCCTTCGAACCCGAAGTCGGCGCTTATGGTGGCGGCCCGCTGCATGCGAGCGATCACCCGCACACGGATCGTGCTCACGCGCAGGATTCGCCAGTGAGCCCAAGTGATGGGGGCAGCGATCCGCATACTCAAAGCCGCTCCGGACGACGCCACGATCAATGAAATTGAGCGCCGATTTACGCCTCGTGCGTCTGCTGCAATTGGTCAGCCCGACCTTGCCGGTGGGCGCGTACAGCTACTCGCAAGGTTTAGAGAGCGCCGTTGAAGCCGGCGTCGTACACGACGCGACCGATGCGAAAGAATGGATCGGCGAGGTGCTCGAATATTCCGTCGAGCGCATGGAAGCGCCGAGCTTGTTGCGCCTGATAAAAAGCTGGGGCGCGCGCGACGAGGCCGCGGTCGCTCGCTGGAATGATTTGTTTCTTGCCAGCCGCGAGACTGCCGAGTTACGCGCCGAAACCTTACAGATGGGTTACTCGCTCAAAAGACTGCTCATGGAATTGGAGGGACAGGATGAAAAAGCGCGCGCGCCTCTTGATTGCTTGGAAGAGATGGCGTTTCCCACAGCCTTCGCGTTTGCCGTGGCGCAATGGCACCTACCAGCGCAGCCGGCCTTGGTCGCCTATCTCTGGGCATGGTTGGAAAGCCAGGTGATGGCGGCGATTAAACTCGTTCCCCTCGGCCAGACCGACGGGCAGCGCATTCTGCTGGCGCTCGGCGAGCGCTTATCCGCTGTTTCTGTACGGGCAGCGGCGATCGCCGACGACGAGCTCGGCAGTTTCGCGCCGGCCTTGGCGATCTTTTCCAGCCGGCATGAAACCCAGTACTCGCGCTTGTTTCGTTCCTAGAAAATTATGAATAACTGGCAAGCCCT
>CAWERH010000075.1:0-8822 GCA_963811315.1 uncultured delta proteobacterium
CTAAGACAACGGGCTATCTCAGTTGTCTTGGTGCGCCTGGCTTCCGTGCGCGATGACCCATAACTTCGCGAAAAAAATAATCCCGCGCGATGAAGCAAACGGCGCCAAGAGTGAAAAACCAAAGGCGAACATGAAAATAAAGCACAGGTGGATAGTGGTGCTCTCGTTATTGGCTTGGGCTCTCGCCAATGTTCTCCCGGCGTTTGCTCAAGGTAATCCCCGCTATATCCGCTTTGCCGGCGTGCCAAGCTCGGTTAAAGGCGCGCTCTATGCGCCGGACGCGCCGCAAAAACCGCCGCATGTCGGTATACTCGTGATGCACCGCGCGTCGAATTTTATGAACACACTCGCGTGTGCGGAATTATCTCGGCGCGGTTTTCTCGTTCTGTGCATGAATCCCCGTTCGGACAATAATGAAGCGCTGGTGCGCTGGGAAACCATTCCCCTCGACGTTAAAGTAGGCGTGGATTTTCTGAAAAAGCAGCCAGGGATTACAAAACTCATCCTCTGGGGATTCAGCGGCGGCGGACCGACGATGACCTTCTATCAAAACGTCGCAGAAAATGGCGTTTCGGTATGCCAAGGACCCAAGAAGCTCGTTCAATGCGGCAACGACTTGGCGGGGCTGCCGCGCGCCGATGGCTTGATTCTCGTCGACGCTCATCCGGGGAATCCAGTGAATGGCATCAGAAGCATCAATCCGGCAGTGATCGACGAGAACCGCCCCGATTTGCTCAATCCCGATCTCGATCCATTCAACCCTAAAAACGGTTTTAACCCGAAGGGACCATCAACCTATTCGGATGAATTCAAGAAAAAATACTTTCGCGCTCAGGCAGAACGGATGAATCGCTTGATCGACAAGGCGCAGGCGATACAGCGACAAATGAAAGAGGGCAAGTACAATTATCCGGATGACGATGCCTTTCTGGTGGTCCGCGGCGACGGCGGCCGCTTGATGCAACTCGACCTGAGCATTCACCCGGGTACAGTGAAGCCTCAGAAACTGATCAAAAACGACGGCAAGATCGTAACGGAAATCGTCAAAAGTGTGCGCGTGGCGAATCCGAACAACGCGCGGCAAAACGCCACGTTCGAAAATGGCACACGCTTTTTGACCCTGCAGTCATTTCTCAGTGCCAACGCGGTGCGCGCCACCGACTCGATGGACGGCATCGATCACTGTACGAGCAACAACTCGCCGCCCTGCCATTTGCCGGCGATTACCGTTCCGACGCTGGTTACGGCGATGGGCGGCCACTATTTTATTCGCGACAACGAGATTCATTACGAGCTCTCCGGCGCAAAGGACAAGGATTTCGTCGTCGTTGAAGGTGCTGAACACGGACAGACGCCGTGCGTGCCCTGTGAATCGATGCCGGGCCAGTTCGCCAATTCAGTGAAAAATTTTTACGACTATGTCCGTGATTGGATAAACAAACGGTTTTGAGCTGGCGACGCAAAGGATGTAAACTCCGCGAGCCCGGCAATGGAGTCGAAAAAGGCAGCATCTGCCTACCGGCGGCGATACCGCCGTCCAAAGTCTTTGATTTCTCCCTGCAGCGCGGGGTCAACCAGGAACTGGGGGTAAAATGAGTAACGGAAAAAATGAAGTGGCAGTATTCGGCGGCGGCTGTTTCTGGTGCACCGAGGCTGTCTTCGATGAGCTCCGGGGCGTCCAGTCGGTGGTCTCCGGCTATGCCGGCGGAGCAACTAAGAACCCGACTTACGAGCAAGTGTGCTCCGGCACCACCGGACACGCGGAAGTGATTCGCATCGAGTTCGACCCGGCCGAAGTTTCTTTCCGTGATTTGCTGACGGTGTTTTTCGCGACCCATGATCCGACGACGCTCAATCGCCAGGGCAACGATAGCGGCACGCAATACCGCTCGGCGGTTTTCTATGGCAACGAGCAGCAAAAAAATGACGCGGCGGCGTTCATCAAAGAACTCGACGAGGCCAAGACATTTAAAAGTCCGATCGTGACCACGCTCGAACCGTTGACGGAATTCTACCCGGCGGAGGATTACCATCAAAAATTTTTCGCCAACAATCCGTACCAGCCTTATTGCCAGTATTCGATCCCGCCGAAACTAAACAAGCTGCACAAGCAGTTCAAAGAACTGTTAAAGTCGCACGGCAGGACTTAATAGTGGAGTCTTCAAAGTTAAGCCGTTGGAACCGCCCGGGCCGGATCGTCGCCGTTGTCGCTAAACTAGGCCTAGCCATAGCAGTCCTGCTGTTCCTGCCATGACGACCAGCCCCAAAGGGACTCCGAGCTTCGCCCACTCGGTACTTTTAATACGGAGCGAGTGAGCTGCGATGATGTTGGGAATATTTCCCGGGATCAGCATGCCGCCGGAGATCAGCAGACCGAGCAGCGCGCTTTTGATCTGTGCCTCGTTAAGCGTCGGCCCGATTTCCGCAGCAGCAAGCGTCGCGTTGTCGAGGATCGCGGATGCCATGTTCACCCAAAAGAGGATTTGTGACGGTAACTTGATAACGTAGGCATCGATGAGCGGCTTGAACCCCGCGCCGAGAAAAATCAGCGCCATGACAAAGATGTAAACTTTGCCGGCACGAATGAATACCGCACTAAGCTTGTCTTCGTCTTCCTGGGCTCCCAAGGTTTCTTCGGTGTCTTCAGGTGCTTCATGAACCAAAAAGATGCCGCCGATGCCGAAAATAATCACGGCCGGAACGACGTAGAAGCCAAGCAGTTTTGCCAAGTAAAAAAAGTCCGCGTGGTAGGGCGCGCCGCCGAGTTTGGAGACCACGATGGTCGACAGCGGTTCTCCTAAGGGTGTCAGAGCTGCGCCGAAGCCGATGGCGAAGCAGGCGATGATCGTCAAATTGATCTCAGCGCGGCGATGCAGCGGCAAGACGGTGATGAATTCTACCAGCAAAAGCGCCGCGATGATCGCGGAAATTATGCTCGAAGCAAGGCCCAAGACGATGATTCCGGCGCAAACGATTACGCTCAAAGGGACGGTGATCAGCACGCGCCGCATGGCGTGATCGATGTATTTGCGCAGGTAGTGAAACAAAACACCGGCAGCGAGGACCGCGAGCGTGATGTTGATCGGCGCGACGAAGCCTTCGTGGACCACGTCGACACTCCAGGCGCTCGAGACGGTGGCGCTGACGATCCCCATCACAAACAGGAAGGCTTCGAGATTCGATTCGATCTTCTTGTTCAAGAACGGACCGACCAGTACGATCAGGAAAATGAACGAAAGTGCAATCGTAAGCATGGTGTTTTGCGCTGCTGCGCTTTTATATATCCGCGGCGGTTAGAAGCAATCCCGAGACCGACTCTTTCATTCTGCTATAGGTCGGAACGTCAAGTTCAAGACGAATTTTCGGTGGAATTCAAAAATGAGCATTGTTAAGGTGTCCCGCAAATTCATCCCTGGAGAGTAATTCTATGTTCCGAAAGCAAGTGGAGATAAGTTCTCGATTGCTGGCAATTCTAGCGATAATGCTCATAAGCCGTGCAGCCTCTGCCCAAGACTTGAGCTTGCGCGCTGTCTACAATGCGCTCAGCGGCGTCATGGCGCCGATTTGGGTGGCGCAGGATGCCGGGCTTTTTAGCAAGCAGGGCGTTAACGTCGACCTCAAATACTTAGCTGCGACAACCGCCGTTCAGGGCATGGTCGGCGGCGGCGAAGAAGTCGGATTGGTCGGCGGCCAGGGCATCGACGCTAAGTTAGAAGGCGCCGATTTGACGTATATTGCCAGCTGTCTACCGGTCTTTGTCTTTCAGATTTACGCGCGTGCCGAGGTGAAGTCGTTGGCCGACCTGAAGGGGAAGGTTGTCGCGGTAACGCAGCCCGCGGCTTCAACCGATTACGCCATGCGGATTGTGCTGAAACGCAACGGTTTGGAGCCCGACAAGGACGTGAAAATTCTCTACGCGCAGGACATCAATGGCGTATTAACTAACGTCAGCGCAGGCAATGCCGCAGCCGGCATCATGTCCGCGCCCACTTCGATCCGTGCCAATGCCGCCGGTTTGCGCTCCATCGTCGATGTCACGAGCCTCAAAATTCCATTTCTATTTACCGGCGTGCTGTCGTCGCCTAAGGTCGTTCGCGACAAGAATGAAGCTTTGACGCGATTTCTCCGCGGCTATATCGAGTCGTTGGCAGTGATTCGCAAAGACAAAGAAGCGACCCTGCGCTCCCTGGGTAAGTTTCTCAAAACCACCGATCAAGCCGTGCTCGAATCGGTTTACGATGACTATAAAGACACGTTTCCGGTTACGCCGTTAATGACTGTGGCGGAAGTCAAAGCCGTGCTCGATGTGGTGAAAAGTCCGAAGGCAAAGCAGATGAAACCGGAAGAGTTCTTCGACAATTCAATAATGCAGAAGATCCAGGCGTCGGGGTTTATCGAGCAGGTAAACAAGCGGTAGAGCGGTCTTGGAATCACAGATCTCTATCGTCATTCTCAACTGCTGGAGGACTAAGCGATGATAATCCGGATCGCGTTCTTATTGTTGTCTTCGGTCTTTCTTCCGGCGTTCGCGTGGGGACAAACGGCGGAACTGATCAATCAAGTAAAGAAAGAAGGCGGCGAAGTCATTCTCTATACCACCATGACGGTGGGCGACTTCCAGCATTTCAACAAGGCCGCCAAAGAAAAATATCCGTTTCTAAATGTTCGCCATGTTTATCTGAGCTCGGGGCGCCAGGCGGCGCGCGTCCAGCAGGAATTCCGCGCCGGCCGGGTTCAAGGCGATGTCTTGGGTAACAGTCCGGAGCCTCTCCTCTACTTTAAACAACAGGGTGTGTTGGGTACTTATCTATCTTCGGAAACAAAAAATCTCTTGAAGGGGGCGTGGGATCCGGACGGTTACTGGTCGGGGATCACCACCGATCTGTTGGTGACCGGATTCAATCCACGCCTGATTTCGCGAACCGCCGCGCCAAAAAATTATGACGACTACTTGAAGCCGCAATTCAAAGGGCAACTGGCGGTCAATCGCGGTGTTCCTTATCCCTTGACCGGCATGGTTTCGCTGCGCGGCGAGGAGCAGGGCGTCGCCTATTTCAAGAAATTAAGCCAGCAGGATTTACGTTTGGTCGAGGGCTATACGCACACGATCAATCTGATGGCGGCGGGCGAGTATTCGTTAACGACGTTCATGCAGATCTCCAAGCTCGACGCCATGAAGCGCAAGGAGGCTCCGGTGGACTGGCTTGCCATGCCGCAGACTTTGGCGACGATCTCGACCGTGGCGATGATCAAGAATCCGCTCCATCCCGCAGCGGCGCAGTTGCTCATCGACTTCTATCTCTCGGCGGAAGGCCAGCGCGCCTTGTCGGCCGCGGGAAAAATTCCCCTGCGCCGCGGCGTGAAAACTCAGTCGCGCGAGATCGATCAACTGATGGAGACCGGTAGTTTCCACGTGATTCTTCCAGAAGGAAGCTACGACCGCTACATGAAGATCTACAACGACTATCTCGGCGTTCGATAGCGCTCCTACTTTTTCGCCGCGACCAAGAGTTCGCGGTAAAAGGCACTTTTTTCCAAGCGCTGCCATGGGCCGTCGTCGACGACATCCTCGCTTTTGACCGACTTCACCTTTGGATTGGTGATCGCAAGGAAGCGCGCCATATTTTGAATTCCGGGAATGGTCGGCTTGATATCGAGGTTGTAGAGCCACTGTAACGCGCTGTAGCCGATCTCCGCGTCCTTGGGGCTTTTCAGCCGGAGGTTTTTGACCAGCGACCTGATCACGATTTCTTTATTTGCCGGTTTATGAATGAAGGAGACGGTTTCGGCAAAGCCGCGCATCAACCCATCAATGATTTGCGGATTTTGCTTGAGATAGCCACGCCGCGTCGCTGCTGCCAAGCCTTGATAGGGAATCGGCGCTTTACCCAGATCGAGCATGACCGGAAAGCCTTTTTCTTTGAGCGCTCTGCTGTGGGTGTAATTCAGATAAGTTGCCTCGATGCCGCCGGATTCCAGCGACTGGGCAAGCACCGGCGAGTCGCCGACGATCATGACCGTCATGCGATCCCGACCGGGTTCCAAACCCAGATGTTCAATGGCGAGCATGGCCATCGACCAGACGCCGCCGCCGATGCTCTGCACGCCGATGCGCTTTCCTTTCAAATCCTCGGCGCTGCGCACGCTCGGGACCGCGATGAAATCGCCATCGGCTTTGTTGACGATGCCGGCGAAGAAGGCGACGTCCAAGCCGCTGGTCGCCGCGCTTACGACCGAGCCGGGAATCGTGTACGCCACTTGAATGTCGCCGGAAACCAGTGCGGCCATCGTCTGCGGTCCGCTGCGAATATTGATGACCTCGATGTTGACGCCATGCTTGCGATAGAGCCCCTGCTCGGCGCCCAGCCACAAAGCGACGACTTTTTCGCTGAAGGCGCCGTGGGCGATGCGCACCAGCGGCAGCTCGGCGGCCTCGGCGTCGCGTAGCAGTATGGAAACCAACAGGAACGAAGCGACCAGGGCACAGCAGCGCGTTGGTGAATGCGTATGTTTCATTTACCGCAAACCTCCGTGATCGGTCTGAGGACGATTTGCGCGTACCATAAGTAATCCGCGACCGAAGCGTCAAGTGAGAATTGCTTGACAGCGGCGGCCGATCAAAGTTAATCGTGCCGAAGTGTGCAACCGGAGGTGAACACTCATGGCAAGCAAGTCTGAAAATATGCGGCGCGTCGATCACCAGAAGCTCATCAGCTTCGTGAGCAGCGCCTTTGCGAAACTCGGCGTGCCGAAGGGCGACGCCGAGATTGCGGCGCAGGGTCTGGTCGCCGCCGATCTGCGCGGCGTCGACACCCATGGTGTCATTCGCTTCAACCCGACGAGTTGGTACGTGAAGTGGCTGCGCGACGGCGAAATGAATCCGGCGCCGAACATTCATGTGGTGTCTGAGAGCGCGATCGTCGGCGCTGCTCGACGGCGACCGCGGCATCGGTATGGTTATCGGCCGGCGGGCAATGGAGCTAGCCATTCGCAAGGCGAATGAAAGTGGCGTCGGCATCGTCGCCGTGCGCAACAGCCGCCACTTCGGCATGTCGGCGAACTACGCCATGCAAGCGCTGGCGCACGACATGATCGGCATCGCCATGACCAATGCGAGCAGACAGGTGGTGCCGACGTTCGGCCGCGATGCCCGATTCGGTACCAATCCAATTTGTCTCGCCGCGCCGGCGCTGGAGGAGCGGCCCTTCGTTCTCGATATGGCGACGACCACCGCCGCCGCGGGTAAACTAGAACTCGCGGCGCGCCAGGGTAAATCGATTCCTGCGGGTTGGGCGTTGAACGAAAAGGCCGAGAGCACGGATGATCCGCGGATCGCACAAAAAGCAAGAAAGCTCTTGCCCCTCGGCGGCTCGCGCGAGGGCGGTAACCACAAAGGTTATGGCTTGGCGATGGTCGTGGAAATTCTCTGCGGTGTTCTCTCCGGCACGGTGACTGCGCTCAATGCCAACCAAGATCCGCGCGGCCATTTTTTCGGCGCGATTCGCGTCGACGCCTTTCGCCCCGCCGAAGAATTCAAGCGCGATATGGACCGATTGATTCGCGAGTTGAAATCAACGCCGCCGCTCGACGGACAGGAAAGAGTCTACGTTGCCGGGGAAATCGAGTTTGAAACCGCTGAAGAGAGAGCGGCAAATGGGATTCCGCTACTCAGTTCGATTCTCCAAGGTTTGAAAGACGTGGGCGAACAACTCGGCGTGCCGTACGATCTGGAATAAGCGGCGACCAGAATTTTGCATGACAGTCGCACAGGCCGACGTGCCCATACTTGCCGTCACTTAAACATTCCGGAGCGAGATTAATTCTTTGATAAATCGATCGTCGACGAATTGATCCCATTTGGCCGTTTTGGCCTTGGGCGTTTCGGATGAGGCGAGCACGGCTTCGATGGCAGCCTGCGACGGCGCCGGGATTTTTTCCCAGGCATTTTCATAGGCATCGAGAGCTTCGTTGAGCTGTGCAAGGTCCGTGATCTTGGTGTACTTCGACATGATCGCCACGCTGTCCGGACGATTTTTGCGCAAGAAATCCAAACCCTCGGCAGCGCCGCGCACGAAGGAGCGAACCAGATCAGGATTGGCGTTGATATACGAGCGGCTCGTGCCAATGGCATGCTGCACGAATGGGATTCTCAACGAGGTTACGTTTAAGAGCTCCTTCAAACCGAGATTTCGCGCAGTGAGCGTGCTCGGCGGCGCAAGCAACGCCGCATCGATAACGCCTTGCTGCAGCGCGGCGACCAGCGCGGGTATTTCCTTCAAGTAAGCAAATTTCACATCCACGTCGGGCTTCAGCCCATTTTGTCTGAGCAGCATGTGACCGGCGACATCGGTAGGCGTGCCTTTGTTGGTTGCGCCCAGGGTTTTGCCCGCCAAAGCTTTGATGTTGGCGATCTCGGGCTTGCCATATACTGAGAAGACGAAGGTATTAACCGGACTCATGATGTAGACGGTATCCGAGCCGGCGAGATTCGCCTCCAGTATCTGCGGGCCGGCGGTGACAAAATTAACCTTGCCGCCGACCAGCGCTTGCACCGCCTGGTTGGTCGGGATGTGGGTGAGATCGATATTGACGCCGTTCTTTTTGAAAAAACCTTTTTCTTGGGCGATCCAGAGATAGAGCGGGTCGGTGGCGATCACGCCATAGACGGCGGTCGCTTGCGGCAGGGACAACTCAGCAGCGGAACTCGATCGAAATAAGCACACTACGAGGCCGAGGATAAAGAGCCCGGATCGACAAATCCGATTTAAGCTGAAGTCAGACAATATCATCGGTTTCGCCTCCGAGCTCGCAGCGCCGCCAAG
>CAWERH010000076.1:0-50386 GCA_963811315.1 uncultured delta proteobacterium
CGAGCGGGCCACGCTGGTGCAGTTCTCGTCGGCGTTCTGTCAGCCATGCCGAGCCACGCGACGCGGTCTCGACCACGTGACCGGACTTGTGGGGCGTGGCACACGTGGAGATCGACGCGGAGAGCCGCCTGGAGCTGGTCCGTCGACTGACGTGCGCCTACGCCCACGGTGCCCGTCCTCGACGCGCCGGGCCATGTCGTGCGCCGGGCCACGGGCCAGCCGCGAAGGCCGACGTCATCGCCGCCCTAGGCGCGGCCGTCGCATGAAGGACAATTGTCTCACAAATTGGAACGATGTGGCCGGCGACATATCGCGATTGTCATCGTGAGTGAGGACAGAGCTGACCCGGCGCCGCGCAGTTGATCTGCTGCGCGTTGCCACCGCGCTCTGTCCTATTTCCTAACCTCAGCGTCCTATCTTCCCAGCGGCCTCGTCAGGAGCGCACCGATCACCTTGCACACCCCCACGCCCGCAGCGCCCGCTGGAGCGAGCAAGCCGGCCCGGTGCCATTCGTCGACCCGCGCGCGCTGCGGTTCGCCGCCGGCATCACCACTGTGGTCCTCGGCCTGGTCCTGGTCACGGGCAACGGCTGGCTGCTGGCGGTCCAGGCCGTGGTCTTCGCGCTCGGCGCCGTCGCGCCGCCGTACGGCCTGCTCTACCGGCGTTGGTGCGGCCTCGGCTCGGCCCGCCGGCCGAGCTGGAGGACGCCGCCCCGCCGCGGTTCGCGCAGGGCGTGGGTCTGCCTTCGCCTGGTCGGGCGTGGTCGGGTTCGCACGGGCAGCGACCCTGGTCGCATTCGGCGCCACAGCCGCGGCCTGCGGCCGCCTTCCTCAACGCAGCTTTCGGCTTCTGCCTCGGCTGCGAGATGTACCTGATCATCCGCCGCATCTTCACCCGCCGGGCAGCCGCCCCGCATAAGGAGGGATCCGCATGAGCCGCTCCGACGTCCTGGTCGACGCCGACTGGGTCGAGGCCCACCTCGACGACCCGAGGTCGTCGCTCGTCGAGGTCGACGAGGACACCTCCGCCTACGACAAGGGCCACATCCGCGGCGCCGTGCGGATCGACTGGAAGAAGGACCTGCAGGACCCGGTCCGCCGCGACTTCGTCGACAAGGACGCAGTTCGAGGCGCTGCTGTCCGAGCGGGGCATCGGCAACGACGACACCGTCGTGCTCTACGGCGGCAACAACAACTGGTTCGCCGCCTACGCCTACTGGTACTTCAAGCTCTACGGCCACGACGACGTCAAGCTGCTCGACGGCGGCCGCAAGAAGTGGGAGCTGGACTCCCGCGAGCTGGTCACCGAGGTCGCCGCAGCGCCCGGCGACGACGTACACCGCCAAGGACCAGGACCTCTCCATCCGCGCGTTCCGCGACGAGGTCGTCGCCGCGATCGGCAAGCTCAACCTGGTCGACGTGCGCTCGCCCGACGAGTTCACCGGCAGGCTGCTCGCCCCGGCCCACCTGCCGCAGGAGCAGGCGCAGCGTGCCGGCCACATCCCGACCGCGCGCAACATCCCGTGGTCGAAGGCGGCCAACGACGACGGCACCTTCAGGTCCGACGACGAGCTCACGGCGCTCTACGCGGGCGCGGGCGTCGACTTGGGCAAGGACACCATCGCCTACTGCCGCATCGGCGAGCGCTCCGCGCACACCTGGTTCGTGCTGCACGAGCTGCTCGGCCAGCCGAACGTGAAGAACTACGACGGTTCGTGGACCGAGTACGGCTCGCTCGTCGGCGTGCCGATCGAGCTCGGGCGACAGCCTGATGTGCGGCGCCACGTGCCGGCGGGCGTGTCCAGGGACGGCGTCGACCTCGACGAAGGAGGCGGTGATCCAGGGCGTCGTCACCGCGACGGCGAGCCGGTCGGCGCGCGTACGTCCGGCTGCTCGACGGCTCCGGCGAGTTCACCGCCGAGGTGCCGACGTCGGCGACCGGGCAGTTCCGGTTCTTCGCCGCGCCCGGCGCGTGGACCGTGCGCATCCTCGCGCCCGGCGCCGAGCCGGTCGATCACACGGTCACCGCCGCGACCGGCATGATCGCGGAGCTGGAGATCAGAGTCGGCTGGCTGACCCCCGCTCCCGTCCGCCACCAGCCCCGCGACGACTCGGAAATGATCACGGTTCCGTGATCATTTGCCCTCAACCGCGGCTAATTAGCCTCGGTTGAGGGCAGGAAGCCGCGGTCCGGTCGATCTTCTTGTACGGGTCATCGGCCTGCCGGCTCGTGCTGCGCGGATGTAAGCCTCGTCACGACCTTCAGCCGGGATCCGTCCAGGCCGAAGGACTGACAGAGGGAAAAGCCGCGGCGACCCGACGGACCGCGGCGTGAACGGGCGGGAGAAGCACCGTTGTGCGGATGACGACTGCAGCAGAAGACGTAGCAGCAGCATGGCCGGCTGAGCAGGCGGAAGAAGCACTCCGCCGGATCGTGAGGGCTCCTGCACAGCTCCGGACCGATGGGCCCGCGAGATGGCCGTTCTGTGCCTCGCGTGCGACGCGTTGGGCATCGACGAGCCGGTCTTGGTGAGCGACCCGGCCGTCCCACGGCTGCTGCCGGTGCCCCTGGCCCCCGATCCTTGCTGGCCGGCTGACCGCTCCGGCGGAGAGCAGAGCCGACCGGGAGAGTCGGCCACCCGGGTTTGTTGTCGCGCACGGTCGACTTCGAGCGTGATCGAGGCCGTTGTGACGATCGTCCTGATCGGCGTATTCGTGCTGGTCGCGGGCTTCGGAGCGCTGATGGTCCACCGGCTCGTCCGGGCCACGGCGCCGCCCCACGAGGACGGCTGACCCTGCTCATGGAGCTGCCCGCCGACCTGGCCCCCCCGCTCGTCCCGATCGCCTGGCTGCTGGGCACCTGGCACGGGGTCGGGGTCGGCGGCTATCCAACGATCGAGCAGTTCCGGTTCGGACAGGAGATCGTGTTCAGCGAGAACGGCAAACCGTTCCTGCACTACATCAGCCACACCTGGCTGCTCGACGACGACGGAAACCAGGTGCGACCTCTCGCGCAGGAGACGGGCTACTGGCGCCCGCAGGCGGACAACAAGCTCGAGGTGCTGCTCGCCCATCCCACTGGTTTCGTCGAGGTGTACGTCGGTGAGACCGATGGCGCCAAGATCGAGTTGCAGACCGATGTCGTGGCGCGCACCGACACTGCCAAGGCCTACACCGCCGGGCAACGGCTCTACGGCCTCGTCGACGGCGAGCTGCTCTGGGCCTTCGACATGGCGGCCGTCGAGCAGCCTCTCCAGCCGCACATCTCCGCCACGCTGCGGCGGGCCTGACATGTCGGAGGAGCAGCGCGACGAGTCCCTACAGACCACCCTGCGGGCACAGGGCTACCGCCTGACCCCGCAGCGCCAGCTGGTGCTGCCGGCGGTAAATGAGCTGGGCCACGGCACCCCGGACGAGATCTGCCTCGAGGTGCAGCGCACCGCCGGCGGAGTCAACATCTCCACGGTCTACCGGACCCTCGAGCTGCTGGAGGAGCTCGGACTCGTGACACACCGCACCTCGGTCACGGCGCGCCGACGTACCATTCCGCATCCGCGGAGGACCACCTTCACCTGGTGTGCCGGATCTGTGGCCAGATCCTCGAGACGATGTCTTGATCGCGGCCCCGCTCATCGACGACCTGGCCAGCCAGCACGGACTTCGTCAGCGACGTCACCCACTTTGCGATCTTCGGTCGCTGCAAGGATTGTGTGTCATGACCAGCCCGTTGCTTGGCCGCCCCGGAGCGGTGCCGGCCGAAGCGCCCGACCTGGGCGTCGCCGCGCACTATGGCGATCCCTTCCGCGAGCAGCGACGGTTCGACTCGGGCGACGGTGTCGTCGACCTGTCACACAGACCTGTCGTCACGGTCACCGGCGCCGACCGGCTCGGCTGGCTCCACTCGCTGACGTCGCAGCACGTCGAGGCGTTGCCTGCCGGAGTCGCGACGGAGGCACTATCCTCAGCCCACAAGTTCACATCGAGCACCACCTGTCCCTGGTCGACGACGGCGAGACGACGTGGATGCACTCGAGCAGGGCTCGGCAGAGGCACTCGTCGGCTATCTCAACTCGATGAAGTTCTGGTCACAGGTCGAGGTGACCGACGCGTCGTCGTCGTACGCCGTCGTGGCCTTGCCTGCCCGTGCCACATCTCCACCCGGCGTCGTGTGTCGGGCCACCGACTTCAGCGTCGAGCTGTTCGTCCCACGCTCCGACATCGAGAAGTACGTCGGCGACGGCGGCGACCCGGTGGGCCTGTGGGCGGTGGAGGCGCTGCGCATCGCGGCGGGGCGCGCGCGTCACGGCTTCGAGACCGACCACCGCACGATCCCGCACGAGATCGGCTGGCTGGAGACGGCCGTCCACCTCGACAAGGGCTGCTATCGCGGGCAGGAGACGGTCGCGCGGGTGCACAACCTGGGCCGGCCGCCGCGTCGGCTGGTGCTGCTGCACCTCGACGGCAGCGAATCGGAGCTGCCCCCGCCGGGCTCCCGGTGACCCTGGACGACCGGGAGGTCGGGCGGGTCACGTCGAGGCCCGCCACTACGAGCTGGGCCCGATCGCGCTGGCCGTCGTCAAGCGCTCGACCGAGCCGCGGCCCCGCTCGTTGCCGGCGGTGTGGCAGCCGGCCAGGAAGCCGTCGTCGCCGCCTGAGCCACGCATCCAGGTCGCATGAGATCTGCGGTCAGCGCGATCCTTCACGATCACGAAAAGTCGACGACCAGGGTCACGGGACCGTCGTTGACGAGAGCGACCTGCATGTCGGCCCGAAGCGTCCGGTCTCGACCTGGGCACCGCGCCCGCGCAAGGTGGCGACGAGGTGGTCGACGAGGGGTTCGGCCGTCTCGCCGCCGGCTGCGGCGTTCCAGGTCGGCGACGGCCCTTGCGCGCGTCGCCGTACAACGTGAACTGACTGATCACCAGGAGCGGCGCACCGATGTCCGCCGCCGAGTGCTCGTCGCGCAGCACCGCAACTGGTGAATCTTGGCCGCCATCCGCTCGGCGACCCCGGCGTCGTCGGTGTGGGTGACGCCCACAAGTACGCACAGCCCCGGGCGGTCGATGCGGCCGACGACCTGGCCGTCGATGGTGACGCTGGCGCCGGTGACGCGTTGAAGTACGGCGCGCATCGCAGGCCATGCTGCCGCACGTGGGCCGCGCCGATTCGGCGCGGCTCAGCCTTGACCGAACAGACCCTTTTTCTTCTTCTTCGGGTCGATCGCTTTCGGCGCCGGCCTGGAGGCGCGGCGTTCGGGAGGTGGAGGGGTCGCGGCGCTGCGGTCGTCGTCGGTGGCGAAGCCGAGGCTGGAGAGTTCCCGCAACAGCATCGCCGTGTGGCGTGGTCGCGCGTGACCATCGGCGGCGGCACATCGTCGACCGGCCTGGTCGGCAGCGGCGCCGGCTCGGACGCGGCTTGATCGTCGGCGGCGGCGGGGGCGGAGGGTCGTCGAACGTGGCCCGGTTCAGCTCCGTCAGCAGGTTTGCCATGACGGCGCGCGATGCCAGGTCATCATCGCTGGGCCCGTAGTAGGGATGCTCCTGTAAGGCCGGCTCATCGGGCTCCCGCGGCCGGTGGACGAGCCGCAGCTCGGCAGCGGTGCGGGTCAGCTCTGCGGCCGCCGTTCGCGCCGCTTCGCCACGCAGGCTACTCGGCCAACTCGGCGCTGGACCCGCTCGGCTTCTGCGCGCTATCCGCCTCGACCCGCTCGGACCGTCGCTTCTCTCGTCCGGCGTAGGCGGCTTCGCGGTCAGCCCCCGCGCCGGCTGCCGCCATCCGCTGAACCTCGGCCCGCTCAGCCGCCGCGCGCTCCGACCTCGCGAACGGCTTCGGCGCGCTCGGCGCTCGAGCGCGCCGCGCCTCTGAGGCGTTCCGCCTCGATCCGCTCGGACCCGGCGCGCCTCGGCCGCCGCGCGTCGGCTTCGGCGCGCTCGGCAGCGTCCCGAGACCGCCTCTTCGGCGGCGCGCTCGGCGGCGAATCTGTGCGGCGCGCTCGGCCTCGAGGCGCTCGGCCTCGACCCGCTCGGCCTCGACGCGGGCAGCCTCCTCGGCGGCGATCTTCTCACCAGCCTCCCGAACCGCCTCCTCAGCTGCCAGTTCCGCCTCTCGGGCGAGGCCCGCACGCCGCTCGGCCTCGGCCTCGAGCTCGCGCTCGGCTTGCCGCGGGCCCGACGGAGCTCCTCCTGGGCCAGCATCTCGGCTGCTTCGAGTTCAAGGCGCTCTTGTTCGGCGCGCTCGGCCTCGGCGCGCGCAGCCGCGACGAGGTGCTCGGAC
Source organism: uncultured delta proteobacterium (assembly GCA_963811315.1). Lineage (GTDB taxonomy): Bacteria > Desulfobacterota > Binatia > UBA9968 > UBA9968 > DP-20. The sequence goes on from CAWERH010000076.1 coordinate 6,273, forward strand.
AGCCATCCGGAGTGGTCGGCCCAGGCTGGTTCCTCGGCGCGGGCTCGCTGGTCGTCGAGCCAGCTGCGGTGGTCGGTCCAGGCGGGTTCTTCGGCGCGGGCTCGCTGGTCGTCGAGCCAGCTGCGGTGGTCGGTCCAGGCGGGTTCTTCGGCGCGGGCTCGCTGGTCGTCGAGCCAGCTGCGGTGGTCGGTCCAGGCGGGTTCCTCGGCGCGGGCTCGCTGGTCCTCGAGCCAGCCGCGATGGTCGGTCCAGGCGGGTTCCTCGGCGCGAGCTCGCTCTGCGGCGACCCGCTGGGCGTGCTCCGCCCAGGCGGCGACCCGGTCTGCAGCGTGCCGTTCCACGATCCACTCGCCGTGTTCGACCCACGCCTGGTCCTCGGCGGCTTCCCGCGCACCCGCCTCGTGTTCGCGACGCACCTGCTCCTCTGCCTCGCGGCGGGCCTCGTCACGTGCGATCTTGCGGACAGCCCGGCGCTGCGCCTCCTTGGCGGCGAGGGCTTCGAGCTCGCGGTGCAAGTTCTCGGCTTCCTGGAGCCGCTTGCTCTCCGACCTGGCCCGCCACTGACGCTCAGCCTCCAGTCGCTCGGCGTCCTTGCGCGGGCGTTCGGCCTCGTCCGGGACGCCTGCTCGGCGGCTTCGACGGCGAGGCGCTGGGCTTCGTCCCGGGCAGCGCGCTCCGCGCGTTCGGCTTCGGCGCGTTGCGGCTCTCTCTCGGCTTCGGCTCGTTCGGCTTCGACTCTTTCGGCTTCGGCTCGTCGGCCTCGTCACGTGCAGCCTGCTCGGCCGCTTCGACCGCGAGCCGCTCGGCTTCGACCCGTTCGGCCTCGTCCCGGAACCTTCCTCGCGGCCTTCGACGGCAAGTCGCTCGGCTTCCGCGCGCTCGGCTTCGACCCGTTCGGCTTCGACCCGTTCGGCTTCGATCCGTTCGGCTTCGATCCGTTTGGCTTCGATCCGCTCGGCTTCGATTCGTTCGGCTTCGATCCGTTCGGCTTCGACCCGCTCGGCTTCGATCCGCTCGGCTCGATCCGTCGCTCGACCCGTTCGGCTTCGACCCGTTCGGCTTCGATCCGCTCGGCTTCGACCCGTTCGGCCTCGTCCCGGGCGACCTGCTCGGCGACCTCCTGGGCCAGCCACTCAGCTTCGAGACGCTGCGCGTCGAACCTGCTCGCTTCCGCGCGCTCGGCCTCGGCGCGCTCAACCTCCGCACGCTCGGCCGACTCGGCGACCTCCTGCGAAACGCGCTCGGCCTCGGCACGCTCGGCCTCGGCCCGCTCGGCCTCGGCCCGCTTAGCGGACTCGGCAGTCTCCTGGGCGAGCCGCTCGTCGTCGGATTCGCCCGGCCAGCTCGCCGCCGCCCGGTTCGTCGAGTCTGGTCCTGCGCCTGGGCCTGGTTGATCTCGATGAGGGGCAGCACCAGCTCGAACGACTGGTCCGTGTCGACCGTCTCGACGGTCGGGCTGTCGGACGCCGCGATCGCGGCATCGTCCGACCCCACGCTGACCATCCCCGATTCGGCGAGCACCATGACGACCTGGCCGGCCTCGAACAGCGTGAACCCGCACTCGCCCGCGAGATCGGCGACCGAGCGCTGCCCGTCGACCTTGCACAGCAGGGCCCACTCGTTGGGCCCCACTCGACGTCGCCGGGGCGGGCGGCCGAAACTTGGGGACCGCGTTCGGGGCCGCCGATCACCGCGAGGATCGTCTCCCAGGTCGTACGGCGGTGCTGGAGTCCTCGAACAACACGTCCACCGCGGTGGGCGGCGCGACGTCCTGCCGGGTCTTCTTGGTCTTGCGGAACTTGTGGGCGGCAACGGGCCAACCGAGCAGCACCGCCATCGCGTCCTTGAGTTGCTCGATGACGAACTCCTCGACGACCTCGAGCTCGACGTAGCCAAGGTGGACGAGCAGCTCACCGAGCCGCCAGCCCTGCAGTTCGGTCCGCTGGACGTCGAGCGCCTCGGCAAGAGCTTCCGGGGTCAGCTCTCCAGGGGCCATCAGACGCGCGCCGAGCATCGTTCGCCGACCCGGCACCATGACGGCGTAGACCAGCCCGTCCCTGAAGTAGACCTCGGACTGGTCTCCTGCGGGGTCGGTCACGGTGAGGCAACCGCTTGCCCCGGTCGCCGAGCTCGAGAGAACTGTCTCGACCCTGCGGAGGTCACCCTCGGGCACGGGGACCTCCTTCTGCGTGTCGGGACCGCCCGATGGCGCTCCGAGGGGCAAATGTGCGCGGTCGGCCACCGGCGCGATCGGGCGCTAAACGGGCTTCGTGATTTTCTCTTCGGCACGGGGCCCAATCGTTGAGTGCCCGCCGCGAGTTGGCCTGCTGGCACCTTGGCCGGGCAGCCGCGGCCGGGCCCTTGGCGTGGCAGGATCTCCATGGCGCGGCCAGCACGATGATCACCGTTGCCCCGACGGGCGCCGAAGCCAGCAAGGCCGAGGTGCCAGCGCTGCCGGTCACCCTCGACGAGCTGGTGGCAGCGCGAAGGCCTGCGAGGCGGCCGGTGCGGCCATGATCCACATTCACATCCGCGACGACGACGCGCGCCGACGCTCGACCTGGTCCGGCTGAGGGACACGGTGTCGGCGGTGCGGGAGCAGACCTCGCTGGTGGTCCAGCTGTCGACGGTGGGTCGGTGACGGCTACCCGCGGCCGGCTGCGGGTGCTCGAGGCCGAGCCCGACTCGTGCTCGCTCACCTGCGGCACCGTCAACTTTGGCGACGACGTCTTCATGAACCCGTGGCCGTTCATGGTCGAGCTGTATCAGGGGACCCAGGCGCGAGGTCGTGCCGGAGTTTGAGCTGTTCGACCTGGGTCACGTGACCGCGCTGAACCGGCTCCTCGACTCGTACGGAGCCCCTTACGGCGGGAACGTCCACTGCGACCTGGTGATGGGGTGCCCGGTGGCATGCCCGGCACCACGGCGGCCCTCGTGGCGGCGGTGGCGGCGCTGCCCGGCGGGAGCCACCTGGTCGGCGACCGGGATCGGCCGCACGACGTTGCCGGTGATGTTTGCCGCCTTGTCGGCCGGGGGACACCTCAGGGTGGGCATGGAAGACACGCTGACCTTCGCCGGGTCAGCCGGTCGGGACAACGCGCAGCTGGTTGAGCGCGCGGCCGAGGCCGCTGATCTTCCAGCGCCCGCCGATGTCGACCGACGACGCCCGTGCCATGCTCAACGTCAAGAACAGGGCCACGGCGGCCGTCGCCGGTTGACCGCTTGTTTCCCGAACGCGACCAAACAGGGCACGATCGGGCATGTGATACGGGACCATGTAGGACCAGGACGGACAATGCAGCACAGAGCCCACACGGCTCGGCGCCACGATCCATCGGCACAACCACCATGCATCACAGCGGACTGACAGGACCGGAGAGACAGCGATGAACAGCCCAGCCAGCGGTGGACCGATGCCCGGCGGCCGCCGACGCATCGACAAGGTGCTCGCCGACGACTTCACCACCGATCTGGAGGCGATCGAGATCGGCGATCTGCGCGTGCGACGCCTCGAGGCCGAGCAGGAGGAGGCCGACCTGTCCTACGTGCGGCGCATGCTGCAGGGTCGCATGGACATCCTCCGTGCCGAACTGGCCCGACGGTCCGGCGGCAGTGAGGCAAAGATCGTCGACCACCTCTCGCAGGTGCTCTCCGACACCGGCCGCCACGACCACGGGCTCGGGCGCTTCCTGCGGGTCGAGCCGTCGCGCGTCGACGAGCATCGCCGGGCCGTCGAGCAGCTGATCTCCGACGTCGGCATCTCCGGCGTCGAGGGCCAGACCGACGAGGAGATCCGCGGCGCCCTCGGCCGGCTCGAGGAGTTCGAAGTCACCATCTCCGAGGAACGCCACAGCGTGCAGACGGTGATGGATGCCCTCACTGCCGAAGTAGCGAGCCGGTACAAGAACGGTTCGGCCAGCGTCGACGACCTGCTGTCCCAGCGCTGACGAGAGGCGTCCGACCCGCGGGTTAGGGTCGCGTGGTGCCGGAGACACATGTTGCTCGATCCGAACTGCTTGCTGAGGTCGTGCGCAGCGACTTCGTCGAGGGCTGTCATCGTGGCTCGGTCATCGCCCTTGGTGCGGACGGCAGTGAGCTCTGGCGGGTCGGCGATCCCGATCGCCCAGTGTTCCCGCGGTCGTCGAACAAGCCCATGCAGGCGGTCGGCATGCTGCGGGCGGGGCTGAACCTCGACGGGGAGTTGCTGGCTCTGGCCTGTGCGAGCCACTCCGGTGAGGCCTTCCACATCGACGGCGTACGGCGGATCCTCGCGGCCGCGGGTCTCGACGAGTCGGCTTTGCAGACGCCCCCCGACTATCCGGTGGACGAGCAGGAGGCTGTTTTCAAATGGGCGTCAGAGTCGCCGGGCAAATCACCCTCAGCCACGATGCGGCCGAGCACAGTCTGTGTCCCTCGGTTTCGTTTCTCTTTCGCTCGGTCGCCGAAGCCTACGGTGGAAAAACGGTCGGCGTGCTGCTTACCGGCATGGGAAAAGACGGCGCGGAGGAATTGCATTTGATGAAAGAACGAGGCGGAGTCACATTCGCCCAAGACGCGGAGAGCTCCGTCGTTCATGGGATGCCGGGAGAAGCAATAAAACTGGACGCAGCCACCTACGTGCTCCCGCCGGAGAAAATCGCCGCGGCGCTGCAAAGCCTGGTGAAAAGTCAATAGGAAATCGAGCCATGATACATGACTCTATGAGATCTATGAGGGAGACGGACAGCCGCAGGATCGAAGTCCTGATCGCCGAAGACAGCCCGACGCAAGCGGAACACCTGCGCTATTGGCTCGAAGAGAACGGTTGTAAGGTCACGGTCGCGAAAAACGGCAAAGACTGCGCTGGCAGCGGCGCACGCGCGAAAACCTACGCTGCTCATCAGCGACATCAACATGCCGGAAATGGATGGCTACACCTTATGCAAGGAAATGAAAGCGCACGAGAAACTTAAAGATATTCCGGTGATCTTGCTTACCTCACTTTCGGCTCCGATCGACATCATCCGGGGCCTGGAATGTGGCGCGGACAATTTCATACCCAAACCCTTCGAACCCGACTACATGCATTCCCGGATTCAACATATCCTCGCCAATGTCGAGATTCGCAAGAGTCAGAGAACCCAAATCGGCGTGGAGATCATGTTTGCCAATGAAAAATTCTTGATCACGTCGGAACGCCAGCAAATACTTGATCTGCTCCTCTCCACATACGAGACGACCGTGCAACAAAATGTCCAACTCAACCAGTTTCAAAACGAGCTGAAACAGTTAAACGAACAGCTGGATCAGAAGGTAAAGGAAAGAACCGCACAACTTGCGGCTGAGATCATCGAGCGCCAGCGGGCGGAGGACGAGGTTCGCAAACTCAACGACGATCTGGAGCAGCGGGTCGTCCAACGTACCGCCGAACTCGCGGCAACCACGAACTTCCTCAATAACGTTCTCGAAAGCTCGACTGAATATTCGATCATTGCCGCCGACCTCGACGGCAACATCTTAACCTGGAACGAAGGGGCGCGGCGGAATTACGGCTACCTCTCTGAAGAAATGATCGGCATGATGAAACTGGCGAAGCTGCACACGCCGGAGGACGTAGGTGCCGGCGTAATCGATAAATTCCTCGAGACAGCTTTCAAGAACGAGCAGGGCAACGGGGTGTTCGAGCACGTGCGTAAGAACGGCGAACGATTTCCCGCCTCCGTATCTGTCACTCTCCGTCGTGACGCCAACAATGTCGCCATTGGCTATCTCCTGATCTCCAAAGACTGCACCGAGGAGAAAGCGCTGGAGGAACAGTTGCGGAAAACGAATGTAGAACTGGTAGAGCAAAGCCGGCGGGTCCAAGATGCCACTCGCCTTAAAAGCGAGTTTCTCGCCAACATGTCACACGAGCTGCGCACGCCGCTGAACGGCATCATCGGCTTTGCCGAAATCATGCACGATGGAAAGGTCGGTCCCATCTCGCCCGAGCACAAAGAATACCTTGGCGACATTCTGACCAGCAGCGAGCACTTGCTGCAACTCATCAACGACGTCCTCGATCTTTCCAAGATCGAAGCCGGTAAAATGGAATTCAATCTTGCTCCGGTCGATCCGGCGGTCATGGTGCGCGAGGTCTCAGAGATCGTCCGCACTTTGGCGGCGCAGAAACGAATTCACCTCAGAATCGAAACCGACGCCACACTCGGCTGCATCATGGCGGATGCCAGAAGTCTTAAGCAGATTCTTTACAATTATATCTCCAATGCCATTAAGTTCACGCCCGATGAGGGCAAGGTGGTCGTTCGAGTCAAAGCTGAAAGCAATGACAACTTCCGTATCGAAGTGGAAGACAGCGGCGTTGGCATTGGTGCCGAGGACATCGAACGGCTCTTTGTCGAGTTCCAGCAGCTTGATGGAAGTGCCGGCAAAAAATATCCCGGCACGGGTTTGGGACTGGCTCTGACGAAAAGAATGGTCGAGGCTCAGGGAGGCAGGGTTGGCGTGCACAGCACACCCGGCGTAGGCAGCATCTTCTATGCGGTCCTGCCGCGCGTCGCCGAGGCTGTGGACGAAATCGAAAAAATAGAAATCACACCCTACGACTTCACAGCGGTCGCCGCTCATCCTGGTCATTGAGGATGATGCTAAAGACCGCGCGGGGATTGCCCGAGAGCTCTCAGAAGCGGGTTATGAGGTTGAGACGGTCGCCACCGGAGCTGAAGCGCTAGTGCGTTGCCGCGAGAAACGCTTCGATGCGATCACGATGGACATGATACTGCCGGATATGTCCGGGCGCGCAGTTCTCGGCAAGATTCGCGAACGAGGCCTCAACCTTGAAACGCCGGTCGTTGTCGTGACCGTCTTAGCTCATAAAGGGATCACAGTCGGTTTCAAAGTCTCCCACATTCTCAGTAAACCCATGGCTAAAAGGTGAGCTCTTAGAGGCGCTCAGAAGCTGTGGCGTCGAGCCTGCCGGTTCGGCACCCGATCTGCTGTTGCAGAACTGATTGACGGATTGACACGGTTCCCGGTCCCGGCTAACGACACGCAAATTTGCCGGATTCGGAATGATCGCATTCCTGGCGGCACTACCTGCCGCGTCTAGGGTCGATGATGGCATAATCGCCATTTCGATTTCGATTCAATTTCGAGTTATTTGCCTCTCCGTTTTTACCGCTGCGTTGCAGCGACTCTTGACAATACCGGTCCGTGCTCTGTTACAAGATGTGCAAAGGGTTTCCGATTCTAGCCTGCGGGCGCTGAACTATTTTTGTATATCAACCACAGCAGCTCGCGGGCGCGATTCGACGCCGGATAGGCGGCGCTTCGATATCCGCGCAACGCCGATGTTAATAGGTCAAGCAGGAGAATGGCTATGAACGCGCTTGGGCAATACTGGCACCCGGTTTTATGGTCCGAAGAAGTCACCGATAAACCGGTCGCGGTCACGCTACTCGATCAGCCGCTAGTGATATGGCGCGCCAATGGCAACGTGTCGGCATTTTACGATCTCTGCATCCACCGCGGCGCGGCGCTTTCACTCGGCTGGGTGAACGGCGATCAGCTCGTGTGCGGCTATCACGGTTGGAACTACGCCGCGGACGGCCGTTGCACGCGCATACCGTCGCTGCCGCCGGATCGCGAGATACCGACCAAGGCGCGCGCCAAAGCATATCGCGTGCAAGAACGCTATGGCTTGGTCTGGGTCTGCCTCGACGAGCCGCGCCAGGATATTCCTGAGTTTCCCTCTGAATTCGGCGATCCATCCTTCAACTGGGCGCCCTACACATCGGCAGGCCAGTGGCGCGCCAACGCCGCGCGCATGATCGAAAACCTCGCCGACTTCTCCCACTTTCCCGTGGGTTCACGCCGGCATCCTCGGCGATCCCGATCAAGCCGAGTCGCCGGTGATCGCGCTCACTGAGATCAAGGGCGGCTTCCAGTATGAGATCGATACCCCGGTCAATAAATTCCGCCCGAACAGCGCGGCCAAACAATTGTACACGGTCATCCTGCCGTTCATGGTGACGATCCAACGGCGCCAACCGGACAGTGTCGAGCGCCATACCAATATTTATCTTTGCACGCCGGTGTCGAACAAGGAGACCAAATTCTACCGCCTCGCCGGACGCAACTATCGCGACGTGAAAACCGATGAGCAACTAAACGCGCAACATCGCCGGATCTTCGAACAAGATAAAAAAATCGTCGAATCGCAGCGCCCGGAGGAACTGCCGCTCGACCTCGCCGAGGAATTACACTTGCGCGGCCCGGATACTCCCGCTCTGGAATATCGCCGGCGGTTAAAGCAGATGGGGATTGAATGGCAATGATTCAACGGAATCCGTTCAGATCGTTGAACCGCTGCGCGGAGCCTGTCCTGAGCGCTGCCGAAGGATCCAAACCCACCTCTGTCGTCCTTGTGGGAGGGCGGGTTTTCCAACCCGCCGAGATGGCGGCGGACAAGAATGCCGGCCTCCACGCAGGGGATGAAACGGGATGGAGCTTGAACGTTTTGAACTCGTATGATTGAGGAAGAATGCCTGATCATTACGATGTCATTGTTGCCGGCGGCGGTTCGGCGGGCTGCGTGATCGCGTCACGCCTTTCCGAAGATCCGGCGCGCAAAGTCTTATTGCTCGAAGCGGGACCCGATCCGCAGCCGATTCCTGAAACGGTCGCCGATGCGGAGAAAGCCACCAACGTGCTGCTGGAGAGTCCCTATATCGTCATGTATCCGACCAAGCGCAGCTACGATGCCAGTGAGTTTTATTCCCTCGCCGGGCGGATCATGGGCGGCGGCTCATCGGTGAACATGATGTCGATCCCGCGCCCGATCAAAGCCGATCTCGACGCCTGGGCAGCTCAGGGCAATCCCGATTGGTCGTGGGACAAAGTTCTGCCGGTTTTGCAGCGCATCGAAGCCGATCAAGACTTTCCGCGCAGTCCGATTCACGGCAACTCCGGCCCGATCTATGTGAAGCGCAAGCATGTCTTCGACACGCAGCTCAGCGCCCAAGAACAAGCGCTGTTGGATGCCGTGACCAAACTAGGCTTGCCGCGCTTCGACGATCAAAACGACCCCAATCCCTACGGCATCGCCCCGACGGCGCGCAATATCAAAGACGGCAGGCGACAATCTTCCGCCGTGGCGTATCTCGGTCCGGCGCGCGCGCGGCGAAATCTAACGATCATCGGCGACGCGCAAGTCACGTCTCTAATCGTGAGCGGCAACAAAACGGAAGGCGTGCGCTATCGAATCGATGGCAACGAACACACGGCCAACGCGGATAAAGTCGTGCTGAGCGCCGGCGTGTATCACTCGCCGCAGATTCTCATGCTCTCGGGCATCGGCCCGCGCGCCGAACTGGAGCGTCACGGCATTTCGTGTGATGCATCAACTCGACGGCATCGGTGAAAACTACCAGGATCATCCCGTGGTGACGATGACGCTCAAGGCGAAAACCACCGGCCACAAGCCGGATGCGCGCGGCCGCTCGACCTTGAAGCTTTATTTCAAAAGCGATCCGGCGCGCGAGTATATCGATTTTCACATCATCCTGCGCGACATCACCACCGTCTCCGGCATCGGTGACATGATCGGCTTTTCCTGCCACCTGCTGGAGCAAACCAATCGCGGCCGCTTGACGTTGCAAAGTCTCCGATCCGGACGGACTTGCCGATGATCGATCCGCGCATGTTGGAGCACCCGAAAGACATTCAAGCGATGGTTTCGGCGATGAGATTCGTGCAACACGCTCGCCGCTACGGAACCATTGGATCGATTCTGCGGCGAACTGTTCTCGCCGAGTCCGAAAGAAGATTGGACCAAGTTCGCCCGCTCCGCTTACACCAGCTATTTTCACGGCGTCGGCACCTGCAAAATGGGGCCATCGTCCGACCCCATGGCCGTCGTCGACCAACACCTGCGCGTCCACGGCTTCGACAATCTCTGGGTCGGCGACGCGTCGATCATGCCAACGGTGGCGCACGCCAATACTAATTTCACCAGCATGATGATCGGCGAGCGCGCCGCGGATTTCATCAAGGAAGCGTCCTAACCAACGCCATCGCTGTCTGCCGCACGATCGTGAAACGGGAAATCATCGTTTCCAGCTTTTGGCTGATCTTTTCATTCTACGTATCGTTCGAATCCTATCGGCTCGGTCTGAGCACGGCGAATCGGCCCGGGCCGGGATTTTTTCCTTTCATCGCCGCCGTCGGCATCGGGCTGATCGCCGCGTCTCGTCTGATCAACAGCCTCCGCGTCAGCGCGCCGGATGACAATTCCACATTGGGCATAGCCGGCGAAGCCGGGCTTGTCCTCGGCGTCATCGCCGGCATGACGGCTTACGCGTTTCTGCTCGACTTTCTCGGTTTTCTTCTCTGCACGTTTCTGTTGGTGGCGTTTTATTTAAGGCTCATCGCCGCGCGCCGCTGGACCGCGGCTCTGACCTTCGCGGCTGCAGTGGCGCTCATGTCGCATCTCTTTTTTGACGTGTTGCTGAAAGCCGAATTGCCGCGCGGCTTGCTTGACTGGTTGAGTTAATACGCACCCAATGGACACGCTCTACTCGCTGACTCACGGCATTCTCACAGCCGCCGCGCCGCTCAACTTATTGTACGGGTTCGCCGGCGTCTTGCTCGGCACCTTGGTCGGCGTGCTGCCCGGACTTGGTCCGGCCGGCGCCATCGCGCTGCTTTTACCTCTGGCGCTGCACGCGCCGCCGCTGGCTTATTTGATCATGCTGTTCGGCATTACTTACGGCGCGCAGTATGGCGGTTCGACGACGTCGATCCTGGTCAATATTCCCGGCGAAGCTTCCTCGGTGATTACTTGTCTCGACGGCTACGCGATGGCGCGTCAGGGGCGCGCTGGGCCGGCGCTCGGCATCGCCGCTTTTGGCTCGTTTATCGGCGGCACCCTCTCGATCTTGGGCGTAGCCTATTTGGCCCCTGCCCTGGCGGAATTTGGCCTTCGCTTCGGACCGCCGGAATATGCCGCGCTGATGCTTTTCGGTCTCACCGCGCTGGTCTACCTGGCGCACGGACCGATGGACAAGGCGATCTTGATGGCGCTGTTCGGCATGCTGCTCGCCAGCGTCGGCCTCGATCCGGTCACCGGCCAGCCGCGCTTCACCTTTAATTTTCTCGTGCTGCGCGACGGCGTCGGTTTGACCCCGGTGGTCATCGGTCTTTTCGGTGTTGCCGAGGTTTTGGTCAATCTACGCTCCAAGGCGGGAGAAATTTTTCAAACCAAGATCAAAGGTCTGCTGCCAACGCGACAGGATTGGAAAGATTCGAGCATGCCGATCGCGCGCGGAACGCTCCTGGGATTTTTCGTCGGCGCGATTCCCGGATTGAACGTCGTGATCGCCACCTTCGCCGCTTACGCGCTCGAAAAGAAGCTCTCGAAGCATCCGGAAAAATTCGGCCGGGGCGCGATCGAAGGCGTCGCCGCGCCCGAGACGGCGAATAATGCGGCCAGCTGCAGCGGCTGGATCCCGCTGCTCAGTTTGGGTCTGCCGACCGGCTCGGTGACGTCTTTGATCTTCGGCGCGCTGCTGATCCACGGCCTGGTGCCCGGTCCGTTGTTTATCAAGAACTCACCGGAAATTTTTTGGGGCGTTCTCGGCAGCATGATCATCGGTAACGCGATTCTGCTGATCCTCAATCTGCCGCTGATCGGCCTGTGGATCAAAGTGCTGCAAGTGCCCTACTATTTCCTTTTCCCTTTGATCATTTTGTTTGGCATCATCGGCGCGTACACCGCGACCGGCAATACCGGCGACGTGCTGATCATGATTGTCTTCGGCGCGATCGGCTATTTCATGAGGAAGTTTGCCTTCGAGCCCGCGCCGATGGTACTGGGGCTGGTGATCGGACCGCTGCTGGAAACCGCCATTCGCCGGTCGATGATCATGTCCAAAGGCGATTTCGGCATTTTCTTTCAGCGCCCGATCGCGGCATTTTTCATGGGCGCGGCGCTGCTCATGTTGTTGAGCCCGCTGCTGACGCGGCGACGGCTGGGACACGAGATCATTGAAAAATTAGAGGAACAGTGACGGCAAAGTGTTCTTAGAACTGACCAGCATCGCCTAACCTGGAGGATCGAACTGGTCGATGAAAGTGGACTCTCAATGCGTCACCCCCGAACGTATTAATCGGGGGTCCAGGTTACTGGACCCGCCTGGTGGCCATTCGAACCACCGCTTAAGGCATGCGGGAATGACGGACTGTCGGTAGGCGAGTACTAACGAACAAGCCACCGGAATGACTGGAGATTGCACGAGACAGCTTTGGAGGTGCCATGAAACTAAAGGTAACGATCGTCACGTTGATGTTATTTGCCGTGAGCCCGGCGCTCTACGGCCAGAGTTTTCCCACCAAGCCGATCGAGCTCGTCGTCTCGTCGAGTCCCGGCGGCGGCGTGGACCTGATCTTTCGTCTCCTCGCCGAGGAGCTCGCGAAAACTTTAAAAACCCAAATCAACGTCGTCAATCAAACCGCGGGGGCGGGCGCCATCGCTGCCGAGAAGGTCGCCGGCGCGCGCAAAGACGGTCATACCCTGCTGGGCACCTTGCTCGGTCAAGTCGCGACGATGAGTGTCGCCAACCCCAAGGCGCCGGCGAATTTGCTGCGCGACTTTCAGCCGATCGCGATCTTGCACGGTTACGCGGCGGTGATCATCCTCGGCCGCGCCGACTCGGAGATCAAGACGATTAAAGATCTTGTGACTCAAGCACAGAAAAAACCCGGCGATCTGATCGTTGCCGTGGGGCCTGTGGGGACCAGCCTAACGTTGGAAGTCGAACTGCTGAGGCGCGCGGCAAAAATCGACATCACCTCGCTTCCCTTCGCCGGCTCGGCGCAGGCGATCACGAATTTGCTGGGCGGTCACGTCAATTTCGCCATGGCATCGGACGTCGCCGCGCAGCCGCATGTCAAAGCCGGCAAACTCATCGGCCTCGCCGTCGACGTGGAATCGGCAGTGCTTCCCGACGTGCCGACCTTCGCCAAGCAGGGCTATCCGCAAGTGAATCTGCTCGCCAGCGTCGCCTTCCTGGCGCCGAAGGGATTGCCCGACGCCACGGCAAAGATCCTCGCCGACGCGGTTAGGAAGGCAGTGGAAGAACCAAAGCTCAAGGAAAATTTAAAATCGCGCGGCTACAACGTCGATCTGCGCACCGCGGCCGCGGACATGAATAAACTGGTCAAGGAAGAAATCGACAAATATTCCCGCTTCACGCCCGAAGATCTCGGCTGGAAGGCGCAATAAATCGCAAGCTGATTTGGCGGAAATAAGGAGAACAAATCGCCCTCTTTGCGATCTCCCACTCCTTCAAGACGACACCAAGTCTGTCATTCCGAACGAACGTGCCAGGACGTCTTTCTCCGTCGCTATGTGAAACTATTTGCTACTTGCCGCCGAACACTTTGGCGAGAAAACCTTCTTTTTCCAGTTCCGCCATGAAGCGATTGTTCAACCAATCCTTGGCTTGAATATCTTTAGCCTCGGGCCTGCTCTTTTTTAATATCTGCGCGGTGAGTTCCAGCCCCTCGGCGGTTGCGTACGGTTTGGTCGGAAAAGTCTTGCTGTAATAGCGATAAGTCTCTTCGAGCTGATCCTTTTGTTTTTCCGGATCGAGACGCAAGTACTTGGCCACATGGATGAGCACGACGGACTTCTTGGCCGGATCCTTCCACGCCGCCAAGCCTTCGCAGAGCGCGCGGAGAGTGCGCAGGACCGTGTCGGGATTGCGGTCGAGATAATCTTTGATCGCGACAATCTGCTGATGGGAATAGGCCACGCCGGATTCCGACAGATCGATGACTTCGTTAAACCCCAGTCTTTTTCCCGGCCAGGTTGAGCGGCGGGCTGACGATCGCGGCATCGACCGCGCCGGCCCGCAGAGCGGCAAAACGTTCGGTTTGGCCGCCGCCCTGCAAAATGATCACGTCCTTGTCCGGTTTGAGATCGTATTTCTCCACCGCCGCGCGCACCGCCGTATCGGACGACGAGCCGTAGCGGCTGATCACGATCTTCTTGCCGCGAAGATCCTGCGGCGTGCGAATCTCCGGCCGCGAAAGGATGCTAAACGGAAACGTATTGATCATGCCGGCGACAAAATAAAGATTGGCGCCGCGCAGGTTTGCCGACAGGCCCGCGACGCCATCCGAAGTCGCGAACTGAATATCGCCGGCAAACAACGCCTGCAGCCCCACCGTCCCACCGGGGAACGAGATCAGCTCGATGTTGATGCCGTGCTTTTGAAACAGTCCCAGCTGCTTGGTGACGAAGTAGTGGCTGTTGGTTCCGGCCGGCGCTTCGATGCCAATGCGCACCGTGGGGAAATTTTTTTGCGCCCAAGTTTCACTGCCGGGCGCAAGCAAGGCAGCCACTAAAAACAATACCAAACGATTCATTGAGCCCTCCGCTTCCGCTGCAAACTTGTAGCGGCAATCTGCGAGAGCTGTCAAGCCGAGGTAGTGGTTCAGTTAGAGAAAGATCTCTCACCGAGTTTACCCTGAGTGCGATCGAAGGGTTCGAGATGACAGATCCGTTATTTTGTTGTCATTCCGAGCGGAAGCGAGGAATCTTTCCCCTCGATCCGATTGCTAGCGAACATCTGAACCACGACCCAACCGGATTGAGAAAGGGAACCGCAAAATCTACCGGGCCTGCAGTTTTTGTGCTATCGGCTACGGAGGGCAAATGTCGCTACGCGTGCGTAAGCGATCACACGACTGAATACTGCGTCGGGTTTTTCAGCGCGCGCGATTCGCAAAATCGAAATACCCATGCCAACGAAAGGACAAATACCATGCCGCTTCACGTAAAGAGCGCAGATGTTCCAGAGCGAAAAGGAGTCCGCACGGGAGCCGAAGGCGAAGGCTCGATGGTGTCGGTCAAAGGATACGGCAACGAATGCAGTTTGATGATCGCGTCGCGGGCGCCGGGATATCACACGACGCCGCACATTCACGAATCCGAACAGCTCAACTACATTCAGGAAGGCGAGATTTGGTTCTTCGTCGAGGCACAGGGTTTTCATTGCAAGAAGGGCGACTTCCAGAGAATCCCGGGGAACAAAGTCCACTGGGCCTGGAATCGATCCGACAAGGACGCCGTCGTCATCGAAGCCCACGCGCCAGGGCTAGTCGGCTTAAAGGCCGCCAACGGCGCCGTTGCTTTGTTCGACGCTAGCGAAACGCCGCAGGTTCGCAAGCCTGGAATCAATGAATTCGTTTCCTTCGACGCCGCGGCGGTTGAGAACAAGTATTTCGGGAAATCCTGACCCGATGAAAATAAAGCTGGCGCGCCGCGCGTTTTCATTCTTCGCATGGGTGATCGTTGCGCTGTCGCCAACCCGATCTTTTCCTCAGGAACTTTTGCGCGTCCCGTATGGCGTGACGACGTCGCTCCAACACCTGCCGGTATTGGTCGGTAAGGATAGCGGTCTGTTTGCTAAATACGGTCTGAACGTCGAACCCGTTCACATCCGCGGCGGCGCGCTGATCACGACGATGATCATGAGCGGCACGGTGCAATTCTCCGGCGCCGGCGCCGAATCGGTGGTCTCGGCGCGCATCGAGGGTGGAGACGTGGCGCTGATCGGCTGCCCCGCCGACACCGACGTGGTTTATTTCGTCGCTCGGCCTGAGTTCAAAAACCCGGCAAACCTCAAAGGCAAAAGCAGCGCCGTTACCAGGCTCGGTTCCACGACTCATTTCTATCTGCGCGCCGCCTTGCGCTCTCTCGGATTGGATCCGGAAAAAGACATGACGATTCTTCAACTGGGAGGCGGCGGCGAGATCGTAGCGGCGATGCGGAGTGGCAGGGTAGCGGCAGCCGCCCTGCCCTACCGCAATACCTTCAGCCTGATCCAGATGGGCTGGCCGCTCTTGGTCGATCTGTCGACGCCGAATTTCGTTTATCCCTCCTCCTGTGTCGCGACCAGCCGGGCATTTATCAAGAGCAATCCTTCGGCGGTCGAGCGTTTTCTCAAGGCTTACATCGAAGCCGGCCGACTGATCAAAAAAGACAGCGCGTTCGTCGAGCAGGTGATCAAGAAATGGCATCGCGAGACCGACTCGGCGTTCATCCAAAAAACTGTTGAAGTCTACGCGAGGATTTTCAAACCCATCCCCTACGTCTCCGATCAGGGTTTGGAAATCGTCCTGAAGGAACTCTCCGCGCGACGTCCCGTGCCGAAAGAATTCTTTGGCAGGCCGGATTTATTTCGTGACCACGGTCCACTGGAGAAGCTGGTTAAGGAAGGCTGGATCGGCGGGTGCGGGACAGTGATCGGAACCGCTCTTTGCCGCTTTAGAGCTAGATTAATCCCGTGAAACCACAGGTCACGCCTTGGCAAGTTCTCAAGCAACGAGACTTCGGATTTTTTTGGCTGAGTCTTTTGTTTTCCGCAGTCGGCAGCCAAATCTCCACTGTCGCCGTCGCCTGGCAGGTGTACGAGATCACCAACTCGCCCTTTCAGCTCGGCTTGACCGGACTTCTCCGCGCCCTGCCGGTGATGATCCTGTCGCTACCCGGCGGTGTGCTGGCCGATCGCATGGACCGGCGCAAACTTCTGATCGTGACTCAGAGCCTCGCGGCGCTATTGGCGCTCGTGCTGGCGTTGTTGACTTCGACCGGCCAGATCCAGCGTTTGGCATATTTACGTCGTTACATTCTTATCGGGCGCCGTGGGAATTTTCGATGCGCCGGCGCGCACCGCGATGATTCCCGCGTTGGTTTCAGCGGAGCAACTCGCCTCCGCTTACGCGCTGAATATCACCTGGCGGCAAATCGCGACTCTCGGCGGGCCGTTTATCGGCGGCATCGTGATCGGCGCTTTAGGCGTCGGCACGGCTTATTACATCGACGCAATAAGCTTTCTCGCCGTGATCATCTGTCTAGGCTTCATGCGCCGACAGGTTAAGCCGGCAAGAGATGAAAAAGAATCGCCGCTGCAAAGCGTGCGCGTTGGATTTAACTTTGTGCGCGACAATTCGGTGATCCTGGCGTTGATGAGCATGGATACCTGCGTGCAGTTTTTTGGCGCCTATCGCTCCATGATGCCGGCCTTTGCCCGAGATATTCTCGGCGTCGGACCGGCGGGACTCGGCGCACTGCTCGGCGTGCCCGCTCTGGGCGCGCTGGCGGGATCGGGCTTGATCCTGGGACTGGGCAATCCCAAACGCAAAGGTCAACTGATTATCGGCGTCACGCTGCTCTACACGATCGGCCTGATTTGTTTTGCCCTGTCACGTTCTCTGGTGCTGTCGCTGGTGATCGTGTTTTGTTTGGGCCTTGTGGATGCGGTCGGCGAGACTTTGCGCGACACCTTGATACAGCTCACCACGCCGGACCGGATGCGTGGGCGAGTGAAAAGTTTCGATCAGGTTTTCATGTCCGCCGGCACCTACATGGGCCATGCGCAAATGGGCACGGCGGCAACCTTCCTCGGCGTGCCCGGCGCGCTCATTCTCGGCGGTTGCATGGGTTCGGCGGCGGTGTTGCTCGTAGCGAAATTTGCCCGCAGCCTGAGAACTCTTGAATGCTCTGAGAGGATAGGACAGCAGCGGTAAGAAGTGCGACCACGCATCGCAGCATGGGAAACAAGGGGCCGATTCTGTAGGTCCGGTGAAGCAATAAGTCTCCCATGCGAGCACCCTCTCAGCGAATAGGGTTGAAGAAACACGTGGAACGCTTTTCAATAGTCAGGCGGGTTTTTCCTTGCTGCCCCGGTAACGCCAGCGCAGCAGCCGTCGCTCGATCGCTTCCGCGCAGAAAAAAAGCACCAGAACAAACACCATGATCAAAAAGATCAGCCCCATGGTCAGCGCCGCATTATAGGTGCTCTGGGCAAACTGCAGGAGGTAGCCCAAGCCGCGCGTGGCCGCGACGAACTCGCCGACGCAGGCGCCGGTGAAAGCGAACCCCACGGCGACTTTAAGACTGCCAAGCACCCACGCCGTCACCGAAGGAACGTAAACCTCGCGCAACAAAACCATGCGTCCGCCGCCGAGAGTGCGCACGCGGTCGACGAAAAGTTGGTTGACATCCTTGATGCCGTTATAAACCGCGAAAAATATTAAAACTGCGACGAGCACAACGGCGAGCGCGATCTTCGATGAGATTTCGATACCGAGCCAGATGACGAACAGCGGCGCGAGAATGACCCGGGGAATCGCGTTCAGCAGCATCATGATCGGCTCGAGCACATCGGCGACCAACGGAACCAGCGCCGCGGCGAAACCGAGAAAAATCCCGAGCGCGAGCCCGATCACCAGTCCAACCAGCGCGGCAACGAAAGTGGCTTCCAAATGGTTGTAGATCGTTCCTTCGATGAACAGCGAAACGACGACCCGCAATATCTCGCTCGGCGCGGGCGCATAAAACGGATTGATGACGCCCATGCGCGATAGCGCTTCCCACGCGGCCGCCAGCAAAACCATCGCGAGCACCCGGCGCACGGCAACATTTTTCAAATAGCGGTTCATCGCTGCGCGTCAAACTCGGCGCCATCCATCGCGCCGGACATATCGTTCCACAGCCGTTCGAGCAGCGGCGCAAAATTGGCATGCTTGCGGCTGGCAAAAACATCCCGCGGCCGCGGGATCGCCACGTTGTAAGAAGCCACGACGCGCGCGCTGGGCCCCTGCGACAGCAAATAGACCGTGTCGGACACTGTCAATGCCTCCTCCAGGTCGTGCGTGACCAGGAGCACGCTCAGGTGCTCGCGCTCCACCCAATTCAACAGTTCCTGGGTGATGCGCGTGCGCACGATCGCGTCGAGCGACGCAAACGGTTCGTCCATGAGCAATAACTTCGGCTTCAAGGCGAGGATCTGCGCGATCGCAACGCGCTTTCTTTGGCCGCCGGAAAGCTCGTGCGGAAAACGCCCGCCAAAACCTTTAAGCCCAAGCCGCGCCAGCCAAGCTTCGGCCTCGGTTTGCGCGGCCGCCTTTGCAATGTTCCTGATGCGCAGTCCGAGTGCGACGTTTTGAACCGCAGTGCGCCACGGCAACAGTGCATCGTCTTGGAAGAGAAAGCCGAGCTGATCGCGACCGCCGTCGAATTCCACGCTGCCGGAACGTGGCGTCAGCAGGCCGTTGACCGCGCGCAGGATGCTGGTCTTGCCGGAGCCCGAGGGGCCGACGAGGCTCACGAACTTGCCGGAAGCAACTTCGAGGTTGACTCCTTCGATGACGGGTTCTGCGCCATAACCCAATGCGAGATCGCGGACGCGCAGCACTTAACTTCCAACGACTGAAAGATCGAGTAACGGCTTGTAGTCGATCGATGGCGCCAATAGACCCGCGGCCTTGTGCGCGTCTGCAACACGATTGGTCGCGGCGAGATCGATCTTCACATTGTCGGGGTAGAGCGAACGCCGGTAACGTTCCAGGATTGTCGCGAGGCGCTCTCGGTTGCCGCCGGTGATCAGTTCCTTCGGCAAAGCGGCAACCGCATCTTTGACCGGGATCGTGCGCGTATCGCGCAGACCTTTGGCGAGCGCGCGCGCGAGCCCAGCCATCTCGTCGCGACGCCGCTCGCGCTCCCCGACGCGCACTGCCACGCCCATGAATTCATAGGCCCCGCCGAGGTAGCGGTTCGCCTGTTCGATGTCCATCACGTTAGCGATCACGCCGCCGCCCGCGCTGGTAATCAGCGTCAGCGCCGGCTCTTGCACCATGCCGGCATCGACCTGACCAAGGCGCAGCGCGTCCAACAGATTGGTGCCCATGGTGGCGAAGCGCACTCGGTTGGGATTCGCTCCCTCGCGCGTCATTAGATAAAGCACGAGTATATGGTCGCCGTTGCCCAGCCCGGACACACCGACAGTCCGGTTTTCCAGATCTTTTAGAGTGCGGATCTCTTTCGCCATCTTCGGCGCGCTGGCAAGAGCGAACAACGGCAATCTTCCGGTGGACATGAAGCGTGCGATCTTCGCCCCATGTGCGAATGCCTGAAGCGCCACGTCGAAGGACGTGCCCGCGTAGTCCACGGAACCGCCGACCAGGGCCTGCATCGCGATGTTGCCGCCGCGCGTGTACACCAAGCGCACATCGAGACCTTCGTCCGCGAAATGGCCGCGCGCACGCGTGACCTCATAGGGGATAACGCAGAGGAGCTGGCCGCAGAACGCGAGCAGCACCTGACGGCCCTGGCCGTAGGCATTTTTCTTGGAGACGAACAGGATGCCGGCCAAGCCGGCCAGTCGCTTCAAAGCCTTTCGTCTGCCGATGATTTTTTTATCACCGCTATTTTCGGGCTCGCCAGTAAATTCAGGCGTCAAATTCTCGCAGCAATCCATCAAGCCTCCCGCGTTTTTACTTCAATCTTGGTGCGCCGTCGCACCTGATGCTTTTTCGTCTCGCCGAAACCCGGCACGCCAGCTAAAATATCGTAATAACCTCAAAACACAACTTGAAAAACCTTGCCATGCGGCGCGAGCGATTATAAAGTCCGCTCAGCTGACAAAACCGTTTCGCTCACGCCCCAACAAGAATGACGCGCGAATTATGACAAAATGAAGGTGCACCGATGAATGAAAATGCCGTACTGGCCGGAAGTCTAATTTCGTCATTGGAACTGGCCCTACCACCCGTCGCCGTGACGTTTACCGATGTCGCACCTGCCGATGTGCCTGCCTACGACGGTATTGTGCCCGCGGGATGCGTCTTCTGGCAGCAGGCCGCGACCCGCACGTTTGTCACGTCGGCAAAGGATCATGCGCTCTGTTCGATCGGTACCCATACCCATCATCTGGCCCAGCCGGTGCCATCGCACCAAGCGGACCTAGCAGAATCGCTGGCGGCCATGAGCGCTCTTGATTACGTCCGTGCCGAGGAAGTGGCGGCGATCCCGGTCGTCGAGCGCGAGGTCCGTTACGTCGTTTACGGGCCCCTCGCCGACTGTCGCCTCGGCCCCGATGTCGTGCTTCTATTCGCCCACGCCCGCCAAGGGCTGGTTCTCAGCGAGGCGATCGCGCGTGTAGACCAGGGCGTTCCTCCGGCGCTGGGCCGTCCGGCCTGCGCGGTCCTACCTCAGGCGCTCAATCATGGAAATGCCGCGCTGAGTCTGGGATGCTGCGGCGCCCGCGCCTACCTCGACGCGCTCACCGACGCCGTGTCCCTGTGGGCGTTACCGGCGAGCAAACTCGAGCGCTATTGCGGTGAGATTGCCACGCTCGCGCGCGCCAATAAGACGCTCACGACGTTTCATTTGCGTCGGCGCGAGGACGTCGAGGCAGGCAAACAACCGACGGTGCGGCAATCGCTCGATCGGCTGTCATCTTGAGGGGCGAATTTAAATTAGTTCGATATAGGCGGATTGAAACGTAGATTCTTTGCGAACAAACAGGAGGATTTTATGCCCTTGGCAAAAGTACGCGGCGTCAACATCAACTATAAAATTCTCGGCGATCACGGTCCTTGGGTAGCGCTATCGCCCGGCGGCCGGCGCGATATCAGCGGCATCGAGGGGATCGCCGGCGAAGTCGCCGCGCTCGGCCACCGCGTCGTGATTTTTGACCGGCGCAACTGCGGCGCTTCCGAAGTGGTCATCGACGGTAACGAATCGGAATATGAAATCTGGGCGGATGATATCCACGAGCTGCTTTCTCAGCTCGGCGCTTTGCCGGCCTTCGTCGGCGGCAGCTCGTCGGGTTGCCGTACTGCGCTATTATTCGCGCTGCGCCATCCACAATCGGTTCGTGGTCTATTGCTTTGGCGTGTGACCGGCGGACGCTTCGCTTGCGAGCGCCTGGCCGAAGAATATTACGGCCAATATATCGCAGCGGCGAAGCGCGATGGCATGGCGGCCGTCTGCGCGATGGAACACTGGAAAGAGCGCATTGAAGCGCGCCCGGAAAACCGCGATGCGCTGATGAAAATGAACCCGCAACAGTTCATCAAAGTCATGTCGCACTGGCGCGACTACTTTCTCAAAGGCGCCGATCTGCCGGTAATCGGCGCCACCGAGCAAGAACTCAAATCGATCAAAGTTGGCGCGTGCATCATTCCGGGAAACGACAATACTCACGGCCGTCAAACCGGCGAGAACCTCGGCCGCCTCCTGCAAAAAAGCGAAGTGCATATCTTATTTCCGAAGCACTACGACGAACCTCTCAGCCCGCGAGAAGAGTGGGACGAGAAAGCCGGTGAAATGGCCGCGCTGTTTAGGGAATTCATAAAGCGACTGGGTAATGGCTGCGGCGTCCAAATTTTTCTTGGGGCTCTGCTTTCATTTTTCCTCTCCGCTGCATAATCGCGTCCGACCGTCTGCTTTTAGAAAGTTCGATGCCGTTGCTCGGCGTCAAGCGATTTCTTAACCCTCGGCGTCTGGAGCCTGCCTTATTCCCTGATAGTTGCTTCTCCCATACTCGTATATTAAAATTTTCTGGTTATTTCGTTTAGCAACTAAAAAGCTTCCAATAGGCTTAAGTAAATCATCAAATAAATCATCCTATTGGCAGCCTTAGTGGACATTCACAACGGGAGAACGGAATGGCCATCGGAACAGGTCGGGCGACAGTAGCACGTCATTTCTACTATGCCTTCAGGTTGATGCTTCATAGAAACCGGCGGCTCCTAAGACTAGCTCAGATCATTCGAGCCAGCGTTCTGGTCGGACCCTTGCGACCGGTTCTGCTGCGCTACCATTTAAAGTTAAAGCGCTCCACTACTGCGCCCCTGATTACGGACTCCAGCCCGCTTCTGGGCAACTTAGATTCAAATCAAGCGTTGCGAGATCTCGCACGTAACGGATACGCGCGTCTTGGCCTAATCAGCGAAAGTTGCATCGCGCAAATTTTAAAATATTGCCAAAAGCACAATCGTGTCCGGTACTGGAATCCACACCAGCAGTGTGATGCAATCGCACAAATCGCCCGCAACGAAAAAATCGTTGACATCGTTCGTCGCTACTTGGGCGCCGAACCCAGATCATGGCTGACTCAAATCAGATGGTCTTCGCCTATTGGCCTCTACGGTGAACGGCTGCGCCCTTCGCCTTACCGCGAACCAAAGCAATATGACAATCATTCTTTCCACTACGACACCAACGACATCAAATCCGTGACGGTGTTCGTCTACTTAACAGAGGTCGATAAAGATAGTACTCCGCATTCAGTCATCCAAGGCACACACAAGAGCAAATCGTTAAAGGAACTTATGAGGATGATTTTGGATGACGAGAGCGCTGAGAAAACCTATGGCCCACGTATCAGGACAATCATCGGCCGTACCGGTACTGCTTTCATCGAAGATACGCTGGCCTATCACAAGGTTACGGCCGGTAAAAAGAACCGCTGCATGTTGTCGATCGACTACGTCTTGCGACGAAAAATCCCGCCTGAAAGACCGGTTTTCGAGCCGCCGGCACATTGATCTAATTGAACCTAACATTGGGCCTCTGGGCTTACGGAGCCCTCGGTAACTTTACAGTCCTCACTTTCTAACCCCATCCTGCGTCCGTTCTGCGTCAGTTTGAATATTCGATCAGCGAGGCGCGGCTGAAATTTGTCGAAGAGCACACAAAACCTGGCACTGTAAGGAAACAACAGCGTGACACAAAATATGTCTACTCCCTTGGCCGGCCGAAGGGGAACGCCAAAGAGTACCTATTGCCGGACCGAGCCGGTTCATCTTTTTACTTGCGAGAAACGGGGCCAATGAATTCAATCCCAAGAGTCTGATGTCTCTGGAACGTTGCTTGCTGGAGATTCAGATCGATTTCGATACGCCGTTTTCCCAAGGCCCAAATTCCGTACGTTCGCCCTCGCGAAATTGCTCTTTTTACGTTATACCTCCGATTCAACGAGGCGGCTGAAATTTGTCCTCGAAGGAGTCAACGATATGCTACCCATCGAATCGCTCAAGGAAAAAATGCTGATGGCATGTAAGGTCTTGCAGCACCAAGGCGTCTTGGACGGCTACGGCCATCTTTCGGCGCGCTTGGCCGACGGCCGGCTGCTCAGCACGCCGCACATGCCGCCCGGCAAAGTCGCGCTGCGCGATCTAATCATCATCGACGCCGACGGTAATAAACTCGAAGGTCAGGGCGAGCCCAACGGCGAGACACCGATGCACACGTCGATCTACAAATCACGGGACGATGTCCAATGCATTCTTCACTACCACCCCGATGAGCTGATAGCGGTAGCCGCTGCCGGTCAAGGGATCAAAGTCATTGCCAACTGTGGCGTGCACTTTTACCGCGGCACGCCGATCTATGATTCACCATTGCTCATTCGGTCGCCTCAGTTGGGCGACAAAGTCGCGGCAGCCTTGGGCGATCGTAACGCCGTATTGTTGCGCGGTCACGGCGGCACCGTAGTCGCTGACGACCTGGACACACTGCTGCGCCTCGGATTGGATCTGGTGCGCTCGGCAAAAATCCAGCTCATGGCGGCGCCCCTCGGTCCGATAAAAACTCATAGCCAAGATGAATGCCGACAGATGATTAAAGGCCACGAGCGTCCCAATGCCAACCGGCGTTACATCGACTACTATATCTCAGAGGTGGTCGACTGACTTTCGACGGATCGTCGGCCGCTCAAGACGATTACGGCTCCGCGCGTTCTCTATTCACAGTCGGTTCGCGCGATCTGCTTCGGATGAGCTGACTAAGGTCGGACACCGGCATCTTTAGCCGTCCGCCACAGACTCCTTCGTTTACAGACAGTGTAAACCAAAGGGACAAACAGCCGGTTGCTCGTCAGAAATTTCCCATGACGAATTCGCGACAGCCGCATTTTTCCACGTCATTTGTTTTTCACTAAAGCGTGGCGCTGTGTGGAATGCGGTTTGCTCGTGGTTAGTGAGGAATCCAGAACAAACTAACAAAGCAGGAGGCATTACGATCATGGCTGACCGACCAAAAGTTTGTATCGATCGCATTTTACCAACCGACCTCATGCGCCCCCAGCGCACGATGCGCGTCAAAGGCGGCGAGCGTGCCATATCGCCGATCGGCAAGGCATGGATGAACGGCTCGACCTTGGGCGTGCGATTCATGGGCGGCACCGCAGTCAGCAAGCCACCGCGCGCGAACAAGCGGGCTGGTGGGCGCAAGTGGCGAATCTAAAATTCGATTTCAATAACGCGGCCAACGCGGAGATCCGCATTGCGTTTGATTCGAGCGATGGCGCTTGGTCCTACGTCGGCACCGACTGTCGCGGTATCCCGGTCAACCAGCCGACGATGAATCTCGGTTTTCTCGACGGCGGCACGACGGCCCACGAGTTCGGCCACGCCATCGGCCTCGCCCACGAGCACCAAAATCCACGCGGCGGCATTCAGTGGAACGAACAAGTGGTCATTCGAGAGCTGGCGAAATCGCCCAATTTGTGGGACGAAGCAACCGCCCGCCACAATATCCTTCGGAAATACAGCATCGATCAGATCAACGGGACCGATTTCGATCCGGACTCCATCATGCTCTATTTCTTTCCTGCATCATGGACGCTCAACGGCATCGCGACCAAGGCCAACGAAATTCTGTCGACGATCGACAAACAGTTCATTGCCGGCGCGAAGATGTATCCGAAGACCGGCGGGACGACAACGACCGCGGTCGAGCTGGAGGTCAACGCAAGCGCCGCACCGGCCGCGTCCATCGGCAAATTCGGCGAAGAGGATCTGTTCCGTTTACTGCCGCGACCGACGGCCGCCATCAGATCGACACCCGTGGTTCCACCGATGTGGTTATGAAACTCTTCGGCCCCAACAGTGAAACGGCGCTGATTGCCGAAGACGACGATTCCGGCGTCGATACCAATGCGCTCATCCGCCGGATCTCGTTGCCGGTCAATACTGTGTTCAAGTCCGCCATTACAATCGCGCCAGTGGCAAGGGCAACTATTCAATCAAAGTCCAGCGGCTCTAAGTGATGGCTTAGTTTCAGCACGGCTCGCGGCATCCGCCGGGAAGCTTCAGAAACAGCCGCGGGGCTCGGCGCTAGTCAACCAGTTCGCCTGTGAGCACCCTGCAACAATAACTTGCATGCGCCCTACTCCGCCGGTAAGGTCGAGCCTCGTAGTTTCTTTGAACGAAATTGCATTGCGAGGTTTAACCATGGCGGCTGAACAGAATCTCTACGCAAAGATTCCCACCGATTTGAAAACAACGGCTGCTGCCGCCGAGTTTGTCGAGAGCATCGGGTTCAATGCGATTCCCCCGGAAGCTATTCGGATCGGCACACGCTGTTTGCTCGACGGGCTTGGCCTTTTCGTCGCCGGTTCCGAAGAACATACGGTTCAGTTGCTGGCTGAGGATGCCGATCAGATGGGCGGGCGAACCGATGCGTTATTGCTAAGCCGGGGAACGACCAAAGTGCCGGCGCCGATGGCGGCGCGGGTTCTTGGGACCGCAGGCCATGCTCACGATTGGGACGACAGCCAGGTGAGCATCGATCCGGCGCACGTGTACGGCCTGTTGACTCACCCGACGATCCCGCCGTTGAGCAGCGCGCTGGTGATGGCGCAAAAGCTTGGCGGCGTCGACGGCAAGACCTTTATGCTCGCGTTTCTCACCGGCTTCGAGGTCGAGTGCAAGATTTCCGAATGGATGTTGCCGCAGCACTACGTGAAGGGAATGCACTCCAGCGGCACGGTCGGCACCTTCGGCGCTTATGCGGCGGCAGCGAAGCTGCTCAAGTTGAATGGCGATAAGCTGCGCAGCGGCTTTGGCATCGCCGCCAGCTTTGCCGCAGGCATCCGCTGTAACTTCGGCACGATGACCAAGCCGCTCCATGTCGGCCGCGCCGCCGAAAACGGCGTTACCGCAGCGCTGCTGGCAGCGCGCGGCTTCACCGCCGATCCCGATGCATTAGATGGTCCTTGGGGGTTTTATGCCGTTCAAGGTGGCGGCGTCAGCGCTGAAAAAACTTCGCAAGGCTTCGGCAAAGTCTGGACGATCGTCGAGCCTGGTGTTTCGATCAAACCTTATCCCTGCGGCGTGTTGACGCATCCGACCATCGACTTGATGCTGAAGCTGGTTTCCGAACATGACGTCAAACCCGACGATATCGATGCAGTCACGGTCTACGCAGGAACGAACATCTTAAATCCAATTCGCTATCCGATCGCCGCCAACCATTTGCAGGCGAAATTCTCTCTTCCCGCCGCGCTCGCGATGATCGCGCTCGCCCGTAAAGCCGGCAAGCGAGAATTCTCCGACGAGTTTGTCGCTTCCCCGTCGATGCAAGCCATGCAGAAGCAAATCACCACCCAGCTCGATCCGGAAATTGAAAAACTCGGCTTCGACAAAATGCGCTCGCGAATCGTCATTCAGTTAAAGAACGGCCGGAACTGGAGGGTTGGGCCGACGAGCGCTACCGCGGCGGGCCGGAGAACCCTCTCAGCGATGCGGATCTCGAAGCCAAAGTACGATCCTGCTGCGACGGCGTCTTGGAGGAACAACACCAGTCGGCATTAATAGATTCCGGATGGTCGGTGACTCAATTGAAAGATGTCAGCACGCTGATGAAAATCATCAATAAATTGCCATCATGAATGACTCCAAGCGCCAAGGATGGCAGTTTCAACTTTGTGATCCGGACAGTGTACCGATTGATGTTTCTGCAGCGCGTTGAGTCTTAACTTGAACGAACAAAAGGCGGGGTGCGGACCAAAGATTCGCACCCCGCTCATGTTACTCGTTATTCATCGATCGCGGAGGAAATATTTTCTACCACCAACGCCACCAACCGCGATGATCCCAGCGGTCGTTGCGGACGTCTCTGCGATCGTGCCTCAGTTCCCGGCGGTCCTGCCAAATCTCGCGCCGATCACGGGCAAGCTCGCGTCTGCCGGCACCGTTGCGTAAATCACGCCGGTACTCTCGCCGGTCCCGATTGAGTTCACCTCGGTCCTGACGCAGCTCATGACGATCATGCCGGAAATCCGCCGAAGCCGGCGAAGTCACAGCAACCAACCCGCCTAGAACCAAAGCGCCTACAAACATACTTTTTGCTAATTTCATTGGAAACCTCCTCTAGTTTATCGCTTCTGTAACGGTTAGACGCCCGAGGGATCAGGAAGTTTACTGGAGCCTAAAACTCAGTGATTCCAGAGGTTATCAGCGTTTCTCAAGGATTCGGTCGCAGGCGTTTCCCAAGCGCCGTAAAGTCGCCCGCGATCGCCAATATTCCTGCAAACGGGCCTTGACGCATTGCTTATTTTCCGGATAACAAAGGCTTGCAGAAACGGCACTTAAAAGGTAACTCAATAAACGCAATTCAAATTCAAAGCGAGTCCGGTGGCCGGCAGCGCAATCCATGAGAATATTGGTTAATTAGGATTGAACCGGTCGAACATTTCTCTCCCGACCCAACAGATTCAGGAGGTAGTGGACATGAGCGAGTCATCGAAACAGATGACGAGCGGATAAAGAAATCTACCCAGCGCTGGCAATCCGACGTTATCGTCGATCTGATCAAACAATACGAATTTCCCTACATCGCGCTCAATCCCGGCGCGAGCTACCGCGGCTTGCATGACTCGCTGGTCAATTATGGCGAGAACGAGCCGCCGATGCTGCTCTGCAATCATGAAAAAATCGCCGTGCAGATCGCTCACGGCTATGCCAAGGCGACCGGCAAGCCGATGATGGCCATCGTCCACAATGTCGTCGGTCTTCTGCATGCGCCGATGGGAATTTACTACGCCTACATCGACCGCTGCCCGGTCTTCATCGTCGGCGCCACCGGACCGATGGATGAGAAACTTCGCCGTCCGTTTATCGACTGGATTCACACCGCCTTTGCCCAAGGCGACGTCGTGCGCGGATTTACCAAATGGGACTACCAGCCCGGCAGCATTCATGGCGTGCCGGATTCGTTTGCGCGCGCCTATTCGATCATGATGAGCGAGCCGCAGGGCCCGGTTTATATGGTCTACGACTCGGCGATGCAGGAAAGCCCGATGAAAGAGGAGATGGCGCTGCCGAAATTCAAAGTCAAAGTGCCATCGCGAGTCGCGCCGGAGCCGGCGGTGTCGAACAAGCCGCGGACATGCTCATGGCGGCGGAGAACCCATTACTGCTGACCGAATACGCCGCGCGCATGCCCATCGGATTCGATTCGACGGTGGAACTGGCGGAAACCGTGGGCGCCTCGGTTTACGATATCAATAAGCGCCTCGGCTTTCCCAATCGCCATCCGTTGAGCGTGAGCTTCCACGGCGATGCCTTCAAAGGCGTCGATGTCGTCGCCGCGCTGGATGTCATCGACTGGACGCGCGGCTCGCACAAGCTCAATACCCAGACCCGCGAGATCAGCGTAGTGACCGCGCCGGATTGCAAATGGATCGACGTCGGCTTCGCCGATATCGAGATCAGCAAGTGGGCGACCGACTACAACAAGCACCACAACTGGGATCTTCGCGTGCTCGGCGACAGCGCGCTGTCGCTGCCGGCATTGACCGACGGCTTGTCGAAAACGTATCGACGGCAATAAGTCACTGACGGCAAAAATCGACGAGCGCAAAAAGGCCATCGGCGAGAGACACGCGCGCCAATGGCAAAAATGGCAGGATCAAGTCAAAGAGGAATGGAACGAGCGGCCGATGACCGAATCGCGCCTGGCGCACGAGGCCTGGCAAGTGATCAAAGACGAGGACTGGGTGCTCACCGCCAATACGTTGAAGGAGTGGGCCACAAGATATGGGACTTCGACAAGCCCTATCGCCACGTCGGCCGCGAGCTTGGCACCGGCACGCAGATCGGCATGTCGATCGGCGTTGCTCTGGCGCACAAGGGCTCGGGAAAGCTCGTGATCGATCTGCAGCCCGACGGCGATTTGATGTTCGATCTCGGCGCGCTCTGGATGCCGGTCAAATACGACATTCCGATGCTGATCGTTGATGTACAACAACCGCGCCTACTACAACGACTGGGCGCACCAGATCCACATGGCGCACCAACGCGGCACCGATCCGGCGCGCGCCTATATAGGCATGGATCTCGAAGGCCCGCCGCCCGATTTCGCGCACATCGCCAAAGGGATTGGGCTGGCACGCCGAAGGCCCGATCGAAGATCCGGCCGAAGTCGGCCCGGCAGTGAAACGCGCCATCGCCCAGGTCAAAGCCGGCAAGCCGGCGCTGGTCGACGCCATCGTCTGGCGCCGCGGCGAGAACGCGTAAGAAAGAGAACCTCACCACGAAGGACACGAAGCGCACGAAGGGAAGAATCGATAAAATAAAAAATTCTTCGTGACCTTCGTGCTCTTTGTGGTCAAGAGACATTAACGATTCAAGGAGGAATCTGCATGGCAGACCTGCCGAAAGGGAGACAATAAAAAAATCCGATCGACGATGGCAGTCCGACATCATCGTCGACATGATCAAACGCTACGATTTCGAATACATCGCGCTCAATCCCGGCGCGAGCTATCGCGGGCTGCACGATTCGCTGGTCAACCACGGCGAGAACAACCCGCCGATGCTGCTCTGTCAGCACGAAAAGATCGCCGTGCAAATCGCCCACGGCTACGCGCGCGTCAAGGGCAAGCCGATGATCGCCATCGTGCATAATTTGGTCGGCTTGCTCCACGCGCCGATGGGCGTCTACTACGCCTATCTCGATCGCGCGCCGGTCTTTATCATGGGCGCCACCGGGCCGCTGGCGGAACCCAAGCGCCGTCCGTTTATCGATTGGATTCACACCGCCAATGTTCAGGGCGAGGCGATTCGCAATTTCGTCAAGTGGGATTATCAGCCCAGCACCGTGGACGGCGTGCCCGGCGCCTTCGCGCGCGCCTATTCGGTGATGATGAGCGCGCGCCAGGGGCCGGTTTACATGTGCTACGACGCCGGTCTGCAGGAAGCGCAGCTCGATCATGACGTCGAAATGCCGCCGCCGGGCGCCGTAACGGTGCCTACTGCTCCGTCCGCCGATCCGGTCGGCGCTGGAAAAAGCCGCCGACACTTTAGCCGCCGCCAATCGAGTGGCGATCATCGCCGACTTTGCCGCCCGCCCGCCGCACGGCTGGAATCATATCGTCGAGCTGGCCGAAACATTGGGCGCCTCGGTGTGGGACGTGGGCTCGCGGCTTAATTTCCCGAGCGACCATCCGCTCAATCTCACCTCGGACTTCGATGGTTGCTACCAAGACGTCGACGTCGTTCTGACGCTCGATATCGCCGATTTCGAAAAGCCGACTCATGTGCGCGACATCGCCACACGTACCGTCGTCAGCAAAGTCCAGGCGAACGCGACCTGGATCGATATCGGTTTCACCGACATCGAGATCAGCAAATGGTCGATGGACTACGCGCGGCCCTACTACGCGCAGCAGCGCATGACCGCCGACCCGGTCACCACCGCGCCGCAACTGACCAAGCTGCTCAAGGAGCGGATCGCGCAAAATCGCCGGACTCGCTGAAAAGATTGCCAAGCGCAAAGAAGAGATCGGCAAACGTCATGCCGAAAATCGCGCCAAGTGGAGCAAGCAGGCTCAAGAGCACTGGGACCAAAAGCCCATGACCGTGCCGCGTCTCGCGCTCGAAGTGTGGGATGCGATCAAAGGCGAAGACTGGGTGCTCACCACCGGAGACTTGGGCAGCTGGGGCAAGAAGCTTTGGAACTTCGACCGGCCCTATTGTCATGCCGGCCGCGAGCTCGGCACCGGCACGCAGATCGGTCTGTCGCTCGGCGTCGCGCTGGCGAACAAGGGCACCGGCCGGCTCGTGGTCGATTTGCAACCGGACGGCGATCTGATGTTCGACGCCGGTTCGCTGTGGATCGCGGCAAAATACAAAATCCCCATGCTCGTCGTCATGTTCAACAACCGCGCCTACTACAACGACTGGAACCATCAGATCGTTCTCGCCAAAACCCGCGGCACCGATCCAGCGCGCGCGCATATCGGCATGGATCTCTACGATCCCGATCCGGACTTCGCGGGTTTGGCGCGATCGATGGGCTGGTACGCCGAAGGCCCGTTCGAAAACGCCGACGATCTCGGTCCGGCGATTAAACGCGCCATCGAGCAAGTCAAGCAAGGCAAACCCGCCCTCATCGACGCCGTCTGTGACAGAAGAAACCACGGGTAATTTGTCAAACAACGCCTCGCGCCGTTCACGGCGCGAGGCGATCCTATCGACAAACCGGCTGGTCCAATTTCGGAATCTAGGCTCTTACTTTCACTGTGAATTCTCAGCAGACGAAGAAAACCCAGATTCAGGTTTCGATTGCTCACGACATGAGCTTATTGAAGGAAGTTCAAAGGGAACTCGGTTTATAACTTGGACACTTACCAAATCAAAAAAAGGAGAAGCCCATGCGCACTTTAGACTTACTCGCGAGCGATTCTTCCCACCTGCCGTTTCTCTATGTTTTTAAAGAATCCAAAGTCATGGAAAAATACGGTTTCGAAATCGATCTGCACGTCGTCGGCGGCGCCAAGGCGCCGACCATGGCCCATCGCGCCAAGCTTGCGCTTGCCGGTGAGATCGACTTTTTGAGTGGGCTGCACCACGAAACCTACCGCGAGCGCGCGAAGGGTGAAAAGCGCCTTACTTATCTCGCGCAAGCGCAGAACAATTGGGACGATCGGCTGGTCGCTCTGCCGGAGATCAAGAACGTCAACGACTTGAAGGGCAGAAAGATCGTCTGCCACTCCAAGGCCCCGTGCGTCTCGGGCAATCTGCGCGCGGTGCTCCAAGAATGCGGACTCAAGCCGGAAGAAATCAACATGGAGGTGATCGACGACACCTCCGGCAAATTTTTGGAGTTCGTCGATGAAATCACCTCCGGCAAAGCTGTCGCTGCCCTCGTCGACATGCCCTTCGACCTTTACGGCATTAAAAAGGGCCTCCACGTGGTCGATTTGCCCGACCGTCCGGTGATCCATAACACGACCTTGTTAGCGACCAGCGATTACATTAGAGCCAACGAGGAAACCGTGGATGCCTTCATCAAGGGATTTATCGAAGCGCTCCACTTCTTCAAAACCAAACCGAACGAAGTGGTGGCGATACTGAAACGAAATCTCGCTAAACGCTACGGTTTGGAAGACGAAGAGTATTACATCCACTTACAACGCGAGTGGGCGAAACTCCTAAACAAGAAGCCTTATCCGCTGCCGAGCGCGATCCAAAACGTCTATGACCTAGACTTCGGCAAAGATCCGAAGATGCATCATATCGGACCGATGGAGCCGTGGGACTTGCACTATCTGCGCAAGATCGATGATAGCGGTTTTATTGATCGGTTATACGCGGTGTAACAACCGCCGTCGGTTATTCGCGTGACCCTGTGGCGGATTGAATTGACTGCCGGTCAAACGAGCGATCGCTAACGGAGTGCTTTAACGACGGATGTGCGTCAGCGCTGGCCGTCGTTAAATGCCAACGGCCCGCCGATCTCCCAGAGGTACATCATATGCGTATCGCCGCCATGATCGCGATACGATTCCGCGATTTTCGGCGACCAATCGCCCATATCAAAGGTGTAAGACACCACTCGCGCACCGGGCTTGAGCTGCTGCATCAACAATGGACGGACCGCGAGGTTGCCGTCGTAGGACAAGTAGAGTGTGACCACCGACGCCTCGGAAAGATCCGCCGTCAGAAAATCCTGCTCGCGAAACTCCACTCGTTTTTCCACGCCCTGTTGCCGAGCATTCTCCCGCGCTAACTTGATCAATCCAGGATCGACTTCAAAACCGACCG
This sequence comes from uncultured delta proteobacterium, assembly GCA_963811315.1. GTDB lineage: Bacteria > Desulfobacterota > Binatia > UBA9968 > UBA9968 > DP-20. The sequence continues at coordinate 39,942 of CAWERH010000076.1, forward strand.
CCTTGGTGCCGAATTTCTTGGCGGCGGCAATAACGATGCGGCCGTCTCCGGAGCCAAGGTCGTAGAGCACATCATCGCGTTTCAGTTTCGCCAGGGTGAGCATGCGCTCGACGATCTCTCCCGGTGTCGGATCGAACGGCGCAACTCGCCCGGAGCCGCGCTCGTAGGTTGTTCCTGACGGCCCTTCCACATAGCCACGATCCGCCGGCGCCACGTTGGGAACGTAATTACTTGTTACCGACGTGCCGACGAATTGCGGCACCTCAATGATCAATACCCCAGGATGCCGATGAAAACTTCGGTGGTAGTACGGAAACCGGTGAAATGGAGCGAACGGCACCGGCGCCAGTCCGCCAAAGACCGGCCCTGGAAACACCGCTATCGAACCGCGTCGAAAAATTGGACTAAACGGCGCGTGCGACCGATGGAACGAAATCCCTGGCCCAACCCTACTTACGAAAGGAGACCGCGCAATGGACAATCCTTGAGCGGGAACTTGGGCAGGAATAGCCGTGGATCTAGCCTGGCCAGAACCCGCAAAGCCGCGCATGCCGCCGGAAGAGCCGCGAAAGCCCTGCCCAGAAGCGGGAGCCGCCGAAACGATAAACGCTATCAGAACTGGAAAAAAAATCCTTGCCACCGGTTTCATAGAGCCTCCCAATGACAATGGGCATCATAGGTAAGAGAACGGCCGCAAGTCAATGTGCGCTAAATTTCTATTTTAACGCAGATCTCTATTCCGGGTGATTCTAATGAGCTCGCGATCTTCGAAAAAGTCGACCGCTGGAAGATAACTAAAGACCGAACCAACCCGGCTTCAATTAGCCCGGCTGACTAAAGTTGCATCATCAGCGCGGATGAAGCCGCCGGGATTGCCACGGTTGGAACGAATCTCGAGCCACTCGCCTCCCGAACGCACGACATTCACTTGTGTCCCTTTGTTGATTCGCGAAAGGATGCGGGCCGAGATCGCCGGTTCTTCAAAAACAGTGGTGGGCCGCACGGTTTCATAAAGTCCCGCATCGGCGCCGCGCCGCGCCGAGTTCGGAACCGGCGCCGCCGGCGCTGGATTCGCTGCTCGCGATCGCGCTGGGGGAGCAGCTCGGGTCGACGACAGTCGATCGATTTCACGATTCGCCGCAGCCAGGCGATTGCGTGTCGCCGCCAGTTCGCTCTCGGTTGCTTTGAGTTTTTTAGTGAGTTGTTCGAGGTTGCTCGTGCTGCCTTGGGATTGTTGGCGCAGTTGCACGAGATCTTCTTCCAAGCTCTTCAGCTTTTGATCGCGTTCTTCGATCTGTTGCTGCTTGACCGCCAGCGTCGGTCCAAGATCGCTGCGCTGCTGTTGAGCGCCGACCAAATACACGCCGAGCGCGAAGACCAACAACCCAAGACCCAAGATCGCTTTCGATTTGACGGTAAGACGCTGTTTCTCCGGGCGCGGGACAAAACGTACCGATTGGTCCTCGCGCTCCGGCCATTGGGGTATTGGGCTTAGCTCAGCTTTGCAGTAGGGGCATTTGAGTTCATCGGCGCCAATACTGTTAGCACAGTGCGGACAGAGTCGTGTTTGGATCGTGGACTGAGCCATCAACGTTTCCCTGCTTAAATGTGATCCGACTTACGGATCTCGAATGCAATTATTGTGAAACTGCCGACGCGTCTCGTCAAGGGCCGCGCGAACTCATTAGACTCCAACAAATACCGTTTTCCTAACGACTTGCCCATAAATATCTCGTAGGTTATAGAACCTTTGGAGGAAATTCATCCATGGCCGTCATCATCAGCGAACCACAAACCCGAAAACTCATCGACATGAGCCAAGCCGTTAGATCGCTCGACAAAATGTTTCATGATCGCGCCGCCGGAAAGATGCGCAGCGTGCCGCGCCGCCGGCTCAAGGCCAGCGAAAAACAGCTCAACATGATGGCGGCATGGCACCAAGACATGGATTTGATCTGCCTGCGCGCCTATGCCGGAGCGTCGAACACGGTCACATTCTACCATGGGCGCACCGGCGCCATTCAGGCCATCATCAATATGAAATATTTGAGCAGCCTGCGCACCGGCGCCGCCACCGGCGTCGCCGCCAAATATCTGGCGCCGGCCAACAGCAAAGTCTTGGGCATCATCGGACCCGGCTGGCAGGCCACGTTTCAGGTCGAGGCGGTGGCGGAGACTTGCGCGATCGAGCAAGTCGTCGTTTGGGGGCGCACGCCAAAGCGCCGTAAGGAATTCATCAAGCAGATGAGTAAAGTCGTTAAGGCCGACTGGAAGGAAGTTGACACCGTCGACGATGTCGAAGCGGTTGCCGATATTCTCGTGGTCTCGACCGACGCTTCGACGCCGGTCGCAACCGGCTTGAGCTTGAAGAGTGACGTACTGGTCGCGTCCATCGGCGCCAACTCGACGGTAAAGCATGAAGTCTCGAATAGTCTTATCCGGCGGATGGATCTTATCGTCACCGACGACATCGCCGCCGCCAAAGCCGACAGCGGCGATCTCGTCGAAGCATGCCAAACGCGTATCGCGCGCTGGGAGGACATCCTGCCGCTGGAAAAGATCGTCGCCGAGGGCGTGTCGCAACCGCGACCCAAACAAATCTTTTTCCAATCCAACGGCATCGGCGACGAAGACCTGGCCGTCGCCAAGTACGTTTTCGACCAGGCGAAGCGAAAGAAGCTCAAAGTACGGACCGTGACGGAGATCTAATCTGGGGCAATTGTCAGGTTAAGCCGCCTACGGCTTCACAAACTTCAGCACAAACCGGTCGCTGCGATCGCGAATTTTGACCACGCTGAAATCGCGGGTATCGTCGGCGCGGCTGAGCATTTTCCCTTCTTCGGCGAGGCGGAAGCCGACCCCTGTCGCTTCTTTGATCACCAGCAGCTTATCCATGCGGTGCAAGGTTTTCGCTTCGCTGTCTCCGGCGCCTTCTTTAGCCGAGTGATCGACGACGCCGTAACTGCCGCCGTTTTTGAGCGCGGCGAAGATGCGCCCGTTCATTGCCCGCCGGACATCGGCGGCAATCTCATGATAGTCAAGGTGGAGCAAAACAAAATCCAAAGAACCATCCTGCGGCAGCGCCATCTTGTCGAACGGTCCGTCGACGATCCGCACGTTGGCCATGCCCGGCTGCTTCACGCGGTCGTGCAGTTCCTGGCGCGGCGCGGGATTGGCCGAATAAACTAATCCACTCGGTCCGACCAGCTGGGACATGATCGCCGTGTAGTATCCCCGGCTGGCGAAGATGTCGGCCACCTTCTGGCCTGGTTTCACACCGTAGAACGCCATCACTTCGTTGGGCTTGCGTACGGCATCAATGGCCCGTTCCGCTTCCGGACGATCGGTGTTGCTGAGGATCTGCGAGTAATTAGGCGTCGAAGTTGCTGCACAACCTGTCAGGAAGACTGCAGCCAATGCGACACTAATCCGATTTGTCCATCGGTTTGACATAGATAACTCCATCTGTTCGTCCCTCGACTCAGGGACGTTTGAACGCCAGCACGAAACGGTCGTCCTTATTGCGTTCTTTATTGACGTTGAAATCCCGCGTATCTTCCGGCTTGCGCAGCATGTCTCCCTCCTTGGCAAGCATGAAGCCGGCGCCGGTCACTTCCTTGATCACCAATAACTTATCGATGCGATGCAGCGTTTTAACCGCTTCATTGCCGCTGCCATCCTTGGCCGAATGATCAACGACGGCGTAGGTGCCGCCGGGTTTCAAGGCAGCGAGAATCCTTTTGTTCATCGCCATGCGTACTTCGGGTGCGACATCGTGATAATTGAGATGGATCAAAACAAAGTCCAGCGTGCCGTCCTGCGGCAGCGCGAGCTTATCGAAGGCGCCGTCGGCAATTTTTACGTTGGCAAAGTTTGCCGACTTCCAGCGCTGATTGATTTCGTCGCGCGAAGTGGGATTCGCCGTGTACACGACACCGTTGGCGCCGACCACCTGCGAAAGTATCGCGGTGTAATATCCCCGACCCGCCCAGAGATCCGCGACTTTATCGCCCGGCTTTACCCCATAGAACGCCAGGACCTCGGCGGGCTTGCGAGCGGCGTCCAACTCCCGCTCGGTCTGTGGCCGATCGGGATTAGCTATAGCAGCGCGGAAATCCGGTGCTTGGCCGGTCGAACAGCCGGCCAGAGTCCCAACCAGTGCGAACAGCAGAACGCTAAAATGGACACGATAGTTCGAGATTGCCTTCATGAGTCGTTGCCTCCGGTGTCTGGAATCTAAAATACTTGCTTGTTTCTTACCATTCGTAAATATTCAGCGCCAGAGCAACCGGCGTCGTTTTGCATAATCCACTCACCAACTTGAAACCGCCACCAGACATCCGGATCGTCGATCGGCAGCAACGCCTGGACGGGCAGGATCAAATACAACAAAACCATTAAGAGCGCTACGCGAATCGACGGCTCGCTGGTTTTAAGCTTGAGCGTTAGCGGCAGCATGAGTGCGAAAAAACCGGTAGACCGAGCGCGGAGCTTAGGATCGAATATGACTCATAGCCAAAGATCGGACGTCACCGAAGGGCTTTCTGAGGCGGCTGCGGGTCCCGCAGGGCTGCGTCGACATCATGCCGTAGCAGATTCCAGATCTTGTCCATACATAGTCCGAAATCCGGGTCCCGCATGCTTTTCATCGCGCGCGGCCGCGGGACGTCGACCGTGACGACTTCTTTAATCAGTCCCGGTCTGGCGCTCATCACCGCAATGCGGTCGCAGAGCATGATCGCTTCTTCGATATTATGGGTAACCAGAATCACCGTCTTCTTGTCGCGCTCCCAGATGCGCAGAAGCTCTTCGCGCATCACCAAGCGGGTTTGCGCATCGAGGCTAGCAAATGGCTCGTCCATCAGCACAACTTCGGGATCGTTGGCCAAAGCCCGGGCGATGGCGACTTTCTGCTTCATGCCGCCGGAGAGTTCGTGGGGACGCGCGCCGGCAAAGTCCAGAAGCCGCACCACTTCCAGAAAAAAATGGCTGATGCGCTTGTAAACCGACGGCTCTTCGTGGCGAAACTCCGCGCCCAAGGGCACGTTGTCTTCGACCGTGCGCCACGGCATCAAAGCCGCGTCTTGGAAAACCATCGACACCGGCGACTTGGCGGATTGCTCGCCGATAAACTCGACGATACCGGTACTGGGTGGTTCCAAACGACCGATGATATGCAATAGCGTCGTCTTGCCGCATCCCGTCGGGCCGATGATGCCGAAAAATTCCCGGTCGCGCACCTCGAGATTGATCCCACCGAGAGCGCGAATATCGCCCTGGCTCGTGCTGTAGACTTTGGTCACTCCGCGAACGGTAACTTTCATAAGATACGATCTTTGACCACAGTGAAGAGGCACAGAGTTCGACAATAGGAACTTGAATTTTGAACGACTTTGACGAATCTTCATCCGAGGAAGTCCTCTAATTTCACACCCGCCAGTCCCATCGGCTTTACCGGTTCAAAATAGGCACGCAGCTCCGGCGTCAGCGCCGGGCCTTTGGTGGCATCGATCAACATCTTCGAGCCGATACGTGGATGGAAACCCATATGACTACCAGTATCCGGCAGCAGCTCCGCCGTGAGATCGCCGGTATGACATAACGTATCGGGAATGATAAACACGTCCGACTTTGGATTCATCCGGGTCGATAGCGCATACATGATCGATTGCGCGTTGTGCGGATCGATATCTTCGTCGACCGCAATACCGATCTTAGGATGGAGATAGGGGCTGGAGAGCAGCGCCATCAACGTACTGCGCACTTCGCCCATCTTGCGTGGCGTCATCTGGACGACGATGATGTGGCTGCCACCGGCGTACGGCAAGGCGACTACGTCTTTCACGTCGATGAAACCACCGACATCTTTAATCCGGGCGTAAAGAACCAACTCCATCGGGAAGCCGTCCAGCGGCTGGGACTCGGAAATCGGCCGTCCACCCTGCAATGCATAGTAGATCGGGTTTTTGCGCATCGTGATGCATTTGACGTTGATGATCGGCTGCTGCAGCGTGCCATGCGTCATGCCGGCGTGCTCACAGAACGGCCCTTCGTCCTCCATGTAATTCGGCGGCACCTCGCCCTCGATGACGATCTCGGCATCGGCCGGCACCATCACGTCGATGGTTTCGCAACGCACCATGTTGGCCGGCTCCTGCAAGAGCGCGCCGGCGATATCGACTTCGTCGGTCTCGTAACTGGTGGTCCAGGTCGATGCGATGTAATAGGCCGGATGATGGCCGATCACGGTCGCCACCGGCATCGGCTGGCCCGCTTTCCAATATTTCTGCATGCAAATGTCCGTGTGTCTTTTCGGGTGCACGAAGATGCCCATTTTTTTAGGGCCCTTGATGTGATCGCGCTGGAGCGCGATGTTTTGCGTGCCGGTTTCCGGATCCTTGACGAACTGCATGGCCGATCCGATGAACGGCACGCCGCGATCGCTATCCGAGTGCACATGAATCGGCAAGCGGCCCAGGTCGGCATCATCGCCCTTCCAGACGACTTCTTTGACCGGCCCGTCTTCGACGATTCTCGGTTTCAACAAGCCACGCGCGATTCGCCCGCCGAGCTCGACCAATGCTTTGTCTTTGGTCGTGCCCAGTCCCAATGCCATTTTTTCCCGGCTGCCGCACATATAACTGACCGCGCTCCACCCCGAGTAGCCTTTGAGGTTGTGGAACATCGTCGCCTTGCCTTGTTCGTTCTCGCCGCGATAGGCGATGCCCGCGAGGTTCGTCAGCGGGTCGACTTCCTTTTTGATGTCGAGCAGCAATTTGCGTTCTCTGATTAAATCGATGTAGCTGCGTAGATCCTGAGGCATGAAACTCCTCCGTGACGATATTTTCTCAATTTTTATGCGATCGAGGATCGCTATGCAACTTCGTCGCCGGATGCCATCGCCATCGCAGCGCTAGCACTCTGCCCGTTCCCGGGAGGTGACAAAGTGATGGGGCAACGACTTGAACGGAGCGCAGCAGTTGAATCGCTGTAACGACCGGAACGCGCTACCGCCCGCCAAAAATGTCGTGAAACATTTTAGCGTAGCGCTCGATGTTTTCGAACACTTCCGTGGACGCAAAGGCGGGTTTGACGCCCTCGATCAAGCGCGCCTGTTCGGGCGGCGTGTCAATGCGATCGGGAATGCGATTCATGGCCCGCACCAATTCCTGGCCGCGTTTGGACAGGACAAAATCGACGAACAAGCGCGCCGCGTTCGGATGCGGCGCTTTCGCGGCGACACCGCTGGGATGGATATTGGCGAAAACCGGATTCAGATAAACCCAATCTACCGGAGCTCCCGTCGGCTTGAGCACCTCAAAGGTCTGCGAATAGGCCGTCAATGCGCCTTTGAATTCTCCCGCCGCGACGAGTTGTGCCAACAGCGTCCTGCCGGCGCGGAGTTGAGTTTGCTTCGCCAACTCACGCATGTAGGCTAAACCTTTTTCTTCACCCATGGCTTTGAGCGTCGTGGCGAACCATTCATAAGGCCGGCTTTCCATGCCGATCTGCCCTTTGAATTCCGGTTTCAATAGATCATCAAAGGATCTCGGCACGCTCGCCTTGGACACGCCGCGAGTGTTGTAGCCGAACGCAGCATAATTGGTATAGCTGGATGTCCAAAACGCCTGCGGATCTTTGTAACCGTCACGGTAGAACTTCCGTTCGGACGAGTCGTAAGCCGCCAACAGTCCTCGTTTCTTTAGATTGTGGCCATAGAAACTGCTGGTAACGACCACATCCCAGAGATTCTGACCGGTTCGATTTTCGGTTACGATTCGCTCCATCATCGCCGAATCCGAGCTGCGATAAAAAGTCCCTTCGATTTTTGGATAGAGCTGCTTAAAACCATCGATTAGACTCTTCGAGTCGGTAGCGTTGAATGTGGCGTAGAACATTAGCTTGCCCTCCGCCTCAGCCTTTTCTCGCAGCGTCTGCGCAAATAGAGCCGCCTCAGACAATGCAAAACCAACGATCAATGCAAGAATTACTGTCGCAACCAAAGGTATCTTGACCATCACTCCATTACTCCAACATTCCATCGTCGACCCCTCTTCACGGCATCTCCGCCAGCAATCGCCCATAGCCCAGCACAGGTTCATTCAAATTTAAGATTTTCTTAGTCGCCCACACTTGCGCGGGGATGCTCGACAGCACCGTCGTCTTCAAATCCTTCTCCAGCATCTCGATCACCGGCAGATTATGCCATCCCGCGCCAAGCATGTAGATGCCGTCCACCGGTCCGTGTTCGAGAAATACTTTCTTGGCAAAGTTGTAGATCGCCTCCGGCGCGAGCTTGCCGGCGTCTTTGAATGGCACTTCGATGCCCTTCATCGCTTTGACTTCGAAGCCATCATCTTGCAGAAATTTCGCAAAGCGCGCGTTCATGTCGTCCTGGAAATAGGTGATGCCGACCAGCTTCTTCATCCCCAACGCGCGGAACGCGTCCACCTGGGCGATGGTCGCGACGGTGACGGGTATCTTGTATTTTTTGGTGAGCGAATCGGCGATCTCACGATCCGCACCGTGACCGCGCACCATGGTCGGCGGGGCGCCCATGATCATCACGACATCGGCGCCCAGTTCAGCGAGCCGGGCAACTTTTCTTTCCGCGACCGTCAACGCTTCCTGGAGTTCTTTTTCATTCCCCGCTCGAATGCCGGCATGAGCAGGAATAAATCCAACCCCTTCCGGCATCAGTTTGATGAAACTCTCCATCGATCCGGGACGATAGGTTGGTTTGACTAAACCGACAATTCCCCGCGCACCGTAGTACATAGATTCTTCGCTCGCTTTCTATTCGGATTAACCGCTCGAACATCCTAGTCGGGATTCGGACAGATGGCAAAGAGTCGTTTCATCTCCCAAACCAGCAGACTCCCCTCGCCCGACCGCAAATCCGCCGTACGACAGTAATCGGCGGCAGCTATTTTACGCCGTAAGCGCTGTAGAGCTGGTCGATGTAGCCGCTTCGATCGAGCGCGTGAATAAGTTTTACAGGTGCGCCGAGAGCGACGCGAGGAGCCGTTACTGGCGCCGGAATTTGACGCTGCCTCTGGCGTTCTGATATCCAGGCGACCCAATGGAGGTGGAAATATGGTTTTCAAGGATCCAAGCCGAAGAAAAGCAGAGTTGCGCGCGTCTGGTGATTTTGCTTGCGCTAGTTTTCACTTTCCTGTCTTTCGCAAAGCCCGGCGCCGCACAACTCGGCGGCAAGCCGGAAAAAAGCAATCTGACGATCTCTTATACCCAGGCGAGCGGCGCGTTCACACCGCTGTGGGTTGCGCAGGAAGCCGGCCTGTTTAAAAAATACGGCCTCGATGCGACCTTGAAGATTCTCAATTCACAAGTCGCACACCAAGCCCTGATTGCCGGTGAGGTTGACGTGATCTCCTCAGGCCCGGAGCTCGTCAATGCCCGGTTGCAAGGCGTGCCGGTTAAATATATCGGCGGATCGCTGTCCTCAGGCTCGGAGCTGGTCAATGCCCGCTTGCAAGGCGCGCCGGTTAAATATATCGGCGGATCACTGCAACAGTTTGTTTTTCAACTATGGGGAAGGCGATTAATTCCCTCGCCGATCTAAAAGGCAAGACGGTGGCGGTGACGACTCCGAAGACGTCGACGGAGATCGCCACCCGCGAGGCGCTCAAGAAATCCGGTGTCATCTCGGATAGAGATGTGAGCTTCGTCTACGTGCAAACCATTCCGGCGATCTTAACTTCAATTATCGGCGGCCAGACCGCGGCAGGGACGCTTTCGGCTCCGAACACGCTGAAGGCGCGCGATGCCGGACTTAGGCTGTTGATCGATATCGCCCAAGCCAATGTGCCGGGCTTTCATCTCGCTTACGTTGCCACCGAGAAGACCATCAAATCCGACCCGAACTCGCTCTACGCTTTTCTCAAAGCCACTGCCGCAGCCACGGTTCTGGCGAAACAAAATCCTGCCGTGGCCAAGAAAGTGATCAGTAAATACACCGAAACCGAGGATGCTAAAATCATCGAGGGCACCTATGAGCAGTTTGCGCCCTATTGGGACGCGGCGCTCGCCGTGCGGCGGGAACCGATTCAGGGGCAATTGATGTATCTTGACGAAAAAGACTTTCCCCGGCTTAAAGAGGCCAAGCCGGCGGATTTTTTCGACAACACCTTCGCGGATGCACTCAAAAGTTCCGGGTTCTTGCAGGGCCTGGGTTTGCCAAAGTAGCGGACTGGCGCTATTGACTCCGGTCACGGAGTGGTGACGCCGACCGTGCAATGACCAGGAAAACCTGAAGCCGATTACGTCACGCCCAATTGGAACCATCCGGCCCAGCCGGTCGCGCCATCCCACCAGGTGCTGTACACAAGGCTGTCCGCGCCGACGGTAAACAAGTCGATGTGCTCGGTCGCTCGGGAAATCGCCGCCACCTGCCCACCTGGTTTCCCCATTCCTCCAGAGACATT
>CAWERH010000077.1:0-17315 GCA_963811315.1 uncultured delta proteobacterium
ATGAAATTCGCTCATTTCTCCCACGTCTGGAACAAACCCGGACATGACCGCGGCGGCGCGCTACGATCAGCTTTGGCGCGAGCTGGCGCTGGCGGATGAGTCCAACTTCGATTTCGGCTTCTGCGTCGAGCATCATTTCAATCCCCGTGAAAGCTGGATGCCGTCGCCGTCGATCTACTGCGCTGCCGCGGCAACACACACGCGCCGCTTGCGCATCGGCGCCATGGGCAACATCGCGCCGCTCTACGATCCCCTGCGTATCGCCGAAGACGCCGCAGTTTTAGACAACGTCGCCAACGGCCGCTTTGAACTCGGCATTGGTGGCAGGAATCGTGCCGGATTTCTTCGGCCCCTACGGCGCCGATTTTCAGAATCGCCGCGCGATCACCCACGAAGCTCTGCTTTCATCAAACAAGCGCTGTCGAGCGACGGAGCATTCAGCTTCAGCGGCGCAGTCGCATCAGTACGAGAATGTCACCCTGGGCGTAAAGCCGCTGCAAAAGCCCCATCCGCCCATCTGGATTCATTCGCGCGATCCCGACACGTTGGCGTTGCTCGCTCGCGAAGGCGTGCACACCGGTTATTTATTTCTGGTGCCGCGCCATGAAGTCGCGCCGCGCTATCGCGAATATTTACGGCTGTGGAATGACGCGCATCATCCAGGCAAACCGAACATCGGCTACTGGGTGCTCGTCTATGTCGACGAAACCGACGCCCAAGCCGTCGCCAAGGCGAAAAAATATTTCGAATACTGTTTCACTAAAGTCTTCGGCACCCGGGCCGACGGCGGAATAGGCTATCTCAGACTTGCGGAAAACCATGCCAAACGCGGTGATCCCGGCGGCGCTGAGATTGCGCGGCACGCGATCGATCTCGATTATTTGATTGCGCGCAATCTCGCCTTCGTCGGCTCGCCCAAAACCGTCATCGAGCAAATCAAAAACGCCGCCAGCGAAGGTGTATTCAACACCGTGCTCGGCGAGTTCAACATCGGCGCGATCGCCGAAGATGATCTTATGCGCTCGATCAAGCTCTTCGGCAACGAAGTGATTCCGGCGCTGCGCGACTTCCAGCCGTATTGAGGTGCATTGCTATTTCCGGTGAAGCGTTTGATGAAACCGGAAGTCTCCAGCTCCTTGATCAAAACATTGTCGAATATATTGTCCAGACGCGCTTGGCGTTGACCGAGGGGCGAGGCTACTATCGCGGACCATTAGACGCTGATGGAGGCACAATGGATTATCTGGCGAACCAACCGCGATTCAATACGCTCTCACTGCCAGATTTGCTTCGGGCGCGCGACCAGTTTCACGCTCATCTCTTGCACAAAGCGAACGTCATCGGCACGGGGATTGGACGCTATCTGATCCGCAAGACCGACCCATATCCCGGCGGACCGGAGCCTCCTGCGCCTATAGGTCCAAAGCCGAAGAAGCCGCCACGCACGATCGAAAATTCCGAAGTGCGCGATTACTCATGGCCGGCGATCCTCGTGTTCGTATCGAAGTGGGTCGACGAAGAAGAATTTGGCAGTGCCAACGAATTTGCGCTCGCCGATTTTGTGCCGCGGCAAATCTACCTCGATGATGGCCGAAGCGTGCCGGTTTGCACTGTTTTGGCGCCGGTGGTCGAAGAGGCGCCGGAGCCAATTTCGCCGGCAGATCTCGACCTAACGTCAAGTCAGCTGGCCGGAGGTTATCCGGTTCTGACCCGCGTGCAAGGCGCGGAACATTTCGGCACCATCGGCTGCCTATTAACCGACGGACATAAAATTTACGGCTTGACCAGCCGCCATGTGACCGGCGAACCGAGCGAGACCCTGATGACGCGGGCCGGCGGCAAGGAATTGTTCGTCGGCACGAGCTCGGCAAAACAGCTCGGGCGCATGCCGTTCGAACGGCTTTACGAAAATTGGCCCGGCAAGCATCTTTACGTCAATCTCGACGTCGGCTTGTTCGAGCTCAGCGACCAGACGAAATGGAGCCCCTCGGTATACGGTATCGGCCGTCTGGGGCCGCTCGCCGACCTGAGCGTTTATAATCTCTCGCTCAACCTGATCGGCTGCCCGGTGCGCGCCTTCGGCTGCGCCAGCGGTCGACGGCTGCTGGGCGCAATCGCGGCGCTTTTCTACCGCTACAAATCGGTTGGCGGCCTCGAATACGTCGCCGATTTTTTGATCGGCTCCCGGGATGAAGAGCCGTTGCTGACTCAGCCCGGCGATTCGGGAATGATCTGGGTAATCGAAAGCGACGACGTCCAACGTGACTTGATGCCCATCGCCGTGCAGTGGGGCGGTACGGTATTCGCCGGCGAAGCGGCGCAGTTTCCGTTCGCTCTCGCTACCAATTTAAGCTCGGTCTGCCGTGAGCTCGAAGTCGATCTGTTTCGCGCGCGCCGGTTGGCGATGTTCGAGTATTGGGGCGCGGTCGGACATTACACCATCGGATCGCTTGGCCTGTGATCAAGTTTCCAACAGCCGACTAAAAACCTTGATGGTGAAAAATCGCGTCCGCATAAGCTTCGAGATCAGCAAGATTACTCCGGCCATAGACAAAGTGACCGTGCCGGGATTTGTGCCACTCGCCGACGTCCCTGACAAAGTTTGGAAAAAACCCCATGCCACGGCGACGCCCTACGGCCGGCGCGGCCTGGAAAATCCCAATCACTACGCCGATATGGATTTCAAGCCGGCGGGCGGCAAATCCCTCGACGAACTGACGCCGACGGCGGCGGCGCTCCAACCGGCGACGTGGCGCCAATACTACAAATCGGTCGGTTGGAACGCGGTGTCGCAGCGCGGCCTGTTGCCGTTCCGCGTCTGGCAAATTTACCAACGCATGGTCGACTTCGTCGCGGCGCGCGACGTGGCAAACTATGTCGCCGCCGCCGGCATCCTCGCCCACTACGTCGGCGATGCCTGCCAGCCTCTGCACACCTCCTATCTCGACGACGGCGATCCATTTCGCAAGCCCGACGGAACTCCTTCCGGTCAAATGCTCGGCCACGGCAAAGGATTCGCTCACGGCGTGCACGTCGCTTTCGAAGACGACATGCTCGACGCCAAATACGATGTCATTCTCAAAGCCCTGGTAAAAAAACTTGGCGCGAGCCACGGCATGAAACTGGTGAAAAACGGACAGGAAGCCGGCTTCGCCGTGCTCGAGTTGGCGCGGCGCTGCCGAAAGAAATTGCCGCCCAAAAGCATCGTCGATGCCTACGGCGATCTCGTACTCACGGGCAAAAAGAGCCAGGCGACCGCGGTGCTTTGGAGCAAGTTTGGCACCCGCACCGTCGACGTGATCGCCGACGGTTGCCGAACTCTGGCGATGCTCTGGGAAAGCGCCTGGGTCGCCGGCGGCGGCGATCAGATTGCACCAGGCAAATTAACCGCGATCTCGGAAAAGCGCCTGCAAGGGATCTACGAAAAGACCGACTTTCTGCCGTCGAAAGCACTCGGTCAGATTGACGCGTTTTTGTGAGCTGACGACCGCAGTACTCTCGTAACCACCAGATCGGCCCGCGAGTTTAGTCCCGATAGATCTCCGACTCCGGCGGTATCTCCATCAATTCGATGCTATTGCCGTCGGGGTCAGAAACAAAAGCGATGCGCTGTTTGGCGCGGCCGATAAATTTCCTGTCGAGTTTGATGTTCATGTTGGCCAAATGCTCGATTGCCTGCTCCAAGTTGTCCAACACCAGACAGAAATGGATGTAGCCGATCGGATCAGGCGGCGATGCCAACATGTTTTTGCCGCCGGGAAACAATTCAATGCATTGGCCGTTGGCAAATTCCAGAAACATCAACTCCGGCCGTTCTCCTTGCGCCTCGACATGGTAAATTTTTTTCGCACCGAAAGCGTCGGCGTACCAGCGCTCGCTGCGCTCGGCGTCGGCGACTTTAAAAGCGACATGACCGAAACGAAGCCCTGCAATAGTCATAGTGATTCTCCTTTTGTTCCCGCATCGATAACGTATATAGCGAAACCGTTTAATCCGCCGATCAGAAATTCTGAAACAGCCTTTCCGCCGCCGGCTTGGTCTTGATCAATTTGATGTCGTAAAGCTGATTTGCCAGGGTCGTCCAACGATCGCGCGTCATTTTGCCCAGATCCTGGGCCGGTGCATTGGCTGCGATGATAAACGGCCTTTGCACTTCGGCGGCTTCCCTCATGGTATCGGCGTCGATGGCCGGATTGAGTTTCACCATGAGTCCATTGGCGTTTTGCGGCGCGCGCAAATATTCTTGCCAACCTTCCCGAACCGCGTCGATAAAATTGCGGGTTTGCTTCGGGTTTTTCTCGACGTACTGGCGACGCGCGACGACCACCGTGCCGTAGGGTTTAAAACCTTCATCAGCAATCAGGAAACTATTTGCCGGGACCGATTTTTTCTTTGCCAACAGCGGCTCGGACGTCACGAAGCACTGTTGCGAGTAGCTGGGATCGGTAAGAAACGTCGCAATCCCGCCGGCATACGGAACCAGCTTGACCTTGGCCTTGGCGAACTTCGCCTGCAAGAACAGAGTGTGCGGCGAGCCGTTTTGGATCGCCAGGGTTCCGGGCGAGTTGAAGACATCGGCGATGGATTTGAATCCCCGCTCCGGGTGAACCATGATTCCTTGCGGATTGGTCTGGTAGACGGCAAACAACGCGACGACGTCGGCGCCCCGCGCTTGGGCGATCACCACTTCGTCGGCGGCGGCGATACCGAAAGGCACTTTACTATTGGCGACCATTTGCACGACCGGCGTGCCCGCGCCGCCTTCCGTGATATCGACGTTGAGCCCGCGTTTTTCGAAATGTCCCGCGAGTTTCGCGGCGTAAAAACCGCCGAACTCCGGCTCGGCTTTCCAATTGAGCGCAAACTGCAAGTTGACCGGCGCGGATTGCGCCGCCGCCGCGGGGAACGCCAACGTCAGCGCTGCGAGAAGAAACAAGACAATGCTCATGAAGATTTCCTTTCCGAGGTATGCCATGAACTCAATGAAAGAGATGAAACCAGGTTGACCGCCCCGACGAGCACGATGCCGAGCAATGAAGAGATCAGCACCGCGGCAAAAACCCGGTCGATCCTTTGCTGGGTGCGCGCCGAGTCGACCACGCTCCCGAGACCGCCGCCACCGATAAACTCGCCGACGATCGCGCCGACCACCGCCAGGCCCGAGGCGATTCTCAAGCCGGAAAAAATTTGCGGCAGAGCGAACGGGATTTTCAACATCCAGAGCGTTTGCCGGCCGGTTGCCGAATAGAGCTTGAAAAGATCCACCAATGCCGGCTCGGTGGATTTCAATCCGAGGAGCGTGCTCGCAATAATTGGAAACACCGAGACAATGGCGGCGGAGGCGACGACCGTGGGCCGGCCGAAGCCGAACCAAATCACCAGCAGCGGCGCAATCGAAATAATCGGCACGGTCTGAAAGAAAACCGCGTAGGGATAAAAGGCGCGGCGCGCCAAGTCGGACGAGGAGAGCGCCACGGAGAACAACGTGCCTACCGCAAAGCTGAGCAACGAGACCTGCCAATGCCGAGCTCAGAGTTTCCCATGCGGCCAGCGCAAGCTCGATTCGATCGTCGACTAGAGAATGGAAAACCTCGCTCGGCGCCGGGATCAAGTAAGACGGGACCCAGGCCATTCGGACCACAGTTTCGGCCACGGCGATCGACAAAAGCAACGGCAGCAAAGGCGGTAAAAACGACGCCATCCGCGCTCTGAACGTCATAGTCCCTCTGCCACCGTCGGAACCGCATTACCGATTCTCCTGATTTCAGTTATATAGTCGACCGACGTGCGCAGCGCTTCGGTTCGCGACCGCGGCAAGGCGATGCTTTCATCCAAAAGAATGCGTGCCGGCCGGTGCGACAGAACGATAATCCGCTCGGCGAGAAAAACTGCTTCCGTCACCGAATGAGTGACGAACAACACCGTCATCCGCAGCGTCGTCCAAATCTCGCGGAGCTGCATCTGTAATCCATGGCGCGTCGGCTCGTCCAACGCGGCAAAGGGTTCGTCGAGCAGCAGCAGGTTCGGCCGAGTCGTCAAAGCGCGCGCCACCGACGTGCGCATCTTCATGCCGCCGGACAGTTCGTGGGGATAACGCGCAGCAAACTCTGCCAGACGAACCCGGCGCAACTCCTCTTCAGCGCGCCCGTTGGCGTTGTCGCGTGACCATCCCACGAGTTCCAACGGCAAAGTGGTGTTGCGCAGCACGTTGCGCCAGGGCATCAGGGTCGGTTCTTGAAAAACAAAACCGCGCGACAGCGCGCCGTGCGCCGCTTCGATCGCCAGCCGTCCGCTATCCGCGCGATCGAGCCCGGCGATCAGGCGCAAGAGCGATGACTTGCCGGAACCCGAGGGGCCGAGCAAAGCGACGAATTCGCCGGGCTGGATTTGAAAACTGATCCGGTCCAGCACCACGCCGGTGCCGGTAAACGTACGCGAAATGTTTTCGCAAACAATTGCCGCGCCCGATGCGCTCTGACCTAGTTGCGGAATGGAATTCATCGAACGCGGTTTCGCTTGTCGATGGCCACATTACCTGGTTCGATGAATTCACTCCAGAGGTGAGAGCCGCAAGTCCGCCGTCGCGGCGTCCCGGTGCGGCCTTTACCGCCGATATCGCGATCCATTTGGCCGCTATTTGGACACCGCTAACGAATAGAAATCGATGCAGTTGTCGCGCAGGATCAGTTTCTTGACCTGGTCCGAAAGATCCTCGCGCGCGCGAAAGCGCGGGATGTCCGCCAGGAATTCTTCCAGCGTCGGGCGCTCGTGCGGATAGTCCGATGGATACATGATCTTTTTTTCCAAACCGAGCCCGACTACATACGGCAAGATCTTTTCTTCGAGCTCACAGGAAAAATAAATCGGACAGCTCCTGACGTAGTGGCTCGGTTCATGGTTCAGCAGCGGCGCCTGGTGCGGCAGCTTTTCGTATTTTTCGTCGAGGCGTTCCATGAGATAGGGAACCCAACCGACGCCGGCTTCGAGAAACGCCATTTTCAGAGTCGGAAAGCGCACCGGCGCGCCGTCGAGCAGATAGCTCGTGAAGTGAATCTGCTGCGCGACAGCGTGCTCCATCACGAGAATCTTCACGAAGGAATCGTAGAGATCGAGGCCAAGTCCGGCGCTCGAGCCGCCGTGCACCGCCAGCGGCACATTGAGCCGCACCGCGGTCTGATAGAGCGGATCGTACATCGGATGCCCCCAACCCTTTGGGTAATCCCGCAGCTGGAATCACGCCGCCGACCATTTTTAGATCCTTGACGCAGCGTTCCAACTCCTCCGCCGCTGCGGTGATATCTTGAACCGGCAGCAACGCGACGCCCCAGAGGCGCTGGGGTTCCTGCTGCAGATATTCGCCGTAGAGATAATCATTGTAGCAACGCGCCATCACGGCCGCCCACTTGACGTCTTTAATGTGTGCCATCGCCAAACCCATCGTTGGATAAAGCACCGATCCGGCGACGCCTGAACCGTCCAAAAACATCCGCCACTTTTGTAAGCACGGCGTTTGGTCGGGCGCCTTCCGCGTGCTGCGCGGCCAGCCGTCCAGAGATGGGAACAGCGCGGTCAGCGCCCGCCGGCCTTCATACGGCGGCGGCAGGTAGCGGCGCAGCTCGTCGTCGGTTTCCATCACATGTCCATCCGCATCGATCGGCGCGTAATCGTTCATGGTTATATCTTTCTCTCATTTGCTCCAGAGCGATTTGTAGAATCCCTCGTTGATCAGCTCTTGCACCAGGCTATTATCGTAAAATCGCTCGGCCGTCGCTTCTTTCGCTTGAGGATTTTTCGCGGCTTCTTGATCGAGCACCACCTGCACGCCTTCGCGCTTCACCAGGGGTATTTTTTCCGTGAAGTCATGGGCGTATTTCAAACTGCCTTCGAGCATACCGGGGTCGTCGATCTTGGCATATTTCGTCAGAATCCTTTTTGCCGCGTCCGGTTGTTGAAACATGAAATGCGTGGCGCGTCCGAAAGCGCGCAGAAAGGCTTTGGCTTCACTCCGCTGCTCGCGCAAGAACCGGCGTGTCGTCGTCAGACCGGCAATGACAAAGTAAATTCCCTCGTTCGCCAGATTCGCGATGACTCGATTGCCTTTTTGCTCGGCGACGTACGAGCTGGGCGACGACAAGGGCGCCGCGCTGATCGAGCCGTTGTTCAATGCCGCGGCCAGCTCAGGCATGCCGCCGATCTGAACGATGTTAACGTCGCGGTTAGGTTGCAATTTGTTTTTCTGCAGGTACTCGCGAACCGCGAAGTCGGAAGAGGAGCCCAATCGCGTCACTCCTATTTTCTTGCCTTTGAGATCCTGCACGTTGATGATCTCCGGCCGGGTGATGATGTAAAACGCCGCGGCGTTCATGACCGCGCCCATGAGTACCAGATCGCCGCCCTGGAGCGTGCTGGTGACGACGCTGCCGCTGTTGACCGTCGAGATTGCCACCTGCCGCGCAAACATCGCCTGCGCCATAGTCGTCGAGCTGGCAATGTAAACAAGTTGGGTATCGAGACCCTCTTTCTTATAAAATCCATTTTCCGTACCGATCCAAAAAGGCAAAAACACCGACGTCACCGACGAATAGCCGACGACGAGCGCCCCGGCGGCAGCTCCGCTGGGCAACGCCAACCCCAAAGTCAGGCAGACCGTGATGAGCTTCACCATAAACGCAATGGACCGCGATTGTTGCTAGTTTTGCGACGTGTTGGCGCCACCGTGAATCGCCGCAAGCCGACCGCGCACGTCATCCAGGTTGGTCCCGTCATAACGAATCGAATTAACGGGAAATCGTGCCGCGATATCGGCGTTCCAGGGCTGCGCGGGCACTATCACTAGACCGCTCGGGCGCCAATGAAGCCATCGGGCTATATAAGCAGGCCAATCGTCGACGAGAACCTCACCATGGATCAAGCCCTTGTCCTCGGTCATGATCACGGGAAGATGAGGAACGTGGCGTCGGCACCAGTCGAACTTTTCCATCCAAGCTAGCGGTTGATTAGCGGGACCTTTCGTCAGGATATGGGTTTGGAAGCCTTGTTGGTGAAGTACATCGAGAAGCTGAAAACCCAAAGGCAAAGGATCAAGACTTCGCCAGAAACCCGGAGTCGACATGACCATGCGCCGACGGGCGACAATGTGGGGCAGCGGATCAGCGCTGTTCTCGTCGCGCGCATTCTCCGCGGGGCCCCGTATTTCAAAAAGCGCGCGCGCTAACGCGCCCGCGCAGTCGCAAAGCGTTCCGTCCAAGTCGACGAGCGCGATCGGCCCGCTCGCCGGGCTGGCAAGTGCCTCTGTTGCCGCTCGTTCTTTTCCCTCGCTCATCCGATCACGCCGGAGTGAGGATTCGTCTTCGATATCCGCTCGCAATCCGGTATACCGCGCCGAGGCGTTGGATGGGTTGCTCGTACCAATTGACTTCCATGTCTCGGAACATGAATCGAGTTTCGCGCCGGCCGCCGGAGGGGAGCCGGCAGAGCAGATGGAGCGGCGTCCCCGCGCCGAGCGCGACTCCGGCTTCGATCAATGAATTTTTATTGTCGTCGGTCACGTCGGCGATGACGAAGGCGGCGTTGCGGATACGCTCGATAATCGCTTGCTGGGCGTGCTGGCCGGTGAGTCCCTGACCTAGCACGCACACCATGCTGCTGGCTCGTTCAATAACCGAAATCACGTCGTCCATCTCTTGTTGGTCGCCAAGTAGAGAGGTCGCCATGAACGAGTAAGCGCCGGCGTCAGAATAGGGTAGTTGCGCGAGTTCCACGTCGAAGTCCGCCAAAACCTGCTGAAATGAAGTATCAGGCCCGTTTTCAGGCAGAACAAAGGGACTGCCGCGAAATGCGCCGGTCGCAAGCTTGGGCGGGACCTGTACCCCGGGCTCGGCCAGCATTAGATAAGGCCGGCCGCGATCGAAGGCAATTTGGACTTCCTCCATAATCCACGGCGAGGTGCACTCGGGTTGCTTCGATCCATCAAACGGCAGCACCGCCACCAACGCCCGGGAAGTATCGATAATCGAAGCGATACGCTGGCGCGCATCGGCAAAGTGCGAACGATCGGGCGAATCGCCGACCAAGCGCCAGCCCACCTCGTGGAGTAATCTCACCGCACGCTCGGCCGCGCGGCTGGGTTTACTCCAGGGTCCGGCAAAATAGACATCTTGACGATTATCGAACCGAGTCGGCGGATTGGGTACCAGGGAGCGAAGCAACGCAGCAGCCGATCGCGGAACCCATTGGCGAAAGTCGAGAACATTGGCGGTCTTGAACCATTCCGGCATTTCGAGATCATCGATTTGAACCGCCACAATGGAATAAGGCTTGTTGTCACGCCGCTGGGTCAGGGCGCAATTATGTTCATCCGTGCACCAGGTTGAGTCCGACCAATTCTGCGAAAGAAAGAAAAGCGCACCGCGCGCCGATTGTATGCCCTCTGTGAGGTTCTCGACGGTACGTTCAGCAGCGTTGCCGCTCTGCGCGTCGTTCCAAATCTTAAGGCCCACCTCGTGCCGAAGCCAATTGACGATGGGGTCAACGCGCGCCTTGTCGGCGTGGCCGTAGCTCACGAAGAAGTCGTTGGGACGCTTCTGAAGAGGTACTGCAGCCATAGCTAATCAGTCTCTGAATTATCGAATAAAGATGTCTGTTGGTTCAGTCCCACGCCAGGGCAGGCGCTGTCACCCTTGGTTGCCATGTCTAATCGAGGAGCTTTCTCGCGTCAAGATGGATAAACGTCGCGCCTCGCTTCTGCGCCCGGCGTACCATGTCTTCGGTCCCGCCTGGAGCATCGCCCTGGGCGCCGTTCCACAGCGCAACAAGCGTCAGATTGTCCTGCGAAATATAAAGCGCGTTGTGAAGAATCCAAAGATTGGAACGCTGCCAAATGTCGTAATCCTTTTTAGCGCGCAGCCAGCGTGGCAAGCGCGCCGAATCTGACAGAACCTTCGGCTTGAGCTTTTCGTAGAGCCCGTTGAAGCGCTCGATCCAATCCGCCCCGCTGTCCGCCACCGATTCCTTGATGTAATCGCTCTTGGGCAACACCAAGTACATCTGGCTTGGTATGTTTAACTCCTCGCAGACTTCGTGAAACAAAATATCGCCGCCGGACGCGCCGCCTGAAATACCGAGTAATCGCCCAGTGGCTTTATCCTTCGCCTTCGCCACAGCTTCAAAAATCATCGCTCGCGCCTGCTTCTCCTTAGTGGCCGGGAAGCGCGGGTTTGTGCGCTCCGGCGCGTCGATCCGATGGCCGGTAAACAAAATCACTCGTGGCGGGGCTTCCTGAACTTGCACCACCACCGGCGCGATGCTTTCGAGGCCCGCTTGAATATTTTCCTTTAGTATCTCGAGACGCTGATAAAGCAACAGCTGTCGCCGCACGGCATCGCGGGCCTGATCCGAAGCCTCGGTGAGCGCCTTCTTGTAAGCCTGCGCGACCCGATTCGGTCGCGTGGAGGTCAAACAAATGAGGTCCGCGGTGCTGATGTCGACCCACACGTCGGTTTTATCCGTGCGCTGCAACACCGTCTGTTTGGACTCGATCGCGAGCCTGACGCCGGCCGCGAGATCGTTGCGCCAATCCTTGAGCTTCTGCAATCTTTGGTTGGCATCTTCTTCAGAATCGAAGTTGTCTTGCCAGATGTTTGCTTGACGTTGAGCCAGCTCAACCATCATCGTCACCATCGCCAAAGCGTTCAGCCCCGAGTAAAAATGATTTCGGTCTTCGATAAAACCCGCGCGGCAAAGGTCAAAAGAATTCTCCAAATACTTCGAGGCGAGGGCCACCTTTTGCGCCGCGTCAACTGTCGTCAAATTTGTCCAGCTCTGCTCCCATCTATTCTTGGCGTTTCGTCCCATCAATGTACGAATTTCGGCGCGTCCATTCGCAGAAATCTCATTGTTCTGAAGTGCCCGCTCGACGGCTTGATCCGAACTCACGAAATCCCCGAGCCGTTGAAAAATCGTTCCCAGCATCGTATTCGCTTCCACGTCCATGTCGTCATACTCACGCACCGCCGTCCAAGTGACCTTGGCTCCCGGCCAGTCTTTAAGGCGGAATTGAGCGTGGCCGACCATGCGCAAGCCGGCCACTCGCCAGGCAAAGCCGTCGACCTCTGCGGCCAACAATTGCAGATCACCGCAATTCTTGGCTACCTCGATCCGTTCGACCTCTTCACGAAAATCCAAGGGGACGACCAAGACTTTATTCGGATCCGCCGGTTCTAGCCCGGGCAACAATTGATAAACCGGGCTGTCATCCTTCTGAGAATCTACAGTCAGCTTGAGCGCGGCGGCCAAAAGACCCAGCGCGCCGCTTGGCTCTTCCGGGTCGTAGGCCAAGTAGCGATCGGTTTTCAAATCGAACGGCACATCGGTTTCTTTGGACTCACTCTCTGTTTTTTTGTTGTCATTGCATTTGATCAGAAACGTGCGCTTGTCACGCAACACATGCCGAATACCCAACTCGTAAAACACATTGGCATTGTGAATCGAAATATCGGCGATAACGAGATCGGCGACGAGCAGTTGCTCGAACATATCCGTACGAATGTTGCCTTGCTGAATAAACTGCCCGGTGGTACCGCCCGTCAAGCCGGCTTGCTCGATCGCGGGTCGAATGAGTTCCGCTTCGATCCGATCGAAGTCGATGCCGTTTTTGTTTCCAAAGGGACGCACGATAAAGACATTCATCATGGTCTAATCCCTCGTCGTTTCAGTTTGAGTGACGTTTTGGAGTTCAAAACCTGGGATCTATAACGCCGGTTCCTTCTTGAGAGTCAACGGCACGGATTATTTGAGATCGGTCGCGCGTTTCGTTGAAAGAGTACTCGTCGTGAGTCTGTCTTATAGCCCATGACCGCCGCCTTCACCCGAGTCGCGCTAAAGTATCATTTTTGCCGGCGCTAGGCACGGGCTAATTTGCTGATCTAATTTGTTGCCGCAATGCCATAGGCCGCTTTCTTAGTTGACACATAAACGAAGCGGCGGTATGTGAGCATCTGCCCGGCATGACTCAACCCCGCGCCAGCCATCAATTTTCAGGAGGACGTGCTCTATGACCTCAACGCTTTTTTCACGAAGTGTGCGCATCGGATTCTTGCTGGTGTCGATTGCGACGGCAGTTCCCAGCGTGTTCGGACAAAGTCCGAACATCCTCGGCGGCGCCAAGGAGCGGCAACCCAGCTATGGCGAATTGGAGAATTTCACGATTCTCTCCTACACCGATCTCGACGGCTGGGATCAGGCCGCCGAGTTTCGCGTCAGCAAAGATGGCAAACACGCATACATATCGAACTATCAAGGCTTCAGCATCGTCGATGTCAGCGACCCGGCGAAACCGCGCGTGATCTCGCAAGTCAAAAACGATCCCAGCGTGCAGAGCCAGTATATCGACGTGCTGGGCAATATTCTGGTCATCAATCAAGACGGCGTGCGCGACGAGAAGATACAAAACCTGGGATGGCGGCATTCGCCTCTACGATATCACAGATCCGGCAAAGCCGCGCGAAGTGGGTTTCTTCAAAACCGACGTCGCGCCGCGGCGCGGCGTTCATGGATTTTGGCTCCACGAAGATCCAAAGCAAGGAAAATTTGCATTCATCGCGACCACAAAGGAAGGCTACTACGGCAACATTCTGATGATCGTCGACATCAACGATCCGGCCAATCCGAAAGAGGTCTCGCGCTGGTGGTTTCCCGGACAATGGACCGCCGGGCGGAGAAAAAGCCGGGAGAAAACTGGGTCGAGCCCGACGGCGGCTTGCGCGAAGGATTGCCCAAGATCTGGGTCGCGCTGCACGATATCACCACCTACAAAGACCGCGCCTATCTCGCCTACCGCGATCAGGGCGTGATCATTCTGGATATCAGCGATGTCCGAAAGCCGACCATGATCAGCCAGATCAAATGGTCGCCGCCCGAGGAAGGCAACACCCACAGCGTCGGTATCGTTGATTCCGGCCCACGGCGGCAGGCCCGATATGATCGTCGCGGGCGACGAATGATCTCGGCCCGAACATTGTCCGTTCGGTTACATGCATGTCCTCGACGTTCGCAACGAGAAGAATCCGGTTCAAATTTCGACTTTCCGGCTTCCGCTGAACCGCTTTTGCCCTCCCGATCGGCCCGGGCCGGCGCTTTGGCATTCACGATGTCGAACGAATGATCAAAGGGCAATATTGTCTTCAGCGCCTGGGAGAATTCCGGCTTCTGGGCCGTCGATATTTCCGATCCGCATCAGCCAAAAGCTGTCGGCCATTTCGTGCCGCCGGCGTTTCGCAGAGTGAATTCGGATGCCGGTCATGCCGACGACGTGTTCGTCCATGACAACGGCTTGGTCTTTTTCAGCTCGTCCGATCCCGGCGGCGGCTTTTGGATCATGCGACACACGCCCGGCGTCAAAGGCACCGTCGAATGGACGCCGGATAATAAAAATGTGACGGTAAAGTATGAAAAACGGCCGGAGAACTAATCACAAGCTCGTGTCTACATTGTTCGCTACTCGGTGTCTTTCATCGCCGTGGCTGTATTCGCCGGCCACGGCGTGGAAGACACCATCGATAAGCTCGCCGCCGAACGGGTGAAGCAACTGATGGACGCCGGCGAAAAGTTGGCATTCATCGACCTGCGTCCGGCCAAAGAATATCAGCAAAACCGTCTGCCCGGCGCGCGTTCGCATTCCGATCGCCGAAGTGGCCAGTCGATTCAGCGAAATTCCCAAAAGCGGCCGAGTGATTGTTGTACTGCGATTGCAAAACTTACGACGTCGCGGACCGCGCCTTGTTTTTGGAATATCGCGGCTATCGAAATATTTTCGTCATGCCCGAAGGATATTCCGGCTGGGTCAAACGCGGCTACCCACTGGAAACCAGACGATCGCGCGATGATAAGTTGTGCGCTCGCATGCAATTTTTAATGTATTCTTGCTGCGCGCCGCCGACATTGTTTTCGCCCACGCTTATTTAGTCAACGGTGTCCCGCCCAGCGCGCCGTACTCTATCATGCCCCGGCAAAAATCCAGCTCTGGTTCAACGAACGTCTGGAACCCCGTACTCGTCCCTGACCGTGAGCGCGGCCGACGGCAAAATCGTAGAAATCGGCAAAGTAGAAGTCACGCTGGAGATGCCAAGCAACTCACGGCCGCGCTCAATGTCCTCCCGGCCGGCCGATACTGGTCAAATACCGCGTGCTTTCCGTGGACGGCCACGTGGTGCAGGATCAGTTTCCCTTCACCGTCAAGCAATGAGCGATCTTGCAGCAGTCGTTCGCTTCGTCCATTTAACAGCTGCGATTCTGCTCGCCGGTTCCTTCAGTTTCATCGTACTCATCGCCCTTCCCGCGTTTCTGACCGGCAAGGATTCCGCCGAAACAGATTACCAGATTTTGTCCGCTACAGCTCACGATCGCTCGCTGCTGCTTGCTGGTGATTTTTCTATCGGCCTTACTTGGCCTTTGGATTCAGACCGTCAACGTGAGCGAGGACTCGACTGGAACAGCTTTCAACTTCGCTGCGATTTTCTCGCTCACCACGGAGACCAGTACGGTCGGGTCTGGCTGGCGCGCATGGTTATTGCGCTGCTGCTCGGTCTCCTTCTCATCGCGCAATCGCGCCAACAAGATGCACCGGTTTCACTAGCGGCTCTCTTTGGCGGCGCCTTCTCAGCTTCAGTCTGTTAGTCGCACTGGCCTTCGCTGGGCATGCGTCCGCCGCCGACGGCTCAGCCTTCGTCCTGCAAGTTTCCTCTGACACGCTCCATCTTCTGGCGGCTGGCTTCTGGTTAGGTGGTTTGCTGCCGCTCGCGTTGCTGCTGCGCCGAAGCCAGCAGACCATCGCCGTCGATTCGTATGCCGGCGCAAGGATCTCCACGCGGCGTTTTTCCCGCTGGCAACGGCGAGCGTTGCGCTGCTCATCGCCAGCGGCGGGTACAACGCCTGGAATCTCGTCGGCGGTTTCGCGCCTTTGTTCGGCACCGCGTATGGGCATTTGTTGCTGCTTAAGCTCGCCCTCCTACTGCCCCTGCTCGCGGTCGGTGCGATGAATTTATTGCGGCTCAAGCCGAGAATCCTCAAAACATCGTCGAACCGACCGGAAGAAATTGCGGTGCATTTAAAATTGCTTTCGCGCAACGTGATCATCGAAACTCGTTCGGCATCGCGATCTTGCTCGTCGTCGGCTACCTGGGTGTCACGCCGCCGGCACGCCACATTCAGCCGGACTGGCCGTTTTCTTTCCGCTGGGATTGGAGCGTTCTCGAAAGGCGCCGAAAGCGCGCGCCGAATTCGACCGCGGCTGATTTGGGCCGCCATCGGTGTTGTTGCGCTCGGCGCCGCTTTGGCGCGGCGGCGTCGCCGCATTGTCGCGACGGTGATCGCCGTTGGCGCGTTGGGTTATGCGATTCACACCGCGGATACGATCGTGTCGATCGACGCCTACCCGGCAACCTACAACCGACCTGCCGTGACTTATCAATCAATCTCCGTCGCCAACGGCATGCACTTTATCAAGACAGCGGCTGCATCGCTTGCCATGGTCCAAGCGGTTACGGCGATGGACCGTCAGCGCAAGAATTTGATCCGAAACCCGTCGATCTCACGGCGGCCCATGCCAATGCGCACACCGCCGGCGATCTTTTCTGGTGGTTGAGCCACGGCGTGAAAGCGCATCGGCAATGCCCGGCTACGGCGCAAGCCTGAGTGAAGAAGAACGTTGGGACTTGATCAATTTCATGCGCGCGCTTTCCAGCGGCGAACGGGCGCGCAATCTGGCGCCGGTGATCGAAGACAAGCCCTGGCTGGTCGCGCCCGATTTCACCTATGGAACGATGCCGGCGCTACGAAAACCCTAAGAGACCATCGTGGCAACCGCATTGTTTTGCTCGTGTTACTCAATGTGCAAGACACGGAAGAACGCCTGCAACAAATCTCCGCCGCCTTACCTCAAGTCAAAGCCACGGAAGTCGAAATCATCGTCATTCCCAACTTGATCGATACCTCTTCGTCGCCGACAAACTGCCGGGTCTGATCGTCAACGAAGGCATCCGGGAAATCTCCGAGACCTACACGCTATTCGCACGCTCCTTCGCCGACGAGAATTTACTCACCACGACGCCCCACGAGAATTTCTGATCGACAAACAAGGCTACATTCGCGCCCGCTGGCTGCCCGCCGAAGGCGACGCGTGGCGAGACTTCACCGTCTACTGTCCCAGGTCGCACTCTTGCAAAGGAAAAACCCCGCGCGTCGGCGCCCGACGAACACGTGCACTAATTTTACGTAGGGGCGCGATTTGTCGCGCCCTCTTTGATTCTCCTTGACGGTCT
>CAWERH010000078.1:0-79843 GCA_963811315.1 uncultured delta proteobacterium
CAAGACCTCGCGGGCGAAGAGTTGCAGCATTTGCGAGTGACGCGCGAGCGTCGGGTAGATGAACTTGATTTCAAAGTGCGACACGCCGGCTTCGCTGTAGGCTTTCACTCGGCGGCGGATTTCTTCCGGCGAGCCGATCAAACTCACTTCGGCGAGCTGTTCGACGCTCATGAATCTTTCGAAGGTGCTTTGGCCGATCGCCAAGGTGCCGAAACCGTCGCGCCGCGCTTTGGCGGGATCTTCGTCGATGCAGCCGTAGACTTCGATACCGAGATGGATTCGTTCCGGGTCGCGGCCCAGACTCGCGGCCATGTCTTTGAGCTCGCGAAATCTCTTGCCGATATCTTCCGGCAGTAACCACGCCGGCAGCCAGCCGTCGCCGAGCGCGGCGGCCCGCTTCATGGCGGCTTCGGTCCAACCGCCGACCCAAAGCGGCGGGTGAGGCTTCTGTAACGGCTTCGGACAAATCTCGGCGTCTTTAAAACTCACAAACGGTCCTTCGTAGCTGGACGGATGAGTGGTCCAAATCTGTTTCATCGCGCGCAGGTGATCGTCGGCGATTTTGCCGCGCTGCTTGCGATTGACGCCGAGGACTTCGTATTCGCGCGATTTGATCGTCGACGGCGAGCCAATACCGACGCCGACGTCAAGCCGGCCGTTGCAGAGGACGTCGAGGGTGGCGATTTGTTTGGCGGCGAGCAACGGATTGCGGCAGGGCACCACGACGCAGGCGATGCCAAGGCGCACCGAACGAACCTGTCCGGCGAGATAAGCCAGTGAAGTCATCGCTTCGTAAAAATCCGGGCTCGCGTTGCCCGCCTCGCCGTGATCCGCGCCGGAGGAAATATGCGTGCGATGGATCTCGTCGGACCAGGTTAGGTGATCATGCACCCAGATCGAATCGTAGCCGAGGGCTTCGGCTTCTTGACCGACTTCGACCATCGACTGGGCCGTCGCCAGCGGCCCCGAGTTAGGAACTCGCACGCCAAAAGTCACCGGCGGGTGATCGGAATTATCTTTCTGGCTCATCGATGCCAATCCTTTCTTGCCGCGTAGCGTCGCGCGTCGAAGTGGACGGCCAACGCCGTTCGGTTTAAGTTATAGCTGGAATCGTTTGAGAAAGCATCGCAGCAAGCCATTCGAATACTGCTGGAAGTGTCGCCCATGGGAAAACAATTCAAAAGCGATTTGCATGTCAGACGAGTGACGCGCGAGACGGAATTGAAGCAGGCGTTTGCCATCCGCATGCGCGTATTCGTGCGCGAGCAAGGCGTGCCCGCAGATATCGAGCTCGATCGGGATGATCGGCGGGCGATTCACTTCCTCGCCTTTGCGGATAAAAAAGCGATCGGCACGGCGCGCATTGTCATACACCGCGGCAGCGCGAAGATCGGCCGCATGGCGGTAATAAAAAAATACCGGCGCCGCGGCGTCGGCGCAAAGTTACTCCAGCGGGCGATTGCCACGGCAAAGAGACTGCGGCCGAAAAAGATTTATCTGCACGCCCAAGTTGCCGTTAGCGGGTTTTACGAAAGATTCAAATTTCGTTCCAGTCGGGCCGATCTTCGATGAGGCCGGGATTCCGCATCGGAAAATGGTTTGGGGAAGGCAACAGGCAGTAGGCAACAGGCAATAGTAGGGAAAAAAAGATCGTGATCGTGTTCGTGGGCGTGTCGGCAGTCAAAGCTTTAATCTATCGCGATCCAAAGTCCGTCATTCCCGCATGCATTAAGCGGTGGTTCGACGCGGGCTCACCACAGGCGGGTTCTGAGCTGGACCCCCGATGAAAACATTCGAGAGCGCCGTTTTTAAGACAAATCACGCTCCTGCAAAGACGGGGAACATTTTTGTAGGGGCGGACCTGCGTGTCCGCCCGTCCGAAGAGGGCGCACACACAGGTGCGCCCCTACGTCATTTCCCCGCCGCCATCGCCGCCACGCCGGGTTCGGATACCCCGCAGCTTGCTGTGGGTTGTTCAATCAAATTCCGCCGACATCGAAGACTTATCTTGGTTAGGATTGCTTCGACACCAGTACCATCGGACCGGTTGGAGCGGCGGTGGTGCCTGCCGGTTCTAGCGTGACGGCAAAGATTTCTACCGGCTTGTCGCCGCGTGGCGCGGTGATGTGCAGGCCACCCTGGCCGGTTGCGTCGGTGGTGACCGTGCCGACGTAGCGCGGCGGGGAGCTTTGCGCGATGGTCCAGACTGCGTACATTTTTCCTTCCGGCGGCGCGGGAAGGTTACTGACGAAGATATGACCCTCGCCCGATTCGTTCCAGAGAAAGCGGCCTTTTGCAGTCGGCGTCGGGCCGGCGCCGTAGAGCGGATAATCGCGCGTGCTTGGGTCGCGCAGCAGATTGATCACCGAAGTGTAGAGCGTGTGGCGCGGCTCGTAGCGGAAATAGTAGTAGCCGCCGCCCAGCAAGACGCCGATGATGCCGGCCGCGATGGTCCCGATCATTCTTTGCCGCCGCGGCGATCCAATCGTTTTCGCCGCTGAAATCGGCACGACTTTCTCGCGGTCGATCTGCTCCAGGATGCGCCCACGCAGCGCGGGCGGTGGAGTAAGAGGTTCCAAGGACGCCGGCAAAAGCGCCAGTGACTCGCCCGTTTCGCGGACCGTTGCATCGCACAATGGGCAACCGGCGGCGAGATGAGCCTGAAACTCGTTGAGCTCCTCGCCGTCGAGCGCACCGAGAGCGTAGATCTCGCTCTGCCCGCGCCAATATTCGTGGTCCGTCGCCATTATGCTACCTGGGTCCTCAGTAAATCTCTCAGCCGTTGAATGCCCGAGCGCATTCGCGTCTTTACCGTGCCGAGCGGTTCTTTGAGCCGATCGGCGATTTCCGATTGGCTGAGCCCGTCGAAGTAAGCGAGCTCCAAAACGTGCCGCTGGGCCTCCGGTAAATTCGCCAAAGCGCTGTTCATCGTTAATTTTGCTTCCGACTGCGCCGCGCTGTTTTCGACATTTTCAGCGGATTCGGCGCGCGCCGGATCCTCCGTCAACACGAAACTCTTTTCCCTTCTACGTATGGCGCGCAACTTATCGATTGCCCGGCTGCGCGCGATATTGACGATCCACGCTTCCGGACTGCCGCGTTCCTGATTGTAATTGGCCGCCTGACGCCAAACTTGGACAAAAACCTCTTGGAGCACGTCCTCGGCGTCGGACTGGACCCGCAGCATCCGCATGGCCAGGGTGAAAACCAGAGATGAGCAGTGATCGTACAGGCGATTGAATGCCTCGCGATCCTGGTTAGCGACCAGCCGAATCAGATAGGTGGGCGAGTTTGACGTGTCGGCGCTCAGGGCGAGTTCCCTCTCTGGCAAATAAATCGGTTAGCGCAATAAACGGCGGCATAATAGCCCCGCGAGTTTTTCGGCGCAAACACTCCCCATGGATTACTACGACTGATGCCTCCCGTTCGGATTTAGTTCCGCCAAAAAAAGTTTCTTTTCCGAGAAAACGCCGTCCGCCAAATCCGTTTTTCAGGTCTCGCCCGTAGACCATCACAGAAAGGCGTGATCGGAGCGGAATGTCCACGAGAAACGAGAAACAATATGAAACGGCACGGGATCGGTCTTGGAATATTGACGGCGGCGTTGCTGGTCGGAAGTCATCCGGCTTCGGCACATGAAGGCCATGAGCATAGCCGCAACCGGATCTCCGCCATGGCGGACAGCGAGACTGCCGCTCCGTCGCCCGCAGCCGACACCATGGTCGTCATCAAACTTTTTCAATTTCAGCCGGCGCAGCTGCAGGTGAAGCTCGGCACGACGGTGACCTGGGTGAATCAAGACGAGATCCTTCACACGGTGACGCTGGACGACAAGGCGGGCGGCTTCGACGCGCCATTGGACGGCAAGGGCAAGCAATTCAGCTTCAGGTTCACTCAACCGGGAGTCTATCGCTATTACTGCGATCGGCACGAGCATATGCGCGGCCAAATCGAGGTTCGTTAGTCGCAATATCAACGCAGTCAAAAAACCTTTTTAAGGGGGAGAAGCCAATGAAAAATAAAACCGGACGATTAATCGGCAGCTCAGTGCTCGCCGCTATGGTAGTCGCGGGGTGCGGGCAAATGAATTCATCGAGATCGATGAATTCAATGTCGGGTCACTCCATGCACGACTCGATGACTAGCAAAGACGGCAAATGGACCGCCGCCGATCTCAGAGCGAATTTGAACGCGCTGTTGGGCGAGCACGTGTTGATCGCGGCGGTGGCGACCAGCCACGCTCTCGGCGGTCGCGAAGCCGCATTCAACGGCGCGGCCGGCGGTCTCGACGCCAACTCTGTCGATCTCTCGAAAGCCATCGGCGCGGTGTACGGCGCCGACGCGGAGAAAGCTTTCCTGCCGTTGTGGCGCAAACACATCGGTTTCTTCGTCGACTACACGACGGGTGTGGCGAGCAAAGACAAGGCGAAGCAAGACAAAGCCGTTGCCGATCTGGTCGGCTACAGCCAGGACTTCGGCGCCTTCCTGAGCTCCGCCAATCCCAATCTGCCGAAGAGCGCGGTTGCCGACTTGGTGAAGTCGCACGTCGTCACTTTGAAAGATGTGGTCGATGCCCAGGCCGCCGGCGATTGGCCGAAAGCCTACACGGCGATTCGTTCGGCGTATCACCACATGCAGATGATCGGCGATCCGCTCGCTGCGGCGATCACCAAGCAATTCCCCGAGCGCTTCCCGGGCGCGGTGAATTCCGCGGCTTCGACGTTGCGCACGACGTTGAACTTGGCGCTGCGCGAGCACGCCATCGTGGCGGCGATGGCGACAGGTTCGGCCCTCGGCGGCCGCGAAGGCGAATTCAAAGCGGCGGCGACCGCGCTCGACGGCAATTCCATCGATATCGCCAAGGCTATCGGATCGGTTTACGGCGCTGATGCCGAGAAGGCTTTCTTACCGCTATGGCGCAAACACATCGGCTTCGTCGTCGACTATACGACCGGGCTGGCAACTAAAGACAAAGCGAAACAGGACAAGGCCGTTGCCGATCTGGTTCGCTACGCCGATGACTTTGGCGCATTCCTGAGCTCAGCGAATCCGAATCTACCAAAGAGCACGGTCGCCGAGCTGGTCAAAGGGCACATCCTGACTCTTAAAGATGTGGTCGACGCGCAAGCGGCGCGCGAGTGGCCGAAGGTCTATGCCAACCTGCGCGCGGCGGCGAGCCATATGGCGATGATCGCCGATCCCCTGGGCATGGCCATAACCAAACAGTTTCCGGAGCGGTTCGCGCATAAATAATCTTCCGTGAAGCCGCCTAACCATGCGCAATCCGATCGGCGTGCTCCGTTCGTAGTTCCGAATAGCCGGCTGCAAATAATCGAATACCAAGCTCAAAGCGAGAGAGGAGTAAGTCAAATGAAATCATTCAAAAAATCTTTCCCGTGCCGCGCGATGGCCGTGTCGTTGAGCGCGTTCATGATGCTCGCCACCATGCCGCCAGTCGCCCATGGCGCCAGCCATCGAGAAGCTCCGCTGATCGCCCTGGATCCGGCGGCGGATAATACCGACACCTATGCTTTTCGCAGCTGGCAAGACCCGAGCAAGGTGGTTTTCATCATGAACGTGATTCCCGGCCAAGATCCCGCCGACGGGCCGAACTACTTCAACTTCGACGACGAGGTGCTCTACCGGTTTCACGTCGATAACGACCAGGACGGCGAGGCGGAAGACAGGGTTTATGAATTCCGCTTCAAAACCGAAAATCGCCCCGCGCTCGGCCAACTTAGTTTTCCTCTCCCTTACGTCGGCAATCCGAATATTCCGGTTCCTGAGCTGCAAGGCATCACGAAACTCGATGGTCCCGGTTCGGAAGGACTCACCCGCCGCCAGAGTTATACCGTCACCGAAGTGCGCGGCAAGAAACGCACCCAGCTGTTTTCCGGGCGCCAGCTGATCGCGGTGCCGTCCAATGCCGGCCCGGCAACTTTTAAGAATTATGAAGACCTGGCGTCGCAGGGGATTTACAGCGATGCGTCGACGGGCGTCAAAGTCTTCGCCGGCCAGCGCGCCGAAACGTTTTACATCGATCTCGGCGCCGTCTTTGACACCGCCAATCTGCGCCGCTTTCCGCCGCTTTTGTCGGCGGCAGAGGACGCCGACGACAGCAAAGATCCGTTCGGCATCAATCGCTTCAGCGGCACCAATGTCCATAGCATCGTGCTCGAGATCCCGATTTCGCGTATCACCCAAGACGGTCAATCGGCGGAGCAGACCAAAGCGCCGGTGATCGGCATGTATGCGTCGACCAGCCGCCAGAAGGTCAATGTTCTAAGGGAAAACGGCGGTGCGAAGGATCGCGGGCCGTGGGTGCAAGTGTCGCGTCTGGCCAATCCGCTGGTGAACGAATTGATTATCGATACGCCGGTGAAAGACCGCTGGAATGCCGCAGAGCCCGAGGACGAAGCGCAATTCCAAGAGTTCTACAAGAACCCATCGTTCGCAACGGCATTGCAGTTGATTTTTGGCGTGCCGGTCACGCCGGCTCCGCGCACCGATCTGATGACCGTGTTTCTCAAGTATCCGGGACAATCCTTGAACGGCGGCGCTTGCGGCCGTCCGTGCGCCGAGTTGTTGCGTTTGAATCTGAAAGCGGCGCCGACACCACCGGAAAGCCAAAAGCGTCTCGGCGGGCTCGCCGGCGATCCGGCCGGATTTCCCAACGGCCGGCGGCCCAATGATGACGTCACCGATATTGCGCTGCGCGTTGTCGGCGGCGCCAACTATATCGCGGGTCTGGCGGGCGACGGCGTGAATTTTCTCGGCGGCGCTCCCGGCGCAGGAACCAATGACGGTCCGGGCTATGGCGCGATTGCCGGCAATCGTCTCGACGTAACCCTCAACGGCATAGCCGGAGAGTTTCCCTACCTGCCGACGCCGTACGACGGTCGCGGGCGCAGACATATCGACTGCGTACAAAACACCGGCGCTCCCTGCATCGAACAGTAAAGTAAAATTAGCCGGAGGGAGAGCCATCTCCCTCCGGGACATTTTTCAGGACGGGAGGCGACGATGAAAACTTTTAGATACCTGGCGATCGCCACTCTCTCAGCCGCTCTTGTGCTTGGCTTCGATCTCGGTCAGAGCCGCGCTCAGGCCACGCGCACCGACTCGCAGATTGGTTATTACCAGCAAATGCTCAAGCGCAATCCGCGCAATGCGAATGCCTTCTTCGGACTCGGCGATGCATTGATCCGCAAAGCGCGGGAGACCGGCGATCCGAGTTATTTCAATCGTGCGGAACAAGCGCTCAAGAAATCCCTGGACCTCGCGCCGCAAAACGCCGGCGCCCTGCGTCACTTGGCTTACGTATTTTATTCGCGTCACGAGTTCGCTCCGGCGGCGGTTTACGCGCGCAAAGCGGTGGAAATGAATCCCGAGGACGGCGACTCTTACGGCGTGTTGGGCGATGCGTTACTCGAGGTGGGCCAGTACGCGGAGGCCCAGGCCGCGTACAACACCATGATCGAGTTGGAAGCAAGTTTGTACTCGTACAGCCGGCTGGCGGGTTTGAAGAGCATGCGCGGCGATAACTTGGGCGCGATGGCGGATCTGAAACGCGCCATCGCCGCCGGCAGAGCCGCCAAGCAGCCTGCGGAAAGCGTCGCCTGGGCGGAATGGCAACTCGGCATGGAGCATTTCGCAATCGGCGACTTACAAAGGGCCGAGATTTACTACCGGCAATCTCTCGAGACCCAGCCCAACTACTATCGTGCTTGGTCTGGTTTGGCGCAGGTGCGCGCGGCGCAGAAAAAATATGACGAAGCGATTGATCTGTACCAGAAAGCAGTGGCGATCCTGCCGATGCCCGACTATGTCGCTGCGCTGGGGGATATCTACATGAAGACGGGGCGCAGCGAGCAGGCGCGCCAGCAGTATGAACTGGTCGAGTACATCGGCCGGCTGAACGACATCAACAAAATTCTTTACAACCGCGAGCTCGCTTACTTTTATGCCGATCATGACTTGAAGCTGGACGCCGGACTCGAGCTGGCGAAACGCGAATTGGATTATCGCCGGGACATCTACGCCTACGATCTCATGGCCTGGAGCCTTTACAAGAACGGCAAGCCCGAAGATGCCCGAGACGCCATCGAAAAAGCGATCAAGTTAGGCACGAAAGACGCCAAGTTGTTTTTCCATGCGGGGATGATCTATTTCTCCCTCGGCGAGAAAGCAAAAGCCGCGGAATTCCTCTCGTTAGCGCTGAGTACCAACCCGCACTTTCATCTTCTGTTCGCGGAAACCGCGGCGCAGACTCTTAAACTGCTCGAACAGGCCGACTAGCCAGGCGGGCGTCGAAAGCCAAGGTCAGGAAGGATAGCGCCATGCAGATTCGCTCGATCGCCGGCGTCTTGGCCGCGGCCTGGACGATGTTCAGCGCCAGCGCCGCCACGGCTCACCCGTTGGGCAATTTCAGTATCAGCCACTATTCGGGAATCGGCATCGGTAAGGACGGCCTAGAGATCAATTACGTTATCGATATGGCCGAGATTCCGACCTTCCAAGAAATTCAAGAACACGGGATCACGGCCGATGTCGAGGATGCCAACGTGCAAGCTTATGTTGCGCGGAAGGCCGAGATCCTGCGCGATGGTTTGTCGTTGCAGGTCAACGGCAAGCCCTTGTCGCTGCAAGTGGATTCCCGGCAGATTATCTTTCCGCCGGGCGCGGGTGGCTTGCCGACGATGAAAATCGGCGTGCTCTTTAAAGCCAAGCTCGATGCTGCAAATGGGCGAACAGTGGTTGGACTATCGCGATGAAAATTTTCCCGGGCGGGCGGGTTGGAAAGAAATTATCGCGACGGCAGATTCCAACGTTGAGCTGACGAGTAGCTCGGTGCCCGGCGCGGATCGTAGCCGGCAACTGAGCGATTACCCGACCGATCTCCTGAACAGCCCGCCGCAGCAATTGACTGCGCAAATCGGATTTGTTGCTCAGAGCGCGCCGCCGGCGGTGGCTTCCGTAAAAAATACCGTAGCGATCGCAAAACCCCTCGCGCCTCCGCCTCCTGAGCCAGCGCTCGCGCCAAGAACAGATTCGAGTTCAGGAGGCTCAAGCGGCGGCCCTTCGGTGCAACTCACCGCCAACAAGCAAGCGACGCCGCGCAATTCCTTTACCGAAATGATGGCGACGAAGCAGCTGAGCTTGAATGTCGTGCTGCTCGGTCTGGCCGTTGCCATTGGTCTCGGCGCGTTTCACGCGTTGGAACCGGGTCATGGTAAAACATTAGTCGCGGCGTATCTCGTCGGTTCGCGCGGAACCTTAAAGCATGCACTGGCGCTTGGCTTGATCGTCACAGGTGCCCATACAGCGGGTGTCTATCTACTCGGAGCCGTGACTCTTTACGCTTCGCAATACATCGTGCCGGAACGGCTTTATCCTTGGCTCGCCTTGATCTCCGGTCTGATGGTCGTTGGGCTGGGGTCGGTTCTTTTGCTGCGACGCTATCTGGGCAAAGACAAACTTGTTTCTCATCAGCACGGCCATACGCATCACTCACATGATCATCCGCATCACCACGAACACGATCACGCGCACGGGCATCAGCACGGCAACCACGCGCATCACCGTCACGAAGTGAATCAAGCTGTCTCGCTCAAGCAGCTAGTTACCCTGGGTATCAGTGGCGGTATCGTACCCTGTCCGGCGGCTTTGGTTGTGCTGCTGAGCGCGGTTTCGGTGCAACGAATCGGCTTGGGCCTGCTGCTGATCGTCGCCTTTAGCGTGGGCTTGGCAGCCGTGCTGATCGCTGTCGGCATGCTGATGGTTTGCGCGCGCCAATTCATGTCGCGCTTTCACGGCGAAGGACGCATCGTGACACGCTGGCTGCCTTTGACCTCGTCCGCGTTCATCGTGCTCTTCGGCGTCGGACTTACTTGGCAAGCGCTATTGAGCGCTGGATTCATCCATCTATAAGTTTGGCAATCACTATTGACAGGAGGAACCAACGTGAGAGCAAAAAAAGTTTCGCAACTGACTTTAACGGTTCTGGTTGCGCTCTTGTGCGGGATATTAGCCATGGGATGCTCGGCGCAGGCGCAATCATCGAGCGCCGCGCCAGCGCTGTACACGCGGCTCGGCGGTTACGATGCCATTGCGGCGGTGACCGACGATTTTCTCGGCCGGCTAGCGGCGGACAAACAAATGTCGCGGTTCTTTGTCGGCGTCAGCGCCGATTCCTTGCGTAAGCTGCGCCAACATGTGGTGGATCAGCTTTGCGAGCGGTCTGCGAAACTATTCGCGAATGAAGACTCCTGAAGGCGACCTTGGCCAAATTCAAGGTGCCGGAAAAAGAGATGGCAGCAAATCCTCGCGCTATTTACGAGCTGCCGTTTGACGCCCCAGACAAGTGACCGACGAATCGCTTCGAAAATGCGCGCGCTCACTTGCGTGTTGCCGGGTTTCCGCCATACGATACGGTTCGTTCAACCCATTTGAAAACTACTAAGGAGGCCCACGATGGAACCGATCCCGGCGGCGATTATAGCCGCAGCCAATGACAAAAGCCGCAAGCTTAGAGAACTGGTGCGCGCGCCGGAGATTTTGATCATGCCCGGCGCTTATGATGTCTTCAGCGCGTTGCTCTTCGAAAAATTGGGCTTCCAGGCAATTCAAGGGACCAGCGGCGGCATTGCCGCGGCATTGGGATATCCCGACGGCGAAGTGATGAGCCAGGATTTGTTCATCGAGCTCAGCGGAAGCTTCGCTGCTGCGGTGCGCGTGCCCTTCAATGCCGATGGCGAAAAAGGCTATGGCGATGAAGCCGGCGTGCGCGACACGGTGCGCGCTTTGGTGGCGCGTGGCGTCGCCGGCATGAATCTCGAAGACGGCGCCGCGAAAGGCAAGGGCGGATTGGTCGAGATTTCTGAGCAGTTGCAAAAGATCAAAGCAGTCATGGAAACCAAGCGCGAGCTTGGCAGCGAATTTTTCCTCAATGCGCGTGTCGATGCTTTCCACGTC
Organism: uncultured delta proteobacterium; assembly: GCA_963811315.1. Taxonomy (GTDB): domain Bacteria; phylum Desulfobacterota; class Binatia; order UBA9968; family UBA9968; genus DP-20. Next base: position 10,975 of record CAWERH010000078.1, read on the forward strand.
ATCCCCGACGATCCAAAGAAGGCGCTCGACGAAGCGATTCAACGCGGTAACGCCTATGCGCGAAGCCGGAGGCGACTGTATTTTTTATCTGTTCCTCCATTCGGCTGAGATTATCGGGCGCCTAGCGAAAGAGGTGAAGGCGCCGATCAGTATTCTCGCCGGACCGCAGTCGCCGAGCGTGAGTGAACTGCAGGACCTGGGCGTGGCGCGGGTGAGCTATGGTTCGGGTTTTACAAAAGCCGCGATCACCGGAGCAAAGCACTTGGCGCAGGAGATTCTCGAAAAAGGCACCTGCAATCTGCTCAAAGATGGCATGCAGACGCCGGAGATTACGGCGCTGGTTTCACGTAAATCGTGAGGCGGGCGATGAATTCAAAATCCGTCGTCGTTTCACTTCATATCGCGCCTGGTGCAGCGCTACCGATGCAAACGGTCAGCGAAGTTCGAGCCGTTGCCGGTCGCGGGCTACCGGGCGACCGCTATTTCGACGGAAAGGGAACTTATTCCAACCATCCCGGATCGGGACGTGAGGTGACGTTGATTGAGAGTGAAGCGTTGACGGGATTGAGTCGGGACTATGGGGTCGACATCTCCGGTGATCTATCGCGGCGTAACATCGTCACTTACGGCATCGCCTTGAATCATCTGGTCGGCAGGCAATTTAACATCGGCAGCGTAAAGCTGCGCGGCACGCGTTTGTGCGAACCCTGTTCGCATCTGGAAAGGCTCACACGGCAGGGCGTGCTGCGTGGTTTGATCCACCGCGGCGGCCTGCGCGCGGAAATTGTCTCCGAGGGCATGATTTGCGTCGGCGATGAAATTCTGCCTTGGACGATTAGCAGAGCGCAGACACAAACCGCGAAAAAGCATCGACATTAAAAGCGCTCAGGCAAAGCATAGACGACGCTGAGTCAGGTCGACGCACGAACGTGGCGCTGAATTCTTTCCATGAGCATATTCGCATTGGCGCTGATCCTGACCGCCGCGGTCATCCATGCCACCTGGAATCTGATCAACAAGCAGGCGAGCGGCCATGCCACGTTCACCTGGTTGGTGGCGGTGCTGTCGGCGTTGTTTTACGCGCCGGCGACCATTGCGATCATTGAGATATTTGAAATCGAGATCAGCTTCGTCGCGATTGGAATGATGGCGGGAAGCGCCGCGCTGCACTCGGCCTATTTCGTTCTGCTCAATCAAGGTTACCGAACGGGAGATTTATCGCTCGTCTATCCGCTGGCGCGCGGCACCGGGCCGCTGCTCACCTGTATCGCGGCGATCTTATTTCTGGGCGAACGGCCGTCGGTCATCGCGCTTCTGGGCGCGCTCTTGATCATCGGCGGTGTGGTTGTGCTCACCGGCAATCTGACCAAATTGCGCGAACGCGCCGATCAGAAAGCGGTTCGTTTTGCGCTGATCACGGGTATATTCATTGCAGCATATACGCTTTGGGACAAGCAAGCGGTGACCGCTTTCGGCATCGCGCCGCTGGTGTTGGACTGGGGCGCTAACGTGGGGCGCGCGCTTCTGCTTGCGCCTTTTGCAGTCAGGTATTCGGAGGAAACCCTCGCCGAGTGGCGCGAACACAAGCACGAGGCGATCATCATCGCCGTGTTGATACCGCTCGCCTATATCTCGTGCTGACGGCGATGACCTTTACACCGGTGAGCTACGTGGCGCCGGCGCGCGAGATCAGTATCCTGATCGGCGCGGCGCTGGGCGCGCGCTTGCTCGCCGAAGGCGATGCGCGCCGGCGTTTGACGGCAGCGGGTGCAATGGTTCTCGGGATTATCGCGTTGGCGGTCGGATAAAATAACGGCGTTCAAAAGTTCAAGGTTCAAAGGTTCAAGGCGTTCGGGGCGCGATGCATAAGAAGGATGAGTCGTTCAAAGATTTTGTTAATCCAATATTTCGAAATCTCAGAAATAATGAGCGATTGAATGACTCGTTCTAGCGTGGACATTTATTAAGTTAGGCGGTTTCCAGTAACTAGGCATAGGGTTATCAAGCGATCATTTAATAACGGATTGTTTATTAAAGGAAAGCCGACTATAGTTTAATAGTCATGCGCCCAATTAAACAGTCGCTTAACAAAGAGGATAACCGAGCGGGTAGATGGCGCAAACAGATGGTGGGTTCTGAGGGGTTTAGCTCCTTTACCCAGCCACCCTTCCTCCGGATCCACCGATCCGATATGCGCAGAATTGCATGATCTCGAAGCTCGGGCGAATCGTGCTCTCGGCCGACTGGATGGCGTATCACTGTTGCTTCCCGATCCGACGCTCTTTCTTTATACTTATGTTCGTAAGGAGGCCGTGCTTTCCTCTCAGATTGAAGGTACTCAGTCGTCGTTGTCGGACCTGCTCTTGTTTGAAAATAAGGAAGCTCCAGGGGTGCCGTTAGTGGATGTACAAGAGGTTTCGAATTACGTCGCTGCAATGAATCACGGCCTGGAACGACTACGGCAGGATTTTCCGCTTAGCTTGCGCTTGATCAAGGAAATTCATGGAATATTGATGCAAAATACCAGGGGCGGGGACAAGACCCCGAGCAAATTTCGGCGGTCGCAAAATTGGATCGGCGGCACGAGACCTGGAAATGCCTTTTATGTACCACCCCCAACTGAAGAAGTCATACCGGCCATGGGTGCCCTTGAAAAATTTCTGCACAACGATCCGATACAAACACCCCCATTGACAAAAGCCGGCCTGGCTCACGCGCAATTCGAAAGTATTCACCCTTTTTTAGATGGCAATGGCCGTGTAGGCCGGCTTCTTATCACCTTCATTCTCTTGTAGCGGAAGGAGTGCTGACTCAGCCGCTGTTGTATCTGAGTCTCTATTTTCAAGCAACATCGCGAGGTTTATTACGCGGCGCTCCAAAGAGTTCGTACCGATGGAGATTGGGAAGGTTGGCTGAGGTTTTATTTTTCCGGCGTGAGGAGGTTTTGCGAACAAAGCAGGCGAAACCGCCAAGTCCTTGTTGCAAATGTTTGAACAACATCGGTCGCAGATTGAAAAATTAGGGAAGGCGGCGGCTCTGCTCTGCGCGTACACGAATTGCTCAAAAAGCGAGTTCTGTTGTCGCTACCTGCGGCGAGCGAGGCGCTACACCTGTCCTTTCCCGCTGTAAGCAAAGCTGTTTCCCATCTCGAGAAATTGAGCCTGGTGCGTGAGTTTACCGGCAAACAAAGAAACCGTTTGTTCTACTTATGAACCATTTCTTAAGGTGCTCACGGAAGGAACGGAGAATAAGCCGTAAACATTTTTCCGAGGCGGCGGTCACGTGCGGGCGCCACACTAACCCACACGAACGTGCTGGCCGTATCTAACATTGTCTTGCCCTGTCTCCGCCAATCGGCGTAAAATCGCGAAAATCCGGATTCGTTACGAAGGGGCTCACCTCTTTGCCGAGAATCTTCGACAATATCGACCAGCAACTGCTTCCGGCCTTCGCGAGACTCTAGAGATTTCTTCAAGGGCTGATTTCTGCGTCGGCTATTTCAATCTGCGGGGATGGAAGCAGATTGATTCTCTATATTGAATCTTGGGCGGGTGGAGATGGCCATTGTTGCCGTTTGCTCGTCGGGATGGCGAAGCTCCCTCAGGATGAACTTCTCGATGCGTTCAGCCTCGTCCGGGCATGACGAGTGAACTCGACAATCAGACGGCAGTTCGGCTAAAAAAGCGACTCGCCGAAGAGTTTCGAACCCAACTGACGATCGGCATGCCGACCAACGACGATGAAGCGGGATTGCGCCGACTCGCGGCTCAGATCAGAGCTAAGAAAGTCGTCGTAAAACTATTTCTGCGTCATCCGTCTGCACGCAAAACTGTATTTGCTTCATCTGCCGCATCCCGATCAATCCGATCGTTGGTTACCTGGGAAGCAGCAATCTTACGTTCGCGGGTCTCGCCAAACAGGGCGAGCTCAACGTCGATGTGCTCGATCACGATGCCTGCAACAAGTTGGCTAGGTGGTTCGAAGATCGTTGGAACGACCGCTGGTGCATCGATATTTCAGAAGAACTGGCGCAAATCATCGAACAAAGCTGGGCGCGAGAAGAGCTGATTCCGCCGTATCATATCTATATCAAGATTGCTTACCACCTTTCTCAGGAAGCGCGCGCCGGCCTTTCGGAATTCCGCATTCCGCGTGATTTTGGCGACAAACTTTTCGATTATCAAACCGCTGCCGTCAAGATCGCCGCGCATCATCTCAACAAGCGCAACGGCGTGCTCATCGGGGACGTCGTTGGGTTGGGCAAAACTCTCATGGCTGTCGCCCTGGCTCGCATCTTTGAAGACGATCACGGTCTGGAAACCCTAATCTTATGTCCCAAAAATCTTGTTAAGATGTGGGAAGACTACCGCGACCAGTACCGCTGCGCGCCCGAGTCCTATCCATCAGCCAAGCCATAGGCGACTTACCCGATCTACGGCGTTATCGATTAATTGTGATAGACGAGAGTCACAACCTGCGAAACCGCGAAGGCAAGCGTTACCGCGCGATCCAGGAATACATAAAGGCAAACGAAAGCAAGTGCATTCTGCTCTACGGCCACGCCTTACAACAAGACCTACCTCGATCTTTCCAACCAGCTTCGGCTGTTCGTCCCGGAAGATCAGGAGTTAGGCGTTCGCCCGGAAAAGTTGCTACGCGAGCTTGGCGAAACCGAGTTTATCCGCCGCCACCAATGTGCGGTTCGATCGCTGGCCGCATTCGAGAAGAGCGAGTACGCCGACGATTGGCGCGAACTAATGCGGCTCTATCTTGGTCCGGCGCACCCGCACCTTTATTCAGGAGAACTATGCCAACACCGATCCGCACAACGGTCGCAAGTATCTGATCTTAGACGACGGCTCGCGCTCTTATTTCCCGACAAGAAAGCCCGTAACCGCGAAATTTACGATCGACGAAAAGAACCCGTCCGATCAGTATGCGAGGCTTTACGGAACCGACGTGGTCAATACCATCAACAGGCTCAATCTGCCGCGCTATGGACTCGGTAATTATCTCGCCCCGTCACCCCATGACCCGCCGACGCAGACAGAAGCGACGCAGTTGCAAGACCTTTCCCGTGCCGGTCAGCGCTTGATGGGTTTCTGCCGGACCAATCTCTTTAAGCGACTGGAAAGCAGCGGGCACGCATTCCTCGAATCGATCAAGCGACATATTTTGCGTAACTACATTTATCTTTATGCAATTGAAAACGATCAGCCGATTCCGATCGGAACTCAAGACCAAGGCTTACTCGATGCCCGGATCAACGACGGGGACGAAGATCTACTGGCGCTTGCCGACTTATTCGATGACGACGACGGTGACGAGACGGCCGACTTGGAGCAAACAAAGCTACAGAGCGAAGCAGAGTTCAAGATCCGCGCGGGCGAAATCTATGCGGAATACTCGGTCCCTATTAAACGTCGATTCAAGTGGCTGCGTCCATCGCTGTTTATTAAGGATCTACATAAGGATTTACTGGGCGACGCTCATGCGTTATTCGGCGTTCTACAGCAAAGCGGGTGCGTGGAACCCCAAACTAGACACAAAGCTTAATGCTCTTGTTCGATCTGCTAACGAAGACAGCATCCGAAGGAAAAGGTCCTTCTCTTTACGCAATTCGCCGACACAGTCTATTACTCGAAAGCCAGCTAAAGGCGCGGGGACTCACGAAAATGGAAGGAGTCACGGGAGATTCTGCCGACCCGACCGCCTTGGCATGGCGGTTCAGCCCGGTCAGCAACAACAAGCGAGATCGCATCAGGCCCGACGACGAACTGAGAGTGATTATTGCGACCGATGTGCTGAGCGAGGGCCAAAACCTTCAGGACGCCGCCGTCGTGGTCAACTACGATTTGCCCTGGGCAATCATCCGGCTGATTCAGCGCGTCGGCCGCGTCGATCGTATCGGACAAAAGGCCGAGAATATTCTCTGTTATTCTTTTCTTCCCGCCGACGGTGTGGATCGCATCATACGGCTCCGCGCGCGGGTGCGCCAGCGCCTAAGAGAAAACGCGAGGTTGTTGGCACCGATGAAGCGTTCTTCGAAGATGATAAGAACGATCAGTGCTGTCGTGGACTTATACAACGAAAAATCCGGCTTACTGGATGGCGACGCCGAGTCGGAGGTCGATCTCGCTTCGTATGCCTATCAGATCTGGAAGAACGCCATTACCCGAGATCCGTCGCTTCAAAAGATCATTCCAGATCTAGCTCCGGTTGTATTGTCCACGCGCAGCCATACGCCCACGGAAAAAGCACCTGAGGGCGTGCTCGTGTACATGAAAACACCGCGAAGACAACGATGCCCTGGTCTGGGTCGATAAAGATGGGAACAGCATTACGGAGTCACAGCTTGCTGTCCTGGAAGCCGCTGCCTGTGATCCGGGTACCCCTGCGCTACCACATCATGAGAATCATCACGAGCTTGTTCGCAAGAGGGCGTCGAACTAATTATCGAGGAGGAAAAATCTGTTGGCGGTCAATTAGGCAGACCGTCGGGAGCACGTTTCCGCACCTATGAGAGACTCAAACGTTATGCCGAAGAGGTGAAAGGCACTTTATTTGAGTCGCAAGAGCTTCTCAAAGCAATCGACGAGATCTACCGTTATACCCTGCGCCAAGCCGCTGTCGATGCGTTGAACCGCCAACTGCGCAGCGGCGTCTCCGATCAAAACCTTGCTCAGCTCGTTATGGCTCTGCGGGATGAGGGGCGACTTTGCGTCATCGAGCAAGAAGAGCAAAGCCAGGAACCATAGAATTATCTGCTCACTCGGCTTAACCGCGGCATCCAAGAACTGACATACGATGCTCGATTCGAATCGCGTCCGAGAATACATCAAGTCGTTCAACTTCACTAAACTTTTTATCGAAGAGTTGGGTTGGGACCGCTATGCCAACCGGCGGGACGTCGCCATCGACGGCCAAGTGTTCAATCTGGCCTCGCTCGCGCAGAAGAAGGGCATGGTGGCGTTTAGTTGTGACCCAGGCACCGACGGCCAGCCTCCCGATCACGCGACGCGCCGCAAGATCGAACGTCAGGTGTCTAAGTCCGTTCATGAACATCTCATCCTGTACGTCGATAACAGCAAAACCATACAAATCTGGCAGTGGGTTAAGCGCGAACCGGGAAAGCCAACCGCTTGCCGGGAGCACATTTATCATCAAAGCCAGGACGGCGAAGCGCTCGTCCAAAAGCTTCGGGCGATTGCCTTTAGTCTTGCCGAGGAAGAATCTCTCACGATTGTCGATGTGACGCGGCGCGCGCGTAAAGCCTTCGACGTCGAGCGGGTTACCAAACGATTCTACGATGAGTTCCGCAAGCAGCACGCCGCGTTTCTCAAGTTCATCACCGGCATTCCCGTCAAGGAAGACCATGAGTGGTACGCCTCCGTGATGCTCAACCGGCTAATGTTCATCTACTTCATTCAGCGCAAGGGATTTCTCGACGGCGATCACGACTACCTCCGTAACCGGCTCAATCGAACCAAGCAGGAACACGGCAAGGACAAGTTTTATTCTTTCTACCGCTACTTCTTGCTTCGCCTCTTTCACGAAGGTCTTGGCGGCAGGGTGCGCAATCCCGGGCTTGATAAACTGCTCGGCAGTATTCCTTATCTTAACGGCGGCCTGTTTGACGTACACGAACTGGAAAAACCCGAACGCTACGGCAAGGCCGTCCAGATTCCGGATGAAGCCTTTGAGGCGATCTTCGATTATTTTGACGATTGGCAGTGGCACCTCGATGAGCGCCCGTTGCGCTCTGACAAAGAAATCAATCCTGCTGTTCTTGGCTTTATCTTCGAGAAATACATTAACCAAAAGCAGATGGGCGCCTACTACACCGAGGAGGATATCACCGACTACATCAGTAAGAACACGGTTCTCCCGTTTCTCTTCGACGGGGCGCGAGCCAAATGCAAGATCGCCTTTGAGAATCCCAAAGGCCCCACAATCTGGGACGTGCTCAAGAGCGATCCAGAGCGTTACATCTACCCCGCACTCCTTCACGGCAAAGAGAAGGCGCTTCCCCTGCGAATATCGCCGCGGGTTTGAATGATGTCTCCCAGCGCGCGAGCTGGAACAAACCCGCGCTGGCCGAATGTGCCTTGCCGACTGAAATCTGGCGCGAAGTCGTCGCCCGGCGCAAACATTGCGACGAGCTACTCGCTCAACTGACCGAGCGGCGAAGTCCGCGACATCAACGAACTCATTATGCTCAACCTCAACATTCGTCAGTTTGCCCAAGACGTGATTGAGAACTGCGAAGGTCCGGAACTGCTCCGCGCCTTGTGGTACGCGATCATACACATCAGCATCCTTGACCCGACCTGCGGCTCCGGTGCTTTTCTCTTCGCGGCGCTCAACATTCTTGAGCCGCTCTACGAAGCCTGCCTCGACCGCATGGAGGCGTTCGTCGAAGAGTTGGATCGGTCCGGAGAAAAACACCGGCCTGAGAAATTTTCCGACTTCCGTAGGGTTCTGGACAGTGTTGCCGCGCATCCAAACCGCAGCTACTTTATTTTTAAGACCATCATTCTAAATAACCTCTTCGGCGTCGATATAATGGAAGAGGCCGTCGAAATCTGTAAACTGCGTCTCTTCCTCAAGCTCGCTGCGCAAGTCGCCCCGGACGTTGGCAAGGATAACTTCGGTATAGAGCCGCTGCCGGATATAGACTTCAATATACGCGCGGGTAACTCGCTGGTCGGCTACGCGACGCAAGCGGAGATAGAAAAAGTAGCAGCCAGCGATCTGTTGCTAAAAGAAGAAGTCAAAGAGGTTCTTGAGGCTGCAGGAGACGCCGCAAGTCTCTACCAATGCTTCTTGAAGGCCCAGACTGAGGGTGATCAAAGCCCTGTTGAGTTCAAGCGCCAACTAAAAAGAGAAATTTGCGGAGGTCCGCTTGAAGTGCGATGCCTTCCTGGCTGAGACGTACGAATTAGGGCTCGCAAAGAAATCAAAGAAGCTATTCGAATGGAAAACAACACATCAACCGTTCCACTGGTTTGTTGAGTTTTACATATGTCACGAGTAGCGGTGGGTTTGATATCATCATAGGGAATCCGCCATATCTCGAATACCAGAAAGTTAAAAATTACAAGATTCGCGACTACTCAACGCAAAAGTGTTCCAATCTTTACGCGTTTACCGTTGAAAGGTCGTTTGTACTAATCAACGCCAAAGGGCGAAGTGGAATGATTATTCCAATCTCTGTCGCGTGTTCTGGAGCCATGCAGCCGCTCCGTAGTCATCTCACCCTAACTTCCCGGTCGTTGTGGCTGTCTCATTTTGCAAACCGTCCCGGCCAACTGTTCACAGGAGCTCAGAACCGATTAACGATTTTCGTGGCATCCGGCGAACAAAGGCATCCAAAGCAATTCTTCGACGCGCTATCATCGTCGGAAAGAGGTTTTTTCTTTCGTCATTCTGTGCGTCCCGCTCCGTTACCAACTTTTGGCGAATGATGGCTCCATGTTTCACGGACTTTTACCAAAACTTGGCTGCCCTGAGGCAGCCAATGCGTTGGAGCGGATTAGAAATGAAAGGACAGTCGAGTTCTTTGTTTCGAGACATGGCAGGCACAAGCTGTTTTGGGTGCGAGTGCCGGGTTATTTTTGCCAATTTTCGCTTGAACCACCAATGGCGCGGCCTGAGAACGGTGGACCGCCGCGCGTTCGCGGAGAAGTAAATAGCATCGGCTTTAATGATAAGCGAGATCGCGACATTGTCCATTCAGTTCTGAACAGTTCGACGTATTACCAATTCTTTTGCACTTACACTGATATTCGCCACATCAATCCATCAGACGTGGCAGAGTTTCTGCTCGACTTAACCAAACTCACAACCGAAACAAAGGCAAAACTAAAGGCACCCTCGGAGAAATTGGGGAAATGTTTTGCGATGCACACTACCCACTGGCGAAAAAGTGGGCTGCTGATTGATTCAATTGATTCCAAGCTATGCAAACCGATCCTCGACGAAATCGACCGAGCGCTGGCTGGGCACTACAAGTTCACGGACGAGGACGTTAGACGTCGAGCATCAACTACGACATCAAGTACCGGATGGGGCGCGACGCAGCGGCAAACGAAGAGGAGCTAAAATCGAAAGTTGTACCAAAAGCACCCGTGCCCGTCGGCACGGCCAGCACACGGAAGCCATTTCGCGTCGTTTGCCAGTCAAAAACTTGGCAGAGAACCGATTGTTGACTCACTCAATCAGGGGATGTATAAAACCGACTCAACATTCTGTGCGGCATAGATATTGCGGTCACAATGGGTTCGCATTGACCTCCGGTTGATGTTGATTGAGGAGGACAGCATGAAAAAACGAGCATATTCACAAACCAAGCGAAGGGCAAAGAAAATACGCTCAAATCCGGTTAAAGGCATTTTGAAGGTGCAAAAACACCCAAAGCTGATATGCGCTTGAACCGGAGAGGTTTACGAAGCGGTCGAACGAACCTACCGGGCAGCGGTAATGGCCGGCGAGACACAGGCCGGTGTGGCATATTCAACAAATTACTAATCCCCCTGCACGTGCCTACCTGGGGCGAAATCCTGAAAAGAAGTAAGCGAAAGTGCGCGGTCACGTTCTCCTGCCGGGCCTGATTTAGACGGCATACGTCAAAAGTATCTCCAGCGGCTAAAGTCGATATCCGGTCGGCCGGTCATTTCCTACTCCAGCGGTTGGCTTCAGAAGCGCAAAAGCCGGATAACGTATTCCGTTGAAGGTTCCGATGTTCACGGTTTTATGGAGTGCTGCGACGGGTAAAAGAGCGAGAGCTGGATCTCATTCTCCATAGCCCTGGCGGTTCGCCTCAAGCGGCAGAACAAATCCTTGAATATCTACGAACACGGTTCGATTATATCCGTGCTATCGTTCCTCTCCAGGCAAAATCCGCTGCTACGAAGATCGCCCTCGGCTGTGACGAGATTCTTGTCGGCGCTCATTCGGAATTGGGTCCAATAGATCCGCAGATTCTGGTTCCGGTACCTGAAGGCAGCCGCTTTGCCCCCGCACATGCAATTCTACGCGACTTCGAAGCGCGCGAAAGAGCAGTGCAAGCAGGATGTTTCGAGCATTGCAGCCTGGACGCCAATACTGCGTTCCTACGCGGGCGGTTTGATCGAGTTTTGTAATCAAGCCATAAAACTTTCTATGGAAGTGGTGGCAGCTTGGTCAAACGATACATGCTGCGCCACGAGGACATGGTTATTCCTGAAAGCGAGCGAGCGGCAAAAGCCGCCCAAATCGCGGAATGGTTCGGATCAGCGGACTCTTACGATAGGTTTCGACGCATGCCAGGCCTATCCGTTATCCGGAACTTCAATCTATCGGGCTACGTGTTAAACGATTGGAAGACGACGATGCTCTTCAGGACGCCGTGCTATCAATTCTTCATGTCAACGAAATCACTTTTAATGGACCAGCAGCTAAAATTATCGAAAATCACGATAGCCGGCGAATGGTCGTCGTCGAACAGAATATAGCGATACAAGCGCAGCCACCACCGCAGCAGCCAACAAACCCTCCTCTTACAAGACAACAGCGCTCGTGCATTAGAGCGGCAAGGTCGTCGGTGATGCAAAAAAGCAAGCGTCCAAAAAGGAGCGGGCGCACCCGATGTCGCGAGTAAGCGCAAATGTTCGTTCATGAACCCAACAGTACTCAACTCAACCGACGCTGATTATCCCGTCCGTTTGCGTGAGCGTTTGGGCGAACATGCTCCAAAAACCTTGACCGCCCTGGGTGCACTCGCATCGCTGTCACAAAATAAAATTGGACTGTTTTGCTCTGTCCGTTGCCCTGGTGAAGCTATCCTTCGGGCCTACGACACTGCCCAAAAACTGCGCGACGAGGGCGTGACCGTCGTCAGTGGATTTCATTCGCCCGTGGAGAAAGAATACCTGCGGATTCTTCTTACGAGGCAAACAGCCCATCATCATTTGTTTGGCGCGCTCTCTGGAGAAGATTCGGATACCAGTTGCTTGGCGCGGAGGGTTGGATACGGGCCGCTTGCTGTCTGCTCTCGCCGTTCGAGAAGCGTCCGCGCCGGCCTGACACGAAGTCTGCTCAACGGCGAAACGAAATCGTGGCAGCCTTGGCAGACGAGGTTCTGATCGTCCACGTTGGTACCGGCGGAAGCATCGAGCGGATTTCTGAGTTAGCGAACCATTGGAAGATACCCAAGGTGAAAGTCCAGCCGGGTAATTAAATCGCAAACTTGGGAGTTTGCGACGTGGTCAGTTTTCGGGGATCAGTGGTTGGGCGTTTCCTTGGCGGCACGCTATAAACCCTCGGCGTGGATTGAAATAGTGATCCAGCACCAGCCAGAGACTTCTGGAATGGTGAAAGAAAAGCAAAGGAAAAATCATCGCGAAGGGCACCCACAGGGCGAGTTGCTGATTGATCGTCATGGCGGTGAAGGCGTCGAGGAGAAAAAAGCCGGGCACGGCGATGGCGACGGTGGCGGCGTAATTGATGTACATCGCGCCGATGAAATAACCCTGCTCGCGCTCGAACTTGAGCCCGCAGTGGCGACAGTTGCCGTACATTTTGAACGGTTTCTCATACAGCGACCCAACGCCGCAGCGCGGGCAGCGCAGGCGCACGCCATGTCCCAGTATCTTTAGCAGTCTTCCGGCCATGTCAAACGGCCAACAGCGCAGGCGCGCGGTCGCGTTTAGCCCTCGGCTGGCCGCCGTTTAAATATTCGCGCAAGAACCGCGCGGTGTGCGACAGCTTGCCGTCTTTGGTGACATCGAGGGGCGAACCGCAGGCGATGATTTTGCCGCCCTGCTGGCCGCCTTCGGGCCCGAGATCGATCAAATAATCGGCGTCTTTGACGATGTCGAGGTTGTGCTCGATGGTGATGACGGTATTGCCCAGGTCGACCAGACGATGGAGGATCTGAATCAGCTTATCGACATCGGCGAAGTGCAGACCGGTGGTCGGTTCGTCGAGCACGTAAAGCGTCTTGCCGCGGGATTCTTTGCCCAGCTCATAGGCTAATTTGATGCGCTGCGCTTCGCCGCCGGAGAGTGTATTGCTCGGCTGTCCCAAATGTGATGTAGCCCATGCCGATGTCGTCGAGAATTTTGAGCGGACGGCGCGATCTTCGGAAACGCTTGGAAGAACGGCACGGCTTCTTCCACGGTCATGTGAAAAACATCGGCGATATTTTTGTCGTTAAAACGAATGCTCAAGGTTTCTTCGTTGAAGCGCTCGCCGCCGCAATCCTCGCAGTCGACGAATACGTCCGGCAGGAAGCTCATCTCCTTGCGAATCTTGCCCTGGCCGGCGCAGGTCTCGCAGCGCCCGCCTTTGACGTTGAAGGAAAATCGGCTCGGCGTGTAACCGCGCAGCCGCGCCTCGGGCGCGAGCGCATAGAGTTTGCGAATCTCGTCGAGCAGACCGACGTAGGAGGCCGGCACCGAGCGCGGCGTTTTGCCGATCGGGGTTTGATCGACTTCGACGATCCGCTCGAGGACTTCCCAGCCGGTGATGTCTTTGTGCGCGCCGGGCCGGCCGGCGAATTGGCCGAGCAGGAGCTTCAAGCCTTTGTAGAGAACTTCCCGCACCAACGTGCTTTTGCCCGAACCGGAAATGCCGGTGACGCAAGTCCACATGCCGAGGGGAATCTTGACGTCGACGTTTTTGAGATTATGCGCCTTGGCGCCGCGAATGGTGAGCCAACGGGTCTTGGTCAAGTCACGTTTTGGGCCGAGCCGTTTCTTGTCCGAACGGAGATAGGCGCCGGTGGGCGAGTCGGGATTGTTTCTAATTTCATCGGGCGTGCCGATGCGACACGACGTTGCCGCCGTGCACGCCGGCGCCCGGTCCGAAGTCGACGATCAGGTCCGCCGACTGAATCGTCGCTTCGTCATGCTCGACGACCAGGACGCTGTTGCCCAGTTGCTCGAGCCGCCGCAGCGTGCGCAGCAGCATGGCGTTGTCGCGCGGATGCAAGCCGATGGTCGGCTCGTCGAGGATGTAACAAACGCCGCGCAGATTGGAGCCGAGCTGGGCGGCCAGCCGGATGCGCTGGGCTTCGCCGCCGGATAAGCGTATCGGCGCGCCGGTCGAGAGTCAGATAGGGCAAGCCGACTTCGGAGAGAAAATTTAAACGCTGCTGGATTTCGCGCAGAATCTTGTCCGCCACGGCTTGGTCGCGCGCCGCGTTGCCGTTGTCGGCGTGGGACAGATCGAGCTTGTCGAAATAGTCTTTCGCCTCCTCGACGGAGAAACCGGTGACCTGCCAGATCGTCTTGCCTTCGACTTTCACCGCCTGCGCGCGCTGGTTCAGGCGCCGGCCGGCGCAAGCCGGGCAGGGCGCTTCGGTCATCAGCTCGTCGAGCTCGCTGGCGGAATTTTCATCGCTCGCCTGCGGCGAGCTCTTTGAGAAACGGCACCAGGCCGACGAAAGCGCCGCGCCCGCTGCCGCCGTGAAGAATTTCCTCCTGGACTTTCTTCGGCAGCTTGGCGAAGGGCTGTGTCGATATCGATCCGCCGTTTGTCTCTTAGATCGAGCAAAAGTCTTTGCAGCGCGCGCTCGGTTTCCGAGCCGTTCGACCGATGATCCGGCAGAGATCCCGCCAATGGCGCTGCGCAGCGGCTGGCGCGGATCGGCGAAGATCAACTCGGGATCGAAGTCCCAGGTAAAGCCCATGCCGGCTGCACTCGCTGCACGCGCCCTGTTGGCTATTGAATGAAAACAGGCGCGGGTCGAGGGGCTCGTAGCCGATGCCGCAGTTCGAGGCAGAAAAGCCGCTGATTGAAAATCTGCTCGCCGCGCTCGGAGATCAGGTGGATGACGCCGTTGCCCAGGCGCAGCCCCTGATCGACCATCGCTTCGACTTCGCGCCCGCCGGCTTTGGCTTTGCCGATGACGATGTCGATGTTGTGCTCTTTGAAGCGCTCGAGGCCGTTGGTCAGCTCCGGCGCGCGCAGATCCACGAGCTTGCCGTCGATGCGCGCCCGGCGATAGCCGAGCCGGCGCGCGCCGGCAATCACTTCTTTATGAAAGCCTTTGCGGCCGCGCACGATCGGGCTCAGAATCATGACTTCTTTGCCGCGGTAGGAGCGGCCGATGCGGTCGAGGATCTGGCTGCGCGTCAACGAGTGAATTTGCCGGCCGCACTGCACGCAGTGCTGTTTGCCGATCTTCGAATAGAGCAGGCGCAAGTAATGATAGATCTCCGTCACCGTCGCGACGGTGGATTTTTTGCCGCCCTGGCTGAGACGCTGTTCGATGGCCACGGTCGGCGGGATGCCGGCGACATAGTCGACGTTGGGCCGCGCCATGACTTCGAGAAACTGGCGCGCATAGGCGGACAAGCTGTCGATGTAACGCCGCTGGCCCTCGGCGTAGACGATATCGAAGGCGAGCGAAGATTTTCCCGAGCCGCTCAAGCCGGTGAAGACGATGAAACGGTCGCGCGGAATATTCAAGCTGATGTTTTTTAGATTATGTTCCTTGGCGCCGACGATGGCGATGGCGTTGTCTTCGACCATTGACCGGCACGGCAAGCTCGGACGTTGCAACGGTTTCCGAACTCGGGCGTAAACGGCGAAGCCTTGCTTCTTTCCAAGATAGGGGCGCAGATAAACGCCGGTGTGCGAGCGCTCGACTGCGGCGATTTGTTCCGGCGTGCCAGCGGCGACGATCTCGCCGCCTTTGTCGCCGCCTTCGGGCCCGAGATCGATGACGTGGTCGGCGCATTTGACGACTTCCATGTTGTGCTCGATGACGATCACCGAGTGGCCCTGGTCGATCAGCTCGTTAAACGCCCAGAGCAGCCGCTCGATATCGTGAAAATGCAAGCCCGGTGGTCGGCTCGTCGAAAATGAACAAGCGTGCCGGCTTTCTTCGCCTTGGCCATGTGCGCGGCCAGTTTCAAGCGTTGCGATTCGCCGCCGGACAGCGTCGTCAGCGGTTGGCCCAGGCACACGTATTCCAGACCGACCGCGCGGAGCGGAGTTAAGCGCATTGTTAATCTCCTTGGTGTCTTTAAAAAACTCCAGCGCTTCGGCGACGGTCAGGTCGAGGACCTGGCGGATGTTTTTGCCGCGATAAGTGACTTCCAAGATCTCTTCGCGAAAGCGGCTGCCGTGGCATTCGGGGCACGAAGTGTAAACATCGGAGAGAAACTGCATCTCGACTTTTTCATAGCCTTCGCCGCGGCAGGTTTCGCAGCGGCCGCCTTCGACGTTGAACGAAAAGGTCGACGGCGCGTAGCCGCGCAGGCGCGACAGATCGGCAGTCGGCAAACAGCCGGCGGATGCCGTCGAAGGCCTTCATGTAAGTCGCCGGATTGGAGCGCGGCGTGGTGCCCACCGGCGATTGATCGACCAGAATGACTTCGGAGATCTTGTCGACGCCGCTCGATGGCGGCGCAGTCGATCGACGCTCGCCGTCGGCGCTTCCTTGAGCTTTTTCAGATTGCGATGGAGCACTTCGTCGACCAGACTCGATTTGCCCGAGCCCGAAACGCCGGTGATGCAGACCAGCAAGCCGAGGGGAATCTCGACGTCGATATTTTTGAGATTGTTGGCGCGGGCGCCGCTGATCTTGATCGAGCGTTGCGCGATTGCGGTTTGCGATGGCGCGCCGGCAATGGAATCGTCTTGCGCTGGCTCAGATAAGCGGCGGTGAGCGATCTTCGTCTTTCAGCAGCGCTTCGTAGGAGCCGGCAAACATGACCTCGCCGCCTTGCTCGCCGGCTTTCGGTCCGAGATCGATGATGTGATCGCATTCCTTGATGATCTCGGGATCATGCTCGACGACGACGACGGTATTTTGATTGGCGCGCAGCCGGTGCAGAATTTCGACCAAACGCCGGCTGTCGCGCGGATGCAAGCCGATCGACGGCTCGTCGAGCACGTAGAGCGTATTGACCAGCGAAGAGCCGATGGCGGTGGTGAGATCGACGCGCTCCAGCTCGCCGCCGGAGAGCGTGCGCGATTGGCGGTCGAGCGTGAGATATTCCAGACCCGACGCCGACCAGATAACCCAGCCGCCGGCGAATTTCTTCGAGAATCAAACTGCGCCACTTGATCGAGCGCGCCGGCCGGTCTTGAGCGCCTGAAAAAAATCGATGGGCCGCGGCCGACGCTCATGCGCGTTCACCTGGGCGATATCTTTGCCGTCGATCCGATAGTGCAGCGCGTCGGGTTTCAAGCGCGGCTGCCTTGACAATCCGGGCACAGCAGATAGGCCCGGTAGCGCGCCAGCAGCACGCGCACGTGCATGCGGTAGCTTTTCCGCTCGAGCCGGCGAAACCAGCCGCGAATGCCTTTGTAATCGCCGTCGCCATCGATGATCGAGCTGCTTTTGTTTGTCGCTCAGCTCGCCCCAGGGTTTCTTGGTCGGGACTTTTTTGCGCTCGCAAAAGTCCAGCAGGCGGCGCATGCGCCGGGTGCGATTGCAGTCCACGGCTTGATGGCGCCGTCGCTGAGCGATTTTCCCGGGTCGGGAATCACCAAATCGAGATCGATATCGATGACCCGGCCAAAACCGCGGCAGGTTTCGCAAGCTCCCAGCGGGCTATTGAAGGAAAACAAGATTCGGCACCGGATCGCGATACGAAATATCGCAGTGCGGGCAATGCAGATGATTGCTGAAAGGCTCGCGCGCGCCAATCTTCTTGCGGGAAATAAAAGATTCAGCCGGCCCTTGCCGTAGTGAAAGGCTTGTTCGAGGGAATCGCGAGATGCGTTTTTTGTTCTCCGGCCGAAAGGCGAAGCGATCGACGACGATCTGCAGCGTGGATTGACCCGTGGGCGCCTGGGTCGATGTCATCGAGCTCGCAAATGGTTTGATCCACCAACAAGCGGTGAAAGCCCGGCCTGACGCAGGCCGTTGCGCACTTCGTCCCACGCCACGGTGGAGGGCGGCAACGGAAAGGTCAGCACCATCGGCGTGCCTTCGGCTGATGCCGCCGAGCTTGGTGAAAACCGATTGCGCGCTGATCGCGCTCGACGATGCGCTCGCAGCCGCGGCAGTGGAGCACGCCGATCTTGGCAAAGAGCAGCTTGAAGTGATCGTGCAGCTCGGTCATGGTGCCGACGGTGGAGCGCGAGGTGCGCACCGGCCGGCTCTGATCGATGGCGATGGTCGGCGGAATGCCCTCGATGCTCTCGACGTCCGGCTTGTCCATGCGGTCGAGAAACTGGCGCGCATAGGCGGAAAAGCTTTCGACGTAGCGGCGTTGGCCTTCGGCATAGAGGATGTCGAAGGCCAGCGTCGACTTTCCCGAGCCGCTGACGCCGGTGACGACGGTCAGCGCGTTGAGCGGAATATCGAGATCGAGATTATTGAGATTGTTCTGCTTGGCGCCGCGGATGCGTATGGAATTTTTCGCTCATGATTTTGACTCTATATGCAGACGGTACTTTTCCGCCAGGATGCGGCGAAAGCGCGAGCCATAAATCAAATCGAAAGTTTCTTCTTTATCGGGAAAAAGCTGCAGCGCCGTGTGTTTGGCGTGCTCGACCACGTCTTGGGCTTCATCCAAGCGTCAGATCGATCTGCCAAAGCAGTGCCGCGGCGACATCCATCGCCCGGCGCAGCCGGCGTATCTTGCGCTCTTCGGCCAGCAAGGCTTCTTTATCTGCGGTCATCAGGAGATCATTTTCGAGCTTACGTACGTACGAGGGCGAACGTCCACGCGCACCAACCTTTCACCTCTACCACACGGCGAGGATGAATCAAGAATCCGCCGGCTGGATGAGTCAATCGTTTGAACATGCGCTTTCACAGAGCATCGCTTGCGTAGTGAGCTGCTCCAAGCAATGGCTTCAAGAACCGCCTCGCCTTTGTTAAGTTGATGCTGTGCACATCAGCGAGATTTTCTATTCGATCCAGGGCGAAGGGCGGCTGGCCGGCGTGCCGTCGGTTTTTATTCGCACGTCGGGGTGCAATCTGCGCTGCGTCTGGTGCGACACGCCCTATACCTCTTGGCAGCCCGAGGGAACGGTGATGGACGATCGCAAAGATTCTTCGCGAGGTCGCAAGATATGCCAACCGCCATGTGGTGGTCACCGGCGGCGAACCGCTGCTGGCGCGCCAGATCGAGGAGCTGACGGACAAACTCAAACAGTCCGGCGCGCACGTCACCATCGAAACCGCGGCGACGATCTATAAACCGATCGCCGCAGATCTGATTTCCCTGAGTCCGAAGCTGGCGAACTCGACGCCGTGGAAAAAAGCCGGCGGCAAATTCGCCACAATGCATGAGCAGCGCCGGTTGAATCTGCCGGTGATTCAAAGATTCATCGAAAACTACGATTACCAGCTTAAATTCGTCGTCGAGCGACGCGAAGACTTCGTCGAGATCGGCGCGCTTTTGGATCAACTCAGGCGTGGATCCGGAGCGAGTTTTGATCATGCCCCAGGGGATCACGGAATCGGCATTGAGCCGAAAGGCGCTCTGGATCGTCGAACTCTGCAAGAAACATGGCTACCGGTTTGCGCCGCGCTTGCACATTCAGCTTTTCGGCAATCGGCGCGGCACTTAGCCGCTGCGTCGCAGAACAGACTTCGCTACCGCCGTGAATTTCAAAATTACTGAGTCGGCAGCGGAGCGACCGAACCGCGGGAAATCGCGGACGCGGTGGAAATCTTTGAGCCAATCACCGGTGGTTTAGTCTCGACAGCGGGTCCTTCCGCCGCCGGCAGGTTGGGCAGCTCGATGGGTTTGTTTTCCATGCGGGCAATGATCGCCGGGGCGAGCTGCTTCATGAGCGTCACCGGCAGCGCGCTGGTGAATTTATAGTTGGCCGCCTCGCGTCCTTGCACGAAAGCGGTGATCACACCGAAGTAGCGCTCGCCGATGTAAAAAACGAAGGTCGCGGTGCGGTTGGTGGCGCGCGAAGAGGTCACCGCGCCGCCGCGGGTAAAGGTCTCGAAGCGATTGTCGCCGGAGCCGGTCTTGCCGCCGACAGTGATGGTTCGGCCGTCGGTCAGCTTGAATACCCCGTTCAAGCGCCGCGCGGTGCCTTGCTCGACCACGTCGGCCATCGCTTTGCGCACGGTTCGGGCGATTTCCGGAGCCAGCACCCGCTCGCCTTTCTCCGGGGTTTTTTCGAGCAAAGTTTCGTAGGGCGTGCCTGTGGCAAAATGGATTTTGGTCAGGCTCGACGCCGGCCGGCGCACACCGTCATTGACCAAAATGCCGACCAACTCGGCTAACGCCACGGGACGATCCGACGAGCTGCCGATCGCCGTCGCGTAACTTGGCACCATCGTTTTGAACGGAAAACCGAGCCGCTGCCAATAGGGCGTCATGCGGGTGAATGCGTCTCTCTCGATGCGGATGCGCAGGCGGACATTTTGCGCGCGGCGGTTGCGGCTGCTGAGCAACCAGACGGAGCCCAGGCGACGCGCTTCGGTGCTCGACGCGTAGAGTTTTTCCCAGGGCAGATCGGCGTCCTTATAAAACTCGCTGGCGCACCACAGATCGAGCGGATGCATGGACAAAAGATAGGCATAATCGACCAGCGTTAAACGCGGATTTTGATAGGCGCGAAATAGCTTGAGCACATCAATTTTTGCGGTTTTGACGTGATGTTTTTCCAACCATGCCGTGAGCGCTTCCACGTCGGCACCGATGCGCCATGCGAAAAACAGAACGGTTAGCCGGCGTGCGACAACTCCTCGGGTGCCGATCAGCCGGCGGACGATTTCGTCGGGAGCTTGCTTGGCGTAGTTCTGATAGGCGCGCCGCAAAACGCTGCGCGACTCGTCCTCGGCGATCTCCTGAAGCATTTTTTGACGCAGCGGGTTGGCCGGATTGTTGCAGCACATCTTCGGCATCGTAGGCCAAGTGGGCACGATGATAGGCGACCACGTCGCGCATCAGGCGGATGAACACCAGATTGACCGAATTACGAAACGCTTCGCGCAATTCGAGAATCTTCTTGTTATCGATGCGGTCGAAGTTTTCGAAATGATGCACGCCGCCGCCGGTAAAAAAGGCCTCGTAGGGGCTCGCCGAATAGCGCCGCTCCATGGCTTTGTCGAGGAATGGCTGCAATTCGATGCTGCCGCTCATCAAGGTCTCGGCGGCCCAGCGCGTCAACGGATCGGGCGCGGTTTGCGCTCGCTCGGCTAGCTGTTTGCGGTCCAAACCGTTCAGCTCTTGGTGCAGCTCGGCGATGATTTCCAGATAGTGGGTCACGGTGCGCAACTTGGCGGTGCTGCCGAGTTCGAGCTTGACGCTTTTGTTGAAATCGAAAGGCGCGTTCAGGTTATCCGCTTGAACGCGCACCTGATTGCCGTTCGGCGTCGCCTCGACCAGCAAAAACGAATAAATCAATTTCGCCGGGTCGGAGTCTTCGAGCAGCCGTTCGCCGTGTAAGCCGAGGGCGCGAACAATCTTGGGATCGGTCAGACTATTGAGAAAATCGGTCACGCGCTTTTGCAACGGCACGTCGATGGTGCTTTCGACTTGAAGATGGAGCCGGTTCAAATCGTAGAGGTTATTGACGCCGAGCGACTCCATCATGCTTATGCGGATCGCGTTGGCGGCCTTGTTCTTGACCGATGACGCTTGTGGCGCCATCGGCGCGGCGGGCAAAAACTTGATCGTCGTGTCTTGCAGCTGAGTCGCAAACTCCCAATCGATGATGCCTGCGCGCGCCATGAGGCGGATAAACTGACTGACTTTTTCTTCCAGGGACTCGCGTTCTTCAACTAGCAATACCGACGGCGCGCGCACCGAGATGAGCAGTGTCAGGACTTGCTTGAACGCGCGGGTTTTTGCCGGACTGTTTTCGGGTTCGTTTAACGCCGCCACGACGTTGGGCAGACGCATACCAAACCAAGCGTACAGTCCCTCGCCCAAACCGTGAATCTCGCCATAACCCGGCGCTGCCGCCAAGGGCACGGTGTTGAGATAATTGACGATGATGCGCTCGCGCCAAGCGCGCGTGTTAGGGCCCTCCTGGTAGGCCTTGAGGCTTGCGCCGATCAACTGGTGCAATTTTTCCAGCGGCGATTCGGTGCGGCCGTTCGGGGAATGGCGAAATTTTTCCAGTTGTACCGCGAGCGTGCTGCCGCCTTGCACCGGCACCGGCAGCTCAAGTTTTGCGCCAATATAAAAAAACGCCGCCTTTAACGTGCGGTCCCATTCGATGACCGGATTTTGCCAGGAGGTCGCCGGCCGGTCGAGATCGCGGTTTTCAAGAAAAAGTAAAGATTTTACCAACAGCGGCGGGACGTCGTCGATTTTCTGAAAGAGGAAGTCGCCTTGCGCGTAGCGAAACAGCGGCGCGCCATCGACACCGCGAATCTCCAAACCGGCATCGGGCCGTTCCACGTAGGGAGGCGAAATGCCGTGATCGAGCAACGTGAGCATGGTTTCCGACTGACGGGCCTGCCAGGTTACCCGGTAACCTTCCGATTCCAAACGCGACTGATAGGTCGGCAATTTGGAATAACCGCGTCGATCGTCGAATGGCGCCGAATGGGGAAAGCTAATTTCGTCGCTGCGGCCGGCTTGCAAACTGTAAAAAATACGTCGATTGGTGCTGGTGAAAATCCACGACTGGATCACCGACGTCTGGATCTCGATAAACAGGCAGACGGCGATCAGCAGAATTGCCACCGACCACCAAAGCCAGATTTTCAAGCGTCTTTTATTAATGAAGAAAAATAGCCGAGCAGCGAGCGAGGGCAGCCGCTGCAGCTCGGAGGAAATGGTTTTTCCGTTCATTGAAGTGTAGGCGCAAGAATACCATAACTAGGGAAAAAAACTAAGTGCGGATTTTGCTGGATCTTTGCCGTTGGGTAGGTTTGTCTCGCCGTTAACTTTTAGTTAGCTCGATAATCTTTCGCACGGACAACCTGGCGTGTTTTGGTAAAGCACGGTCGACATTTGAAAAAATGCGTCAGCTGGTAGGATCGGTTATGCCCAAAGACAACTTCGCCGCGCCGCCGCGCCGACCGTTGGTGAGGAATTATTCATAAGGAAACCTATGAAAATGAGCAAGTTTTCGCAGGCGTCGATCAGGTGGCGGGTGTCGTTAAGGCCGCGACATTGCAGGGAGCCAATGGCAGGCAGGGCGGAACGCAAGGCGACGATGAGATTGACAGCGCGGCGGACGCGAACGCTGCTGGCGCCGACTCGGCGAAACTTCTGGGAAAGCGACAAGCAGACAGAGCTTGTCTTTTGCGACGATATGGGTTGCCATGGGTCCATAGGGTTCGGTCAAGATCTATCGAGCAAACGATAGTCGGTTGTTGAGAAGGAGCAATTTATGCTGGCAACGCGAGTGCTGCAAAAGGAAGGCGCTTTCTACTTTATCGCCTACAAGGCCTCTGAGCTGCTTGACAAGGTGAGTTTTTCGAGCCGCTATTACTTCGAAGGCGAACAGATCGAGGCCGATGCACCAGGGGACGATGAGGTTGCCAGATTTATCGCCGGGATCGAGAAAAGCGAAAAATCATTTCAACGTCTGCTTAACCGGCGAAAGATCGGCCAGATCGTAAATTTCTACGAGACCGCGGTCAGCCAACCGTTGATTCCGGGCACGATCCTGCTCTTTACCGACGAGACGCTGCGCTTTCGGCGCTCGGATTCCTCGGAAAGCGTGGGCTTCCTCAGTGAGCCGAGCGGCAATTATCTTATCATCGACGGGCAGCATCGTCTTGCGGCGCTGCATTTTTTCCGCCAAAAACATCCCGAACAGATCGATCGGATCGAGGTTCCCTGTGTCTTGTTTGACGGTAAAAGCGCCGATTTTGCCACCGAGATGTTCGTGGTGATCAATTCGACCCACACCCGGATCAACAAATCCCATTTGGTGGATCTCTACGAACGCGTGTCCTGGGAAACGCCGGAGAAGAAATTTGCCGCGAAGTTGGTCAATCTCCTCTACGGGGAATCCGACTCACCTTTGCGCTATCGCATCAATCGTCTGGGCGGTCGAAGCCGGCAGGAAAAATGGATTTTACAGTCGGAAGTGTTCAACGAGATTTTCAAACTCGTGCAGGGAAACCGGCGTTTCTTCGATGACCACTTTGGTATGCGCGCGGACCGCGCCTACGCTCTGATTCGGGATTATCTCAAAGCGGTGCGGGACGTCATGAACGCCGTTTGGGGCGACAATGAAAAATTCATGTTCACGCGGGACGTAACCCTGAAAGCGCTCCTTCGCGTGTTCGGCGATCTCATCCGCGACCGTAAGATCGTTCAGGCTTGGGAAGAGGATCGTTCCCCTAAGGTTTTCACAAACGTCGTAAAACCCTGGGCTGAATTGACCAGGGAATTTCGCGCCGAAGGTTTCTACGAGCGTTTTGCGGCGAAGGGACAAGTGGAACGCGTCCGGCGCATTCACACCCGGCTCGGCCAGAACATAAACCAGTGATGAGCAGAATCGAACCGGTCCGCAATGCTCATCATGCGGGCCGATAGGACGGCCGCGAACCCGCCTTGTTGTTTCCCGTTCTGCGCGTGGCGTTTTGGCGCGCGATAACCGTGATGGGTTCCTTTCTTGCCGGACCGGAGTCCTAAGATAAGGAAAAGCCCGGCTGGATAATACCAGACCGGGCTTTATGAAATCGTCGTAAAATCTCTTGGGATCGTCTAGTCTGCCAACACACCCATATCCTGGCCGCCGCCGTGCTGGTAAATAATGCGCTTGCCGGTCTTTTCATCGATCTCATTTCTTTGACCGCCGGCTTTGGCGACATCTTCCGGCGTTGCTTTGTGGCTGTTCCCCAACAGAATCATCGGCTCATCGTACGGATTCGATCCCTCATAGTACTCATGGGCCGGGATGCTGATAATCTGCCCCTGTGAAACCTCGTGGCTCTCGTTTAGCCCTTTCATGATGCCGCGGCCCGTCAAGACGTAGTAGGTGCGGTCCGAGGGGTGGTTATGCATGCGCTGCACGTCGCCGGGAGGGAAAGTGAGAATCCACGTTTCGAGATTTTCCCGCCTAAAGAGATCCATGCGGCGTTGGCCTTTCTTTCGTTCCTTGGCCATGTCTAAAACATTCAATAATTTCATCGGCACCTCCTTTTTGGTTTTGGATCAATTCAACGACATACTGTCGAACTGGGTCGACTTTATTCCCGTCAAAGATACCGTGTCAAGGCAAGGTTTGTCTGCGGGCGCCAACCATACTATAGAGTCTGCAAAGGAGGGTAAGAATGAGTATGGCAAGCCTCAACGTTATGTATGGGCATCTCGAGGGGACTGACGGCAAATTTGCCCGCGACATCACCGGTTATCTGTCGATCGATGCCGGTATCTACGCAAAGCACGGGCTCGAGGTTTCGTGGAATCATGTCCAGGGCACGGAGGAGCGCTATCGACGCTTGGAAAATGGCCAGGCGCAAATTTCTTTTGTCGTCGGCCGCGCCTCGCTGCAGCACTTCCTCGATACCCGGGCCACCCGCTTACTTGGCTGCGCCATGAACAGCTGCCCCTACTTGCTGATTGCCGATGCCTCGATCGGGTCGCTCAAGGATCTCAAAGGACGCACCGTCGCGTGTCGCGAAGGGCCGGCGCGCGGCGTGCCGTTCGCCGAAACGTTTCAGCAAGCGGCCGGTCTCGCGGTTGACCGAGATGTCAAGTTGCAATTTCTCGGCGCCGATCAAGATGCCTTTAAGATGCTGCTCGATAAAAAAGTCGAGGCGGCATTGGTGCCGCGGCCCTATGGTTTCGTCGCCGAGGAGCAAGGCTTTCACCGCGTGACGGAGTGGCCCGAAATCGTCGACGACCCGCTGCCGATTTCGATCGAAACCACCGAAGCATTGCAGCGCGAACGGAGCCAAGATTTTGCCGCTTTCATCGCCGCGCACAGGGAAGGGGTACGCCATGCGAAAGCCAATCGCGAAAAAGTTATCGCGCTGTTGACCGGCAAGTTTGGCCATGGGCGTTCCTTGGCGGAGAAAACCTTCGACGATTACATGCCATGGATGGACGAGACGTTGCGCGTCGACAAACGCCAATTCACCAGACTACTCAACCAAGTCGCTGCCGAAGCCTCCGGGGGCGGCGCCAAGATCGCCGCGGAATGGATCGTTCCGGGCGCGCTGAAAGAGTAACAAGACAGATGCTGGGCATGGCCTCTTCCTGAAGCCCCCCGCATTTTGCTATAGCTCGCCGTGCAAGTCGGAGTGAAGACAATGAAGTGTGAAGGGCGCAGACAAATCCACACGCAACGGCTTTTCCGCGCGGCAACGTTTAGATACTCGCGCGCGGTATTCTCGAGCCGCGCTCTTCGCTGTCGCGATTACTGATCCTATCTGCCCGTGCCGCATTCGCAGCCGACGTGACCATCGCTTTGCCGACGAAGAGCTTCCAGATGATCATTTTTCCGCTGGCCTTGGAGCGCGGTTACATGAAGGAAGAAGGCGTCGATCTCAAGGTCACTTTCATGGAGCCGACGCCGAGCATCCAAGCGCTGGTCGCCGACAGCATTCAGCTGACCGGTTCCGGCGGTAGCGCGCTGGTCGCGATCGCCAGGGGCGGCATTCCAGCCAAGGTGGTTCTTGCCGTCAACGATCGCGTACACCAATGGATCCTTAGCCGGCCGGATATCACCAGCATCAAGGATCTCAAGGGCCGCAAGATTGCTACTACCGGCGTTGCGTCGGTGGCTACGTATATGTTTAAAAACCTCTTGCCCAAATATGGTATCGACGGAAGCAAAGACGTGGTCTTCACAGACCCCGGTGTCGGCAATCAAGCGGCGGCGCTGCTGTCGGGGGCGGTGGACGCAGCCATCGTCAGCGTCGAGCAACGCTACGCCGGCATCGACAACGGCATGAAGGAGCTCATGTACCTCGGCAACGAAGTCAAAAATTCCTGGGGTACGACCGCGGCATCGGATAAATTCATGAAAGAGCAGCCGAAGCTGATGGCCGGCTTTATGCGCGCGACGCTCAAGGCTTTGCGTTGGATTCGCCGTGATCGTCAGGGGACGATCGCAGCTTTCACCAAGTTTTCCGGTTTGCCGGCGGCGAGCGCGACGCGCATGTACGACGACTTGATCGGGACCTTCACCGCCAACGGCGCGGTGGATTTGGACACCCAGAAAAATGATGTCGAAGTGATTCGCCAGGTGCTCGATGCCAAGGAAGCGCTGGCGCCGGCGCGGGCGTTCGATTTTAGCTTCGCTCTCGAAGCCGACGCCCAGCTCAATAAGATCGGCTGGAAACCGTAAGCAAAAGGATGAGGGCGGAAGGATGAAGGATGAAATTAAGATGGGCAGCTGACGCGGCGTGTCCGTGACAGCAAGTTCACTTGTAACAATCACTCAAGGAGGAAATCATGGCAGGCATAATCGATTCGGATACTCATATTTCCGAAGGCGAAGCGATGTGGGCGATGTTCGACAAGGATATGTATCACCGCCGTCCCGTGCTGCTCAAAAGCCCGGAAGACACGCTCTACGGCCCGCGCAACGCGTTTTGGCTGATCGACGGAAATATTTTTCCCAAACCCAACGGCAAGGGCAGCTTCCGGCTGATCACACCCTCGGCCTCGAAGCTCGAATCTTCGCGCGGCGATATTCATCTGGCGTGCCGGGAGATGATCGATATTCCCGGCGCGAATCAAAG
Source organism: uncultured delta proteobacterium (assembly GCA_963811315.1). Classification (GTDB taxonomy): domain Bacteria; phylum Desulfobacterota; class Binatia; order UBA9968; family UBA9968; genus DP-20. The sequence continues at coordinate 38,555 of CAWERH010000078.1, forward strand.
ACATGGACAAGCTCAGCGTCGATACGCAAGTGGTGTTTCCGACGTTGTTTTTGATTTACATCACCGACGATGTCGCGCTCGACGTCGCCATGGCGCGCGCCTACAATCGCTTCCTGGCGCAAGCCTGCGCGAAATCCGGCGGCCGGATCCGCTGGGTCGTGGTCCCGCCGCTGCACTCGGTTGAAGAGTCGGTCAAGGAAATTAAATGGGGCAAAGACAACGGCGCGGTCGGCGTATTCTTTCGCGGCATCGAAGGCGACAGGACGTTGGACAGTCCGTATTTCAACCCGATTTATCAGGCCGCCAGCGATACCGATCTGCCGATTCTGATTCATACCGGCGCGGGTTGCCCGCTGTTTCTCAATCTCTTCGATGTCGAGCGCAATCACACCTTCGGCCACAGCCGCGTGCAGCCGCTTTTCGCGTTCCGCGACCTGATCGCCAACAAGATTCCCGAGCAGTTTCCCAAGCTCAGGTTCGGCTTCATCGAAGCTTCCGCCGGTTGGGTGCCGTTCATGATGCACATCATCAAGCGGCTTTTTCGGGAAAAGTGGAAGTTCTCTTCGGACCAAGACATGTTCCGCGAGTATCGGATCTTTGTCGCGGCCGAAGCGGATGAAGATGTCAGCTACCTCGCCCAGTATACCGGCGAAGATCACTTGATCATCGGCTCGGACTACGGCCATCAGGATCCGTCCGAGGAGCGCCAGTTGGTTGCCGCCATGCGCGCGCGCGAAGATATTCCCAAAGCGCTCACCGACAAGATCTTCTTCGACAATCCGAAACAACTCTATCCACTGAATTAACACCCGCTATCTCTTTCCTGTTTGTCTAACCCCTCTCCCGCATTGCGGGAGAGGGAAGGGTGAGGGCGCTCGCTGGACAGGAGAATCGCAAATGAAAAACGCTCATCGGGCATCGACTCGCCGGCGCATCGTTCACCGATTCACCCAGGCGGCGGTTCTTTGGCTGGCGCTCATTGCTCCGAAGCTGACCAACGCCCAGCCGCTGCAAACCGTGAACATGGCGATTCCGTCCAAAAGCTTTCAGATGGCGATCTATCCGATCGCGCAGCAAAAAGGCTACATGAAAGAAGAGGGTATCGATCAACGGGTGATCTTCATTGCGCCGACCACGAGTATTCAAGCCATGCTTGGCGGCGACGCGCATTTTACCGGCGCCGGATCGAGCGCGCTGGTGAGCATTGCGCGGGCCAATACGCCGCTTAAAGTCGTGGTCGCGACCAACGACCGGGTACTGCAATGGTTCGTCACCCGACCCGACATCACCAGTCCCAAAGATCTCAAAGGCAAAAAGATCGCGACGACGGGGGTGGCCGCCATCGCGACGTTTATGATTAAGCAGGTGCTCAGCAAACACGGCATCGACGGCAACAAGGACCCGGTCTATCTCGATGTCGGCCAAGGCAATCAACTCACGGCGCTGCTGAGCGGAGGGTTCGATGCCGCCATCCTTAGCGTGGAGCAGCGCTATATCGCGCTCGAAAAAGGCATGAAAGAAATGTTCTTCATGGGCAACGAAGTGAAAAATTCCTGGGGCACGCTTGCGACCACGGACAAACTGATCAAGGAAAACCCGAAAATGGTCAGCGGCTTCGTGCGCGCGACTTTGAAAGCGTTGCGCTACATGCGCCAGGACAAAGAGGGAACGGTCTCAGCGTTGCTGAAATTTTCCGGCGTCTCGCGCCAGCAAGCGGCGCGCCTCTATGACGATCTGATCGGCACGTTCACCCGCAACGGCGTCGTCGACGATGAAACCCAGCGCAACGATCTCAATATCGTGCGCCAGGTGGTCAACGCCAACGAGAACCGTGCCCAACGCCAAAGCTTACGATTTCGCCTTCGCGCAGGAAGCAGACCGGCAGCTAAGCCAAGCGAACTGGCGGCCCTAGCCGAAACATAGAATCAGACGGTGGTGGCGCCATGGAAGCACCTTTTCAAATTCTCGGTGTCGTGAGCGGCGTCCTGATGCCGTTTTTTAATATTCCGTTGATTCTGCGCATCGCTCGGCGGCGCTCTTCGGAAGATATCAGCGTGGCGTGGGTCGTCGGCGTTTGGTTGTGCATCGTCGGCATGGTGCCGGCGAGTTTACAATCATCGGATGTGGTCTTGTATGCCTTCGGCATTGTCAATGTTGTCTTCTTTACCGGAGTTCTGATTGCCGTGTTGTATTTTCATCCGGCGATGATCAAACGGCCACGCCGCGCGGACTAAGCGGCAAAATACTTGTCGGCCGCGCACGCGCATTCCTCGATCCTATTCTCGGACTAAGGACGCCAGCCGGACTGGGTCAATTGGCGGTCGGCTTCGCGGGCGAAGCGAAAGTCGTAAGCTCTTTGCGGTCGGAATGGTTTCGGGGTCTTCAGAATCTGCCGGATCACTTCGATATCGTTGCGCTGGGTTTCCTCGTCGACAATGCCGTTCTGCGTGAAGGTGCCGACCAGGTCGTCGTACATGCGCGTGGCGATATTTTTGTCCAGTCCGGCGAATTTCATGGCGACGGCGATGGTTGCGTCGCGCTCTTTACGAATAAAGCGCAACGCCTTTAAAGATGCTTTGATGACGCCGGCGACGAGCTTGGGCTTTTCTTGAATCAGTTGGTCCGTGGTCGCCATCGTACCCCAAGAGTTTTTTACTTCATTGCCGATGAACGACAATTCTCTCAAACCCGCGGGAATGCCGATGTAGCGTTCGGCGGTGGAAGCGACGACGCCATCGACGGCACCCGCCATCAGCGCGCGCACGCCGTTGCTGCCGCCCCCGGTGTTGATGAAGGTCATATCCCGATCGGGATCGATGCCGTGCTTTTGCAGCACTTGCTTGGCCATGATCAGCGTCACGTTGGCAACGCCACTGGTGGCCACGCGCTTTCCTTTGAGCTCTTTGAGACTGGTGATCTCCGGTTTACTCAGGATCCAAGAAAGGACTTTGTCATTGGTCGAAAGAATTACCTTGAAAGGCGCGCCGCCTTTCATGACGTTGACGACCGCCATGTTGCCGGCCATGTTAAACTGAAAACTCCCCGCCATGGTCGCCTGCACACTCAGCTCGGCGCGCGCGAGAATCACGCGCAGATCGATCCCTTCCTCTTGCATGTAGCCGCGCTCTTGGGCGATCGGATAGAGAATCATCTGAAAGTTTTTATTGCTGAGGGCGATATTGACGGTCTCAAGGGCGCCGGCGTGAGAGCTGAATAGAGCAAAGAACGCGACAGCGACCAGCGTGCACTGGATTCGTTTCCGTCGCTTCACGCAAAGAGTGATCGTCGCCATCCCGGCCGCACCACTGGATCAGAGGCCGTAGAGCGCGCAGGGATTGTCGCGCACCATTTTATCGACAACCCGCTCCGGTATGCTGGTCAACGATTTGAGCGTCGGCAGCAGGTTGCGTTGCTCGAAGGGATCGTTGTGGCCGTAGTCCGAACCGATCACCAAGTTGTCCTCGCCGATGCAGTCGACGATGACCGGGAGATTCTCGCTGGTTTCGCAGGCGATAAAAATGCGAAATTCGCGGAAAAGATCCTGGGTCGAAGAGAATTTCCATTGGTCGCGGAATTGCCGTTTGAACGAGTGCAAAAGATATGGCACCCAGGTCGCGTAGGCTTCGATGAAACCGAACCTGAGCTTGGGAAACTTTTCAGGGATCCGGTTGTTGACGATGTCGTTGAAGGCGAACAGCGGCAGGATCGCCGAATGCGACCATTGGCGATTGCGCTCCAAGTCGAAAAAATTGATGAACGTCGGGCAACCCGAGCCTTGATGAATGCAGATCGGCAGATCGAGATCGCTCGCTTCTTGATAGACTGGGAAAAAATACCGATCGTCCAGTGTGCGCGTGCCCTCGATACCGCGGAAGAAAACGCCTACCGCGCCATGTTCTTTTGCCCAACGCAATTCTTTGATCGATTCTTCGATGGAGCGCAGCGGCGGAATCACCACCCACTTCAAGCGATCTTGTCCTTTCGCGCAGGCCTCGGCCATCCAGCGGTTGTAGGCTCGACACAACGCGACTTCGAGGGCGACGTCGTCGGTCAAGTAAATCAAAAACAGCGTGGGGTAGATCACCTGAACGTCGAAACCGGATTTGTCCATGTCGCGTAGGCGCGCCTCGGGATCGGTGATCTCCCGACACCCGCGCTGATATCCGTTCGGGTTTGCTGTTTCTTGGCTGCCGACGGCGTGATCAGAGCGAAGCCGCCTTTGCCGGCGGGCTTGGGAAAAATATTGCCGTCGATCAACCACATGGCGTTGCGGTCGCCGTAGAGGGTATTCTCCGGCACGGAAATCAGCACCGGCCGGCGATGGATACATCGCGCGATCGAAATGCTCCCACATCTGTTCGTTCTCGGAAACATGGGTATCGGCGTCGACGAGTTTGGTGGCGGTGCCCGGCATAGTCCCTCCGGTGTGCGATTCGATTTTGGGTTACGCTAGTCGAGTCGGGACGAAGTTGTCAAATCTTGCGGGCCGGCGTTGGCTAGCTCATGGTTTCAGGCTCAATTCAGCTTGCGCCAACGCCTCGACGAGCTTGACCAAAGCGGAATGATCGAGATCGCCGTTGCCCATGCCTTTCATCGCGGTCATCATTTGACCGACGACGCCGGTAACCAGGAGCGGCACGCCGTATTCCGATCCGGTCGCCAGCGCAATCTTCATGTCTTTTTCATGCAACCGGATGCGAAAGCCGGGCTTGAAATTGCGCTCGAGCATTTTTTGCCCGTGCGCTTCGAGAATTTTTGATTGGGCGAAGCCGCCGAGCAGAGCTTGCCTGACTTTCGCCGGATCGACGCCGGCCTTGGCCGCGAGCACGAGCGCTTCGCCGACAATCGCGATCGTCGTGCCGACAACCATCTGATTGGCCGCCTTGGTCACTTGGCCGGCGCCGGCGTCGCCGACATGGACGATGTTTTTCCCGAGTGCTTGAAATACTGGCATGGCGCGCTCGACGGCTGGAATTTTTCCGCCGATCATGATCGACAAGGACGCGCCGATCGCCCCGGCTTCGCCGCCGCTCACGGGAGCGTCGAGCATGTCGCAGCCACGCTTTTCGGCTTCGGCGGCCAGCTTGCGCGCCACGATCGGCGAGATGCTCGACATATCGATCAGCAGCGTGCCGGATTTCACGCCGGCGAAAATTCCCTGTGTCTCCGGCGTACACGAGTTCCACATCCGGCGAATCGGGCAGCATGGTGATGATGATTTCACTGCGCGCCGTGACGTCTCTCGAACTCGTTGCTACCTGCGCACCTTCTTTACCGAGTTCGTCTACCGCCGCGCGGCTGCGATTGTGAACGATAACTGGATAGCCCGCCTTGAGCAGATTGCGCGCCATGGGCTTGCCCATGATGCCGAGACCGATGAAGCCGATGTTCGTATTACTCATCGCAAGCCTCCCACGCAAATTAACTTCGCTCAGCACGCCAAGTAAACAGCGTCCAAAGAAAACTGCCGAAATCCTGGACCGAGAATAGCAAGGCCAGCGGTCCGGGTATGATGTTCAGATACCAAAGGACAGTCATCGCAAACGGAACCAGCGGCCGGTCGAGCAACGATGCGAAGACAAAACCCTCGGCATTCAAACGCCCACTTACAATGTAGAGCATCCCTAGGCCGCTCACGAGAAGACCGACTAGGCGGGAATAGTTAGCCGCCTGTTCTACCAGAGGTGGCAGCCGCAACAGAGATGCCGAAAAGTGCGGAAAAAAGAGTGCTGCGGTGCCTTCGATCAATATCAGCCAGCCGAAGATTTCCACGGTCTTGGCGGACCGGCTGCGGTTTTCTGCCGTGAAAAGCTGGTGGAACATTTCTTTGGCGGAAGTCATGTTTCAGCTGCCGAGGCGAAGCTTTGCGGTCTCCGCAGGAGCGAGACCACACAGGATCACTTATCCCTAAGCATGGAATAAAGGCAAGATGTTTAGCGCAAACTACTCTTTTCACGAGCGAAGCTTTGCACTAAAGTGCGGCCATGGAAACCAAACTGTTTCATTGGCTGGGCCGCGAGTTCGTCGAGATCCGCGCAGAAGGCCGCGCCGGAGTTGCGGCCGATACCGCGACTGAAGAACTCTTTCGGAAGTTCGACGACGAACTGCAGTTGCACGGCTTGTCGCTCGACAACTGCGTGCGTGTCCGCGTATGGGGACCCGATAAGGGTGCGCGCACGCTCGCGACAGCGGCGCGCTCTAAAATCCTTACGGGAACAAAAAAGGTGGCAAGCTCCAGTTTTATTTCGCAGCAATGGTTCGATTCGGATGCAGTGGCAGGGTTGGAGCTGTTGGCGATGAAACCATCAACCGGCAGTATCGACCGGCGCCCGGTGGAATTCCAACCGGCGCGGAATTATCTCTGCTATCTGCGCTACGATTCGCTGCTATTTTTCTCCGGTTTTACGTCCGAAGCGCCGACCCTCGAAGAGCAAGTACCCGAGATCATCCAAACCTTGGCCAACGGCTTCGCCGTTTCGGGATCTAGTTGGAGCAAAGTTGTAAGGCTGTCTATTTTTCTGCACAGAAGCCAAAAGCATGAACGGCTGATGGAGATTCTCTCGCAGGGACCGCAGCTGACTATTCCTGAGATCGAAGTCAGCTTTGTCGACGGCTTTGCCGGAGAGAAATACTTATTGGAAATCGAAGCGACGGCGCTCAGCAGTTGATCCGCTGGGATAAGATTTCCTGAATTCGGGCGACCACGCAGGGTCGCCCCTACTTCTTCCAGAATAAATCGCGGAATTCCTTCTCATACTCGGCGACTTTTCTAAACATGTCGGCGGGAACGTAGCGGATTTTAAGGGTGGACTGGTCAAGCCGTGGGACCAAGGGTTTGACGCTTGGGCGCAGCGGAACGCGGGAGACATTTTTAATAATCGTCTGACCTTCTTCGGACAGGACATAGTTGATCAGCAGCTTGCCGGCGGCGCTGTGGGGCGCTTTGGCCGCGAGCGCCATCACATTGATCGAGGTCACGATCGGATCCGAAACGGTGGACCATTCCACCGGCGCGCCACGCCGTTTGAGCTGTTCGATCTCGAAGGGAAACACGATCGCCACAGGAAATTCCCCGGCGGCGAGCAGCTGCGCGAGCAAGTTATGGCCGCGGCGAAGTTGCGGTTGCTGGGCCGCGAGCGCTTTGAAGAATTTTCCGGCTTTCTCCCGTCCCCAATAATCGATCAGTGTGCCGTACCATTCGAACTCTTCTTCATCGAGCGCAAACTTGCCTTTCCATTTGGGATCGAGGAGATCGGTCCAGTCTTTGGGACGATCTTTCTCCGCCACCATCGCGGTGTTGTAGCCCATGACAAAGTTACGAGCGTAGATCGCGGTAAAATACTTTTCCTTATCTCTCGCGCCGGCTGGATAGGCTTCGGCTTCCGGAGGATCGTAGGCTTGCAGCAACCCCTTCGACTTCATCAAGCCCATTTCCATGCTGCTGACGCTCAAGACATCCGAAAAGTATTGGCCGGCGGTGGTTTCGGTAATCACACGCTGGCGCAATTTCTCTCCCGTGGAACGCAGCACTTGGACTTTTAGGAAGGGATATTTTTTGGTGAAGCCGGCAACGATGGCTTGATTGTCGCCGGCTGAAGTCGTGGTGTACCAGACGGCTTCCTTTTCCTGCTTGGCGCCGGCGATCAGCGAGTTGAGATCGTTTTGCGCGCTGGCTGGGGCTCCCAGTGAAAGCGCAGTGACCGTAACCAGTAAACTGAAAATCCGCCGCATAGTTTCTCCTAGACGAGGTGAAAGCATGTTTCGCCGATTCGACTTGATCATGCGTATTCCCGGTAAAGGCCGTCGAACTTGCCGAGCTTGATACGCACCATGTATTGAGCGCTTTCGCGCACCAAACGTTCCTCGCGCGGCGTCTTGACCATGCGGGCGATGAGTTCAGCCGAGCGCGCAGTGTGCTCCTGATCAGCGACCATGTGAACGGTGAAAAACGTCAGGTCGCGGTCGTCTAGGCCGTAGTGCTTGCGACCCGCGTTCAAAAATTCCTCGGAGTAACGGCAGACCATGCTCTCACTAGTGAGCGCCGAGGCGCGGTTTTGCGGCGCGTAACCCATCAAAGTGTTATACACGGTGCGCGCCGAATGGATCTGGCATTCAAATATCTGCGTCGCCTCGGTGAAGTCTTCTTCTTTTAGACCGAGCGCAAGACCGAAGCGTTTTGCCAGATCGGGATGGCTCTGCTCTTCGGTGAATTGCTCGGTGAAGTAGTCAAACATCGTCGGTTCATGGGCGTTTTTTACCATGCCCAGGGCGAAGGATTTCAAGATCGCCTTGTTGTGCAGATAGTGCTGCAGCGCCCAGCCCTGCATGCGCTTGATCGAGAGCTTGCCCTGGCGCAGCTCCGTGAAATATTGCGTGTCCATCAAGCGCTGGATGCCGGGTTCGATAACTTCTTGCTTCACCGATTTAACCAATGCTTCGCCGTCCATAATTTGCTCCTTCATTGCATTTGTAATCCGGACTCTGGAGTTAGCCCAAAGACGGAATATTATTTTCCGGCCAATACTTGATCGAGCAGTGAGTAGTCGGTCACGGCCGCGACATTGATCGGCGCGGAAATCTGCTTCTGGCTGTAGGCGAGATCGAAATATTCTTGCATATCTTTGATGCCGATCTTGCCGTCGGGCGTAAGCGTCGATAGCCACTGGTCGTAGACCGTTTCTGCGATCTTTGGCTCGACCTTCCATTTGTCCTTGATGTAATTTATCACCCAGGGTTTTTCTTTGCGGCAGTAGGCAGCGGCATCCAGCATAATCCGCAGCACGTTCTTGATTCGAGTAGCGTCGCTTTTCAATTTGGTTTCGTTCACGACCAGCCCGCTGGTCGGAAAATGCATCGGCAACTCATCGGCCGCGCCGATCTGGCGAAAACCCTTCTGGGTCATGATGACATTATGCGGCCCGGATAGCACGGCGGCCGAGACCGCGCCTTGACCGAGGCTGGTCACCGTGTTCGATACCGAACCAGTTTGAGTAAAGATGACTTTTTCCGGATCGGTTCCTTTCGCTTTCAGCAGCAATCGGATGACCAGATGTTGCAGGCTGCCGATGCGGTCGACGCCGATGCGCTTGCCGAGCAAATCGGCGGGCTTTTGGATCCCCGGTTCGCCGACGAGATAAAACGGCGGCTTGCGCAACGCGATCATGATGCCTTTGAGCGGCGCGCCCTGACCGGTGGCGACGATACCGGTAGTGTACCCGGTCAGATAGTCGATCTCGCCGGCGGCGAGCGCGGCGACCGGCAACGGACCCGCCATCTGGATCAGCTCGACTTCGAGGCCATGTTTCTTAAACAAGCCGGCATCGCGGGCGATGAAAACATTCAAAAACGAAATGCTGAAGGCCGAGTAGGCCATGCGCACTTTGCGGCTTTCCTGAGCACCGCCAGGCGCGCAAAGCGAAAGTAAGAGTATCGCAGCGATTCCGCCAGCGACGAGATTGCGAAGCTCGATCAGTTTGTGGCCATGCAAACAAAATAGGTTGGTTTTCACCGCGCCGACTATATGCAGCGCTGTAAAAACTTGTCAACGTGAGGCTGCCTGCTCGCCAATGATCTCGCAGCGTCGGCAAAAATAACCCTGAGGATTGCGGTGAAGTAAAAAAAGTCCGGGCGGCTTTCGCCGACCCGGACTTTGCGATGGCTGGACGCGATTCGTCGTACCCGAAAAACTTAGATTTTCGGGATGCGCAACATGGTTCCTACTTTGATTAAATGCGCCTGGCGAATGCCGTTGACTTGCAGGATGCGCTGCACCGAAGCGCCGTAGCGTTGAGCGATTTGGACCAAGGTCTCGCCGCGCTTTACCCGATGCTGCACGACTTCGGCGGGTGGCGACTTTCGCGGCGCGGCGGTGGAAATCTGCGCGACTTCAACCAACGGCGACATGGTGCGATCGTGCGGTAGCTTTACGCGGTAGCCGGCGGGCACCAACCGGACGGTCGGATGGAGCGCGGGGTTCCAGCCGAGAAACTCATCGCGGCTCATTCCCGAGGATGCGATCAGCGCCGCCAATGTCCTTCGACTAGTGACTTCGACTTCTTTAATTGCCACTGGAGCTTCGTGCTGCAGGCCGGGATAGTATTGGCTGGGATTGCTGCCGATTTCGACGGCGGCGAGAAACTCGGCGTAAAACTGCTTGGGCGGGAAGCCCCAGTAGGGATGAGTGTATTTCTGAATCAGATCGACCAGGTTATCCGAGCCGACTTCCGCCACCGCGCGGGCCATGCCGGCCTGGCCGTAATTGTACGACGTGATCGCCAAGGGCCAACTGCCAAGGTAATCATAAGCTTGCTTAAGATAGCTTGCCGCGGCGCGCGAAGACTCCAGCGGGTCTCTTCTTTCGTCGATGCCAGCGCCGACTCGCATATATTCGCGGCCGGTGCGAGGCATAAACTGCCAGACACCGACGGCGCCCACCGAGGAGCGCGCGCCGATATCGTAGGACGACTCCACGATCGGCAGATAAGTCAATTCCGGTGGTAGGCCGCGCTCACGAAAGATCTGTTGAATTTGAGCAAGATAACGTCCCGAGCGTTTGATGCCGGCAGCGGTGCGTTCTTTGATGCCGCGCTGCGCTTTGACCCGCTCAATGTCGATATTATTAAGCGTGGCGATGCGCTCGCGCTCGCCGTTTATGTAATCGTCGGTACGATTATCCTCGCCGACCTCGATAACTTCGTAAATGTTGCTCATGTCGATGGGGTCGAAGAAAATGAGCTGGGAGCGGCTGTATTCGGTGAAAACTTTTTTCCAGAACTGGACCGCCGGCTCCAAGCCGGCCGGGACGGGAAACGGGGACGAGACTCGTGGTTGTCTCCTGGGCTACGACACGGTTCGGCAGGAACAGTACGAGAACCAAAATTAGCGGGAGTAGCGATCGCTGTAGTTGTGTCATTACCACCTCATTGAAGTTCTCTTAGGCAGCAACCAACGTGCCAATAGTCACTGATTGCTAACCGCGCCAGTTTAAAGAAAAATTTTTCTGGAAACAATACCAAGCGGCACAGAACAGGACAATTAGTGTCATTGGTTGGCAATTTCATGCCCGATTTCCAGCGCCGCAACAGTAAGTCGCTTTTCTGTCTGATCGTTATTCCTGATTTGACGGTGACAAAAGCGGTGACTATAGTGCGACGGAATTTTCAATTATGTTTCAACGTCGTAGGTCACAGGGGGAATAGTTTTTTGGAAGCATCGAATTTAGTCTTGCTTGCCGAAGCGTTTCTGCGGGTCATTTTAGGCTGGCGTATGTTGATCAGCGGGCTGAGCAACGTGCGGCGCTGGCCCAATCCGGTCAACACCGCGAGTATTTTGTTTCCCAAGGGCGCAGTGTTTTTTGGATTCGTCGCGACGTTTTTGATGGTGGTCGGCGGCTTCGGTCTGGCCGCGGGCATTCAGACGCCGCTCTGCGCGGTCATGATCATCATTTTTTTGATCCCGACCTTCGCGCTTCATTGGCATTGGCTCAAAGTCCTACCGGCCATGGTTCCGGTGGTGAAGGCCGCGCTCAAGGACGAGAAATCGCAGAATTATTTTCGCTCCTTCGACCGCCAATCCTTTCACGCTCACGAAGTCGGTCTGCGCGACAATCTCGTGTTCGTGGCGGCGGCGCTTTACTTTGCTGTACGCGGCAGCGCCGGGTTCGGCGTGGACAATTGGTTGGGCGACTGGGTCATCAGGCTGTTCTAGTCCTGAGTGCTGAGTCCTGAGTTAGGCTCGATTCGTTTCACCGAGCGCTCAGCACGGTCCGTGACGGTTGTTCCTATAAGCCGCCGACGTAGCGGCCGGGATTGAGCAATCCCCGCGGATCGAACTGCCGCTTGATTTCACGCATGAGTGAAAACGCCGGCGGCGTGGGGCCCCAGACTTCGATTCCTTGCTTTGATTCAGCCGGCGCCGCGAAGAGCACTGCGTGGCCGTGACGCGCGCTTGCCAGCGCTTGGAGCTGGGCAAAACATTCGGCCGCTGGTTTGTTCGGTTCATAGCCGAGCCAGAGCGTTCCCGCGGCGACATCGGCGACCACCAGGGTGCCACGCTCTTCGATCGTCTCTACGAACCCGGCGACCGCCGCGCGCGGCAGTGTGACGCGAAAGACCAGACATTCCGGCGCGAGCGGAAAGTTGGCGATGCCGTTCCAGAAATTGTCATGAGCCTGCTCCACCAAGACTTCCGTCGTTGCGCCAATTGGCTGCGCCATTGCAGCCAAGTCGTGCCGATAACGCGCCACAGTTGGCGCGAATCCTTCACAGCGGACTGCGACGCGCCACGTTGATTTCATCGCATCGTTAACGAGAAACAGCGCCACTGGCAGCAGCGATGAGTGATCAATCGCTTCGATCAACGCTGTCATGTCCGCCAGACTTCCTGAAGCCAGCACTGTGACGGCGCTTTCGGCTAGCGGCGCGACTCGCACGGTGACCTCGGTGATGATGCCGAGAGTGCCGAGCGAACCGACGAAGAGTTTGCACATGTCGTAGCCGGCCACGTTCTTGACAACTTTGCCGCCGGCTTTGATCTGCTCGCCGCTCGCGTAGCGCGACTTTCATGCCGATCACTAAATCGCGCACGGCGCCAAAGGAACTGCGGCGCGGTCCGTTGATATTCGCGGCGATCGTGCCGCCGATGGTCGCGCGCGCCGGAAACGGAGGATCGAAGGGCGCGAATTGTCTATGCTGCGCCAGATCGTTTTGTAACTCGCTCAACTTCATGCCGCTCTGCACGGTTACCGTCAGATTACCCGGATCATGGTCGATGACTCGGCCGAGTTTTTGAAGGTCGATGATTACGTCAACCCGCCGTGGCGGGTTGCCAATGGTCATCGCAGTGCCGCCGCCCCAGGGGGTCACGATTGCTTGGGCTTCACTGCAAAGGCGCAGGGCTGCCGCCACTTCCGCCGCGGAGGCGGGCCGGCAAATGATATCTGCCAGCTGGCCGTCGACCGCGTGGGCGGTGAGCGATGCGGCATCCGTGCTGACCGCGTCAGCGCCGAATTCGCCAATCAGTCGCTGCGCTAGGTGGTCGATGTTGGGGATCATTCCGGCTTCGCAGGTTTCGCGTCGGCGTAGGCTCGATCGAGCAAATCCATCAAATGATAGACCTGCACATCGGGCCCGTAGCGCTGCGCGCCGTAGCGCAGTTGGAGCATGCAACCGGGATTGGGCGCGACCACCGCTTGCGCTTGGGTGGCGCCGATCGACTGCATTTTTTCTTGGAGCAACGTCTGGGACATTTCGGCGTGGGTCAGATTATAAATACCGGCGCTGCCGCAGCAGCGGTCAGCGCCCTCCATCTCGACGAGCTTCAAGCCGGGAATCGCTTGCAATAACTGCCGCGGCGGCGTGCGAATGCGCTGGCCGTGCGCCAGATGGCAAGGATCTTGGTAGGTCACCGTCATGTCCACGGGTTGAAGCGCACCGACGAGACCGAGTGCGGCGAGGAACTCGCCGGCGTCCTTGACCAGGGCGCTGAAGCGCTCGGCTTTTTCACGGTAGTCCGGATCGTCGCGCAGCAAATAACCGTATTCTTTCATCGCCGCGCCGCAGCCGGCGGCATTGACGATAATCGCATCGACGTTGGCTTCGAGAAAAACATCGATGTTGTGCCGGGCCATCCGTTTGGCCGCATGGCTCTCGCCGTTGTGCGTGTTCAAGGCGCCGCAGCAGATTTGCTTTTTGGGAAATAGCACGTCGCAGCCATTGCGCCGAAGCACGCGCACCGTGGCGTCATTGACGTCGCCGAAGAGCAGCGGCATCACGCAGCCGTCGAGCAGGGCAACTTTGGCGCGGCGTTCACCGAGGGCGGGCAATAGCCGTTTCGGCGCGCGAAAAAATTTTCCTGGAATGTTCGGCAGCAACGCGTCCATCGCCCGTAACTTTTTCGGCAAGAGCATGCCGACGACGCGTTGCAAGCCGGTTCGTTGATAAAGCCGCAGCAGAGCAAAGGCCAAGCGCAGCCGGCGCGGGAACGGCAGCAAGTGAGCGAAGACAAAATTCAAAACCTGACGCGCCAAGGGGGAGCCGGGAGGGCCCAGCTGCTCGCGCGCGGCTTCGGCGATACGGCCGTATTGCACTCCCGACGGACAAGCCGTTTCGCAGGCGCGACAGAGCAGACAGAGATAAAGATGCTCTTTGAAGCGCTCGGTAAGGTCGATGCGTCCGTCGGCGGCCGCTTTGACGAGGTGAATACGGCCGCGCGGCGACTCTGGTTCGAGTCGCAGGACGCGATAAGTTGGGCATTGATTCAGACAGAGACCGCAGTGAACACACTGGTAGAGCTCGGGAAGATCGAGCGCGGCGATCTTTTCGCCAGCTGCGAGTGTTTCTGGCTTATGACTGGCGTGTTCCAAGTATCGAGGACTCCGGTGAATTGCGAGTTTCCAAGGCTTGGCGATGAAACTAAAAACTGCGACTAGAAACTTGAATCCAATATTAGATCCATAGTCCCGCGGGAATTTGCGCCGGTTGCAGCCGGACTTCAGCGCAACTCGCGGGTGTGGGAAAAAGCTTTGCCGGATTGAAACGGTTGTCGGGATCGAAAACCTGGCGCACCCGCGTCATCGCGTTTAGGTCCGTCTCGTTAAACAACAGTCCGATGTAAGCTTTCTTTTCCAGCCCGACGCCATGTTCGCCGGTGATGCTGCCGCCAAGCTCGACACAGGCGCGCAAGGTCGCGGCACCGGCTTCGATGACCCGGTCCATTTCTCCGGGTGCGCGCATGTCGAAAAGAATGTTGGGATGCAAATTGCCATCGCCGGCATGAAAGACATTGGCGATGCGAAGATTGAATTCTTTGCTGATCGCGGCGATGCGCCGCATCATTTCCGGCAGCTTGCTGCGCGGCACGACGCCGTCCTGGACGTAATAATTCGGCGCCAGGGTACCCATCGCGCCGAAGGCGCCTTTGCGGCCTTTCCATAATCGTTGCCGCTCGGTTTCATCCTTGGCAACTCGGACTTCGCGGGCGCCCTTTTGTCGGCAGATCGCGCTGACGAGCGTCATCGATTGCTCGGTATGTTCCCTGAGACCTTCGACTTCGACAAGCAGCACCGCCTCCGCGTCGCGCGGAAAACCGACCGGCGCGCCGCGCTCGATCGCTTCGATGGTCGTTCGGTCCATCATTTCCAACGCCGCGGGAATGATTCCGGCGGCGGTGATGTCGACGACGGTTTCGGTGGCGTCATCCATCCGGTCAAAGATCGCCAGCAACGTGCGCACGGACTCGCGCGCGCGCATAAGGCGCACGATCACTTTTGTGACCACGCCCAGAGTTCCTTCCGAGCCGACGAACAGGCCGCAGAGATCGTAGCCGGGCATGTCGGGGAGTTCGCCGCCGAGCCAAATCACCGATCCGTCATCCAACACGACTTCGACACCGAGCACATGGTTGGTCGTGACACCGTAGGCGAGCGTGTGCGGCCCGCCGGAATTATTGGCAACGTTGCCGCCGATCGAACAGGCGGCCTGGCTGCTCGGGTCGGGAGCATAAAAAAGGCCTTCTTTGGCGACCGCCTTGGTGACATCGACGTTGATCACCCCAGGCTCGACGATGGCGATGCGATTTTCGAGATCGATTTTCAAGATGCGATTCAGGCGCGCCAGCGATAAAACGATGCCGCCCTCGGCGGGCACGGCGCCGCCCGCCAATCCCGTCCCCGAACCGCGCGGCACAATCGGTACGCCGGCCCGCTTCGCCGCTTTCACCACGGCAACGACTTCGTCGACGTTGCCGGGCAGCGCGACGATCTCCGGCATTACTTGAAAGATCGAGCCGTCTTGTTCGTAGACGACAACGTCTTCCTTTTCGACTAGCAGATAGCGCTCGCCGACGATGGCGCGCAGGTCGCGTATTAGATTCTCTCGATCCATTGCTGTAGAAGCCTAGCGGAGAGTGGATCGGGGTGTCAAATGGCCATAGGAATAAGCGACGTTTGACGAAAATCTTCGAATTGTAATATAAGCGGAAGGCCCAAGTTCATAATTTGTCGCGAATAGGAGGCGAGCCATGTCTGACCCTGCCATTATCCAGGAGCGAGAGAACAAGAAAATCTCGCGGCGCAACATCGTCAAAGCTGCCATTGCCGCAGGCGGCGCGGCGGTTTTAGGGTTTCCGAATGATCATCAAGGCGCAAGGGGTCACCTCGATGCGCTGGCAGAGCACCTGGCCGCAGAAGGATATCTTCCACGAGTTCGCTCTCGACTTCGCCAAGAAAGTCAACGAAATGACCGGCGGCGATTTGAAGATCGACGTGCTGCCCGCCGGCGCGGTGGTGCCGGCATTCCAACTGCTCGACGCTGTGTCAAAGGGCACCCTCGACGGCGGCCATGGCGTCTTGAGCTACCATTATGGCAAGAGCAACGCGCTCGCGCTCTGGGGATCGAGTCCGGCTTACGGCATGGACGCCAATATGATCCTTGCCTGGCACAAATACGGCGGCGGCAAGGAACTGCTCACCAAGCTCTACAACTCGCTCGGCGCCAATGTCGTCTCTTTTCCCTATGGCCCGATGCCGACGCAGCCGCTCGGCTGGTACAAAAAGCTGGTTACCAAGGCGGACGACTTCAAGGGCATGAAGTTCCGCACGGTGGGCATCTCGATCGATCTGTTTCAGGGTATGGGAGCAGCGGTGAACGCGCTGCCCGGCGCTGAGATCGTGCCGGCGTTGGACCGCGGTCTGATCGAGGCGGCGGAGTTCAACAATGCGTCCTCGGACCGTGCCCTCGGCTTCCAAGACGTCTCCAAGATCTGCATGCTGCAGAGCTACCATCAAAACGCCGAGCAGTTCGAGATCCTTTTCAATAAGACCAAGTTCGACGCGCTGCCGGAAAAGATGAGGGCGATCATCGCTTACGCCGTGGACGCGGCGTCGGCGGACATGTCGTGGAAGGCGATCGATCGCTACTCGAAGGATTACATCGAGCTGCAGACCAAAGACAAGGTGAGGTTCTACCGAACGCCGGATTCGGTGCTGCAGAAGCAACTCGAGATCTTCGACCAGGTCGAGGCGAAGAAGTCGGCCGAAGTGCCGATGTTCAAAGAGATCGCCGATTCGCAGCGCGCCTTTGCCGCGCGCGCGGTCAAGTGGGACCTCGACACCAACGTCGGCCGGCGCATGGCCTATAACCACTATTTCGCCAAGCCGGCCGCCAAACCAGCGGCCCCAGCTGCCAAAAAGAGCTAGCTTTCCGTGATCGCCGCCAACAGGCTAGCCATACGTCGCATGGCGAATGGCTAGCCAATCTTCTGTCTCGATGAATTCCCAGCGTCTGATCCACGCCATCGACGAGTTCAGTTACTGGTCGGGCAAGGCCTTCGCCTGGCTGATCGTCGCCCTCACTTTTGTCGTGTCCATCGAAGTCTTCAAGCGCTACATTCTTAACGCGCCGACGGCGTGGATTTTCGACTTTAGCAATATGCTTTACGGTACGTTGTTCATGATGTGCGGCGCATACACGCTCGCGCTCTGCCGGGCACGTGCGCGCTGACTTCGTGTACATCTACCTGCGCCCCCGCACGCAGGCCGCGCTCGATCTGATTCTCTATTTGCTGTTCTTCATTCCCGGCATCGTCGGGCTCATCTACGCCGGCTATGGCTATGCCGCCGACTCGTGGCGCATCGCCGAGCATTCCAATGTGACCGCGGAGGGTCCGCCGATCTATCACTTCAAGACGGTGATCCCCATCGCCGGTGCGCTGGTGATGCTCCAGGGGCTGGCCGAGATCGTCCGCTGCATCGAGTGCCTGCGCACCGGCGCCTGGCCGGCGCGGCTCGAAGACGTCGAGGAAATTGACGTGATCGACACCCAACTCTCCCATAGCGAGTACATCGACGAAGAGTCGCGCCGCGCCGCCATGGAGACGGCGCACGCGATCGACGACGCCGCGCGCCACCGCAGTGTCATGGAAGAGAGCGTAGTTCGCGAGGTAGCGATCAAAAAGGACGAGCAGAACAAGCCATGAGCGATCCGGCACTCGGCTTGACCATGCTCGGGCTCATCGTGGTCGCGATCATGATGGGCTTCCCGACCGCGTTCACGCTGATGGGGCTCGGGATGATCTTCGGCTACATCGCGTTCTGGGCCCCGGGTCAGCACTGGTACGACAACCGGATTTTCGATCTGATCGTGCAGCGGACTTACGGGGTGATGACCAACGACACCCTGTTGTCGGTGCCGCTGTTCGTCTTCATGGGCTACATTATGGAGCGGGCGGCGCTGGTCGATCGAATGTTTCACAGCGT
Organism: uncultured delta proteobacterium; assembly: GCA_963811315.1. Classification (GTDB taxonomy): domain Bacteria; phylum Desulfobacterota; class Binatia; order UBA9968; family UBA9968; genus DP-20. The sequence continues at coordinate 56,808 of CAWERH010000078.1, forward strand.
GCAGCTGGCCTTCCGCCGCGTCCCGGCATCGCTCGCGGTCACAACGCTTTTAGTTTGCGCGTTTTGGGGCATCGCCTCCGGCATTGTCGGCGCAGTTGTTGTCTTGATGGGCGTTATCGCGCTGCGGCCGATGCTCAACGCCGGCTACGATGTGCGGCTCGCCGCCGGCGCCATCACCGCCGGCGGTACCCTCGGTATTCTCATTCCTCCGTCGGTGATGTTGATCGTTTATGCCGCCGTCGCCGGGCAGTCGATCGTCAAGCTTTACGCCGCGGCGATGTTGCCGGGCTTCTTCCTTACTTTTCTCTATCTCATCTACATCCTCGGTTGGGCGCTCATCAATCCGAAGATCGCCCCAAAACTATCGCCGGATCAGTACCGTATCAACGTGCCGCCCTGGCTGCAGAAACTCGAACACGGCCCCACACGGCGGGTAATCGGCGGTCTTTTACTTGCCGCCTTGCGACCGAACTTAGTGCAGGGCGAGATAATGCGGGATGGACGGAAGCTGGGCTATAGCGGCATCGTCAAGAACCTGCTTGTGGCCGCGGTGCCGGTGGCGCTGACGGTCGGAATCTTCGCCACGGCTTGGTGGTACATCACGATCCATAACGCACAGACTCCAGCGCCGGTCACCGCCGCAGCGCCGGCGCAGCTTGCGCCAACCCCGCAGCCAGCGACTCAGGTTCCTGCCGAGGACAAGCCGCAAGAACTCGGCGAGGCGGAATCCGAAGTGCGGGGCACCGGAGGCGCCACGAGGCGCAGAAGCGCCGCCCGAGGAGATGACGACACTGGGGGAATCGACAGCCCGATCCACGGCAGGCAAAATCTCCGAACATTTCTATCCGTGGTTCTGGGGATTGGCTGCGCTATCCGTCCTCACTCTGCTCATTTACTACCAGCGCATGGATGGCGAGCAGTTCGTGATCCTCAAGGAACTGTGCGCGTCGGTGGTGCCGCTGGGAGTGCTCACAGTCGTGGTGCTCGCGGTGATCCTGTTTGGTATCTGCACCGCCACCGAATCGGCGGCAGTGGGTGCTCTGGGTGCGATGTACCTGGCGGTCATGGTGAAATACCCACGCAGCTGCTGGTGGTGGAGTCTCGCCGGCGCGATCGGCGGCGTGGCGCTCGGCTGGGCGCACGCTGATTTCGTGGAGTTGCTCGTATCGGGGTCGCTCGGCGCCACGTTCTTGGGAACTATCGTGCCCGGGCTCATGAATCTCAGAACTTCACCGGAGCTTCGGCAGAACATCAAGGAGGCGACGTTTCTCACGGCGAAGACGACGGCGATGGTATGCTGGCTGTTTGTCGGCTCAGCGCTCTTTTCCGCTGTGTTCGCATTGCACGGCGGCCAGTCGTTGATCGAGCGCTGGGTGCTGAGCATGAACCTGTCGCCGCTGGGCTTTCAGTTTGTCGCGCAAATGATTATTTTTCTGCTCGGCTGGCCGCTCGAGTGGACCGAGATCATCGTGATTTTCTGTCCGATTTTCATTCCATTGCTGGGTCACTTCAATGTCGATCCGATTCTGTTCGGTACAATGGTAGCGGTGAATCTCCAGGCGGCGTTCCTCTCGCCGCCGGTGGCGATGTCGGCGTTTTACCTGAAGGGCGTGGCGCCGAAACACGTTACCTTGAATCAGATCTTTGCCGGCATGATGCCTTACATGATCATCGTCTGCCTATGTCTCGCTTGCATGTACATCTGGCCGGGGATGACGTTGTGGCTGCCGGAATTCTTGTACGGTAATTAGTGCCGCGACGATAAGCGTCGCATCCCGGCGTTCTCGGTCGTCGGGCATCCTCAGCGTACTGACGACGTACGCTTCCGGTGCCCTTCTCCCTCGGGCCTTGGGCTGCTCGCTTCTTGTCACGGCACCGATGGTCGAAGATGACGGTAAGAAAGTTAATCTAGGGAATATTGATGGACCTCGCAGATCTTCACTTACTTTCCGCGACTGAAGCGGCGCGCTTGATTCGCGACGGTATCATTAGCTCTGAACAACTCGTCGAAGCTTGCCTAGCGCGTATTCGCGAGGTCGATCCGCAGGTTGAAGCGTGGGCGTTTCTTGACCCCGATCACGCGCTCGCGCAAGCGCGCGCGGCCGACACGCTCCGTCTGAGCGGTCAACCGATCGGTGCGCTGCACGGCGTGCCGGTCGCGATCAAAGATATTTTCGATACCGCGGACATGCCGACGGAATGCGGCTCGCCGATTTATGCCGGACGCACGCCGTCGCGCGACGCGACAGTCGTGGCAAGGTTGCGCGCGGCCGGCGCGGTGATTATCGGCAAAACGGTCACGACCGAGTTCGCTTACTTTTTTCCCGGCAAGACCCGCAATCCGCACAATCCCGAGCATACTCCCGGCGGTTCTTCGAGCGGTTCGGCTGCCGCGGTGGGCGCGAACATGGTGCCGCTCGCGATCGGTAGTCAAACCAACGGTTCGACCATTCGCCCGGCCGCCTATTGCGGCGTCGTCGGTTTCAAGCCGACCCACGGCCTGATCTCGCGCCATCGGGCGTTGACGCTGTCGCGCACGCTGGATCATGTCGGATTGTTCGCTCGCTCCGTCGACGACATCGCGCTTTTGACGGAGCAATTGACCGGCTACGACGAAAACGATCCCGACACTCAACCGCGCGCGCAGATTCCTTTCAGCGCCATCGCCGCTGAAGAACCGCCGTTGGCGCCGATGTTTGGGTTCATCAAAACGCCGATCTGGGAGCGCGCCGATGACGACACCAAAGAAGGTTTCGCCGAGATCGTCGAGCAATTGGGCGAACAAGTTGAAGAGGTGGAACTTTTCTCATCGGCCCGGCAGGCGTGGGAATGGCATCAGACGATCATGAGCGCCGAGATGGCGGTCAATCTCGAGCGCGAGTGGGACAAGGGTCGCGATCGTCTGTCGGAACAACTGCGAACGCAGCTCGAACGCGGTCGAGAGGTGAGGGCGGTCGACTATCAGCGCGCTCTCAGACAGATCCCGCCGGTATACGAAGTTTTCACTGAGCTTTTCGAGCAGCGCTACGACGCAATCTTGACACCGGCTGCGCCCAGCGCCGCTCCCAAAGGGCTTGACGCTACCGGCGATCCGTCGTGCTGCACGCTTTGGACGCTGTTCGGCATGCCCTGCGTGACCTTGCCACTGCTTGAGAATACCAACGGCCTGCCCATCGGTGTCCAGCTTGTCGGCCCGCGCGGCGGCGACGCGCGCCTACTGCGCACGGCACGTTGGCTGGCGGCGCAGATGGCCCGAAGCTGATGGGTCGACGATAGAGCATCGATGATCGAGGATCGAAAATACGAACTTCGATTCTCTATCTTCTATCCTCGGCTCGAAGGCATTTAATCCTTCGACAGCTCGATGCGATTCCCGTTCGGGTCGGTGATGTAAACCGAATAGCCCGGGCCGTCGCCGTGAATGCGCGTCCCTTCGACTTTGATGCCTTTGGCTTCGAGCTCTTTGATCAATTCTTTGGAGTCGCTCGGGCCGTCAATGTCGAACGTGTGATGGGGCACACCGGGAAATTGCTTTTCCGAAGCGTCGAACAGGCCGAGACCGGTTTCACCGGCGCGCAGGCGATTGACTTTGACGCCGGCGAGGGTCTGCTGCGCGCCCAGCTCCGCGCCCAAGGCGAGCTGATAAAAGCGCGTCATGGCGTCTAAGTTTGGCGCGTGAAAGTTCCATGAGCGCAAGCGTAATACTTTCATAGCAACCTCCTAAACTGTTTGGCTGAAAATATTTTTACGAAAGGGATGATTCCACGGGGGCGCTCAGATCGCCTGCGGAGCGATGCGTAATTCCGTCGATTTGTCAAAAAACCGCAGCTCGTCTTCCGGCACAGCAAAATCGTAGCTCGTGCCCGGCTCGACTTTCACCGTAACCGTGGCGGGGAGACGGGCTATCACTTTTTGGTCGGAAAAATCGCCGATCAAAGTCCCGTAAATCAAGCGATCGGCGCCAAGGTACTCGAAGCGAGTCACGTTGAAATTGAACGCCGCCGTCTTGGCGTTGCCGTTCGAATTGTCTTTGGGATGAAAATCTTCCGGGCGAAATCCGAGGATATAATCGCGATGATGCACCAGATTCATCGGCGGCGATCCGACGAAGCCGGCGACAAAAGTATCGGCCGGCTCGTCGTAGATCTCTTCGGGCGTGCCGATTTGGCGCACCGTACCCGCTTTCATGACGACGATGCGATCGCCCAAACCCATGGCTTCCACTTGATCGTGAGTCACATAGATCGTCGTCGTGCCGATGCGCCGCTGAAACTGTTGCAACTCGTCTCTTGCGGAGGCGCGCCGTTGAGCGTCCAGATTGGACAGCGGCTCATCCAGCAGGAAAACCGCCGGCTCGCGCACCAGCGCGCGCGCCAGTGCCACCCGCTGGCGCTCGCCCCCCGAAAGCTCGCCCGGCTTGCGTTGCAGCAAATGGCCAATGCCGAAAAGCCCCGAGGCCCACTCGACCTTCTGCGGAATGAGCGCCTTCGCCACGCCCTGAGCTTTCAGCGGGAAGGCGATATTCTTAAAAACCGTCATGTGCGGATAGAGCGCGTAGCTTTGAAACACCATGGCGATTTTGCGCGCCCGCGGCGGTAAATCGTTCACCACCGTTCCGCCGATCAAGAGCTCGCCCTCCGTCGGCGTCTCGAAGCCGGCGATCATGCGCAGCAGGGTGCTCTTGCCGCAGCCCGAAGGTCCGAGCAGGACAAGAAATTCCCCGTCGCGGGTCAGCAAATTGACCCCGTTCACCGCGGCGACGTTGCCGAAGATTTTTTTGATTCCGCGTATCTCTAAAGTGGCCATCGCAAGGACAATCCTATCACTAACTCAATCCCCGTACAGTGTTGCCAGTCAAAGAAAAGGAGACGGCCGAATGTCGGCGTCTCCTTTTCTGATCCGGGCGCGCCGTTGGCTGACGTGGTCGCGCCCGACTGCGAACCTAAATCAGCTTGCGCTCGCGCCACTATATCCCAGATGCGCTTGCATTCCGCTTCGGCTTCTTTGACGGCGGCCTCTGGAACAGCGCCTTCATTTATTTGACGGCTTCGAGGGTATTTTTTGAGTTGTGGTTTTAATGAAGTCACGTCGGGTCAATGGTTTTTTTGCCATGGCCTTGCTTCCTTGTTTTTCAGCGCGGTCTAACGGATTTCACCGGCCGTTACGAGTTTACGCCGACGGTTTTCACTGCCGGCAACATAACGGACATCTTAAGATGATGTCAATTTCGAAATCGGATCCGATTGAGTTGAACCGGCACAGACTTTAGAGCGAGGGAAAGATTTCTACTCAAGAGACGTGGCTCCAGGCGTGATAGGAACTGCGCACGAGCGGTCCGGACTCGACATGGCGAAAGCTCAATTCCTCGGCCGCCGCTTTGAATTCCTGAAACTCTTCAGGTGTCACGTAGCGTTCGACTTTGAGTTGGCGGTTGGAGGGCTGCAAGTATTGGCCGATGGTGACGATGTCGACGTCATTTTGGCGCAGGTCGCGCAACGTGGCGAGCACTTCTTCGGCGGTCTCGCCGACGCCGAGCATGAAGCCCGATTTGGTCAGCATGTCGGACCGCCGCTTCTTCGCTTCCTTCAAGATATTCAACGAGCATTCGTAGCTGTGTCCGGGGCGGACTTTGCCGTAAAGGCGCGGCACGGTCTCGATGTTGTGATTCAAGATTTCGATGCCTGAATCGACCACCGTTTCGAGCGCCTGCAGGTTGCCGTCGAAGTCGGGAATGAGCAGTTCTACGCGGATGCCCGGATTGAGCGCCTTGATCCAGAATACCGTCTTGGCAAAATGCGCTGCGCCGCCGTCGGGAAGATCGTCACGATTGACCGAAGTCACCACGATGTGATCGAGACCGAGGTCTTTGACGACCAGCGCTACATTGTGCGGCTCTTCGGGGTCGAGTGCCAGCGGTTTGCCTTTATCGATGGCACAAAAGCGGCAACCGCGGGTGCAGGTGTCGCCGAGAATTAGAAACGTCGCGGTCTTGTTGCCCCAGCACTCGCCGATGTTCGGGCAGCGCGCTTCTTCGCACACCGTGTGGAGATTCTTTTCCCGCATGAGCCTTTTCAGGCGCAGGTAATTGGGATTGCCCGGCGCTTTGACTTTGATCCAGTCGGGATGTCTTCTGGGCATGGCTGCTTAAAAAACAGCGGGTCGAGAATTGAGAATAGATGATAGAGGATGGTCGATTCTCGATTCTCGATCCTCCATCCTCGATCCGTTCAAGATGTCGAATAGTCGAACAGCTTCCGCAAAGTTGTGGAGAAACCTATCTCGAACAAGCTCCATGCTCTGTGCCGTGCCGAGCTCTTTCGCCATAGAGGTCACATCGGCCCAAGCCAGGCCGCAGGGGACGATGCGCTTGAAATAGCTCAGGTCGGTGTTCACGTTCAGAGCCAGGCCGTGAAAGGTGATGCAGCGGCGCACGGCGACGCCGATGGCGGCGATTTTTTTATCATCGATCCAAATTCCCGTGAACGGCGGCCGGCGTGTGCCTGCGAGGCCGAAGTCATTCAAGGTTCGAATCGCGGATAATTCCAGATTCCTGACATAGCGATGCACGTCTTTGCGCAGCTTCGAGCGCAAATCAAGGATCGGGTAGACCACCAGCTGTCCGGGACCGTGATAGGTGACATCGCCGCCGCGATTGGTGCGGATGACCGGAACTTCCTGCGGCGCCAGAACGTTCGATTCCAAGCCGCCCCGGCCAAGCGTGTAGACATGGGGATGCTCGACGAAGAGCAGAATATCGGCAGCGGCTTTCACGCTGTTTGCGCTGGACAAGCTGCTCTTGGATTTCCAGCGCAGCGAGATACTCCATTGGTCCGAGATCTTGATAGAGCAACATAGTGCGATACGCCTCTAAACTTCTATCGTTCCCAGGGTGGCGTTTCAAGGTTATGCTTCGACGGAACCGTTATTTGACAGCAAAGCGTAGCCACGGCTACAGTCGGGCAAAACTCAACGGGAGACTCTCAAGCGAATGCCACCTGCTGCTTTTACTCCGCCCTGGTTCGTGCGCAAAGATCTCGACGGCTTTTTCGGCCTGATGATCGATAATCTGATTCAGCTCATTCTTATCGTCAGTCTTTGCCGCGAGCTGATTCATCTGCCGGACGAGTATATCTTCGGCAGGATTCTTCCCGGTGCGGCGATCTCGATCCTGATCGGCAACTTTTTCTATGCCTGGCAGGCGCGCCGGCTGGCGCGCGAAACCGGGCGTGAGGATGTCACCGCGCTGCCTTACGGCATCAACACCGTGAGCCTGTTCGCTTACGTGTTTTTTATCATGCTGCCGATCGTGCAAGAAACCAAAGATCCGATCTGGGCGTGGAAAGTAGGGCTCGTCGCTTGTTTTCTCAACGGCGTCATCGAAATCCTCGCCGCTTTCATCGCCGAACGCGTGCGCCGGGTGACCCCGCGCGCTGCGCTGCTCTCGGCTTTGGCGGGTATCGCGATTACTTTTATCTCGATGGATTTCACCTTCAAGATTTTCGCCCAACCGTTGGTCGCCATGGTGCCGATGGCGGTCATCTTCGTCGCCTACTTCTCGCATCAACGACTGCCGCTGGGTTTGCCCGGCGGCATGGTGGCGATCGCCATCGGCACGCTGCTCGGTTGGATATTGGGCACGATGGACGGCAAAGCGATGGTCGCGAGTCCCGCGCTGGCGTTGCCCGTGTTTACCGGTGGCTCGCTGTGGGAAGCGCTCAACCATCCGGCTTTTCTCGGTTACTTCTCGGTGATTTTTCCCATGGGCATTTTCAACGTCGTCGGCTCGCTGCAAAATATTGAAAGCGCCGAGGCCGCCGGCGACCGTTACCGCACTTTTCCGTCCTTGATGGTCAACGGCATCGGTTCGGTGGTGGCCGCGTTGTTCGGCAGTGTTTTTCCGACGACGATCTACATCGGTCATCCCGGCTGGAAGCGGCTCGGCGCGCGCTCGGGTTATTCGGCTTTGAACGGCGTTTTTATCAGCGTGCTCTGTCTTACCGGCACCATTCAAGCGGTGCTGGGCTTGATTCCGCTCGAAGCCGGTATCGGCATACTGCTCTATATCGGCATCATCATCGTCGCCCAGTCGTTTCAGGAAACGCCGAGAGAGCATGCGCCGGCAGTCGCCCTGGGAATTGTCCCGGCGCTCGCGGGTTGGGGTTTATTGATGGTGGAAACCGGCATGCGCGCGGCGGGAACTTCGTTATTTCAAGTCGGCTTGGAAAAATTCAATCGCGAAAGCGTGGCGATTCACGGCATGATCTCGTTGGAGCGCGGTTTCATTTTCACGTCGATGATTCTGGCCGCCATCGGCGTCGCGCTGATCGAGCGGCAATTCGTTCGCGCGGGCGGTTGGTCGATCGCCGCGGCGTTACTTTCCGCGCTTGGCGTCATTCACGCCTACGACCTTAAGGCGGGAGGCGTGACGAGCCGCTTCGGCTGGATGGCGGCGCCGGATTTTTTTATTGCGTATTTGCTATTGGCGGCGCTGTTCTTCGGCGTGGCGTGGCTCGACCGCAACGCCGACGTGAAGTAACCCCGCTAATCGGTATTAAGATAGCGCGGTTGCCGCCGCCGGCGCGTACTCCCGGCTGTTCACATGGGTGACGGACCAGCCCCGGTGCTGCCTCGTGAGCCAGTCGGCTCACGCTGCACGGATCGAGATGAAAAGTTCGGTAATCGTTAAGGTGAGTTCCGGTGAGCCGGCAGACGATGCCTAGGATCGGAAAATTGTGACTCACGATGAGAATCCGCTCCGCGCCCGAATGGCGCTCGACGATTTGACTCAACGCGTTCCAAGCCCGCGCTGCGACATCGTCGAGCCGTTCACCGCCGGGGACGCAAATCTCCGCAGGTTCGCTGCGCCAGCGCAGTAGAAAGTCGGAATACTTCTCCTTGATCTCATTGAACGTCAGTCCTTCAAGCTCGCCATGATCGAGTTCGCGGATGTCGTCCTCGATCAGCACCGGCAGGTTGTGGGGCTGGCTGATCAGGGTGGCGGTTTGGTGTGCTCGCCTCAGGCTGCTGGAATAGATCGCGTTAATTTTTTCGCCGCTCAGCAGCGTCGCAATCTGTTCGGCCTGACGCACACCGGTATCGCTTAACGCCCGATCGGTCGAACCTTGGCAGCGGCCTTGCAAGATTCCAATCCGTGGCGCCGTGCCGCACTAAAATGATTTGCATGATCGAGGTTGGATCAAAGTCGAAATTAACTCTCTTCGAGAAACGAGTTATTGACTTTGATACTCGCCTTGGCCTTTAAGCTCTCCATGAATTTGACCAGGGCGCGTTGACGGCTCTCGGTCAACGCCTGTTTCTTGAGGTTGTCTTTTTCCTTGTCGAATTGCGCCATATCCGCCGGTTGGCTTTCTTTCAAAGCTAAAATGAAGGCGCTGTCCTTTTGGGTGTAGAGTTTGTCGGCAATCGGTTGCAGCGATGATACTGCGAGCTTGGATGATCTCAGTTCCGCCAAGTCGCCGATCTTGGGCAGCTGCGGCGCGCTGCGGAGAAATAAACCGGTTTCTTCGACTTTCAAACCATTCGCCGCGGCGACTTTCCCGATATTCTTTTCTTTTTTTGTCTGTTCCAGCAGCGTATTGGCTTTTTGCAATGTGAGTTCGTAGGCCTTGGATTCCCTCAAGCTCTTTTCGATCCGCTCCCGTACGCTATCGAGCGGCGGCACAGCAGGTTCCTTGCGTTCCTTGACCCGCAGAAGATAGTAAGCGTTGGGTGCCTGAATGATCGAGCTCAGTTCTTTGGGGCCCAACGCGAAAGCAGTTTTATAAAAATCTTGATTCTGGCCAATCTCTGGAACCGTTTCCCCTTGGGCAAACCAGTCGGTGTCGTGCGTCGACACGGCGCTCTCTTGGGCCAATTTGGCGAAGTCGGCGCCGTTCGCCGCTTTATCGCGGTCGCGCTCGGCAATCTTAGCCGCTTCCCGCTTGCCCTTTTCGGTTTTCAAGGTTTTGCTGATTTCCGCCCTCGCTTCCTTGAGCGTCGGCGTCTTTTCTTGCTTGACATCTTCAACTTTGAAGATCTGAAAACCGCCCTGGCTTTCCACCGGCTCGCTTACTTCACCTTTGGCCAGAGCGAAAATGACTTTATCCACGGGCGGCGGCATCTGCCCCTGCACCACCCAGCCGGCATCACCCTCTTGAGCGCCGGCGGGATCATCGGAGGCTTTTTTGACAAGCTCGGTAAAATTCTTGCCGGCGCGCGCGTCCTTGGCGACGCCTTTCAAACGTTCCAGGACGGCCTGCTTTTGCGTTGCGTCGGCGCCGGGGGCGACGCGGACTGCTAGATAGCGCACTTTGGCTTCTTTCGGCTTATGAAATTTCGTGTTCAAATTTGCCTGGTAATATTCTTCGATTTCCTTGTCGCTGATCTGGCTCGACGCGGCGAACTGATCATAGGGATACGATAAGTATTCCACTCGGAGCTTCAAAGGTTCTTTTAGGGTTTCTTTGTTGCGATCATAAAATTTTTGGATCTCGTCGGCACCAAGCTTAACCTGCGAAATAAAATCATTGACGGAAACACGAATGTAGTTCAGATTGATCTTTTCCTGATCCATCCGATAACGCTCGCGGACTTCGGCGTCGGTCATGTGGATTGAGTCGACAATGAGGCCATACAGACGTTCCATGGTTAGCTGATCGCGTTGCTCCTCTTCGAATTGCGCCGGCAACAAGCGGTTGGCTTGCAAGACTTGCAGATAGCGCTCTTTGTTAAAACGGCCGGCGACTTGAAACTCGGGCACTTTTGCGAGTTGGCCTGCGAGCTCGGCGTCGCTGGCGGTCAACCCGAGGCTGCGCGCTTCCTGAAGCACCAGCTTTTTTTGGATCATCTCCTCGACGAGGTTGCCTTTGAGGTTGAGACCCTTGATCATTTCCGGGGTCAGGGAACCCTTGAGCATCTCGCGGTAACGGTCGACCGCGCGCTGATATTGCACGGCAAAATCGCGCTGGCTGATGATTTCACCGTTAATCTCGGCGACCTGGGTCAATCCCTGGTCGTGCGGTTTGTTACCGCCGTAAAACAAAGCAAAAACCACTATGATCACGCCGAGAAAGAAGATGATGATCCAATTTCGCTTTCGTTTGCGCAAAAAGTCGAGCATTGAGCGATAAAACCTTTCGTAAAGCTCAGAAGAGAGCGTTTATGATAGAAAAACGAACCTACCAATGCAACCCGTAACTCCGCGTGCTGCTTGGTTTTCTCAGTTTTTTCATTTTCTTGCTTGCCTGGTACAAATCTGTTATTTTTGCGGTGCTCTAGTCGGTTTTTTCGCGCACAAGAAGGAGTTTCTTTGATGTTCGATGCCCTCTTCGGCGTCTTCTCCAATGATCTTGCCATCGATCTGGGGACCGCCAATACTTTGATCTACGTCAAAAACCAAGGCATCGTCTGTAACGAGCCGTCTGTGGTCGCGGTGCAGCAACGCAACGAACGCGGCGGCAAAAAAGTCTTGGCGGTGGGAGCAGAGGCCAAGAGGATGTTAGGTAGAACTCCCGGAAGCATCGTGGCGATTCGTCCGCTGAAAGACGGCGTCATCGCCGATTTTGAAATTACCGAGGCGATGCTGCGCTACTTCATCCACAAAGTTCATAATAATCGCCGCACCCTGGTCAGGCCGCGCATCATCGTCGGTGTTCCTTTCGGTATCACCGAAGTCGAAAAGCGCGCCGTGCGTGAGTCGGCGGAATCGGCCGGAGCCCGAGAAGTATATCTCATCGAAGAGCCGATGGCGGCGGCCATCGGTGCGGGTTTGCCGATCACCGAGCCCACCGGCAATATGATCGTCGACATCGGCGGCGGTACCACGGAAGTCGCGGTGATCTCGCTTTCCGGTATCGTTTTTTCCCGTTCGGTGCGCGTCGGCGGAGATAAGATGGACGAAGCGATTGCCCAGTTCATCAAACGCAAATACAATCTGTTAGTCGGCGAACGAACCGCCGAACTGATCAAGATTACCATCGGCTCCGCTTATCCCGGCGATGAGGTTCAGACGATGGAGATCAAAGGCCGCGATTTAGTCGCCGGCGTGCCTAAAACGGTGGTGATTACCGACGAAGAGATCCGCGATTCGCTGCTCGAACCCATCAATCAAATCGTCGAGGCGGTGCGCTTGTCCCTCGAGCGCACGCCGCCGGAACTTGCGTCGGACATCGTCGATCGGGGCATCGTGCTTGCCGGCGGCGGTGCGTTGTTGAGAAATCTGGACATCTTGCTGCGCGAAGAAACCGGCCTGCCGGTGATGATGGCGGATGACCCGCTTACGGCGGTCGTGATGGGCGCTGGTAAAGCCTTGGACGAGATCTCACTCCTCAGGGAGGTCGCGGTTCACTAAGCCAAATTCCTCGGATTTCCTGCCCGTTGGAGGCGATCGAGCCTTCCATGCTCGCTTTTCTGCGTAAAAACCAAGTCCCGCTGAGCTCCTGCTTCTGTGTGCTCTTATCTATTTATATCCTCACGGCCGGCGCACGCGGGCAACTGCGTAACGAGCCGCTCGGCGCGGTGGTGATGTGGATTTTGCGGCCGCTGCAAGTCGTTTCCCAGGGCACGGTGAATTGGATCAGCGGATTTCGCGACAACTACGATACGCTGTCCGGTTTCAAGGCGGAGAACGAAAGGCTGCGCAAACGGATCCAAAACCTGCGAAGTGGAACGGCAGAAACATTTGGAGGCCGAGGCCACCAATCAGCCGGTTGCAACAATTGCTCGATCTGCGCAGCCATTTATCCGGCACTGCTATCACCGCATCGATTATCGCCAATAGCGCGACCAGCTGGTTCCAGAGCTGTCTGCTCGACAAAGGCAGTGCCGACGGAGTTCGCAAGGGCATGGCCGTGGTGACGCCGTTGGGTGTCATCGGCCAAGTGGTCTCCGTCACCGCGCGCACGGCCAAAGTTCTGCTCCTCACGGATGCCAATAGCGGCATCGATGTATTGGTGCAACGCACGCGCAGCCGCGGCATCGTCTCGGGCTCCTTGGAAAACGGCACCGTGTTGAAATACATGAAAAGAAGCGAAGATGTGCAGGAGGGGGACCGGCTGATCACTTCGGGCATGGACGGCGTGTTTCCCAAGGGACTCATGGTGGGCACCGTGATCAAGGTGCGCAAACAGCACCTCGGTTTGTTTCAATTCGTCGAGGTCTTACCCGCGGTGCAGTCGGCTCGCACGGAAGAAGTTCTCGTGGTCGCGGCGGACAACGGCGCGGCCAAGAATTGACCTTTGAAACCCATCGACGCTAGCGGTTTTCCCATGAGACTCTTTCTGCTTTTCTTCGTCGTTGGGGTGTTGCTGCTGCTCTTGCAAACCACCTTTCTCCATCTCCTGCCGATCGGTCCGGTTGTGCCGGATCTCGTCCTCGTGCTTTGCGTTTACCTCGGTTTGCATCATCCGACCGTAGGCGCAGCCCTCGGGTCATTCTTGCTCGGCTATTCCATCGATGTAGTATCGAGCCGAATGCTCGGCTTGAATGCCTTCGCCATGTCGCTGGTCTTTTTGGCAGTTTATTTGAGTTCGCGGTCCATTTGGCTGCATCATCCGGTGGTGAGTTCCCTAGTGGTCTTTCTAGCCGCCTTGGTCAAGGGCGCGGCCTTGGTCTTAGTCTGGGTCGTCTTCCTCAGCGTTGAAAGCTTTTGGATGGGCGCGGCGCGCTATATAATAACCGAGGCTTTAACGGCGGCGGTGCTCGCACCGTTGGTATTTTCTTTGTTGCGGCGCGGTGAACAGTTTACCATGCGGTTTCGCGCCCCTGCGCAATGACCATGACGGAACTTACCGAAATCAACAAACAAGACGGCGCCCCGGAACTGCGCCGGCGCGCCCGTCTGCTCTACCTGGTGCTCATTTTCGCCTTTCTCGGACTGGTCACGCGGCTGGTCCACCTGCAACTTATTCAGGGCGAGCGCTATACTTTTCTGTCCGAAAACAATCGCGTGCGCATCAAGCGCGTGCCGGGCACCCGCGGGATGATTTTGGACCGGCAGGGGCAACTGCTGGTGGACAGCCGCCCATCCTTCGATCTGATTTTTGTTCCCGAAGATACCCGAGACCCGGAGAACACCCTGCGCTTGCTCGCCAGCTATATAAAATCGGACGAGACTGAGCTTCTGAAAATCTACGAACAGAATAAGAGCCGGGCGGCCTTCGACGAAATGGTTCTGGGCCGCGATGTGGAGTGGTCGACCATCGTCGCGGTCGAGAGCCATCAACTCGACTTGCCTGGAGTGACCTTGCGGGTACGGCCTCGGCGCAGTTATGCCGACGGTGTCATGACGGCTCACGTGCTGGGCTATTTAGGCGAGATCAATCAAAAACAACTGGCTGTCCTGCGAGAGCAAGGTTACGTGGTCGGCGACGAGATCGGTCAATACGGGCTGGAACGGCGCTGGGAGGAAATGTTGCGCGGCCAGAGTGGCGGCCAACAAGTTGAAGTCGATGCCTTGGGCCGTCGCATGCGAGTGCTCCACGAGGTCAGCGACGTGCCAGGTTACACCATGCATTTGACCTTGGACCGACAACTTCAAGACACCGCTTTCGAAGCGCTTAAAGGCAAAGAAGGAACGATCGTCGCTCTCGATGTAAACAATGGCGGCATCCTGGTCATGGCGAGCACCCCGGCGTTTGATCCCAACGCCTTTGCCCGCGGGATCAAGTCCGAGGAGTGGAGCTCGTTGATCAAAGATCGGCTCAGACCGCTCAGCAACCGCTCGACTCAAGGGCAATACCCGCCCGGCTCGACTTTTAAGATCATCATGGCCATCGCCGGTCTCGAAGAAGGCGTCGCTCAACCGGACAGTTTCATTAGCGACCCAGGATTTTTTAACTTCGGTAATCGCAGTTTTCGCGATTGGAAAAAAGGCGGCCACGGCGCCGTCAATCTGCACCGGGCAATCGTCGAATCGTGCGATACGTATTTTTATCAACTGGGAGCCAAACTGGGTGTCGACCGAATCGCCAAGTGGGCGCGCGCTTTCGGCTTGGGAGAAAAAACCAATGTCGCTTTGGACGACGAGCGCAGCGGCATCATTCCGGATACCGGATGGAAAAGAAAACGATTCCGCCAGCCTTGGTTTCCGGGTGAAACGCTATCCGTCGCGATCGGTCAGGGTTACGTTACCGTTACACCGCTGCAAATGGCCAATATGATGGCTGCCGTCGCCAACGGTGGCAAACTTTATCGCCCGCGCATCGTCAATAAGGTCGAGTCGGTCGACGGCGCCACGGCGCATGAATACGGACCGGAACTGATCCGCACCATCGAACTCAAGCCGGATACGATGTATCGGGTGCACAAAGCGCTCACGGATGTGGTCCAGGGCGCCGGCGGCACCGGCGGGGCGGCGCGGTCACCGCTGCTTGAGATTGCCGGCAAGACCGGCACGGCTCAGGTCGTCGAAATGAAAGGCGCCTACGTAAAGACCGAACAATTGACCTATTTCAATCGCGACCATGCCTGGTTTGTCGCTTATGCGCCGGCGCAAAATCCGCAGATCGCCATCGCCGTGCTGGTTGAACATGGCGGTCACGGCGGTGATGCTGCCGCGCCCATGGCGAAAAAAGTCTTTGAAAAATTCATCGAGACACAAAAGCAGATTGCCGACAAACAGCAGGTGCGAGTGGGCGGAGACATCCGTGCAGATTGATCGTCGGCTGATTTCCCACTTCGATTGGATGCTGCTGTTGCTAACCTTGATGTTCGTCGTGGTCGGCATCGTGACCATCTACAGCGCCAACTATGATATGACGGCGCAGCACGCGGGTCCATTACCGATGCGTCAACTGACCTGGTTGGGACTTGGCTTGGTCGCGATGTTTGCAGCGCTCAGTTTTGATTACCATTATATCGAGCGGTTGGCCTATCCGTTTTTCGGCTTGATGCTGGTCCTCTTAGTCTTGGTGATATTGGTGGGCCACTCGGGCGGTGGCTCGCAACGCTGGATCAATCTCGGTTTCTTTCGACTTCAGCCGTCTGAGCCAGCTAAGCTCGCCATTGTCCTGGTGATGGCCAAATATCTGCAAGGCGACGAGCCGTCGAACGGTTATTTTTTGCGCGATCTCTGGGCGCCCTTTGTGTTGGTTACGCCGTTGGTTTTTCTGACGTTGATCCAGCCGGATTTAGGCACCGCGATTATTTTAGCCGTGGTCTTCGTCAGCATGATCTTGATGGGCGGCCTGAGGCTACGGTCGTTTGCATATCTTGTCGGCGCCGGTATGGCTTTCCTACCTGTGGGTTGGCATTTTCTCAAGCAGTACCAGCGTAACCGCATTCTCACCTTCCTTGATCCTGATCGCGATCCGTTGGGGGCGGGTTACCATGTGATCCAATCCCAGATCGCCATCGGCTCCGGGCGGCTTTTCGGCAAAGGTTATTTGCACGGCACTCAGAACCGGCTTGATTTTTTGCCGGCGCAGCACACGGATTTTATCTTCGCGGTCTTTTCCGAAGAGTGGGGTTTTGCCGGTTGCATGGCTCTACTCCTGCTCTACGTCGTAATGATCGCTTACTGTCTTAGGTTGGTACAGCGAGCCAAAGACCGCTTCGGCGCTCTTCTGGTATTCGGCATGGTCAGCCATCATCTTTTGGCATGTGGTGATCAACGTCGCGATGGTTGCGGGAGTCATGCCCGTCGTCGGCGTACCCCTGCCGATGGTAAGCTATGGCGGTTCGGCGCTGGCCTCAATGATGTTTGCCATCGGTGTCATCATGAATGTCAGCATGCGCCGATATGTTTTCTAGCCACATTTTCTACGGATCTCACTCGTTCCATCCTCAATCTTGATTTGCTAGCCCTCCCTGCGCTCCCTCATCATCAAGCGTGATTTATTGCGAGATTGCTAATGGAATCGCTTAGAGACGATTCAAGCTCACTCAAACTGGTCGCGTCGAGGCGAACGGGGTGATCGCACGTTTCAACAATTTGACCGAGCGACAACAAGATCGATGAATTTCTTGCGATCTTTAGTGAAGCAATCTTAGGCAGACAAAGGTAGTTTAAGCCTGTGGGTCAGGTCCGTCAGTGACGACGGACCCGACCCACTTGTCGAACGAAGGCTTGGTTTGCTAACGGATTTACTGCAGAGCTTTATCGATCGCGCTGACCAATTTTGCCTTCGGTACCGCGCCGACGATCTGTTCCTTAACTGCGCCGCCCTTAAGTATGATCAGATTTGGAATGCCCCGGATGCCGTAGCGTGAAGCTGTCGCCGGATGATCGTCGACGTTGAGCTTGGTGACTTTAAGTTTGCCGTCATATTCCGTGGCGATTTCTTCGACGATCGGCGCGATCGATTTGCACGGGCCGCACCAAGGCGCCCAAAAATCCACTAGCACGGGGACGGCTGACTGCAAGACTTCCGTGTCAAAATTATTGTCGCCGACTTCGGTAATCTTTCCCATGTGAACTTCCTCCTTATAATGTCGAGAGAAATTTTAGCAGCGTGCGCACGCCGAAACCGGTGCCGCCCTTGGGGCAGAGCGCGCTGTCGCTCTCAGCGAAGGAGGGACCGGCGATGTCCAAGTGCGCCCACGGAGTGCTGCCGACGAATTCCTGCAGGATCAACGCCGCCGTGATCGCGCCGCCGTGGGCTCCGCCGATATTTTTCATGTCGGCAACGCTGCTTTTGATCATTTCACGATACTCTTTGACCAGCGGCAACTGCCACAGTTTCTCGCCGCTGTCTCGCCCGCAGCGAATTAAATCGTCCGCCAAAGCTTGATGGTTACTGAATATTCCGGCCACTTGAGTGCCCAAGGCGACCATGCAAGCGCCGGTCAGGGTTGCCAAGTTGATCATGGAGTCGGGCTTCTGTTGCGCGGCGAGCGCGAGCGCATCGGCGAGAATGAGGCGCCCCTCGGCGTCGGTGTTCAAAACCTCGATGGTCTTGCCATTGAGATAACGGATGACATCGCCCGGCTTCTGCGCGTTGTGACCCGGCAGATTATCCGTCGTCGGCACATAGCCGGTGACCTCGACGTCGAGATTCAGCTTGGGCAAACAACTCATCGAGGCGATCACGGCAGCGCCACCCGCCATGTCGAGTTTCATGGTTTCCATGGACTTGGCCGGTTTGAGCGATAACCCGCCGGAATCGAAAGTGATCCCTTTGCCGATCAAGCGCGATTTTCTTTTTGGTTTTCCCGGCCGGCTTGTAATGGATTTTGATAAAGCGCGGTTCTTCGTGGCTGCCGCGATTAACCGCCAGGAGACCGGCAAGCTTCATCGCTGCGATTTTTTTCTTACCCCACACTTCAACGCTCAAGCCGCTGCCGCGGCAAAAGCGCTCCGCCTGCTCACCCAGAAAACTCGCGCCGTGGTCATCGACGGGGGCTCGTTGACAAGATCGCGCGCCAAAAAAACCGCGGGTGCGACAGTCTCGGCCAATTCGACAGACTTTTGTGCTGCTGCCGTGCGCCTCAATCCCGGCGCAAAAAGCGTCAGTGTTTTCAACTCAGCGGGTGGTTTTGCATTAGAGCGGTATTTGTTGAATTGGTAGGACGCCAACTGAATGCCCTCGACGATGACGCCGGCCATCGCCTCCATATCTTTGCCGGGAGCAAACAACAGGGCGATTTCTTCCGCGCCAAGCGCGCTCGCTTCCTTGCGCGCCCGCGCGGCGATTTTGCGCCAGGTATCGCTGACGATTTCGCCTTCGCTGCCCAAGCCGAGGAGCAGCAATTGTGCTGCCGGTAACAGACCCGCCGTGGAGAAATGCAGTTGGCTTCCCTCCGCCCCGGTGAATCGACTTTTTTGGATGCGTTGCGCGTAACTGTCCCTTCAAACGTTGATCGAGGGCGCGAATTGCCGGCTCATCGAGTTGTTTTTCCCGCACCGGAATGACCAGCAGATCGGTTTTTATGTTGACGGCGCTGGCATCGCGAAATTTTATTTCCATCCGATCCTCGATCAGGTCTCGCTGACGAAGCAAAGTCATGAATTCATTGGCGGGTGTCCTGCCGCGTGTGGAAAGCGCCAAGCAAGCTGCTGGTGATCACATAGGAGTTTTGCTTTTCGACGCCGCGCATGCGCATGCACAGGTGCTCCGCCTCGATGACCACCGCGACGCCCAATGCATCGAGCTTTTCCATGATCGTCGTGGCAATCTGATTGGTGAGCCGCTCCTGGACCTGCAGGCGCCGCGCAAAGATGTCGACCAGACGGGCAAGCTTGGAGATGCCGACGATTTTGTGGTGCGGGAATATACGCGACGTGAGCTTTGCCGAAAAACGGCAGCAGATGATGCTCGCAGAGGGAGTAAAAGTCGATGTCCTTTTGGACGATCATCTCCTCGTAATCTTCGGTGAACAGCGCATCGTTGATGACTTTCGCCGGGTCCATGTCGTAGCCGCGGGTCAAGAAAGACAGCGCTTGAGCGACCCGTTGCGGTGTTTTCTGGAGCCCTTCGCGGTCAGGATCTTCGCCCAGGGCTCGCAGAATATCGCGAATATGTTCTTCCATGGTTGATCGTGCCTCACGGACGCTAGAGCGCTCTAAATGCACCGAAAAGTCATTGAGTAAAGTCTAAAAAAGCTAACATTAAGCCAGAGGCAGGTCAAATATGGCCGGAAAAACTTAGCTGCTAAAGGCGTTTTAAGAGCCAGCTCGGGGTAAAGCGCAGCACGTAGGAATTGAGCATCGTCATGTAGTCGGTCATCAAGCAGAATACCGACAATGATCAAAAGCAAGCCGCGCGATGGCGTGGATGGTTTGAATATAGCGGCGCAGCCGCTGGGAAAATTGAAAAAATGAATTGATCGCCAGGGCGCTCAAAAAAAAAGGCAGCGCAAGACCCGCCGCATAGCTGCTGAACAACAAAGTGCCGCGGCCGACTTCACCCGCAGTGCTGGCCAAAGCTAAAATCGCGCCCAAGATCGGCCCGACGCAGGGCGTCCAGGCCACGGCGAAGGTGATGCCGACCAAAACAGAACCAAGATAACCGGCCGGTTTGTCTTTGAGATTGAACTGCAGGTATTGTTCGAGGGCAGGGATCTTGAAAAGCCCGACCAGATAGAGCCCGACCAGCAAAACGAAAGCGCCG
Organism: uncultured delta proteobacterium; assembly: GCA_963811315.1. Classification (GTDB taxonomy): domain Bacteria; phylum Desulfobacterota; class Binatia; order UBA9968; family UBA9968; genus DP-20. Next base: position 76,856 of record CAWERH010000078.1, read on the forward strand.
CCGAGAATGCGAATACTGTTGCGATAACCAAGAAAAAGCCTGCCAAGAAAACTGGCTGATACGCCGAGGGAGATGAAGACCAAGTGAAAAGCCGACGATGAAAGCGAGGGAATTGAGCACGACGCGCCAGCGGACGTGCTTGAGGGTTTGATCACGGCGCATATCCTCGAGCGAGACACCGGAGACGAATGAAAGATACGACGGGATCAGCGGCAGAACGCAAGGCGAGAGGAAGGAAAAAATACCGGCGGCAAAGGCGACAAAAACATTAACATCGTTCATCTTTTTCCGTCGAGGAGATCTTTGATGAGGTTGCGCGCCGCCAGAGCTATACCACTCCGCCGGTCCCCATCCCCGTGCCAATCCTTCGCCTTTGGGCCCGATCAAGTAGGTCGCCGGCAATCCCCAGGCACCGTAGAGACTGCCAACCTGGGCATCCGGATCGAGGGCGATGGGATAAGTGATTTTCAGTTCCTTGACGAAATCGATGGCGTCCTGCTTGCGGTCTTTGACAGCCACCGCAAGAATCACAAAGTTCTTATCCTTATACTCTTGATAAAGCTTTCTCCATCGCCGGCATCTCTTCGCGGCACGGGACGCACCAGCTGGCCCAGAAATTCAGAAGAACAAATTTGCCGCGAAAGCTTTTTCAGGGAGATTTTCTTTCCGTCGGGGGTAGCAAGGTCAAAATCCGGTGTCGGCGCATTGTCCTTCATCGGCTGCATGATCGGGATGGCCTTTTTGTAGTCGACCTTGGACTGAGCCGCGGCTGGAAGGTAGGCAAGCAGCAGCCAAAATAACCAAGAAATGCGCAATAGACGATCAACAGGCATGGGATTTACCGCGGTCACTCTAACTAACGGAATGGCCGGACGCAATAGTGTTAAAGCTCCCCGAGGATAGAAATCACTGCAATTTCAAGCAATCCGATGGTGATTTGTCCTCAATCGGGTGGCTGGTCGCAGCGGTTTTGGGGATAAAGTGTGGCGCCATTAATAGCTCGCGCGCCGTTCCGGCGCCGCGAAGGGGCGCGGGCTACCGATAGGTCAGGCGGGTCTGCATGCAATACCACCTTTTCCATCTTGCCTTAAGCCCGAGTGAATTCGCGCAGCGCGCGTCCGAGCTTTGGATGACCGTCGAAAAGGGCAAGGTAATCACTATCCCGACGTCCCCCCTTTGCCGTATGATGCGCGCCAGAGTTTTTCGGTTAGCCACACTCCAACGCCGGATGGCCGGCATGAGCGAGACGATGGCGGACCAGTTTTTCCAAGTGTGACGAACCACCGAGTTGGCCCGAGACGGTTGCCAGGGGCCGAGCAGGGTCTTGATATCTTCCAAGCACGAGCTGAGTGCGCTGTCGTGGTCAGTGGCTGTTCTGGTTGCGAGGTGCGCTGCGACTTTCTTCCCGAAATCAGCAACTCGCGGCCAGTACGGTGCACGCGCGCCGGGAGTCTCCAGGTAAAGATAATCTTGCGCCAGTCGCCGCAGGGTCGCTGGTGAGGATCGGTGTTGCGATTGACCCTTAGCGCTGAGTTCTTCTCGGGTAAGCTCACGGATAATGGGATTGCGCGCTCGAAAGCCAAGCTTGTAGTAAAACCACCAGGCGCCGGATTCGATAGCTTCTTGGTTGTGGTGGCCAAGTTGATAGGGTTCAATGGTAAACGATTGTACCCGAAGATCGGCCCGAGCGCGGCGAGTGTACGGCAAAGACGTAGGCCGCCTCGCCGCTGCGGAAGGTTGAAAAGATATTGAACGAAAGATCTGCGGATCTGAAGAGCGCATCGACGCCGACGTAACCAATCGGCACGCCGTTTCTCAGCGTAAGCATGCCGTAGGTTACGCGCAGCGGGGGCCGCCGTTCGGGAAGGGTACCGATCAGCGCCCATTGAAGACCATCGCCGTCGTCGACGAGCCGCACATCGCGCGGGTCGCCGTAGGCGAAATTGTCGAGATCGCGCTCGCGCGTCACCATCGCGTCGTGGGCGAGATCGATCAGGGCTTGCCCTTCCAGGATGGAAATTGAACGCACGTCGCGCGGTGGGCGTGTGAGTTCCGCGCGTAGATCGGGAAGATGACGCAGCGGCTGAGAGCGCAGAAACACTACCCGCGCGCCGACACGGTGCGCGCGGGTGCGAGACGGCGTGTTGGCGCCCGGCCGAAGCAAAAACGGCGTGTCGAGGCCGTCAAAAAAAGCTTCTCGCGTTACATGATTACCGGGCATCGCTTGCACGGCCTTTATGAAAAACGTCGCATCCGTCATGTGATTACCGCTTAGGCGCGCGAGAGATTTGCGCGGATCGCCCGAGCGCAAGCGCAGCCAATTCGCTTCGAGCGGTGTCACCAACAACGGCAGCGCGGCGGAGAGCCGATCCGGCTCGTCAACGCTTTCCCAGTCAATTTCCAATAGTGCCGGCCAGCGCGCTGCCAGCCAGCGTGCGGTCGGCCAGAAAAAACGATAATGGATGATCGTGGAGGCAATGCCCGTGTCGGCGAGTGCGCTTTGCTGGCGCCGCAAATCCCGACGCACGGCAAAATTCTTCAACTGTCGAAATACTCGCGCGCGCAGGAGCGCGTTGTCCGGATAGGCGCGCAGAAAACAAAGGTGCTCATGCAATCGCAGCACTTGGGCAGAGGTGTTGAAGTGGGTCGTTTCGAGCGCTGCGAGAAGGCGAATTTTTGTTTCCGCCTGCCCGGGACCGAATTTGAGGCGCGTCGCTTCGAGTTTGGTCAAAAGTGTCGAGGCGGAACGTGGCATCGTCGTTTACTAAACATAGCATCGCCCCCCGGGTGCGACAAACAAGAGCGCCTAAGCTCGGCGCTGATCGTTGCAGACTGCTGGCAAGGATGATCGGATTTGCCCCGAGACCGCAGGGTCAAAATGCCCAGCGACGCTAAGTGCGTCAAACTGCGGGGTGGCCGGTACGAACATGATTTTCGTCTGCTGCCGGAAAATTACATGGACTGGAGGGACGCAAAGTATGAAAAGTT
>CAWERH010000079.1:0-89288 GCA_963811315.1 uncultured delta proteobacterium
ATGTCGCGCTGCGTCTCAAGCGCGAGATGGAAGACTTGGGAGCACAGGTCTGGATCGACGACGCCGGTGAAAAAGTCGGCGGCAATGTTGGCAATCTGATTGCTCATTTCTCCGGCACGGACACTGCGAGGCCAAGCCTCTCCTGCTTTCTGCCCATATGGATACCGTAGTTCCAGGGGAAGGCATCGTTCCAATACTGGACGGCGATATTTTACGTACCGACGGCCGCACCGTACTTGGCGGCGACGACAAGAGCGGTGTTGCGATCATTTGTGAAGTGCTGCGGGTGATCAAAGAAGACTGCCTGCCGTGCAGCGAAGTCGACGTCGTCTTCACCATCTGCGAAGAATCCGGATTGATCGGCGCCAAATGCCTCGACGTCGGCAGACTGCGCGCGCGCACTGGCCTGGTTCTCGACAGCGATTCCGTGGGTTTCCTGTTCACCAAAGCGCCGGCGGCCAATCGTATGGAATTCCGCATCCATGGGCTGGAAGCTCACGCCGGCGTCTGTCCCGAAAAAGGCATCAACGCCATAAAAGTCGCCGTCGAAGGCATCGCGCAAATGCGCCTGGGGCGCATCGATCTTGAAACTACGGCCAACATCGGCGTGGTCAAGGCGGTATGGCGGTCAACATTGTGCCGAACCAGGTGGTCCTCAAAGGCGAAGCGCGCAGCCATAGCCAGGAAAAGCTCGACCGCCAGACCCAGCACATGAAAGTGTCTCGAAGAAGCAGCGGCGCGCCATGTCCTGGATGTCGACGGCAAACGGTATCGCGCGAGGATCGAGTCGAAATCAAGCGCGATTACGACCGCATGGATGTGCCCGAGAGCGCGCCCATCGTCCAACTGGTGCACGCTGCGGCGAGAAACTAAATCTAGAAGTGAAGACTCGGCGCACGGGCGGCGGCTGCGATGCCAACGTGTTGAACCAAAAAGGCCTGGTCGTGGCCAATCTCGGCACCGGCATGCGCGAAATTCATACCGTTAACGAATGGCTCGACCTCAAGGATCTCAACTTGTCGGCGCAAATGGTCCTCGAGATCGTAAAGCTCAACGCGGCTGTTTAGAGAGCGACTCGACATCAAGCGCATCCTTGCCGTGCCGCGACAGATCATTTTACGGAACCGGCATGCCAGCAGACGAAATCGGACTCCTGCTCAAACAAGAACGCGGGCAGTTTTTGGAGTTCATCAGCGCCTTCGATCACCGCCGGGCCCGCACAGAAAAAACGTGAAGAGGATCTGGCGCGAGAAATCGTCCGCGCCTTTCGGCCCTGGCCAATGCCGACGGCGGAACCGTGTTGGTTGGCATCGAGCCAGACAAAAGCGTCACCGGAATTCCCCATGAGCACGATGAATTGCACACCTTGATTCAGGCGCCGCAAAATCTACTCCGGCCGCAGCTCAATCCTTCGGCTGAGAAAATCCGCTTTGAGAATCTGCAACTGCTAAAATTCGAGGTCGGCTCTGGATTAGAAATCTACCGAGTCGCCGGCGGCCGATCCTTTTACCGTGTCGCGTCCGAAACTCCTGCTCTTCCCGCCGAACAAATCCAATCGCTCCAGGTGAGCTAAAAAAATCGGTGTTTTAACGCCAGCAAGCACTCAACGCGACCTGGTACGATCTTGGACCTGATCTTGTCCAAGCCTTCGCCGCAAAGGTCCAGCCCGGCAAGGAGCCGCAGTCTCTCATTGAACAGACCTATCACCTGCTCGACTCTCGCGCGCTCTTCCCTGCCCCAACATGGCCGCACTGCTCCTGTTCGCCAAAGACACAACGCGCTGGCACCCCGCGCGGCATCGATTTCGTCAAGTATGAAGGCACCGAGCGTCAACACGGCAGCGCGCTCAACGTCGTAAAGCGCATCCGTTTCGAAGCGCCGCTGATTCGACTGGTAGACGAAGCGGTAGGCCGAATCAAAGAGCACATTCGCGAGCGGACGATATTGCACGATTTATTTTTTCGCGAACGGCTCGAATATCCGACTTTCGCGTGGCAGGAAGCACTGGTCAATGCCGTGGCGCACCGCGATTACGCGTTGACCGGCGCATCCATCGAAGTCTGGATGTTCGACGATCACATCACCGTGCGCAGTCCCGGCCTGCCGCCGGCGCCGGTGACTCTCGAACAGCTGCGCCAGCAAAAGAGCATTCACTTTTCGCGCAATCCGCTGATCGTGCGCGTGCTCGCCGATCTCGGTTATCTGCGCGAAATGGGCGAAGGTGTGCCGCGGATGTATCAGGAAATGGAACACTACGGGCTCAACCCGCCGGAGCTCGCCGCGGAAGGATTCATATTTTCCGTCACCCTGCGCAACGCACCGATTTATGACGAAGCACGCTCCGCTGGCTCAATCAATTCGGCACGGCAGAAATCAATTTGCGTCAGCGCCGGATTCTTGCCTTCGCCTACTGTCACGGCAAAACTTCTCGACCGCCGAGTACGAGCGCATCGCCGAAGTGGATCGCGACACCGCCTACCGCGACATCCGTCCCATGGTAAAAAGCAACATCGTCGCGCCGGTCAAACCAAAGAGTCGAAGCTACCGGATATCGAAAAACTATAAGCAGCCGATGGAATTCACTGAACTGATGGCCCGGGTCAGCGGTCATGTCGAAGCGCGCATCGTCCAGACGGCCGTTGAATCGGCCACTTCGACGCTTTGGTGAATCTGCCCGGAGCGCAGCGATGTCGCTAGCGAGCTTATGCTCGAACCCAAAGCGACGGCATTGCTCCGAATGCCTTGTCTGCTCTGAAACTTCTCGAAAAAACAGGATCAGCTCTAACTTGAGCGAAGCGGCGGAGATATATTTGCTGCAAAGGTCGCCGCAATATCTCGGCGGATGATCCGGTTCGAAGTCTTCGCGTGGAATGCCTGGGAAAAGTTGCCGGAAACTATTCGGTCGCGGCCAGCCGGTTCGCCCGGCGAATATGTATCAAGATGACCCGGCAGAAACCGAAACTTTATCCATGCGATGGATTCCCTGGTCAAGGCGCGCGGTGATTCGGAATCCTTGCCGCGGCGCTCGATTGGCACGAAGTAGCGGATTGCTCGACGTCGGGTCCGGCCCGGCGACCTATCCTATCGCGCTGTGCCAGCGCTTTCCCCAACTCCGCGCGACCATTTTCGACCTGCCCGGCAACGTTGAAGATCACCGAGCGCTTCGTTCGCGCGGCGGGCCTGAGCGACAGAATCACCCTCATGGCCGGCGACTATCGGTAACAACCCGATCCCGGGAAGCTACGACTTGATTTTATTGTCGAATATCATCCACGGCGAGAACTTCGAAAAAAATTCCGTGCTCTTCAACAAGCTAGCTCAAATGTTTGGGCCCGCGCGGACGCCTCGTCGTCAAAGATCACATCCTCGATGAAAACCGCGCGAATCCGCCGGTGGGGGCGATTTTCAGCCTGCTCATGTTGCTCACCACCGACGGCGGGCGCTGCTACAGTTTTGGCGAAATCGAGCTTGGATCACGCCGCCGGACTTGCGCAAGTCCGCCAAGTCGATTTGCCGCCGCCGCTCACCTCCAGCCTGGTCGTCGGTATGAAGTGATTAGATTCCGCGAGATTTGTGATAGACTAACCGGGATTTCGCAAACAAAGGCAGGTTTTTCGCCATCGACGAACTAGAACAAAAAGCACGAGAGCAAGCGGTCATTGAGAACCTCAAGCCTGCCTGCATCTGCAACAAAATCCGTAAAGGCACGGTGGTCAAAGCGATCCAGGCCGGCGCGAAAACCTTCGAGCAGGTCAGCAAGCGCACCGGCGTCGGCACCGGTCCGTGCGGTGGCCGGCGCTGCGGATCGTTGGTCCGCGGCATGCTGGGAGAACCGATCATCAACTGCGCAGACTGCGGCTGGCCGGTCCTCGCGACCGCTTCGCCGCCAAGTGTGCCCGCGTTGCGAGTACGCCAAGCAGGGAATCTGACCTCGTCGGAACAGCCTCCTTTATGTCTTCGTCCGATCTGTCTCTTTTAATTGCCCATGCTCACTATGCTAATTCGCACTGCATCCATCGTTCTGAGCCTGGCCGGACTACTCTCACTGATCTCGGCCTGCTCTTTTGGATCGGCCTGGCGCTCAATCTCATATCGATGCACATGCTCCTCGGGTTTCTTGCGGTCGCCGCGCTCTGGGTCATCGGCGTAGCCCAAGCCTTTGCCAAGGGCGGGAGTTGGATCATTGCCGTCGCGGCGCTCATCGTCGGCGCGCTGACGATAGTCTTCGGGTTGTATCAGGCGTCTTTGATGGTCGGCGATTTCCACTGGGTTATTCAGGTCACTCACCTCGTCCTTGGCATCCTGACGATCGGCATGGGCCACATGGGCGCAGCGCGCTATCGGAAAACCCCGCAATAACGTGATCGTGTTCGTGCACGGGTTCGAGTTGCAAGCACGATCACGCATCAGAAACGAGAACGAGCACCGAGCTGCTCAATCCGACGGTTCACCGTGGCGAGGAGATGAAGTCTCGTTTTCAAAACGCTTGAACTAATTGAACGGTTTAAACGACTTGAGCCAGTATTCTTAGACCGGCCAACTCTCCAACCGATACGCCTGCTCCCAAAACATAAACTCGTAGCGGCTGCTTAAAATAAAGTGCTCGTTCATGCGCTTCTTCTCGTCGGCGCTTGCCGCCGCGCCGAGGCGATCCGTCAGTTGAATCTGTTCCCGCACCGGTTTCCAAAAACTTTCCGAAGCATAGGTCTCGATCCACTCGCGGTAGATCTTCGGCTTGCGCGGGCGATTTTTATAAAGTCGCCGCCCGACCTCGCCATAGATCCAGTAACAGGGCAGCACCGCAGCGACGAGCTCGCTCAGGGAGCCGCCGCGCGCTACCGATTGTAGGTGGCCGATGTAGGCTTGAGTGATCGGTCCTTTGGGCACCGCATCCAACTGCTTACGGGAAAGTCCCAGAGTCTTGCCGAAGCTGGCGTGAAAACTGCGCTCGACTTCGACCGCGCCCAGAGCGTGGCGGCAAAACAATTCCAGAGTTTCGAGATTCGGCGATTTGGCGCCGCCCTGACAAAGCACTTGCGCGAAGTCGAGCAAGTACACGTAATCCTGCAGTATGAAATAAGTGAAACGATTGATCGGCAGGCTTCCGTTGTGCAATTCACCCAGGAACGGATGTACCTCGATCGCGCGCCAGATGCGTTCCGCACGACGTCGCAGTTGAGAGCTGAATTTTTCCGCCATAAGCCAGCATTAGCGGAATATTCATATCAAGAAAAGGCCGAGTCTCCTTGGTCGTTAAACTAAGCAAGGTTCAGACAAAACTACCGGTGTCCGGGCTCGGGTTGAAGCTTCTGACTGAAGACCGACACTCCGTTGATATCCTTCAAGCTCACCGTCATCGAACCGTTACGGCCGTCGATATCGACTTGGCCGAAGAACTGCAGGCCGGCAAGCGGAGAAGAGTTTGCCGCCACCGGTACCTTCTGAAAAATCACCTGGGGTCCGAAGGTGTTGTCGAGCGCGTTGGGACCGAAGGTGCCGGCATTGAGCGGTCCGGAGACGAATTCCCAGAAGGGATCGAAGTCGCGAAACTGAGCCTTGCTGGGATCGTAGAAATGCGCCGCGCAATAGTGCACGTCAGCGGTGAGCCACACGACGTTCTCGATTCGTTGGCCTTTGATGTAACTCAAAATGTCGGCGACTTCGAATTCGCGGCCCAAAACCGGGCCATCGCCGTTGGCGCCATTTTCCCAAACTGGAAGTCCAGCCGAGTCGACGCCATCTCCGACTTGCAAACCGAGGGGCATGTCGGCGGCAATCACTTTCCACAGCGCTTTGGATTGACGCAATTGCATCTTCAGCCAGGCGATTTGTTCCTCCCCTAAGAATGCGGTTTCCGGTCCCGGCGCCGGCTGCCGGTTGAAGCTGTTGCCCGCCCGGTAGCTGCGCATGTCGATCACGAACACGTCCAACAGCTTGCCGTAGGGAACATGGCGATAGACTCTTTCGCTCTCTTCGACGCTGAAGTAACGCATCGGCGCGTACTCAAGAAAGGCGCGTGAGCCGCGCGCAATCAGCAGCGGAATATTTTTCTCGGTGTAGCGCGCGTCGGTGGACAAGTCCTTCGAATCGGACCAGTTGTTGACGACTTCGTGATCGTCCCACTGCCAGATTTGCGGAACTTCCGCATTGAAACGGCGGACGTTGTCGTCCAGCAGATTGTATTTGTACCGGCCGCGAAACTCAGCCAAGGTCTCGGCTACTTTCGACACCTCCGGAGTGACGATGTTATGCCACAGCTTTCCTTCTTCGGCCGTCACAAATTCTTGCATCGGGCCGTCGGCGTAAATATTGTCCCCGGAGTGAATGAAAAAATCGGGATGAGTTTGGCGCATCGCCTCGTAGATTTTCATCCCGCCGAATTCCGGATTGATTCCCCAACCCTGGCCCGCGGTATCGCCGCTCCAGAGAAAGCGGATCGAGCGAGTTTTCGTCGGTGCCGTGCGGAAATGACCGTGAACGGCGTCGCTCAGCGCGCGATCGTTGGACAGATCCTGAAACATGACCCGCACGTAGATTTCGCTGTCATCCGGCAAATCGGTCAAGTCGACGCGCGCCGTGTAATCGGTGTTTTCCAGGGCAAACGGGCCGCGCACGCGCACGGCGTCGTCGAACCGCGAGCTGACATCGTAGTCCACCACCAGGCGCGCCGGCTGGTCCGCGCGGCTCCAGATCACCGCGCGGTCGCCCAAGACATCGCCGATTTGAATACCCTGCGCCAATTGCGGTTTGCCGCCGATCGCCGTCGCAACGCTTGCAGCGCCGGCCCTGCGACCCCCGATCCATGGAACCGCCGCGGTTCCCAACAACAGCGCCGAAGATTTCAAAAACCTGCGACGCGAAAGATCATCGTTGGACGACATAAGACTCCTTCCTTTTTTGCAGGCCAAAGTTGGAACGCCTGCAAGCCTAGGAGAAGATTATTACTTGCTTATGTCGGCTTTATTATGAATTCGTAACGATCGGAGAATGTTTCAAACGCCTCGAAGGCGAAGTGAAAGGTTGTCAGCCCGCGCAGGCGAACATCCAGGTCAGTGCGACGGGATAAATGAGGCACGGATGGATTCCCGCTAAATACATGCGGGAATGACGGAGCGGGCAGAAGTCGACTTCAAATCGGCAGACTGGAACCCCTCGGTGTAAAGCCGAGGGTTGTTCAATTGGAGCGAAGTCCAGGAGAATATCGTTACCGAGCTTTAGTAGTGCATATCCGCGTTGACCCCGCCGGAGACCGAGATTGCTTCCCCCGTGACACTGATCGCCAACGGCGAGCAAAGGAACGTGACGACCTGGGCCACATCTTCGGCGGTGACCAGGTGGCGGATGACGCTGCGCTGGCGCAGATCTTCAAGATAGACTTCAAGCGACTTGCCTTGGCGCGCCGCCTGTTCGCGGCTCCGTTCCAACACGGCTTCGGTGATCGTCGAGCCGGGATAAATGGCGTTGACGTTGATGCCGAATGGGCCGAGCGTCGTTGGCCAGCGACTTGGTCAGCGCGACGCACGCGATATTGCGCGCCGGCGTGCTGATGCCGGTGCCCGGCGTTCGGCCGGCGCCGCCGCTCAGATTGACGATGCGTCCCCAGCCGGCTTGCTTCATGTAAGGCGCCGCCTCGCGGGCGCAGCGATAGTAGCCGAGAAATTTTTCTTCGAAGTCTTTGACGATCTGTTCGTCGCTGATCGTATCCATGCTGTCCGGAATCGTGCCGCCGACGCGGGCGGCGCAATTGGCGAGGATGTGAATCCCGCCCAAACTCTCCGCCGCCTGCCCGACAAACGCTTTGATGGATTCTCCGTCGAGTGTGTCCACCACGATCGGAACGATCTTGCGGCCGGTTTCGCCGGCAATTTCATTGGCGGTCGCGCGTAGCCGCGCTTCGGTTCTCGCGCCGATTGCCACGTCACATCCCTCGCGCGCCAGTTGCCGCGCGATCGCCTTGCCCATCCCGGCGCTGCCGCCGCTGACGACGGCTTTTTTGTCGTGCAGCTGTAGATCCATTCGTTCTCCTTGATTAATCTGGCCTCGCGCCAAAACCCGCCGCGCCAAAGAAACTTGACCCGGCTTGATGATTTATTTTGCAAGCGGAATGAAGTCGCTATCGAACTAGTCTTCCAACTGAAGCGTCGCCGGTTCGTTGGCCATGCGCTCGCCCATCGCGACATGACGCAGCCGCTGCCAGAGCTTATCGACTTCGGCCAATACGGCCTCGTCCGGCTGATGAATATCGATCAGATGCGCGATCGGCACCCAGCACGACCGCCCCGTGACCCAATAGACTTCCGAGCGGTTGCCTTCCGGATCGAAATAGTAACAACCGAGCGCGCTGACGTGATTCACCAACGCGTCGATTTTCAACCCTGCGCCAATCAAGCGCCGGTGAAAGACTCGGAGATCGTCCAAGGTCGCCACACGCAGCGAGATTTGATTGATCAGATGCGGTGATTCACCGTCGGGGCGGCCGCGAAACAGCGCGATTTCATGATCGGCCTCAGCGGGGTCCGCGCTCAAGAAGACAATTCCCGCGCGCCAATTTTGCTTGGTCACCCGCATGCCGAGAACATCGCGATAAAATCCCACCATTTTCTCCAAATCGCGCACGTAGATCCCGACATGCCCCAGGCCAATCACTGCTGCCATCGATGCCTCCCGATCAAAGTCGCCTCACGTTTTGCACACCAGCAAAGCCAAAATTTATTTCTCTTCCGACGGCCGCTTTACCGGCTCCAATCCGGGACGGAATTTCTTCTCGTCGAGGAATTCGCGCATGCCGCGCGCCCGCGTCTGTTCCGGATCGGCGGCGCGCAAGGCCATGCTTTTGGCGCCCAGATATTCGTACGCCTGGTCCATGTCCATGCCGCGCACCGCGCGGATTGCTTGTTTGGTGTAAGCGAGCACCACCGGACTCTTGGCCATAAGCTCGCGCGCCACGGTCACTGTCTCTTCGCGCAATTTCTCCGGCGGCACCGACAAGGTCGCAATACCTAGCTCCACCGCCTTGCGACCATCGATCGTCCGGCCGGTCATGGCGTAGAACAAAGCATTACGAAACGACACCATGTCGCCAAAGACTTTGCTCACGTTGCCGCCGGGAATGATGCCCCAGTTCACTTCCGACAAACCGAAGGTCGCGTCGTCCGCCGCGATCACGATGTCGCAAGCCGCCAGCGAGACGAAGGCGCCGCCATAACAATACCCGTTGACCATCGCGATCGTCGGCTTGCGCGACCAGGTGAGCAACTCGGTGGCCCAGCGCCGGTGCGCCGTCGCCGCGCGGAAGCGCGCCACGGGATCTTTGTCCGTCTCACGGAAATATTGCTTGAGATCCATCCCCGCGCTCCAACTATTGCCCGCGCCGGTGAGCACGATGACCTTGGTGGTCTCGTCGGTCTCCAAGCCGTATAGGATCTCCTCCATCTCGATATGCAGCGTCGGGCTCATCGCGTTGCGCTTTTCCGGGCGGTTGAACGTGATCCAGGTGATGCCCTCGTTATCTGTCTCGACCAATACACAGGTGTATTCTTTCTTGGTAGCCATTAATGTTCTCCTTTGACCGCGAAGCTAGTCAATTTTAGTTGTTGCCGTCAGAACAAACTGGAGACTGATAAGCATCTGTCATCTCGAACGAAGTGAGAGATCTTTACCGAACTGAACCATTATCGGGGCGTCTAGCGTAGCCATAGCCGCTTCACGATCCTTCGGGCAGCGGAATGAACTCACGTATCGCCCGGCACGGGTGCGAAGCGTCCCGCTTTCCAATCGCCTTTGGCTTGCTCGATCCGCTCGCGCGAGCTGGAGACAAAGTTCCACCACAAGTGGCGCGGCCCGTCGAGCGGTTCGCCGCCGAACAAGAGCAGCCTGGCCGCGGAACTTGCTTTGACGGAAATCACATCGCCGGGAGCGAACACGAGCAACCGCCCTGGCTCGAATGGCTGACCGGCGATCTCGACGTTTCCTTCGAGCAAATAAATCGCCCGCTCCTCGTGCTGATTTTCCAGCGACACCACGGCTCCTGGCCTCAAGGACACGTCGGCATAAAACAGCGACGAAAATGTTTTGACCGGCGACTGCTTGCCGAACAATCGAACCGGCAATCACTCGAACGGTTTTCCCCTCGCCTTCGATCACGGGCAATTCCCCCGCTTCGTAATGCGTAAAATCAGGCGCGGTTTCTTCATGCTGTTTTGGTAACGCCACCCAGATTTGAATGCCGTAGAGTTTCTCTCGCTGTTTTCTCAGCTCGGCGTCGGAGCGCTCGGAGTGGGCGATGCCGCGCCCCGCGGTCATCCAGTTGACCTCGCCAGGCTCGATGGCTTGCACGGTGCCGAGACTATCGCGATGAATAATCGTGCCCGCGAACAAGTACGTGACCGTCGCCAAGCCGATATGCGGATGCGGCCGCACATCGATACCGGCCCCGGGAGCCAGCTCAGCCGGCCCCATCTGATCGAAAAAAACAAACGGTCCGACATTGTGCCGCTCCGGCGCCGGCAGCACCCGGCGCACCTCGAATCCGCCAAGGTCGCGCGGCCGCGGCACGATGACATGTTGCAAGGCCTTGCAGGCCGGCGGAGCTACAACTTCCGGTTCTTCAGCAGATTGCCAGCTCATAGGATATCCCTCCTTTTCCACAATAAACTAAGCGGCGTGAATTCTAGCCATTCTGAACTCGGGCTCTCACGCACAGCTCCGGTAAATAGTTAGAATATTTTGTTGAGCAACGCGACCGATTGTGCAAATCTGCCGGCGACCGACTGCTAATTCAGGAGGACAACCATGCGTTACGAACTCTACTATCAACCATCGATCCAAGGCCGCGGCGAATTTATCCGCCTGCCCCTCGAAGACGCCGGCGCCGATTACGTCGACGTGGCCCGTGATCCCGACTTCGGCCGTCCCGGCATCATGAAATTCATGGAAGACCCGTCGTTGGACCATCCGCCGTACGCTCCGCCGTTTTTGAAAGCCGGCAAGCTGCTGATTTCACAAACCGCCAACATTCTTCAATTTCTTGGTCCTCGTCTCGGCCTCGCGCCGAAAAGCGAAGGCGCCCGCCTTTGGGCGAATCAACTGCAATTGACGATCGCCGACTGGCTCTATGAAACCGGCCAGACACATCATCCGATCGCCAACGTTCTCTACTACGAGGAACAAACCACCGAGGCGAAAAAGCGCGCCGGGCATTTCAGAACTATCCGAATACCTAAGTTTCTCGATTATTTCGAACGGATTTTGAAGCGCAACAAGAGGGCCGACGTTTTTATCTTCGGTAAGAAACTGTGTTACGTCGATCTGTCGCTGTTCCAGATGATCGAAGGATTGCGCTACGCCTTCCCGCACACGATGGTGAAACTGGAACCGCAATGCCCGCGGCTGATCGACGTGCACGATCGCGTGATGGCACGCCCGCGCATTACCGCTTATCTATCGTCGCCTCGGCGACTGCCATTCAACGAGTTGGGTATTTTTCGCCACTATGCGGAGTTGGAAGAAGAATAGCTTCGGCGGCTCGCTTCCATGTGGGCCGGTCAACTATATTCCCGAACCGTAACTAAAGTATTGCGGTAAAACGTTCTTCACAGAGGGATCTTCCAGGGAATAAACATTCATTCGCACCAGAGGGGGCATATAAATATGCGCGGAGATCGCTTGACCGTTTCCTGCTTGGAGGTTCGATATTTGGTGGATTAGCGATGTCTCTTCGACCCGGGTATCGCCAACTCTGTAGTCGACGGATGCCAGTGATTTGATCATGCCATTGGGTGCTTTTTCAAAGAGCGATTCCGTGAGCTCGCCGTGGAGGATCTTCAATCCTCCCAGTGACCCCGCGTGGTCGTGGATCGAGGAGCGCTGACCAGCATTCCAGCACATCACCATAATTTCGAACCGGTCGGTTTTGCAGACCAGATTTCGCGCATATTTTTTATCTGAGAAAGCAATATGACCTTGAATCTCTTCCGTTGGGATGACCAGTCGGTCAAGGATATCTTGCATTTTCGCCGGCCCGATAAGCGAAGATTCGCCGCGGAGAATTTCAATGAGCTGGGCCAAAGAAATTTCGTAATTCATGGGCGACGGTTTCTATTGAAGGCCAGGGTGTGTCTTTGGGCAAAAGGTATTTTATCTATACGGGGTGGGTTCCCGAATGACGTTCGTCACTCCTTGGAATAGCTTATCGATGAAACCCGAAGCATCCAGTTCTTTAACAAAACTGTTGTCATAGGTATCATCCCATTTCACCGTAATCGGTTTTTTGATTTCCAGCTGAGCAAAGTCATATACGATTTCCGCGTCCTTGGGAACGTAGGGCTTCATGTAACTGTTCTCCACCGTGGTTTTGTGGACATATTCAACCAACTCCTTGTCTTGGAGTCGCAGCCGTTTGGCAATGATCTCCATCGATTCCTGCTTCGAGGTCGCATAATATTTCAACGATTCCAAATACCCCTTAACGAAGCTCCGGATAATGTCGGGCCGATCTTTTAAATAATTGCGCGTCGTGACCAAGTTCAAATAAGGGTAAACGATACCCTGATCCGACAATTTCGCCAGGAGTCTGAGCGAAGGCTCTTTAGCTAGCTTAACCGGCTCCGGAGGCGAGAAAAGTGACGCTTGGACGACGTTGTTCATCAACGCCAATGCCCTATCCGGTCCACCGCCGACCTGGATGAAACTCATGTCCTTGTACGGGTCCAAGCCCAATTTTTTCAACATGATTCGCGACATTGCTTCGGCGGTCGCGCCGAACCTGTTGATCCCCATCTTTTTGCCTTTTAGATCTTGGGGAGTCTTGATGTCGCTGCGAACGAATAGCTCGAAGAGAATCGTTTTCTGATAATTCATGATATTGACGAAATTGGCGCCATTCTGATTCGCGATCAAACCGGCGACGGTTTCCGGGTTGCCGACCTGGGCTTCCCCCGCGAGCATGGATTGAATGCAAGGAACAGTGGATTGCGCCGTAAAAATATTGATGTCCAGGCCATTTTTCTTGAAAATTCCCGCATCCACTCCGACCCAGACCACCGAGAATGACGGCACCAGTCCGCAATCCACGTGGGTAATTTTCTCAAGCGCGTGGACCGATGGGTTAAAAACTAGCGCGATAATAGCAAGCCATAAAGAAACTGCTAAGCCGTGTTTGATCTCATGCCGCATGGAGCCTCCCTCGTGTGAATGGGTTTTGAACGATAAAAATAACCTCGACTAGAATCGCATCTTTCTCAGCCGGCGATTTTTTCGTTGCGTCCGATAGCGTCAAGCCGCGGTTTTCTCTTGTGCCATTGGGCAGCGGTCTCGTAGGCATCCGCCACTTGCAAAACCGTGCTTTCCTCAAATGGCCGGCCGACAATCTGCAGCCCTATCGGTTGTCCCGAGTTGGAAAAGCCGCAACAAACGCTAATCGCAGGATGCCCGGTCACATTGAATGGAACCGTTCCCAAGCCCCAGAAACTTCCTCGGGCATCCCTCAGTGCGATCGTTTCACCATCGATCTCCGTCGTGCCGCCGCTGCATTCCTCGATGGTCGGCGCCGGAATCGACACCGGGGTAACGATCACATCTACTCGCTTGAAGGCCTCATCGAATTCCTCGGCTATGACACGCCTTACCCTCTGGGCGGTGACGTAGCTTCCAGCGGGAAACATGAGAGCGTGAATATGCCGGTAAAGTAATTCCGGGCTGTAGTCGCGCGCCCTCGTTCTCAAATAGTGATCATGATCGGAAACGAGCTCAGCGCGGCTTACAACCGTATGGACCGCAGGTATGACGTCCATATGCGGAATCGATACCTTTTCCGTCGTCATAGCGAGGGATTGCAGTAGTTCCATAGCGGCTGCGAAGTTGCGCCTAACATTTCCCGCCATCAGCTTTTCGTAATAGTCTCCAATCAGGCCGACTTTTAGACCGTCGACCCTTCTCCCGAGGTTCTTCGAATAGGTGTCAATCGGCGCCTCGGCGCTTAACGGGTCTTTTGCGTCATGGCCGGCGATCTCCTGCAGCACTAGAGCGCAATCCTTCACCGTCTTACTTAAAACGCCGAAATGATTTGTCGAGTAGGCTCCAGTCCCAGCGACTCCTCCGAAGCAACTGACTCTGCCATAGGTGGGCTTCAGCCCGACGATGCCGCACATGGCCGCGGGGTTGCGTACGGAACCGGCGCTATCGGTGCCGATCGATGCGAGGCACATACTCGCAGCCACCGCCGCGGCGGAGCCGCCACTGGAGCCGCCGGGAATTCTATTTATATCCCAAGGATTTCGCGTCGTCCCAAAAAAAGGATTGATAGTGGTGCCGCCGAGGGCCCATTCATGCATATTGGTTTTGCCTAAGTTGATCGCTCCGGCAGCTTTTAATTTAGCCACCACCGTGGCATCGAAGTCCGGCTTCCAATTTGCGAGAATCTTAGAGCCGCCCGTCGTGCACACGCCCGACGGTTGCCAAATTGTCCTTGATCGAAATTGGTATGCCGTGCAAAGGACTACGGTAATTGCCGCTCTGGATTTCCTTCTCCGCGCTTTTGGCTTCAGCTCTAGCCGAGTCAGCTAAAACAGTCGTAAAAGCATTGATCACTGGATTGAGTCGAGCGATCCGATCGAGAAACAAATTTGTCAGCTCCACGGGTGATATATCCCCGCTCCTTATCCGGGGTGAGATCTCCGCGATGGTCAGATTCTCGACGTCGGTTTCCTTCATGACTTGACTCCCTTCACATCGAGCCGCATAAAAGGAGTTTTACCCGAGACATCGACGTCGTTGATCTGCTGGAAAAGCCGCTCCGATTCTTTGATTTCTTTCTCAATCTTGTCCATTTCAGCTTCGGATAATCGAAACCCGTATTCGGCATCGAGTTTTCTAAGTAGTTCTCTCATTTACTCCTCCTTCGGCATTCTCATCAAAGCGTTGCTATAATCGCCGTAACTTTCTTCATGGGTTTTTTCGAATCTGGTTGGGTCGCTCGATTAGATAACACGGCCAGCGGGGGTTACGTCAATAACGACAATGGTATCTGAGCTAACGAATCACGCTGAAGGCGATTTCGGAAACGTTGCGCTTAGTCGTACATGTTTGCTTTGCGGTTGAGAACTAATTGCTAAACTCTGCTTCGCGCCGCCAAGGTCGTATACAAACGTTGGTACGACACGAACTACCCGTTTGTGCGCGTATAAGGAAAGTCAAGTTGACATTTTCTAGTAACGGATGTTACTGCAGAATCCTGATGTCCTTAACGCCGTCTTGAAGCGATGATTATCCTCGAACCAGGTTTGTTTAACGCGGGATTTCAATCCAGAAGATTCCTGTAAGCCTCCACGAAGGGTCTGCAAGGCATGATAAAGCGTTGTTAACTGAGGAGGAACCCTTGAAACCGGAGCTGAAAATCATTGATGGTGACGGCCACATTTTTGAGGACGCTGAAGGCATC
This sequence comes from uncultured delta proteobacterium, assembly GCA_963811315.1. GTDB lineage: Bacteria > Desulfobacterota > Binatia > UBA9968 > UBA9968 > DP-20. The sequence continues at coordinate 15,437 of CAWERH010000079.1, forward strand.
GCCCGTCACTTTCCCTTCAGCGCGGCAGGCGGCCGCCTGAGGACTGGTGTGTTTCCTACCCAAAGCCATATCCAGTTCTCACTGACCCGAAGACCTCCGGGCTCCTTTGGCATGGGTCCCGACGGCCGATTTCAAAACCCCGGACCTGAAGGCTGGGTTGAGTTTATGGATCAGGTAGGGTTCGACTACGCGGTGCTCTTCCCTACCGCCGGCCAGCGCATCGGACGCATTGTCGACCGCGACTACGCTGTCGGAGCCGCTCGAGCTTACAACGACTGGCTCGCGGAGAATTACCTGCGCCGGGATTCCCGTTTCAAAGGTATTGGTATTCTACCGATGCACGATCCCGAAGCGGCGTTGGAGGAGTTGACGCATGCCTATACGGAGTTGGGTATGTGCGGCGTCCTGTTCCCGGCGACGGGGGTGCATTTAAACCTTGGCGCCAAGTCCTACTGGCCGCTGTACGCGGAAGCGGCTCGGCTGGGGTGTCCGGTGGTCGTCCACGGCGGCGGGCATTGGGACCTGGGTATGGATACGATGAACGTTTCCACCGGCGCCAACGCCATAGGGCATCCGGTGTCGCTGGCGATTGCTTTGGCGGAGATGCTGTTCAACAACCTCTTCGATCGCTTCCCCGGCCTGAGGGTGGCCTACCTCGAGGGTGGTCCCCTTTGGTTCCTCATGGCCTTGGAGCGTTTGTCGCGCTCCTATGAGAGCTCAGTTCCGGTAAATCCGCGCGGCGAACTACTGCACTTGCAAGAGGGTCAGACAGTCAGGGATTACATCAGAAGCCTGATTCAAGCCGGTCGCCTGGTGGTGGGCATTGAAGGTGGCGAAATAGATCTACCCTATGCCATCAAGGCAGCCGGCCCAGAAGCTTTTATATTCTCCTCGGACTTCCCTCACGAGGTAAACGCCCAAACCGTGCAGAAAGAGATTCGCGAACTCCGGGAGAACGGGGAGATCGGCGAAGAGGCCAAAGAAGCTATCTTGCATGGGAACGCCGCACGCTTCTACAGGTTGGCCGCGGTTTCAAATTAGCGGCTCGCAAAAGCAACGTAAGGATCAAATGACCAGGCGACCAGAGCCGGAGTAGAAACGAGCAAACCCCGCCAGGACTGCAGCGCTGCCATTGAGCGGAGGAACATCGATGAAGTACCAAGTCATCTCCGGTGATTCGCATATTGATCTTGGCTGGCTGCCACACGATCTATTTGCGGCAAACGCCCCCTCAAAATTCCAAGCGAAAGCACCCAAAGTGGTGGAGATTGACGGCCGGCGTGTATGGCAATCCGACGGTGTGACTCTCGCTGCGGTGGCTGGGCTAGGCTTTTCCGGGCGAGACAAGCCTGCGCTGGGCGTTGCGCAGCATATAGACAGAATGTTTGGCACAGGAATCTTTGATGATGCGGCTAGCGGCATGTTGCGTCCGACGACCGCCAACCTGCGGATCAAAGATCAGGAGCTGGACGGTGTAGATGCTGAAGTTCTCTATGGCATTTTGGGTGTAGGCCAGCTTCTGGGAGACCAAGCGCTGGTCACGTTCATCTTTCAAACATACAATGATTGGGTCGCGAATTTTTGTAAAAACGACCCGACGAGATTCGTCGGTCTTGCCTGCATTCCAAATCATGATCCTCAGCTTGCTGCCAAGGAGTTGCGGCGGTCGGCGCAACTTGGATTGCGCGGCGCGGATTTTGCCGTTCCCACGGCCGTGAAGCCACTCTATCATCGCGATTGGGATGTCTTGTGGGCGACCGCCGCTGAATGCGCTATGCCGATTTCTTTTCATGCCCTTGGCTGGAGTCCGCGCGCGCCCGACCCGGCTGAACAGCAGACTTATGACGCCTGTTTCAAGGGGGTGCGCAGAGCATTGGCGCAAATTTCCGGCATCGAGTTTTTGCCAAGCATCATCTTTTCCGGCGCCTGTGATCGGTTCCCGGAATTTAAGTTTGTCTTAGGCGAGTGCGGCGTAAGCTGGATTCCTTACCTGCTTGATCGGATGGACCACGATTACAAAGACCGACTCCATCGAGTTTTAAACCTCAGCTGCAGTCCTCGCGAGCTTTGGCATCGCCAAGGCTATTCCACGTATCAAACCGAAGCCAGCGTGCCGGATGTCGTGCATCTCGTTGGCGAGGATAATATCATCTGGGGCTCGGACTATCCCCATCCTGACGGTGTGTGGCCGGATTCCAAGACCGTTATCGCCGAAAACCTAGGGACATTGAACGAGCGTATTCGGAGAAAAATCGTCTGCGAGAACGCGGCAAAACTGTACGGTTTTGCGAACTAGCACAATTCGCACGCTTAATCTCGAACCACAGTTTTCGGCTAAGCTGCAGTACCGGCAGCCCAAGGAGAAAATTTATGAGGTCCGTTACGACGCTGACATGGGCCGGTGTTTACTGTCTGACGACGCTGTTTTCAACTGCTTGGGCACAAGTTAGGCCGTATGAAGGAAAAACCATAAGGATCGTCGTCGGCGCCGGTAGTGGAGGAACCTACGATATTTGGGCGCGCATACTCTCGCGTCATATGGGCAAGTACATCCCTGGGAACCCAAACTTTATCGTGCAACTCATGCCTGGAGCCAGCTCCCTGGTCGCCACCAATTACGTTTACAACGTGGCGAATCAGGATGGCCATACTCTGCTAATTCCGAATAGCAACATCTACATGGAACAACTGATGGGAAGTCCCGAAGCTAAATTCGACCTTCGTAAATTTCATTGGATCGGCGCCCAGATGAAAGATCAGCCGGTGCTCTTTGCAAGGGCTGACAGTCCTTACAAATCACTGGATCATATCCTAAAGGCTCAGGAGCCACCCAAATGCGGCGCCTCAGGTATGGGTAGTAGCGGTTACCTCCTGCCGAAGATTGTCGAAGAAGTGACCGGGGCCAAGTTCAGCATCATCCTTGGTTACCAGGGCGGCAAAGAGAGCGATCTAGCTGTCGAGCGAGGAGAGCTCCATTGCAAGGGAACAACATTGACCGCGTATTTCGCGCGGGAGCCTTATATCAGCTGGCGTAAAAAAAGCTTCGTTTTAGATCTGGCGCAAACGCCAAATAAAAGAGATCCAAAATTGCCGGATACGCCGACGATCTATGAGCTCATGGAGCGGTATAAAACTCCCGATCTAAACCGTCGAGTGGCCAGAGTACTTGCAGCAGGCGGGGAACTCGGCAACCCTTTGGCCGTTGGTCCAGGTGTATCGCCTGAAAAGGTCAAGATCCTCCGCGAAGGTTTTGCCAAAACCTTGAAAGACCCTGAGGTGATAGCGGAAACGGCTAAGGCGCGATTAGATATCGATGCTTCCACAGGCGAGGAAACTCAAAACACCATGAGCAGTTCCGTGGATGAGCCTAAAGAGGTTGTCGACCGTATCAGAGCAATCCTTCGCAACTAGTCCAACCTGAGAGAATCAAAAGAGGTCAAAAAGCGAACGTTACTTTTAGTGCCGTCTTTCGAACGCCCAATGTTTTTCCCGGCAGGCGGGCGAGCATGACAGACTTCCGGTTCCGCGCCAATTATCATGCTTCGCCCGAACTACATGCCACCAACATGATTACCTGAGGACCTTCGCTAGAATTGAATCAAATCGGAACGCGTCACCGTGACGTTGTAGCGATATCCAAAGCTGCCAAAAAGAGAAAACGCCTGCATTTTTTCCTTCTCATCTCTTTGAGTCGTGCAGTCGAGGGGTACGTACACGTAAAAATCGCGAATGCTGAATCCCATCACGGCGCATTGGACGCAGCCGCGGGTCGCGATGCCGGTGACGATGATCCGGCCTTCGCCCGGCCGCAATCGTAGCCGCTCCAGGAGCGCTTCCATGTCGGTTCGATAAAAGCAGTCGTGCGTGTGCTTGACGACCACCGGTTCGTCCGGCTCCGGTTTGAGGTCGTCGATGAATTCCGCGCCCCAGGTTCCTTCCACTTTGCGCACGACGTTTTTGAAAAGCGTAAACTCCAACGCATCCGGCTTGCGCACGGACTGCGTGTGCACCACCAAACCGCCGGCTTGTTTAACGCGCCGCCGCAGCGCGGCGACAGTGGGAATGATCTGCGCGGCGGTTTCGCCCATGTAGCGCTTTCCCGTCGGATGGAGATCTTCGTTCTCCATGTCAACGATCAATAACATCGTCTTTGCGGGCTCCAGCTTGACCGGAACCGGTTCGGGATAATTGAGCTCGATCTGCATGGCTTTTTCTCCTTGTTTTTGCTGCGCGATCATTTGCGGAGTTGTTCGATCCAGCCTTCCTTGACGATCTTCTGCAGCGGCGCGTCGTCTTTGTAAAAATCCGGCTGGCGAAACGCGTCGCTGGGCAGCGCTTTGCGCGCCGCTTGTTCTCGGATCACGGTCTCCAACCCGCTGCTGGGAACGGTTGGGATTGATTTGAAAAGTCCGGCATAGACGGTGACGACTTTATCGATTACCGCGGCGTCGGATTCGCGATACTCCTTCGCGTAAATCCGTTTCGCCAGAGTTAAGATCGGTTTTGATCACAGCAATCGCTTCCGTATAGGCTTTCAGGAACCGCTCCACGGTGTTGGGATTCTTGCGCACGAAGCTGCGGCTGCTGCCGACGCAGGATGGCGGATATTTGAGATCGGTTTTAGAGAGATCGATCAGCACCGGCCAACCGCGCTGCAAGAACGGTATGGCATAACGGATCGTGAGAATGCCGGCGGCGATCCTGCCGCTCTCCAAGGCCGCGGCGATTTCAGGGCCGCCGCCGAGTTGAAGAATCGTCATGTCCTTATCGGCGTCCATGCCGAGATATTTCAACGCCGCGCGCAGATAGAAATGAATGCTCGAACCCAGACGAGTAACCGCCGTCGACTTGCCTTTCAGTTGACTGGGAGTCTTGATGTCCGGGCGGCCGATCAAATAGACCAGGTCGGTATCCAATGGACACGCTAACAGGACCGCGTCACCGCCTTCGAGTTTCGCCGCAACTACGGACTCTGCCCCGACCCCGGATAATTGCAACTCTCCGCTGAGAATGCCCATCGTGATCAGCGCGCCGCCGCGCATGAAGATAACCTCGACGTCCAAACCGTGCTTGGAAAAGATTCCGGTGTCTTTGGCCAGCCATATGGGCAGAAAGTGGGGCGGATTCGTCACCGCAAAGCGGATGTGGCGGGTCTCTTGCGCAAAACCCGGAAGGGCGATGCTCGCGACCAGGAACACGGCGACAAATCCAATTAGCGATGGCTTGCAGCTGCTCATCGAATATCTCCCCGTCGGGTTACGTCGTTATCGTCCCGCTAAATGACGCCAGGTATTTCTGCTTCGCTCATCCCGGATCAGCGCCGCTTGATGCGTTGCGATAATCCAGCGGCGGCGGCCGGTCGCCGATAAGCGGCTTGTAGACGAAACCCGGACCGCGGCTTTTGTCGAACTCGGCCTTGGCAGCCGCAATCAGATCGGGGCTGGTGTAGAGCTGCGCCACCGCGAGCGCGAGGGTCTTGGCTGCGACCACCATTCCCTTCAGTCCGATGGTCATGCCGCCCGCGGCTGTCGCCTGCCAAGTGTGCGCTGATGTTCCGGGAACCCAGGTAGCGGTATTGAGCGTCGCCAAGGGCGTGACCCAGCTCACGTCGCCGGAATCGGTGGACGAATATTTTTGGGCATTGAATTGGTATTTACGGATTTCTTTGGCGCTCGACAGCGGCGGCAGATTTTTTCCGGGAAGGGTCTTCTGCAGCTTCTCGGCGAACGCGATCTCTTCAGCCGTCCAGGTAGGCGCGCCGATCCGACGAAGGCTGGAATCCATGACCCGGCCCAGCACGTCGTTGGGCAGGATGCTGTAGACGCCGTTGATCAGCTCATAATCGACCGTCGTCCCGGTGCCGAGCGCCGCGCCCTCGGCCGCCTTCTTGACGCGCTCGAAAACCTCGGCGACGACACGCGGATCGGGATGGCGCACGTAGTAGTAGGACTCGGCGAATTCAGGCACGATATTCGGCGCCGCGCCGCCATTGGTGATCACATAGTGAATGCGCGCGTCTTGAGGCACATGCTCGCGCATGGAGTTAACCATGAAGTTCATCGCTTCGACCGCATCGAGCGCGGAACGGCCGCGATCGGGCGCCACCGCGGCATGCGAGGCGACGCCATGAAAACGGAACTTTGCGCTGGTGTTCGCCAGGTTACGATCCTGGGAGGCATTGTTCGCGTCTCCCGGATGCCAGTAAAGCGTCACGTCGACGTCTTTGAAAAGACCCGCGCGTGCCATGTAGACTTTGCCTCCGCCGCCTTCCTCCGCCGGCGTGCCATAAACGCGGATCTGTCCCTTGGTGCCGCTCTCGGCGAGCCAGTTCTTAATAGCGATCGCCGCGGCCACTGAGCCCGAGCCGAATAAATGGTGGCCGCAGGCGTGACCCGCGATCTGATCGGCAATCGGTTTACGTTCCGGCGTTGCGGCTTGCGCCATGCCCGGCAACGCGTCGATCTCCGCGAGAATCGCGATCACCGGACCGTCGTTTGTCCCGGCGCGCGCAACGAACGCGGTGGGGATGCCGGCGACGCCCGCCTCGACCTTGAACCCCGCCTGCTTGAGCTCGTCTTGGAGCAGCGCGGAGGTCTTGTTCTCTTGATAGCCGAGCTCGGGAGTGGACCAGATCTTGAGCGCGACCTCCGACATTCGTGCGGAATAGGAATCGATGTTTTTGATCAGCTTCGTTTGGTTCTCGTTGGAAAGTTCCGCCGACCACGCCAAAGCCTGGGAAGCCATAGCGAGGATCAGCGCTACGACAAATTTGAATAAGTTTTTCATCGTTTCCTCCGTTTCTACGTTTTTTAATTTTTCAGCCCCTCGCGATCGATCGCGTGTCCTCATCAAGCAGATGGCGGTCGGGTCCACTTGCACGGCCTAAGATAGACCATGTCTTAGCACTATCTACATTTTTCTCCCATAGAATCGTAATGGCATTGTCTGGATTGGCGCACTATATCCGTTGGCCCTGAACTCGTTCTTGGAGGCGCCCGGGCGGCAGAAGAGGCCGCGCTAAGATTCCAGTTCGGTGCTATCAGCGGTTTACAGTCAGCAACCTGCGCAACTGCTGGTCGCGTTTGATCCCCGCCGCTTCAAAGCTGGCGGCAAACGCAGAGCGCGCTCCGACCAGCGGCGCGACGTCACATTCGAGAAAGCGTAATCGATCGGTTGCCGTTTCATGGATCAAGTCGATGCGCGCGGCCCAGTTGACGCCGAAAATCGCGGCGATCTGACGCGCCGTGCGCTGTACCCGCTCCGCGAGGCCGGCGTCGGCCAGCGGGACGCGGGGCGGACGGAGCAAATATTTGCGGAAAAAAGAATAGAGCGTTCCTTCGGGAAGGCATATGCATAACGGCATCCCGACATGTTCCCGGCACACGGCGACAGTCAACTCAGCGCCGCGCACGAACTCCTGCAAGATGTACCGTTCGGTGCGAGCGCGCCTGGGAATCGGACCGTGCTTTAATATTCTCACACCGAGCGAATCGGACCCGCGCCGGGGCTTGAGCACCACCGGAAACGACAAGGCGCCGGCGGCGCTGGCAAGTACGGTCGCGGGACAATCCACGCCCGCCGCCGAGGCAATACGATATGCCTCATATTTGTCGTAACTGCGTTCCATGACGGCGACGCTCGGGCCGAGATAAGACTTCCCCGAGCGTGTCAGTACCTGTGCGGCGACCAGCATCACAGGATCGGAGACGCGCAAGAGAAGCGGCCCATCGGACAAGTCCGAGATAGCGCTTTCGCGGAATCGCGCTAGCCGGACCTCATGTCCGGCACTGCGCAATTCAGCAGCGACCGAGCGCGCTTCGGCGCGATGAATCCATGCGAGTGGATGAGCGCGCCAGGATTCGTGGACGACGGTGATCTTCAAAGAGGACTAACCGTACAAGTCTTTGGAAATACGCACCGCGGCGGCGCGGCGCACTCGGACTAGGATAACGACAGGATATTGGCACGCAAGTCCTGCACGAGCGTCCTGAGCGAATTTATTCTCAATCCATATTGACTTGACTTTGACCGAGCGCCAGTCTGAAAAGAAGCTAACGGGCTCAACATTTTCCGGAGGGCGATATGCAAAACCGAAAGTGCTCTGCGCTGATCGATAGCAAAGACTGCGGCCTCGAGCTGACTTTGGTCGACCAAGATCTCGACACCGAAACCGAAGTGTTTGAATGCCCGCTCGGCCACCGCAAGTACGTCCCGCTCGGCGAGACCGAAAAACGCCAGTGCCCGGCTTTGAGCGATGGTAAAGAATGCGGCCTCGCCCTCAGCGTCGTCCAACGAGACCATGACACCGCGACGGAAATCTACGAGTGCCCGCTCGGCCATCGCAGCTATGCGCCCATCGAACCGGAAGTTATCGAAGATTCCTACTAGCGATTTGCCTCGGGCCAGCCGGGTCAATTCACGGGGCGTCGTCAGGTAGTTTGCTTTGGAGCCGTGCACCAGGGCTGACCGCCAATCGTGATCGATCAAATTTTCCGAACTCAATCCTAAGAGGCCGGCTTCGCCGCGCGGTCCTTGCAAGGCCTTTTGCATCGCATCCATCTCGGCTCCAAAGGTGCGCCAGTCGCCTTTGTTAAGCGCTTCAAAGGCGCGCCGATAGTGGTTGAGCGCTTCGGCGTTGGCCCCGGCGGGAGGCGATTCGGCTTGCTCGGGCGCCGGGTGTGAGCGCGCTGGTCGACGTGACGACCGGCGGGGCCTTGCGTTCCTCCGGCGTGACCAGCGCGGCCAGCAAACTGTCGAAGTCCTGTGCCATGACGACACGATCTCCATTGGAGCCAATCAGGCGCTTCAGTTCAGGCAACTGGCGGCTCGACGCGCTGAGATACAACGGCTCGACGTAGAGCAAGGTATCATCGATCGGAATCACCAAGAGGTTGCCACGGATGACGCGGGACCCGGCCTGGTTCCAGAGAGAGAGCTGCTGGGAGATGGTGGTGTCCTGATCGATGCGCGCCTCGATCTGCGCCGGACCGTAAATAAGTTTCTCCTTGGAAAAAGTGTACTCAATAACCTTGCCATAGTTATCGCCGTCGCAACGCGCGGCCAGCCAGGCGATCATGTTGTCGCGATTGTTGGGCACCATGGGCAGCATCAGAATAAACTCTTCACGAGGCTCCCCGGGTAATTTCATGATCGTATAATAGGGCTGCATCGTGGTGGTTTGCCCTTTGTGGCTTTCCTTCGGAAAGGTCCAAAGATCTTCTTTGTTGTAGAACACCTCCGGATCCTTCATGTGGTAGGTGCCGTACATGCCCGCTTGAATGATAAAAAGATCTTCCGGGTAACGGATATGCTTGCGTAACGAGGCCGGCATCGAATCGATCGGCTGAAAGAGAGCCGGGAAGATGCGCTGGTACGTGAGCACGATCGGATCTTTCGGGTCGGCAATATAGAAAATCGGCTTGCCGTCGTAAGCATCCACGGCGATCTTCACCGAGTTACGAATGTAATTGATGCCGGTTTGCGTGGTTTGCGAGTACGGCAGCGAGTCGCTGACGGTATAGGCGTCCTGCAGCCAGACCAAGCGCCCGTCGTTCACGACCAGATAAGGATCGCGATCGAGCTTGAGAAACGGCGCGATCCGTTGGATGCGTTCCTGAATCAGCCGGCGCAAGAGAATCTTGCTCTCCGCGGTTACGTTCTCGCTGATCAGCAGTTTGAAGTCGCCGAAGTACCAGGCAAATAATGCGCGCCGCCACAGGCTGCTCAAGGCCACACCGTCGCGGCCCTCGTAAGTGTTGTAGACATTTTCCTGCCCTTGGGCGTAATCGAATTCTTTGGTGCCGCCGCCAACCACCACATAGTTGGGGGTCTCCTCGCCGAAGTAGATCTCGGGGCGATCGATCTTCAACTCCGGCAGGCCCACGGGTGGAATGTCTTTGAGGTAAAACTCCGGCAACCCTTCCTTATCGAAGCGATTCACCGGGTTCATCGCCACACCGTTGCCGTGGGTAAACTTGAAGCGCTGATTGATCCAGGTTTGCGCATCAGCCGGCAGTTTCCTCTGGTTCAACTCTCGGGCGGCGAGCAACACCTGGCGGTAGCTGCCGTCGAGGGTGTAACGATCGACGTCGATATCGTGAAAGTCGTAATAGAGGCGGATTTCCTGCAACTGCCGGTAGGTATCCAATAACGGGCCGGGATCCCACCAGCGGATATTTTGGAGCGTCGCCTGGTTGGCGGCGATCACCTCTGACGTAAGTTTGCCTTTGGCGGGAAACGGCGCGCCGGTGATCTGCTCGAGACCAAAAGCGTAACGGGTGAATTCGATGTTACGGGCAATGTACCGTGACTCGAGCTTCAATTCGTCCGGCTTGACCCAATAACTCTGAATCAAGCCGGGTATCAGGGTATGAACAATCGACACGGCGAAGACGATCGCGACCGCCGCGATCGGCAAGCGAATACTGGCCTGCCAAATATTATAGGCGCATAGCCCCGCAGCGATCAGCGCTGCGCCAGCTAAAGCGACTAGCAGCGGCAAGCGCAGATGGACGTCTGTATAGGCGGCGCCGAAGACGATCCCGTTATTGCTGGTCAACAAATCATAGCGCTGCAGAAGATAGCCGCCGGCTTTGACGAGAAAATAGATCGCCAGCAGCACGGAAAGATGGCGGGTCGCCGCGCTGCCGAGCGTCGGCAAGCCGGCCTGTTGATAATCGATGTCGCCGCGCACAAAGTAGATGCAAACAGTGATGGCGCCGCTCAAAAAAATGATCAGCAGCGCCCAATCTTTCACCAGCTCATAGGCGGGAAGCGAAAACACATAAAAACCCAGGTCATTGCCGAACAACGGCTCGGACCGCCCGAACGGCGCCGCGTAGAACCACTTGAGCAGGATGTCCCAGTTAGAGGTTTGAGCACTAGCGATGAACACGCCGACTAACAAAGCCACCGCGACGATGATCAGCCGCAACGGCAGCTTGTCGAGGGAAAGTTCGATGACTTCGGGCAGCGCCTTGGCCGCCGCGGCCGATCACTCTAAAGCTCGGCTTCCGGTTGGTTGAGGCAGCAGCCGTCCCTAACGCGAGGAATCCGTTAAGCAGCAGGATTCCCGCGGAGAGTGCCAACGCAACAGAAACACAACGAACATAGTCAGCCATGCAGTGGTAACCACGTCGCGATAGCCCAATGAGCTGAACCACAGCAAGTCGACCGAGAACCGGCTCGAAACGAAAAATAGCGCGAGCAGCGCAATGATCGCTGCGCCCAACAGGACGGAGACTTTTTGCATGATGACTTAGCTCCCGACCCGAAGACTACGCATAAAGAAGATTAAAGCAAGAAGTACAGTAGTCGAAGCAGCACCTTTTGCGCTGGTTCACTTAAACATCCTTGGCTCTAGTCGAGGGATTCCAGGATGTCGACTGGAGTCAACTTTTTCCCTTTCTGCTGTTCCGGGATGCCGGAATCCAGGCAAGTCTCTGAACTTTCCCGAAACGAACCTGGAGGCCGGGCGGAGTTGATCCTGAGATTTCCAAGGGACGACAACTCACCCGAGACGGATATTAACGGAGCAAAGTAAAATAAGTCAGAACCTCCCCTCTCGCTCCAATTTTCTCACCACACTGTCATCCACCAGGTCTTCGGCTTTGAGACGGCGAATTTTTTCGTTGCCGGCGCCAAGCAGGCGGATAACATTGCGCACGCCGTCGACGCTCGGGTAGATTTTTTTCTCGTAGAGGCCGACCATGGATTGATAGCCTTCCTCGGCGTCTTCGACGCGCTTGAGGCGGAGACCTTTGGCCAGGCTCTTAATCGCTTGCGACTTGTTTTCCGGATTGCGGATAAACGCGACTCCGTCGAGTAAAGCGCGAACGACGTTTTCGAGAACAGCCGAAGACGATGCCATCGCGCTCTTTCGCGTAATGATCCCCGTACCCTGATAAGCAATCGGCAGTTTTTCCAAATCGGCGAGCACGCGAAAACCCCTGTTCTCGACGACCTTGGCAAAGGAGTAACTCAAATAGGCCGCGTCTACATTGCCCGCTAACAGCGCTTGCGAGACGATCGAACTATCACCCAGGCCGCGCATCTGGATTTTATCCCGCTCCGGTGAAAGACCCCAATGGTCGAGCGCCAGCATAGTAAAAATCCAGGTGCCGCCGCTCAAGCTGTTGACCCCGAGGCTCTTACCTTTCAAGTCCGCCGGGCTCTTGATCTTCGGGTTGGCGGCAAAAACGCCGGTCAAGCGGTTGATAAAGCCGGCGACAAAAACCAAGTCGGCACCCTCGGCAATCGCCCCGAGATTAGCGCCGGACACCGAGCCCCAATGCATCAGCGATTCGCCGGAGCTTAACGCCGCCATGCCGACAGGGCCGTTGCGCGCTTGCACCAGAGTCAAGTCAACGCCATATCTGCGAAAAAATCCCTGATCTTGGGCGACATACAGCGCACCTTCTCGTTCACTCGCGGAGCCGGTAGTCACCAACGCTTTGGTGAGCGGCATGGCCGCCTCGGCGAGTCGGGCAATCAGCAACGAGAAGAGCAAGAAAAAACAAAAACGACTGAATGGGTCGAAATTGGATTCGCAATTTCTAACCTCCTTGAACTCCGCATCTCTGTGCCGCCGTGGAATTTAAGGATCTCACCGCTAGAATTTTTCCGACCAGGGCCGCAACTCAACGTGCGACGCCCAGGCGCTGCGATGCTGGCGGTGCAGTTGAAGATAGGTCTGCGCGATGGCGTCGGGATCAAGTCCGCCGTCAGGACCGCGCGCGGTGAGACGATCGGGGCGGATCGGGTCAACAATGCCGCCATCGATCACGACTTGCGCCACGTGGATATTCTGCGGTTGCAGCTCGCGCGCCATGCTTTGGACCAGCCCGGTCAAACCTAATTTTCCCATGGCAAACGCGGCTGAGTTTGCGTACCCTTTCACGCTGGCCGACGCGCCGGTGAAGAGTATCGTGCCATTGCCGGTTTTGATCATGCGCTTCGCCGCCGCCTGTCCGACCAGGAATCCGCCGTAACATGTCACCATGATGGTATTGCGCACCGCCTCCGGATCAAGTTCACTAATCGGACCGCGCACGCGGCCGCTGGCATTGTAAACCACCAGATTAGGTTCGCCGAGGTCTTTGCTGACCGCAGCAAATAGATTTTCCACATCCTGCGGTCGGCTCGCATCGCAGGCATAAGCGCGTCCGTCGATCTCTTTAACCAAACCGTCCAGCTTCTTCGCGTCACGCGCGGCCAATGCCACTTCCATGCCTTCCTTCTTGAAGAGTCTGGCCAGCGATGCGCTCAACCCCGGCCCGCTGCCGACAATCAATGCAAGTTCTTTTTGTGCCATGGCGATCCTCCAAAGGCCGGATAACAAGATGCATCCACCCTGTCAATTGATCCGCAACAGAATTGTTGATTACCGTTTGGCTATCCCCCGCTCGGCCGGCTCGCAAAGAAGCCGTTGCGCTCCAGCTCACGAATGAGCGACGCGTCAAGGAACCGTTCGACTTCCATCCCTTTCGCGGACGGCGCTTGCTGCGCATACATATCGACGGCCGACCTCACGCTCTCCGGCCGCGGATAGGGCCGGTCTTCCAAATCCCGTTGGTAGTGATCCATGGCTTCGGCCAATTCGTCTTTGGCGATGCCCGGAATGTAACGATCGATGATCCGCATGGAGCTTTCGCGCTCGCGCTTGTAGAAATGAATTCCGTCGGCGAGCGCTTTGAGCAGGTTGAGCACCATCGGCCGGCGGCTCGCGATAAGCTGGCGTGTTGTCACCACACTGGAACCTGCGAAGGGGATTTTGAACTCATAAAGATTGACCAGCGCGCGGTAACCCAGACGCCGCGCGCGGCCGACGTAAGGCGGCGACAAGACCGCGCCCTGCGTATTCGCGCTCTGCAACGCCGCGAAGCGCGTCGGCACCCCGCCGATTTGCTGGTAGAGCACGTCGGCTTCGGCGAGGCCAAGGTGCTTTACCGCTTCGCGCGCGGCAATGTGCGTCAAGTCACCGAGGCGTTGGATCGCGATGCGTTTGCCTTTGAGCTGTTTCCCGTCGACGATCTCCGGCGCCACGAGCAATGACTGGTTAATGTAGTTGCTCAAACTTGCGATCATCACCAGGTCGGCGCCCTTGAGAACCGGGGGGATCATTACGCCGGACGACATGATGGCAAACGGAACCTCGCCCGCTAGGATCGCGATCGGAGCCAATCCTCCGGCCATGTAGATCGGCTTCACGTCGAAGCCGTACTTCTTGAAAATCCCGCTGTCCTGGGTAATCCACAACGGCGCCGTGGCGACGGTACCAGCGGCGCTATAACCGAAGTTCATGCGCTCCAATGCTGGCGACTCCGCGGCCGATGACCAACCCGCGGCAGCGAGCATGAGCATCACTGCAAAGCAGGAAGCAATCCGGATAAAAATCACCGCAACGGTTGGCGGGATCGCCATCCTATCCGCTCCTATGCCGACTCCTTCATGAGATCGGCAGAAAGATTCTGCAGGGAATTTTTCAGCGCCCTGTTCGCCGACAGCCGGACGCTAGTCGATGTGCAGTCGACCCGTCAAGGTGAAAATGCCGCGACGCTGCGCTGCCCATTTGAAGGCTCAACCGAATGCGCGGCGCGGATTATTTTTGCGGCGGCGAAGAAATGTTACTCTGCCAACCATATCTTATGAAGAAACTCTTGGGTCATTGGCGAGTCAAGTTCGCAAAACTTTCACAAGCCTCGCGCGGATCAAACATGATTGACAACGATGTCTAAAGCCCACCCGCGGCACCCATCCGCCTGGAGTCCGCTGCAACAGTCTCTGTTCCGCGCCCTGTGGTTGGCGTCGGTAGCGTCCAACATCGGCACCTGGATGCAAAACGTTGGAGCTGCATGGCTGATGACTTCGCTCGCACCGAGTCCGACCTTGGTGGCGTTGGTGCAAGCCGCCACCAGCCTGCCGGTTTTTCTCGTGGGATTACCCTCGGGCGCCATCGCCGATCTTATCGACCGGCGGCGTTTACTGCTGGCAACGCAGGCCTGGATGCTTCTTGCGGCGAGCGCGCTCGGGCTTTTGACGATGGTGGGCGCGATGACACCGTGGGCTCTCCTCGCGCTCACCTTTGCGCTCGGGCTTGGCGCCGCCATGAACGCACCCGCGTGGCAAGCAATCATTCCCGAACTGGTCGGCGACGCAGAGCTGCGCGCGGCGGTAACGCTCAATGGTATCGGTTACAACGTGGCGCGCGCCGTCGGCCCGGCGCTCGGCGGCATGGTTGTGGCTACATTCGGTTCCGGTGCGGTGTTTTTCCTTAACGCCTTGTCCTTTCTAGGCGTGATGATTGTCCTGTATCGCTGGCCACAGACGCCGCACCAGAGCAAAATGCCCGCGGAAGACGTTTTCGGCGCCATGCGCGCGGGCGCGCGCTACGTGCGTCACTCGTCCGTGGTACAGGCCGTCTTGATTCGCACCGCCGCGTTCATTTTTGGCGGCAGCGCGATTTGGGCGCTCTTGCCGCTGGTCGCACGCGATGAATTGGCATTGGACGCAACCGGCTATGGGATTATTTTGGGTTGCCTAGGCGCCGGCGCGGTCATCGGTGGGGTTTTTCTGCCGCGCATCGAGCAACGGTTGTCGACCGACGCATTGTTGGCAGGCTCGATCTTGCTCTTCGCTGCGGCGACCGCTGGACCCGTGTATGCGACTCACTTCGCGCTTCTCTGCGCGGTCATGGTCGTCGGAGGCGTGGCGTGGATCGCGATCATGTCGACTTTCAACGTCGCGGCTCAAGTGACGGTGCCCGCCTGGGTCCGGGCACGCGCGTTAGCGGTCTACGGCATCGTCGCTCAAGGCGGCGTAGCGGTCGGCAGCGCGTTTTGGGGGTTAGTCGCGGAACGTCTCAGTCTCACGACTACGCTCCTGTGTGCCGCCGCGGCCCTAGCCATGAGTCTGATTGTGTCTTTTCGATATCGGTTGAGATTGGAAGAGGAAATCGATTTCTCGCCATCGCCGCATTGGCCCGAGCCTGTCTTGTCTCACGAGCCGGCGCCTGACGCCGGTCCGGTCTTGATCACGGTGGAGTACATCGTGGACGCGGACCGCGCGCAAGATTTCACCGTGGCCATGCACGGCGTGCGCAGTCAACGCCTCCGCGACGGCGCCTATCGTTGGGGACTTTACAATGATTCCGCGGTACCGACACGTTTCGTGGAAACTTTTGTCGTCGAATCCTGGGCCGAGCATCTACGCCAACACGAGCGCGTCACCGTCGCCGACAAGGCGGCAGAGGATATTGCCCGCGCTTTTCACATCGGCGCGAGCGCGCCGGTGATCTCACACCTTATTTATGCGCGCGCTGCGCCGCCGAAGCGTTAACCGGCGATCCGCGTCGCAAACCGCACCGTTTGCCGCTGGCGCGAACGGAGATAACTCGATATTCCGAACTTCATCTCCCCTCCGAACCTAATAGTGGCTTGCGGCTGTCATAACGCCTCAATGCGACTGCCACTTGGGTTCCAATCGTTCCAAACTTCGAGCCGTTCCATGCCCTCTCTTCTTCCCTCCCCGACGCGGGGGACAAAGGAGTGGGGGTTGAACGGAGCGAGCCTTGAACGATTTGAACGGCTTGAACGACCTTTAATTCTTGGCGTACTTTCCGGTCAGCTGCTGCGTGAATCCCTCAAGCCCTTTTTCCTGCCGCTGCAGCCGGGTTTCGCGCGCCCACGTGCGTTTGAGATCGTCGCGGATTTTCACGTGGAGCCGGCCGAGCGGTTCGGTTTCGAGCTCGACCAGATCGCCGTCGTGAAATGGATTCAAGCCGCGATGATTAGTGCCACAAGCCAAAACATCGCCCGGCTCGAGCGCATGGATCGACGTAATCCATTCGATGCAGCGAGGAATCTTATGCGCCATGTCGCTGGTGTTATAGTTCTGCATCAGCACGCCATTGTTCCACAGACGAACTTGCAGGTTATGCGGATCTGCAACCTCGTCCGCGGTAACCAGGTACGGGCCCATCGGTCCGAAGGTGTCGCGCGACTTCATCTGATAAAAAGTATTTCCCGCCGGCGGCAATCCGCGCGCCGAGCCGTCGATAAAATTGACGTATCCAAAAACATATTCCATTGCCTTGGCCGCGGGCACGTTGGTGGCGCGCTTGCCGATCACCACCGCCAGTTCGGCTTCGCCTTCGAATATGGGCGCAGGCACATCGGGCAGCACCATGGTGTCGCCGTCGCCGATGACGCAGCTCGGCGATTTATGAAAAGCGTTGATCGGCGCAGGCTCCTTGCGCGTGCCATCTTCCATATAGTTAACCGCCATGCAGTCGATATTGACGGGTTTGGGCAGCGGCGGCCGGATGCGCACGCTCGTGAGCGGCACGCCGCTGCCTTCGGCAACCGCCTTCTCCAGCTTGCCGCGGTAATCACCGAAGCGCTCGATCAAGCCGCTGATCAGATTGTGCGGACCGGTGTGCGGAATATCGCGCACGAGCGCCGAGACATCGACGACTTGGTCCGCCTTGAGCACGCCCAGTTTAAAATCATCGAAGAATAAAAGTTTCATCGGAGCCTCCCGGGAAATCTGTTTGCCCAGTTAGTAAGAGGAAATTTCCAGCTACCAGCGATCCTTGCCCATCGCCCAGCGATCCAGACTGGCGAGGTATTCGCGGAACAAGACCATGCGCATGGCCACGGCGCGACGCGCGCGCTCTTGGCGCTCCTCGGTGATCGCGTAGCGTCTGAGAAATTGCTGCGGCACGCTGCCGTGGCCGGCCTCATCTTCGGTAATGCGCCGATAGGGTTGTTTGATCCACTCCGGCACATCCGGCGATTTGAGACAGATCTGAATCAAATAATTGGCAACAGTTTCGCCCGCCAGCGAGAAGCCTGCAATGCGCTCGCAGGTCTCGTTGAGGCCTTCCATGGCATTAAACATGGCGATTTGCGCCGGCAAAGGCTTGTAGTCGAAAGGTTCGGCGCCCAGATCGCGAATGCGTTGGCTCAACAGCGCCGCATGCTCCATCTCTTCATGGGCCGAATCCGCGAGGGTGGTCTTGACGTCGAACTCGGGCGTGGTCTTGAGCCACGCGCCAAACAGATCGGCGGCGCGCAGCTCGTTAAATAGCCGGCTTTGCATCACCCGAATGCGCTCCTGGTCGGTGCGCAACGGAACATAGCTGTATGCCGGGGGATTGGTGTCGAGAGAACGACAGAACTCGTGTACCGGTGCTAAAATTTCTTCTAAGAATGCTTCGGCGTCCATTTAGAGCATCGCGCAGCCAATCCGAAAACGATTTGAACGGCTTGAACGATTGGAACCTTTGGAACTGAGTTTAAGCTTTCCATCCCTTCTGCGAAATATCGACGCCGTTGCCCTCGGGATCGTGGACGCGATATTCGGCGAAGGGAATGCGGTCGGGGCGGGCAGCGCCGCGGCGAACCCCGGCCTTTTCCGCTCGCGCCTGCATCTCTTCGTTGCTCTTGACGTGGAAGCCGAAGTGATTGAGCCCGATTGGTTCTTCCTTGCGTTGATACAAGAGCGCCAGGTTGAAATAACCGTCGGAAACAAAGATCGAGGAGCGGTCCGTCCGCTCGACTTCCTTCATGTCGAGAACCTTGCAGTAAAAATCGGCAAGCTGCTGGGGATGCGGAGTGTACAACGCGATATGGCGAATCAGCACCGGGCGTTGTTGATAGGCCACGTCGAAGGCGCGCTTGCAAACGCCGATGCGGTTTTCATCCGGGTCGCGCAGTTCATGTTCGAGACCGAGCTTCGAATCAACTTCCGTGATTATAGACTCGGGAATCTTCAACGGCGCCAATTTTTTGCGCATGGATTCCACCCGCGTGGTATCGAAACAGAGCATTCGGATCCCCTGCTTTTGGTCGTCCGGCTCGGTAGTAATCGCCAAATTGAATACGCCGTCCGACAGGAATACCGCGCCGTTAGCTTCGTCAATTTTCTCGAGCTCAAAGACATCCGAGTAGAACGCCGCCAAGCGCGCAGGATCTTCCGCAGCGATTACCAATTGACGTAAATTTGGCATGAGTCCCCTTACCTCCCCTTGTCGAGATAATCAAATCTAGCACACGATAAACCTCGAAACATCGAAAAACCCAGCTAAGCCGCCATCGGTTTGGCTGCCACCAGCGCGGCCTTAACCGGCAAGAGTAAGCTAAACACGCTACCGACGCCCACTTCGCTGGTCACGCTGATTTCGCCGCCCAGTGCCGCGGCAAGTTTGCGGCAAAGCGCCAGCCCCACACCGGTGCCGCCATAATGCCGCGTCGAAGACCCGTCGACTTGGCGGAAGTCTTCAAAAATTGTCCGCTGGTCTTCCTGCCTGATGCCGATACCGGTGTCGGCCACGGCAATCTCTAAGAATTCATCGGCGCGCTCGCGGCACGCCCGGATCGACAGATCGATCTTGCCTTTCTCGGTGAATTTGAGCGCATTGGTCAACAGTTGCACCAGAATTTGCTGAAGCTTTTGACCGTCACTCTCGATGGTCTCGAGGGAAGCCTCCACATGGATGCCGAACTCGATCGGCCGCGCCCGAATCAGCCGCTGCGTCATCATTTCCAAGCCCGCCAAGATTTCTTTAACCTTGACCAATTCCATTTGCGCTGACGAATGACCACCCTCCATGCGCGTGAAATCCATCAAGTTGTCCATCAAGCTCGACAGCTCCTGGCCGTTGTTGATCAGCCGATCGAGCATGTTGCGCGCGTCATCTTGAAAACCGAAACCGCGCAAGGCTTCGCCAAAGCCGATGATCGTGCTCACGGGCGTGCGCAGCTCGTGGCATAGGTTAGCGACAAAGTCTTTCTTGACGCGGTTCATTTTCACCAGTTCGCGATTGGCGGCCTCGACGCGGTCACGAGCCAGGATCGAGTCCTCGTAGAGCCGGCCGTTCTCCAAAGACAACGCCAGCTGATCGCTAAGCGTAGCCAAAAGACGGAAATCTTCCGCGCTATATTCCCTGCCGGATCGTTTGGCACCGAACGCCACGGCTCCCCTTATTTGATGCTCATAAGCCAACGGCATCACCACTTCGGCTCCCCAATGATTGAGGATTTCCAGCAATCGCCCGCGCATTGCCTGGTAACGGGGATGATTCATGATTTCGGCGCGGGTGACACAGCGATAGTCCGACGCCGGCCAAAATTCCTTGGCGCAATCGGCTTCCGCAAGGATCACCGCCATGCGCGGAGCCATCGAGTCGCTGGTCACCACCAAATGATGATCGGCTGCCCTGGCGCGATACAAGACGACGGCGTTATCCACGCCAAGCGGAAGCCGCAATCTATCGATGAACCCCTGCGCCAAAGCTGGCGCCGAGTCTAGGCTCCTCAAAAACAGGCTGACCTCCTGCTGAACCGGGACCGGGTCATAGTCCTGGCGAAAAATGTAACGGTCCACCATTCCCTCAAGCCAGCGCAACAAGGGATTGAACACGGCAACCACGAGCACGGAGAAAAACACCGGAACTAGCGACCCGTTGGCGTGATCGCCGATCCACGGCGCCACGAGAAACGCGACGATCACGTAGAGCGCGACCAATAAGGTAAAAAGCCCAACCCGGCTCAAGCCGACTCTCAAAGCATTGCCGAGATCAAACAGACTGTATTTGAGCAAAGCGAAGGCAACCGAAATCGGGAAAAAGACGGTTGGGATCAACGCCAGGTTATAGGGGATCTGCAATTGCCAAGAACTCGTGAGCACGGTCATCAACGCCGGAAGCAAAAATCCTAACAGCGCGCCGACAAAGATCACCCGCAGACGCGAACGATCGAGGTCCGATGCGCTCCGACGCAACGCCGTCCCGGTAATAACAAGAAAACTTGCGGCGCCGATAAAAACGTAAACATAGCCGGCGCGAAAAATCGGCGCCCAGACCTCTGCCGTCCCGAAAAACATTGCGCTGTTCAAAACGCCGAGCGCCAAACCCACAGCATAAATTAGCAAAATCGAAAGCGGTCGAACCGTCCGAGAGAGATCGCTCGAGCGCAGCATCAGCGCCAGATGCATCGCCGCGCTTGGGGTGAGCGCCAGCGCGAAGATGCGCAACTCTTTCGGCAGCAGCGACTCGGTCATGAAATCGAAAGTGGTTTGGAACCAGACGAAAACCGCTAAGACCATGAAGCAGAGCGGCAACGCCACCGGCGACGCCGCACGATAAAAATACGGCGCCACGCCGATGATCAAGAACGCGAGGCCGACGATGTTGTAAACCCCGAAGCTCAACAGCCAATCGGGCAGACTCAAGTTCATCGTCGCAACGTTATAGTCGAACGACCGAAAACCACGGATCACTTGGTAATGAATAACACTGCCGGACGGCGCTTGCCGCGCCCGTTCGTAGAGTTCGGCGCGGTTATGCAGTTTCACTCCATTCATCCGCGCAATCCGATCGAGGGATTGAAGCCCGGCGCTGGCGCCGCTCCATCCCGGAACGAAGTATGGCCCAATCGTCAGATTTTCATGCACAAAGAAACCGGGGAAAGGCCGGTCGATCCAGCGACTAGAAGTGAGAAACGACTCAGCAATGAGGAAGGCGCCAAATACGCTGCAGAGCAAAAGTAGTAAAAATCGTTGCCAGGCCCGATGGTCCATGAATCCCTCCTCGCAAGTTCACCTCAACGCACTGCCTTTATAAGCGAACTCCAAGGCTGTCAAGCAAGGCCGGCGACAGAGCGATCAAGCGAGCGAACACGAAGCAAGATTAAGGAAAATACGCGATTGGGGTATTGGGTCCCGGCAGACAATGCTGCCATCGTTCTGGCTACGGCAGGGAACTCTGCAGTGAGATCAACGCCAGATTTCGCCGCACAGTGAATTAGATTTTGCCAATCATTTCGCTGGGCACGACGATGCGGGTTTGCCGGCCGAGTATCTCAAGCAGCACGGCAACGCGCTCACTACCCTTGAGCTTTTGTTGAAAGACCGCTTCCAATCCTGAGAAAGGTCCTTCATTGATGCGCACCACATCGCCCGGTTGCGCTGATACGGGATCGATCAGCGCGACGCCTTCGGGACAACGCTCGTGCAAGGCCTGTATGATTTCTTCACCCACTTCAGCGAGACGGCTGCCAAAGGTTAAAAAATCTCTTACGCCCGGCGAATAACGTGCCGCCTTACCGGATAGCACCATGTCCAGTCGGCAGAAAATATAGCCGGGAAACAACGGCGCCAACACCCAATGAAAGCGGCTGCCGATGCGCCGTCGCGCACGCATGAACGGCAAAAAGGCCTCCAGCCGCAAATCTTTGAGTCGCTTCTCGACTTCTTTCTCTCGGTTGACCTTGGTTTGAATCGCGTACCATCGAAGGCCCGGCTCAATTTGCAGAGATTCTTGCGTCATAAAAAATTCTTTGCGGCAGAGTCCAACTAGAGTCAGTTCACCTGCCGGTTAATTGCGTACATTACCACGGTGTTCATCGACAACGCAAAACTTCGAGGGCAAAACGCGCGCGGGTTAAGTGGGGAATTTTCTTGACAATCGAGAGAAATAACTGTTCAATACCGATAGTACGACGCAGATGTATTGAACAACCGGTCTTTATGATCGTCTAACGATTGAAAGCCCATGGCTAGCCGACCACGAATCGACGAAGGAGGTCGCATGCAAGCCCGACAAAACATCCGGTCAAGTTCATCCCGCGCTACGGCTTCCGCCTTCTGTCGCCATTTTTATCATTGCTCAAGGTGATGCACGTTAAGCAGCAAAGTGCCGTCGCCGCGCCTATCCAACTCGCTGTTGCCCCTTGTATCTTTTTTTCACTCGTGCAGGACAAGGTGCTTTTTCGTGCTATTCTTTTAAAGCGACGCATTTGAACCGTTTCTTCGAAGGGAGGCTCCTGGTATGGACCAAAATAAGGAATTCGAGAACCTCATCAAATCAGACCGGGATATGCATCAGGCCCGGACCTGGAAAGGAAATCTGCTCGGTTATCTGGAGAAGGTGAAGGCCGATCCGTTCACTGCCAAGCTCTCCCATGCGCGTCTCTACGACACCATCATCAAAGTCGGCGCGCGTGACATCCATGAAGATCATGATCCGCACGTTAAGCGGCTCTATAAGGACGAATCCGTAAAGCTCTACAATTTCTTTTCCGACGAGTTTTTCGGCATCGAGAAAACTGTTTCGCAAATTGTTCGCTATCTGCACGCCGCCTCGCTCAAAGGCGAGGAGAGCCGTCAGGTCCTCTATCTCATGGGTCCGGTGGGATCCGGCAAGAGCTCGCTGGTGGAAAAGCTTCATCGTGGTCTGGAAGAGAGCGAGCCGATTTATGCGATCGAAGGTTGCCCGATGTTCGAAGAGCCTTTGCATTTAATCCCCCGCCACCTACGCAAGGAATTCGAAAAGATGATAGGCGTCCACATCGAAGGAGACCTTTGCCCGGTGTGTCGCTACAAACTGCAACACGAATACGCCGGCAAATATGAAGAGTTCCCCGTGGTGACGATGGAGTTTTCCAAGCGCGCTCGCGTCGGCCTGGGCGTGGTCCCTCCGGTCGATCCGAACAATCAAGACACTTCAGTGCTCATCGGCAGCGAAGATATTTCCAAACTGGATCTCTATTCGGAAGGCGATCCGCGCGTCCTTGAGCTCAATGGCGCGTTGAATATCGGCAATCGCGGCCTGGTTGAGTTCATCGAGGTGTTCAAAAACGAAATCGAATATCTCCACTGCATGATCACGGCCACCCAAGAAAAAGTCGTCCCGGCGCCGGGACGTCATGGGCTCGTGTACGTCGACACGGTTATCGTCGCCCACTCCAACGAAGCCGAGTGGCAGAAGTTCAAGGCCGATCATACCAACGAAGCGATTCTCGATCGTATCGTCGTCATTCGCGTGCCGTATAACCTACGCTTGTCGGAAGAGGTAAAGATCTATCAAAAGATCATCCGCCACTCGGATTTCCGCGCCCACGTCGCGCCCCACACGCTCGAAGTCGCCTCGATGTTCGCGATTCTTTCGCGCCTGGAACCGACCGCCAAGTGCGACCTGATGACCAAGCTCAAACTCTATAACGGGGAAGAGGTTGTCGAAAAAGGCCGGACGAAAAAGGTCGACGTTCAAGAGCTGCGCGATACCGCAAAACGCGAAGGCATGTCGGGCATCTCCACGCGATTCATCATGAAGGCGTTGGACAACGCCTTGTCGGACAATACCGCCGGCAACTGCATCAACCCCATCAACGTGCGCGAAGCGCTGATCAATATGGTGAAGGACCACGATCTGCCCGACGACACGCGCAAACAGTACTTGGAATTTCTCCAAGACACTTTGCATAAGGAGTACCTGGAAATTCTCGAGAAAGAGATTACCCGAGCTTTCGTCTACTCCTACCAGGAGCAGGCCGAGACGCTTTTCCAAAATTATCTGGACCATGCGGAAGCTTACGTCAATAAGAGCAAGGTCAAAGACCGCAACACTAAAGAAGAGCTCGCGCCCGACGAAGGCTTCATGAAGTCCATCGAAGAACAGATTGCGATTATCGGGTCGGCCGCCGACGGTTTCCGCCAAGAGGTGATCGCTTACCTTTGGGCGGCGAACCGGCGCGGCGAAAAAATTGATTACCGGAGCTACGAACCGCTCAAGGAA
The DNA here is from genome assembly GCA_963811315.1 of uncultured delta proteobacterium. GTDB lineage: Bacteria > Desulfobacterota > Binatia > UBA9968 > UBA9968 > DP-20. The sequence goes on from CAWERH010000079.1 coordinate 40,011, forward strand.
GCGATCGAGAAAAAACTAGTGACTTCGGTGCGCGATTTGAGTCGGGTGATCACAAAATCACGCATGCGCGACGAAGAGCAATCGGAAAAGTATAACGCGATGGTGAAGAACCTCCTCGAGCACGGCTACTGCCCGAGTTGCGTTGACATGGTGCTCAAGTACGCGGCCAATAATTTGTGGAAGGATTGATAAACACGGACTGACTGATCGTCTCGGTCACGGCTAGGTCAACCATGAGCACGCTTTTCCGCCCGTATAATACATCCTCCGGCCAGCGCAGCGACCGGAGCGCCGGCGACCGACTGCGCCACCGGCAAAAAATCCGCGAAGCGATTCGGAATAATATTACCGACATCATTGCCGAAGAATCGATCATCGGCAAAGACCGCAACCGCATTATCAAAGTGCCGATTCGTGGAGTTCGGGAATATCGTTTTGTCTACGGCGACAATGCTCCCGGCGTCGGTCAAGGCGGTGACGGCGACCCGCAGCCCGGCCAGGTCGTCGGTCAGGGCAAAGACGGCAAGGGCGGCCAGCAAGCCGGCGACCGTCCCGGTGTCGACTACTATGAAACCGACGTTACCCTCGACGAGCTCATCGATCTCATGTTCGAGGATCTCGAGCTCCCGGACCTCGAGCGCAAACGACTCCGCCAGGTCGAAGTCGAACGCCAGTTTCGCCAAAAAGGATTTCGCCGCAAGGGCATCCGCGTGCGGCTCGACAAAAAACGCACGGCACGCTCGCGCATCAAGCGCAAGAAAGCGACCCAGCGGATAGACCGGCCAAACGGAAACTCGGGGCGTTTTCCGTTTCACCAGGATGACTTGCGCTATCACCATACCGTGACCGATACCCGCCAGGAATCCAACGCTGTGGTCTTGTGCATCATGGACACCTCCGGTTCCATGGACACGATGAAAAAATATCTGGCCCGGAGCTTTTTCTTTCTGTTGTACCGATTTATCTGCACGCGCTATCAAAATGTCGAGATCGTGTTCATCTCGCACCATACCGAGGCACAAGAAGTTACGGAGGAGGAATTTTTTCATAAAGGCGAATCGGGCGGCACTTTCATCTCTTCAGGGTACACCAAAGCCTTGGAAATCATCGAGCAGCGCTATCATCCGGCGCTCTGGAATGTTTACGTTTTTCATTGCTCCGACGGCGATAACTTCGAATCGGACAATGAAGCGGCGCTGAAAGCGGCCCAGCAAATCGCCCAAGAAGCCAACCTTTTCGGTTACGGCGAAATCAAACCGCTCGGCTCGGGTTATTACGGCAGCAGCATGATCAGCTTTTTTTCCCAAATCAAAGAGTCCAATTTCCAGATCGTGCAAATTCAAAAGAAAGAAGACATTTGGAACTCCTTCAAGAGCTTCCTCGCTAAAGACCGCGCGAGAGAAGACGCTGCGTAGGGTAGAGAACTATGGCTACCTCTTACGACATCATTGATCTCGAAAATTGGAACCAGCGCATCGTTGAACTGGTCGAAAAATTCGGCCTCGATCCGTTTCCGCAAGAGTTCGAGGTCTGCGATCACGATGACATGCTCTCCTACATGGTCTACTCCGGCATGCCGTCGCATTATCCGCATTGGTCCTATGGCAAGGGGTTTGAACGGCTCAAGACCCTCTATGAATACGGTGTGAGCGGTTTGCCTTATGAAATGGTGATCAACTCCAGTCCGTCGATCGCCTACCTCATGCGTGACAATAGTCTAGCGCTGCAAGTGCTGACGATAGCGCACGTTTACGGGCACAGCGATTTTTTCAAGAATAATTTCACTTTTCAGAGCACGCGCGCCGAATTCACCATCGAGACCTTCAAAAGCCACGCCAATCGAGTGCGTCATTACGTCGAGGATCCAAGCATCGGCCTTGACAAAGTCGAGGCGATTCTCGACGCCGCACACGCCGTTTCACTGCAATGCCGGCGCAACTTGGCGATCAAGAAACCCACCGCGGCTGAAGAATTGGAGATGAAACTCGAGGAAGCGAGACCGCCCAAGGATCCCTTCAGCAATATCCATAAGCGGCGCGAACACGTCGAGCAAAATTTGAGCAAGATTCCGCTTTATCCGGACGAAGACCTGTTAATGTTCATCCGCGACCATAATCCAAACCTAACCGAATGGGCCAAGGACCTGCTCACGATCGTTCACGAAGAGGCGCAGTATTTTGTGCCGCAGATTGAAACCAAGATCATGAACGAGGGTTGGGCGAGCTTCTGGCACAAAAAGATTCTCGAAGCCTTAAATTTACCCCAGGAACTTCATATCGAATTTCTCGTGCGCCATGCCCAGGTGTTGCGGCCGACGCCGGGCAGCCTCAATCCCTACCATCTCGGCATGAAAGTTTGGGAGGACATCGAGAAGCGTTGGGACGAACCACCGGACCCGGAAAAGGACGAGATCGGTAGACCTAAAAAATCCGGCAGGGCGAAACTCTTTGAAGCCCGCGAAGTGGAGCGTGACAGCTCCTTTCTCCGGCGCTACTTGACCGAAGAGCTGATCCGCGAGCTCAACCTGTTCGAGTACAAAGCCCGCGGCAACGAACAGGTAGTCACGCGCGTCGCTGACAAAGATAACTGGAAACAGATCAAAGAAACGCTCATTCAGAGCGTTGGCACTGGCTCGACGCCCGTGATCAAAGTCGAAGACTCGGATTACAAGAACAACCGCACCTTGTTGCTAAAGCATTTTCATGACGGGCGTGACCTGCAACTCGAGTATGCCGAGAAGACTCTAAACTTCATCCAACAGCTGTGGGGACACGACGTCGCCATGGAAACGGCGATCGACCAACGCCCTACCCTGCTGTCCCTCGCCGACGGTAAGCTCGGCATCAAACCCATCACTTGATCCTCGGATCTGGTGCGATTCGGCTTGCCAATCCCGACCCCTCATGCCAGTACTTGCATGGGATCAGCGATGAGAACCGCGAACACGATTGCAACGGTTCAAAAATATATCACCAACCGGCTCGATGACTCCGTCACAGGCGACAAGCTCCTCGCCGGAATCATCGGCGACAGTCCCTCGCAATACTCCAAAAGCCCGGCACTTTGGAACGCTGGGTTTCGACACTTGAACATAGAGGCGATCTATCTGCCTTTCGACGTCAATCAGTCTCACCTCGGCGATTTGCTCGGGGTCCTAAAAGTAAATGACCGTTTCCTTGGGATCAATGTCACCGTGCCGCACAAAGTTCACGTGGTGAGTTTTCTCGACGACCTCGATCCTGGCGCAAAGCGCATTGGGGCTGTGAATACGATCGTGCGCACGGCCGAACGACGCCTGGTCGGCTACAACACGGATGGCGAAGGTTTCATCGACAGCATATTGCGGCGACAACCGGGCAGAGACGCGAGTTTCCTTCCAACACTGAAGGGAATGAACGTGCTCCTGCTGGGCGCCGGCGGCTCGGCGCGGGCCGTGGCGTTTCACGTCGCCGATCGCCTGGGCAACGGTCGCTTGCTCATCAGCAATCGAACCTCCGAGCCCGCCGTTTCGCTCGCCGCCGACATCAATAAAAACGGCGGCAACGCCGAAGCGGTTGCCGAAACGGAAATTTTTAAATTTGCGCCGACCGTCGGCCTGATCATCAACAGCACGACCAAAGGCCAGGGCGGCTTACGCAAGCTCGCCAACGACCAGACAACAACCCTCGAGCCCTACTCGGCGTTGGCGCCGGCAAATCCGGCGCCGCTGGCGCACGAACTAGGGAACTCTTTGGGTGTTAACCTTGCGGGGAAGGACACCGCAAGCGCCGACATAGACGCCAATCATCGAGCGTCGTCAAAGTTGGCTGAGTCGATTCCCTCGCAAGTCCGCTTCTACGATCTGATCTACCACCCGGAAGAAACGGTTTTTCTAAGGCACGGCCGTTTAACTGGCCATCCGACGATGAACGGCAAAGCCATGATCATCAACCAAGCCGTGATCGCATTCTGCCGGCGGATTTGCACCCATGAGCTTCAAACCCGACGGATCGATACGCCGCAAACTTACAACGAAATCTTGAATATTATGTACGGCGCCTGGTAGGCGAAAACAGCCTAGCTGCTGCTTTGCGAGGGCCCGCATAAAACTCAGGCCTTTGTCATGATACCGCTGTTCTCCGGAGACTGCCGACACGAAATAATCAAAACTCCATCGTATCAATAAGGGACACCATTCTTGTGGGCAAACTGCCACTTGCCGTCATCACCCAATACCGCCTGAATATCGTCATCCGGATAGACCACGGTGTCACTCGCGCTACGGTCGCCTATCTCGAGGAAAACTACATCGTCGCTGGTTCGATTGACAAGTTGGTGGCCGTCGCCGGTGCCGGCTTTGAACCCAGCGCACATCCCGGGTCTGAAGTATGGTTTCCCCGGCATTGGTGATAAGCGTTGGCTCGCCTTGAAGAATGTAAACAAATTCGTCCTGCCGGGAATGCGCATGGCGCAACGCCGAAACCCCTTCCGGCGCAAGTCGGGTCAGATTTACGCCGTAGTTCGTTAAGTTAAATAAATCGCCCAACGGCCGCTTCTCCCGCTTGTTCATGCGTGAATAAAAAGGCTCGGGATAATTCGATGATTTGGTTTTTGGCGGCGCTTCGGCGGCGACAATGCTAATCGGGTGCTTCGAGTTTTCCATGCGGTCCTCCGTCATAAACAGAATATCGCTGTGACCGACCTATCCAGGCAATCGAGTGATCGAAAGGATATCGTCGGCGCGAACTTGAACAACTCCTCGGTCCGACTTTATCGAAAAATTTCCCGCGCCATCCTTCTCGGTAATGTGGCCGTCCATTGGATTCGGAAAGCGCCCGGTCTCGGGTCGTAGGGTCACTTTGACTCGATCACCCACCGCTAACACCTTCAATGAGTTCGCCAACGATTCGAATATCGCCATCTGGCCCTCCTTAAAAATGCATTGTTGCCTTTAGTTCAACCTGTTTCGTGCTCGCAAGCAACTTTTGTCAGAGACATAACAGGGTACTTCGCCGAGGCGATTTACAGGCTAATGCTGATGCGCGTCATTGCTCGACTCTGTCGTCTTCCCACGGTCTTCATCTTCTATTTTCATCGCTTCCATGCCGTTCATCTTCTCTGGCTCAGGACGAGGAACGATTGTCTCATCCATGCCTCCTCCCTTTGTTTGCATGTTACAGTTCCAACCGATTCAGTCTCAGCGCGTTGCTGATGACGCTGACCGAGCTAAACGTCATGGCAACGCTGGCTATCACCGGACTTAGGAGGATGCCGAGAAAAGGATAGAACACGCCGGCTGCGATCGGAATTCCGAGCGCGTTGTAAACAAACGCAAAGAACAAATTCTGCCGTATGTTGCGCATGGTGGCTCGACTCAAGCGCCGCGCCTTGACGATGCCGCGCAGATCGCCCTTGATCAGCGTCACGCCGGCACTTTCCATCGCGACATCGGTGCCTGTCCCCATCGCTATTCCTACGTGAGCCAGCGCGAGAGCGGGCGCATCGTTCACACCATCCCCCGCCATCGCCACGATGCGGCCTTCGGCTTGCAGCCGCTTGACGACTTCGCTTTTTTGTTCCGGCAGGACTTCGGCGTGAATTTCGTCTATGCCAAGTTTTTTTCCCACCGCTTCCGCCGTAGTGCGATTGTCTCCCGTCAGCATAACGATTTTCACTCCGTCGTCGTGCAGCATCGCGAATCGCTTCGGGAGTCGACGGCTTGACGGGATCGGCGACGCCGATCAGTCCGGCGACGGAACCATCAATAACGAAAAACATCACCGTCTGCCCGTCTTTCCTCAGCTCTTCCGAACGCGCCGCGAACTCGCCAGCGGCGATGCCCAACTCCTCTAACAACCGGCGGTTGCCGAGCGCCACCTGCTTACCATCGACGGCGCCGACGACACCTTTCCCGGTGATCGAGCGAAAGTCGCGTGCATCCGTAAGCTTTAGCCCTCTTTTCTCTGCGCCGCTGACAATAGCCGCCGCGAGTGGATGCTCGCTGCCTCGCTCCAGACTGGCAGCGAGGCGCAGGATCTCGCTCTCGTTTTGTCCCGTCGCCGGCACCAACCCCGCCAGGTGCGGCTTGCCTTCGGTGAGCGTGCCGGTTTTATCCACTACCAGGGTGTCGACCTTCTCCAACACCTCCAGCGCTTCGGCGTTCTTGATCAACACGCCCGCCATCGCGCCACGCCCTGTGCCAACCATAATCGACATCGGCGTCGCCAAGCCGAGGGCGCAAGGACAGGCGATGATCAATACGGCGACGGCGTTGAGTAGCCCGTAAGCCAATGAAGGCTCCGGTCCGAACAAGGCCCAAACGACAAAAGTTATGATCGCGATTAGAACCACCGCGGGAACAAAATAGCCGGCGACAATGTCCGCCAGTTTTTGAATCGGAGCCCGGCTTCGCTGAGCTTGCGAAACCATGCGTACAATCTGTGCCAAAAGGGTGTCGCTGCCGACGCGTTCCGCCTTCATGACGATACTGCCGGTTCCGTTAACCGTTGCGCCGGTAACCTTGCTGCCTTTCGTCTTCTCAACGGGAATCGGCTCGCCGGTGATCATCGACTCATCCACCGAGGTCGCGCCTTCGAGCACGACGCCATCGACCGGAATTTTCTCGCCGGGCCGGACACGCAAGCGGTCGCCCAGTTGCACGCGTTCGAGGGGCACGTCGGTTTCACTGCCGTCGTCACGCAAGCAGCCGTGCGGTCTTGGGCGCCAGCCCTAGCAATGCTTTGATCGCTTTGCTGGTTTTGCTGCGCGCGCGCAGCTCCAACACCTGGCCGAGCAGCACCAAGGTGGTGATCACCGCCGCGGCGTCGAAGTAGACGGCGACTTCACCGTCGTGACCGCGGAACGACGGCGGAAAGACGTCGGGAAAAAGCGTCGCCGCCAAACTATATACGAACGCCGTGCCCACGCCGATGGCGATCAGCGTGAACATGTTCAAACTGCGGTTGACGATGGACGTCCAGCCGCGTTGAAAAAACGGCCAGCCGCCCCAGAGCACCACCGGCGTCGCGAGCAGAAGCTGTAGCCAATTCAGCAGCCGCGGCGAGAAACTTCGCTGTAGCGGCTGTCCGGGAATCATTTCGGACATGGCAAGAAACGCGATCGGCAGGCTCAAGATCACGCCGACCCAGAAGCGCCGCGTCATATCGACCAACTCGGGATTGGTTTCGTCCTCCAGCGTCACGGTACGCGGCTCGAGCGCCATGCCGCAGATCGGACAGGCGCCCGGTTCGGGGCGCACGATCTCGGGATGCATAGGACAGACGTATTCCGTCTTCACCGACGGAGCTGCGGGTGCCGCCGGCTCCAATGCCATGCCGCACTTCGGGCACGGCGCCCGGTTTGGATTCGCGCACCTCGGGATCCATCGGACAGACGTAGACGGAGTGTGCAACCTCATTGGATTTAGCTTCTGATGGCGCCGCATGCTCGTGTGCGTGTCCATGACTATGCTGCAGCGTGTGCCGCCGCGGGCGATTTCAGGAACTTCTCAGGGTCTTTTTTGAACTTCGCCAGACAGTGCTGGCTGCAGAAATAATACGTTTCTCCGCTGTAGACATTGCTGCCCGCAGCGCGCTCGGGCTCGACGTTCATGCCGCAGATCGGATCAGTCATTTCGCGTTCATCCTCAGTGACTACAGGAATACCAAAACACTGGGGCACTTCAAATCTCTATTCTGATCCTTCGCTGGATATTTCCCTTTACCTTCGGCGCGAACTTGCATTTGGTGATCTCACTGCGCACAAATCTTTAAGACCGGACCACAAAGTGCGGAATCCGTCTTCCGATTCTTTGGCTTTCGCCGAGGAGTCCACGGAATATCGCCATGATCAGTGCACGGCGAAGCAAGCCACGCAAAAAGTCTATCTCAGAGTCCCGAACCCTCTGCTTGAGCGCTCGCGGGGAAAGCCCAGATTTGGAATTGTCGAGAGGTTGATACGAGATTGGCGGAGCCCGCTCAGCTGCCTTCCGAAGCCGGATTTTTTGAGCCTCGAGCGACAAGCAAAACAAATCCCAGCGCCATGAGCGCCAAACTAAACCATTGGGCCTCACTTAGCCCCCAACCTAGCGCCGGATTGATGCGCCAGAATTCCACTACGAAGCGGGAAAAACCGGCCAGGATCAAATAAAGCCAGGCGAGAGTTCCCGGCGGGTAATTGTTTTTTCTAAGCGACCAGAGAATTCCGAAAACCACGACAGCTTGGAGAAATTCGTAAATCGGCGTGGGATGAACCCGCGTGCCGGGCGGATAGGGAATACCCGTCGAAGGATCGACCCAACCGATAATGGCGTTGGTGTACGCCACTCCCCAAGGCACATCGGTCACCGAACCCCAGTCGCCATCGCCCGCAACATGACAGCCGATGCGACCAACACCATACGCCAGGGCCAGGGCCGGCGCGGCGATATCTGCAGCGACCAGCCACGGGATATTATTTCTCCTGGCTACCCATGAGGCCGCAGCGGCGCCGCCGAAGAAACCGCCGTACCAGGTAAAGCCGGCGCCAGTGAAAATATAGTTCAACGGTGTCTGGAGAAAATTGTTCCACTCCTCGACGATAAACAGAGCCCGCGCGCCGATCAGCCCGCCCACGGCGGCTGCAAAGACTAGGGTCGAAGCCAGCTCAGGATTGTAGCCCCGGCGCTTTAACTCGGCGCTGACGACCCAGGCGGCGGACAATGCCGCCAGCGCCATAAATAAGCCGAAGCTATATACAGTGATCGGACCGAATTTAAAAAGTATCGGATACATGGAGTCGAATCCGTGAAACTAACAGATCATTCTTAGGATTGCAGCACTAGCGGCTTTTTTCGCCGGAGTAAATGACTTCGATACTGGCCAATCCGTTTGCGCTCAAGTGGACTTGCTGATGGCGCGTTCCAAGTCGCTCGTGCCAGATTTCCAGGTCATACGCGCCCAGCGGCATATCGTTGAACGAGAAATGACCGTGCCCGTCGGTCACGGCAACATACGGGGTGTCCGCGACGACAATGGCCGCGCTCATCCAGGTGTGCAGCACATCACAGTTGATCCGCACGATGCCCGGCCGATCGAGATGCTTCTTGACTTGCCGCCACCGGGGCAAACCCACATTGAATAAAGTTTCCGGACCTAGTCGCGCGTGCACGGTGTGGAGAATCGGGTCGCTGTTTTTCAAAAGCAACTCGCTGCCGACCGTCCCAACCTGTACATGGGGCGTGAAGGCGCAGCGCCAATTATCCAGCGTCAGGCTGCCCGGTTGAACCGAGATCGTCTTCCCTACCGGGCGCAAGAGCACAACCGCATTACGCAAGCCTCCTTCGGCGCTTACCAACAGCGTTTCATTGGGAACAGACGGCCCGCAGAAAGACCGGTTCTTAAAAACCGGCAAGGGAACCGGCTTGGTGTAATGACCGGCGAGCACGACGACGCCGCGAATAGTTCGGTTCTCGACGGAAAGCGCACCGTCAATCGCGGCATCCCGACGCGGTCGAGTACGCCAGCCGACGACGCTGCGAATAAGCAAATCGAGCCGAGAACAAAAAATTTGAATCGGAGACGCATGCTGTTTTATTCGTATCGACGACTTCAGCCTATCAGTCGCCGGCGTGTTGTGGCCAGTGAAATTCTCTGTTAACAGTCTGGCAGAGCGACGAAAATCCCGATGACCTGGATCAAACCAGCTTTCTCACCGTCGCGTTTCGCATTTTCATACTCTGCGCGAGCCTGTCGATCCTAGCGTGCGAGCGGTCATTCAAAGAGTTGCGAAAGCGCGCGTCTCGGTTGCCGAAGAAATCGTCGGCCAGATCGGGCCGGGTTTATGCATTCTGCTGGGAGTGGCCAAAACGGATACGGCAAGTGATACCGAACGGCTCGCCGACAAAATTTGTCAGTTGCGCATCTTCGAAGATGACCAAGGAAAAATGAATCGTTCGACGATTGAGATCGGCGCAGATTTGCTGGTCATCTCGCAGTTCACGCTCTACGGCGATTGCCGCAAGGGAAACCGACCTTCTTTTAGCGATGCGGCTCCGCCAGCGCAAGCTGAACAACTCTACAAACAATTCGTCGACCGGCTGCGCCAGTCGGGCCTGAGACTCGCCACCGGAGTGTTTCAAGCGCGCATGAAAGTCTCATTGGTAAACGACGGTCCGGTGACTTTTGTTTTGGAGAGCTAAAGTTGCACGTGGTCTTGTTCGAGCCCGAGATCCCGCCGAACACCGGCAGTGTCGCGCGTCTTTGCGCGGCCACGCTGACGCCACTGCATTTGATCGAACCGTTGGGATTCAAGATCGACGATAAGCATTTGAAGCGCGCCGGTCTTGACTATTGGGAGTTCGTCGATCTGCGGGTGCATAAATCGTGGAATGATTTTGTCGCGTCGGCGCGGCCCCATCGTCTATGGTTTTTTTCCAAGCGCGCGGTCAAATCGTACACCGCCGCCGAGTACAGCAGCGACGATTTTCTCGTCTTCGGTCCGGAAACCCGCGGCTTGCCGCAGCAACTGCTCGACGCTGAACCGGATGTTGCGCTGCGCATTCCGATGATGGGTGCTGGAGTGCGCAGTCTGAACCTATCCAACGCGGTCTCCATTGTGCTTTATGAAGGGTTGCGCCAGTTGGGAAAAACATAATTTTGCAAAGGGCCTTGACCATAAAATTGTTTATGGTTATCTATCGGCAACAATTTTCTTGTCATAAGGGGGGTCAATATGAGGGGTAGTGCAATCAGCATTCGTCCGGGAATAATTCTATTTCTGTTCGCATGCTCGTTATTGTCTTTAACGACTTTGATCTCCGACGGGATTGCCGCCGAAGTAGCGAGCCCTCCTCCCCCGTCGAAGGAATCATTCAATCTGATTCTTCCCTTCAAGGATCTTACCGTGGGTCAAGGACAAGAGGCCACGATGGATGCCGAGGTGGTCAACCGAACCAAGGATCCGGTGGAAATAAGTCTGACGATTGAAGGCGTTCCCGCGGGATGGGACGTCAATTTCAATTCCCGGTATCCGAGCTTCCCCGTGCGCTCCGTGATGGTACAAGGCGGCGATCAAACCACGAACAAGTCGACGACTCTCGAGTTCAAAGCTAAAATTCCGGAGAATACAAAACCCGGAACTTACCCCGTCAAAGTAACCGCCAAAGATACCAAGGGCGCGACCCAGTACGTCGAAACCATCAATTATCGGGTTACTTCCAAGAAGATTGAAACCGGCGGCATCAAGCTCAGCAGTCAATATCCAGTGCTCAGCTCGGGATCGGGGCAGACGTTAAAATTCACCATCGATCTCAAGAATGAGACGAACAAAGCGCTGCCGACTTCGATAGTCGCTCAAGCGCCGCAGGGCTGGGCGGTTCGTTTCAAACCGCAATTTGGCGACCAGCAGATATCCTCGATCCAAATCAAAGAAAACGGTTCCGAAACACTTAGCGTAGAGATCGATACACCGGCGACCGCCGACGCGAAGGAATACCCAGTGGCGATTACGGCGCGCGCCGGCGCCTACGAAGCCAACACGACGATCAAAGTTTCGCTCAAGGGCACTCAGGACTTAAAGATGGGGTCACTGGCGGGGACGCTCAACACTTCGGTGACTGCCGGGACGAAGAACTGCGATCGATTTCGTCGTCGGTAACGCCGGCACCGCCCCGGTTCGTAATCTCGGCTTCGTTACCAAGAAACCGAGCGACAAGTGGACGGTGGAATTTAAGCCGGACAAGATCGACGCGCTTGCCCCGGGCGAAGTGCGGCAAATCAAAATGGAGATACTAGCGCCGGATCGCACCATCGCGGGCGATTATATGATGACGCTGACGGCAAACTCGGTGGACGTGACTAAATCCGCGGATTTCCGCGTCACCGTGTCGACACCGACGATCTGGGGTTGGCTGGGCTTCGGTATTGTCGGCTTGGTCGTACTCGGTTTGGCCATCGTATTTTTCCGCTTGGGACGTAGATGAGCGCTGTCGTCGAGACCAAAAATTTAACCAAGCGGTACCGCGAAATCCTCGCGGTGAACTCGCTCAGTTTAACCGTCCAAGAAGGCGAAGTCTTCGGCTTTCTTGGGCCCAACGGCGCCGGAAAAACCACGACGATTCTCATGCTGCTCGGCCTGACCGAACCCTCCTCGGGCGAAGTCTCGGTCTGCGGGTTCAATCCGACCCACGAATCGCTGGAAGTCAAAAAGCGGGTCGGTTATTTGCCGGAGAATCCCGGATTTTACGACGACATCAGCGCCAGGGAAAATCTTCTTTACATGGCGCGACTCAACCGCATTCCCGAAGAAGAAGCGCGACGCCGCACGGCGGAAGTTCTCGACCAGGTCGGCCTGCCGGATGACGCGCGCCGCTTGGTCAAGGAGTTCTCGCGTGGCATGAAACAGCGCTTGGGTATTGCCGAGGTTTTAGTAAAAAAACCTACGGCGATCATTCTCGACGAACCGACGCTCGGCATCGACCCCGATGGCGCGATCCGGATTCTTGAGTTGATCAGAGATCTCAATCGCCATCATGGCTTGACGGTCATGCTGTCATCGCACGCATTGCAACAAGTCCAGCAGATCTGCAGCCGAGTCGGCATCATCGTCAAAGGTCGTTTGATCGTCCAGGGTGAAATGGATGCCCTCGGCAAATCGATCTTGAAAGGTCGCGAATGGAACTTCCTGGTGGAAGTTAGCGGCAGCACCGACGGTTTAGACCGGGAATTGCGCGGCATTCCCGGCGTCGATGAAGTCGAAACGCGGCCGCACGGATGGTTTCTTGCGCTGCACCTCTGACGTGCGCGCCGCGGTCATGGCCGCGGTTACCCGTAGCGGCGTTCAGTTGTTACAGCTACGATCCGAAGATCCGACGTTGGAAGAAATCTATCTGAAATATTTTCGCGAGGCTTAGGAACATGAGCGTAGTGTTTTGGAAAGAATTGGCCGACCATTTCAGCAGCCGGCGTTTCATGATCCTGCTGATCATTATTATCTTATCGGGTCTATGGGCAACCTATGCCACGGGCCAAGCCATTCGACAGAACACGGAGACCGTACCCTCGCAGTACGTCTTTTTGCTCTTGCTGACTTCGAGCGGCGAGACGCTCTTTTCACTGGCGACCTTTCTCGGCTTCTTCGGTCCCCTAGTCGGCATCACTTTGGGGTTCGACAGTATCAGCGGCGAGTATGCCCGCGGCACCTTGAGCCGTGTGCTGTCACAGCCGATTTATCGCGATAGTTTGATCAACGGGAAATTTTTTGCCGGTTTAACGACCGTCGCGGTTCTCTGGGGATCAATCTTACTCCTAGTGATCGGCCTTGGAATCACTCTTTTGGGTTTTCCGCCTAACGGCGAAGAACTCTGGCGTATGCTGATTTTTACCGCAGTCGGTGTATTCTTCGTTGGGTTTTGGCTCGCTTTGGCGATGCTATTTTCCCTGGTATTTCAGAAGACAGTGACCGCTGCGCTTGCCTCGATTGCCGTTTGGTTGTTTCTATCGCTGTTCGTTACCATCGTCGCGTCCGGTATCGCTGGATTGATCGTACCCGACGCCACGAGCCCGGAAGCGCTGGCGCGCCGTTCCGACGTCGAAAATATAATCGGTCGTATTTCGCCGAGCACACTCTTCTCCGAAAGCGTCGGGATCTTGTTGAACCCAGCGGCACGGGTTTTCGGCATGGCGTTGCAAAGTCAGGCTGAAGGCATCCTGCCCACCCCGCTCGCGCTGGATCAAAGTTTGAATTTGATCTGGCCGCATATCACGACGATATTCGGCCTGGTCGCCATCTGCTTCGGCATTTCCTACATCATTTTCATGCGCGCCGAGATTCGCGCCTAAACACCCAAGTTCCATACTCAGGTCAGTGTGAGATCGTGCTCTCGTGGCGCCGTCACGGGTCGCGAAAGCCGCGTTATATTATTTTAAGTTTCGATCGTTGATATATGAAGAGTTTGTGTTTAGGATACGAAAAATCTTAAACTTCACGGAATATTTTCGGGGGAAATCATGGCCTATCGGGATCTCAGGGATTACGTCGCGGCGCTGGAAAAGCACGGCAAGCTTAAGCGCGTCACTAAGGAAGTCGACAAAGATTGGGAAATCGCCGCGGTCTGTCGCCAACTCTTCAAGAAAATCCCACCCGCAAGAAGGCCCGCGGTGGTCTTTGAAAACGTCAAGGGTTTCGACATCCCTGTCGTCGCCGGTGTGCTCGGCGCGTCCCGGGACATTTATGCGCTGGGCCTCGAGACCGAGGGCGTCGAAGGCATCAATCGCAAGTGGGATAATGCATTGGAGAATCCCATTCCGCCGCGACTCGTCAAACAGGCGCCGTGCAAAGAAAACATTCTGCACGGCAAAGACGTGGACATCACCAAGCTGCCGGTGCCGACTTGGACCGTCGGCGAAGATCCGGCGCCCTTCTTCACTTCGCCCTATTTAATCACCAAAGATCCGGAAACCGGCGTGCGCAACGTCGGTACCTATCGAATGCAGGTCAAAGGTCCGAACAAGACCGGTCTGTTGATCGGTAAGCGCCAAGACATGGCATGGCACATTTACAAGAACAACGCACTGAACAAACCGACGCCGTTGGCCGTGGTCATCGGCGCCGATCCAACCATTGGCTACGTCTCGGTGTCGAAAATGTCCGAAGCCCTCGATGAATTCGCCGTGGCCGGTGCGCTGCGCGGCGAGGCAGTGGATCTCGTGCCCTGTGAAACCGTGCCGTTGGAAGTGCCCGCAACCGCGGAGATCGTTCTAGAAGGCGAGATTCCGCCGAACTCAGTCGAGCCCGAAGGTCCTTTTGGCGAGTATACGGGTTACATGGGCCCCGCCGGCAACGAGCCGTTCTTCAATATTAAGTGCATGACCTTCCGCCATAAGCCGCTGTATCAAGCCTTCATCAGCCAGATGCCGCCTTCGGAGTCGAGCTGCATTCGTGGCGTCGGCCGCGAGTGGCCGCTTTTTAAACATTTGAAAGACACGCTGCGGCTCCCGATCAGGGATCTAAGATTGAAGGAAGCCGGCGGCAGCGGCGCATTTCTGGTCATCTCACTGAAGAAACAGTTCGACGGTCAGGTGCGGCAGCTGATGTACGGCGCCTGGTCGCAACGCACGGGATTCGGCAAAATCACGGTCGTTGTCGACGACGATATCGACGTCTGGGATGATTTCGCCGTCGACTGGGCGCTCAGTTGGCATGTTCGGCCGGAAAAAGATGTCTACATCGAGCGCGATGTCCAAGCGGTCGGCCTTGACCCTTCGCAGGCTCCCGCCGACGTGCTGCAACACCATCCGAGCCGTTACGTCGGTTCGCGTGTGGCGATCGACGCGACAAAAAAACACAAATACCCGGCGATCTCGTTGCCGCCGAGGGAACACTTGGATCTAGTCGCCAGCCGATGGAAGGAATACGGGATCGAGGACTAAGAGGCTGATCGTTTCAGGGTTCCAAGCATTCCAGTCATTCAAAGCTTTGCCATTCCGAAAAGGAACATGGAACTGGAATTCTTGGAATACCTAAGCGTTTGACCGCATCGTCTTTGCCGCGGCCATGATCGATTCGATGATCTTCTTGTAGCCTGTGCAGCGGCAGAGGTTGCCGTGCATAAAATGCTTGAGCTCTGCTTCGCTGGGATTCGGATTCTCATCAAGTAATGCCTTGGCGGCCAAGATCATGCCGGGCGTGCAGAAACCACATTGAAATCCGCCGTGCTCGATAAATGCTTGCTGCAACGGATGCAGTTTGCCGTCTTGGGCCAGACCCTCGATGGTTAACACCGACCGGCCGCGAACTTCGAAGGCTAAAGTCGTGCACGCGCTGACCGGGCGGCCGTCCACTAATAAAGTACAAGCACCGCAAACTTGAACGTCGCAAGAGCGCTTTACCCCGGTCAAACCCAAGTGCTCGCGAACGACGTCGAGTAATAGCTCGTGCGGTTCGACATCAATTTCCTGCAACCGTCCGTTCAGGGTGAACGAGACCGGTATCGACTGAGTATCCGAACGTCTCGACATCGCTTTAGCCATTTAACTCTCCCGCCTCAATAATTCGCTAGCTCAACTGATCGCGCTTTGGAAAGTGCGCTTTAATAGCACACCGACAATATGTTCTTTGTATTCCTGCGAGCCGTGCAAGTCGCTGATCGCTTGGGACGCACGACCGGCGATGACGCCGGCCGGCGCGAGGCTTTGCAGAGCCTCCGCTGAACTCTTGCCCTCGAGCAACGCCTCAGCCTCCTCGACACGACGCGGCGCCGGCCCGGCGCATCCGACGGCGATCTTGACTTCGCCAACTCGGCCGCCGTCCAATTTAAACGCAACTGCGACGCCGACACTCGGTCGTTCCAAGTAACCAAACTTCAGATAGGCACTGCGTGCGTTCACGCCCGGGGTGGGAATACGTATTTCCGTGAGCATTTCATCATCTGCCAACGACGTTTCGTAGGCATCGACAAAAAACTCCTTGGCGGCGATTTCCCGCTTGGAGGAAACTTTTTCGGCGACCATGGTCGCGCCCAGCGCCATCAACAACGTACCCGGATCGGCGTGAGGCTCAGCGAAACACAGATTACCGCCGATGGTGCCGGCCTGACGAACCCGGACGTTGGCGACATTTTGTTCCAGCTTTACTAGGGCCGGCAATTTATCCCGCAGAGCAGCTGAACTTTCCAACTGACGATGGGTGCACAATGCACCGATCGTGATCGTGCCGTTTTGCGCGGCGATATCGTCCAAGCCTTTGAGATTTTTGACATTGACAAGGCGCTCGTACTGAACCAGCCCTTCTTTCATGGCTAACAGCAGCTCCGTTCCTCCGGCATAGAGTTTCGCGCTCTCTCCGAAGCGGCCCAGAAGCTCAGCGGCTTCAGCAACGGTTTCCGGCTCTTCCAGGCGAAAACGTCTGAGCATTTTACGACGCTCCTTCCAAGTTCTTCTTCACCGCTTGGGCGAACTCGTCCAAAACTTGATCCGCTTTGCGCTTGATAATGCCATGACCCAAGGCGGCCAATTTGCCCAGGATATCCACTCCTGCAACAAATTTAACTATGGTCTTGCCGTCCTGTTCACGCAGATTGACGTCGAGATCGAGCTTCATCCGGCTACCGATCTTGTTGTCGGCTCCCGAAGCTTGGGCCCTAATGTGCGTGAGTTCCTGCCGCTCCAGAACCTCGATGCTGGTGGGAAACTCGACCTTGAACGGACCGACCTTTTCGATCATGGTCGCTGAATACTTCTTGCCCTCTTCTATCGTTTTGGCCTCTTTGCAGCCCGGCACACAAGCGATGAACCGGTTCACATCCCAAATGAAGTTCCAGACTTTTTCCCGCGGCGCGAGAATCTCGACTTCTTTTTCAAATTGCAAGATTCGTCCTCCCCACTACCGATTTAATTTTGCTATCAGATGTAGTAAAAACGCGCAAGCGAAGAGGGCGCTTCCATGCAACCTATCATGCTCGCCCATGTTTAGATTTTTCGGAAATCGCGAGGTTGGTAGAAACTACGGTTGAAAAGAACAACTTCACGCGGGTCTCGGCTTTAACTAGCCGGCATTGGTGAGGTCACTGACATCCTTCAGCTCTTTGCTCAGGTAGTTTTTTAGTTTTTTCTTGACGCGTTCTTCTATCTGGCGAACCCGTTCTCTGCTAATGCCGTATTTCTCACCGATCTCACGCAATGTCAGCGGCTCTTCATTGAGCAGACGCTCCTCGTAAATTACCAATTCCTTGTCCTTTAGATTTTTGCCAAACTGCGCCATTTTCTCGCGCAATACCTCGCGGAACTGGGTATCGGCGAACTCGTCCTCGGGACTCTGCTTGTTGTCCGGAAGAAAATTGAGCATCGTCGCTTCTTCATCATCACCGATGGGCACGTCGACGGACAAATCGCGGCTCGCGAGCCGCTGTTCCATTTCGACAACTTCGTCTTCCTTCACATTCAAGCGCTGCGCCAGCAATTTGGGCCCGGGAGTAAGACCTTCCGCTTCAATTCTTTCTTTTTCCTTCTGAAGATTAAAAAAAAGCTTGCGCTGGGCTTGGGTCGTGCCAATTTTAACCATTCGCCAATCGTTCATGATATAGCGGATCATATAGGCGCGGATCCACCAAACTGCGTACGACGGAAAGCGCACGCCGCGGTAGGGATCGAAGTTTTTCACCGCCTCCATCAACCCCATGTTTCCTTCCTGGATCAGATCGAGCAGCGTCTTAAACGCCTTTTGATACTCTCGCGCGATCATGACCACCAAGCGCAAATTGGCGGTCACTAACTTGTATGCAGCTTCCACATTGCCGTACTCTTTGTACTCGACGGCAAGTCGATGCTCTTCTTCGCGGCTTAGAAGAGGAAATCGGCGAATTTCAGTGAGATAACGCTGTAGCGGATCGAAAGGGACGAGGGCGCGATCCTTGGCAGCGGCGTCCTCCTCAGCGACTATTTCTGGAAGATCGATACCGGGAAATGGCGTGTCGCGTTCGTTACGCTTATCTTCTTCGGTCATGAGCGGTAACGCCATCCCGGCTAAAAGGGCGTTGTGTTTGTAATCCAGAGGGACGGTTCAAAGTGACTGGGCCACGGTTGGAGCATCGAGCGTGAGACGAACCGTTAAGATTGACCTAAATGAGCGGAAATCAATCTTCGGCTTTTTTGACTTTGCCGTCGGCAATTTCGCGCAGGGCAACGACAACTTCTCGGTTATCCGAATCGATTAACGGTCTCGCTCCCTTAAAAAGCTGCCGCGCCCGTTTTGAGGCGAGCATGACCAACTCAAAGCGATTATTGATATTTTCAAGGCAGTCTTCGACGGTAATGCGCGACATAAACAGCTCCTGATTGCGTATCCTCTTGATACAAACAGATTTTTTTTTCCGAGTCAACGACAAGAATCGTGACGATTTAATGCGCAACGCAGCTGGGAAATCTAAACGGGGCTTGTGGTGAAGGAACCAACACCGGACCGTGGAAGGACGGGTGCAACCGGCCTAGATGCACGGCTCCGGTGTTTGGCAATCTAATGTTCGAATTTATTGCAGGACTTCGTTTTTGCAAAGGCCATATCAAGCGCAATTCCGGTGACAACGGCTTGCCAAGCGTCATCTTCGGAGAGTCCGCGGCCTTTGATCGAGCGCCAAAGATAGATTATTTCCTCTTCGGTTACACTTTCGAAGAGATCCTGATCGCACTCCCTGTCGAGTACCCGAATTTGATTTGTTCTCATCATTGCTTTTGTCCGACCTACTCAAGAAAGATGGTATCTTAAGTAAGCAATTCAAATGCCATATAGGCAAACTATTGAAATCATGAGAAATAGACTTTTCCGTAGAGCTGAAGTGACTAGAAGTTGAGCGTATATGTCAATTAGGGCGCACGACAAATGACACGTCGGAGGTTAAAACGAACACCGCTGCCGACGGTAATATCAATCAATCACAGCGATTCCGGATATTTCGATCATGCAGTCCGGATTGTAGAGACGTTTCACCTCGACCAATGTAATCGCGGGAAAGTATTTCCGAAGACCGCTTCCCAATGGCTTTTTATTGCCCCAATAGGCTTCCAAATTGGTAATTACTCATGACGCGACTGAATTGCGCCAGGAAATTGCCTTTGCCTACGAGCTGACCATTTTCATCGAACGGTGCTTGACCGGCAATATGGATCGTCGTGCCCCCAGTGATTTTCGCAATGATGGAACGTTGACTGACATCCAGACTAACTGTAACTCGCAGGCAGATTCGTCTGGAGTATCTGGATGTGTTCGGTCTTTTCAACATGCCGGATAAAGCGATATTTGTTCTCAACCTCGTCGATCGGATAGGGCGCGACGTCCGACCGCTCGCTGGTGACTTTTGCGCCGATGAAAGATAATTCATCAGCGGCTAACGCCGTCGCCGTAGCCTTGGCGAAATCTTCCAAGGAGTTGGCCCAAAGCGCGTTCTTTATTCCGGCCGCGCGCGCGAGACCGACGAGATCGGTGCCGGCGCTAGTCGCTGTCGGCTTTTTTCCCGAGGCCTCGTAGACCTCGTTATCAAAAACGATGTGGATCAAGTTTTTCGCGCCCATGCGCGCGCTGGTCGGCAGCGAACAGAGATTCATCAAGAGCGAGCCGTCGCCATCCAAGGCGATGATCTTGCGCCGCGGCAAGCCGAGGGCCATGCCGAGAGCAATCGAAGAACAGAGCCCAAGCGTGCGCACACGAAAGTTACCGTCGCTTGGGTGAAGACTATTCCATTCCAAAGTCATCGCACCCGCCGAACTCACCACCAGGGCATCGTCAACCACGGCGACCAGCGCTTTCAAGCACTCAAATCTTTTCATCGGAGTTTTCGTCGTCCGCAACTAGTATGCTCACAAGGACTGAAGAGCCGGCCGGCGCCCAAGCACTTCTTTAGTCAGAAGCAGAGCGATCGGCCGCTTCGAGTCTTCCGCTAATACCTGGGCGCGTTTGATCAGCTCGGGCGCATCCACCGTGCTGCGCATGATGTAATAACGAATCCCTAAAGCCTGCAGTACCGGCTCCGTCAATGCTCCGGAAGTGCTGAAAGTTCGGTCGCCGATATCGCCGGCGTAATAGATCAGCAGCAGCAGCGGAATTTGATATTGCAGAAGTGTGCTGACGATCGCGTTGGTACTGTTATAAAAACCGCCGTTTTGCATGATCGCAGCACACTTCTTACCGACGAGATAACCACCGGCGCAGATGCCAATCCCCTCTTCTTCGCGACAAAGCGGCACATGGATCAGCTCCTTGTCATTCTCCACTTCGTGGAGCAACTCTGCCAAGTTGATGTCGGGCAGCGTAGCTACGAGATTGATTCCCGCCTCTCGCAATCCGCTGACAATGGTATTTGCTGCTTCTAGAGCGCTCACGAATAAGTTTCCTTGTCCATGGAACAATGCTTACCCCGCTTAACATCAAATATTTACTACTTCAACCGCGGGGATGATTCCTTGACACTTTTCCTTTCGGCAAATTGCTAGTATAACCAGGCGAGAAAAATAATTGTCCCGTAACCACGAAGAGAAAGGAGTCGAACGATGATCAAACTCTATGATTTCAAATCGTCACCCAACTGCCAGCGAGTTAAAGTCGTCCTCGCCGAAAAGAATTTGCCTCATGAGATCGTTCCGATCGACCTGCGAAAACAGGAGCAGAAAGCGGCGGAATATCTGAAAATGAATCCGTACGGCAAAGTGCCCGTGCTCACAGACGATGCCACGGTGCTCTATGAATCTTGCATTATCAATGAATACCTTGAAGAAAAATATCCCAATCCACCGTTACTGCCAAAAGATCCCGGCAAGAAAGCCAAGGCACGTATTTTGATCGACTATGGCATGGCACACTTTGATAATCCTTATCAGAAATTGCGCATGGAACTGACGAAGGATCCCAAGGAACAAAGCCAGCCAATCATCGATGGCGCGAAAAAAGAGCTGAGCAAATTGCTGCAACGCTTCGAGGAGGAACTCGGCGATCAACAGTATCTCGTCGGGGATTTTTCGCTGGCCGACGCCGACCTGATTCCGCGTTTTACCCGGCTCGAAGGGTTCGGAGTTTTACCGGACCCCTCGCTCCCTCGTCTCACCAAGTACATGGAACGGATGAAAGCGCGGCCTTCGATCAAAGCAATTCTCTAACCATCCGCCAAAAGACTTTTTCTCTCGCCCGTAAAGTCCATGGAGTTGCCGAAAAGCGGTTTTCTGCCGACCGTCTTTTCGGCGCTCCTCCGTCCCCTGGTGCGATTTCTCGATCGCGGCGCGCAACCAAAATACCAGGGTAAGGTCACCTTGCCGGGGCTCAAGCATGCCGTCGAGGTGACCTGGAGCGATTATGCCATCCCCCATGTCGTTGCCGCGGACGAACTCGATCTCTTTCTCGCCCAGGGCTTTCTCCATGCCCAAGAACGACTCTGGCAAATGGAAATGAGCCGGCGTTTCTTGAGTGGACGTATGGCCGAAATATTTGGCAACTTCATGCTGCCGTGGCGAGATTTGTCGACGCAATTTCGCGGACGTACTTGCGCCGACTTTGATTACTTCGTTCGCCTGCTCGGCATCCGGCAAACCGCCATCGCCTCGATCACACTGCTGTCTGAACGGGAAACCCAACGGTTGGCCGCTTACAGCATGGGAATCAATCGTTATATCGAGCAGTGCGGCACAAAGTTGCCATGGGAGTTTCGGATACTGCGACACCAGCCCGAACCGTGGACGCTTGAGGATATTCTAATCATCAACAAAGGTTTCGCTTTCCTGCTTTCCACAGCGCTCTACACTCGCCTCAATTTCCTCGCCATTGCGGCGCACCTAAAGAATCAATCCGCCAAGCTCCATAGCCTGATCCCGAACTATCCCCTTGACGCGCCGACAATCACCCAGGCGTCATGGAACCAGGCCCGCGGCGTTTGGGAATTCACCCGAGGCGTTTCCCAAGGCGGCGGCTGGCATCCGGCGGGCCACGGTAGCAACAGCTGGGTTGTCGGGCCGGGTCGCTCTACGACTGGCAATGCGCTCCTCTGTAACGATCCGCATCTGCGATTGGCGTTACCTTCGACCTGGTACCTGATGCACTTGAAAACGGAGACCTGCGGCGAAGAAAAAACTCCCTACGAAGTGTGGGGTGCGACCATCCCCGGACTGCCGTACGTGCAACTCGGCCACAATCGCCATATCACTTGGGGTATCACAGCAGCGCTTTGCGACGACGTCGAGATCTACCGAGAAAGGACTCATCGCATTGAGCCTGACCGCTATCTTCATGCGCATCAATGGAGTCAATTCTCTAGCCGGACTGAGCGCATCTCTGTTCGTGGCAACCGCGCCGTCGAGAAAACCGTCCGCTCGACGCACCACGGTCCGATCATCAGCGACTTTGCCGCCGACCACACCGCAGACGAAGTGCTTGCCATCAAATGGACAGCGCACGAACCCAGCCGTGAACTGCACGCCCTCTTCAGCGTCAATCGGGCCCGCAACTGGAGTGAATTTTTAGGCGCTCTCGCCGAGCACACCGCTCCGAGTTTAAATTTTGTCTACGCCGATGCCGAAGACAATATCGGTTACGCGCTTGCGGGGAAAATTCCAGCTCGCCGCCAGTCGTCACCGTCGCCCGTGGAAGGTTGGAACGACGATAACGAGTGGCATGGTTTTATTCCGTTCGATGAGATGCCGCGGCTCTTCAATCCACCCGACGGGGTCATCGCCACCGCTAACAACAAAATCGCCGATGCGCTGTATCCTTGCTATCTTTCGCGTTATTTCGAACCTCCCTTTCGGGTCCGGCGGATCGAAGAGCTACTGGCCATGCGCGAAAAGCATTCACCCGACCACCTCACCGCCATTCAAATGGACACGGTTTCAGTGCACGCGCGGACGCTGATCGAAACCTTGCGCAATGATCTCAGCAGTGTCGAAGATAGCAACAGTCTTGTGCCGGAAGCCGCGCGGCACCTGCTCGATTGGGATGGAAATTGTTCCGAATCCAGCGTGACGGCGGCGATCTTTCATGTCTTCCACCATCGCTTAGTGTCGAATCTGCTCGTCGATACTCTGGGCGAACAGCTTTTTTTGGCTTACACGGAGATGTTGAATCAGTGCTTGGTTCCGACCGATGATATTCTCAAGGATCCAAAGTCGTTATGGTTCCAAGCTCGTCCGCGATCAACTTTGGTCGCTCAAGCCTTAAACGAGACCTGTAAAATCCTCGCGGAAAAATTCGGCTCCCAAATGGAGCACTGGCAGTGGGGCCGCTTGCATCCGGTGCTTTTCAATCACCCGTTCGGTCGGACATCTTTTCTGCAGCCGCTACTCGCGATAGGTCCGCTACCGGCGGCCGGTGACGGCACAACGATCAATCTGGGGTTCTATCGCCATTCCAATCCGTACCAGCAAACCGTCGGCGTTTCGTTACGATTTTTGGTCGATTTGAAGCGGCCGGATAACACCGGCTTTGTATTGCCCTCGGGCCAATCCGGTCATCCATTGTCCGAACATTTTGCCGACCAAACCGCACTGTGGCTTGGCGGTCGTCGGATTCGAATTTCTTCCGATCCATCGCCCGAAAAAGCGCCGAGTCTCGTCCTCGAGTCCGCAATAAATCGCTATTGCTTTCGCGCCCGGTTAAAGCTAGTTACCGTTTGGGTCGACTCACTATCCGGATTGCCATGCCGATCAAAGTTCTTCTAGCCGACGACGAGAGACTGTTTCGCCAAAGTCTCAAGATCCTGCTCGAAACCGGCACTGACCTGCAAGTCGTCGCCGACGCCGGCGACGGTCAAGAAGCCGTAACCGGCGCCAGAGAAATGGCACCCGACTTGGCTCTATTGGATGTCGACATGCCGAAGATGGACGGTATCAAAGCCTGCCGGCTGATCGGCGCCGTGTCACCCCGAACCAAGATTTTAATGCTCTCGGTGCACCACGAGGAGGAAAAAATTCGCGCAGCGATTCGGGCCGGTGCGCTCGGATACGTCTTGAAAGATAGCGACCGCGAAGAATTCATCAAGATCATTCGGCAAACCCATGCCGGCAAAATTTCCTCGTCGCCTTACCTCGCCCACTTGGCGCTGGAGCGCGCACCGGACGGTAGAGTTGCTTCGCAGCAAGATCGCCATTTACTATTCGCCGAACGCTTCACTTTGACCGAAACGGAGCTGAAAATTCTCCGGCTGCTCATCGAGGGGCTAAGCAACGAGGAAATCGGTCAAATCGCCAGCCTAGCCAGAGAAACCATCAAGGGTCACTTGAAATCGCTATTTCGCAAGCTCGAGGTGAAGAATCGCACCGAGGCCGCCGTCTTGGGCGTGCGCGAAGGCATCGGCTGATACCCCCTTGTGAGGGATTCCAATCGTGCCCCGAACAGGGGGATTGACACTCTTGAGAATGTACGAGATAAAATCTTAAATTTTTCAGAATATTTGCCGGCAAATTTCGTCAAAAGGGAGATAGCTATGAAGGCCAGGGCAAAGATGATTGGTAATTTAGTGCTCGCTTTATCTCTCGTATTCGCGACCAGCCATGTCGCGGCGGCCTTGGAAGTGGGTGACAAAGCGCCGGACTTTGAATTGGACAGCAGCAAGGGCGGAAAACTAAAATTAAGCAGCTTAAAAGGCAAGAATGTTCTTATCAATTTTTACGTGCTCGATTTCAGTCCGACCTGAATTAAAGACCTCCAAGCGTCCGGGTCGGACAACTATCCGGTCTTCCAGGCAGAGAACACTGAAGTGCTTGGAATTAGCGCAAATCAACCCTTTTCGCAAAAAGCTTTTGCCGACTTCGCGAAGATCAATTATCCGCTTTTGAGCGATCGTGATGGTAAGATTATGCAGGCCTATGGCGTCTATGATGAGCCTAGAAGGCTGGCCAAGCGCTCTTACGTGATTATCGATAAAGAGGGGGTGATTCGTTATTTGAGTATCCGGCCGTCGAATTCCGAGAAGGATCTGCTCTCGACCGAAGCTTTGCTCAGTGAAGTCAAAAAGGTTAACAGCGGCAAGTAACTTATCAACAAGTTCTATGAAAGGAGAACTCACAGATATGACAAAGCAAATTATCGCGTCCGCATTCTTTGGATTGGTGGCCCTATTCGTTTCTACACAGGTATTCGCTCAGGCCGATGCCATCGCCAAGAGACAGCAACTCATGAAGGATCAAGGCGCCGCTGCTAAAGCTATAAAAGGCGCGGTGGAAACTAAAGACAATGCAACTATCGAGGCCAAAGCCAAAGACATCATGGGTTCTTCGGAAAAGATCGTTAGCGCGTTTCCTAAGGACAGCATTACCGGGAAAACCAAGGCCACAGCGGCAATCTGGGAAAAATCGGATGATTTCGCCAAAGCAGCCAAAAACCTCAATAAGTCTGCGGGAGAGTTGGCCAGTGCCGCCAAAGCCGGCAATGATGCCGACGTGGGCGTCAAAGTCAAAGCCCTCGGCGACGCCTGTGGCTCTTGCCACAAGCAGTTCCGCGCTGAAAAATACGCCGAATAAATACAATATTAAGATCGCGGTTTCCTGCCAGCCAACTCCAGAAAGCCCCGGTTCTTAAGAACCGGGGCTTTCTTGTTTCCGCTAGTCCCGTCCGGTAATAGTAAATCGACCCGAGGTATGCGCCTATGACAACAAAAATACCCTTTGCCGTGATCGCAGCATTCACGCTGGGTTTGGCATTTTTTTTCGGATCTTCGACCGAAGCGCAGACGACTCGTGTGAACGTGGGCTACAGCGCCATCAGCGCGGATCAACTGCCAGCCTGGGTCGCCAAGGACAGCGGAATTTTCGCCAAGAATGGATTGGACGTGCAGTTGATCTTTTTTACCGGCGGTTCAACCGCGATTCTCGCTCTGGTGTCCGGAGACGTTCCGATCACACAGGTTTCCGGGCCAGGTCTTGTAAGTAGCGCTTTGGCCGGATCCGACAGTGTCTTCGTCGCCGCGGGCATTACTTCGCTCAATTACGTACTGATGGGCAAACCCGGGGTCAAAAGCATCGAGCAATTAAAAGGCGGCTCCTTGGCCATCAGCCGCTTCGGCTCGGCGACCGATACCATCGCCCGCTTTGCGCTGAAGAAAGTTGGCTTGACCGCTGGTAAGGACGTCACCATCGTCCAAGTCGGCAGCGGTCCGCAGCGCTTGGAAGCTTTGCAGACCGGCAAGGTTACAGCGGCCGTGATCAATCCCCCATCGAGCTTCGTCGCGGAAAAAGGCGGACTTGCCGTCATTGCCGACGTCTCACAAATGGGCCTGGTATTCCAACACACTGGCGCTGCCACCACGAGGAAATTCATCAAAGAACATAACGATGTCGTGCGCCGCTACGTGCGCGCCCACGTCGAAGCCGTGCACAGAATGTGGACGGACAAGGAAGCCACTATCAAAGCGCTCGCCAAATACATGGGCGGCGGCTTCAACCGTGAGATTTTAGAAATGAGCCGGGAGAACGTTATGACCGAAGCGTTCTATCCAAAGAAACAATATCCGAGTCTGGAAGGTTTGAAGACCGTGATCGACGATCATCGCCGAGCGCGATCCGCGCGCGAAAACCGCCAAGCCGGAGCAATTCGTCGACATGAGCTTTATTCGCGAGCTCGATCAAAGCGGCTTTATCGACGGACTTTACAAGAAGAAATAACTAGGTTCAGTCAGCTTTCATGTTGAGCGCGCAGCGCGGTGACGCCGCGGCTCCTGAGCTGCAGGCTTGGGCGGCGCGGGTCGCCCAACCGATTGATCCCGAAATCTCGACGCAAGTGGAGTTCGATGCGGATTCGAACACGTTTATCGTCCGGCTCAGCAAAGGCGCGCGCGTGTTGATTTTTCGCTTCTCCGAATCCCAAGTTCATACCGACGGGCGCGAAGCCGAGTGCGAGCGGACGCTGAACCGAAAGATCAAAGATTTGTGGAATTTGATTTGGTAGGGCGGACTCATGGGTCTGCCCTTTCGCACGGGCGATACCTAGGATGGCGCCCCTACCCGCCTTGCAGCAATCGCGCCGCGTCTTTGGCGAAGTAAGTCAGGATCATATCGGCGCCGGCGCGCCGAATCGCAAATAAGATCTCCAACATAATCCTCGGCTCGTCGATCCATCCCTGCTGACCCGCCGCCTTGATCATCGAATACTCGCCGCTGACGTTGTAGGCGGCAACCGGATAGCCGAATTTTTGTTTGACCCGATAGATGACGTCGAGATAGGCCAGCGCCGGCTTGACCATCACGATATCCGCGCCTTCGCGAATATCGAGCTCGACTTCACGCAAGGCTTCGTCCGCGTTGGCCGGATCCATCTGGTAGGAGCGGCGGTCGCCGAATTGAGGCGTCGAGTCTGCGGCCTCGCGGAACGGTCCGTAAAATCCCGACGCGTATTTCGCGGCGTAGGCCATGATCGGTATTTGCTGAAAGCCATTTGCGTCGAGCGCTTTACGGATCGCCCCCACTCGCCCATCCATCATGTCAGACGGAGCGATCATGTCCGCCCCGGCAAGCGCGTGCGACAACGCTTCCTTGGCCAACAATTCCAAGGTGCTGTCATTGTCCACATCGCCATTTTGAATCACGCCGCAATGACCGTGATCGGTGTATTCGCACAAGCAGACATCGGTGATCACCAATAATTCAGGATGCTTTTCCTTGATCGCCCGAATCGCCTGCTGCACGATACCGCTGTCGGCGTAGGCTTCGCTGCCGAGCGCATCTTTGTGCTCGGGTAGACCGAAAAGAATCACTGCGGGAATGCCGAGCGCTCGCACTTCGGAACATTCACCGACCGCGCGATCCACGGACAATTGGTAAACTCCGGGCATCGATGCAACCGGCAGCGCTTTATCGCGCCCCGGGCCAATGAAGAGCGGATAAATGAAGCTGCGCGGCTCGAGACTGGTCTCGCGAATCAAATTCCCTAAGCTTTTCGTTTCGCCGAAGCCGCCTCGGCCGGTAAATTGGAAAGTTCATCCGCCGCTCCTAGCGCAATTCCCGATGGGTCGAAAGATCTCTGCCGCTTTGGAAATGCGCGACGATCGCATCCACCAAACCGGCAATGGTAAATTCGCGAGCGATAATGTCCACCTGCCCGCCGAGTTCTGCCACCGTCTGTGCGGTAATCGGGCCGATGCAAGCGATGGCAGCGCCAGCGCCGATCTCATTAATCCGCCGGTTGTCAAATAGTTGAACAAAATTCCTTACCGTGCTCGAACTCGTGAAGGTAATCACATCGACCTTGCCCTGCTTGAGTAAATCGACCAGCGGCGCCACGGCCGTCGCCGGAACTACCGTGCGGTAAGCGCTCACCACATCGACCGAAGCGCCCCACGCGCGCAACGTTTCCGGCAACACTTCGCGCGCCTCGGCGGCGCGCGGGATCAAGACACGCTTGCCGCGCATCGACTCCGCATTGACAGCATCGAGAATGCCTTCCGCCTGAAACCGCTCCGGCACCAGACAGCATTTCATGCCGGCGCTTGTAAGTTTTTTTGCGGTTTCCGAGCCGATGGCGCCGATCTGCAATTTGGCGAGCCCGTTTTTATCTTTGCCGACTTGTCGAAGCCGGGACAAGAAAGGTTCGACGCTGTTTACGCTGGTAAAAAATAGCCAATCGTAACTTTCGATCTTGGCAACCGCGGCGTCAAAGGCCGCGAAATTTTCCGGCTGGCTGGATGTCGATAGTGGGAAATTCAATGACTTCTCCTCCGAGTTCTTCGATGCGCTCGGCCAACGCGCCGGCCTGCGCGCGCGCTCGGGTAACAACGATACACTTACCGGCCAACGGTTTCACTGCTTCGGGGTCTAGTATTTGCTCACGCAATCTCGCCATAGCCTCCAACCATCACACCGATGCGATCAATTGACCTGCGCCCTGGTTAATCAGTTGGTCGGCCAAACGCTGTCCGAGGTCGACCGGCTGCCGCGCCGGGCCGGAAATCTCCCCACGGCACAGGCCGCTGCCATCCGGGCTGGCCACCACGCCGATGAGGCTAAGCTCCTCGTCCACCACTCGCGCTCTCGCGCCAATCGGCACCTGGCATCCGCCGCCAAGTCGGGCGAGTAGCGCGCGCTCCGCCGACACCTCGGCGAACGCCCTTGGATCATGAAGCAAGAGCAGCAACTGGCGCGTGGAGACATCCTCTTCGCGGGTTTCGATCGCCAGGGCGCCCTGGGCAACCGCGCTCACGCAGATCGCGTCCGGTAAATATTCGCCGATGCGCTCCTCACGGCCGATCCGCTTCAAGCCGGCCGCGGCCATGATCAAAGCATCCACTTCAGCGCTGTCGAGTTTCTTCAGCCGGGTATCGACATTGCCGCGGATCGGCGTCACATGAAGATCTTTGCGCCTGTATAGCAACTGGGCGCGTCGGCGCAGGCTGCCCGTGCCGATCCGCGCGCCGGAAGGCAGTTCGCCTAGAGCACAATGATTGCGTGTCACCAGGACGTCGCGCGCGTCCTCGCGCTCTGGCACCGCCGCGATGGTTAAGCCCGGCGCCAACTCCGTCGGCAAATCCTTCATTGAATGAACCGCGATATCGATTTCATTCGCCAACAGGGCCTCTTCGATCTCCTTGGTAAACACGCCTTTGCCGCCAACGTTGGCGATCGGCCGGTCGATGAAACGGTCGCCGCTGGTTTTGATGACAGTGAACTCGACTTCGAGATCGCGATGATGACGCATCAGCTGTTGCTGCACCCAGGTCGACTGGGCGATCGCGAGCATACTCCCGCGGCTGCCGAGCCGGATGAGCCTCACTTGCCCTCCAGATCGAAAAGCTTTTTGAGCGCGGCGACGTAGAGTGTTGCATCGTCGTCGTCATCTTTGGGGTTGCGCTTGAGCTGCGAAATCGGGGCGTGCAGGAGCTTGTTGATCATCGCGCTGGTCATGTCTTCCAGTGCCGCGCGCTGCGGTTCGGATAAATCCTTCAAACCGCCGCCTAGAGACTTGTCGATTTCTTTGCGGCGGATATCGTCGAAGCGTTGACGTAACGCGGTGATCGTCGGCACCTGCTCCAGCGAGCCGATCCAGCGGACGAACCCCTGCACTTCTTCGAGAACGATTTCTTCGGCCTTTTCCGCCTCGCTCGCGCGCTCCTGCAAATTGTCTTGGGCCACGCTGGTGAGGTCGTCGATGTTATAAAGATAGACGTTATCGAGATTGTTGATCCGCGAGTCGAAGTTGCGCCGGTCGCCGATATCGATAAAGAACATCGCTTTTTGTTTGCGTTCACGGAGCACTCGCTCCACGGTTGCGGCATCGATCAACACTTCGGGCGCGCTCGCGCAGCCGATCACCAGATCCGCGATCTTAAGGTAGCGCGGGAAATCCTCAAAACGGATCGGGCTGCCGTGAATCTTTTCCGCCAACTCCACGGCGCGGTCAAACGTCCGGTTGGTGACCATGAGACTTTTCACGCCCTGACTGATCAGGTGGCGCGCCATCAGGTCGCCCATTTTCCCCGCTCCGATCAGCATGACTGTTTTGTCATCGAAGCGGTCAAAAATCCGCCGCGCCAAATCCACCGCCACGGAGCTTACCGAAACAGCGCCGCTACCGATACCGGTTTCCGTGCGCACCCGCTTGGCGACTGAAAACGAACGATGAAATAGCCGGTGCAAAATGGTGCCGACGGTGCCCTCTTGGCGTGCGGCATCGTAATACTGCTTCAGCTGGCCGAGAATTTGCGGCTCGCCGACGACCATCGAGTCGAGACTGGCGGCGACACGAAAAATATGGCGCACCGCGTCGGAGCCCTGATAGGTATAGACATGCTGCTCTTCCAATGGGCCGGGAACGCGATGAGCCTTCGGTTCGCCGAGGAAATTCTTGATGCTGGTGAAGGCCGCAAAGTGGTCGGAAGCCGTGGCGACCACTTCGACGCGGTTGCACGTGGATAGGATCACGCCCTCATGGATCGAAGGCAATTCGCGCAAACGCGACAAGGCCTCACGCACGTAGGAATTCTCGACAGCGACACTCTCGCGCACTTCGATGGGCGCGCTGCGGTGATTGAGCCCGACGATGACAATGTCTTTGTGCACGATTATTCGAAACTCCCACCATGACGGCCGGGAAACATGGCGTCGCCCAAAAAGAAATAGCCGAGCACAACGCAAAAACCGAACATCGTGAGGAGCGCGGCCTTCTTCCCTCTCAGGCCCGCGGTGATTCGACCGTGCAAGATTGCGCCGTAGAAAATCCACGCAATCCCCGAGGAAATCTGTCTTGGCTCCCAGGACCAATAATGGCCCCAGTGTATCCCCGCCCAGAGACTGCCCGTGAGTATACCCAACGTCATCAGCGGAAAGCCCCAGACGAGCAATTGGTAATTCAGCCGATCGAGCGACTCCAGTGAGGGGAAACGCTTCATCAGGGCGGTGATCTTCTTGTGCTTGAGATAACGCTCTTGCAGCAGATAAATCAGACTCACGCCAAAGGCGAGCGCAAATACCGCGTTACCGAGAAACGCCAAGGTCACGTGCAGCGGCAACCAAAAAGTTTTCAAGCCTGGCGAGACTTCTCCGACATTGCTGCCGAAGGCAAGCGCCGCCAGGGTCATCAGCAGCGCCAACGGAGCGATGATACAGCCGAGCACGCTGAGGCGGTATTTGAGTTGAACCAACAAATAGACCCCGACCATCAACCAGCTCTTAAACAGCAGCGCTTCGCCCATGAAGGCAACGGCGGCAAAACCCTCGTTCATAAACCGCGCCACAAGCGCCAGGGTGTGAAACACAAAACCCGCCAGGAGGACGAGCGATGGCAATTTTGCCGCGGTATCTTTGCGCAAGACAAAATAGAAAAAACTTGCCGTTGCGGCGAGATAAACCAGCGCGGTGAATTTAACCAGGGTCGCTTCCATGAGGGCAAAGTCATTATAAGCTAACCCGGACGGCCTTCAAGCCTGAGAAGACGTTCTACGACGGTTCGCAAGCCAAAGTGTTGGACAGGAACTGATCCCGTAAAATCGGCTTGAAATCGAGGAAAAACTAGCGCGCCGCCAGCTTGAGCTGGGCGCGGGAGGCCATAGCGCGCTTCGTGGCGGGCGAACTGGCTCTACCGGTTGCATTCGCCGCCGCCAACGCCATCCTTGGCGTCCGCGCGATCGTTGCGGCGGCCTGGCGCTGTGAGCGCGCCAGCGGCTTTCTGAAGCGCAGCTATTCTTACCATGGCGACTTTTTTAGCTTGCGGCGCCGCATCGGCGCGTTTATGCGCGGCGAGAAAGTCATCGACTTTATCCGGCGGCAGCTTTACCCGATAGCCCACAGGGATTGATTGTGCGGTCGGGTCAAGCGCGGGATTCCATTCGAAAAAATCCCGCTGGGAAATTGCCGCCGGCTTGAGCAAGGCTTGGAGTGTCGCCGAGCGCTTGACCGCGACTTCCTGCAAAATGACCGGACGGTGGATGCGAAGATACGGGAAATACCGTTCGCGGTTGGTCACAATATCGACCACCGCGAGAAACTCCGCATAGAAATTCTTCGAAGCAAATCCGAACGTGGGCGATTGATAACGCCGGATCAAGTCGACGAGATCGTCCGACTCGACCGCCTTGACGCCGCGAAATATCCCGTCCGTGCCGTGGTTGTAGGCAGTGATGGCCAGTGGCCATCGGCCGAGAATACGATAATTTTCTTTCAATAGCCGGGCCGCGGCCCGCGTCGATGTCATGGGATCGAGCCGCTCGTCCACCACGCTATCGATGCGCAGGAATTTCTTGCCGGTCTCCGGCATAAACTGCCACATGCCGACTGCGCCCACACTGGAGCGCGCGCGAATATTGAACGACGATTCGACCAATGGCAAATAGGCCAGTTCCGGCGGCAGCCCTTCTTCGCGGAAAATTTTTTGCATCTGGGCCGATGTAACGGCCGGAAATCTTCAAACCCTCGAGAAAATGCTCCTTGGCGCCGCGTTGGGTTCTGATGCGGTTTTCATCGTCGGCCAGATCGTAATCGGCGACAATCTTCGCCCGTTCCCTATCAATCGCCGCGCCATCGGCCGCAGCTCACTACCGAATAGATTTTTCCCGGATCCATCGGATCGAACAGCACGATCTGGTTCGCACCGTAGCGGGTAAACACTTGTTTCCAAAACTCGACAGTTTCTTCGAGCCCCGAGGGAATTGGGAACGGCGTCTGTTGCGCTTCGACCGGCGCCTCCACGGCCACCACGCGCAGCAAAAAGAGCAACGGCGATGAAACGGCGCAGCGCGCGGCTAATAGTGGATTTCATTGACATAAAATTGACCGATGATAACAAACACGCTATCGTCAGTCAAAATATTTCAGCGAGATTGATGTTTGTCACGCGCGGCCATTTTTTGTTGGGCTCGATCACCATCGGCATGGTGCTGCTCATTGCCGCGTGCCGCCCGTCGTCCGCGGATCATCCGCCGGGTTATTTGACCGTCGCCATCGAGAGCAATCCCCTGCAGCTTGATCCCCGCTACGCCACCGACGCAAATTCCGTGCGCATCGGAAACTTGATTTACAACTCGCTTTTGCGCGCCGACCAAAAGTCACAGTTGCAGCCCGAGCTCGCGGAAAATTGGCGTATGGTGGATGAAAAAACCTATCTTTTTGAATTGCGCAAAGATGCGCGCTTTCACGATGGCCGACCTCTCACCGCCGCCGACGTGAAGTTCACTTACGAGTCAATTTCGGACCCGAGCAGCCGATCGCCGAAGCGGGGTCTGCTCAAACCGCTCCATGCCGTCGAGCAAATCGGACCCTACCAACTCAAGTTTGCGTTGAACGCCGTGCACGCGCCGTTCGTCGAACAATTTACCCTGGGGATCGTGCCCTCGGGCTCGTCCAGCCGCGAACCGCCGAGTCTTCAACCACCGCCCGGCTCCGGGCCGTTCATGATCCAATCGATCGAATCCGGCGAGCGGGTCTGGCTCAAGGCCAATCCAAGCGCTTGGCAAGGCAAACCCTCGCTCGCGGGTTTGATTTTCAAGGTCGTGCCCGACGCCATGGTGCGCGTGCTTGAATTTCAAAAAGGCGCCGTCGACTTCATGCAAAACGACCTCGAACCCGACATGTTGCCTTGGCTGCGCCAAAACACCAACGCGAACGTTGATTCGGCGCTGGGCACGACGTACCAGTACATCGGCATCAATTTCACCCATCCAATTTTGCGCTACAAAAAAGTGCGCCAGGCGCTGGCCTACGCGATCGATCGCGATCGAATTATTCGGCATTTGCTCAAAGACACTGTCGCAGCCGCCAATGGCTTGCTGGCGCCGCTCAATTGGGCCTATGACGAAACCGTGCCGCGTTGGCCTTACGATCCAGGGCGCGCGAAACGGCTGCTCGACGAGGCGGGCTTCAGCGACCCCGATGGCAACGGGCCGCTGCCGCGTTTTCGCCTGTCTTTCAAGACCACCAATATCGATTTGCGCCGGCGCATCGCCGAAGCGTTGAAAGAACAATTACAGGAAGTCGGCATCGAGCTGGAGATCCGCAGTTATGAATGGGGAACGTTTTATAGCGACATCAAAAAAGGCAACTTTCATCTCTATTCGCTTGCATGGGTGGGTGTCATGGACCCGGATATTTTCTATCAAATTTTTCACTCGCAAAGTATGCCGCCCGCCGGCGACAATCGCGGCCGTTACCAGCAACGCCGAGCTCGATCACTTGCTCGACCAGGGCCGCGCGACGACGGATGCGGCAGGCCGCAAGCTGATTTACCGTCGCGCCCAGGAAATCATCGCCGACGATTTGCCTTACGTGCCGCTCTGGTGGTGGAAGAATGTCGTCGTCAAACGGCCTGAGCTGCGCGGTTTCGTGCCCTACCCCGATGGCGACCTCATCTCTCTAAAAAGCGCTTCCTTAAATTAGCCATGGTCCAGTGAATCGTTATCTGTTGCAGCGACTGGGTCTGCTCCTACCGACTCTGCTCGGCGCTTTGTCGCTGGTCTTTGTGCTGGTTCACTTGATACCCGGCGATCCCGTCGAAGTCATGCTCGGCGAAACGGCTAGCGGAGCGGATAAACAAGAACTGCGGCGCACCCTCGGACTCGATCAACCCCTGTGGACGCAATACGGGTCGTTCCTTGTCAAACTCGCCGGCGCCGATCTCGGACGTTCACTTTACGAGCAAGCGAGCGTTGCCGCCATTATCGGCTCACGCTTGCCGGCGACTTTGGAGCTGGCCGCCTGCGCGATGTTCGCGGCAATCTTGATCTCGTTTCCGCTCGCTATCTTGGCCACGGTTTTTCGCGGCGGTTGGATCGACCGTTTCGCGCTGTGGTTTTCGCTGCTCGGTTTGTCGTTGCCAAACTTCTGGCTCGGCCCGCTGCTGATGATTTTGTTCTCGCTTCAACTCGGTTGGCTGCCGGTTTCCGGCCGCGGCACATGGAGTCACTTGGTCTTGCCGGCTCTCACCCTCGGTTTAGGCATGGCGGCGATTCTCACGCGCATGCTGCGGGCTAGCCTTTTGCAAGTGATGGGAGAAGAATTCGTTCGCACCGCGCGCGCCAAAGGGCTGAGCGAAACCCGAGTTTGGCTAAAGCACACGCTGCGCAACGCCATGCTGTCGGTCACGACTATTTTGAGTCTGCAGTTCGGCAGCCTGCTGGCAGGTTCGCTGATTACCGAAACAATTTTTAGCTGGCCCGGCTTGGGCCGTTTGACCATCCAGGCAATTCAGACGCGCGACTACCCGCTGGTGCAGGGCTGCGTGTTGGTCATCGCAACCTCCTATGTACTCGTCAATTTTTGCACCGATCTGCTTTATAAAGTGATCGATCCGCGGGTAAGCTATGGCGAGTAGTTTGTGGTGCCGCCTCGGCGTGGGTCTTCTGGCGTTACTCGCGGTTTTCGCGCTTCTTGCCCCCGTGCTTGCGCCCTACGATCCGCTGCGCCAAAGCCTCGATCACGACCTGATTGCGCATTCCTTTGAACATCCGCTGGGCACGGACAAACTGGGCCGCGATATTTTAAGCCGGACGATGTACGGCGGGCGCATATCGCTCGATGGTGGGCATCTCGACAGTCGCTTTGTCATTGGCCATAGGCCTCCTGCTCGGATCCGTATCCGGCTATTTCGGCGGCTGGATCGACCACGCTCTCATGCGGCTGGTGGACATTCTGATGGCATTTCCGGGAATTTTACTGGCCATCGCTTTTACTGCGGTGCTCGGCCCCGGCCTCGATCACGTCATCCTTGCGCTCTGCTTGATCGGCTGGACCGGTTACGCACGGCTCGTGCGCGGCGAAATTCTTTCCCTGCGCGAGCGCGAATTCATCCAAGCCGCGCGCGCTCTGGGGTGCCGGCCGAAACGCATCATCCTGCGCCATCTGCTGCCGAATCTCATACCGCCGTTAATGATCCAGGCGACCTTCGGTTTGGCGGCGGCGATCGTCGCCGAAGGCAGTTTGAGTTTCCTCGGTTTGGGCGTCGAGCCGCCAACCCCGTCTTGGGGCGCCATGTTGAATGACGGCAGACAGTTTCTCCTAGTCGCACCGCATCTCACCACCTATCCCGGGCTTGCGCTGATGCTCACTGTATTGGCGCTCAATCTTGTCGGTGACGCCTTACAGGACCGGCTGAATTACCGGAACCGATAAACGGTTTCTGCTGGTTCAAGCCGTTCAAAACGTTCCAATCGTTTAAGCCGGTTTCGGAAATCGGACCGACGAATTGGAACGACTTGAACGATTTGAACAAAATTATCCGACGTTGCCTAAATCCGTTCGCGGTGGTAATTAGGCGCTGATAAAGGAGGCGAGCATGATGAAGCTTTATTCCAGCCATACCTGACCCTACGCCCACCGGACAAGGATTGTCCTGGCCGAAAAGAACTTATCCTACGAGCTGATCGAAGTGGATCTCAAAAATAAGCCCGAAGATTTGACCCGACAGAACCCCTACGGCAAAGTGCCCGTTTTGGTTGACGGGGTCGGGGTCGTTTACGAGTCGGCGATCATCGACGAATACCTCGAAGAAAAATTTCCCGAAGTCCGGCTTATGCCGAGCGATTTACTGCTGCGCGCCAAGGCACGCATCTGGATCGATTATTTCAGCACCCGGCTTCACGCCGCCGCCGGCGACATCACACACGACCGCGAGCCGGAAAAAGCCCAGCAACGCGTAAAGCAATACCTGACCGCTCTCGATCAGGAAATGGCCGGTAAAAAATATCTGGTCGGCGGCCAATACTCCCTCGCGGATATCACCTTCATTCCGTTTTATACCCGCCGCGAGCGCTACAAGGTTGCCATCGATGACAATTATCCGAACCTCCGGCGATGGGCCGAAGACTTGATCGCTCGGCCTCAGGTGGCGCCGACGTTGTGAAGACTGGGGTATCGGAGTGATGGAATGTTGGAGTAATGGCTTTCGGATTTCCCACCACTCCAGTACTCCATCACTCCATCTCAAGCAGACTAGACGCCCTCAACAAGCTGGAAATCTCGCATGAACGCTTTGCTTGTCAATCCATCGGAAATCCGCGGCATCGTCACCATGGCGGAAGCGGTCGAAGCCGTCCGTTTGGGCTTTCGCGAATGGGGTGAGAATGCCGCGCTCAATGCGCCGCGCCGAAGAATTCATATTCCCACGGGCGTGCGCGTCAGTGTGCATCAGGGCGGAGTGCCCGCCGCCAAAGCGACCGGATTGATGACCCATTGCGAATGGGTCAAGCCGATGGCCGAAGAGCAAGTCTATCCGCGCCTCAATCACCCGGTGATCGTGCTCTACGACGCTGCCGAAGGCGAACTCAAGGGCATCATCGTCGGCGAGATCACTTGCGCGGAATTGCCGAACAACATCGCCGTCACCGGCCTGCGCACGGCCGCCACCAGCGCCGTTGGCACCGACCTGCTGGCGCGACCGGACGCGACGAGCCTGGGCATCTTCGGTGCCGCCGGCCAGGCCAAGAATCATCTGCTGGCGTTGATGCAGGTACGTAAATTGACCGAAGTGAAAGTCTATAGCCGCAATCCGGCAAACCGAAAACAATTCGCCGAGGAAATGGGTCCGGTGACGAATCTAAATATCACGCCGGTCGATTCGCCTCAGGACGCAGTCCGCGGAGTGGACATCGTGTTGACCGCGACCAACTCCAGCGTTCCCGTGTTCGACGGCAATTGGCTGCGCGCCGGACAGCACGTCACGACGATCGTCGGCAGCAACGTCGGCCTCGTCAAAGGCGGCTTCACCGCCGCCAAGCGGCGCGAGATCGATGACGCGACCCTCACTCAGAGCCATGTGCACGGGATCGTATCGATTCAACAAGCGATCCAGGACGAACAGGCCGATATTTACGACCCGGTCCAGCGCGGCGTGCTCCGCTGGGAGCAGCTGATCGAAATCGGCGAGATTCTCGCGGGCCTCAAGGAAGGACGAACTAAGGCGGAGCAAATCACTTTTTACAAGAACAACGCCGGTCAGGGTGTCGCCGACGTCGCCTTGGGCGCCAAGGTTCTCGAAAACATCCAGAAAAAGAATGCCGGCCAGACGATGAAGCTGGAGTGATGGAGCGTTGGAATAGTGGAGCAATCGGCGTCGGGCCCAACACTCCAATACTCCAGTACTCCATCACTCCAATTTTTTCCCCTTCCCCCTCTCGTCCGCGCCGCGCATCGCTGACGTGAGAATCGCCAACGACGTCAAAACAGCAATAACCGTCCACGAGCTTTGAAAAGCGCGAATGTATATCTCCGGATCTTTGCCCCACTCCGTGTACGACGGAACTACCGCGCCTGGTAAACCGTTAAAATTCAGCCAGCGTAGGAACAGCACACTGCCAACCGCGACGCCCATCGCGTTGGCGATATTCGCGGAGGTCAGGGACAAGCCGCTCACGGCGCCCACATAGCGAGGCGCCACGGCATTGAACATGCCGCTCAGATTGGGCGACTGAAACAGCGACCAGCCCACGCCCAACAGCATGAGCGGAACCATCACGGCGAGCTGTCCGCTGTCTGCTCCTAGACGGGCGAAGCCGGCCATGCTCAAGACCGTGAACACCGAGCCCACGGTGCACAGCATGCGCGAACCGAGTCGGTCCGCCAACCAGCCACCCACCGGCGCAAGAAAAACAATCACCAGGGAGAAAAAAATAATCGTCAAACCGACCTGGGTCGGCGTGAAATGCAATATCCCTTGCAAGTAAAACGGCAACAGAAAAAACGTCGACGTGTGCGACAAGGACACAAAAAAATGGCTGAGCACCCCGGCGGTAAGCAAACGCACTTTGAACAGCGAGAGGTCCAGCAGCGGCGCCTGTGCCCTGCGTTCGAAATAGAGCAGCAAGCAGAATGAAACGGCGGAGACGATCAGCGCTGCCGCCGGGAAAGCGCCGAAGCCGGATTTCGCGACCTGCTGCAAGGCGACAATCACGCCGATGACCGTGGCGAACAGCGTGACCATGCCGATCGGATCGATAGAATAGTCCCGCGATTCCGTCACGGTTTCCGGCAAAATCTTCCACGCCATCCAGGACGCCGCGATCGCGACAGGCAAGTTCATAAAAAAAATCCAGCGCCAGCCCACGGTGTCGACCAGGAAACCGCCCACCGAAGGCCCGGTGATGTAACCGAGATGAAACGACATCGACATCATGCCGAGCGCCCGGCCGCGACCTTCATGCGCGTAGAGCGCCGACGCGATGGCGCGCCCGTTGGCGAGCACGAGGGCGCCGCCGATCGCCTCGACGACGCGAAAACAAATAATCTGCCACAGCTGCGGGCTTAGCCCGCAAGCGGCGGAGCCCACGCCGAGCAAGACAAAGCCGAGCGTGTAAATTCGCTTGCGGCCGAGCTTGTCGCCCAAGCGCGCCATGCTGAGCACCAATCCGACGATCGTCAATTGATAGGCCAGCGGAATCCATTGGACCACCGCCAGCGACACGTCGAAGTAAAGCGAGAGCGTCGGCAACGCGACGTTCACCGAGCGCGAATCCAAGGCGCTCATAAACTGGCCGAGACAGACATTGACCAGCGCCAAACGTTGCACGCTGGGAGTGAGAAGCTGGATTGAATCATGCGAGAAGGATGAATACACGATTTCGCTTCAGTTGACGGCGCTTGTCTACTTGGATAGCTTGGTTTGAAGAAATATTCCACCAACAGATCATGAAATATCCATGCTCAAAATCGCCGTCGCGCAGATCGAATCCAGCACCGAGAAACAAGCAAATCTCGATGTCGGCCTCAAACTAATCAACGAAGCAAGCAACCGCGGCGCCGAGTTGATCGTCTTTCCGGAATTCTTGATGGCCTTTTCACCGGCCAGTCAAAGCGCCGTCAGAACTTACCGAGCTCGCCGAATCCATCGATGGTCCCTTCGTTCACAGCATTGTGCGCCGCCGCGAAAGCGTCAAAGATCGCCACGGTCGCAACAATCTATGAAACCGCTTCCGTCGCCGAATCGCGTCTACGACACCGCGATTTGGATCGATAACTCCGGCAACATCGCCTCGGTGTACCGCAAGCTCCATCTCTACGATGCGTTTGGTTTCAAGGAGTCGGACAAGTTTCATCCCGGCGCCGATATCGCTCCGTTAACAGTATTGGGCGATGGCCGCTTCGGTATGATGATTTGCTACGATCTGCGCTTCCCCGAGTTGGCGCGCATGCTGACCTTGCAAGGCGCAAACATCTTGCTCGCGCCTTCCGGCTGGGTGCAGGGCGATCTGAAATTGGATCACTGGCAAACCATGATCAAAGCCCGGGCTCTGGAAAACGGCTGCTATGTAATCGCGCCGGATCAAGTCAGGCAACATCTACGTCGGCCACAGCATGGCGGTCGATCCGCTCGGCCGGACCCTGGTGGATCTTGGCGAAAATGAGGGCGTCGAAGTTATCGATCTCGATTTCAATCTCGTTTATGAAACCCGCGAAAAATTGCCGCTGCTCAAAAACCGCCGCACCGACGTTTACACCCGTAATCCGAGCGCAAAGCTTCCTTGAAACGACGATCAGCCGCCAATAAGGTCGTAGTATCCAACGCCTATTCCTTGGTTTTGGACAAGCGTCGAACCAGAGGTTACGCAGCGTACTAAATCTGCCCTGTCCCGAATCGTTTTTTTCCAAAACAGGTGCGAGCGTTTCACATTCATCCACCTGTGGGGTTTTATACTGTATGGCGCAACACAAACTACAGCTGCCGCTTCCCTTCGAAGAAATAGTGCGGCGTCATGAACGGGAGATTATGCGCTATTTGTTGCGCGTTTCGGGTAATCGCGAGGATGCCGCCGATCTGTTTCAGGAAACCTGGCTGCGCGCGTATCGCGCCTATCCTCGCCTCAAGCCCGAGAGTAACCCGAGACCTTGGCTGTATACGATCGCCGTCAACCTATGCCGCAATCGAGCGCGTGACGGCGCTCGACGCGCCGCCGTGATCGTCGCCGATGACGGAGAAAATCCGGCCGCAGACAAGATCGATAAAACTCATCGATCGTCTAACGAAAATGACGGCTACGCAACGGTGCGCTTGCGCGAGCTGATGGCTGCGCTCCCGGTGAAACAACGCGACGCATTGCAGTTGCGCTATTTCGCCGGTCTGGATTACGCGGAAATAGCCGCGACCCTGGACTGCTCTCAACAAGGCGCGCGGGCGAATGTTTCGCACGCCCTGAGAAAACTTAAATCGACGTGGTGATCAATATGAATATAGAAAAAATTATCGGCACGGTCGGCAGAGAATTTAGCGATCAAAGAGTGCAGGCGTTGCTGCGCCGCGCTCGGCGTCGTGTCGATAGCGCGCTCAAACAGATTCGCCGGCCGCCGGCCGCGATCGGCGTCGTAGAATTCGCCGTTGGGTGATTTGCTCGTGGCGCTAAGCGAGCGCGGTATCGTGCTCATCCACTATTTGCCCGGCGACGAAAACCTCGAAAGCACCATCGCCAAGCTTCGGCTCACATGGGATCCGGTCGAGGACCGCAAGAGCGTCAAAGAAGTCGGCACTGAGATTCGCCGCTATCTCGACGGCGACGCGGATGCGCTGCGCCGGAATATCGACCTGACTCTGGCGGCCAGTCCGTTTCAGAAAAAAGTCTTGTCCAAGCTGCGCGAGGTCCCGCGCGGCGCGGTGGTCAGCTACCAAGCATTGGGCGCCGCAGCAGGAGCCCCGAAGGGAGCGAGGGCCGTGGGCAATGCCTTGCACAACAATCCCGTGCCGATTTATGTGCCCTGTCACCGAGTGATTACTTCGAGCGGCGGCATCGGCGGATACGGCGGCGGCGGCGCGCGCAAGATACAACTTTTGAGGAGCGAAGGTTTTGCCCTGGAGAAAGCGGGCGACAAACTTCCCGACAGCGTGGTCTGGGGCCACAGAGGCACCAAAATCTACTGTCGAACAAGCTGCCGCACCACCGCGCGTGTGAACCGCGCGGCAGATTCTCTTTTTCGCCGATCCGGGAGAGGCGGAGCACGCCGGACTGCGCCCGTGCAAAGTTTGCCGGCCGGAGTAGAGATCAATCTTGAAGCTGCAAATGGAAGGGATGCACCCAAACACTGTCAAAAAAGATAGTAGAGGAACAATCACAATGAAACTGTTCTACACGCAGATGGAATCGCCGGTCGGAAAACTTAAACTCGTCGCAAGCTCGAACGCGCTCGTCGCGGTTCTCTGGGAGCGGGAACGGCCAAATCGAGTGAAACTCGACTCGGCATCGTTCGATCCCAAGCATCCGATCCTGCTCGAGACCGAGCGACAGTTGACGGAATATTTTTCGATCAAACGAACTCGGTTCGATCTGCCCCTTGAGCCAAATGGAAGCATTTTCCAAAAGAAAGTCTGGCAGGCTCTGAGAGAAATACCCTTCGGTCAGACCAGGAGCTATCTCGATCTGGCAAAGGCCATCGGCTCGTCCACGGCCAGCCGCGCGGTCGGCGCCGCCAATGGCAAGAATCCGCTGTCCATCATCGTGCCGTGTCATCGCGTCGTCGGCTCGGACGGATCGCTTACCGGCTTTGCCGGCGGCCTTCAGGCCAAAGCGGCGCTGTTAGCCCTTGAAGCAAGAGCTGCGACATCGATGAAGGACTAAGAGAAGTCGATGAGAATTCTAGCGGCAAATCACGAATCCAAAATCGATTGGGCGCGAGTAAACTCTCATCTCGACGAACGCGGCTTTGTGTTGGTTCCCGGTGTTCTCACCAAGACCATCTGCGATGAGATCGCTGACTATTATGTCGATGACCATCGCTTTCGCTCACGGATCGAAATGTCGCGTCACTCATTCGGCCAAGGCGAGTATAAGTATTTCAAGTATCCTCTACCCGACGTCATCCAACAGCTGAGGACCTCGCTCTACCCGCATCTCGCGCCGCTTGCCAATCAGTGGCGCGAGCGACTTGGCAGCAAAGAGTCTCGCTATCCCGAAAGTCTGTCGGACTTCATCGAGCAATGTCACCGCGCCGGTCAAAAGCGCCCAACGCCTTTGCTGCTGAAATACGGCGCCGGTGATTTCAATTGTTTGCATCAAGATCTATACGGAGAAGTCGCGTTTCCGTTTCAAGTTACCTTTTTCTTGAGCCGGCGCGGAAGCGATTTTGAAGGCGGCGAATTCGTTCTTGCGGAACAACGGCCGCGCCGGCAATCCCGCGTTGAAGTTCTCGGTCCGGACCAAGGCGATGCGATCATCTTTGCCGTTCATCATCGACCCGTGCGCGGCGCGCGCGGCT
Organism: uncultured delta proteobacterium; assembly: GCA_963811315.1. Taxonomy (GTDB): domain Bacteria; phylum Desulfobacterota; class Binatia; order UBA9968; family UBA9968; genus DP-20. The sequence continues at coordinate 84,080 of CAWERH010000079.1, forward strand.
ACTACCGCGCCAATCTTCGCCACGGCGTCAGTACCATTCGTGCAGGTAACCGATACACCTTGGGAATCATTTTTCACGATGCCACTTAAGAAGACCGCATCGAAAATCAAATAACCAGGGACTCGGCGCTGACGCAGGTGCAATTCCAACATATCTCCTCACGCTTTTCGTTGACACTTTGCCGCTGATTCGAATATTCTCACTGAAAATCTAAAACACAGATTTTTCCTGGAAGAGAACGAAATCCAAGGAGCTCATACCATGCTCAGTCAAGAAGAAAACGATTTCCTCACCCGCGTCGGCCCGGAAACCCCGGGGGGCAAGTTGTTGAGACGTTACTGGCATGTGGTCGCGGCTGCCGGAGAGATCACCGACGCAAAGCCAAAGAAGCGCGTCCGAGTCCTCGGTGAAGATCTCGTGCTATATCGAAAGCCCAACGGCACTTACAGTCTCGTCGGCGAGCACTGTTCGCATCGCGGCGCATCTCTTTATTACGGCTTTGTCGAGGATGACGGTATCCGCTGCCCGTACCATGGCTGGAAATACGATGACTGCGGCAGGTGCGTCGAACAACCGTTTGAAAATCCCGAGGCCGGCTTCAAAGATAAGATTCAACATCCGGCCTATCCGGTGATGAAATGCAGCGGCTTGTTGTACGCCTACATGGGTCCCGCAGACAAGCAGCCGCTGTTGCCGAAATGGGACGTGCTGGTACGGGAAGACGGCATTAAAAAAGTCGATATCTGTGAAGTTCTGCGATGCAATTGGCTGCAAGCTATGGAAAACTCCGTTGACCCGACGCACACCTACTATCTCCACTCGCATACGCTCAAGCTCAAGGGCACCCAGGACTTCGTGCCCTTTCATTATCAGCAGTTGAGCAAAGTCGACTTCGAGCTCGTGGTCCGTCCAAACTGGGCTGGAATCCAAAAGCAGCGCATCTTCGCCGGCGCCGACACGCCCGTTGAGGCGCCGCATCCGTTGATCTTTCCGAATATTCTCTTCGTCCCGGTGCGCACCGGTTACGCGTTGCATATTCGCACGCCGATCGACGACTCGAATACGCAGGTTTATCAATTCCGCTTTAGCCCGACGAAAGACGGCAGCATCGCGGAACAGACAGGCGAACCGCCAATCGAATACATCAGTACGACCAACAGCATCGGCGAGTTCCACCTCGACCATTTTGCCAGCCAGGATCATATGGCCTGGGAAACCCAAGGCCCGATCGCCGATCGCTCGAAAGAACATCTCGGCGAAGGAGATCGTGGCATCATCATGTTGCGCAAACTTTTGCGCGAGCAAATCAGCGCCGTCGAAAACGGCGAAGATCCTGTGGGAACGAACCGCGATCCAGCCAAAGACGAGATGATCCAGTTGATTCAGGAAGGCTACTCAGCATTTTCTTTTGCCGCCGCGCGGCAAGCCTGACCCCGTGAACGGGACGCAACTCGTACGTGGCGAACAGTCCGAAACTGAACGCATTGTAGAGCGGGTCGTGGATGCTGCCGTGCTAGGGCATGCGGCGGAGGCACTCGGCCAGTTTGTATTTCTACGATGCGCATGCGTCATCCGAGCCCGGCTGCTCGCGCGATCAGAAACAACCCTGCCCCGACGACGACGGCCCCGGTGGCTCGCGCGACGCGCTCACCGGCCGGTGCGAGACGCTCGACGGTGATGGCTGCCGCCACGACAGCCATCGCGCGAAGGTCCATGACCCCGATGACCAGGAGGATCGCCATCAGACCGGCACAACACAGGCTGCAGTGGAGTCCGAGGCGCAGGCCGTGTCGCCAGGCCGTGCCGGCGTCGGCCGGCAGCGTACGGCCGCGCCCGGGCGCCTCCCGGCAGCAGGCAAGGTGACGCGCCTTCCACGCGGTGAACTGGAGGGCGCCGGCGATGAGGACGACCACACCGACCGCGATCGGAACTGCGCGCGCCAGCGCCGGCTGCTGCATCTCGACCGCCGCCAGCGCGACGCCCAACGGAAAGGCTGCCATTCCGAACACGGTCCACACGAAGAAGTAACCCATGCCCACGATCGCAGTCAGCCGACCGAGGCGCGTCTCGCCTGTGCTGCCGACGGCCTGGCGGTAGCGCCACAGCATTGGGACCAGGGATGGCAGCATCATCGCCATCATCATCACGATCCACATGCCGAGGAACGACGCCGCGGCGCCGGGCCAAGTCTGTCCGGGCATCCGCATCCACGCCATCGACATCGTCCAGCCGCCGGGCATCGGCATCTCGCCCATCGCCGACATGGACGCACACCAGACGATCGTCACCGCCGCGCTGGCAGCGAAGAGCAGCGCTGAGACGCCAAGAAGGCTTGCTGGGAAGTTCGCTCGGAAGCCATGCGTCGTGAGATCTCCCGTCCTGCAGTTGCGCCACGACAACGGCTTGCTCAGCGCTTGTGACGAGCTGCCCGACAGTTACTCTCGTCCTGCGAGCTGATCGCCACACTACTCCTTACTCAGATAGTTTTTTTCCAAGAATTCGGACCTGAAATTTTGTGGCGGAGTGGGAATGTCTGGCCGACCCTCTGGCGTAAAGTCCATGAGATTCCAATAGGCCCACACCGTGTCGACATGATTCGCCATCGTTTCAGTTCCCCAGAAATGAAAGATCTTTCCATCCTGCCTCCTAAATACATGCATCACTGGCAATTGCATGTCATCAGAGTCTCCCTGGCATTTGTAATCGGCCTGATACGGAGAGTCCGATCCGGAAACCAGCGCAATCTGCGACCATCCACGTTGTTTGGCCCACGCATTGATTCGATCGGCCGGAGCTTTGGCAATTACGACAAACGCGGCACCGCTTTGAGTGACCGAATACCAGGTGCGATCATAACCATCGACCAGCGACGTACAGGAAGGACAGGGCTTGTCCCAGCTCGGACCGTACATCATTGAGTAAAGCAGCAGGGTGTTTTTGTCGGCAAATAGCTCGGAGAATTTCACGCTCTGCCCTACTTTCCCATCGTTGGCCCATTGGAAGACGTAGTCCTCCTTCAACTGCCCACCGGGAGGGAGATTGCGGCGTCTTTCTGCCACAGATTTTACTTTGTCGACAAGCTCCTGTTCGTCTTTGAGCAATGATTCGCGCGCTGCGCGATACTCTCTGCTTTCGTTTGGATACCGTAGTTCACTCATTGTTCGTCTCCTCTCTGAAATAGTATTCGAATGTAATCTGAATGGCTGCTCGATGCCGAAAGCGCATTTCAGCTTTTATAACGAGGCGTAGCGTTCGATGAGTTCAGCGACGATTTCCGGCTGCTCGTCAGCTACATAATGCCCGCTGTCTTTGATAGTTTCGATGGTGACGGTTTTACAACCGTGCGCACGCATATCTTCCCCCATTTTCGGCAAAAGTTTGGCGAAAGATTTGTCGCCGCCAACCAGTACAATCGGCACGTCAAGCGCACTCCGCTGCGCCGAGTTCAATTTCTCGTTGGCGGGCAAGGCACGGTAGAACTCCATCCCGGCACGCAGTTGTGCGGGAGTAGCATAAGAATTTGCATAGTGAGCCACATCAACCTCGGTGATCGCTTTTTTGTTGAATGTGAAGCCGGTAAAAAAATGTTTGAAGTAAAGACTTTGCCGACCCGCGATTAACTTTTCGGGCAAGTCGGGCGTTTGGTGAAAATTGCTATGCCAAATCATCGGATCGCGTTTGACCTCCTCCCACGGTTCGATGCCGGGGAGTGGCGCCTCGAGAATCATCACGCCACATGCGGCTGTCGGATGAAGACGCACGAAGGCGTAAGCGACCATCCCGCCAATATCGTGACCGGCGACATAAACGCGCTCCAGTTTTAGCTGTCGCGCAAGCTGATGAACGTCTTCCGCCATGTTCGCGGCATCATAACCGCTTGGTGTCGGCGATGAACCGCCGACGCCGCGCAAGTCAACGGCAATCACGGTGAACTTCTTCGCCAGACGCGGCAGCATTTTGTGGAACTCATACCAATCCTGCGGAAATCCGTGTATCAAGATGACGGCGGGACCCGTTCCGCCGCGAATGTAATGAAGCCTCGTTCCATTGACTTTTGCAGTATTTGAGACAAATCCCTTCCCGAGTTTCGCCACTGCCGGATCAATCTGCCGCTGTGCCTGCGCCTGATCAAAAAGCATCACCGCACCCAATCGCGATAAAAATAACAACTGCCTTCAAAAAGTAGCATTGAATTTTCATAAGTTTCGTACCCGTGCTGATTTTGCGCCACGTCAACAACGACTTCGCTCAGCCCTTGTTGTACCCGTCGTGGCGGCGCCACCAGAGGCCCGTCGCCTAGTCCGTGCGCATAGGTGGAATAGGCGTGGTAGACAACGCTGTCCTCGACCATGGCGGACGCCCTCGTTTTTCCGGGACGCGCCTCATGAGTAAATGAACTTGGGTGCCCAATCGCCCGCGCCGCCCGGCAGAAGATCGAGGATGTGCCAAAGGGTGCAGAAGTCATCGCCGGGTTCGAAGGTCGCATCGGACACGCGCAGAATCCGCTTGCCATCGCGCTTGAACACGGAGATGCCAGGCAGCCAGCCACCGCTCTTGGAGCGATAGCCCAAGTCCTCGGCGAAGGTCGTGCCTTGATGGCTGACCATCGGAAACTTCCAGCCGCGGCCTGCGGCGAAGCGTTGCTGCACTTCTGGCGGATCGGGACTCGCCACGACCACCGCCGCGCGGTCCGCCAGATGATGATAGATGCCGTTCAATCCGTCAGCCCACAGCGTGCAGTTGGGGCAGGTGGTGCCCATGTTGTGGATGAGGATCAGGTCGGCCTTACCGGCGAACAGCTCGGACAGCCGCACCGTTCCTTGCAAAGTTGCCAATTGGTAGTCGGCCACCTCCTCGGGCTCGACGCCTGCCTGCGCCGCGCGCATCTTCTTGCGAATCGCTGCGATCTCGCGGCGGAATTCGGCGAGCTTCGCCGACGTGCTCTTGTAGTCCATTGCTTGCCTCCGTGATGTCCGATGATCAGGTGCGGCGAGCATTGCGCCGCCGCCGTTTCCGCCGAGATGCAGGTCGCGGTTTCTGCTCCTCGATCTCCTCCAGCGCGGCAGCGAGGATGCCGAACTGCTCCTGCCAGTACTTGCTGTAGCGATTGATCCAGACCGCTGCCGAATAGATTGGCCCCACGTCAAGCCGACACCTGCTGATCCGCCCCGTGCGTTCCTGCCGCACGAGGCCGGCACGGACGAGCACT
>CAWERH010000080.1:0-7949 GCA_963811315.1 uncultured delta proteobacterium
GTCGCAGCCAAGGCGATGATGGAGCTGCAAGGATAAAGGCGGAGGGATAAAGCATGACATTCGCTTTCAGGTTGGCTGTTAGCGTCGCAATCCTGATGGGTTCGGGATCGGCGCTCGCGCAAGTCGGCAATCCAGAGCTGATCGCGCAGGCAAAAAAAGAGGGGAGGGTGGTTTGGTATACAACGGTCTCGATTCCCGAGAGCAAGCAGTTTGCCGACATGTTCGAGAAGCAGTATCCGTTCATCAAAGTCGATTTGCTCCGCTCAGGCTCCGGCGCGTTGGTCAACCGAATCGTCAGCGAGTACGCGGCGAAAAACTATTCTGTGGATGTGATGCAAGGAACTTCCAGTCGCGGCGGATTCACCGCTCTCAAACAGAGAAATATTATCGGTCGATACGAATCGCCAGAGCACAAATTTCTCGCCTCTGAGTTGAAGGACAAGGATGGATACTGGGCGTCCAGCTTCCTGAACAGCTTTGTGCTGGCTTACAATAAGCGAAACGTCAAGCCGGCGGACGTTCCAAAAACCTATGAAGACTTGCTCAAGCCGATTTGGAAAGGACGGCAGATTATCAACGACACGGAAAATTTCGAGTGGTTCGAGGCCTGCTCAAATCTTGGGCCGCGACAAAGGCCTCGCTTATTTTCGCCGGCTGGCCCAGCAGGACCAGGTCTTCCAGCGCGGCGCTCGCGGCCGTATCCAACTCGTCGCCGCGGGCGAGGCGCCGCTGACAATCGGCTACGGTCCGCACGCGCAAAGCTTCGTCAATCAAGGCGCACCCATCGAGTGGGTGCCACTGGAACCGGTAGTGGTGATTGTCAGCACGACCAGTATCGCACAAAGACCGCCGCATCCCGCGGCGGCAAAACTGTTTATCGATTTCCTTTTTTCTAAAACCGCGCAATTGAAGCTGCGCGAAATGAGCCGGATTCCGGCCCGTAGTGACGTCGAGCCCGACCCGCCGCGGTTAATGAGAGGATTCAAAAGAGTCATCCAGGACTTGGAGAACGAAAATATGCCCGAATCGACCAAGCTGTTCCAGCAGATATTCGGTTTGGCGCCGGGGTGAGATTCAACGCGTCAAATGCTCGAGTCATTCAAGCCGGTCCAATATTTGAGGGGCGCAGCATACCATGCGCCTACCCTAGTCGTTCGTGATCTTCGTGTCCTTCGTGGTGAATCTATTTTTTAGGCGAATTTTGCCGTGGCGAGCATCGACAGTTTGCCTTCGCCATCCAGCGCCCACAGTGTCGCTTCTTGCCGTCTGCAGACGGGCGCGCCGGCGATGGGGAATTTTCCGCCGCTGTCGTAGACCGAGCGCAGATTTTGAAAATCGAAATTCGTCATTCGCCGCGCCGGCAGCTCTCTGCGGCACATTTCGATCAGCAATTGCGAGATCAGCGAGCTTTGCACGACGAGGCCAGGGAGCTTTTCGACTTGGGTGACGTAGTCGCGGTCGTAGTGAATCCGATGGCTGTTGAAACGAATCGCCGAGAAGCGGAACAGCAACGGCGGGTTGGGCTCGATCACTTGCTGCCATTTCGCTTCGCCCGGAACGGCGGGAGAGGTCTTTGGCGCCGCGTCGGCGCGCGCTTCGCTGAGCATGCACATGTCGCGCTCTTCGACCACGCAAAGACCGTGGCTGGTCGAGAGACTGTTGCGTTCGATCACGGTCACCATGGCGCCGTCCGGGCCGTCGTCGATTTGAATGTCGGCGATCTCGGTTTTGCGCGTGATCTCGTCGCCGATTCGCAGCGGCTCTTGAAACGCCACGCGAGTCCCGCCGATGCGCCGGCGCGGTAACGGAATAGGCGGTACGATGCCGCCGCCGGATGACTGTCCGTCCGTGCGCATCTTGTCGGGACGGTGCGATGCCGGAAAAAAACCGCCGTACCATCCTGGCGGAATCGGCGAGCCTTTCTCCAGCGGCGGATTTGCCAGTCCCAACGTTGCGGCAAACTTCACCATCGCCGACGCGGTGACCACGTCCGTCGCGGTTTCACTCTTACCGATATAGCTTTTAAAGCTTTCCAAAGATTCAGCCATGGTTGAACCTCCGTTCTTGATTCTTGACCTGCGGAGCGTAGTGCGGCGACGATCGCACTGTCAAGATAAAAGAGCTTTTTCAAATGATTAGCACTCGGCAAACTGAGCTGACGGATTTCAGCTATTGTGGTAGGGGCTAGGTCATCGAGACTGATTTTAGCGGAGGTGCTCATGCGAAGACAAATCGGTTGGATTGCCGCGTTGATCGCGGTAATCGGTCTGTCCTGCTCGGTTCCCATGACGGCGGGAATCGGTGATCCGAGGCTGCTGCGACAGGCGATTGTCGATCAGGGCGATTCTGGTTGTGAAGCGGCGCAGCTCGTGTCTACCGGGGGGACCTTTCCAAAGGATCCGAAGACATTAGCAATCCGGTGGACCGGCTATACCAATTACGAGCTCGCTTTCAATGGCCGGATCATTTTGCTCGACGCTCATTTCGACCGCGGCAGCATGTATCCGCCGCTCGGGTTCACGGCTGCCGATGTCAAACGAGCAAACGTCATCTTGCTGGGCCACGGCCATCTCGATCATATGTCGGATGCAGCATCCGTCGGCACCAGGACCGGCGCAGTGGTCGTCGGCGCGCCGGTGACGACGGACAAGCTCAAAACTCAATCCATCGATACCAAGCAGATACGAACCGTGACCGGTCGCGGCGGCGAACTGCTCGAATTTGCCGGATTCAAAGTCGAGCCGATTTTAGGTCGCCACGGTGAACCGCCAAAGAACGTGACGGAGGCATTCGACAATGCGCTTAAGGCGACAACGCCGGCACCGACAAAGGAACAAATAGCCGAGCGCAATAAAATCCGAGAACGGGGCACCAACGACCCGCGCGTTGTTAGCGAAGGAACCATTGCCTTCCTGATCACGCTCGATAACGGCTTTCGGATTATGTTTCGCGACAGCGGCGGTGTGATCACGGACTACGAAAAAGCCGCGATGCAGCGAATCGGCCGCGTGGATGTCGCATTGGTAGCCGTCTCAGCCGCATATTTGCACACCCTGACCGCTCAACGCGCGCTCGAACACATGCGGACCTACAAACCCGATGTGTATATCCCCGGCCATCACGATGCGCCGTTCAACGGTCTATGGAGATCGACGGAACCGCTCTTTCAAGCCCTCAAAGACGAGAACCCAAATCTTGTCACGATCTCGCGCGGGTATAGGGAGCCAATATGTTTCGAAACGGAAAATAATATTCAGAGGAGGCAGCGGGGTGATATGCGATAGAGCGGACTCGAAGGTCAAAGCCCGGTAATGATGACGCTCCTCGCTGATTCAAGAATTTGCGTGCTTGCCTTCCGTGACAGCGCGTTCCCGCATGGGCAAATAAAAATTTATTTGCGTGAGATTTGCAGCAGTATCTTGTTCCATCTCTCGATGGCGTTGGCGTATTCGTAGCTCGATAATCCTTGCTCGGGATACCAGCGCTTGAAGCCAAGGTCCTTGCGCGGGCTGCCATAGCCGTATTTTTCCCCGAACAACTTTTGGCCTTCCGGACCGATCAGAAATCGATGAACAGCAGCGCCGCGTGCGGATGTGGAGTGTGCAAGAAGGCGCCCAAGCTGCCCGCGTTGGCGGGCACCAGATCGCCGGGCAGCCACGCCACCGGAGCGCCTCTGGCCGCCGCCATTCTCACGTTGCTGTCGACAGCGGTAAACGACAGCGGCACTTCGCCGGAAACGATCAACTCATTCATGCCGAGCGCAGGCAGGCCATATTGCTTGATGTCCTGGCCCGCTAACTTCTTGATAAAGCCCTCGCCTTTTACTTTCAGCATCGCGCCGACCACGCGCGTGGCGATTTCTTCGTTGCTGATGCCAATCTTGCCTTTGAGAGCGGGCTTCAGCAGATCGTCGAAGTTTTTGGGCACGCTGCGCTGGGAATCGCATTCTTGTTGTAGCCGATGCCGGCGTAGGACTCGCGATCCACGCTGGTGAAAAACAAACCGCCCGGCGCCTTGTCTTTCGAGCCTTCAGGATAGTCGGCAAGATGCGGCGAGTTGTACGGCAAGAGAAGTTTGTTGTCGCGCACCAGCATCAGCGATCCCGGCGTAGTTTCGATGACATCGGCGATATAGCGCTTGCTTTGCCCCTCGCTCAATATACGACTGACCAGATTCATCGCCGTGGCACGATAGGGTTCCACGGAGACGCCGGGATATTTCGCTTCGAAAAATTTCGCCATCTCTTTGTAGACTGTGAGCGACGTATACCAGACGAGCTTGCCTTCTTTCTTAGCGCCGTCATAGAGCAGGTGTTCGCGGTCGGCGCCCATATACTTTGCCAATTCGGCGGTCGTCTTGGGCTGCGCCGATTGGCTCCATACGCTTGCGGCGGCGCTCGCCAAAAAAGAATCGCAAGGAACAATGTTTCATCTTTCGCCTCCAGATGCTGCGATACCTTGGTAGCAATATTCAATAACGCAGTGCTATGTCAATTGTCGGATAACGTGATATAAACATAACAGAAGGAGAAGAAAAATGGCGACGAATTACGAGACTCTACTGGTGACAAAAGAAAGCGGCATAACCACGATTGCGTTCAATCGTCCGGAAAAGCGCAACGCGATGAGCCCGCAACTACACAGGGAAATGTTCGATCTGCTCACGGATCTGCGTTACGACAAGGAGACCCGCGTCATCGTGATCACCGGCGCCGGCGAAAATTTTTGCGCCGGCCAAGATCTCAAACAGTATTCCCTCGAAATGGACAACCAGCCCGAGCGGGTTCGCGACGAAATGCGCGAGAAAGTACGCCGTGGCGCGGCGAGATGCTGCGAACTTTACCGCAGCCGGTGATCGCCCGCATCACCGGCTGGTGTCTCGGCGGCGCGTTGACGGTCACCGCCGGGTGCGACATCGCGATTGCTTCGGAAGAAGCGCTCTTCGGATTGCCGGAAGTCAACTTCGGCCATTTTCCCGCCGGTGAAACCACGCCAGTATTGACCGAACATCTTAAGCCCAAGCACGGACTTTACTACGCGTTCACCGGCAAGATGATGTCGGCGCGAGAGGCGGAGCGGATCGGCCTTATTTCAAGGGTCGTGCCGCGCGCGGAATTGGATAATGAAGTGGCGGAGATGGCCAATGCCTTGCCGAAAAAAGTCCGATGGCGCTGAAGGCTGTGAAAGAAGCATGGTATTACAGCTGGTATTCGTCGCCTGATGTCGCATTTGAGATTTCCAATTTGATTTCCGAGCGCACGATACGCGAGCACGGGGGCCGGCCGGGTCTGGAACAATTCATCCAGAAAAAGCTCCGGCCGGTGTCGGGCGTGATGAGTTTGAGTGAAAAGTAGCGGTGCCGAATTAGCAGTGGGTTTTCTTGCTATGTCGCGCTCTGTGTTCTGAGCCGGTTGCCTAATGACGCGACCGCGCGGCCGATCTGGCTCGGACGTGGCGAGATATTTAAGACGAGCCCGGAGCCGGTATCGACAATGTTGGGAAATGTTTCAACGGGCACTCTGACGAGAGCGCTGCGCAGGCAGATGGAGCTATCGAACATGACAGTCAAGATGAAGTCTGATCATCCCGAAATAGTGTCCCAGCAACTTGACATTCACTCTGGTCAGTGACATGATTTCTGCAGGAGAAATCAGACGATGCACGCGAGATCTCCTCCCACCGCCCAGACCGCAGCATTAAACTTGGCTCTTAGTCATACGCAAACTTGCTCCTCAGCCTGAGCCTCATCTAACTTCCGAGTTTGTAAGGTTTTTGCGTCTTTTCTTCTACTCAAACAAAAGAAAGGAGAGACCGATGGAAGAGAAAAGTGGCATATTTGAATCGGTAAAAAACGGCGTCGTCGGAACGATTAGAGGAACGGGTGATGTGGCGAAAGCGGTGGTGGATACGGTGAGCGGAACCCTATCTCATACGATTAAGGGAACCGGCGCGGTGGGGACGGCGTTGATCGAAACAGTTTCGGACGTGGGACGCGCGGCGATTCGTGGAGTGTCCGATGTCGGCGGCGACGTAGGGTCGGCGGCGAAGAACGCCGTGGTCAGGGACGCTGCGCGGGACGAAAGAAACCAGCGTGGAAGCAGCGGATGCGATAAAGGCAGCCACCAGCAGCGTGATCAAAGAAACATCGGCGGTGGCCGGCGACCTTGGCAACGCGGCAAAAGGCGCCATGCAAGGAGCGATTACGGGCGCGAAAGAAGTCGGTCTGAATGCGACAGAGGCAACCGCTGCGGCGGCCAATGGCATCCTCAAATCAACCAGCGAAGTTTTTTTTAGTACTGGCAAAACGGGGGCGACTCTCATTGAATCCTCATCCGGCGTGATCCGTTCCGCCATTCAAGCGGTCGTCGATGTCGGCGGCGATGTGGGCTCAAGGCGCCAAGGGAGTGATTCTGGGAGTTTTACAAGGAACCAAGGCAAGCGGCGACGGGGCGCTGCGAGACGATAAGCGAGACCAGCAGCAACGTTGTCAAAGAGACGTCGGATGTTGCAGGGGACATCGCAAAAGCAGCAAAGGGTGCCGTGCGGGGGCAATAGCGGGAGCGAAAGAGATCAGTTTGGATACCACGGAAGCAGCCTTAGCGGATGCGCGCCAGCGCGCTGAAGGCGGCTGAACAGATCAGCTCAAAAGCCGCGCAACAAGTGCGCAAAGCGGTAACCGGGACAATCGCCGGTGTGAAAGTCGTGCTGAAGGAACCGTTCAAATCGAATAAATCCTGAACCGGGGGTCAAGTTGGCGCATCAAACCCATTCCCTTGTAGTGGGCTCATTTTGACAGTTGGGACCCGTCGCGCGGCGAGGATTCAAATTCTTTTTCGCGGCCGGCACGCTGACGAAATCAGCCACTACTGAATGCCCAACTGTCTCCTAACGCGACGCAGGGGGTCGATTCAGAATGGGAAAGGGGGGGGGGGTATCCTCGATCAAGGATCTTAAATTTGTCCCCTCCATGGCTTTTCGCACAGCGTGAGCACGCTGCAGCAGGATTTGGTTGGTGGGGCCGACGGGATCGATCCTCGCTAGCGGCAGCAGAATCTCCACGATATCGAGAACCTCTAGAACCAGCCATTCTTGAAATTGATGCCCCTTGGCGCCGGGCGGCGCTTCGCGGATGAAACGTTGCACCCTTGGTCTTTGCGCGGCGAAGAACTCCAGTGGCAAGGGACGGAGCGAAGTTAGGCGGACTATTTGAAACGAATAGTGGAATGCCGTCGCGGTGACCGTTGGATGCGACATCTGCTCCCGCAGGAGCGATCGGCCTCTCGCCCCTTGCCGAGTGCGGGACGAATATTAGCAAAAAACAGCGACGGAGCTCCAAGCGTCCATCGAATGAAATTTATTGCTCTTTTAATAGGTTATAGCGAAAAGCTAAAGAAATAGTTCGTTTTAGTAAGAGCCAATAAACAGAAAAAACGAATTGAGCAAAATAGGATTAAAGCCCGGCCGACCAGGACTTGCCAGCTCTGCCAAAGAGTTTTCCAAAATTCTGGACATTCCAGTCACGTTTTTGACTTACATTCCTTGAGATACTCATCCAGTAAGAAGGTCGCTTCTTGTTCTGAAATAAGGCCGTTTGTCCGTGCCAATGCTATGCTCTTTCCCCAAATACGTTTTTCCAATTCCTTGCGGTTCATGTAATTCCTCCGATGTAAATCGCATAAATATACCAACTTTATCCGGGAAAGCCAGAGGTCGCCGCGCGGTTCGTCGTCGTAAACAAAATTGATATGTATGAATGAGACGGACGGCCACTATGACTTATAGCCGTGCTTTTTATCATCGCGCGGTTACCGATTGGCCGAGGGCTCTAAGAGTTCTGCCCATGGATCGGATTTCAGGCCCTTACCGGGCGGTAACTTGGCCGACCTCTTAAAGCCTAGGCGTTTCGCCGTCGAGTTGCCGCAATAAATGCCATGCACGACTGATTGAACT
>CAWERH010000081.1:0-76492 GCA_963811315.1 uncultured delta proteobacterium
CGACGCCGCCGAAACCACGCATTTGGCGGCGCGCCACTTCGTGCTCTGGATGGCTCGTCAAACCGGCATAGTGAACGGCCACCACTTTCGGGTGCCCCGCCAAAAACTCGGCGAGCGCCTGCGCGTTGGCGTTCTGGCGCTCGACGAACAGGTCCAAGGTCTTCAGACCCCGTACCAGCAGATAGGCTGCCAGCGGATCGAGAATCGCTCCGGTGACGTGTTGCAGCGAGCGAATTCCATCGACCAGGGTGGTGCCGCCGAGCACCGCGCCGGCGAGCAAATCATTGTGCCCACCGAGATACTTGGTCGCCGAGTGCAGCACCAGGTCGATGCCGAACTCCAGTGGCCGCTGATTAAACGGCGTGGCGAAGGTCGCATCGATCAGGGTTTTGACTCGATGGCGTCCGCCGATCTCGGCAAACTTCTCGAGGTCGACGATGCGGTTGTACGGATTGGTCGGTGACTGGCTGACGAGCAGGCGCGTGGTCGGACGGATCGCATGTTCGACCGCGTGGTAACCGCCCGCCGGCACCACCGATACCTCGATGCCGTAGCGGTGCAACACCTGGGTCAAAAACTGGCGAGTGCGCCGGTAGGAGTCGTCGGTCACGACGACATGGGAGTTGTGCGACAGTACGGCAAAGATCGTGGTGGTGACCGCCGCCATGCCACTGGAGAAAAGCAGGCAGTCTTCCGCGCCTTCCAGCGCCGCGAGTTTCTGCTCGGCGATACGCTGGGTCGGGTTGCCGTAGCGGCCGTACTCTTCGCGCTCGATCCGGCCCTGAAAGTGGTCGTGCAGTTCCTGGGTATCCGCAAAGGTGTAAGTCGCGGTCTGCACGATCGGCGTGGCGAGCGAATTGCCAAGTTTCGGGCGCGCCTCGCCGCCGTGCACCGCCAGCGTGCTGAATCCGAGCGGTTTGCCGTCGGCAGCGGCGTCCGATCGAACGCGTTTGGTATCTCGCGTCCCGGACGCCGGCATCGTCACCGTTTTTAGGCGGCTTGCTCATCAGCCCTCTAGCAGCCGGGCGCGCTCGACATAGCGCGAAATCGCATCGCTGATTTTTTTCGGGTCGGCGCGCGACTTCGACGGGGCGATTTTGTTGGGTCCCTTGAATGCCGGTCGAGCGTGCCCGAGTGATAGGCGATTTTTTGCTCGGCAAACTTCAGCCCGTGGGCCGTCGATATCACTACTACCCGCTCATGGCCGCGAATCACCTTACTGTCGATCAGTTTTCTCAGCGCCGCCAGAGCGACGCCGGTGTGCGGACAGTTGAACATGCCCGTGCTGTCGGCGCGCGCGCCGCTTCGGCCAGTTCCGATTCCGAGGCCTGCTCGACCATGCCTTAAAACGCTGCAGGGTCGCGATCGCCTTGCGACGCTCACCGGATTGCCGATCTGGATCGCGCTGGCGAGGGTTTTGCGCGCCGTGATCGGCTCGAAGTGCTCGAAACTTTGTCAAATACGAGAGATAAAGAGGGTTGGCATGCTCGGCCTGGGCCACACAGATCCGCGGCAGCTTGGAGATCAAGCCCAGGTCGCACATCATCAAAAAGCCTTTGCCGAAGGCGCTGACGTTGCCCAGATTTCCCCCGGGATGATCACCCAGTCCGGCACTTCCCAATCGAATTGCTGGACGATTTCGATGGCAATGGTTTTCTGCCCTTCGATGCGCAGGCAATTCATCGAATTGGCCAGATAGAGATGTTTGTGCTTGGTGACTTCCTGCACCGCTGCCATGCAGCCGTCGAAGTCGGTATCGAGGGACAGCACCAAGGCGCCGTTGGCGAGCGGTTGAACGAGTTGCGCCGGCGAGACTTTGTCGCGCGGCAAAAACACCACAGTCGGAATGCCCGCCGCCGCGCCGTAAGCGGCCAGAGCCGCCGAGGTATCGCCGGTAGAGGCGCAGGCAACCGCTTCGATCGGCTCGCCGTTGGCGATCATCTGGTTGACCACCGAGACCAAGACGGTCATGCCGAGGTCTTTAAACGAGCCGGTATGCGAGTTGCCGCATTGTTTGACCCAGAGGTCTTCGACATGAAGCTGCTTGCCGTAACGGTTGGCCCAGAAAAGGTTGGTGTTGCCCTCGCAGGTCGAGACGATGTTTTCGTTGTCGATGAACGGAACGACCCATTCTTTTTTCGCCCAGACGCCGGAACCATAGGGATAATCGTTGCGCCGCACGCGCTCATCGAAGAGATTGATCCAGGCCGCCGCCGCGCGCGTCTTCAGCTCGTCCATGTCGTGGCTGACCTCGAGCAGGTCGCCGCACGTGGGACAGCGATAAATTATCTCCAACAGGCTGTACTGTCCCGGACAGCCGTTGATGCACTGAAACCACGCATTATAACTCATCGCAAAACGCTTTCTCCGCGAGCGCGGCTTGGTCAAACGTCAACGATCTTATACTGCCGATCTAATGAGATTTTCCAACGCAGCGTGAATCGCAACTAGGGCTATTATGCCGATTCCGCATCCTACTCAAACCGCACGGCTCACGCCTCAAGCCTTTTCGATCACGGATTGGCGTCGACCCAGGCTTTGGCAAGGTTGGTAATGAACTTTTCCGCGTCCTCACTGGTTTTGAAGCGATCGGTCAAGCCACCAATGCTGTGCGAACGGCGCTCACCGTCGTGCCTCCAATTAATTTCGTCCCCGCGGTCCACTGTTTGTCGCTTTGGTTCAGCGATGCGAAGGTGATGATCAATCGATCGTTGTAGTAAAGATTTGCCATGCTGCCGGGAATTATAGACAACTCGCTACGCGGTTGCCAACCGTTAACTCGTCTCACTCAAGGAAAATCCCGCTCAATCTCGGACGATTGCCATTCAACGCCCACAGCCCCGCTGCCGTCAGAGTCCTCGCACCAGTGTGGCATAAGATCGCAGCGCGCTACGCATAGCTTAGCAGCGTCACAATGCCCTTGGTCGAAATTCTGCGCATGCCTCAAACCTATCGCCGGTCGTCTGTGCAATTAGGTGTAGAGCAATGCCTCCGGATGACCCGTCGCCAGGTTTCCAAAACCTCGCCGTGATACAGCGCGAATTTCCCGAGCACGACACCACCCACGGCCTTATGCAAGCGTCCTCGGCCCGGTCACCCATCCTCGTTTCACTAACGGGCACGCCTACCCAACATCATTGTCATCGGCCGTCCATGTTAGTTCCCAAGAATCCGATCAGCGGGGCTCATCTGCCGTGGCTGATCCCTTGCGTTTGCTCCCGGCAACCGTTTGGCTGATATCAGCACACAACCGGTGAAATCAAAATAAGTGGAGGAACAATTATGGTCAGGCTGGGGATGTAGTCGAACCGACGGATGCCGGGATTCTGGAGACCCTTTCCAAGAAGGTCATTCGCGACGGCGAAAAAAGGCTCATGCTCGCCATGCTTGAAAACGCCACGGAGGACATCCAAAAGTACGTCTTCGCCACCGATAAAAAAGGCAAGGAATTGTTCGACTTCGCCGAAGGATGGATCCTAGAGACCGACAACGCATCTTTTTTTTCCTTCAACAGCATCTGCGAACACCTAGACTTCGACCCCGATTACATGCGCAAAGGCTTCATGCGTTGGAAGGAAGCCAAACTCAATCAGTCCAAAGAGTGTGAAAAAAAAACCGACTTCAAGGCCGCATAACCAGCGTCAACCTTTTCCCCGGCATCCCCTCGGCGGTTAGTCAGTCATGTACCGCCGTCAATTGATCGTCGGCGCTCAACGGAATGCATCCATGACAGCCTAACAAATTTCGCTGTGAGCAGAGTGCCATAGAACAGCTTGCTCAAGGCGGTCATTGCCGAAAAACAGTTCGCCATTCGACACGAAAGATGGCGCTCCAAAAATATTCTGTCCCATCGCGCGTTTGATTTGCGCGCGAAACAGAGTTTTTGAACTCACGTCGTAGCCAGTAGAAATTACTGGCTCAATTCAATCCCAACCTGCTCTAAACAATCGGCGATCACCGCCGCCTCGCCAATGTCTCAAGTCTGCAAAATTAGCATGATAAACCGCCTTCACAAACCGGGGGATCCAAACAGCCCCGTTGAATCGGGTCACGATTCGCGCCGCCAAGACTCCGTTTCGGGGAAACGGGACGACCGCCGAAATGGAAGGGTCAACGCTCCACAGATCCGCTCCAAATCACGCCACATGTATCGTCCTTTCGCAGGGTAAATGTTAAATGGCGAGTCATCCCAGCCCTGAGCCTTGAAGATCGGTCCCAAAAGAAAGGCGTTCCATTCGATATCCACATGACGTACTTGCGCAATTGCTTCGATACGCATCGCCGCGGGATACGAATAGGGACTGGCAAACTCAAACCAAAATTGGAGAGGCATAGTTAAAAAACACTAACACCCATTTTCTGTCGTCAACGACATGCCTCATAGGGAACTGAGAAAACGTTCGGAATGCTTCGAGTGCCTCGGCATGCACGGAAAAATAGATGAGTTCGATCCGATCCTCGTCCTGACATCATCCGAGAGCGTTTCTAAGCATCCTTCTAATCTAAGAGTTCTGTCCAGTCTAGCTTCAAATTTCGCGAGCCACGGCAACTCCGTGATACCAGCCCGTATCCTTCTGGACTGCTCAAAATACTAAGCAGGGGCTTGTTTTGATTTCGATACATAGTGGCCCCAGGAAGATTCAAAAAAATGCGTCGGCATGCTGCCGAACTTCCCCGGCATTGCGTCCGCAACAATCACCCTGGGCTCACCGATCGCCGACGCCATATACTGGATCTTCGCCGATTTTTCGATCAAGATGGATAACATCGTCGCTTCCTGGATATTTTCCGCCACCGTCACCAGACCGCTGCCGCGCAGCAACAAGGCCACAGAAGAGTCCAGCTCGCTTAATCATGATCTCCGCCATTTCGGCGGTGCCGATGAATCGCGGCACGTCGAACAGCCGAATGCCTGACTTGATAAACGTGCAATTGGCGAGCAGCGGCACGACTTGTTTCCCGAGCACGCCAAGAATAGTCGAATAAAGCGGATGCGAGTAAACGACGGCATTCACATCTTTCCGTTTGCGGTAGATGGCGGTGTGCAGGAACACCTCTTTTGGCGGTTCGAGTTTTCCGCCCACCGCTCGCCCCGACTCGTCCACCTCGATAAAATCCTTGGCCGTCACTTTGTCGAGCCGTTCATGCAAATGCCTGAGGACAAAAATCCGTTTCGACTCGGGATCCCGGGCGCTTACATGGCCGAAGTTTTCCAACAGCTCCTCGCGCACACAAATCCGCACGCTCTCCGCCAGCCGGTTTTTCAGTTCACTGATCCGCTCGGAGTCTTTGCTAGTTTTCATGCAACGATCCTTTCTCTAAAGCCGCGTTGTTCGGTTTCTAGATGTTAATTTTCCAAAAGTTGCCGCTTCTCCATGCCTACTACCTTTAGGCTCGCCGCCGCAACATCAGGAGTTTTCGTTGACATTCCAACGGCGGTTACATAAGGAAATCTGGCAGATCCATGAAGGTAAAATTATTTTCTGCTGGCTGTTCTATTCTTGGTATGCGTTTGTTTTCTCCGCTGCGGCGAGCGCGCAGAGCAACAAGGTCATCATCGGCTACGCCAATTTTTCGCCCACCTATGCGCCGGTTTGGGTCGCTAAGGAGATGGGCTTTTTTGACAAGTATAACGTCAATGCGGAGATCATCTTCATTCGCGGCGGCGCCATGGGGACTCAAGCGCTGGTGAGCCGCAGCTTCGATTTCATCATTGCCGGCGGAGTCGCAGCCATCGAAGCGGCGCTTGCCGGCGCCGACCTCGTCATCGTCGCGGTGCCGTCCAATCGCATGGATCAGGTGTTCGTCGCCAGAAAGGAGATTACCCACCCCGCGCAACTGAAAGGAAAAAAGATCGCGGTCAATAGCCTGGTCGGGAGCGCGATTCTGGCGATCAAGATCATGCTGCAAGCCCTCGGGATCAACCCGGAGAAAGAGGTGACTTACGTGACCTCCGGCGATCCGGCGACCCGTGCTCGCAGCGCTCCAGTCAGGCCTTGTCGATGCCACCGGATTGTCTCCGCCCTTCACCCTGACCGCGAAGCGCGCGGGCTTTAATGTATTCGAAAGCATTCCCGCTCTCGACAGCCTGGAATATCCGTCAGCGTCACTGATCGTCCGGCAAGAATCGGTCCGGAAAGATCCGATAGTTTTGGACAGAGTTACGCGGTCTCTCATAGAAGCCGTTCATTTTTTCAAAACGCGCAAAACCGAGTCTAAACGGATCCTGCAAAAATATCTGAGACTGCAAAACCAAGAAGAACTGGAAGAAGCCTACACCGTATTATCCGCGCGATTTATCGACAGGCCCTACCCGACCATTCAGAGCATCAAGACCATCTTGGATTGGTCGAAGCACCCCAAAGCAAAGACCGCCGATCCCGCCCAGTTCATAGCCCCGCAATTTGTCGAAAAGTTGGACAAAGAAGGTTTTATCGCAGTCGGTTTTGAAAAAATAGATGGCCCGCAGCACTGCAATCAACTCTCTACGGGAGCCACGAACCTATATTCGAAGAGATCGGCGAAATCGCGGCAGATCGTTCCGAATCGCCTATGAATTCCAATCCAAGCGTCACACGCGCAGCTGTTCGGTTAGCTCGCGCATATTCATCACTTGTTCGATTGCCATAACCTCGCGCATCAACGCGTCGGCTTTTTCCTGGTTGACCGTCCGCAGTGCATTGTAGCGATATTTTTCTTGAACGTCGGCGGCCGAGACGGGATTTTCCACGTGGCCCGGGTGGACATGCTGGCGTTCTTCGTAGAGTTTGCCGTCTTGGGTCTTTAGCAACACATGACCGGAAGCGTATTTCGGCCGGCCGCTGTTGGGATCGTCGGTGCGCCGGATTTTGGCGGAAAGTTTCAATACCGCGGCATCCTGCAACGCAGCGCCGTCGAAATCCGCCAGCGCCAGCCGTCCTTTTAGTAGGGCAACGGCGGCGATAAAAGGCGTCGAGAAATGCGCGCCGTAATCACCCGCCGGCGCCTGTTGGGAAAACACCTGCTCGCCGCCTGCGTCCGCCGGGCGATCGCCCATACGCACACGGCATTCGACGTCTTCGATGTCGTCGACGGCCAAATGATAACGGGAGTGCAGATTGACACAGGCGCGCACGGTCGCTTGCAGCGCGCCCGCGCAAGGATAGGGTTTGAACTCGACTCGGTTGAGTTCCCAATCGTGGCCGAGTCCGTCGAGCGCGGACTGCCGGTTAAAATTATCCGCGCCAACATGAGTCGCGTAAAAGCCTTTCGTCCCTTCTAAGGCTGTCTTCGGCGCGGTAAATCCTTCGCGTGCCAATAAAACGCCAACGACACCGCCATGCGATGACCAGCCGGGCTGAAAGCGCTTCGACCAACTGCCGTCGCTTTGCCACTCCATGTTGCCCGAGCCTTGGCTTCCCGCCAGGCCCAATGCGTTGGTGAGTTGCTCGTGATTGAGTCCCGCTAATCGACCGGCGGCCGCAGCGCCGCCAAACACACCGCAGATGGCCGTGGGATGATAGCCGCGACCGTGGATCGTGTGGATGCGCGCGCCGCGCGCCACGCGCAACGACACTTCGAAGCCGACGGCGCACGCCGTAATAAAATCTTTGCCGCTAAGTCCCAGCCATTCCGCCACAGCCAACGCCGCCGGCATAACCACCGAAGTATTGTGGATCACCAAGGGATGATGCGTATCATCGAAATCAAAGGCGTGAATCAGCATGCCGTTCAGCAGCGGCGCGCTGGTCACGGGAAACTTTTCCTGCGCGCCAATCACCGTCGTGTCCGAACCCTGTCCCAACCACCGCAGCGCCTTGAGGCTCTTCAGCGCGAAGTCTTCGCGCGCCGCCGCCAACGCCAAGCCAACGCCATCCAGGACCATCAGCTTGGTTTTCTCAAGCACGCTCGGCGGCAAGGAATC
Source organism: uncultured delta proteobacterium (assembly GCA_963811315.1). Lineage (GTDB taxonomy): Bacteria > Desulfobacterota > Binatia > UBA9968 > UBA9968 > DP-20. The sequence goes on from CAWERH010000081.1 coordinate 7,904, forward strand.
AAATGATTGAGCGCCGGCAAATTCAGCGAGCACTTCGGTGCAGGTCGCCATGCTGTCTCCCTTCTCAAGGGTCGGTGCTAATTTTAACCGTAGAGTTCTGCGGCCGTGTCGTGATGGACTAAGCTTTGAGTGTCAAAACCTTTGCTAGGGTTCTCACATCGCCGATTTCATCGACTCGACTCAGAGATTCCAGCGATCGCTCAATCGCCGGTTCCTCGACGCCGCCCTGGCGCGCGCAGGCGCAGTATTTGGCCGCGAGTTTGTCCCAGCTTAGCGGATTCTTCGGGTGACCTGGGGCGTAGGTCACGGTTTCCTCGAACACGGTTGCGCCGGTTTTTACCCTCACGGTAACGGGTCCTTCGCCCGGCGTGCCACGCTCGAGCGGCGCGTCAATGAGGTGAACTTTTTCTACCAGGTCGCGCATCAGCGGGTTACTGACATGCTTGGGCTCGAAACAATCTTCGCTGATCGATTTAAACATCAAGCCCGCGGCCAACAAGTATTCAAGGCTAAACTTCGCTTCCAGGCTCGTGCTCGGCCGATGATGGATCAGCACGCGGAAGGTTTTGGGCGCGGCGGCACAGGTGATCTCGGTCACCTCGTCGGTCTTGACGAGATGGCGCTCAGCGATTTTGACGATCGCATCCACCGCACGCTGGGAACTGTACGGGCAAGGATAAGCCTTGAAGGCAATCCCCGGCTGCAAGAAGCGAAAAACTCTTGCCGAGTTTTTCGCCGGTGTCTTGCGCACTCAACGCCGTAAAAAATCCGCCCTGCTGATCAAAGATCGTCGGGTTGCCGGTAAACCCCATGCCAGCAAGCTCGGCCGCCATGATGCCATTGCGCGCCGCGTTGCCCAAGTGCAGCGGTTTTACCATCGTGCCGAAGTTCTGGCTCAGTCCCGCCGTCAATGAAGCAGCGATGCCTAGAGCCGTCTGAGTCTGCCCGCCGGTTAAAGCAAAAATTCGCGCCGCCGCAGTGGTGGCGCCGAGTGTGCCGCACAATCCCGCCGGGTGAAGCCCAATAGCTTGCGCCTCATTGCTGATCGCTTTGGCCAGTAATGTGCTGACCTCGACGCCGACGATGTAGGCTTCGATCAGTTGCAGCCCGCTGATGCCGCGCGCTTCGCCGGCGGCCAGAACACAGGGCACGATCACCGCGCTTTGATGGCCGAAATGATCGTAGTCGAGAGTGTGCGCTGCGACGCCGTTAGCCAGCGCGGCGTTCGCCGCCGAGGTGGAAAAACTTTTCCGCGCAACGACACTACACTCGCCGGCCGCTCCCTGGCTGTGCACCCAGCGCGCCGCGAGCTGGGCGCTTTCCTCTCGGCTGCCGGCAAGCATCACCCCAAAGGAGTCAAGAAACGTCTCGCGAACTTTCGCGCAGGAGCTCGGTTGGAGCGGTTTTCAGACTAAACGCTGCGGCAAAGCCGGCGATGTCTTCAGTCATGGTCATCATTTTCCCTATCCCATTACTCAAATTGTTTGAGGAAACCTTCGCGCACGATCTCCTCTACCAACGAGTTATCGATGAACTCTTGCGGGTTGCCGTTTTTTGCGCCGGGATGGGTCGAGGTAAGCAAGAGGGTTTTGATATTGTCGGGTTCCACCCGCGTGTTGAGCGGCAGCTTGGCGGCGAGATAACTTTGGTATTCCGCCATCAGTTCGTCGTCATTGCTACGAAAATATTTTTTCAGCGCCGCGCGCGCTTTGACGGGGTCTTTTTTGATGATGCTCACCGCCTCGATTTGCGCTTTGATAAATTGAATCATCGGCCCGCGCCGTTCTTTGATTTTTTTCTCGACCGTGATCAAGCCGGTGTACCAGCGCACGTTGATGTCTTCAGGCTTGACCAAAGCTTTGAGCCCACGTTTGCGGTAGGCCGTGTAATTTTCATAGGACGCCAACGCCGCGTCATACTGTCGGGTGACCACACCGGAGAGCGCCGACGGCGTGTCCCCAGCCGACAAGATCGTCGGTTGCTTTGCGCCTTTATCGAGACCGTATTTGGGGAAAACGAAGGAGCGCAGCATATGCGCATAACCGCCGCCCAATCCCGGCACGGCAAACCTGCCGCTGCGCAATTGCTCCATGTTGGCCACTTCGGGCCGCACCAAGACATGGGCATCACTCCATTCGCTAAAATTGGTCACGTACTGTACCGGTGTTCCGGCCAACCGGGCGTTAATCAAAGCGGGGCCGGAGGTGTTGATGATATCGCCTTCGCCGCCTATGAGCGCCGCTGTGGCGATGGCGCCGCTGCCGATGCGCACGACGGTGGCATCGAGTCCGTACTTTGGATAGAGGCCGAAAAACTCGGCTAACACTGGAATCGCATGCCTAGTGCCGGTGCCGCCGAGGATACAAACAAACTTGTCTGCGGCAAAAGCACTGCCGGCAAACAGCATGAGCGCGCTTAGAGCTATACCGGCGCCATACGGAGCCTTATGTTTATCCTGTGGCGGGCGCATCTCATTTAACTCCTTTCACGGCAGTCGCCGCGGCTTGCTATTCTCTCTTTGCTGCTTTCAAAGCCCGAGGCCATACAGCTTGTTGGCATTCTCCCGGCCGACTTTGCGTTTGACCGCCGCGTCGATTCCCGCGCTGATCCGGTCCATGGTTTGATGCGAGTAGGGAAACGTCGTGTTGCCATGCGGGTAATCGCTCGCCCACATGAAATTATCTTCACCGAATACCGAGGTCGTTAGCATGCCGGCACGGTCATCTTGGAAGGTGAACCAGGTATGTTTTCGCATGTAGTCGCCGGGCGACATTTTTAGCTTCACGTCCGATCCGTAAGCGGTCGCGCGCCCGTAGCGGTAATTCGCCTGCTCGAACATGATCGCCACCCAGCCGACATCGTATTCGGTACAGACGACTTTGAGATTGCTGTGGCGATCGAAAACACCGGCGAACATCAGATGGCTGATGAAGCCGGTCGCGGTAGCAATCCGCTGGGCGCCGAAAAAGTCCGCCGAAGCTTCGGCGGTCAAGCGGTTAAAGCCAAACCAGCGCGGCGTGGCGCCCTGGGCCGGGCCGCCGAGATGAATATGCAGCACGACTCCGGTTTCATCGGCCGCGGTCCAGATCGGCTCGTAGGCCGCATCGAAATAGCCGCCGTCTTTAATCGCGTAAGGAATCTGCGCCGCCTTGAACCCTAGTTTGGCGTATTCGCGTATGTCATCGGCCGCTTGCTCTGGTTCAAGAATCGAGATCAACGGCACGCCGATTAGACGCTTGGGGTCATGGCTGCAGAACTCGTGCAGCCAAGCGTTGTAAGAACGGAAGATCGAGCGTTGAAACGGCCCGTCGGCCAGGCCGTAGAAGAAACGCCCGACGCTGGCGAATAGAACCTCCGCGGCAACACCATCCTGATCCTGATCTTTGATGCGCGCCGCCGGTTCCCACGACGCGGGATAATTTTGGTACTGAAAATTTTCGTGAAAGTGAATACGCTCGTAATGTTTGTCCTGGTCGACGCTGCCCAATCCATCAGGCTTGCTGACGACGTGGCCGATCGAATAGTTCGAGCAAGGACTCGGCGGCAGCCCGTCGGTAATTACCCAGATACCTTTGAAGCCTTCCGGATCCTGGACCACCTTGGGCGCGCGCTCGCCGTATTCTTTTTGCACCCGCTCCCAAGCCGCCGGCGGTTCGTTGATATGCCCATCCGCGGAAATCAATCTGAACTCGTTCATCTCTGCCTCCTATGACTAAGCCGTGAACACCTCCCTGCAACTTCGCTGTACCACTGCGCCGGTTTTGGAATCAAGTAGAATGCAGCCGGGAATCTGAGCACGATTGGATTTCCGAGGTGCTGCAGTGGCTGATGATGCGAGCGCGCCGACGAACGGAGTTCCTTATAGCGGGAAGCTACCGCGCGGTATCGTTTAATACAGGTTGCGGACTTGCTCGGCCGATCGCTCCCGACAAGCCAAAGTTAGGGGTCGGACTTCGATAGAGCCGTTTTGCTAAATCGCGTACCAAGATTGATTCACTGGAGAACTGGAGCAAACGACGCGGAACTTTCGACGGATTGAACTGAACGGACACCTCGGTTCGATGCGATCCAAGATTGGTTAATGGCTGCCAGGATATAGAACACATCCATAATTTTATGCAGAGCAGAGCACGCATCATGCCTAATACTCTAAGGTAAGCTGAGTAACTTTAGAGGAATTAAATACGCTTTGAGGAATGTGCATTTGAAGTCAAAATCACTAACTCCTCCATGCTTTAGAGGAAATTTCCGATGAAACGATAGCGTGATGTTGCTTTCAATCGAGCGACTGCGATACAAGGCGCGGCTATGTCCGATCCACCAACACGCGAGCAGTTGGAGCGACGACTAGACGAACTTTGCGATCAATATCTAAAACATCCGCACAGTAAAGAGATGCAGAGTGAACTGCTTGATATGGCAAGGCGCTTGGATGAACTAAAGACAAGCTAATGAGATACCCAGAGCGTAGAACCATGGTTCGTTCCCTCCTTATTGTTGACGACGAACCAAACTTTCTTAAGATGCTCGATCTCATTCTTTCTAAGGAAGGCTTTCGTGTCACCGTCGCAGAAGATGGCTTTCAAGCAATCGACTACGCCGATCAAGAACTATTCGATATCGCCATCCTGGATATCAGGATGCATCCGATGAATGGCGTCGCGCTGCTCAAGGAATTCAAAAGGCGCTGGCCTGACACTCAAGTGATTGTGACCAGTGCTTACCCAAATGCCAATTCGCGCGACGAATGCATGGAACTCGGCGCCTCAGAGTATTTAACTAAACCGTTTGAGATCTCAGAGTTGAAAGCCGTGCTTCGCCACTTGACGGCGCCAGAGAAGTGAGAGCACCGAGGGTGAAAGGATAAGCCCCGGCCCTCTCACCAATGACCGACCCGCGATTGTAATCCCCAAATCCTAGCAGTCTTGCCCGCTTGCTGCTAGATGCGGAGCCTGCCTGAAACTGCCTGATAGCTGCCTCCTTTACGACTAATTGAAAAGCATTCCATTGGGCCTTTGTCTTGCCCGCTAAAAAAGACGTGGAAACTCTGTTCTACATAGTTTTGGGCATCGTTCTCATTGCTTGCCTGTAGCCACTTGCTCGCAATGCTCCCAAATGAAGAGCGCAAAGCCAAAGGATAAGGCCGCGCTCAACTCATTCTTTGGGAAGTAGAGCCCGACATGCGTACACTCTTGGATTTTATTTGTATTTGTTGTTGCACGCATCCCTCATCTCCCTTTTCCTCTTTGCGTCCGGCCGCCTCACCCGCCTTTTGCGTTTCTGGTTGATTGAATCACTCATGATTTAGGCTTTTTCTCGCGGATTTTTTTTATCAGGCCACTCTACCCTCGCCATGTCTCCTCTGCCGTTCGGTATGCAGCTTTTTCACGTCTCGCTCTTGAAATAACCGCTGGCCTTTTCCGACGCGGATGGCAGCAAGTACGCCATCCGTTCGAGACGGCGCACAGAGTCCGGAGAAAGCCCGCGCCACACTCATCCCAATATGGGCGCTAACAAGGCCGCGCCAGCAAAAGAAGAGTTCAAGCCGCGCGGGTCAAGCTTCGGGAAATGATCTCCCCTCCGCGGCTGGGGTGAGCTTTAGGGTTTAACGAGAATCTTTAGCCGATTATTCTTATCATCCCAGCTCAATACAACCTTCTCCAATGGTTCTGAGTGCGGAATATTTGTTAAGTGAAAGCTCGTCCAGAAACTATTAACCCTCGTTAAAATACCTTGTTGCGTTTGCTTGGGGTAGCGAGGGTTGTATGAAAGCGCACGACCCTGATCAATATCGAAAAGTGTGCCGTTATTAGGCTCAACGGTAATAGGTTTATCAATCCATTTTGCCAGTTCTCTTACTTTGCCTAGCCTCAACTCAATTAATGTCTGAAACACTTCGTCCGATGCCTTTTCAGTCGAGGAGCCGCGGCGAATCCAGGCTGCATCTCCGAAGTGCGGGGTATCCCCATCGTACTCAATTTCAACCCGAACACATGTTTTCCCATCTTGCTCATAGGCGACCGATCTCGACAAAACCGGTGGATAAACCTTATTGCATAGATCCCGCACGCTCTTTTGGATGTTGTCTGGCGATCTAACTCCTTGAACGGTTCCGTCATCTTTCTCGCCGATCAAAATAACAGCCGTATGACCGGGCTTAACAGAATTTGCAAAGGCTACGATAGTTTTGAGTAGATCCTTTAGATCGGATTCTACTTTTCGCTCGAGTAGAGAATCTTCCCAGGGTAAACTAGACATCAGCGCTTTATCCCCCGTTACAACCTCGTAACAATGGAACGCATCTTTCTAGCACTTCTTGGACAATCTGGACAATGGGAATATTTAGGACACAAGCTGAAAGGACAAATAAAAACGGGGACTTGGCTTAAGTCCCCGTTCTCTCTCGCGTTTTCGATTTTGCAGAGGTTAGGTTTTCAAGACCGGTGGTTTCAACCGCTCACCCACCCCTCCGATTAGAAAAATCACTGCCTACGGATTCTGCTTTGTGGCGGGAAAATCCCTGGTAACGCCCCAGGGGACAATTTACGACGATTCCGAAGGGTTTTGCAACGTCGCCCCGGCTTCAGATTCACTAACGTTGATGCATTGCGACACGGTTATGTCCCGCTGCCTTCATCGCCACGTCGACGTGAACGCCTTGGCGAGACCATTCTATCTTCGCAGTGTGGCGATAATCGTTAAAACGAAAATGGGCAACGCCGGTTCTTCTTGCGCGCGATGAATGGTGCCCCGCCGCTTCTCTTGCTCGACGTCATCGAGACCTTCAAGGGCCAAGGCAAGACAGCTGCTCATTAGCCATGTGCCGGCGGAAACCGTCTTGGCGCCCGCTTTCCCGCCCCTGATGATACGCTATCTGCAGGCGGGGCTTCTGCACTTGAATAGGTGCTCCCGCTTGAGCTCCATGATGCCAACCCCTCGTCGGGTTTGATCTTGTCGGCGTCGGAAATCCTCCCACTTGATGCTGCGCGCCTCGAGAAGCGAAAGCCCCTCTTCCGCCGCTTCCCTTTCCAGTCCGTGAAAAGAGCGTAATAGGTCGTGCCAGTCCTCGCCGGAGATCTGATATTGGCGCCGCTATAAATGCTTGACGGGTGCCGCCTTCCCGCCATGGCGCTCGGTTATTCGTTCGACGGTTTCTTCCATCTGTTTCTCATTTGCTTAAAACCTCACATTTTACCTTCATAGCCACCGATAATTATTTTTCCATATTGTCTAATACTGCACTGCAATCTCCGCCCGGGGCGCCTATGCTCAAAACGGATTTTAGGAGTATTCAATGGCCCCAGATCTCGAACAACTTCCCAGTAAAACTCCCGCACTACTCAGACAACGCGAAATGACCATTGAGGAGGAATCGGATGCTGTTATCCGCCTCTCCAGGGAAATAGTTGCGGCGCTGATGCATAACGCCGGCAAACTAAAGGCTCCCAAAGAACCCGAATCCTAAATAGACCCCAAATACAATGACCATTTTCCTAATATATGGCGGCATCAAATTTCTTATCTTTGTGCTTGTCGTTGCCAGCGGGCTTTTTTTGATGGCTGCACATAGCGCAAACGTACAGACCACACGATGGAAGTGTTTTGCCGTGGCAGGCATCCTGTGGTTTGCAATCATCGCTCTCGCAAGCGTCGAATGACGCCCTTTCCCGCACGCTCCGCGATTGCGTTTAACATTGCTTGCCACGGCGATTAGTTCTGCCTGAACGTATCTAAAGTCATTCGAACTTATCCACCCGGGTCCGCAGGAACAGTAGCCCGAGTCCAGGTGCGAGGGTTTGCAAGCGCAGCTTGAATTCATCGGCGAGACCGACGCGCGGGCAAAGACCGCAAAGCCGAATCAATTGGTCGACGTCAGGATTCTCGAGGAGCTCGATAAAAGCGGCTTCATCGACGGACTCTACAAACAGAATCCAAGCAAAAGCGGCACATGATCCGCTGCCAACTAAAATCATCGAAGATGTGCGCAGCGCGGCAACTCCACCCAAGTGCGGCGCCACGAGGGTCACTTCGGCGGCGTTTTACATGCCAAAACTCTTGGAAGACGCCATCGGAGCCAAATTTACCTACGCCATCGGGTTTACCAAAGCGAGCGGCGTTTCGAGTTTCGACCAATGGCTTGCGGTGAAAACCCCGCTGAAGATCGGCGGAGCCACGCCCGGATCTTCCACTGACGACGTACCCCATGTGCTTCACGCGGCGCTCGGCGTGCCTCTGCAAGTCGTGTCAGGATACAAGGGCACGGCGGATATCAGCATCGCCGCCGAAAGCGGCGAAGTGGCCGGTTTCTGCACCGGCTGACAATCGTTTAAATTGATCTGGCGCAAGTCGCTCGATTCAGGCGACGCCTTCATCGCCGTTCAGGCCCGTACCGTCCCAAGTCCCATCCGGACCTGCCCAAAGTTCCGCTGGCGATCAGCGACCGAAGTCGGAACAAGCAAAAAAACTCATTCAGATCGGCGCCCACGATCCCGGGACATTGGCGCGCGCGTTCGTCTTGCCGCTGGGAATACCGAGGGACCGCGTCCAATCGCTGCGCAAAGCTTTCGCCGACACCATGAGCGACGCCGAATTCTTAGCCGATGCTACGAAAAGCAAGCTCGATATCAATCCATTATCAGGCGAAGAAGTAGCGAAAACCGTCGAGAGTCTTTTCAAGATCGAACCGGCAATCGCGGCGAAGCTGAAAGAGATTCCGCTACCGAAATAAGGTCCTTGTCCAGCTGAAAAGGCTGTGACAAAATCGCCGGTACCATTAACCATTAAGGAGGAACGCGCAATCATGGGAGAAATTCGACACATGGCCATGTGCACAAAGAACAACCGAAGACTGGCGAGGTTTTACTATAATGTTTTCGGGTTGGCGGAAGTTTGGAATGAGTATCAAAACAGTCCCTACTCTATTCTATATCGGCGACGGATCATTTCAGATCAACTGCTTGCAGATCAGGTCCGGCACCTCATATGCAAAAATGGTTGACGGTCGTGAAGTGTTACCCGAAGTAGGCATGAACCACATCGGCTTCCAGGTCAAAAGCATGAAGCTGACCGAGTCACGATTCCGCGAATTGAACCCACCCATCTTCTTATCGGAAAGCCCCCAAGACGGGCGATACGAGGAAAAACGATTTATCGACCCGGATGGAAACCTTTTTGAACTCGCCGAGGGCAGTTGGGATGCAGGTAAACCAACAGAATTTGCCACGATCCAATATGTCGGTCTAAGGACCGAGAACCCAGGTCGACTAGCAGACTTCTACAAATCCGCGCTTGACATGAAAGAAGTGCGGCGAACACAAGTTCCAGAAACGCAGATCCAACACTTCTATTTGTCCGACGGCAGTCTGAGCTTGGGGATTTACAGAGGCCTTCCCGAGGCTCGCCCTGGATTGGACGCGATAGGATTTCGAGTGAACAGCATTGATGAGGTGAAAAATCGAATCAGTCACTCTCCCTCGTTTTTGTACCCGGGCGAATCACCTATTGAACTCAGAGCGCCGACACCGTGGAATCCGTACAAGAGTTGGCAGGCTCAAAGATCCCGATGGCAATTCCATCGAGATTTCCGATGACGGCTGGGAGGTCTAGTCTGATGCCCCGAAGCTTCGCGGCGCAACTTCAAGATAGCGAGCCAAAGACTAGAGCGACCATGAACAGGTCAATGATCTTCTTTTCTTTATGGCTTCTAGTGTTGACGCCGCTCGTTGTTCCTGTCGACCCGCTTCAATCGGCGGAACGAATCACAATCGCCAGTGTCAGTCCGGGGCTGTTTGAATTTCCCCTGGTCGTCGCATCGAAAAAAGGCTTCTTCAAAGAGGAAAATCTCGAAGTCGTCAAGGTTCAGATGCAGCCACAGATATCGGTGATGGCTTTAGTCGCGGGCGACGTGGACTACAGTCTCTCATGGGGCTCGTCTTTGCGAGCAGTGATCTCCGGTCTCCCGCTAAAAGTCGTCGCAGGTATTGCTCATCGCCCTTTACATGTGCTGATGGCTCGGGCCAATATTAAGTCGGGCAAAGATTTGAAAGGCAGAAAAATCGGCGTTGACTCCTTTGCCGGCACAATGGAATACCTTTCACGGGTCGCGGTACGACACTTTGGCCTCGACCCGGATCGCGACGTCAACATTGTCATTAGCGGTTCCAGTCCGACTCGCCTTGCTGCTCTTCAGGCTGAAGCTATAGATGCCACACCAGTCGATATCGCATACGCCGTTAAAGGCGAGGAAGCGGGATTGAGACGGTTGATTAACTTCGCCGATATTTTGGATCTGCCGATTTCAGGCGTGTCTGTTACCGAGAAAAAGCTTTCCACCGACAGGGATCAGGTCAAAAGAGTTATTCGCGCTATCCTAAAAGGAACTCGATTCATGAAAGATAATCGTGAAGCCACCGTCGACTTTATGTCCGACGCCTTGAACATTTCTGCTTCTCAAGCGGCGCGAAGCTACGATGTCTCCATGAGCTCATTCTCGGACGACGGATACATTCCGGAAAAAGGATTGATGCTCAATATTCAATTGACCAAAGAAAGGTTAAAAATCGCGAGAGAGGACCGCTGAATCAAGTCGTCGACTGGAGTCTTTTATCTGAAATCAAGGCGCAACGCAGGAAATAGTTGCGATCGCCGATCCAACGCTGCAGTCCATGAATCGGTGCGATCATGGAACGGTTCGAAAAATTCACCGGTATCTTTTAGCGACGCGATCGCCTTCATCAGTTCGTTGCAACTCAACAATGTGCTTTGAAACTGAGGCATTCATTCGGCCCAAGCGTTAGGCGTCACCCGCGCCTGCCCGGAACTGCATTGAACGATTTCTTTCAGATCGCCCGGCCCCCTTTTCATCTTACTGCACGAGCTGGGGTTGGGGTTGAACCACTTCGACGGGCAATGATCCGATGTGTTGCCCGTCGCTGTGGAGCGCAAATTCATACCCCCCGGGACCGGGGACCGACAAGTGTTCCAAGTGCAAATTGATATTTGCATGACTGAGCCCGCTGACGCCATTTTTGCCGGCCGCATGGTGGCGGGTTTCGGTGCGGAACACCGACGCACCCTCGACTCGGCGGAATTCCACCGTCAGCGTGTGCTCGCCTTCGCCATCGAAGCCGATTTGGGCAAAGAGCCAAAAAGACGGCAACGGCGCGCGAAAATCAGCGACGATAAATCGGTCAAAAAGGCCCATGAGACTGACCTTTCCCGACTTCTCTTCGCGAACATCGTCGCAAGCGGTGGCAAGAAATAGCTTAGCCATAGAATTTCTGTCTCCGATTGAGCCGGGGAGATTAAGGATCAACAAATTTAGTCGAGGTTGAATGATCGCTCAAAAGAAAGCTCCCTATCCGATTCGTTCCAAACCGCCCATGTACGGCCGCAAGACTTCCGGGATCGATGACACTGCCATCTTTTTGCTGGTAGTTCTCCAAAACCGCGACCAGCGTTCGGCCCACAGCCAAGCCGGAACCGTTGAGCGTATGAACGAAAATCGGTTTGCCTTTTTTCTCCTTGCGATAGCGGATATTGGCGCGGCGCGCTTGGAAATCTTCGCAGTTCGAGCAGGAACTGATCTCACGATACGTATTCTGCCCGGGCAACCAGACCTCAATATCGTAGGTCTTGGCCGCTTCGAAACCCATATCCCCGGTGCAAAGCTCGACGACCCGGTAGGGCAGCTTGAGCCGTTTCAAAACCTCCTCGGCATTTCGCACCATGCTCTCCAGCTCGTCATAGGAAGTTTCCGGTTCGCTGAACTTCACCATCTCGACTTTATTGAACTGATGCTGGCGGATCAGCCCGCGCACATCTTTGCCATAGGAACCGGCCTCGCTGCGAAAGCACGGCGTATAGGCGACATACTTGATCGGCAGATCTTCCCGTTCGAGCAACTCGTCGCGATGCAGGTTGGTCAGCGGCACTTCGGCCGTCGGGATAAGAAAATAATCGCCCGGCGCGAGATGAAACAGATCTTCTTCGAATTTCGGCAACTGCCCGGTGCCGATCAACGAAGCGCGGTTGACCAACGCCGGCGGCAACATTTCTCTGTAGCCGTTTTCCCGCGTGTGCAAGTCGAGCATGAAATTGATCAGCGCGCGCTCCAATCTTGCGCCGGCGTCGCGATAGACGGTGAATCGCGCGCCGGTGATTTTAGCGGCGCGGGCGAAGTCCAAGATGTCTAACTCCTCGCCGATATCCCAGTGGTTTTTCGCTGCGAAATCGAACTTCGGCGGCTCACCCCAGCGGCGCACTTCCTGATTGTCGCCGGCGTTCTTGCCGACTTTAACCTCGGGATGCGGCAGATTCGGCAGGGTCAGCATGAAACTACTCGAAGCGCGCTTCGATATCGGCCAGCGGTCCTTCCGCGTTGCGGATCGCCTCGCTCACCTCTTCGCCTTCGCGCATCAACGCCGCGGCATCGCCGCCGCTTTTCTTGAGCTTGCCGATCTCGCCGGACAGGCGGTTTTTTTTTTCTTTGAGCCGCTCGATATTCGCCAGGGCGTCGCGCCGCTCGCGGTCGAGCGCGACGAACTCATCCCAATCGACTTGCGCCGCCGCGCGTCGCCATGCGCGCTTTTACTTCGTCCAGATTCTCCCGCAATAATTTTACATCCAACATGGGTTACTCTACGATAACTCGAAGGCATTCTCGATGTGTTCCACCACCGGCTCGCGTCCGGGCCAGGAAATACCGACGACGTCGAAGCGCGCGTCGCGCTGGTGCAGTCGCTTCTCGCTCAGGAAGTACTGCGCCGCTTGAATCATCTTTCTTTGCTTGTGGAACTCCACGGCCTCCAGGGGCGAGCCGAAACCATGCCCTGAACGGGTCTTCACTTCGACGAAAACAACGACGCGGCGATCCAAGACGATAAGATCGAGTTCGCCCGCCGAGCAGCGGTAGTTGCGCTCGACCAATTTATAACCCTTATGTTTGAGATAAAGTTCAGCAACCCGTTCCCCTTCTTTGCCCAGGATCAGTTTGCCGTTGGCGTTCATGGCTCGAATAGCGGACCGAGGTTAGTCGCCACGAGCCCCAGGGCTTCACGCACCGGCCGAAAGCTCTGGCGGTGAATCGGCGATGGGCCGTAACGCTTCAGCGCTTCGAAATGCGCCGCGCAGCTATAGCCTTTGTGGCTAGCGAAGCCGTACTCGGGATATTGTTTGTCGAGCTCGACCATCATGGCGTCGCGCGCGACCTTTGCAAGGATCGAGGCGGCAGCGATGGAAATGCACAATTGATCGCCCTTAATGATGGTTTTCTGAAAGAGCGATTTAGCGCCGGAGAATTTGCCAGCGCGAAACAGCGGCGAAGGGATCGATTGATTGCCATCGATCAAAACGCAATCCGGCTTCGACGCCAAAGCCGCCAGCGCTTTGACCATCGCGAGCAAGCTGGCTTGCAGAATATTAATCCTGTCGATCTCGTCGACTTCCACCACGCCCAATCCCCAACAAACGGCTTCCTGCCGGATCAGCGGCGATAGTTTCTCCCGCTGCGCCGGCGACAGCAATTTTGAGTCTTTGATTTCGCCGTGGGTAAAACCGCGCGGCAAAACCACGGCGGCGGCGACCACCGGCCCGGCCAGCGGACCGCGGCCGGCTTCGTCGATGCCGGCAACGAAGCGAAAGCCGCGGGCGTAATTTTGTGCTTCGAAATCGCGAAACTGCAGCGGTTCCGCCACAATCAGCGATATTTGCCCGCTCTTCATGGTCTTTTGTTGTAGCCAAAAGCCTCCGTAACTGCAAATAAAATGCACAATTCGGGTCGCCTGCGCACAGATTGGCAATGGCGCTGGCCTTGTGTTAAAAATTTTCCATGAAATTGTCCCGCGAAGAAGTCTCGCGAGTCGCGATCTTGGCTCGGCTTAGATTGACCGACGACGAGGAAACTCAAATGACCGATCAGCTCGGCGAGATTCTCGGCTACATGGACAAGCTCAAAGAACTCGACACTGGCAATGTCGAACCATTCAGCCATGCGACCGAACGCACCAACGCTCTGCGCGAGGACCGAGTTACTAATCAGCCTGATCCAGAAGGGCTATTGGCCAACGCGCCGGATCGCGACGGCACATTTTTTAAAGTTCCCAAGATTCTCGAATGACCCTCGCGGCTCTCACCCTCCACGACGCGGGCGAAAAACTGCGCCGGCGCGAGCTTACTTCCGTAGCCCTCACCGAAGCCGTTTTCGAGCGCATCGCAGAGACGGACAGTAAGGTGCGTGCCTACTTGACGCTCGACCGTGATGCCGCTCTCGCATCGGCGCGGCGCGCCGATGACGCGGCTTCAACGCGGCGACAACCATTCGCCGCTGCTGGGAATCCCCATCGCGCTTAAAGATAATTTCCTCACTCGCGGTTTGCGCACGAACTGCGCCTCGAAGATCTTGGGCGACTTTATTCCGCCCTACGATGCGACCACAGTACGGAAACTGCGGGACGCCGGCGCGGTAATCATCGGCAAAACCAATTTGGACGAATTCGCCATGGGCTCCTCGGCGGAAAACTCCGCTTTCTTCCCAACGCGCAATCCGTGGAATTTGGAGCGCATTCCCGGCGGCTCTTCGGGAGGCTCGGCCGCAGCCGTGGCTGCCGATCAATGCCTCGCGGCCCTGGGAACCGACACCGGCGGATCCATTCGCCAACCGGCAGCGTGCTGCGGCATCGTCGGGCTCAAACCGACCTATGGCCGCGTCAGCCGCTACGGCATCATCGCTTTCGCTTCATCCATGGATCAAGTCGGACCGATGACCAAGGACGTGCGTGACTGCTGCGCTCTTGCTCGAAACTCTCGCCGGCCACGATCCCGCCGACTCGACTTCCGCGGACAGGCCGGTGCCGCACTACAGCGATGATTTGCAGATGAGCATTAAGGGGCTGCGCGTCGGCGTTCCGAAAGAATATTTCATCTCTGGTATGGACCCACAGGTCGACCGAGCCGTGCGTAACGCGATTGGCGAGATCGAACGGCAAGGCGCGGTGATCGAAGAAATTTCCCTGCCTCACACCGAATACGCCGTGGCGGTTTATTACATCGTCGCGACAGCCGAAGCGAGCTCGAATCTGGCGCGCTACGACGGCATGCGTTACGGCCATCGCGCCGACGCCAAAGATCTAACCGAAACTTACATGTCAGCCGCGACGAAGGCTTCGGCGCCGAGGTCAAACGCCGCATCATGCTTGGCACCTACGTGCTTTCCGCCGGTTATTACGACGCCTATTATCTCAAGGCCCAGCGAGTGCGCACGCTGATCAAGCGCGACTTCGACGAAGCTTTCAAACGATGCGACGTTATCGTTACCCCGACCGCGCCGACGACGGCGTTTAAGATCGGCGAAAAAACCCAGGATCCGCTGCAGATGTACTTGTCGGACATTTTCACGATCTCGGTCAATCTGGCGGGCCTGCCGGCGCTGTCACTGCCCTGCGGCTTCGATGCCGACGGCATGCCTATCGGTTTGCAGCTCATCGGCAAGCCCTTCGACGAATCGACGATTCTGAGAATGGCTTATCACTACGAGCAAGCGACGGAATGGCACAAAAGGAAACCGAGGATGGAGGATTGAGGATGGAGGATTGCGTTTGCTATCCTCGATATTCGATCCTCCATCTTCGATCTGTAATGACATGAAATACGAGAGCGTCATCGGACTGGAAGTTCACGCCCATCTGCTCACCGAGTCGAAAATTTTTTGTGGCTGTTCGACCGAGTTCGGTCGCGCACCCAATGAAAACACCTGTCCGGTTTGCGCCGGTTTTCCCGGAGTCTTGCCGGTGTTCAACAAAAAAGTCGTCGATTTCGCGATCAGGGCCGGGCTGGCGACCCATTGCGAAATCGCTCGATCGAGCATTCTCGCGCGCAAAAACTATTTCTATCCGGATTTGCCGAAAGGCTATCAGATCAGCCAATACGAGCTGCCGGTGTGCGCCAACGGTTACATCGATAGTCGATTTCAATGGCACTCGCAAAACGAGTGCGCCTCACGCGCATTCACATGGAAGAGGATGCCGGCAAGAACATTCACGACGCGCACGGCGACTCCAGCCTGGTGGATCTCAATCGCGCCGGCGTGCCGCTATTGGAAATCGTCAGCGAGCCCGACCTGCGCGCGGCGGAAGAAGCCGGCGCTTACCTGCGCACGCTCAGAACCATTCTCCAGTATCTCGGCGTCTGTGACGGCAACATGGAGGAAGGCAGCTTTCGCTGCGACGCCAACGTTTCGGTCCGCCCGGAAGGCAGCGAGACCTTGGCACCAAGATCGAAATCAAGAACCTGAACTCCTTTAAGGCCATCGAGAACGCCATGAACTTTGAAATCGAACGGCAGGTCGACACGCTGTCGACAGGCGGCAAACTGTCTCAAGAAACCCGCCTGTGGGACGAGCAACCGCGAGGAGACTCGCTCCATGCGCTCGAAGGAATCGGCGCACGACTATCGCTATTTTCCCGATCCGGATTTGCTGCCGTTGGTGATCGATGAGGAGTGGATCGCCGAAGTTCGCGCGACCCTGCCGGAGCTTCCCGGCGCGCGCAAGCAACGGTTCGTAACCGACTACGCGCTTGCCGGCCTATGATGCCGAGCTGCTCACCAGCCGCAAAGATATCGCCGATTATTTTGAAGCTGCGGTCAACGATACACGCCAACCCGAAGGCCCTCGAGCAATTGGATCGTCGGCGATCTGTTTCGCGTGCTCAAAGAGCGCAAGCTCGATGAACAGCTTTACATCGCCACTTGGCCGATCCGGGCTGAGCGCTTAGCTGAACTCGTAGCGC
Organism: uncultured delta proteobacterium; assembly: GCA_963811315.1. Classification (GTDB taxonomy): domain Bacteria; phylum Desulfobacterota; class Binatia; order UBA9968; family UBA9968; genus DP-20. The sequence goes on from CAWERH010000081.1 coordinate 24,688, forward strand.
TGATTGACAGCGGAAAAATCAGCGGCAAAATCGCCAAGACGGTTTTCGAAGCCAGCCTCGACTCCGACAAGTCTCCACGACAAATCGTTAGCGAACGTGGTCTTGAACAAGTGTCGGACGAAGGCAGCATCGAAATCGCCATCGAACAGATCCTGGCGGCAAATTCGAAGCAGGTGGAGCAGTTTCAATCCGGCAACGAAAAAGTCTTCGGCTTTCTCGTCGGCCAAATCATGAAGGCAACTCAGGGCAAGGCGAATCCGCAGAAAGTTAATGAGATCCTGCGAGAGAGGTTGAAAAGCGCCGGGTAATCATTTGTGAAGCAGCAAGCGCACTACCCGCGAGGGCAAGCACGAACGTTTTAGCAAGAATCTGAACAAACCAACCGATCACGGCATCGACGAGCGCGCTTCCGGTTGAAATCCTTGCGGCAAGTTAATGATGATTCCGTTCAAACCGTCCTGCTTGAAATTTCGCAGCTGCCGTTCGGCATCATCGCGCTGGACAAAATTTCCTAGGCGGACACGCAGACGTCCTTCCGCGCCGGCTTCGGTGATCGAGACCGCATAACCGCGCCGCTCCATGTCTTCGGCCCAGCGCAGGGCTTTTTCCTTATCACTAAAGGCCAGCTGAACGATAAATCCTTCTAGAGCTTTCGGCGCCGATCTAACCACGGGCTTGTTTTCTGGCTTTGACTCGACCGGCTTGTTCTTGAGCAAGGCAATCTGTTCGCCGGCAACCTTTTCGCCGGCGCCATCGCGCATCTGGGGCGTGACGGCGGGATCAGCCGATCTTTGCGCCGCCACTGGCGGTTCCGCTTGCGGCTTCGGAGCAACCGGCAGCGCCGGCTTGACCGGCTCAGCCGTTTTCGTGACGGGCGGGGCAGGTGCTTTAGTTTCCTGTATTGGACCTTTTGCTGCGGCCACCACGGGCTGGTCCGGATGTTTAATCGCAGCGGGAAGACTCTCGAGCTTGACGGGAGTCGGTGCTGGTACGACCGCCGGTTTCACGTCAGGCAAAGGTGTCGCCGGTGCCAGTTTAACAGCGGGCGCTGGCGGCGCTGGCGCCTGCGGCGGTTTCGCCTCGACGACGGTCGAAGCTTTTCTGCGGCCGGTCGACTGGCGGGCTTTATCACTGCCGGGGGGGGCGTCTTAGTTTCCGGTATCGAAACTTTTGCTACGGCCACGGCAGGCTCGACTGGACGTTTAATCGCCGCGGGAAGGCTTTCGACCTTGACCGGCGTCGGCGCCGGCTACGGCCGCAGGTTTCACCTCAGGCAAGGGTGTCGCCGGTGTCAGTTTAACAGCGGGCGCTGGCGGCGCTATCGCCTGCGGCAGTTTCGCTTCGACGACGGTCGGAGCTTTCTGCGACTCGGCGGCCGGCCTGACTGGCTCCGCCGCTTTCATCACTGCCGGGGGCGGCGTCTTAGTTTCCGGTATCGAAACTTTTGCTACGGCCACCGCAGGCTCGACTGGAGGTTTAATCGCCGCGGGAAGGCTCTCGACCTTGACGGGTGTCGGCGCCGGTACGGCCGCCGGTTTCACGTCAGGCAAAGGTGTCGCCGGTGTCAGTTTAACAGCGGGCGCTGGCGGCGTTATCGCCTCACGCGGTTTCGCTTCAACGGCGGCTGAAGCTTTCTGCGACGCGACCGTAGGTTCTGGAACGATCGCTGGCGCTATTGCGCTGGATGTCTCGTTATTACTTTTCGTTTCCACAACGGTCTGCTTGACCGCTGCGACCACCGGCGGCACCGGCTTCGGTTCGGGACGTGATTCTGGCTTTGTCGCTCCATCCGGTTTTGGATTCACGATAGCCGCAGCAGCACTTTGCTTGGCAACGATCGGTTCGGCCGGCGGCGGCACGGCTGGTTGAGCCTTGGTCATCGGTGCGACGGTTACGGGAGCTGCCTTGGCAATGGCTTCACCAGGTTTTTGCTCAGCGTCAGCCGGCGTTTTCGTTTCCGCTTTCAATTCCGTCGTCGGGAGTTTTGCCATTGGGGCACGAGTTGTTTCTTTCGTGGTCGTAGCGACGGGCTTGGTGGAATCGCTCTTTTGAGCGCTCTTCTGATTCGCATCCGTCGACGCCAAATTGTCTTCCCGGATTACCGGGCGAAAGTCTGGCCGCACTTCCTGGGGCTTATAGGAAACGAGTTGCAGCGGCCCGTCTTCTTCCACTGCAAAGATTACCGCATCTTTAAGAAGATCGTTTTGATTGAACTCATGGCGTAAAAACCCCCGCACGCTTTCTTTCGAAAAGTAGAGGATCGCCCGCTCCATGGAAACGCGATTGCCGGTCGCCGCGGCAGTAACGTTTCGCCAAGCCAGATTTAAACCATAGCCGCTCAGTTCCTTATCTTGGAAAATATCCGAATCGTTGGTGAGAATCCCCAGCAGGGCCTGACCGTAATTGGAAAATAGCCGGCCCACTTTCTCGCTTTGCGCGCCCTTCATTTCAAAGGTTTCTGGGGTCACTAGGACGACTTCAAGGTAACGCTCGTCCGGGCTTTGAGTCGCCGAATGTGTAAAGAAACCGATGCCGCCGACTGAAGAAATATTATTAGCAAATTGCAAACTCGTGGTTTTCGGATCGCGAACGATGCGCTCGATCAGGCGGTCAAGATTCTCCTTGTACTTGGTTCCGAGGTATCGTGCTTTTGCAGTGCTGTAATAGCTAGCCGGAGTAGAAATTAAACCAGCCGTTGAAGTTTTTTTGGGCGTGTTGTCATCGAGGAGCGCGCAGCCACCTACAAAGAACCCATAGAGCGCCAGAAACATGAGCAATTTACGAATAAAATTCATGCGTTGGCTCCTCAGTCTCAAGATCTTTGGGGAATGTTTTCTTGACCACATTTCGGTGAGCATCTATAATGAAACGGTTTTTTGAAGAATATATCGACAAATATAGTTGCTGCGTCCGCTAAACACAATCTTTTTTATCGGCTGAGAGCGAAATCCTATGGCAATTGGTGAACTCCTGCTGGCAAAGGGTATTATCAATGAGGCGCAACTCAACAAGGTGCTTCATCAACAGAAGATCGCCGGCGGACGGATCGGCGACAATCTCGTCGCCCTAGGCTATCTCAGCCGCGAAGAACTCGAGGCGATTCTTCAAGAGCCGCCGCCGGTGCCGAAAAGCATGGACGAAACCGGCCTTGAAACCAATTTTTTGCTCAACTGTTTGCTGCGGACGATGTACATCTCCGCGCTCCAAACGATCCCTGAGCTTTCCGAACAGATCAAACTGACACGCGCCGTCATTGAAGAGCTTTTGACCTTTGCAAAAAAGGAAGCACTGGTCGAGATTCGCGGGCCCTCGGAAAAAAACCCTAACATCATGCGCTACGCACTAACCAACGCCGGCAAGGAAAGAGCTAGCGAAGCATTGCGCCGCTGCGAGTACATCGGACCGGTGCCAATTCCGCTTGAACCGTATCAAACTCAGATTCAGAAACAGACCATCACGAATGAAGTCATCGGCATCGAAAAGCTCAAGAAGGCGCTTGTCGCATCTTGTGCTCTCGCAAGAAATCGTCCGAAAACTCGGGCCAGCGGCGAATTCCGGCAGAGCGGTGCTTATTTACGGCTCCGCCGGCAACGGCAAAACTTCGATAGCGGAAGCGCATCATCAACGCCTTCGAACAACCGGTCTATATTCCCTACTGCATCGAAGTCGACGGTCAAATTATAAAAATCTATGATCCATCGGTGCATAGGCCGTTTCCCATCAGGGCAGACGGCGACTGCGTTATTCGAATCCGATTTTCTTGCCCCACCTGGAGCATGATCCCCGCTGGGTTCGCTGTAAGCGTCCGTACATCATTACCGGCGGCGAGCTGACTCTGGAAATGCTCGATTTGGAATTCGACGTGCATTCGAAATACTATGAAGCGCCGCTGCAAATGAAAGCCATCGGCGGTATTTTCGTTATCGACGATTTTGGCCGCCAGCGAGTCCGCCCTCATGAATTGCTCAACCGCTGGATTTTTCCAATGGAGCGGAAGATCGACTATTTAACGCTGCATACCGGAAAGAAGTTTGCTATGCTGTTCGATCAGCTGGTAATATTCGCTACGAACTTTCCGCCGGAGGAACTCATGGACCCCGCCCAGCTGCGGCGGGTTCACTACAAGATGAAAATCAATCCGCCGACCGAAGAAGAGTACAAGGAGATTTTTCAGCGGATTTGCGACTCCTACGGCCTGGGTTTTTCCGAAGACATCATGAATTACTTACTCAACTCGTTTTATCTTAAGCACAAAGTTCCCTTTGCCGGCTTTCACCCTAAATTTATCGCCGAACATGTCATCGCCGCCTGTAACTACTTGGGGACGCCGCCGCAAATTACCCAAGAGTTGCTGACGGACTCCCTCGAGAACATGGTGATTCTTGCCGGCCAGCCCGGCAGCGCAAGGGTAGCTCCCGATGGCCAGGCCGCTCGCGCTGATGATTCATTCGCTCGATTCGCCACTGGGAGGATCTCCAAGTTGCTCGAAGCGCGCGATTGCTCAGTGCACGTTAGCCGCTCCCTTGATGAAGCCGAGCGGGTAATGGCCGCCTTCCCGACGGATCAACTAAAATATATTTTTGCCGACGTGACGATCTGCCAGGGTACCTTCATGGCACAATTTCACCGAGCGGCTGCGCAAGGACGTCGAACACATTGCGCTGGTCTGTTACGACCCAAAATATCCTCAACCCCTTTACGGCCTGCTCGGGCAGGGAAACCACACAAACGCGGATCCAAACTCACCGCACGCGATCAAAATGCCGATGATGATCGGCGACACGCCACAGTTTCACGAAATTTTGAATCTAGCCAATCGCTACGCCATGCACGACATCACCGTGCTGATTACCGGTGAAACCGGCACCGGGAAAGAAGTCATGGCGCAATACATTCACTCCAATGGGCCGCGCGCCGATAAGCCCTTCGTCGGTTGCAACATGACGGCGATTCCGGAAACTCTGGTGGAGAGCGAGCTCTTCGGCTATGTCAGAGGCGCGTTTACCGGCGCCGACCGCAACAAGAAAGGCTTTGTCGAAGCCGCCGAGGGCGGCACGCTCTTTCTCGATGAAATCGGCGATCTAGCGCCGTCGATTCAACTCAAGCTTTTGCGCTTTCTCGAAACCCGCCAGTATTACCGCGTCGGCGAATCGACGGCCAAAACCAGCGACGTGCGCATCATTGCTGCGACGAATAAAGAGCTCGAAGAAGCGATTCAGGGAACCGGATTCCGAAAGGATCTCTATTTTCGCTTGAATAGCGCGCGGGTTATTTTGCCGCCGTTGCGCGATCGCCGCGAAGATATCATTTTGCTGATCGCTAATTTCGTCTATCCAGGCCTGCAGCCAATTTCATCGCGCGCTAAAAAAGCTCAGCAGCTCGGTCAAGGCTCTCTTTCTCGACTATCCGTGGCCCGGCAACATACGCGAGCTTAAAAGCGTCATCGAAAGCGCGGTGATGGTTGCCGACGGTGAATATATTACAATCAGCGATTTACCCATGAACCTGCAGCAGTACGCCACCGGTCGCCGCGACGAGATCGGCAGCCGGGCGATCCGCAACATCGAAGAAGGCGAGCGCGTGGTCATCGAGGACGCCCTGCGCCAAACCAACGGCAACAAGGCGAAAGCCGCAGAAGCTCTCGGGATTTCCACCCGCACTCTCTACCGGAAGCTGGAAAAATTTGCGGTCGCGGATTAGCTGCATCTGCCGAAGTGGAATCGTTGCTGCGATCTTGGATCATTTTACTTTTCACTGTGCTACTTTCCCCAGCGGTGGCCGCCGGGCAAAGCCGGCCCTCCTCTACCGCTGCCACACAGCAAATCTATAGCGCTGCGGACGAAACGTCACCGGTTGCGGGACTTCTTGGGCTTGAAGAAACCGCCTCACCTCTAGCGGAAACCCTCGGGGCGGGCGGAGTGAAATGGCATTTGATCAAAACCAAAAGCGGTTTAGTGGGTTGGATCAAACAGAGCGACTCCGATCAATCAAAGAAACTTGATAGTTTTTTCAAATCCCAGCCGCGGGAAAATTCAACCGTGGCAGTGACGATACCAATTGCATCGGCAGTCGCCGCGCCACCCGGCGCCATCATAGTCCCGGTGCAATTCGCTGGCCGCGCCGCGATCGTTTCGGCTATCTTGAATCGCTCTGTGAGTGCCCATCTGATTCTTGATACGGGGGCAACAAGCACGGTCATATCGCGCCGTCTCGCTGGCCTTTTGTCGATACAGCCGACCGGCACCGCCATGGGTCAGACCGTTGGCGGCAAGATCACCGCACCCATCGCTCGACTTAAATCGATAAAAGTTGGCGCGGCCGAGAGCGCCGAATTGTCAGTAATCGTGCACGATTTTTCCCCGGACCCACGGATCGACGGCTTGCTCGGAATGGATTTTCTCGGACAGTACCACGTCGGTCTCGACTCACGAAAGCAGCTATTGGTGCTCTCTCCGCGCTGACTCCTTTGGGCTTTTTCTTTAAGAAAACCGGAAACATACACATCATCGTTCAGTACATTTTTGTTCGGTTTAAGCAGAAAGTCTGTCCTCTTTAGGACAAAGCTGTCGTTAGCAAGTTGGAATTACTAACCTTTTCCGATGGTCACTCGTGGCAACGGTTTTGCTTTTGATAAGAACGAGCGCTCCCGCCGCTACTTGATGGTACGGTGACGAGCGAAATCGCCATGTTGACAGCAGAGAATAATCAGACGCCAGACGACAATTCGAATACCGGCCCCACGTCCACGGTCGGTGGCTTCGGCAACGTATTGAAGTCGGTCCAAGGTCTGCAGCAACGGCTTAGTGACTTCTCGCTTGATGACGTGACCGCCGCAGAGGCCAACGCCAATACGCTGATCCATCGCACCGCATCGGTGCAACAGAAACTAATCGAGCTCGCGAATCTTAAACGTAATCTAACCGCGGTCGCAGGCACAATCCATCAAATTCCGGAAACCGACTTCGATCTGATCAGCCCCGACAGCTTGGAAAGACATCCGCAGCTACATGCGATTGTCAAAACAAGCAAAATCATTCGTCTGCACAAACTGCTCAAAGTCGCTAAGGCCAGCGCTCAGTCCGTGTCCTTCGATTCCGAAGTCGGCCGATTGGAAATTGGCACGCCGCTGGCGCCGACGATCTCGCTAACCAAGGCAGAAAAATATCCAGAAAGATTGTCGAAAACCTCGCCGGAGCCAAAACCCTCAAAACCGGCGGCTTCGTGGCAAAATCCCAATGAAGCGGCCCTAGGAACAATCGAGCTTCCCTCCTTTTCACCGATCATCAACACAAACACCGATCACGCTTTGCCGAAGCGTGCCGAAACCGAAACGATCCAAGAAAAGCTTTCTGACTCTCTCACGGAAACTAGTTCGGGCAATCTTGCAGTAGAAAATTTGGAAACGTTAAGTGAGCCGAAAGCCGCCGTGGTCTCGCCGGACACCATTACTGTAAGCGCCGCCGAGCCATCGGCCGTCGCGGCCGATTCGACGTTACATCCCGACACGCTCGCTCGCGACCACGAATTTCCTCCGACTGACGCCGCCAAAGACTCAAACGGTCAAGCGCGCAGTATCTGCTTCCAAAACGACTCCTGAATTTGACGACGAGAGAAGGTCGCCCGTTTCGAATTCGGCCTTCAACCAGCGCTTGCTGGACGATCTGATTCAGAATTACGGAGAATTCTTCGTATCACCGAAACCGTCCACCAAGCCCGCGCCCATCCATGTCGATATTCCGATTGCCCCGGAGCCAAATTTCGTGGAGGTCGAACCGGTCGTAGCCGTAGAAATGATGACCGTCGAAGCGGCCCAGATTATAGTTCCTAGCGTAAGATCCCACGGCGAACTCGATCGTCAACTGAAAAAGCTAGTTAAAGATTACGGCGAGTACGATAAATATTCGCATCACAGTTCTTTGAACTTAAAAAAAAGCGCTATCACCGCGTTCGTTGTCCTGGCGCTAGTTCTGGCGGCTGTTTACTTTTTCCGCAGTCCCGCGCAAACCATCTCGCAGCCGGTCCCTGCCGCGCAATTTAACCAGACGTCCCCATCCGTGGCGCCGGGATCCTCAAAGGAAAGATCTGCCGCTTTGGCTGCAGAGGCGAAACAGAAAACCGACAACAGCAACGACCCGACGGCGCCGCCGAAAATCAAACAGAAACAAAAACCCTAGGAGAAAGTTGGAAACCACGATGAAAAACGATTTGCAGAATCTGACAGAGGATATATCTCGACTCTACGAGGATATCACGCAAAAGACCGAGTCACTGGGCCAGATTGACAGCATCGCTCGTCTCTACGACGAGCTCCAGTCCCAGTTGCAAGGGATATCCACCGAAGAAGTCGATGCCTTGCAAAGCCAGATCAAATCAACCCTGGAGCAGATGGTCGGAATCAGCAAGAGCCTGGCGGTTATCAAGACTTTGAAAGTCACTCTGAACGGTCACGACGAAATCGGCGACCAAGTCAAGAAAGCCGCCAAGGAATCGCGCCGCACCACGGAAGATCGCTAGATCGCTTTGACGCGATGACGGACTATCACCATGCAAGGGAATCTCTCACAGATAAATTTCACCGACCTTTTGCTGTTGGCGACCGGCGGCAAAAAATCCGGGGTCTTAAAACTCAACCGCGGTAAGGAAGCCGTCGAGATTTTTTTCACCAGCGGAAATATCGTCCACGCCAATTGTCCGATAGGCGAGGGTGAAAAAGCCTTACTCTACCCCGTAACGTGGGACGAGGGAACATTTAGTCTGCTTGCCGATGGGACAGCGCCGAGAACCACTATCTCAAAAAGCCCAACCGATATCCTCGACGAAGTCAAAAACATGACCCGTGAGTGGGAAGTCATCTTAGAGGTGATACCGTCCGCAAAGGCGGTATTCCGGCTCGCTGACCTCAGTGAGGACAATACCGGTCCGGTAACCGTCCCTAACGTCGGTTGGAGGGTTTTGAGCAAACTCGACGGAATCCGGTCAGTTCAGGACGTCGCCGAACTACTGCGAATTCCCTTCGCATATGCCGCCAAAGTCATCTATAGTCTGCACAAAGCAGGACTCGTTGCGTTAACCCCGGTTGCTAAACCGGCCGTTGAGCTCGTGCCAGCGGCTTTGCTCAGTCGGGTCACGAACATCCTGACGGATATGATCGGCCCGATGGCGCCCTTGGTGTTGCGCGATCAGATTGAATCCCTAGGAGGGTCGGCCGATAGTTTACCTGAGTCCAAGCTCGAGGAATTGATCACGTTGATCGGTCGGGAAATTTCCGACGGCAAGCTCAAAAGCCGGTTCGAGGAATCGATGGTCCAAGAGATTGCCAACTTCAAGCGTTTTTGATGGGCGCTAACCCTTGTCTCGGAGGAAACAGAAATGGCACAAGAATCCGCCTCGATCGAAGGCTCCAAATTCGCCAAACCGGTCAATAATATAGTCAATTGGCAGCGCGGCGGACTGAGGTGGAAGATCAGCGTAACCTTTGGCGGTTTGATCCTCGTCTTGGGTTTGATGGTGATCGGCATTGTGTATCACTTCACGGGGAGCGCATTACAGAAGCAAGTCGACTTGCGCTCGGCGGCAATCGCCACCAATCTCGCTGACGCAGCCGCGGGTCTAGTGTCAAAGAAGAACACTCTAGAACTCGATGCGATGATCGCCAAGTACGGCCGGTTGGACGGCGTCGCCTACGCGCTGGTTCAAGATCCCAAAGGGGAAATCCTTGCGAGCAGCATGCAGCCGTTTCCTACCGAACTTAAAGACTCGACAAGCGATACAGCCACGTCTCGAACCACCAAAGTACACGGTAAAAATGTCTATGAAACCCGCGCCACTGTGCTTGAGGGCCGGCTCGGCACGGCAAGAGTCGGTCTATGGGCCGAGACCGTACAAGAAGATATGCGCGCCACGGTGTTACCGATCGTCGGTCTGATCGTCGCCTGTTTGGCACTGGGCATCGGCTTATCTATCATGTTGGCGAGCAAGACGATTCGGCCGATTTTGGATTTGAAAGCGATTGCTGACGACATTAGCCGCGGACGCCTCGACACCTCGGTTTCGATTCAAACCAACGACGAGGTCGGCGAATTGGGCCGCTCGCTTGAACGCATGCGAGCGAGCCTGAAAGCCGCGATGGTTCGCCTCAATCGCGAATAGTCTCTAACCGGACGGAAACCTAGGGAGGAAACCAATCAATGATCAATAAAGCAAAGACTACAGCTAAGCGTCTACGATCAACGGTGTTGGCAATGTTTTGCGCGGCTACTCTCACGGTTCCGTACCCGTCGCTCGCCGCGGAGCGACCGGTTCAGCGAATCAACGTCGCCTACAGCTCGATTTCGGGAAACGTTTCTCCTCTTTGGGTGACTCAAGATAGAGGCTTTTTCCGCAAATACGGTTTGGACGTACAAGCGATTTTGATTGAGTCCGGCACGACCACGGCGCAAGCCTTAGTTGCCGGCGACATCAGCTTCGCATCGGTGGCGGGTCCTCCGGCGATCCAAAGCAACCTGCGCGGGGCGGACGTCGTGATAATCGCCGGCGTGATCAACACGCTGATCTTTCAGCTCTACACCGAAAAAGGCATCACGCGACCGGACCAATTCAAAAGCAAATCCGTCGGCGTTACCCGTTATGGTTCGGCCACCGATTTCGCTATGCGTTACGCTCTCGAAAAATACGGACTCGACGTCAATAAGGATGTGGCGGTATTGCAGCTCGGCAATCAACCGGCACAGCTCGCCGCGCTCGAAGCCGGCAAGGTCCAAGGCGTAATGCTTTCCAGCCCGACCTCGCTCCGAGCCAAAAAGATGGGATTTCCTATGCTCGCCGACTTGCAGATGCTCGGGTTGGAATATCAGCACACGAGCATCGCCACCAGCCGAGCGTTATTAAGATCCAAGCCGGAGCTCGCCCGCGACTTCATGCGCGCCTACATCGAAGGTATCCAATACGCGAAAACTCATCGCAAGGAGACGATGGAAATCCTCGCCAAGTATTTACGCACCGACGATAAGGACGTTTTAGACGATACCTACGAATCGATTCTTGTCACCCTGGTACCGGAAAAGCCCTATCCGACGATGAAAGGAATTCAGATCATCCTGCGAGAATTCGGTACCAAGGACCCTGCGGCTCGCTCGGCCAAGCCGGAGCAATTCGTCGACCTGTCTATCATAAAAGAACTAGATAGCTCCGGGTTCATCGATCGAGTCTACAAGTCCGGAGCGGTGGCCAAAGCCACGCCCCGGACCGAAACGGTTGCAGTTCCAGTGCCGAGCAAAGAGAAACCGCCGGTTCAAACCGCAGAGGCGAAAACCAAACCGATCGCGCCCGAAGAAAAGGTCAAGCCAGTAACGAAGCAGATCCCGACAACCAGCGAGAAAGCCCCGGCCTCTGCTCCCAGCACCAGAGCGGCTCTACAGCCCTACACCGTAAAAGCCGGCGACACGCTCGCAAGAATCGCTGAGCAGGTTTACAGCAACGCCAACAAATGGGAAAAAATCTACGATGCCAACCGAGAGGCAGTCAAAAACCCAAACTATATTTTCATTGGTCAAAAGTTGATGATTCCCACCGACGACAAAGAAGGTTGATCGTCAGCTAATTCGAAACGCAAAAAGAGCCGAGTGCCCGAAAGCACTCGGCTCTTTTTTTTCCGACACAGCCAAGAGAATCTCACCAGATCGCCTCCGCTCTAAAGAAACGGAACACTTGGTTTGAGCGTGGCGCTCCCAGTCCAAGACCTAATTTCGACTCTCCTCCGTTTAGTTGTCGCCCCCGCGATCCGTGACGCCCGCTCCATGCGCCCGCTTTCTACTTCGGCCGAGCCAGCTCGTCATCAATAATCGCGACAAACGCCTCAATCGGCTGCGCGCCGGTGAGTTCCCTGCCGTTGATAAAGAACGCAGGCGTGCCCGACAGTCCCAGTTCGGCGCCTTCGGACAAGTCCTTCTGCACCGCCGGTTTGAATTTACCGCTGGCAAGGCACCTCTCGAAATTGCCGGTGTCCATGCCGGTTTCTTTAGCGTAATTCTTGAGGTCGTCGACGCTAAATTTCGGCGAGTGGGCATAGAGTCGATCATGGTACTGCCAATACTTTCCCTGTTCGCCGGCGCAGCGCGCCGCTTCCGCCGCATCGCGCGCTTGCGGATGAATCGCTTCCAGTGGCAAATCCTTATGAACCAGCTTGAGCTTGCCATCGTAGCGCTTTAGCAAGTCAACAAACGTCGGTTGCACGGCTTTGCAATACGGACATTGGAAATCTTCGAACTTGACGATGGTGACGCGATCCGGCCTCCGCGCCTTGGTACGGTGCCCCGTTTAATGATATTTCCGCACGAAAAACCGACGGCGGCTTGAGATAAGTGACGATTTTGGAATTCTTCCGAAGCGAACCGATAAAAATAGTCTTCTGCGCTTCGACTCGTTGGTCGCGCAGGTACTCGCGGATTTGTTCGCGTATTTTCTCGAAATCGACTCGCAGTCGCTCCTTGTTCGCTTCATAAAAAGCCGCAATCTCGGCGTCAGTCACAGGGGCAATTTTGGAATTGATTTCCTGATCGAGTAGCGTGGCGACCGAAACGCCGCGGCGTTTGGCCTCCTTGGTCAACAGCAACGCACCGATGTATTCGTCCAGTTTTTTCTGCTCCAGCGTATAGAGAGCCTGGCGCTGACTGAACAATTCTTTACCGGCGGATTTGTCGATATCGGCGGACGAGATGATTTGGCCGTCGACCTCGGCTAGCTTTGAATCCGGAGGCCCACTTTTACAAGCGGTAGCAAACAACGCAGTCGATAATACCCAGACCGAGATGATGGGGAAATTCTTCAAGGACTTATGCAGAGACTTTCAGGCAGGGGCGCCAAGTTTCGGGTTACACGCTAGTCGTCAAGAATTATCAATTGTCTACATTCCTGACTTGGTATCTCTGCACAAGTCGTGGTGAAAAACACAAATTGTCGGCAACCCTGAATAGATTCTGATTACATGTTATTACGGTTGTCACGTTGATACTCAGTATCGACTGTACTTCGCTGGGACAGATTCGGGCCCAATCAACGATTGACAGCGTTACTGCTGCAATTGCTGCCGTTCCAATAACAGGCACAATCCAGCACTACTCAGTAGCAGGTTCCGCCAGGACAAAATAAATCTGCTCGCCTTCTGATACGTATTGGTGTCTGAATTATCATCAAGCGCAATGGATGTTCCCATTGTAATCTGATCCGTATTCGCAGGTAGCCCTGAACAGTTTGCGCTCGCATCAAACAGAGTTCGCACCTGATTTGGGCTCGATGAGTCCGTGTAAGTCGTCCAGCAAGAGTTATCCGTCGAGGCGCTTGCATCACGAAATCAACTCGAGTTTGGCGCACCACAAAAATTCTGCATGATCGCGATCGGAACGCTTGGTAAGGACTTTTGAGCACGCAACTGCACTGACATTCACGTCGACCGTTGAGGGCACCGATTGTCCGAATAAATTCATCAGAGGTGTGAGAAAGACCGGAGTCGTGATTGCCGTCCCCGAATTGCTCTCCAGAGCCACCCTTACTCCGTTCGCATTCGTGATGTCGGGCAAAGTGGTAATAGCGTCTGTCGTCTCATCGTATTGAACATATGTAATATTTCCGCTGTCGATAGGATTCGAAGATTTTTTTACGTAGTCGTTGCTTGCGTTGAAGGCTGCGACCCGCTGATCTACTTCGCGAGGAAGCTATCGGCAATCCCGAAACCGCCGCAAGCGCCGCCGCGTCGACCGCTGCCTGTCCTTGGCTCCTGGTTGCAGTTAATTGACCGGTATCCAAGCCGATCCCGACCATGATCAACAGAAGAATGATCATCAAAGTGACGAAGACGATGACCGACCCGTTCTCGTTATGGATTGAATGCATGAGATCTCATTAAATTCAGGTTATCAGGTTCTGAGTGGCCGTTCCTGTTAGTGACGGGGTTGCCACATGCAGGTGTTGAGTTTGTGACCGGCTGGAACTCATAGCGCATTTGCGATACTCGAGTGATTTGTGCGGTGTTTGGTACCGTCGCACCTACCAAACGGAGCATCTGGTAGAAAAAATACTCATAGCTACCCGACTGCCTTAACGGACACACTCTGCATACATGTTGCAGATGCGGGTCCAAAATATTCGACTGTTACGGTGACAGACTGCAACCTCGCCGGCACCCTGCTCATTGCCTCGTCGGCAATGACAGTCGCCGCAGTGTTATCAAACGGATCTTTTGTGGAAACTCCTATCCGGGCAGCTTCGCGGACCGCGTTCTGCGTCAGCTGAGCCGTGTAATACGCGATCCCAAAATCAATAGGAACGTAGAGCGCGATCAGGAGAAACGGGGTGACGAGACCGATCTCGACGATACTTTGACCGGAGCGATCGAGAAATTGACGCGGGAGGAGTCGATCTAGCATTGGTGTTCCCATCGCATACTGGTCGATCGAACTACCGGTACCGGGTTAATGATGTTGAAGCCCATCAGCTGAAGGAGATTGTAAAAAAAATAGCGATACTCGCCGTTAATACGCTACGGTTACCGTTCTATTGCAAGTGGTTCCACCCTCAAGCTCCACCGAGATTGTCGCCCCAGGCAACAGAGCAAAACTCATGCGATCTGCCGTTGCTTTGACCACTCCCGTCGCGCCCGCGCAAGGCATTATACAACTGTCTGAAGAGAGATTTCGCTCGGCGGCTGCGATCCGAGCACCTTCCCGCGATGCATTCAGTGCGATCTGGCCGGTGTAAAATGCCAGTCCGAAGTCGGCGGGAATCCAGGCGACGACGACCAAAAGAACAAAAACTAGGGAAAACTCAACGACAGTCTGACCAGACTCGTCAGCAGAACCTGAGTTGGAAGAAAAGTCGGAAAAACCGAAGGAACTACAACGTAGAGGAGACTTCTTTGGCATGGTTTTCACTCGACGCCACAGGTCGCGTCCGAGTGATTCAAACCCTTACCAAATTAGCCAATTTGACTCAAGCGTGTATCTTTAAGGTCGTCGATTTGCGAGGTCTCGACGAGAGAAATCTCAAGCTGATCGCCGATTTCCGTATGGGACTTTCGAATGGTGCCGTTGGGCAGCTCAAGAACGCTGTAACTTGTGAAATGCACTCCACTGATTCGGTAAGGCGCTAGCCCCGATGTCAAACTGACGACAAGATTCTGCCGGCTCAAAAAAACAACGTCGATAGGAAACTTCATTCCGATAGTATGGATGCCCTTGCTAGGTGTGAGCCAGAGCGCCTCTTCTGGGCCCAAATTCGACCGTTTTAGTAGCCCGACCAACCGGGTGAGAAAATTGTCGGCCTTGCGCACCTTAGTGGCGAGCCAGGTTTTCTTGCTCAGGTTAATTACCGGCACACGAGACGCCCTCTAGTGTAATGGATCAGAAAGCATTTCCATAATTCCCAGCCCAGGAGGTCCAAGAAGAATAATGAAAATCGCCGGCAGAATAAAGAATACCAGCGGAAAGATCAATTTGATGACGGTCTTGCGAGCGGCTTCTTCGGCAGCTTGACTGCGCTTGTCACGCATGGTTTCAGCGTAAACCCGGAGCGAGCGCGCGATGCTACCGCCCATTTCTTCGGTCTGCGTGAGAAAAGTCACCAGGCCCCTGAACTCATCAACACCGACTCGCTCTGCCAACCGCGTAAGCGCCTCTTTCCGAACCGAGCCCGCCTGCATTTCTTGGGTAGCCAGTAAGAGTTCCTCACCCAAGGCGAGGCCTTGCTCGTTTTGTTCGCGTCCAACGCGATTGAGCGCGGCATCGACACCCATACCCGCTTCCACGCACACGACGATTAGGTCAAGAGCATCCGGCAGAGTCTCGCGCATCTCACGGACACGCGTACGAGCCTTTCTATAAATAGTGATGAAAGGCAGCATGTAACCGACAAGCGCCGCAAAACCACCCAACATCAAGAAATCTTTCATCGATGACTGGGAGATCCATGCGAGCAGCATTGAACCAAATCCTAGGGCCATACAAAGGAAGAGTCTTAGACCCCAAAAAATCCGAATTGCCCGGTGTCCACGATAACCCGCCTGATGCAAGCGCCGGCTTATGCCGCTAAAT
This sequence comes from uncultured delta proteobacterium, assembly GCA_963811315.1. GTDB lineage: Bacteria > Desulfobacterota > Binatia > UBA9968 > UBA9968 > DP-20. The sequence goes on from CAWERH010000081.1 coordinate 40,770, forward strand.
CGATCCGGCATCTCCTTGTCGCCAAAAAAGAAATTGGCCACGCGCTCCCACATCGTAGTCTCTTCGTCATCGTGGAGTCGAATCGGCCCCCGACTCTGGGCTTGAACACCGATGCTTTCGAGTCGACGTTGGATCGCTTCATCCGCAACGGGCGATCGCGACGCCAGGACAAAATAAACAAGCCCCGAGATTACGCCAAAGAAACCAACGGCAATGATCAATTCCATAAAACTTCCCTAGATATGAATCTTGATTATTTTGCGGAAAACCAAAATTCCCACGACTTCGAGCACCAACGCCGCCCCCAAAAGACCCCTACCAATCGGATTCTGCATCATTTTACCCATCATTTCGGGCTCGCGCATAAACATAAAAATGGCCAAGAGCGGTGGCACTGAGCAGACGGTCCAAGCGCTGACGCGGTTTTGCGCGGTTAAGCTCTTAATCAGTCGCTCGATACGGAATCGATCGCGAATAATACTCGAAAGTTTTATCAGCAACTCAGCTAAACTTCCGCCGACCTCCCGCTGGACCATGAGCGCCGTGTTAAATAGCCGGACTTCAGGCAAATTGATTCGTTCCTCGAATTTTTTCAGAGCGTCCGCTAAGGGCAAGCCGAGATTGACTTCTTCAATGAAGACTGAGAATTCCGTGCCCAGCGGGTCCGGCATCTCTTTGGCGACAAAGACCATCGATTGCGTGAGTCCCATGCCAGCCTGAAGGCTTTGGCTGATCATGTCGAGTCCGTCGGGGAACTGTTCGAGAAACTTTCTCAGTCGTTTCCAAATAATCATCTGCAGATAGGCGTAGGGACAGAAAAGCGCAATTAAAGCAAAAATAGAGCAAGGCAGCGTGGAATATCCCACAAAAAATGTCAGCAAGAAGGTGACGCTTGCGGCGCCAATACAACAAAGCAGAAAAAGACCCGGCGTCATGTCCACATTGGCGCGCTCTAACAGCAGATCGATGCGGCGCATGAACTGGAGTTTCGAAAATAGCTGATTGAGCCAAGGAACTTCGCTATAGACCGAAGTTTTGAGGAGACTTTGAATCTCCGCCTTGGATGCGTAGTCGAGTCGTCCAATTGCCGTCAGCCGACGCTTGATTCTAGCCTGCGGCGAATCTTGTACGGCCATCGGCAATATGAAGAGAATTACAATGAGTGACATCGCCGCAAGAAAAGAAAATAGTGTGATAAGGAGTATGCTCATAACGCTCTTCTTTTCGTACCTAACGCGACCGGGAGAAAATGACTATTGGGGATTCTAAAGCCGTGCCTTTCCAAACGTTCCATAAATGCCGGCATGACGCCGGTGGCGACAAATTCGCCAATAACTTTACCGTTTTCGACCCCTCGTTGCTCGTACTTGAAGATCGTCTGAGTTGTAATCGTGTTGCCTTCCATCCCGGTGATTTCGGCAAACTCGATAACCTTTCTACTACCATCGCTCATCCTGGTAAGCTGGACGATAACGTCCAAGGCGGAGGCAATCTGTTCGCGCAAAGCGCGCTCTGGCAGATGAATTCCCGCCATGAGCATCATGGTTTCTAAGCGAGAAAGCGCGTCGCGAGCGCCGTTGGCATGGACCGTACTAATGGATCCATCGTGGCCTGTATTCATCGCCTGCATCATGTCCAGCGCTTCACCGCCGCGTACTTCGCCGATGATAATGCGGTCCGGTCTCATACGCAGTGCGTTACGCACGAGATCGCGGGCCGTCACACTGCCTTGCCCTTCAATGTTTGGTGGGCGAGTCTCGAGCCGGACAACGTGTTCTTGCTGTAACTTCAGCTCTGCGGAGTCCTCGATCGTGACGATACGTTCATTTTCCGGAATATAGTTGGACAAGCAATTTAGCAGTGTAGTTTTGCCGGCGCCGGTTCCTCCGGAAACCAGCATATTCAGACGCGATTTGACACAGGCTGCCGCTACTTCCGCCATCTGCGGCGGAATCGAGTTGAACTGAATCAAATCATTGATCGTAAGCCGCTCCGCGCCGAAACGCCGAATCGACAACACTGGCCCGTCCAAAGCAAGCGGCGGAATGATCGCGTTCACACGAGATCCATCGGCTAAGCGCGCATCAACCATTGGCGAGCTCTCGTCAACGCGCCGCCCAACCCGCGTAACGATTCGCTCGATAATCTGCATTAAATGAGCATCGTCGCGAAACCGAACATCGGTCTTTTCCAACTTGCCATATCTTTCCACGTAAATCTGGCTGGATGAATTGACCAGAATATCCGAGATCTCGGGATCCTTCATTAGTGTTTCGAGCGGTCCCAATCCAAAAACCTCATGCTGAACTTCCATCACCAGGCGTTCCCGGTCGGTCCGGCTAAGCGGAATCGCCTCGGCTGAAACCATGTCTTCGAGAATGCGCCGAATCTCAACTCTGACCCGTTCCATCTCCAAGTTGGAGAGCTTGGTGAGATCCAGCGTGTCGATGAGTTTGCGGTGAATCCTTAGCCGCAGATCTTGCAAAATGACATCGGGACTAACGCTAGAGACGTTTCTAAACGGACTACGCAAGCTGTCGCCCCCGCTGCGCTCCAGTTCCCAACGGTCTTTGTCCGACTCAAACGACGGATTTTTCATTAAAATCGCCCCTTACTTAGTTAAGCCACGAACCGGCGGCAGCAGACGACCGAAAAAGCCGGATTTTTTTTCGTCCGCGTATTCTAATCGCGCCGCACCAGCACTCATAAAAGTTTTCAAAACGCATTCGGTTAGCCCCGCATAACTCTTGGCGATGTCGGACTTCGCGTCACATTCTTGGATCGACAACCCTTGATTTACCGCCGCGATCGCCACCGGGTAATTGTTTGGCAGAGTCCAAAATACTTTGACTCCAAGAGCCTTTTCGACAGACTCCAAAGTCATCAATTTGCTTTTCACATAACGATTCAAAGATGAGACGAATTTTCTTGTCGTAAATCCCCATGCGTTCAAAAAGTTCAAGCGCCCGATGCGCGCTCTTGAGCGAGGGCACATCCATTTCCGTGATGAATAAGATCAAATTTGCCTTATCCAGCACAACCGCGAGCATGTCGTCAAATTCTTTGGGAGTATCGACAACAACGAAGTCGAAAGATTGAGACAAAACATCGAGGATTTCATCAATATCTGCCGGTGTAATTCTTCGCGCGTCTTCAGCGTAGAACGGCTCGGCAAGAACTCTAATTCCCGACGCATGTTTGACCAAAGAGCCGTCTAGAAACAGCGGATCGATGCGCTTTAAATTTTTGACAAGGTCGAGAATCGTGTACGAAGCATCGATGTTTAAGAAAGCTGGTCACCGAACCGAACTGTAACACCAAGTCGACGAGGCAAACCGACTTATTTTCGGCCACCAAACAAGCGGCAAGATTGGTTGCGGCAGTAGTGGAACCAACTCCACCTTTATTGGATGAAACGGCAATGATATGGCCGCGTTCTACGGTTTTTGTCGCATGGACATCAATTTTCCTGCGAATCGTATCGATGGATTTGAGAACTTCCGCCCAATTGAAGGGCTGAGTTATGAACTCTTCGGCCCCAGAACGCATAGCGCGCAGGATTGTGTCCGGGGCGCCGGTCGGCGCAGTCATGACTAACCGAACATTTGGCAGTTTGACCTTGATTTGCTCCGCGACCGTGAAAGCGCGTTCTGGATCACGATGGATATCGACCACCGCGACCAACGGCCCCGAACGACCTTTTAAAGCATCGAAGGCCTCGCCGTAGGAATGGATCCTCGAATCGACCGAGAGTGAGCCTTCCTTGTCGAACTGTTGTTTCAACGAAGCTAGCGCAAGGCTATCCTCGCCTATCAGGCAGATTGGTAACTTCATCCTACTACGCCGTGCAACTTGATCTTGATGTCTTCCAAGTTTGATCCTTGTTCCTAAGGAATGGTCGCGCCTTTGGCGGCCGGGTTCTTCTCGTCGCCGCGTGGCAATGGAACTTGACGGATATCCGGGTCATCGTATTTTTCGATTGCTGGCAATTGCGGCTTCTCCCCCGGCTTCATGGTTCGAACGATTCTCGGCGTGATGACAAATACCAGCTCCGATTCGGGGTTTTGGAAACTCGTGCTGCGAAACAGTGCGCCTAAAATCGGGACGTCGCCCAAAAGCGGGAACTTATTAAGCGGATTTTGTTATTCGTCGATCCAAGAGACCGCCAATGATCAAACTTTCACCGTCGTTCATTTCGACGCGATTGACGGTTCTACGCACCTTGAGCCTGGTATTCCATTGACGGCAATGGTTGGATCAATTTCACTTACTTCCGGGTAAACTCTGAGATCGATACGATCCGACCAGGTTATCGTCGGAACAAAATCGAGCTTCACACCGAAAGGCTTAAATTCTACCGAGAACGAATCCTGCAGGGTCTGCGCCACCGGAAATTCTCCGCCGGCCAAAAACGTACCGGACCGGCCATTCTTCATCACCAGTCGGGGCTGAGCCAGAATTTCCGCAACGTCCTTGTTCTGCAGCAGTCTATACAACGTTGCGAGCGAATAAGCTCCATTGACCCACGTAAAAGAGCCATTTGGGAGACGGCCAAGCAGGCCAGCCACTGTCCCAAGAGTATTCGTGGATGTGAAGTTCGAATTCGAGGCTGTACTGCTTTGCGTAATGTTAAACCCGATGTCCCTCAATTTACTCATTTGAACTTCGGCAACAATGACGTCCACCTCGATTTGGCGAACATTTTTGATTACCAGCAGGTCAATAATTCCCTCGATCTTTCGCTTGTCATCCCATCTGTCCACATGTTGCAAGGAGGACTCCTCTTCAAACGCAAGCTGGCCTCCGCCGGCAAGACTTATCCCGGTGATGTTAGGTCGACTTTGCCTACCTCCGACACTCACGCTCGTGGTTGTCGACGGGGCCACTGCTGCAGGAGGTTTGGGCGGAAGATACGATTGCGCTATTTCAAGCACCTTGTCATAGATAACTTCATTGGAAACTTCGCCGCGCAGAACAAGGTTTGGCCCGGATGTCGATACCTCGACTTTTTCCTCAGGAAACATGACGCGAAACTGTCCACGCAACGCTGTGGTATCAGGCCCAACGACCAGATCGTAATTCGACACTTCGCCCTTCTCATCGAAAATTATCAGAGAGGTAGTGCCGACAGCCTTTCCGTTAATTAAAAGTTGCGTCGGCGCAACGACAATCACATCCGCGACCTCCGGCTGCGAGACCGAAACCCGTTTGGCCTTCTCGGCAAGCCGAAAAACCATCGATTTGTTGACGGTAACGGCAATCGTCGGCGTCGCTTGCGGCTGCGCTGCATATGATTCGGCACCCGATAACAATAAGAAAAAGATCGCCAAACCAAACTTATTTAGCCACTCCCGGACTAAACAACAGTTCGTCATGAACCCTCCCCTTCGATTCCTAATTAGAATTCCACCACATTGCGATTGCTGCCAAGAATAACCTCGACTCTATATTTTTCCGCCGGCGGCGGTGTAGGTGCTCCTCCGGCCGCGGTTTTTTGGGATGCCGCCGCGAGAGACAAAAGATCTCGTTTGTTGCTGCCGATTGTTCGCGTTTCGGAATCGTCGCCCAGTCCGCGCAATGCCAAAACGATTTGACCTTCTTGAGACGCCAGAGATAGCTTTTCAGCTTCATCGGGAGTCACTTCTAAGGTTATCGAACGCGCCAATTGCGGCTTGCCGTCTTTCTGCTCCGTGCTCTGCGCGACCGAAAGAACCCGCTTATTTTGTAATACTATTTTGGAAACCTTCGCGTCTTGGTTGGCGCCCAACGGGGTCGTCGTAAGAATCACATCCACCCGGTCATCCGGCACGATAAAGCCACTCACGCCGATGATCTCATCCACTCGAACAGCTAAAGCGCGTTTACCGGCCTCCAGCCTCACGGTAAGTCCCGCGCCCTCGCCCGCGAGTCGGGATTCCAAGATAGGTTCATTGGCCAGAATCTTGACTCGATTTATTTTGCCGACGACCTGTTGGGGTGAAGAAAATGCGCCAACTGGAATAGAATTCTTAGGCCAGGGCGTGGTCTTGATCATCCCCTTTTTAATGACTTCTTCATTAATAGTAGTCCCGGGCGGTATGTCCTGTGCCGCGACTACAATTTCTTGGTTCGAGGCGCGTAAGGAATCGGTCTCTTTTTGTTTATAACTAAGAAAATTGTATATGCCGTACGCCGCAATCAAGCCAAAAAACACTGCGACCACCAGAGCGATTTTAAGCCTATTTTGCATGACAACACCTCATTAAACGGACTTGCTTCTCAAAGAATTACTTAGATATCCAACTTATATTCAAAAACCAAATTGTCTGCCAGCTTAAAATCCGGCAAAACGACCATCGCGGTCAACGTAGTAAGCTAATATCGTACCAGCAGCAAACGCCACGCCCCAAGGGACTGAACCTCGATTTCCCTGGGTCCGGATGGAAACCGGCTCAGGCAGGATATGCCCCATACTAATAATGGCCGTCTTTACGCCCGCCCATTGATCCCTAAATTTCGCAGTTTGCACGGCACCTATCATTAAGTAACCGCAGGTGATTAGACCGGCCGCCAGAGCGGAATAAAAAAACACTCTTGGCAGCATTCCGACGCCGAGAAGCGCGCCAACTACACCAAAGTACTTAACGTCTCCAGCCCCAATCCAGCCAAGAGCAAAAGGCAGAAAAAGAACTCCCACAGCTAAAACAAATCCGGCGACGCTCCGCAGCAAATAATCTCCGCCTTGAAACGCGCTCAAAACGATTCCGAAAAGGAGTCCGATGCAAATCAACCAGTTTGGGATTCTGCGTTCTTTAAAATCAAAAAACGCAGCCAAGCAACTCACACTAACAATTATCACATCGAGGATATTCACCATCCTAAAACATCATTAGAAAATTAGAACGGTACACTGCACCCCAAAAGTTGTCAATTTAAATTTGAATGGCGGCCATAACGCAAATCGCGCGGCTAAGCAGGAGGAAGTCAACCCCACTGGTTAGCCGCGCGTTGCGATTTGACAATCAATAAACCGAGCGAACTATGAGGCCGAGCTACAAGCAGAAGGGTTTCCAACGCACGCCCCAATCTTGCTCCAACCACTAGCCAACTGGTTCCCGATATTAGTGCTCTTAATCGCCACCCAAAAGACCAGCGCAACCAAGACGACGATCAACGTGTATTCAACCAAGCCTTGACCGTCCTCCTCAACCATTAAACGTTTTAGAAGCTCCATGATTCATTCACCCCCTTTCAAATTAGTTCGTTAAGCAATTCATCAATCAACTTATTCCACTGCTTGAGCAGGAAACGTGCCATTATCGGATGAGCAATTTATGCTGGAATTACAATCCTTAAGGTTCAAGCGCTCCTAATGACTTGACAATTGTGGCAGGTGAATTGAAGCTCGTGTCACAAAAGGCGCATGACTCCCATGAGCATGATTTAGTGAGCATACGAACCGACTAACCATAAACCAATTAAGCATGGACGCTAATACCTCTAACTAACGAGGGGTTACGACACCAAAAACTGCGGCTCGCTTGGCTATAAGGTATTCCCTCCCCGGTCTGTGTCTAAGAGGTATATCTTTTGCGTATATTTCGCGCGACCCGTAAGAATATGGCAAGATATGCACGTGAGTTTTCATTTTAAATCAAGTCCAGCCTTATGGAAACCTGAAAAATATGAAAAATGAGGCAAAAGAGAATTCACCGCTCACGGTCCTCGTAATCGAAGACCATCCAGATCAGCGGGACTTGCTGGCCATCGTCCTGAAACGTGAAGGGTACAAAGTCATCACCGCGGCCAATGGTCTGGAGGCCCTAGAAAAGCTCGAAACCGAGAACATTCAAATTGCGCTTTCCGACATCATGATGCCCAAAATGGACGGCTTTGAGCTGATCAAACGCATCAGGGCCAATCCCGCCCTGAAAAGCATATACCTGATTCTAATTACCGCGCGAATTCAAGAAGGCGACCGAGTCCGCGGTCTCGATCTTGGCGCGGATGATTATATTACCAAGCCGTTCTCGTTCTCCGAATTGCTAGCCCGAGTCCGCGTCGGCACTCGTGTGGTCCAATATCAACAACATCTCGAATACCAAACACAAATCGATTCCCTAACAAGTCTATTTAACCGACGCGCCTTCGAGAAAAAAATTCAGGAAGAATTCGAGCGATCGAAGCGGTATCAAAGCCCCCTATCCGTGTTAATTCTAGATCTCGACAATTTCAAAACCATCAACGATACCTACGGCCACCACGGCGGTGATTCCGCACTCGTCAAGATTTCCGATACGCTGCGTGAGATGACGCGACAAAGTGATTTTGCTTCCCGTTATGGCGGTGAAGAGTTCGTATTGATCTTACCCGAAACCGATCAGGAAAGCGCTATGCAGGCTGCCAGCAAAATTCACAGCGCTATTCGTTCGTCCTCGTTCGGCACGATCAGTCGGCCGTTCACGCTAACCGTTAGCGTTGGCATTAGCTCGAGTTCTACCAAGGTTTATTCCACTTGGCGCGAGATGGTGGACGACGCAGACCGGGCGCTCTATCTCGCAAAGAATAGCGGCAAAGACCGAATCGAGACCTGGGAGTCGGAAAAAAAAGTGAGCCCATCCCAACCTTCCGCCCATCCGTAATTCTAAATGTCCCTAAGAAAAGTAAGCCTCGGGATTTTGCTGTCGACCCTCTTGCTTGTTAACAGCCAATTATCCGCCGACGACACAATGAGCGCTGTGACGATTGGTGTCCAGGCTCGGGACGGAGTCTCATCGGTCCGTCCGGGAGCAAAATCCGCAGTGTCAAAAAACGCTGGCGAACCGTTGGATTCTTTGCTCAATCAGCTGGTTAATAACAAAGAATTTTTGATCTATGGTGGTATCGCGTCATTCGGTATTCTCATGATGGGGTTAGCGATCGGCAGCGCGTCTTCATCCCCAAATAAGGGGGCCGACGCACAACTCGAGCTTCTGAAGCAGGAAAAAGAAAAAGCAGAGAATCTCGCGCGTCTCAAAGCTGAATTTCTGAATCAAGTTTCACACGAGTTGCGCACCCCGCTTGCCGTTATTATCGGTTACATAGAATGTATTACCGACGGCTTATATGGACAAATAGAATCAAAACATCAAGAGATTCTTCAGGTCGTCGCCAAGCAATCAAGTCATCTGAAAAATATGATCGATCAAATATTGATCTATTCGCGCTTAGAAGCCGGCAAGCAGCCGGTGCGCATTGAAGAGTTGCAACTAAGTAAAATTATCAGTGAGATGAAAGACACCTTCGACTTTCTATGCCGGCAAAAGGGCATTGAAATGCGCTGGGAAATCCCAGCTGACCCTTTGGTAATTCGCAGCGATCTCACTCGTGTAAAAGAAATCGTCAGCAACCTGATACAAAACGCAGTCAAGTATACCGACCGCGGCTCGATAACCTTGCGTGCGTCTAAAGTTCAAGCCGCAGGCTCAATGACGATCGAAGTTCAAGATACGGGTATGGGAATCTCTGAAAATCACTTGGCAAGTATCTTCGAGCCATTCATGCAGGCTCACAAAACCTCATCAGAAAATTCCCGAGGGGGTATAGGGTTGGGGTTAAGCATCGTAAAAAAGCATCTAGAGCAAATTAGAGGAACCATCACTGTCGAAAGCGAACTCGGAAAGGGATCAATATTTCGTGTCGCATTGCCAAAGAACTATGAAAAATCCCGATCTCGCGCCCATCGATTTCTTGGGTTTTTCAAACGCAACCCGTCACACAAGCGACAAACACAGCCAACGTACGCTGGCCAGCATTCAGATAGCGCCAGGCAGAAAACCCCAAACACTAGCCATGCGATAAGCTAATTATTCATCTTAAAATCCTTGCGAACTGCCCGCTTAATCCGTAATCTTTTTTGAACTCGCTCCCACAAGAGCAAGTTATGGCCCCAGGCGATCCGCTCCACTCCAAGAAACATTTCTCATTCGCTACGACTCTGTTGCCCACGATCGGCAACATGATCTTTGTCGCTTTGCTTTTTGTGCTGGTATTTAACTCGGGCAATGGCCTCCTAGGAGACGGAGATACCGGCTACCATATACGTACCGGGGAATTAATCCTGAAGGAATGGCGGATTCCAGCGCTTGATCCGTATTCCTATCATGTTCCGCCGCTTAAATGGACAGCGCACGAGTGGCTAGCCGAAGTGATCATGGCGATCATACACAGCGTGTCGGGACTCACGGGTATTGTCCTATTCTTTTCGGTCCTATTGACTCTCACTCACTGGTATCTTTATCGAATTTTGCGAGAAGAATCGAAGGACATAATTCTCTGCACGATTATTACATTGCTTGCCGCTGCGACGTCTTCCAGCCACTGGCTCGCTCGACCTCATGTTTTCTCGCTCTTTTTGACTCTCCTTTGGTATCATCTTTTAAACCAATTCCAATACAAAGACCGCCGAACTCTAGTTTACTTGCCGCTCATCATGTTGTTGTGGGCCAACCTACACGGTGGCTTCATCATGGGTCTTATTCTGCTCGGCATATACCTCACTGGCAATACAATTACCGCCTGCTTCGGTGGTCCTTCCGAAGCATGCCATGCCCGACAAAAGCTACGGCCCCTCGCGTTTTGCATAGCCGCGACGGCTCTGGTAAGCCTAATCAATCCCATCGGCTATAAACTTCTGGTCTTCCCGTTTCACGTTACCGCCGACCAATTCGTGATGGACCGCGTGGCGGAGTTTCTATCCCCTAACTTTCATGAAGTATTGCCGTTTAAGTACATGTTCCTAGCGATGCTTGTCAGCCTCGCGCTAGCCCGGTCTCCACTCAATTCAATTCAATTAGGTGTCCTCGTCTTGCTTTCCTATATGGCGCTGTACTCGGTGAGACATGTTTCCCTTTATGCCATTCTCGTGGCTCCGATCCTGTTAAAGTCGAGCAAGAATATTGCGAATCACCTTCCCGGTTCCTGGTTAAAAGCCTACCACCAACGTAACGCAAACCTCGAAACCGTGGAACAAAGTCTCAGCGCTTGGCTGTGGCCGAGTGCCGCCATTTTACTTCCCTGCGTCCTCGCACTCACAGGCCAGTTGCACTACGAGTTTGACCGAAAAGTTTTCCCTGTGGCAGCCGTGAATTTTTTGCAGCGCGAAAACATATCGGGCAATATGTTTAACAATGACGAATTCGGCGACTACATGATTTTTTCCATCTGGCCAAAGTATCGAGTATTTATGGATGGTCGATCGGACATGTACGGCGAAAAATACGGCAGTGCGTACCTGAAGTTGGCTAATGCTCTTCCGGGTTGGAAGGAAATTTTAGCACAATACAAGATTGACTGGATAATCTTCGACACTCGCTCGCCACTAACGTCAATCTTAAGTGAACAAAACGATTGGCAAGCGATCTATTCGGATCAAATCGCAACCATTTTTCTAAAGAAAAACGTAGCCAACCAATCGATACTGAATAGATATTCGGATGTGAAAGTTGATACCCAGGATGAAGGCGGCGCTTTTATCTTCGGCGCATCTTGCTTTCGTTTCTCCACTCTCCACTCAAGCCTGGAACCTGCTCCGGCACGCAAGCTACTGAGCAGTCACCTATACCGTTACTACGGGGGTCCCCGGACACTATGGCGTGGGGCTACCGGCAAAGAAAGTGGAGAAAAGTGCACGACGTAGCTGTAGATACGACTGGGTCATCACTGATTCGCGGTTAGCGCTTTGGAATCAACCCCTGAACTTCACTCAACGCATTTCTTGCGTCATTCGCTTCGGGAAAACTTGACTTGAGCAACAGCGATCTGGCGAGCTCGTTTTTTGCCAGCAATAGGTCACCGTTTTTCCAATATGCCATGCCAAGGTGATAAACAACGGTGGCATTGTTGTTCTTAAACCTCTCTGAACTTTCCTTGAGTAAACTCACGGCGGACCTATAGGCTTTTTTCTTATAGTAGATCCATCCTAAAGTGTCGGCGTAACTAGGCTCGTCTGAATTCGCTTCGCGAGCTCTCTGGGCCAATCCAAGCGCGACATCCAGGTTCCGCCTCGCTCACTATAATTCCACGCGAGATTGTTAGCCGCCGGCGCGAAATTTTTGTCAATGTCTAAGATCTTTTGATAATAACTATTCGCTTCGTCTTTTTCCCCTTCAACTCATGTATTGTTGCGATCAGCATATTCGCTTGGATCGAATTGGGATACATTTATTGAACCTTTTGAAATTGCTCAATGGCCACAGCAAAGTTTTTCTGTGCGGCGTAGGCTTTACCTATTAATAAATAGGCCGATGAAAGATCCGGATTAAGATCGACCGCCTTTTGCAAATGTTCGATTGCTTTAGGATAATCCTTCTGCGTCAGGCTCAATTGGCCCATCAGTTGATGCACACTCGCTTTATTTTTTGTGCTGTTTAATTGTCGGTCGACACGCTCAAACGCTCCTTTGGGGTTGCCTTGAGTCAGATAAATCTGCGCGATGGAGCCAAGAGCGTCGATTCGCTCGGGCGCGAGGTCCAGGGCTTGCTCGAATTCTCGCAGCGCCTCGATATTTTTGTTTTTGAGTCCGTAAACTAGACCAAGACTCGTATGAGCCGCGACGTTTTTCGGATTGATTTTCTGAACTCTCTGAAAGGTTATCAACGCGGCATCAGTGTTGCCTTTCTTCAAAGCCACCGCGCCTTTAATCAGTAACGCAGTTTCGTTATTAGGTTGAGTCGCTAATATTTTCTCGGCTTCCTGTAGTGCAAGATCGGCATCCCCTGTAGCGAGATGCAATTGTGCGAGCCAGGCTATCGGCTCATACCAATAGGGTGACAATTCAATAGCCTTTGCGAAGCTTTTTTTGCCTCTTCGATCTGGCTTTGACGCACCTGGCTCTGGCCAAGGAAGTAGAAGGCGAGCGCAAACCGCGGCGAGTTTCGAGTGACCACTGAGAAATCGTTAATAGCTTTTAGCACTTGATTCTCAGCCAAATAAAGTAGACCGCGAAAAAATAGACCATCGGTATCTGCAGGTGTCGCGGTGAGAATTTGGTCGGAGTATACGCGAGCCTTTTTAAGATCCTTTCTCGAAGCATAGAGCTCAGCGAGGCGCTTTTTTGCAACTATTGATTCAGGCTTCCTCTTGAGCAAGTCAAGATAAAGTTTTACCATTTCATCCAATTGCCGAGTGCTCGTGTAAAAACTTCCAAGCGCATGAAGCAACCCATCATTTTCCGGGTCATCCCGGGTCGCCTGAAGCAACTCCTGCTCGGCTTTGGCGTGATTGCCAGTCGCAGAGTAAAGCTGGGCAAGAGCCACTCGGGTACGATCGATTCGCGAATCGGCCTCTAAAGCCATGCGAAACGCGGACTCCGCAGCAGGAAAATCCTTTTTGATGAGGTAAATCTGTCCGAGATCCACATAAATTTGTGCCTTCTGTGGGTCTCGGCTGAGCAATTCAACAAGCTACTTGATTGCTCTAACGGGGTCCTTTCCGCGACCGCCAATTGCGCAGCCAAATAATGACTTTCTTTGGAATTGCTATCGTGTTGACGTATTATCTCGAGTTGTTCTATGGCGCCTTTATGTCATTGCCCAAAAGCTGCAACGAGCACAGTTGAAATGGAGACGCGAGCATATCTGGCTTAAGCTGCGTTACTCGCACGAGCTCTTGATAAGCGGGCTTGTACTCACCACGCTTGAGAAATGCCATTGCCAGGTCGTAGCGCGCGCTCGCGGAAGCTGGGTCGGACTTTTATTGCGTTCCTAAACTCAATGACAGCTTCATTGGTTTTTTCTTGTTTGACATAATCTCTGGCTTTAGTGAGGTAACGATCTCGTCTCGCTTCAGCGGTTTCGCCCATACGAAAATAAGCGACGGCTCCCCCGCCAAGAAGCAGAACAACGATTAATCCTAAATAGATTTTCCTCATTGATTAAACGCAAATACTGACGGCTATAAACGCACTAGACGGCTGTGAGCAACACCGAGTCAGCAGATTCGTCAAGGAGATTCTGAAATCCGTGATTGAACGAACGTCATCGCCGGAAAACTTCATCAATCGGGACTAGGCGAACTGACGAAACACGGTGTTAAATTATCGTGCACTATTTCGACCCACTAGATCTCATGAAGGCTTCCACAGTGCGCGCGAGGCCTTCCTTAACGAAGACTCTTGGCTCGTAACTAAGGAAAGTTCGCGCCAAAGTTATATCAGCCAATGAGTGGCGAACGTCTCCGGGTTTCGCAGCGGCATACTGCACATTAGCTTTGGTTCCAATGATTTCTTCCAAGAGACGAGCTAGCGCATTTAAAGTGATGCGCTCGCCGCAACCGATATTGCAAACGTTGCCTGGGGCTTGGCTAGCTCGGAGAGCCATCAAGTTCGCTTCGACGACATTTTCCACGTAAGTAAAGTCACGCGATTGCTCACCATCGCCGTAAATTGTGACCGGTTTGTTTGCCAGCATCGCGCTAATAAACCTTGGAATAACTGCCGAATACTCAGAATGTGGGTCCTGACCGGGCCCGAAAACATTAAAATAGCGCAGACAAACCGTCTCAAAACCGTAGAGTTGATAATATAGTTTGCAATAGCGTTCGCCGACCAGCTTTTGTAGCGCGTAGGGAGACAGCGGATTGGGCGGCATTTGTTCGGTCTTCGGTAGCACCTCAGTGTCGCCGTAGGCCGAAGAAGAAGCGGCAAAGACAAGACGACGAACCTTTGCTTTGCGGCAACTCTCCAAAAGGTTCAGGGTTGCGGTTATGTTTGCTCGATTCGTACTCAAAGGGTCGGCGACCGACCGCTGCACCGAAGGAATCGCCGCCTGATGCAGCACGTAGTCCACCCCTTGTACGACATCATCACTGACACGAACATCGGCTAGATCTCCCCTGATAAACTCTATCGAGCCGGCGCAATCTTGCAATCGGTCAATCAACCCCGTCGACAGGTTATCCACAACACGTACTTTGGCCCCGTCGGAGACGAGCCTTTTCGCGATATGAGACCCAATGAAACCGGCACCCCCGGTAATTAAATATAAGTCAGCCATTTGCTGTGACTTTCTTATCGAAGTTGAAATTCGACATCCTAAAGCCTCGACTTGTTGGTGCGTTGGTTCAGAGAAATGTGTGCACGAGTCTTGGCACACACTGAAATGCTCACGCTGGCCCGCGACTCATGATTATTCATCAGACGAGACAGTTCAACGAGTACATGAGAGACGAAATACTCACCGATCAAGGGAAGCTTAACCAGCGCGTTGCCGATGGTTTTCTTTAGCATGGAGCCGCCAAAACTCCGCACCTCGAAGCGCCGGATCTGAAAAGCCCTGCCCGCTACGGTGATGCGCTTAAACTCGGCCAGGGTGAGCTCGTTAATATAGCCCTGCTCTTTGAATGTCGACCATTGGCGCCACTTGTTGGGCTTTTTTTGACCGTGTTCATCCACGTCCCAAAATCGCGGTACGAATGATGGGAGATCGTAGATCGCCTCCGCAGCGCGAAACATCGCTCTTTGGCCGAATAAGACGTGCGCCCACGGGATCGGAATCAGCGCCTCCATGTGCGGGCCGAAGGGCCCCTTGAACGGATACCACTCGATCAGACACTTGCCGCCAGGTTTTACGATCCGGTGCCATTCTTCAAGCATCCGTTGCGGACGCATTACATGCTCCATGCAATCGAACGCCAGGAGCGTATCGACGGATTTATCATCGATTTGGATTTTATCAGGAGCGGTCAAAACAAACTCGACCCTATTAGCCTTTGCGGCCTGGGCTTTTTCATCACGACCGGATCGACGTCGACCCCGATAATTTTTGCCGGATGCTTTCGCGCCAGATACAAAGCCATCTCGCCCGTGCCGCAGCCGAAATCGAGGACTGTCTTCGCGGTTATGTTGTCGTCGCTAAAAGTCGCGCCACGAGTTTGACAGCGACTCATCGCGCCAGCGCTGATAGTCATTGCCGTTCACCGTGCGGTGTTCGGGCTGAGGCATCAACCGCTTACTGAGTTGAAAACAGATTTTAGTGCGCAGATTCAATAAGTGTCTCCGTAGTGGCTGATTACGATGGCGCTTGGGTTGCCACCGGTGGCACTACCGCCAGCACGGCCAGCGCACACGGACAGTTTTGAAGACTAAAAACATTCGGTCACGGAATATTCCTAATAATCATCGGACCAATCACGTTCATTATGGTAAAGGTAACCTCTGCCCAATTCGGATGGCCGATTGAAACCTAGGATTTGTCGGTTCCAGATCTGGTAAAGCCCTCTTTTCATTAAGAGTATCTCTGAACCACGAACCAACGCCAGCGGCAATTGGTTGCGACTCACAATACACCGCAAAGATTCCAGTATCATCGGCGAAAGCTTCAAGCACATTGCGAAAAAAACTCTTTCCTGAAACCGGCATGCCGAGGTCCGCATATTGCGCGCGAAAACTGAGTAAAAATCGTCTAACAATTCCGCATGACCGTTAACCCACCGAAAGCCGCTCTTTTCCGCTTTCTGTATCTGATTGCGCAGCTTGCCGTCGAATCGTTGCCATTGCACTTTGTCGTCTTGGGCCAGTTCGAGAGCCATCGTAACCTTATGCTCTCGCGTTTGCAGTCCTTCCTACCCTATGTGCGTAGTTCGACAACCGCCGAATCTTTTCCGGTGTGCTGCTGCAACGATTCTGCAGCCATATCACTTAGAGAAAGGATTCCGCCATAGTTCACAAAAAGCATGTAGACGAGAAAATTTCCGAACAGGCGGCTATTCATGTGCACTAAGGGCAGCACCCCGGACCCGCGGCATTTGTTCGGTCTTCGACGCCGTAGACTGAAGCAAAAGCGGCAAAGACAAGACGACGAACCTTTGTTTTGTGGCAACTCTCCAATAGGTTTAGGGTTGCGGTGATGTTTGCTCGATTCGTACTCAAAGGGTCGGCGACCGACCGCTGCACCGAAGGAATCGCCGCCTGATGCAGCACGTAGTCCACTCCTTGTATGACATCGTCACTGACACGAACATGGGCTAGATCTGCCCTTAATAAACTCTATCGAGCCGCGCAATTTTGCAATCGTTCAATCAGGCCGGTCGACAGGTTATCCACAACACGCACTTTGGCCCCGTCGGATACGAGCCGTCTCGCAATGTGCGACCCGATAAGACCGGCGCCCCCGGTCACCAGAGTATAGTTCAGCCATTGGAATTACATTATAGCGATTTGGCCTAAATTAAGAACAACCAATTCTTCAATTCGAATCGATTAACGCTACCGCGGCAGAAATTGTACGAGCTGCGGATACAAATTCGATCCTAAGGTTCTGCAACCTGCTCTTCGGCCGCTTCAATGCTGTCATTACCTTCCAAAGGCGTAGCCAGTCTAATGACGGCGCCGTCGGTTCGTCGCTCGAACAACGCTCTGCGAAGTTGTTCGAACCGATGCGCGAGCTCCCCACCGTAGGTTTGCTTGCCGATTTGATACCAAGATAACACTAGCTGCCTAGACTCCTCGTTTCGTACTAGCATCCAATAGCCAAGAACGGAGGCCGCTCCGGTGACCGGCAACTCAACGGGTCTCACCCAAACAAAATTGCCCTTGTCGGGAAAAAATAATTTTGGCGATCGCAGACGATTGCCGCTTCTCTGATCACTTCGATAACCGACAAAAACTTCTAAGTGATGCCCCCCTTGATCGACAAACATCCTAGAGAATGAAGTCTGCGCGTTTGAATCCGCATAAGCCCCCTCAGCATTTCCGGCCACACTGTAGGACCCGCCTACTAGCGTCAAACGGGTTAAGTCCAAATGAATGTGCATTTCATCACGGTCAAAGTGTCTCAACGCGTAAAACGATATAGTCAGAAGTGCGACCGCAAACACAAAAGCGCTCCAGCCAAGAACTGTGTGATTGTCGGTTAACGGCCCCGAAATATCTTTTGTCGTGTCATCGAGTGAAAGACGATAAGGCCATTTCTGTCCGTAAAATTTCGCCCACTCCAACAAACATTGACAAAGCGAGCAAAAAAGTGACCATGCCGCTGAACGCATGAAAGGTAGACTGGAAGACCCCCGGGCCAAAATTATACGCAAGAATGGCGGTTACGATAATTCGAAACAGATTTGCTGCCACAGCAAGGGGAAACGTAAGCATTACCAAGACTATCTTTAATCCAGTTCGCAAGGGCAAAAAATAAGCATAGATCACCCCGATCGCGAATAACGCAAATACCGAGGAGACGCCGCTACAGACGTCGGCTACCTCCAGCGTCATATTTGGAAGATGAAGAAAGTATGATTCATTATAGACGGGCACGCCAAGAAGCTGCAGAACGTTCGCGGCATGCATCGCGTCTAAGTATCTCAGATGGTAAGTGATATCCTTTTTAACAGCACATAAGGCACTGGTATCATCAATGCGAGATAAAACAGGGAAACAAAAGTGCCTTGAAAACTCGCCTTCCCAGAAGCAGCCAAGCCGTGCTTCCAAAAACCGAAATCATGGACACTCGCAAAGCAAAAGCATCATCGGCCGCCTGACCCATAACTCCGAGCAGGACGGCCATCAGAAGTGGGATAGCTCCCCAGATAGTCGGTTCAACAGAAGCCATTTTGATTTTTTCCCAGCGTTCCCAAATCAAATATGCAACAATAAACGGCACCAAAAAACAGTAGGAAAACGTCGAGTGTTCATACCAGTCCGTGATCAATCCAGGGAATAAAGGGGCGTAGCCTAAGAGAAGCAGGCCGCCGACCACTGTTACCTGAACCCACGCATTAGGCAGCGACTTCTGTGTTAACACGCCGACCGATGGAGAAAGCATAAGAAAAACCTCTTGGACATTACGCTGCCTAGGCTCAGAATACTCACTCCATAATCCCGTCACGCGGTGAGGGTCTTTTCGTCTTTTCGATCATTCGCATCGCGTGAGCAAAATCGACAATTGCGAAGGAAGCGTTTCCTAAGAGTGATTTTGATCGCCGACAACTTTTGATTTTACATCGCTGTAGGCTACGGTCTCAACGAATAAACAAGGGCTTTGTGGCTTGGTCATCATCTTTGGCGCGCTCGGCGTCCTCAACTTCAAAATTTGCCTTCAGGTCCGTATGCTTAATCGTACACACGATACTTCTAAGGTATTGATTTTATTCATTGCGCGTTGATGGCATGTTTCTTGATTGTTGCGCATGCAATCTCATCACCCGTGAAAAGACTCGAACACGTGACTGAACTCGCGGACCCATAGCGCATAAGACGCCCCGATCAATGGCAGATACTTCAGGTTAATGTGGGAGGGCTATAGTACATGTTAGCACAAAACTGTACAGAGTTGTCAGGCAATACCGTGGAGTAGCCAATAGCGTGCTGTCTAGAATTCCAAAACATTCCACTAAAGCTATTGGCACCTCAGTGCGGGCTATTGGCACCTCCCTTGCTCAAAGCCGCTCATTGCATCCTAACAAGCGTATTATTGGAAGGCTCGGGAATTCGTGTCGCCGAGCTTAATTCGTCCGCAATCAGATCAGCGAGCTGATGCTACCACTAGAAATGACACAACTACGGAATTACACATCGCAGTCGCATGACATCGAATTGACTTGAAGACGGCAAAGCAGCTATGAGTTATGAGTTATCAGTTCCAATGCGTTGATAAAAATCGTCGAGTTGTTAGCAGAGATTTATATTTGATTGCCCGTAAGCGGAAACGCAAACATGCACTTACGTGCATGAAAAAGGATTTTATTGGAAAAAGCCAATACGGCGTATAATTTCATCGATCCGAATGCAGTGTTTCTTCACAAAGCGCGAGAATTACGCAGATATTTTGGGAACTACGCGAGGCGCAACCACGGCAAAGGAGCGATCGGAGCAGTAAAAGAAGTGCCATCATCGCGGGCGACTTACTTCTCACGGAGATGGGGGCAATGAAGAGCAACTAAAGAACGGATTAGGTATATGAAGTTCTACTGGAATAAGGCAAAAAACCTATCAATTCATTACTGCTATTAGGATCTACCGGTTGTCGGAAAGTGGTAGACGCACAGGTCTGCTTGCGCTAATGGCTTTAAAAGCTAATCAATAAGGAAGTCCGAACCAAGTACTTGGGGTTATCGTCACAAAGGAAAGTTGTGAAGCATATGAATTCTTCTCAAAACGTAAACCGCAAAGCTTTGTTGTCGTTGTTGCCCTTCAGTAAGTCGTTTTTCAAGTTATCGCGCAAAGTTCTTTGGTTAGGGCTTATTTTATTTAGTTCGCTATGGCCTAAAGCGGTTTTGGCTTCCACGCTCTCGACGCTCGCTGCTTCTCTCAGCCCCGGTCAGTTTGCCGAGATCACAGGGATGATCGGATTTAGCGGCGGCGCGATTATGACGCCGACTCCCGGCTGCACCGTATTTCAAGATGTTATCACCCAATTCACCAACAAAGCGGTTTGGAACCCGGTGACGAACAAGTTTCAGTTTGTCGGCGCTCCGCATGGAGGAGTCTCTTGCGGCATCAATAAGATGGTCATCTATGATGATGCGACTAATACATGGTCTGTCGGACCTCAACCGACCTCTTCTCAGGAGCCGCAACACTCCTACGATCACAACACGATCAACCCGGCCAACGGTACGATGTACTGGCGGCAGTATGGTTCGACGAATTTTTACACGCTACCGAATGGCGCTGGTTCGTGGTCGAAGATTGCCGCTCCGAGTACGAGCATTCAATGCTGCGGCGCTCTGGAGTTTTTTCCCGATCAAAACCGGCTGATCTTTATCGACGGCGATAATGGCGGGTGGTCATATAACCCGGCGACAAATTCGTGGTCGCAGCTGTGGTTCGGCTTCAACGGCGGCGGGTCTCCCCCAATTGACTATGGGGCATTACACCAACTTCGTGGCGTACAGCAACCTTGGCTTCCTCGTCTTTGGCGGCGGCGGTGGCGATAACCATGTCTACAAGATGAATGCGGCGGGCACGATCCGCTGCCATCGCATCCCCTCCCTTTGGCAATATAGCAATCGGCACCGACGAAGCCTGTTGTTCGGTCGCAGCCGATCCGGTGACGGGGCATATCGTCGTCATCGACGGCTCGCGCAATGTCTGGAATTTGAACCCATCATCGGGAAGCTGGTCGAATACAGGAACCGTCGCTCCGACCTATTTCAGTCCTGCCGGTCAGGATTTGATCTCCGCGCTCGATTTCCGATTACGGCGTCATCATGTACGTCAAGTGCGACCGTACAAGCTCATGCCGCGCTTATCTGTACAAGCACGGGGCGGGCGCGCCGGGCACGTCGGACACGACCGCGCCGACCAATCCAAGCGGCCTAATCGCTACCGCAATCAGTTCCAGTCAGATTAATCTGTCATGGACAGCTTCGACTGATGCGATTGGAGTCACCAGCTATCTAATCGAACGCAGTCCGTCAGGCTGCGCGGCGTTTGCGCAAATCAATACGTCAGCGACCAATTCCTTTAGTGACACAGGGCGCACAGCCTCAACCACTTATTGCTACCGGATTCGCGCCACTGATGCAGCGGGAAATTTAAGCGGCTATACGGCCTCGGTATCGGGGACGACGGGGACGACGCAGAGCTCCAGATACTACTGCACCAACTACGCCTTCAGGCTTGATCGCCACGGCCATCAGCGCGGGTCAGGTTAACTTGGCCTGGACCGCTTCGACCGATGCGGTGGGGGTCACGGCCTATTTGCTGGAGCGATGTTCAGGGGCTAGTTGCTCTAGTTTTGCCCAAATTATATCTCAGGCGGCAATCACTTACAGTGACACGGCGCTTACGTCTTCCACATCTTATCGTTATAGAGTCCGAGCCACAGATGCAGCGGGAAATTTGAGCAGTTATTCCTCTATAGCTTCGGCCACGACGTCAGCTTCGGCCACGCCGCCGCCGGGCGGCGGCGGCTCTGACTTTACTTCTAGGTGCGCTGCTGCGGGGGTGCTCCGTTGTTTTAGTTTCGATACCGATACTGATTTTGCGTTCGGCAGCGGCGGTAAAGAAGGGGGGCGGGGGCTTAATTTCGGGTACATACCACCCGGTTCGAATGGGGACTTCACAAAAATTACCAGGGACACCACAATTAAAACTTCCGGCGCATCCTCTCTTAGGCTGAATATCCCCGGCAGCGGCGGTCCTGATGTAGCAGGAGCGTGGTTTGCCAATTTTTCTTCCGATTTATCGCAGCAACTCCAACCCGGTCAGGACATTTGGATACAGGTCCGCTATCGGGTCGATGCCAATTTTCTCAATCAAGATTACGGCGGCGGCAGCCACGGGTTTAAGATCCTCGACATCAGCGGCGGCGACAGACCGGGGTGCGCTCCTGGCCAAGGCTCTGCACTATGTCCAACTACCTGTTGGGATGGTGAGAACGTTTTTACCACTGAGAGAACAGGTTCCGGTGGCCACCTGTTAGTTGCCTACTCGAATTGTGGCGGGGCGCAGGCTTTTACCAATGCGTATGGCATCACCTCTAATATTACCGTGCAGAACGCTGTTGGGTGTTTGTATCCAAGTTACGTCGCGCCGCCTTGTGTTTACTTCACCGCCAACGAATGGTGGACGATGAAAATTCATCTCCACATCGGAACTTACGGCACTCACAGTTCAACATATCAGATCTGGGCAGGCAGGGAGGGGCAACCAACGACCTTGGTCGTAGATTGCGGGCCTTCGCCTGGTCGAGTCTGCCTTGATCATAGTGGCAACTCGCAGCCTGGCGGATGGTACATCGAGAAAGAAGCGGACAACCCGTCGATTGTGGTAGGCAAGGTGTGGCTTGTCCCGTATCAAACCGGCGCTAGTTATTCCGGGCTTCAACCCGCGCAGGTCTGGTATGACGATCTGATTATTTCTCGTCAAGACATTGCCGATCCTGGGGCCGGCAGTGGCGGTGGTGTTCAAGTTCCAGCATCGCCATCAGGCTTGGTACTGAAGTGATTCCGTTAATCAATAACGATTGACCAGGCTCCACTCGGACCGGTAGGTCCATAAACGAACGGCCATCGGAGAGGCTCGCGGCTAGCGGCTTTCCCCACCAACACGTGTGCTTTCCCGCACAGGACGGCATGCAGTTGTTACTTTGATGCCAGGATAACGCGCTTGCACTTGCGCGAGTTGCTCGGTCCGCAGATCACTAACGGCCACCACTTTCCGACCTGGCGCTTGCGAAAATTGCGAGCCAAGTTTCGGGACCTCGGTAATCGTACCCGATACCATCAATTCTTATCGTTGCTTTTCTCCCGATCTCTAATATCACCGGCTCGTAAAGGTTAACCAATCCTAATGGTGGATTTGAACGCGTCGGCCGAGCTTGACATCCTGACTAATTGGCATTTCTATCTCGCCGGATTGAGTTCGGGATTCTTGATTTTTTTGTCGGGAAACGACCAGTTCATCGTACCAGACGTATCCTGTAGGATGAATCTGCGAGAAGTCTTTCCCGGTATGATATGGTAGGAACCAGATTTTGCCGAACTTTTGATCGGCCATCCGCCGATCCGGCAGAAAGATTATAAGGGCCCCAATTGAAAACCGGTTCGGAAGGATGACCTTCTCTGCCAATCCACATGTTGACGTAGCTGTTGACAAATTCATCGCCGACACGCGGCCCGAGCTTTAGATGACATTCGAAAAGTCAGCCATTCATTTGCGACATATCCAAAACAGTTTCCGTTGGGTGGAAAATAGGTCTGACTGGCTGCCTGCGAATAAAGACAGTACGGTGACTGCCTTGCGTTTTGAAGCTTCCAATCGTTGGCCGCATAATTCTGTTGGAATGGATCATAGCCGCGATGGGAAGTAGAGCCACTGCAGGAATTATACAGCTGAGCAAAACCGCGCTGATAAGTATTTTGAACAACCACTTCCAAGTCAGTGCAAGAAGAATAATGCTTGCCGGGTTGATCCCCGGTGCCAATAATCGCCTGTTTCCATCCCTCGCCGTTTCGATAAGTGGTGCCCAGGAATTCTTGTGAGAATCTTTGCACCCACTGCACGTAAAATTCCGACTTCTTCTGCCAAATTGTATTTTGAGACTATCCGAAAAATTCAGCCAGAAACTTCCTGAGGTATTGGCTCCCGATCCGGAAGGAATCTCAAAGCGGAGAGAACCATTCCCAGAGGCTCTTACATCCTGCACGACCCGCGCGCGTTTCACTCTTTGCCACGAGGGGGGATAGATATAGGGATCTGTCTGAGCTTGGTTGTCGAAGCCAAAACATCGGACAACTTCCGGTCGCGAACAGCGCTTCGAAAATTCCGCCTTGGCAGGAACGTTTTCAGCTAAGGTGAGCGCATTATCCAGGCTCTGCGCCTCCACTGTCTTCCGCTGCGCCCAGCTTCGCGAAGCCGCCAGCGAGCCGTCGGTGAGTCCCAACTTTTCATTGACATACTTGAATGCAACGAAAGCTAAGAACAAATACGCGCTGCAAAGGATGATGCTAACTTTCATTCAAGCCAAAGCCGCTCCTCGCAGAGCAGGTAAAATCGCTCGACATAAAAACGCAGGAAGTCATGAAAGATCGTGGCGTTAAATGTTTTTGACTTTCTCCTGAAAATCACCGGAGTGGAAAAGTAAAAAATTAGATCTACATTTCCATATCGGCCCAGATAAGGGTGCCAGGATATCCAGCTCGAGCGGTTTTCTGACGCCTCGCTTGACTGCCATGATCTCGGCGCTGACGCGGCGCGCATCGTTGCGCCCGCGAGAGTACGTCAGATGTACGCAGCCGCCACCGGAGCAAAGCAGCTTCGCGGTCAGTTCTCCTAGTCCACGCGATCCGCCGATTACTAGTGGACTGTAACGCTTGATTCGCGTTTGATGCGATGTTTGGGATCGAAATATTTCCATTTTACGGTTTTGGGATTTTTGTTGTACTGACGGATATAACGGATGAGTTTTTTCTTTAGATCGTTCACGGAGGTGAACACGCCGCGAGCGATCACGTCGCGCTCGATTTTGGCAAACCAGAGCTCGACCTGATTCAGCCATGAGGAATAGGTCGGGGTAAAATGCACGTGCACCTGAGGATGATCCGCAAGGAAAGTCTTAACTCGGTCAGTTTTATGTGCCGAAAAAGGTGTCCAAGATGATATGAATCTCTTTGTTGGCGGGCTGACTTGCAACAATGTTGGTGAGAAAGGCGACGAACTCCGCACTGGGTATGACGCTCTGCGGTCTTTCCCAGGACCTCACCGCTCTGCGGTATTAAAGGCAGCGTAGAGCGACAACGTTCCGTGGCGAAAATACTCAAAGCCATGGCGCTCGGCCCGCCCTGCAGTCAGCGGCGGGGGGGTCTTGGCGATCCAATGCTTGAATGGCTGTCTTCTCATCAACCGAGGAAGACACCCGCTGCGTGTTGGGGAGGATGAAAGTAAAAGCCCGATCACATCGGCAGCTTTGGTCTCGAAATCACCAGCGTTACTGCTCATGTAACCGGCAACACGATGGGGCCGAATAGCGTGCTTGGACCACTCGGGCAATATTCATGTGCGAGACATCGCCCAATTCCAACGCCAGCTTTCGAGCGCTCCAGTGAGTAGACCCGTCCGAGGACTTTTTCTGCAATGTCCACTTAAGAATCCGAGCTTCTTTGCGCTACTCTGGGGGGCTGGTGACTCGGCCGGTATGGTGCGAATACAAACCGGCCAATCTCTCGGCCACAAAAGCGCTTTTTCCAACAAGTGTAAAATTGGTGTCCACAACTAAGCTTCTCGCGAATCGCCCCATAGCGCTCCCCGTCGGCGATCAAAAGAATCAGGCGAGCTCGGCGCGATTGCGCCGCGTCTCGGCTCTGTCCCTCTACCCAACGCGTCAATTCTTCTCGTTCAAACTGTTTCAACGGGGATTGTTCCCATCAATCACTTAGACGCTTTCCATGCGTTACAATTCACTAGGTCCATGGACCCTGCGAATTCGCGCGGCCGGACCCGGTAGCTTTGCCGACCTCGAATGTTAGCTGCTGAAAGGCGGGTGGCCTCTGGAATGCGCTGAAAGTGCCGAGGAGATCTCCCGCCAGTAAAAGAAAAGCCTGCTAGCCCAGCGTTTCGGAGTTAATCTTTAAAATGGTTAATGCCGGTGAATATAGGAAAGCAGAACGGGCAAGCCATTGAGGATTTCGATAGTAAACATTGCAGCTGCGGTAAAGAAGAACTCCATTTTTGACATGTGTGTCAAATTCGTTGTCTAATAGCCCCGCCTGTTTAGCAAGCAATAGATTGTTTCTCCTCGAACGAGTAAACCTGAGCATCAAACGTGGCCAACTCCAGTGTGCTTTCACAGGTTGAATAACATAGCGCCTTGTGAAATCGCTTCCACATTTAAATATCCGCCTTTCCTCTAACGCTTGCTGATCCCTTGATATAACTGCGACAGACGCGCACGCGTTTCCGGATGAGCGGCCTGATACAGCTTCTGGTGTTCCCTCGTTCGGTCGAGGTGCTGCTCGAGCGAATCCGCCGTGAGGCGCACGCCGAAGTTCGCCGCATGGGCGGCGAAAAGCGACCTTATGATCACATCGCCGAGCGACCTTGTATAGTGCGCAGGATCCCAGAACCATTGCAGCCGTGTCTTTCGGTCGCCCGGTTCAGGGACCGTCTCCTCCGAGTACCGATTGTAGCCGCTGAAGTCCCACAAGGACAGATCAAGCCCGCGGCGGCGCTGAAAATCGCCGGCGAGTGCCACGAGGTCGCGCTTCCACGCCTCGAAGTCATGCCAATGTTGCAAGAGATCGTACGCCTCGAGCAATGAGGCATGCACCGGCTGCACGAACAGAATAACTGCGATATCGTGCTTTCGACACAGCTCCAAGATTAAGCGTAGTATTGCCATGGGCGAGACTTCCCTCTGCCCGTCCGAATAGCGCAGGCGCAGCTCGATGGCGAGCCGCTGCAGGGTTTGACGATTTCGATTCTCGAAAAGCGGAAACGCACCAAGCTGCGCCACGTCGCGCCTGAATTCCGCGTCGGAAAGGTTGCCGGAACGATCGAGGTCCGCGGAATCGGCTGTGAGATTGGCACGGACCGTTATGATGCTGTCACGCAGCCCGTCGAGCGAGAGCAGTGCCTGCCCGACGTCGATCAACCGTTGTCGCCTCCAGAACTGGTTGGGGATACCCTGACGCGTGACGGCCAGCCGGTGGTCGAATTCCGTCCCCTCCTTCGCCGGGTCTTGGTACCAGCCATCCGGGGCGAGGAAGTATTCGAAATCTAGACCGATCACGACTTCCTTGATACCATCATCGGATAACGCATGCTGCAGATACCGCAGCCAGGTGTACGGTCCGCCTCCGGGCAGCCCTAGATTGTACACGGGTCGCAGCCGCTCGGGCCACGCTGGATGCTTCGCATCGAGCCCGAGCGCCACGCGGGACGTCCCGATAAGAACAGTCGTCGGCGCCGCGCGTTTTACGAGATAAGCCTTCATCTCTCGCTCGTGTGTGAGCACACTAGGCTTACGCTCGTTGAAATGCCTAAGTCGAGGCATATCAAACATTAAATACGGATCGATCAGCCAATTGATCGCGGCAGTGCATGAGGCGATAGCCACACCCGTGACCAACCACGCCAGGATGAAGCTTCGAACTCTCATGATACGACCCTTAGAATTGCCAGTACAGGAATTCACTCACTCGACCCAAACCAAGGGTGCCGACGACGAACAGCAGCGCGAGCAATGTTGCCCACCGCCAATCGAGTGCGACGACAAGTCGGAGCGGAACCTGTGGCCATCGCCGTCGGGCTGTTGCCGCGCTCGCAGGCAACTCCGGCTCGAAGTCGAGCGCCGGCTGCATTTTCGCGGTGAGTTGGAGTGAATTCGGAAACAGCGTGACAATCGCAAAGCAGACAATGATCCAAATCCATACAACGACGAAATCGTTGCCGCCAATCCACTCGAACGTGACGCCAAGACTCTTCAGCCATTCCCCCGCGGCACCGAGCCGCGCGCCGATGGTATACGGAAGCGAAACGCCGTTCGCCCCACCATTCCCTTCAGGATCTGCATGGCGGTGCGCACGGAATCGGCACGGAAAAATACCATGGTGAGGACAACAGAGAGGAATGTAAGGACGAAGCCGATGGGGTTTGCAAACCTATCGTAGCTGGCTTGGTCGCTCCACATACGAGGGCGAAGAATGCGCCAGCCCTGGTTGATGATCAGGAGCAGGCCGTGGATCAATCCCCAGAGGATGAACTGGAGGCCGGCACCGTGCCACAAGCCGGAAACCGCCATGGTCAGAATCGTCGGCACGGCGACGAGCACGGCGAAGGCCGGCACCTTAGTGCGCGATCCCGCCAGCACCGGCTTGCGACGCATTAGCCGGCAGCGTGTCCAGCTCAGCACGATTGGTGTATAGATATACGCCGTGAGAAAACGCGTCAGCGTGATGTGCCATCGTCCCCAGAATTCGATGATGCTGCTTGCCTTGAGCGGTGAATTGAAATTCATCGGCAAGCGAACACCGAAGATTCTCGCCAGGCCGAGCGCCATATCCGAGTACCCAGAGAAATCGAAGTAGATTTGAAACGTATAGGCCAGCGCTCCGCCCCATGCCGGGAGCAACGAGACCGCCTGACCGCTCGCCGCAGCTCCAAAGGCCGGCGTGACAAATTCAGCGATGCCGTCAGCGATGACGACCTTCTTGAATAGTCCAATCGAGAAAAGCACAATCGCCGCGAGAACGTCCGTCGGATTCGGCCGCAGCGGCGCCTTCGCAAACTGCGGCATCAGCTCGCGGAAGTGCACAATCGGCCCGGCCACCAGCTGAGGAAAGAACAGGACGAATACCATAAAATCGAACAGCGAGAACTTCTTTACCAGGCCCGAGTGAACATCGACGAGGAAGGCGATTTTCTGAAACGTGATGAATGAGATCCCGAGCGGCAGCAACAGCGGCGCGATTGGAAAATGTGTCGCGAACAGCGAATTCGTGAGCTCGCTGAAGAAGTTTTTGTACTTGAAGTAGCCAAGAAAACCGATATTCGCCACGATGCCGACTACGAGCACTAGGCTCCGCAGCCCCGCTCTGTTTTCGTCCAGCCGGCTGATCGCCTTCGCCATGAAGAAATTGAAGATAATCGAAGGGAAAATGATCGCGACGTTTATCGGATTCCACAGTCCGTAAAAAATCGCCGAGGCGGCAGCGAGCCATCCGAGCGTCAGCCGGCGAGAGTTCGTGCGCCCAATGATGAAATACGCGACTGTGACAACGGGCATGAACGCGAAAATGAACTCGTAGGAATTAAACAGCATGGGAGGTCGGAGCTACGCGCTAGGTCGTGCCGAATCCGCGATACGCCCTTTATCTCCTTCCGCCCCGGCAGCGGCAGATTCAAGCTCGACAATCTCGATTGGGACGCAGGCCGCGGCGTACCTTTGCACGTCCAGCCGCCAACGACTTGCGCCATCACTCTCGTCGAGTCGCTCGAATCCCAGCCGTGGGTAGTGCTCCTTCACCATCTTGTTCTGCTCGGTGCGCAGGTATTGGCCGATGAGCGCTCGCACCCCGACGCTCTTGGCAGCAGCTACGATGCAGTTGAGCGTCGTCTCTTCGAGCTTGCGATTGAGAACACGGCAACTCATCAACCACGTATCGACGATCCAGTCCGGGCCATCGGCCACGCAAATGACGATGGCCACGATGCCGTTGTCGCCGAATTTGTCGATCAGCCGGATTTGCAGCGTGAGACCGGCTGATGATTCTTCGAGCGCCATCACCTGGGATTCGGTGTAACGTCGCGTGGTCAGATTGAATTGATTGGTCTTGTTGATCAGCTGTGTGATGCGGGCCCGGGCTACGCTGTCAAAGCGGCCTATTATGGCCTTCATTTCGAGTGAGCGCAGGTACGACTCGAGATCGGTGGCGGCGCCGAGAAGCTCGGCACGCGCCGCATTCGCCTGGTACTGATCGGCCCTCAAACGGTCTTCTGCGGTGAATCCGATCGACTCGAAATATCCCGCAGCCAATAGGGTTTGAGCGAAGAACGCCGGATCCTCCGGCAGCTCAGGGACGGCGACCTCCGGCAGAGCGTCCCGTACCTGGGCCCGCTCGGCGGGATTGTCGTCCAGCAGCACGAGTGAATCGATGCCGATGTTGAGTGTTTCGGCGATCGCTTTGATATTCGCTGCCTTATCTCGCCAGTTCGCCTGAAACACCGCTATGTGCGACTCCTTGAGCAGCATCTCGGGGTGCTTTCGGAAAACGCTGCGCGCGACGTCGTCATCGTTCTTCGAAGAGACCGCCAGGATTACGCCGCGGTCACGTAGTGCGAGCGCGACCTGTTGAACGCTCAGAAACGCTTCGCCGGCAGGGCTGCCGTTTCCCAGTACGATTCCAGCGAGCCCGTCATCACCGATCACCCCGCCCCAAAGTGTATTGTCGAGGTCGAGTACGAGGCATTTTCGCGACTTCCCACGCGCGGCGGCGAGAAGCCGACCGAGCCAGTCTGCGTACAACGGCACGACATCGTGTGCGCAAGGAAACTTGCCGACCGCCCACTGCACCGGGTCGTGCCAACATGTAAGTCCGACCATTTCGGCCAGTGCGGCAACGTCGAGCAGAAGATCGGAGGAGCCCGCCACAACGGCTCTGAGATCTCTGTTGAATTGATCGATCATCCACTGCGTCGTCCCAGGCACGCTTCGCTCGAGACTGCCAAAGAGCGCCGTTGGCAGCTGCGGGAGAGTTTGTAGGATCACCGAACATCCGGAACTGTTGCGTAACCCGCGACGCAACGCATCGATGTGCTGCAATGCATGATCGACGAGGCTTCGGGCGCGCTCCGGATCTCCGGGGACCGGGAGAAGCGCAAGTCCACGGTGATCCAGCGCGAGAAGAACGAAGTCGCAGCGGGCTCGGTTGATGTCCGATGAAGGATCCAATGCCTGCTGAGCCGCCTGGTCGAACGATGCCGCGACACTCTCAAGCCAAACACCGTGTCGAAGAGCACTGACGACGAAGGCCGGAAGAATCAGATCGGTGGTGCCGTTGGAAAGCACACCGAGTTTTACGGTCTTGACTCTCATTGCGCGCGATAATTCCTGGTAGTGCCCGTCCGAACGTATGGAGTTGATTGACGTCCAAATGGTGCAAGGCCAACCGCCGCGCATGGAAAGATGACTCGGACTTCAGTTCTGCCAACGCCCGAACTTGCAGTCGAAAGTCATTTGGGGGCGCCAGAAGCCAAGGAAGGTTAGTCGGATTCGTTTGCATCGTTTACCTCCGTGAGAGACTGAGGTCAGGCACTGACCATGCGCCTTAGCGGCGGCTCTTCTTCTCGATGACCGCGACAAGCTCTCCTACGTTTTTCAACGAGGTGGTTTCCATCGCGCTGAATCGTATCGAGAAGACGCGTTCGATCTCAAGGAACAGCCGTATGTTACCCAGGCTGTCCCACCCATCCACCTTCTGTGCGGTGAGATCCGGAGTTGCGACGACTTCGTCATTGTCGAACACGTCGCGTAGAACTGATGTCAACCTGTCAAGAACCGATGTCTCCGGCATGGGAGCCCCCTTCCAACTGCAATTGTAAATGGATTATCTTCGGCATCACTCTTTCGTACCTGGCACCCCAAGTGCGCACAACGCCGTTGCTGTTCATCGTGGTGAGCATTCGCACGCGCATCAAATCGAGCCGGTGGCGTCGTGATCCTACACGGCTCGCGACTTTGTAAGACGAGTCGATTGACTATCAGGAATAAGGCGCGTTCAGGCTGTCCTTGACGTGGGCGAGCGTCACCAATCGTCCAAGCACTTGAGGCTGGCTAGCCGGGCCACCCGTCGCGATCAGCGCGGAGACGGCACCGGGACAAAGCAGGTTTTCCACAACCTCCTCCCACTTCGGAACGAGATGCCGGTACACCGCGGGATCGGCCGCTGCCGTTCGGGCCCAGCCGCCACGCGCCGAAAGACGGCCGGCAAAATATCGAAGCCTTGCGGGCATACCGCGGATGACATCCCAAGAGCTCGGCCCCGCCGGCTCGCCCCGTGCGACGCCGACTCGCGACAACTCGGGGTGCAGGACGCGCAGGAAGAGGCGGCTGAGCATTTGATGGTCGCGTTCTTTCCAGTGCGTGGTGAGCATGGCTTCGAGTACTCGACGGTTGGTCCAGGGCGAAAAACTGGATCGGAAACGGTTGGTCGAGCTCCCGATCCGTCCTTGCCAGAACTGCATGCGCATCCGCAAGTAAATAATATCGAGGCGAGCATACGCCGGCAGATGAGGAGCGTCATGCTCGGCAATCCGCGTGCGCATGTGTGCGACCCAATTGGCGATGGGAAGATCCGACCGGCCCAACACCACGGGAATCAGATTCCGGAATCTCTGAGCGATCAGCGGCTCGACAACCAGTCGCCCATCCGGCGTCGTGTCGTAGAACTCGCGGCGGAGAATGATGTTGCGCGCGACATCGCCGCCTCCCGGATCCATGGATGCTGGGCTGATGCAGGCTGTCGAAATGGCTCTGGGTGTTGTAGATCCTCGAATATTCCACGATGTCGTATTCAAGATCGGTCAGTAGCACCGCGGCTGCCAGCCGCCTGGCGTGTCCGGGATCGTCCGGACCGGGATGCGCGATGACGGTGTGCTTCAATCCGAAACGTCGGGCGAGGGCGGAGGAGAGCACCACATCCTCGTCTTGCGAAAGGCCCGACACGGTGGTCTCGAAACTCTTCAGGCGGCGCAGCGCAAAGCCGAGATTGGCCCGCGAATCGTACCCGCCGGTGAGATCGAGAATGAAGGTCTTGCCTGTCGCGTTGAGCGCATCGAAGTCGCGATCGAGTTCTTCGACGACGCGACCACAGGCTTCCCGCGCCGAAAGCGTGTTGAACGGCAGCGTATCGAGGCGCCAGTACTCGTGGCTCGCCGGGGCGCTGCCGTCCGTGAACGCATGCAAGGTCGCCGGTTTGAGGGTCCGAACGCCCTCGTAGAGACTGTGATTCGCGTAGATCGAGCCGCTCGCGAGAAATTCCGAGGCCGCCACCCAATCGACACCGGCGCCGATAAGCCGCGCCAGCGTCAGCGACGAGTTGGACAACAACAGCCACCGCCCCGACCGCGCCCAATAAACGAACGTCGCATTGAGCACGTCGGTCTTGACGATCAACGAGTGCGCCGCGGCGCGATAACTCACGCACACGGCCGTATCCAGTGCGCCGGGAGACGCCAGCGTCGCAGCGGCCAGCTCGGTCAGATCATGCGATATCGGCGCTTGTAAGAGGTCGGCGGCGGTCATGTCGACGCGCGGACCGGTCCACAGCAGGAGTTCATTCGGCGTGCGCCGGGCGCGTTGATTGAATTCGGCGGGGATCGCGTCGTTGGCCGTAAATAGGTAGAAGCGACAGTTCGGCTGATCCAGTCGCGTTACGCGGTTCGGGGCAAAGCTTGCTTCCCACTGCGCGAACCGCTGTTCGAGAGCATCGTCCTGAGTGCGCGGCACCTCTGGTTGGGTATTGAACAAAACAACGAAGCCTCGCATGGGTGTTATGCCAGCTATAGCCACGAGTTTCAATTACTGAGTTGCGAACAATTGTCGATCACTCGAGTCAAAAAGGAAGTCTGTTAGATCCTTGTTTCCATGAATATATTGTCCAAAACTTCCATAGATCTAGACCACACGTGCGCGCTATTCACTTGCTCGCGTCCGGCATTGGAAAACCCCAAGCGCAACTCCGGGTTCTTAAGAACTTCCACGACTTGTCCGGCAAAACGATCCGGGTCCTCTGCCACGAGTATGTGTACTCCGGGGGTAGCCTGTATTCCTTTGGCCGCTGCGGGTGTCGTGACTACGGGTATCCCAATAGCCATGGACTCAAGGATTTTATTCTGCGTTCCGCGGGCCATTCTCAAAGGAGCAACCGAAACTACAGCGTCCTTTAAGAAAGGCCTGACGTCAGGAACGTGACCCGTGACTACCACCCCCGGAATCTGGCGCAACCGCTGCACGGCCGGAGTCGGATTCGATCCGACAATGCGAAACTCGACATTTGGAACGGCCGCTCGAATGGCCGGGAAAATGCTTTCGGTGAAATACAATACGCCGTCGATATTCGGGTAGTAGTCCATGCGCCCGACAAACACGATCACCGGCTTTCCTTGGGCGGGGCCGCCGTTGGGATGAAAATAACTCCCATCCACCCCGTTCGGAATAACGTTATGCGGCCGGTCGACTTGTAGTTTTCGAATTCTTCGAGTTCACCCTGAGTGGTCAAGGTGCATGAGTCGAAAGCTGCAGCGATTTGTTTTTCATACCGCCGCAGCTTATGCCCTTCCAGGTAATAGGCCCAGGAACGAGGGAAAGAACGCCATTTGGAATAATCGAGCCATTTGCCCGAGTCCATATCACCGAAATCCATCAATCGAAATTTCGCTGGAACCTGCAGGCCATATTGCGCGGCAAATGCGCAATGGACCATAACGGCGTCGAAGGAGGTCTTGCTTGCCGCCTCTTTAATTCTTCGCCTCAAACGGGACGAGCCAAAATAGGCGACGGACGATGGCGTGGCGCTCGGCAAGGCTTGAAGGGCGTGCAGCCATCGGACTTTTTCCGGCACCACCTCGGCATAAATCTCGGCGCAGTATTCTTTGAGCCCGTCGCCTTCATCCAGTTCTTGTTGGGTATGAGCCAGACTGGCGACGACGACTTCGTGCTTTTGGCTCAGATGGCGAATGATATTGAAAGGACGAATTTTTCCACCCCGATTCGGCGGGTAGGGAAAGCGATGGCACGCAAAAAAGATTTTCATAGCTGCATGACACGGGGAAGCGCATCATCCGCAGTTTGCGGGCGAACGGATTGATCCATAAACTGTCGAAACCATAGTTCGAGATTGATCAAAGCCAGCAGGTGATCGGTGTAGTCCCCTTCTTGCGCTTCGTGTTTCTGAATCAACTCCCTTACAACCGGCCATTGAAACAGCCCTCGTTTTCGAACTTGTTGCTCGGACAGCGTGTCATGAACGAGCATCTTGAGATCGCGCCGCAGCCAGGCGCCCACGGGCGCGCCGAAGCCGCGCTTCTTGCGGTTCAGGATTTCAGCCGGCAACCACGGCTTAACAGCTTTTTTAAGTATGTATTTCATGGTGAAGCCATGGATCTTTAAGTGTGCTGGCATTCGCGCCGCCAGTTCCACCAGCTCATGATCCATGAAAGGCGCCCGGCATTCCAGGGACGTGGCCATCGTCATTTTGTCCGTAAGGACCAGAAGGTCGTCCGCAAGGGAGGTTTTTAGATCGACGTACATATACTGATTGACATTTTCGGCTCCGGCACACTGGGCGAAATAACGCTGCATCAACTCGGAGGTCGGTCCTGCCCTATTGTCGCCGCGATTCTGCAATTCGGCGCTCGCATCGGCGGAGAACAACGTGACGTAACTTGTATATCGTTCGATCGGCGATAAGTTCGCGGAATGAACAAAAGCATCCGCATAGCGAAAAAGGTTCTTCCAACTCGAATGGCGGTCTCTCGGCAATCTAGCCAACAACGCGGGAAACCATCTTACCCGAGCCGCCTCCGGGAGCAGCCGGTAATAGCGGCCAAAGGCATCACCTAAATAGCGTCGGTATCCGCCAAAGAGTTCGTCACCCCCGACACCCGATAATATGACCTTGACGCTTTGGGCGGCGAGGCGTGAGACCAGAAAGGTAGTGATGAACGCTGAGTCGGCGATGGGCTCATCAAGGTGCCAGATCAGCTTTGGCAATAGGTCGGCAACATCCGGCCGTACGATGATCTCATGATGATCGGTGCCGAAAGCCCGGGC
>CAWERH010000082.1:0-14300 GCA_963811315.1 uncultured delta proteobacterium
TATACGGAACTCTCGAAGAAGGATATCACCAAGATCATCGATGAGTTCACTCTCGGCGATCTTGTCTTCGTTCACTGGCGTCAGAAACGGTTCCGTGAACACACACTAGCTTGGTCGAAACCAAGGCGGCGGGAAATATTTCGTCAAAACTCGATGAGATCAAAAGCGAAATTGAGGTAAAACAAGAACTCGATTTGCTGCTGCACTTGCGCAAACAGAATTTCCCGTGCCTGCAGCCTCTCAAGACGAAAAGCGGCCGGTTTCACATCGAGTTCCAAGGGAAATGCCTCACAGCGACCCGCTACCTTGATGGGGTCGAGCTGTCTACGGGCGCTGATCAATCCAACGCATTTGAGCGCTCTAGGGCATACCTTAGCCAACCTCCATTTGATCGGGCGTAGCTACAAGAAGGGCATCGACAATCGCTTTGGCTTTAACCGGATTGTCGCGATTTATCGCGAGGTGCGACGTCAGTTGCCTACTCACCTAAAAAAAATCGTCAGGGTTTTGGATGACGAGTTCTCCTATCTCGAGAATTACTTAGACAACAACTTGCCCAAAGGAATCATCCACGGCGATCTGTTCCCGGACAATGTCAAGTTCAAAGGCAATCGACTGACTGGTGTGATGGATTTCGAAGCGGCGTGCCGAGGCAAACTCATCTACGATCTTGCTACCGCGGTAAACGCGCTTTGTTTCACGAGAAG
Organism: uncultured delta proteobacterium; assembly: GCA_963811315.1. Classification (GTDB taxonomy): domain Bacteria; phylum Desulfobacterota; class Binatia; order UBA9968; family UBA9968; genus DP-20. Next base: position 708 of record CAWERH010000082.1, read on the forward strand.
CGATAACCGATTGATCGGTTCGAAGCTTTGATCTCAGGATATGAGAGCCTGCGGCCGCTATCACTGCCCGAGTGGGACTCGTTTCCCAACGAACTGCGATTTTCGGCTTTGCGCTTCACCATGACGCGCGTAAAGGATTTTTACCTCCGCAGTACCGACAATAGCCAGCGAATCTACAAAGACTTTAAGGAATTTTACGATCGCCTGTTGATCTTGCGTCGAGAAAAGAGCGGGGGAATGGAAGACATCTTGTTCGCCATGGCCACCGGTTACGATTATCGAAAATACCAAAAGTCTAAGCCTTCAAAGTAAGATCGACCTGGTTATTAGCATCGATTGCCTAAGTCACCGCTAACTTTTCGTGCTTCTTCCGTGCGTCACTCGGATCAACCGAACGAGTCAACGAGTATCAATATCGCGCCAAAAGAAATAATAGTCTCCCGCCGGTAAGCACGACATAAAAGAAATTGAGTTTCACCCGGGCGCGCATTGAATTTTTCCCGGTCTCGTTGATTCGCCGAAGCACTTCCTCATTTTTCTGGTGATCCAGTTCGTGAAAATTCCGATAGGATTCCTCCAGACCCGTGCGAGCCGTTTTAAGCATAAATCTTGGTATTTCTTGGTTTCAACTGCGCCATACCCCAATTACCGATTCCGAGAATCAGGCACGGGATCCTGGCGATCAACAAAGCAACTGGAATAAACTTCGCGCGATTTCATCATTATCTCAGACTAGCGATGTGCCGATCACCTTTGCAAGAGCTGCCATCGGCATTGTAGCAATGCCCTTGAGTACCATAGAGATTTTACCAACTATGGGTCGTTATGTGATTGGCGATATTCATGGTTGCGTCGACGAGTTAAGCTGACTGGTCGAGGATTCCCCCTGGATACCAGTGACCGGGTCGTTTTTCTTGGCGATTACATTGATCGTGGTCCGATTCCAAAGGCGTAGTTTCCTATCTTGTTGCGCTGCAAAAGCAATATAGCGGTAGATTTCGTCTTTCTTAAAGGCAATCACGAAGACATGTTGTTGTCCTACCTCGGGTTGAGGGCAGCATGGCGAAATGTTTCTGGCCAACGGCGGCAAAGCCACTTTAGCAAGTTATGGTATAGTGGAGGAAAAAATAACCGCGAGCATGCGCTTCAAGCATTCCCGCGAGCATATTCAGTTTTTTCAAGGGCTAGGAGTTTTCATATGATGGATCTTTTTTGTGCGTTCATGCGGTATAAATCCGCAAAAATCGTTGGCGGAGCAAACCAATGAAGAATTATTCTGGATCAGAAACGAGTTTATCTACAGCTCGCATTCTTTACCCTACACCGTTTTATTCGGGCATACACCGCAGCGAGCCGTGCTCTTCGATCTCCCCTATAAAGTCGGCCTAGACACCGGCTCGTTTACGGCAAAAAGTTGACATGCCTCGAATTAGATGAGAAAGTTCTGTTTCAGATCGGCCGAGGGAAAAAGAGCGTCATCTCGAACTTCAGCTGAACGAAATTGGAGTACGCCTACGGCATAACTTCGATCGCTTGAACTTTTTCTCAACCCATCATAATTTGCCTGCTCATTGGCGGTGTAGCTCAGATGGTCAGAGCACGCGGCTCATATCCGCGGCGTCGACGGTTCGACTCCGTCCACCGCCACCAATCTTTTTCCAGGTGTTTCTCTATTTTAACAGGTGTTTTTGAAGCATTTTCATCCCCAAGCCTGGCCCCCAGAAGCGAGTCAGAATTTCTCCGTCCACACAAGTTGGCCATAGCGCCCAACCGCGAGTTCGTCGATGATCGTCGATGGCAAAGATGCCAACGGCTCGGTTGCATTCCAGGCATCGATCAAGCCATGACGCAGAGTCATCGAATCAAGTTGTATATTCGCAATAAATTCTCCATGCGAGCGATTGTGACGGTACTCCGGCTGCCGTTTCGGCATCAGCAAACAGCGCTCGATCAGCGATAAATCAAACGTCAAAAGAAACGTACCATGGACCAGCGCGTGGGTTCGTTTGCGGTACTGTGAGTTTCCGGAGAACTTACGCCCGGCTATCGTTAGATCGCTGACGCCTTCAATCCGCACTTCTGCGCCTTTGATTTTTTGTACCATCTGCCGATGACGCTCCAAAACAAATTTGAAGGTGTCTCCGATCGATGGGAGGGAAAGAAGTTCGGTGTTCAGGATTAGCGCATAGTTCAAGCAGCCGGGTCCTTGCATCACCGCACCGCCGCCACTGATGCGGCGCGCGACCGCCACCCCGGCTTTGTGGCATTGGTCGACATCGACTTCGGCCCGCAATTTGTTGGAATGCCCGAGCACTACGAAATAGTTTTCCGGCTGCCATATACGCAGCAATGAGGTAGCCCGTCGTTCCGTTTCGAAGCAGGTCAAGAGCGCTTCGTCACAGGCGAGATTTTTCGCCGGTTCGGTAAAAGTAAGATCGAGGTATTTCATTCAGTTGATTTTGAAGTCAAATTGTTGTCTGCTAAAATCGCATGGAGAAGCCTGGAATGGAACCCGAAAAGAAAGATCTTATCCCTGTAAACTCAATTACTAGTGAAGGTGGCAATCATAAGGAAACCAAGAATGATCGCCATAAATGGATCGCCTCGCTCGAATACATTTTGGAATATATTTTAAAGAATGAGGAGTCGGAGCAAGCCACCCGGCTGATCGAGGAATTGACCGAACGGTTGCGTGAATCCGGCCTCAAAATTCCCCATACCGTCAGCACGCCCTATATCAACACAATCCCGCCGGAGAAGGAGCCGCGTTATCCGGGCAATCGAGAAATCGAGCGGCGGATCAAGAGTTATATGCGCTGGAACGCCATGGCGATGGTCGTCAAGGCAAACCGCCTCCACGCCGATATCGGCGGTCATATTTCTACTTATGCGTCGTCCGCGACACTTTACGAAGTCGGCCACAATCATTTTTTTCGCGGCGGCGACGACGGCAATCCCGCCGACATGGTTTATTTTCAAGGCCACGCGTCACCGGGCGTATATTCGCGCGCCTATCTCGAGTGGCGCATCAACGCGCCCAAACTCCATCATTTTCGCCAGGAGCTATCCGCCGTTGGCGGCATTTCTTCGTATCCTCACCCTTATTTGATGCCCGATTTTTGGCAGTTTCCAACCGTCTCAATGGGCCTGGCGCCGATCATGTCGATTTATCAGGCGCGCTTCTGCGTTACCTGAAGAGCCGCGGACTTGTTGCACCGGCGAAGAACCGCGAGTCTGGTGCTTCCCCGGCGATGGCGAAATGGACGAACCGGAGTCGACTGGAGCTTTGACCCTCGCGTCGCGCGAGAATCTCGATAATCTTACCTGGGTGGTCAATTGTAATCTGCAGCGTCTCGATGGTCCGGTGCGCGGCAACGGCAAAATCATTCAGGAACTCGAAGCGCTTTTTCGCGGCGCCGGATGGAATGTCATCAAGCTCATCTGGGGCTCCGATTGGGACCCGCTGCTGGCAGCCGACGACAAGGGCCTGTTGCTCAAACGCATGGAGGAAGCCGTCGACGGCGATTATCAGAAATATTCCGTCGAGCCGGGAAGCTACACGCGCAAACATTTCTTTGGCAAATACCCGGAACTGTTGGCGATGGTAAATCATCTGACCGATGACCAGATTCGCAAGTTGTTGCGCGGCGGCCACGATCCGAAGAAAGTTTACGCCGCCTATAACGCCGCGGTGGAACATAAGGGCGGGCCCACGGTTATTCTCGCCAAGACCGTCAAGGGTTATGGCATGGGCGAAGCCGGGGAAGGCCGCAACATCACCCATCAGCAAAAGAAACTCAACGAGCGTGAGCTCCGCGAGTTCCGCAGTCGCTTCGACATTCCGCTGCCCGACGAAGAAGTCGTCGAGACGCCCTTCTATCGCCCGCCGCTGGACAGTCCCGAAACCCAGTACTTGTTGGAACGGAGAAAGCAACTGGGTGGCTTTGTTCCCGAACGTAAAGTTAGAGCCAAATCCGTGCGTTTGCCCGAGGACAGCGAATACGCCGAGTTATTAAAGGGCTCTGGCGATCATGCCATGTCGACAACCATGGCGGCGGTGCGCCTTTTAACCAAACTGTTGCGCCACGACGAGATCGGCAAAATAATCGTGCCGATCATCCCGGATGAAGCGAGAACCTTCGGCATGGACTCCCTGTTCCGCCAGATCGGCATCTATTCGCCCAAAGGGCAGCTCTACGAGCCGGTGGACCGCGAGACTTTGCTTTACTACAACGAAGCCAAAGACGGCCAGATCCTCGAAGAAGGCATCACCGAAGCGGGTGCTATGTCGTCTTTCATCGCCGCCGGCTCGGCCTACGCCAACCTGGGGATCAACATGATTCCCTTCTATTTTTACTATTCGATGTTCGGCTTTCAGCGCATTGGCGATCTGATCTGGGCCGCAGCGGACAGCAAAGCCAAGGGTTTTCTGCTGGGCGCCACCGCCGGCCGGACCACGCTCAACGGCGAAGGTTTGCAGCATCAAGACGGCCATAGCCATTTACTGGCCAGCACCGTCCCGACCTTGTTCACGTATGACGCGGCCTTCGGCTATGAAATCGCAGTTATCATTAAGGACGGCCTGCGCCGATTGTACGCCGAGGGTGAAGAATATTTTTATTATCTGACGCTCTACAACGAGAGCTACAACATGCCGGCGATGCCGGCCGGCGCCGAAGAAGGTATCCTCAAAGGCTTGTACAAACTCAAACCGGCAAGCAAAGGAAAACAATACAAGGCGCACATTTTCGGTAGTGGTCCGTTGCTGCGCGAAGCGCTGCGCGCCCAGGAGATATTAGCCGAACAGTTCGATGTCGCCGCCGACGTCTGGAGCGCGACGAGTTACAAGCTTCTGCGCGGCGACGCGCTCCGAACCAAACGCTGGAACATGCTCCACCCCACCGCGCCGCAAAAAAAGTCTTATTTAGAATCTATTTTGCAGGATGAAGAAGGCGTTTTCATCGCGGTATCGGATTACATGAAAATGGTTCCGGACCAGATCGCCCCGTGGATTCCCGGTGGCCTGATGAGTTTGGGCACGGACGGCTTCGGTCGCAGCGATACGCGGGTAAACCTGCGCCGTTTCTTCGAGGTCGACGCCGAACTCACCACGGTAGCAACGCTTTATGCGCTTTATCAAAAAGGTCTGCTGCCCGCGCAATCCGTCGAAGCAGCGATCAAAAAACTCGGTATTGATCCTGAAAAACCATTCCCGTTTTATCTCTAAACCATAATCGACGCACGCATTCATGGACGTTAAACTTCCCCAGCTCGCTGAAGGCGTAGAGTCCGGCACGGTCGTCAGCATTTTGGTCGCCGAAGGCCAAGAGGTGAAAAAAGACCAGCCGATCATGGAGTTGGAAACACAAAAAGCGGTGGGATCGATTCCCGCGCCGACCTCCGGCGTCGTGACCAAGATTCATGTCAAACAAGGAATGGAGGTGTCGGTAGGCCACACGCTGCTCAGCATCGATACCGGTTCCGGCGCCACGGCAGCTCCTGCTGCTACAGCGACAGCGCGCCAAGGCACACCAAGTGCTCCACCGCCCGCGGCGTCGCCTGAGGCGCCGCCTAGCCATAATGCATCGAGCAGCACTCCTGTAACCACGCCGACAGCAGACTATCACTATGAATCCAAGAGCGGCGTGGCACCGCCGGCGTCGCCGGCGATTCGCAGAATCGCGCGCGAACTCGATATCGATTTAACCCGAGTGCGCGGCAGCGAAGCCGGCGGCCGGATCACCATGGCCGACGTGCGCGGTTATATTCAACGACTGCAACAACTCGCCTCGCAAGGAAGCGCGGCGCCCGGCGCGGCACAGCAGGGGTCATCAACCGCTACTCCGAGCGAAGCCATCGATTTCGCCAAGTGGGGACCCGTCCGCCGGGAAAAAATGTCGCCGCTCCGGCGTACGGTCAGCCGGCGCATGGTGGAATCGTGGACGACGATCCCAAAGATCAATCAATTCGACGACGCCGATATCACAGCACTGCTGGCGCTGCGCAAGAAGCATTCGCCAGCCTATGAGAAAAAAGGCGCCCATCTAACGCTCACATCATTTTTGCTGCTCGTGCTCGGGCGTAGCTTGAAAAAATATCCGCGCGCTAACGCCAGCATGGACCAAACAGCGCAGGAGATCATCTATAAGGACTACTGCCATATCGGCGTCGCCGTGGACACCGAGGGCGGCCTGATCGTGCCGGTGTTGCGCGATGTCGACAAGAAAAATCTTTTGCAGATTTCCGAAGACTTGCACACCCTCACTGACAAGACGCGCCAACGCAAAGTTGCCATCGAAGATCTCCAAGGCGGAACCTTCACGATTTCCAATCAGGGCAGTATCGGCGGCAGCCATTTCACCCCGATTATTTACGCGCCGCAGGTGGCGATCCTCGGCGTCGGCCAGGGAGAAGCGAAGCCGGTCGCGATCGATGGCAAGGTCGCTATCCGCATGATTCTGCCGTTATGCCTCGCCTATGATCACCGCGTTCTCGACGGCGCCGACGCGGTACGTTTCCTGAAAGACGTGGTCGCCGGGCTGGAAGCCTTCGACGAAGCGGACTTAAAGCTCAAGTAGAACCGAACTGCTATGGAACCGATTACCACTGAAATCTTGGTTTTGGGCGCTGGACCGGGCGGCTACACCGCCGCGTTTCATGCTGCCGACAAGGGCAAGAAAGTCATCCTCGTCGAACAAAACCCGCGTCTCGGCGGCGTCTGCATGAACGTCGGCTGCATTCCTTCCAAGGCCCTGCTCCACGCCACTGCGGTCATGCGCGAAGCTAAAGAATCTTCCCAGCGCGGCATCGAGTTCGGCCAGATGAATCTCAATCTCGAAAAGCTGCGCGGTTGGAAGGAATCGATTGTCGAAAAGCTCGGCCAGGGGATTAAAAGCCTCGCGCAACATCGCAATGTGGAAGTCGTGCACGGCCGGGGCCACTTCGAAGATTCGCAAACCTTGCGCGTCGAGACCGGTGCGGGACAGAAATTTATCCGCTATGAAAAGGCGATTATCGCGGTAGGCTCCAAGCCCGCGATGCCGAATGCTTTCGACCTAGGCAACAAACGGATCATGACCTCGACGGAAGCGCTGGACCTGCCGGATATCCCGCATGACCTGCTAGTGGTCGGCGGCGGCTATATCGGCATGGAACTCGGCACCGTTTATGCCGCCCTCGGCAGCAACGTCGTCGTGCTCGAAGCGTTGCCCTCGATTTTGACCGGCGTCGATCCTGATTTGGTGCGTCCGGTCAGCCGTGTCGCGCAAAAAGCCTTTAAGGAAATCCGCCTCAACACCAAGGTTCTCAAGATGGCCACCGCCGGCAAACAAATCAAAGTCACCACGGAGGTCGACAAGGAGCCGCGCGAGGAGCTTTACGACCGCGTGCTCGTCAGTGTCGGGCGCGTGCCGAATCTTGCGGACCTCGGACTTGAGAACACCAAAGTTACCAAGGATGACAAAGGCTTCATTCAATGCAACGCCCAGCAGCAAACCGAAGACCCGAACATCTACGCCGTCGGCGACGTCAACGGCGGCGCGCTGCTCGCTCATATAGCGTTCAAGGAAGCCAAGATCGCCGTCGAAGCAATCCTCGGCGAAGCCAGCGCATTTGAAAATATCGTCATTCCGGCAGTGGTGTTCACCGACCCGGAAGTCGCCTGGTGCGGCCTGACCGAGACCGAAGCGAAACAAAAGGGCATCGAAGTCCAGGTCGCGAAATTTCTCTGGGGCGCTTCCGGTCGCGCGTTGACTCTGGATCGCCCAGACGGACTGACCAAACTGATTATCGAACCGGAAACCGAGCGAATTCTCGGCGTCGGCATCGTCGGCGCGGGCGCGGGCGAGTTAATCGCTGAGGGAGTTCTCGCCGTCGAGATGGGCGCCGCCGCGCGCGATCTCGCCGACTCCGTGCACCCGCATCCGACGCTATCGGAAACGCTGATGGAAGCCGCGGAATCCTTTTACGGCACGGCAACCCATACGATATCGCGCCGTAATCAGTAAAAAGCTCGGCGTAGCCTATGGCGCGGTCGAACTTGTAAATTGAAAACCCATGCCGTCTTTGCCGCGCGCTAAACTAGACCTATGACCGATCCGCTGTCCCCGGCTTATTTCTGATTGACGGCAGCTCCTATATTTTTCGCGCGTTTTTCGCGATCCCGCCGTTGAACCAATGCCGCCGGCATGCCGACCAACGCGACCTTCGGCTTTACCAATATGATGTTCAAGCTATTGAAACGGCATCGACCCGAATACGTCGCCGTCGCTCTGGATGCCGGCCGAGAAACTTTCCGCAACCAGATGTTCGCCGGACTACAAAAGCAATCGGCGACCAGAGCCGCCAGCCGGATTTGGTTCCGCAATTTCCTTACTTTCGCAGAATTCTCGAGGCCTCGAATGTCGCACTCGCTCGAAATACCGGGCTATGAGGCCGACGACATCATCGCTACCTTGTGCGATATCTCTGCGCGGTGAAGACTGCGAAATTGTCGTCGTATCCAGCGACAAGGATTTGATGCAGCTCGTTACCGATGGAATCAAATTGTTCGACAGCGTCAAAGATCGCTGGATCGGCGCGCGAGGTCAAACCGAGATTCGGCGTCGAGCCGGAGAAGGTCGTCGAAGTGATGGGACTCATGGGCGATGCGGTCGACAACATTCCCGGTGTCAAAGGCATCGGTGAAAAAACCGCCATTGCTTGATGCAACAATTTCACACTCTGGAAAATCTTTACGATCATCTCGAGAAGTCGACAACAAATGAATTTGCGCGGCGTCGCGCGTCTGCGGAAACTTCTCGAAGACGGACAAGGAGAAGGCATTTCTCAGCCGGCGCTGGCCACCGTCAAGAAGCGACGTGCCGATCGACGATCCAACTCGAAGAGCTCGAGTTCAACGGCTCCAATCGAGAAAAGCTGCGGACGCTGTTTGACCGAATTGGAATTCACCAATCTTGATCACACTTCTTGATCATGGACACGGCTTTAACGCGCCGCGCTAAACGCTTGTCCAAACACGTCTTCTGCAAATCTAGCGTTATTCTGCTTGGATTTACCCTTGGAACTGTGGCAGATTGAGCGCCAGTCGGGCGTGAGCAACGATCGCTCGGATCTACCATCCGAGAACTAGCGAGGTAAAACATCTTGATCAATCACGAACGTCTTAAAAATCTCCTCATCGAACTGATCAAGATCGACAGCCTGTCGCGCAAGGAATACGATGTCGCGATGCGCCTCAAGCGCGAGATGGAAGAACTGGGCGCGCAGGTTTCGATCGACGATGCCGGCGAAAAAGTCGGCGGCAACGTCGGCAATCTGATCGCGCATTTCACCGGCACGGCCGCCAGAAGCAAGCCTCTCCTGCTCTCGGCCCACATGGATACGGTCGTGCCGGGGGAAGGCATCGTTCCGATTCTGGACGGCGATATTTTGCGAACCGACGGCCGCACCGTACTCGGCGGCGACGACAAGAGCGGCGTCGCGATCATCTGTGAAGTGCTGCGGGTAGATCAAAGAAAATCGCCTGCCGTGCAGCGACGTCGACGTGCGTTTTCACGATCTGCGAAGAAGCCGGATTGATCGGCGCCAAATGCCTGGACGTCGAGCAGGCTTCGCGCGCGTACCGGCCTGGTTCTCGACAGCGACTCGGTGGGATTTTCTATTTACCAAAGCGCCGGCAGCCAATCGGATGGAATTCCGGGTTCATGGCCTGGAAGCTCACGCCGGCGTCTGTCCGGAGAAAGGCATCAACGCGATAAAAGTCGCCGCCGAAGGCATCGCGCAAATGCAGCTTGGGCCGCATCGATCACGAGACCACCGCCAACATCGGCGTGGTCGAAGGCGGCATGGCGGTCAACATCGTGCCGAACCAAGTGATCCTCAAAGGCGAAGCGCGCAGCCATAGCCAGGAAAAACTCGACCGACAAACCCAGCACATGCAACAGTGCCTCGAAGAAGCTGCGGCGCGCCAGTCCTGGAGGTCGACGGCAAACGGTATCGCGCCAGGGTCGAGGCCAAAATCGAGCGAGATTACGACCGCATGGATGTTCCCGAGAGCGCGCCCATCGTCCAACTGGTGCATGCCGCGGCGAGGAATTTAAATCTAGAAGTGAAGACATCCGCCACCGGCGGCGGCTGCGATGCCAATGTGTTGAATCAAAAAGGCCTGGTCGTGGCAAATCTCGCCACCGGCATGCGCGAAATTCACACCGTTCACGAATGGCTCGACCTCAAGGATCTCAACTTGTCGGCGCAAATGGTTCTCGAGATCGTCAAGCTCAACGCGGCTGTCTAAACAGGATTCGACATCAAGCGCAACCGTTGCCGCGCGACAGATCATTTTACGGAACCGGCATGCCAGCAGACGAAATCGGACTCCTGCTCAAACAAGAGCGCGGGCAGTTTTTGGAGTTCATCAGCGCCTTCGATCACCGCCGCGGCCCCGCACAGAAAAAACGTGAAGAGGATCTGGCGCGAGAAATCGTCCGCGCCTTGTCGGCCATGGCCAATGCCGACGGCGGCACCGTGCTGGTTGGCATCGAGCCGGACAAAAGCGTCACCGGTGTTCCCCATGAGCACGATGAATTGCAGACCCTGATTCAGGCGCCGCAAAATCTACTCCGGCCGCAGCTCAACCCTTCGGCTGAGAAAATCCGCTTTGGGAATCTGCAACTGCTAAAATTCGAGGTCGGCTCTGGATTAGAAATTTATCGAGTCGCCGGCGGCCGATCCTTCTACCGGATCGCGTCCGAAACTCCTGCTCTTCCCGCCGAACAAATCCAATCGCTCAAGGTGGCGAAAAAATCGGTGTTTTACGAACGCCAGCAAGCTATGAACGCGACTTGGTACGACTTGGATCCTGATCTCGTCCAAGCCTTTGCCGCGAAGATTCATGCCGGCAAGGAGCCGCAGTCTTTGTTGAACGAGACCTATCACCTGCTCGACTTCTCGCGCGCTCTTCCCTGCCCCAACTATGGCGGCACTGCTGCTGTTCGCCAAAGACACAACGCGCTGGCATCCGCGCGCCGGCATCGATTTCGTAAAATACGAAGGCACCGAGCGTCAACACGGCAGCGCGCTCAACGTCGTAAAGCGCATCCGTTTCGAAGCGCCGCTGATGCGACTGGTGGACGAAGCGGTCGGCCGGATCAAAGAGCACATGCGCGAGCGGACGATATTACACGATTTATTTTTTCGCGAGCGTCTCGAATATCCGACCTTCGCGTGGCAGGAGGCGCTGGTCAATGCCGTGGCGCACCGCGACTACGCGTTGACCGGCGCTTCCATCGAAGTCTGGATGTTCGACGATCACATCACCGTGCGCAGTCCCGGTCTGCCGCCCGCGCCGGTGACTCTCGAACAGCTGCGCCAACAAAAGAGCATTCACTTTTCGCGCAACCCGCTCATCGTCCGCGTGCTCGCCGATCTGGGTTATCTGCGCGAAATGGGCGAAGGCGTGCCGCGAATGTACCAGGAAATGGAGACCTACGGTCTCAATCCGCCGGAGCTCGCCGCCGAAGGATTCATATTTTCCGTCACCCTGCGCAACGCGCCGATCTACGACGAAGCCACGCTGCGCTGGCTCAATCAATTCGGCACGGCCGAGATCAATTTGCGCCAGCGCCGGATTCTCGCCTTCGCCTACTGTCATGGCAAAACTTTCTCGACCGCCGAGTACGAGCGCATCGCCGAAGTGGATCGCGACACCGCCTATCGCGACATCCGCGCCATGGTAAAAAGCAACATCGTCGCGCCGGTCAAACCGAAGAGTCGAAGCTACCGGATCATCGAAAAACTATAAGCCGCGCGATGGAATTCACCGAACTCATGGCCCGCGCCAGCGGGCATGTCGAAGCGCGCATCGTCCAGACGGCCGTGGAGTTGGCCATCTTCGACGCTTTGGAGAATTCTGCCCGCGAGCGCAAGCGATGTCGCTAGCGAGCTTATGCTCGAACCCAAAGCGACGGCATTGCTCCTGAACGCGCTTGTCGCTCTGAAACTTCTCAACAAGCAGGGTGAGTCTTTTTCTCTGAGCGAAGCTGCGGCGAGATATTTGCGCAAACGGTCGCCGCAATATCTCGGCGGCATGATCCGGTTCGAAGTCTTCGCTGTGGAATGCCTGGGAAAAGTTGCCGGAGGCGATCCGTTCCGGCCAACCGGTTCGCCCGGCGAACATGTATCAAGATGACCCGGCAGAAACCGAAACTTTCATCCATGCGATGGATTCCCTGGTCAAGGCCCGCGGTGATGCGGAGATCCTTGCCGATGCGCTCGATTGGCACGAAGTCAGCGAATTGCTCGACGTCGGGTCCGGCCCGGCGACCTACCCCATCGCGCTGTGCCAGCGCTTTCCCCAACTCCGCGCGACCATTTTCGATCTCCCGGCAACGTTGAAGATCACCGAGCGCTTCGTTCGCGCGGCGGGGCTGAGCGACAGAATCACCCTCATCGCCGGCGACTATCGGAACGACCCGATCCCGGGAAGCTACGACTTGATTTTATTGTCGAATATCATCCACGGCGAGAACTTCGAAAAAAATTCCGCGCTCTTCAACAAACTTGCTAAATGTTTGCGCCCGCGCGGACGCCTCGTCGTAAAAGATCACATCCTCGACGAAACCCACGCCAATCCGCCGGTGGGGGCGATTTTCAGCCTGCTCATGTTGCTCACCACCGACGGCGGGCGCTGCTACAGTTTCGGCGAAATCGAGTCTTGGATGAACGCCGCTGGACTTGCGCAAGTCCGGCAAGTCGATTTGCCGCCGCCGCTCACCTCCAGCCTGGTCGTCGGAATGAAGTGATTAGATTCCGCGAGATTTGTGATACACTGACTGGGAATTCGCAAGCAAAGGCAGGTTTCTTCGCCATCGACGAACTAGAACAAAAAGCACGAGAGCAAGCGGTCATTGAGAACCTCAAGCCTGCCTGCATCTGCAACAAAATCCGTAAAGGCACCGTGGTCAAAGCGATCCAGGCCGGCGCGAAGACCTTCGAGCAGGTCAGCAAGCGCACCGGAGTCGGCACCGGTCCGTGCGGCGGCCGGCGCTGCGGCTCATTGGTCCGCGGCATGTTGGGAGAACCGATCATCAACTGCAAAGACTGCGGCTGGCCGGTGCTCGCGGCCACTCCGCCGCCAAGTGTGCCCGCGTTGCGAGTACGCCAAGCAGGGGATCTGACCCCGTCGGAACAGACTCCTTTAATGTCTTCGTCCGATCTTTTCTTTTGATTGCCCATTGATCGCTATGCTAATTCGCACGACATCCATAGTTCTGAGCCTGGCCGGACTCCTGTCACTGATCCTCGGCCTGCTCTTATGGCTCGGCGTGGCCCTCAATCTCGTATCCCTGCATATGATGCTCGGCTTTCTTGCGGTCGGCGCGCTCTGGGTCATCGGCATCGGTCAAGCTTTTGTCGAAGGCGGAAGCTGGGTCATTGCGGCCGCGGCTCTCATCCTCGGTGGGCTTACGATACTCGTCGGCTTGTATCAGGCGTCTTGGATGGTCGGCTCTTTCCATTGGGTCTTCAGGTCATTCACCTCATTCTCGGCGTCCTGGTCATCGGCATGGGCCACATGGGCGCTGCGCGCTATCGGAA
>CAWERH010000083.1:0-15505 GCA_963811315.1 uncultured delta proteobacterium
AGCAAAAGTGAGCTGCTGATCTAAGAATGGCCGGGACCGGCACAATTCGAACCACCGAGCTACGGATTACGAAAAACACAGAAAAAGAAGGCGCATAACCGATGTTTTACGTCGTTTTTATGGTTCCGACCGATTGGCGTGGAAACAAGATGGAAAGGAAATCTTTGACGAAGGCCGATCGAAACCGTGAGTGAGTAATTTAATAAGAAAAGGTTCTTTTAGCGGAGATTCCGTCGATAGTTTAGCGGGGATTTGCCGGTCCAGCGTTTGAACGACCGGTTAAATGCGCTAACTTCCGAATAGCCCAAGAGAAACGCGACTTGTGTGAGCGTGTTGTTGGCATCTTTCAGATGATCGAGCGCGAAGTGCCGGCGCGTATCCTCGACCAACGTTCGAAAGTCGGTACCGCAAGTGTTCAATTGTCTTTGCAGCGTGCGCGGGCTCAACGCCATCGCTTTCGCCACGTAAGCGAGCTTGGGACTTCCGTCCTTTAGCACCTCAGTGATTTTTCGTCGAACCAATTCCAGTCTCCGATCCTCTTTCGGCACATGGCGCAGCACGCGCTCTGAATAGCGGCTTAAAATCTTAAACAGATTTGAATCAGCCGTTGGAATCGGCTGCTTACAGAACTCACTCTCCATCGCGAACAGGGTTGGTTGAGCACGCAAAGATTACCGGCGCCCGGAAGAGTTGCACATGCTTCGACGTCGTGGCCGGTGCGTCATGCGTGAAATGAACATCACGCAGGGCTCTCTTTGGCTGCCGAGCCAACCCCACGGAGCTTATTGAGGGTGACTGCCATGCCCGTACTCGACAAATTGACGCGGTTCGTCGAAATCCAAATTTTTCACTCGGTAACCGAAGTAGCCGAGATTATTTTCTTCGCTGAACGCCATTTCTGCCACTTCATTATGTAGGTGGATATAACGTCCTGCGGTTTCAAAAGCGGCTTTGACCGTCGGTGAATTGAACACCGCATAAGCGAGAGCGCCAATGTTTTTCGGTTGCTCCGCGCGCCGAAGCGCAGTCCAAATGTTGGATCGCCGGTCTCGACCTCATTAAGCGCGCGAAGCTGGAACAGGCAATGAAACCTTCGGGACGAGAAAGGTCGGCGGGATCGATGTGGAGATTCCTTAAAGTCTCATCGGGGTTGGCGCCGGCGTCATCAATGGCTTTAAGCAAGCCGATAGTGGCGCTGGACGAAATCATTGGGACCAGGGCACATGAGGTTCCTCTTTCGGTCTTCCCGCCACTCCGCGCGCTATTCTTGTCAACTGATTGTCGCCAAATGTCAAGAAAAAGCGCGCCACAATAGTTAGCTCTATTCGAGGAGGGATGGATATGGAGTTTCGGGCTAAGTTATTCAGTTGGCAAGATACTGGAAATCATTTATTCGTGCTTGCACGCGGCGCGATGGACGGGCCGGGTCTTGGGGACTCTTCGGCAAAATCCGCGCGGACACGCAAAGCTTAAGCGAATGTAAAGTGCTTGTAGATTTGTCTTATGGCACATGCCAGGTTGACGGTGACGAAATCGAGAGACTCGTCGCCGGGTTTGACCTTGACGGTTGGGCAGGCGGGAACCGGATCGCCTTGCTTCTGGGCCGGAAATCATTGATTACCATCGGTTGTACTTCTTGCGTACTGCGGTTGCCTGGGGCGCGGTTTCTGTGGTAGAAGTTTTTCGGGATCTTAAAGTCGCTCTCGATTGGCTCGCCGGCCGCACGTAACTGATAGCGGCGCAGCCTCAATCATCGTGGCGGAGCCGGCGTGAATTACGGACGGCTATTGCCGAAAAATCATGAGTCGGGTTAACAAACGCGGTACCTTATCGATCTAAGGAAGCATGCAACTGCGCAGTCATTCATTGATGACGTACCGTGGTGTTTCGAATTGTCCGCCAGAACTAAACGCGGTGGTGTGTTGGACAGGTCGAAGGATAGTCGGCGGGGGGAAATCGGAGTCCCCGACCACGTGATACCCTCCAGAATCGAGCTTAATACACAAAAATTTTCCTGGTGATTCACAAACGAAGGATCAAAATACGGCTCGGCATCGTTCGAGCACTGCGGGCATTGATCGCGCCACGAAAACATCATGTCTTTGACTTAGCTTGTAAAAAGTCTTCCAGCGAATGCATTTCGGTTGGTTGCCGCGAGGTTAATGATACCGAAGCTGTCACTGGCAGTGCGACGGTACTTTCGTTCAAGGGTGCTTTTCATACCAAAGTTACTTTAATCCAGCTGATTCCGCAGTGACACTAAATCCAGGCTCGGCGCTTGGCTTAGTCACGAGTAGAGCCTCCACGCAGAACGAGCGCTTCCTCTATCCGGTTGTGCATATCGAGGAACGGCGGCTCGTAGAAGGCCTGTGCCCGGGGATCCCTAATCACGTTGCCGCGCCGGAAAGGAGCCCGCCCAGCGGCTAGCTAGCGATTCAACAGCAGAAGCGAGCTGCGATCTACGAAATCATTGACGGGTCGATAACTGCGCGAAAGTTTGTAGGGGCGACCGCCCCGGTCGCCCCTTTTCTAACGGGGCTGTCAAAGTCCCGTCGTGCTCGCCGGCGGTTTGCGATGATGCGTCGCCTGTTCGTACGAATAGGCGAATTTGATCAGATTGCCGTCGTCGTAGGGCCGGCCGATGAAGCAAAGCCCGGCGGGCAAGTTATCGCGCGTGAAGCCGGCGGGGACGACGATGGTCGGCACGTAAACCAAAAACGTATTCAGATGCGGCGCGCCTTTCTGATCGATGAAGGGCGGCGCGATCGCGTCTTTGATCAAGGTCGGCTGATGTTCCACGGCTTTGTGCACGATGGCATCGAGCTTGTGATCGGCCATAACTTTCAAAAAGATCGTCATCAGTTCGTCCTGTGCTTTAAGACTCTCGTAGTGTTGTGTGGCGGAAGGATTTTTCTTGAAACGTTCCTGCGAGCGTTTGATGACTTTGGCGAAATCCGGCGATGCGATGGCTTCCTGCGGCGTTTTGAAGGGCGGGTTGGCGCTTCGGCCGTAGTAATTTTTAAACGACTGTTCCGTGTCTCCCGGCCCGCCGGAGCGTTTGGCTTGCAGCTCCTTGATCTTCGGAATCGCGATCGGGTCGACGATCTCGGCGCCGGCGGCTTTGAGTTCGCTGATGGCCTTGTCGAAAACTTCGCTTATTTTTTTGAAGTCTTCGGATTCGGGTTCAGCGTTGAGACCGATGGACTCGCGCAGCACGCCCAGGCGCGCGCCCTTGAGCCCGTCCTTGTTTAAAAACTTCGTGAAGCTGTCGGGAACGTGGCCGACGCCGCGCGCCGTGATCGGGTCTTCGGGATCGTAGCCGACCATGACATCGAGCAGCTTCACGAGGTCCTTCATCGTGCGCGCCATCGGCCCGAGGGAACCGAAGATCTCCGGCCAGCAGCCATACACGCCGCCGCGACTGACCAGACCCGCCGAGGGTCGCATCCCGGCGATACCGTTCCAGGTCGACGGCCGGCGGATCGAGGCCAGGCCCTCTTGGCCCACGCCGACGGTCGAAAAATTTGCTGAGACGGAAGCGGCCGAACCGCCGGAAGAACCGCCCACCGTGCGCTCGGTGTCGTAGGGGTTGCGCGTCGAGCCAAAGAGCGAGCCATGGGTGTCGCCGCCGCCGAATTCGCCGAGGGTAGATTTCCCTAAGATCACCGCGCCGGCTTCCTTCAATTTGTCGGCGACGAACGAATCGCGGTCGGGAAAGTAGTCTTTGAACAACACCGAGCCCAGCGTGGTCGGCATGCCTTTGACGTCGGCCTGATCTTTCACGATAACCGGGATGCCGTGCAATGGACCGATCGGCCCGGACGATTTATACGCAGCATCCAGCCGATCGGCTTCTGCGAGCGCGTCGGAATTTACCGTAATCAGCGCGTTGATCGCCGGGCCTTTCTTATCGAAGGCCTCGATGCGGTCGAGATACATCTGCACCACTTGGCGGCAGGTGAGCTGGCCGGATTTGTAGGCGTTGTGAATGTCATCGATGGTTGCTTCGACGAGATTGAAGGAAGGATTGGACTGAGCCATGAAGCATCTCCTTGGTTTTATGCATTGAGTTGGGACAAAACCTTGATAGTGAAACGCGGCGAAAATGTCCAGGGATTGAATAGGCGAAAGGCGAGAGGCATGAGGCGTGAGTCGGAACAAGATTGACCGCTGGGAGGATCGAAGTTACAACAAAGTCTCGATGACTCCGTCCACGCTACTGTTTGGCGCCACGTCGATTCTTGGCTTCAATCTCGCCAACGCGTTTCCCGACAGTGTTTTGCCGTTTATCACGCCGAGCAACAACGCGCGGTCGGTGCGTCATTGGCCCGTCCTCAATCTGGGCGATCCTGGCTGGGCCGAGGCGCTCTTCAAACAGCATGAACCCAAATTACTGCTTTACTGCCACGCGGTATGCGATGTGCCGCGCTGCGAAGTCGCGCCGGGCTGGGCGCGCGAGATCAACATCGTTTATTTGCAACGCGTGCTTGAAGCGTTGCCGTCGCATACCCGGCTGGTCTATGTGTCGTCCGATCATGTTTTCGGCGGCGACGGCGTGTACGACGAACATGCTTCGCCCTGTCCCGTCAGCGTTTACGGCAGGACCCGGGTGGAAGCTGAGGAGATGGTTTTGGCGCGCCCTGAATCACTGGTGCTGCGCGTCGGCCTGGCGATCGGTCCTTCGCCGAATGGTCGCACCGGCCATTGGGATTGGTTGCGTTACCGATCCGCGCAGAGTTTGCCGATGACCATCGTTCATGACGAATATCGGTCGGTGGTTTGGGCGAGCGATTTAGCCGCGCGAGTGATGCAATTCACCGAAAGTTCCGAAACCGGTCTCCGCCACATCACGGCGACGCGCGTGCTATCGCGAGTCGAGTTGGCGCATCATCTGATGTCGCGATTCGGCTTGGGTATAAAATTTCAATACGAGAGCCGGCACGAGCGCGCCGCGCCGCACTTGGGACGTGTGGAGCTGGCGAGCGTCTATTGCGGCGCTTTGTTTAAACCGTTGCCGAGCGTCATCGACGATCCCGCGGAAATGCCGGATGCTCAACCATTCAAGACCGCGCCTAGTTTTTGATCTTCTGAACAAAATTTCAGCATTTCCTCGAGAAAAATCCATGTCTTTTGTTTGAGCGGAGTTTCGCATTACTCGCAAAAATGTTGCTCTCCTGACAAATTTTTAACAGAAAAAATTTCTCAAGAGCGTGCTGTCAACTTGTTTTGGGAAAGCTTCAATGTAGGATTGTAATCGTCACGCACGGAGGAATTGTGGCTGCACCGTTCTTTCCACTCGCCAATTGGATTTCACGCCGCAGCAAGAAGTTTTTCCTTCGCCCGCTGATTGGCGTGACGTCTTTATTTATTTTCTGTTGGTCGATCGCTTCGACAACAATCGTCGCGGTCTCCGACCTTTCACCGACTCCAGCCCGCGCGGCAGGGAGGCTGAACAAGGCAAGATTTTCCAAGGCGGCAATCTCAAGGGCATTCAGCGTCGATTAAATTACGTCAAAGGACTCGGCGCCAACGCCATTTGGCTCAGTCCGGTGTTGAAGAACCGCCAGGAGAAAGCCGACAGCTATCACGGTTACGGCATTCAAAATTTTCTCGAAGTGGATCCGCGGTTCGGCACTTTGGAAGATTTGCGGAAACTCGTGCGCGAAGCGCATGCCCGCGGCATGTACGTCATCATGGATATCATTCTCAATCACACCGGCGACAACTGGGCTTATCCCGGTGATTTTCCTTATTACTACTCCAGAGAAGCTGCGGCACCCTTCGAGTTTGGTTTTTGGCGTCAAAACGATCCCGCGGCGGAATTTCAAAGCGACGACGCGGTTTGGCCGGCGGAATTGCAACGGACTGAGTGCTACAAGCGGCGCGGCCAAATCCGCAATTGGAGCGATACCGAGGAGGCGATCGACGGCGATTTCTTGAGTTTGAAGGAACTCGACATCAGGCGCGCGGACGTTTTGGACACATTGATCAAAACCTACAAATATTGGATTGCGCTCGCCGACATTGACGGCTTTCGCGTCGATACCGTCAAACACATGGAGTCGAGCGCCACGGCGATTTTTTGCAACGCCATACGCGAGTATGCGCGGCGGATCGGCAAGCACAATTTTTTTATTTTCGGCGAGATCGTTGCCGATGACGCAACGTTGCAGCGCTACCTCGGCCGCAACAGCCGCATCGAAGGCACCAAGGAACGATTTCCATCGCTCGATGCCGCACTGGATTTTCCGTTGTATTTTATTTTAGAGGAAACCATCAAGGGATTCTTGTCGCCGGCAGAATTGCGCGAGCGTTACGAACGATTCAAAACCCAATATGCCGATCACGGCGAAGCCGGGCAATATTTCGTCACCTTCGTCGATAATCATGACCAGATGGCGCGGCCCTACCGGCGCTTTATGCACGGCAATCCATTTCCCGAGCAAGCGGCGCTGGCGATCGGCTATCTGCTGACAAGCCAAGGGGTGCCCTGTATTTATTATGGCACCGAGCAGGGTTTCGACGGCGGCGGTGACCACGATAGCTATGTGCGCGAATGCATGTTCGGCGGCCAGTGGGGCGCCTTCGACAGCACCGGAGGACATTTCTTCAAACCATCCAACTCGATCTACAAAAGCATCGCGCAGATCGCGGCGATTCGCCGTAACGAACCGGCGCTGCGCTATGGCCGGCAATATTTTCGGGAGATTTCCGGCAACGGCATCGACTTCGGTTATCCGTCGACGGCAAATGCACGCTGGCGTATTCGCGAATCCTCGATGACAGCGAAATCGTCATAGCGCTCAATCTCGATGCCGCGCCGCGCGCGGACTACATTACGGTGGATGCTCACCTCAACGGAGACGGCGCCAAACTCAAAAACTTACTCGATCCGCGGGCGCAGTTTGAGGTCGAAGCCCGCGGCCAGCGCAACGCGGTGAAAGTGCCGCTCGCCGCGCATAGCATGGCGATTCTCCGGCAAACTTAACCGCTTACGGTCGGCGCTGCTGGTGATTTATTCGCGACCGATGAACAGCTCGTCCATCGGCAGCATGGTTTTGAGCAAGCCTTGTTCGATTTGGTAGCGATTGAGCGCCGCCAACGTGCGCTTTTCATTCGCGCCGATCACATAGGCATAGGGATCTTCGCCGAGCACGTCGCGTTCTTTGGCGTAACCTGCGGTCTCGTCGGCATCCATGTACGGCGCCGCGGCATCGCGGGATTCCTTAAATGCTCGGGTGAGCTTGAGCGGCAGATCGGGATGTTTGTCGACCACGGCTTGGGTGAGCGCGATGACGTGAATGATCGGATTGATGCCGGTCTGTTTGGTGTAGCGAATGATTTCGTCGCTATCGTCGAAGAGTTGTTTGACCCCGGGATACTTCGCCATCATGGGGGCCGTCGAGCCGCCGCCGAAGAGACCGAGATAACCGAAATCGCCGGGCACGATGGCGCCATGCAGCACGCCTTCGCTGAGCAATTTCGAGAGCTGTAGTTTCTCTTCGCCGAACGGCGGCGGCGGATCGATACGCTCGACTTTCACCGGCAGCTCATTGCCGATATAAACTTCTCGACCGGAAACAAACCATTGCATGTCCGTGGTCTTGATATCGAATGCGTCAAGCAAATAGCCGCGGGCCCAGACCGCGGCCGTGGCGCCATAACGAAAGGAGCCGAATTTTTTTCCTTTGAGCTCCGAGGGATGATTTAGTTTGCCTTCGCAATAAAAAATATTGCGCTGGCGCGGGCCGCGCTCAAAGAACACCGGAATCGCCCGGAAGGGTTGCTGTTTTTCGACGGCGCGCAGCAGCGTCGCCGTGGAGCATTCACCGACGTCCCACTCACCCTGGAGGAACCGGTAATGCCGCTCGCCGGCGGAGACGAAGTCGTGGCAAATCTCCAAGTCGTAACCGTCAATGCCGATTTTGCCATCGATCAACGCGCGGCAGCGCGGGTGATCCGGCAATCCCAAGGTAATTTTCGGTTTGTTCGCCATTAAATTATCCTTTCGATATTCTTTAACGACCACGATCTCATTCGAAAACGTCGAGTAGATTTCCTTCCGGGTCGCAGAGCTGATGTTGCCCGTAGCGGCAGCTCGCCAGCAGGCTCATCACGACTTCGTTTTCCGACGGCAAGATCGGCGTTTTCGGTGACATCCATTCCGGGTCGACGCCGATCAACGTTTCCAGGTCTTGTTTGAAGCCCTCGACGCTTTCAACTTTAAATCCAACATGGTCTAGTCCCGGTCCGCGGTGCTCGGTGCCGTGGTAATCGCCGATCTTCCATGGCGTCAGCGCCAGAGTGACTTTGCCATCCGTCAAATAAAAATTCGGGTCTTCCAACGCCTTGGGTTCTTCCTGGAACTCGAACACTTCCGTGTAGAACTTCGCGAGAACCGCCGGGTTCATGGCGCGAATCGTCACATGCTTTATATAACGGTCCTGTTCGTGGTCTGCCTTCCTTCCACACGCCTCTGACGTTTTCCATATCCGGCTGGGTGAGATCGAAGAGATGGCCTTCCGGGTCATGGGAGCTAAACGTCGCAAAAGGGCGGTTGGTGGGTCGTTTGACCATTCCCACCGTGGGATATTTTTCTTTCATTCGCGCGCACACCGTGTCCATATCATCCACCTCGATGCCGAAGTGATCGATGCCGCCCGGATAGCCGGGCCGCCGGCGCAGAAATGCCAGGCCGATATTGCCGTCGGTGACGATCACCGTGGCGTCATAGGGTTTGGCGACTCGTTTTGAGCGGAGCGGCGGGAAGCCGAATTTTCGGGCGGCTTCGTCCTCGGCGGCGGTGGACTTGTAGGCTCTCGCGCTGTTGAGCGCGAAGAGGTACTCATAGAACCGTGAAAGCCGGGGCGCGTTCTGGCACATAATCGCCACGTGTTTAATTTTTGAATTCATCGATCCTCCTGTTCAATCACATCCATCCAAGTCGACTATTTCTTGGTCGAAACCTGCAAACGTTTGAAGAATCCTTCTTTTTCCATCTCGTCGAGCACGGATTCATCGACGAAGCGGCTTACATCCAGTTCCGCTTTCGACTTGCCGGTCTCGTGCTGCATCAGCTCCAACACTGCCGCCAATCCCTTTCGCCCGACGCGCGGTGGCAGCGAAAATGCATCGTGGTATTCCTCATAGTTTTCTTCCGCCTGCTTGCGGTCAACTTTGAGCTCCTTGGCGAGGATGGGCACGATACGCTCTCGGCTGTTCTTGCTTTTAATTTCGAACAAAGCTTCGGTCGTCGCTTGCAAGAAGCGCTTCACATTGCCACGGTCCTTTTCGAGTGAAGATCGGCGCACGATGATCAAGCGATCGGGAAACTCGCTGACGAGCTCCGGCAGATCCGCCAAGATTGTGAAGCCCCGTTTCTCGGCGATCAAAGCTTCGCCGTAGGGAAATAGCGTCGCATCCAGGCCCTTGGCTTCCAGCGCGGCGTAGCGGGCGCCACTGCCGCCGGCGGGGAGCAATTTAACGCTGTCGCGAGGGACATTTAATTCTTTGAGCGCCATCAAGACGCCGAACTCCGTCGAGCCGCCGAAATTCGCCAGGCCGATTTTCTTGCCGCGCAGATCCGCGGGCTTGCGAATGTCCCTTTGAGAGACGAGCTTGAACAAGCTCTTGTTGAGAAAGCCGGCGACGATCACGACTTCGCCTACCACCCAAGACCGTTCGAATCGGCGACATGGCTGCCATGTTCGCTGACTGCGTGCTCCCGCCGATCAGCGCCTGCATACCGCGGGCGCCGCTGCTGATCGCGACGAGCTCGACGGTCAAGCCATATTTGGCATAGAGGCCGAGATGCTTGGCGGTCCAAAAAGGCAGTTGCGTGGCGCTCACACCGGCGCCGCTGTGAAGGTGCAACTGCTGCGCGTTTGCCGCGCTGAATAAAATGATCAACGACAATAACTGAACAAAAACCTTCAACATATCCGACTTTTATATTTGCTCGGACCAAACGAGTCAAACCAACGTTCGTCTCGACAATCCCGCGACAGGTTGGACGCTATGGACGGAATCTATCTCGTATCGATCGGATGGCGGTTGAGAAAATTCTGCAAAGCGTCGAGTGCTCCGGTGCCGTCCCAAAAGGTCATGTGTCTGGTCTTCGGAACGAGCGCTAATTCGGCTCCCGGCACCAACTCCGCCAACCGTTTCGCGGTCGACGCAGGCGTGCTGCCGCGACGCTCGACGCCATCGTCTGCGCCGCAAAGAATGAGCGTTGGAACCGTGATTTTCGGAGCCGCCTCGAAAGTATCCCAACTAAGGCGAGCGAGTTCGTGGACACGATATTGCTCGACGGTGCTCTGTCCCGACCAGAGAGCTTGAGCGAGAGTGGCACCCGACCTCGCGGTGATTGCGATAAAAGTCTGGATTGTACGCCATGACGTCATTGTCGACGTGGGTCCGGATATATTTCTCGAAGCCGATCTTTTGTATTTCGTCAATTGCTTCACTGCCAACGTCACGCGGGCTGCCGTCCAGCCTCCGTTTGCCCGGGCCGCTTGCTGCCATCGTTAAAGTCGCAACCAGATCGGGCCGTTCGATCGCCATCGCCTGCATGATCTGGGCGCCGATGGCGAACCCGACGGCATGACAACGTTTGATGCCGAGAGCCGTTAGAAGCTCAATGGCGTCCTGCGCGAATTGACCGACCGTGTAACCATCCGCGGGCTTATCGCTCTGTCCCGTGCCGCGGCCGTCGTAAATAAGTGTGCGATAGCGCCGCGAGAGCAGCGGAACCACGCCGACATTCCAGGTCGCGCAGGGCCACCAATTGGGCGGAACCAGAAGCACCGTTTCACCGTTTCCCTGCGCTTCATAGTAAAGCTCGATACCGTTAACGAGGATTTTTGGCATCATCGCCTCCGATCAAATCTGGCTGCCGCCGCCAGCAAAATCTTCAACGCTGTCTGCTAATTCCATCACCGAATCAATCGCGCGCGTGGCAGCGCGAGGTAGATAACGACCATGCTAAGAGCGCCAGCGAGGCTCAACGACGCCGTCGCCCACTGAGCTCCGAGCCAGGACGCCAACGCGCCGATGAGGATGCCGCCGGCGAGCAAGATAACGTGGGTCATGTGGTACAGCGCCATCGTGCGCCCGCGAAATTCCGACGGGGAATAGGTTTGAATGACGGTTTGCGCCAAAGCGTGGGAAGTGACGTGAACGACGCCGACGAGCCCCATCAGGATCACCGATAAGCTGAACCAAGGCGAGAGGGCGAAGGCGGCAATGATGATGCCGTACAAGGTGACGCCCACCAACATCACATTGATGCGCGGCACGCGGTCGCCGAAAGAGGCGATCAACACCGAGCTGAACAATGCGCCAACGCCCATGGCGCTCAGCAGTAGTCCCTGGCCAGTGGCGCCCACGTGGAGAACGTCGCGCGCAAACACCGGCAACAGTGTCATGAAGGGTATAATGAATATGGACGAGCAAACGACGATCAGCAGGCTGGCGCGCACCGCTTCGTTGCGCCAGCTGAACTTCCAACCTTCGATGATGCTTTGGCGGAAAGATTCGTCATGCGCACGTTTGCCGTGCGCTTCGCTCGCAGCGCTTCGGCCGGAGCTTAATTGCATGGTCCAGATCGTTGCCAAGAGATAACAAACCGCCTGCGCCGTGTAGGATCCGCCGGTGCCCATGACGGCGATCAGCAATCCGGCGACAGCAGGACCCGTGCTGCGCGACACGTTGAAGATGATGGAGTTGAGGCCGATGGCGTTGGTCAGGTGCTTGACGGGCACCGAATCGCCGATCATGGCGGCGCGCGCTGGCTGTTGAAAAGCCTGGACGACCGACATTCCGAACGCGGTTACGTAAACATGCCACGGCGCGATTTTACCCGCGAAGATCAACACTGCGACGATGGCGTAGAGCAGTCCGTCCACGATCTGCGCGACCAATACCTGGTTCTTGCGCGAGTAACGATCCGCAACACTTCCGGCCAACGGCGAAAGCAAAAGAATCGGAATCGCCTGCACGCCCCGCACCAAGCCGAGCTGCAGCGTCGAATCGGTGAGCTCATAGAGCAACCAGCCGCGCGCCACCTGATCCATCCAAGTGGCCTGGGACGCAAAGACCTGGGCGTACCAGATCAAGCGATACTCGCGGTAATGCAGCGCGTCGAACATGCGCAGGCGGCTGAATGATTGAATCGCCCGCGAAAGCCCATTGGATCCAGCTTGCGGTGGGCCGCATTGGCAGATTTCTGAAGTATTCTTCACTGGTACTCTGTGATTTGAGATGGATGCCGAAGTCGGAGGAAGGGTTGGATCGTCGTTCATGCACGTCTGTCAAGCGTCCGGTCTAAAAGCATCAGGGATGCTCAGTAGCGATTATCTGTCAGCTATCAGCCGTGCCAATATTTTACAATCCGCATTGTTGGAAAAGTATTTCCGGGAAGATCGAGCTGTCGCTAACGGGCGATTTGTCTGAAATCCGATTCGTACTTGCGAACGCGCCTGCCGCGCACTACGTTTCCTTGGACTCTTGTTGCATCGCCGCAGCATGCTCCGCGCATACCAGAGAGGTGTCGAGAACATATTTTGCGAACGTCGCCTTTTCCCGCAGGGTTCCCAGTCGGCGGAATCCGGGGCAAAATAATCGCACGTTTCTTCTTGCTCAATCGGCCGGATTTCAAATTGCGAGCTGAATCCGGCGCTGTCCAAAAATTCACCCAAACCTTCGCCCATTTCTTTTTCGGTGGCCAGTCTGTGGGTATCGCAAAGATGATCCTCGACATACCAAGCGGAAACAGAGCAAACGGCCATGGCCGCACATGCCCCGGGTCCTGCCTCCTCAGAAATCCACTCGCAGGGGCCTTCTTCGTCGGGTTCCAATTTTTCGACGGTTGTCTCGCTCTTATTACAGTATTCGCACATTGCATTCCTCAATATTTTAATGAGTTAGTCTTTCACTGGCCGATCAGAGCCGTCCTTCCATGAACTTCAGCAGCCCTCGTTTGGCACGATCCACGGCGGCGAGTTTTTTCGACGACTCGATCTCGATACCCAGTTGCGCCGCCAAGGGCGCGAATAGCTGCCGCAGTTCCTCTTTGCGCATAGACAATTTATTCGGAAGAATTTTGTACTGCTCGACGCTTTCGAGGAATGCCTTAACAAATTCTGTTTCCCAGAGTTTCTACTTCGGCGCCCGATACGGTGCCTAAGATCATACCGGAATCACGCTCGGCGCAGAGGAGCGTAAAAGGAAGAAACGGCCGGTCGCCGTTGTCTACGGGAGAGGGCGTGAAAAAGGCGTCGATCTCCCAAATGCCGCGATTGTCCTTGACTGGTTTTATTAATGCGCTGTAATCGGAGTTCGTCCAATGGAACCGGTCGGAGCGCGGTCATGACGAGAGGAGCAGGAGCTAACCACTGGCTGTCCCATTCGAATTCCAGGGTCTTCGACCGTCTCTGGAAACAACGTCTGCTGTCCTGGCGCTAAGATAGATCCCGACGGCTGCGCCACCGAACAGGAATCGGTCTGCTGCTTTGGTACCTGAACGAGATAAAGATTCTTGCCTGGCGCAGTACAGACAGTTTGGGTCTTTGGCCAAAACGCAGAGCGACTTGACGCGCCTGTGCCAAGCAAAGTGTGAGAAACTTCGCTTCGTCCTCGGCAAGAAACCAGGGTATATAACCCGGTTGTATGACTGCGAAATTGCGGCCAGTCATCCCCAGCGGTATTTTCGGCCAAGATCTTTGACAACAGCTTGAGATCGTTCTTGTCGACCTCGCTACGGCTGCCGAACCAAGCAGTGAGGCAGTTTTGGCTATAGACAGCATCTGGCGAACGAGCGTGGATCTTTCCCGATTGAATCTTGCGGTGTTGCTCCAATCCGGCGCTTCCCAGATAAACCACCAAACGAAAGACTTCGCCGAATTCACCTAACACGCAGCAATAGCCGATCTCGCCGCCGCTCGGGTTCTGCACGCCGAACAAATCGGTGTCCGACATCCACTCCCAGCAGGCGATTTCTCTGAAAGCGTCGGCGGCATCGTAGAGGTTTTTCCAAAGGGGATAGAGAGCAGCGGGGAATATTCATGGCGGGCAGCTTTCGTTAAAGCATTTCTGGGAAAGACGCCAAATAAATATTTTCTTTCAGCTTCGCGTCAGCGGCCGATACTTGATTCGATGCGGTTGTTCCGCTGCCGCGCCCAGCCGCGTTCTTGCGGTCCGCCTCATACTCCGAATAATTGCCATCGAACCAAACGACTTTGCTGTCGCCTTCGAATGCCAGAATATGGGTCGCGATGCGATCGAGAAACCAGCGATCGTGGGAAATTACCACAGCGCAGCCGGCGAAATTCTCCAGCGCCTCCTCCAGAGCGCGCAACGTATTAACATCCAGATCGTTGGTCGGCTCGTCGAGCAACAAAACGTTGGCGCCCCCTTTCAACATTTTTGCGAGATGGACCCGATTGCGTTCGCCGCCGGACAACATCCCGACTTTCTTTTGTTGATCGGTTCCGGAGAAATTAAACCGCGCCACATAGGCGCGCGAGTTCATCTCGCGCGCGCCGAGCTTCAGTGAATCCGCGCCGCCGGTGATTTCCTCCCAGATCGATTTCTGCGGATCGAGGGTTCGGCTTTGATCGACATATCCAAGGAGCACCGTTTCACCGATGCGAATCGTTCCGCTGTCGGGTTGTTCCTCCCGATGATCATGCGGAACAAGCGTTGTCTTGCCGGCGCCGTTCGGACCGATGACGCCGACAATGCCGCCGGGAGGCAGCGCAAACGTCATATCCTCCACCAGCAGGTGATCGCCGTACGCTTTAGATAACCCGTTCCGCTTCGATCACGACGTCGCCCAGACGCGGCCCGGGCGGAATGTGGAGCTCCAGATCTTCGCGCCGTTTTTGCGACTCCTGGTTGAGCAATTGTTCGTACGAACTAATGCGCGCCTTGCCCTTGGCCCGCCGCGCCTTCGGCGACATACGAATCCACTCGAGCTCGCGCTGCAGCGTCTTTTGCCTTTCGCTTTCGGATTTTTCCTGCCGGCGCAGACGTTCCTGCTTCTGTTCCAACCACGATGTGTAATTCCCTTGCCATGGAATGCCCTGGCCGCGGTCGAGCTCAAGAATCCAACCCGCGACATTGTCGAGAAAATAACGGTCGTGGGTCACCGCGATGACGGTTCCGGGATAACTCTGCAGGTGATGCTCAAGCCACGCCACGGACTCGGCATCCAGGTGATTGGTGGGCTCATCGAGTAAAAGAATATCGGGCTTCTGCAAAAGCAAGCGGCACAACCCGACCCGGCGACGCTCGCCGCCCGACAGCACCTTGACCGGCGTCTCCGGAGGCGGGCAGCGCAGCGCATCCATGGCCATCTCCAATCGCGCATCAAGATCCCACGCGTCCTGATGATCGAGCTTCTCCTGCACCGCGCCCTGGCGCTCGAGCAGCGCGTTCATTTCATCATCGGACATCTCTTCCGCAAACTTGGCGCTGATCTCTTCAAACTCTTTCAACAGATCGA
>CAWERH010000084.1:0-33598 GCA_963811315.1 uncultured delta proteobacterium
TCGGCAAGGGAATGTGGACCATGCCGGATGAGATGCGCGAGATGGTCAAGACCAAGATCGCCCATCCGCAAGCGGGCGCCAATACCGCCTGGGTGCCCTCGCCCACTGCGGCGACGCTCCACGCGCTGCACTATCACTCCGTCAATGTCGCCAAGCGACAGCGGGAATTGTCGAAGCGCGAGCGCGCGCAGCTCGATCATATTCTCACACCGCCGTTGTTGAACCGATCGTTGGACCCGGAAGAAATTCACCGCGAGCTGGATAACAACGCGCAGGCGATCTTGGGCTACGTGGTTCGCTGGGTCGATCAGGGAATCGGCTGTTCAAAAGTTCCTAATATCAAAGACGTGGCGTTGATGGAGGATCGGGCGACGCTCAGGATAGCGAGCCAGCACATCGCCAACTGGCTCAAGTACGGCATCGTCACCAAGGATCGGGTGGTCGAGACCTTCCAGCGAATGGCGCAAGTCGTCGACCGGCAAAATCGCGGCGACCCCAACTACCGCAACATGGCGCCGGACTATGATCACAGCATCGCTTTTCAGGCGGCGCTGGACCTGGTCTTAAATGGCCGTCAGCGCCGAACGGCTACACCGAGCCCGTGCTCCATTCCCGCCGCCGAGAAGTCAAAGCGGCGCGGCAAAGTGGGTAAATTCATCATCAGTGCGACAAGCCAAACGAACTGATATCCCCGCCTGAAAAAAACGTCCCGATGATATTGCCGCGCGTGATCGGCAGATCCAGGCGCGACGGGTGCGACTCGTCGTGATGAATCGTGATGCGCGCCGGCCGCGGCCGGCGCACGTGATTGCGCGCCAGCGCTTGCAGCGAATTCGCCGCCGGCTCGTCGTCCGCGCCTTTGATGCGGATGGCGATGCGTTCGCCGGCCTGAAACAAGCGCGCCGTCGCCACGACTGGAATTTTTAACTCGATAAATTTTCCCCGGCTCCAGCGGATCTCTCGATTCATGAGCCTGAATCGGCTCCCAGGGTTTGCTATCTTCGCGCAGCCGGCGCTGCGAGGCGCGCAGCCAGCCGCGCGTCAGCTCATGCTCTTTGCCGTCGCGGTCGATCAGCAGCAGCGTCGCGAACAGCAATGCGTCGGTGTCGGTGACCGAAACGTAGAGCGTCAACACGCTCGGCCCGAGCACCTCGGTATTCTCCACCAGCGGCGGCGTTGTGTAGGTCAGTTCCCCATGCTCGAAATTCGATTCATCGAAGGAGTCCGAGCCTTCGGCGGGCCAGAGCTCATGCTCGCTGAGAATTCCGTCCTTGTGCAGGTAAAATGTCGTCCAGCGCGCGTCTGGCGGCGGCCAATCAAGCAAATTTTTCCATTCGCCGGTGGGCGGAATGAAGCAGCGGATCGGCGGCTCATCCATGACACCGTTGTCGATGCCCTTGAGCCAATGATCGAACCAGCGCAGCGACTCGTCTTGATACTGATACACCGGACGGTCGAGATAGATCGGCGGACCGATGACCATCTTTTTCGGACCGCGCCAATTTTTCCACGCCGAGAACGCGCCGGGCAGATGCAGACCGTAATTGCCCCAGCACGCGCCCAGATAAGCGGGAATCGTCGCCTTGTCATCCTGCGCGCTGTGCTCACGCCAGAACGGGCCGTCAAACGGATGCAACACGAAGTCGACGATCAATGCGTTGGTTCCCGCATCCGGATTTTGCAAAGCTTCGCGCAGCCCTGGCTGTGCCACGATCTCTTCGTCGCGCATGGCCTGGGCGATGGCGTCTTTGTAGGCTGCTTCGCCATGCTTCTCTTTGTAGAGGCTGCGATAGTTGGGGCGGTGCAGGCTGTTGCGCCAGTGGCTGATGAAACCATGGGCGAGGATGCCGCCGTGATAGCAGCGGTGGCGATAGTCGTCGGTGCCGGCGAACGGCGCAAAGATCGCTTTTAACGGCTTCGGTCCCGGCTGCCGCCACTGCTTTGGCGAGCCGGGCGAAGTAAGAAACACCGAACATGCCGATGTCGCCGTTGCTCCAGGGTTGAATTGCCAGCCAGTCGATGAGATCGCAGACATCGCGAACCTCTTGCGGTCCCATCAGTTGATAGAATCCTCCCGAGCTGCCGCTGCCGCGCACGTTAAAAACCGCGTGCACGTATCCGCGCCGCGCAAAGAAAGTCGAATCGCCGCTTTCCATATAGCCGCGCATCGGCGTGAAGCCGACGGGACGCATCGGCGGCGATTGTAAATTTTTGTTGTACGCGTGCGCGCCGAGGATCACCGGAAATTTTTCGTTCGGATGCGGGGCGAAAAATGTTGCCATCGAGCAGGGTGCCGTCCGGCATGCCCACCTGGACGTCACGATCGACGATGACCTCATACTTCCGCTCCGACGTGGACCACTTGGTTGTAAACATGTTCTGTCCACCTCCCGAGGAGACCCGAATACTTCAAGGCTGAGAAAATGTCTAGCGTAGAGATTCAAAACGCCCAGGCGCTGGACGTCGTGCTTTCGGCTTAAACGATTAGAACAGCAGGATGCTGACCTGCACTCGCGTCAAAGCAAGAGATCTACATCGACGAAGGAATCGAGGAACATGGATTGGGCACAAAAGACAGGACAGAAAGTGAACGGAACCTTACAGTTCGCGCCCGAGCGCGATGCTTTTGGCTATATCGCTCGCGGCTATTGGGTCGGCTCGTTCAGCGACTGCCAGAAGGCTAGCCGCCAGGGATTCCTCGCAGCACATCGAGACGGTACGCCAGCCGTTGGGTCCGCCCTGGAGCTTCACGACAGAAGCTATCAGACGCGCATACTCCTCAGACGAGAAATCATAGTGGCTCAACAGCTTGTCGTAGGAGTCGCCGGATATTTCCACCAAAATTTTCATTGAAGCACCTAAAAGATTTTAGTTCGCGAAAATACCTAGTTCAAGGGGTTGCGAGCCAAAAAATGAGATTAATCCAACTCCGCTGGCGACTATTTTCGTCATGAATATTGGACCTGCCAGATTCCTCGCGATAAACGCCGCCGCGTTGACGACGATTCAGTTTTTTTGCTACAAGCAGAGCCGTTATGAGCGACGAAAAACCTGTAGCCCTGGTAACCGGATCGGCCACTGGCATTGGACGGAGCGCGGCCGTCGCGCTGGCCAAGAATGGCTACGATATCATCGTCAATTTCAGCCGCAGCGAAGACGCGGCGAAAGTAACGGCGCGAACTGCCGAGGCGGCGGGAGCGAGGACATTACTCGTTCGCTGCGACGTCAGCGATGACGCCGGCGTACGAGCAATGCTCGCGGCGACGGAGAAAGAGTTTGGCCGCCTCGACGTGCTGATAAACAACGCCGGGACGACGGTGGATGTCGAGCCGAAAAACCTCGAAGCGATGACCGTCGAGGACTGGAATCGAGTCTTCAACGTGAACGTGCTCGGCTTATTCCTCGTCACGCGCGCCGCGGCGCCGCTGCTACGAAAGTCGCCCAACGGCTGCATCGTCAACACCTGCAGCATCGCTGGTCTCAGACCGAGCGCCCAACCACTGCCCTACGCGGCGAGCAAAGCGGCGGTGGCAAACCTGACTAAGACTCTCGCTAACGCCCTCGGCCCGCAAATCCGCGTCAACGCGGTAGCGCCGGGATGGATCGAGGGTGAGTGGATGAAACGGACCCTTGCGGAAAACTACGAAGGTTTGATGGCGCGGCGCGCCAAATATACGCCGCTCAAGCGCTGCTGCACCGAAGACGACGTCGCCGACAGCATGCTGAGCCTGATTCTTCACAACCGTTTCGTCACCGGTGAGATCATCATCGTTGACGGCGGCTTCGCGAGCACCACCTAATATTTAGTGCTGAGTCAATGAGTGCTGAGGACTGAGCGAAATATGCCAGCGATTCAATCATATATCCGATTACTCAGCGCTCAAGTCCTCGTTACTCAGTCCTCGCCGTCCTGAGGCAGAAGGAATGCTTGACGGCGTAGTACGATTCCCTGCCGAGTTCGCTGCGCGCTATCGCGCCAAGGGCTATTGGGAAGATCGCACCTTGCGCGAAACATTTGATGAACTCTTCGCGCACCACGCCGATCGGATCGCGGTCATCGACCGCGACCGGTCGGTCACTTATGCGCAACTCAACGAACGCGCAACACGGCTCGCGTTGAATCTACTCGACGCCGGGCTCAAGCCGCTTGACCGCGTGGTCGTGCAGCTCCCCAACGTCGTCGAGTTCGTTTACCTATACTTTGCTTTACAGAAAATCGGTTGCATCCCGATCATGGCGCTGCCAACGCACCGCTATCGAGAAATGAGCCAGTTCGTCGAACTCGCCGACGCCGTCGCCTGCGTCACGCTGGACCGGGCCAAAGACTTCGACTACTGCGACCTGGTCCGGCGCATCGGCAATTCCCGAGCCAGCATGAGGCTGGGAATCATCCTGGGCGAAACGCCGCGAGGGTTTTTGTCGTTGAACGAACTGATCGACCGCCCGAGCAAACGTTCGCCGGATGAACTGAACAAGATTTCCATCGATCCGGAAGATCCGGCGTTGTTCCAACTCTCCGGCGGCACCACCGGCGTTCCCAAGCTCATCCCGCGCACGCACAACGACTACATTTATAATTCAAAAATAGCAGCCGCGGTCACCGGCGTGGATGCTGACAAAACTCTCTTGATCGTGCTGCCGTTGGCGCACAATCTGCCGCTCGCCTGTCCGGGCATACAAGGATATTTTCTGCACGGCGGTCGAGTTGTTTTGTCGAACTCGACGCGCAGCGAAGATATTTTTGCGCTGATCGAGCGCCATCGAGTCACCCACGTTGCCGTCGTCCCCGCGCTCTTGATCCGTTTGATCAACGATCCGCTGATCGGAAAATTCGATCTCTCCTCTTTGCAAGTGATCCAGAGCGGCGGCCAGCGCCTTCAGCCCGAAGTCCGCCGCCGCACCAAGGAATTGATTCCGAGCGTCACCGTGCAAGAAAACTTCGGCATGGCCGAAGGCATGCTGATGTTCGTTCGCTTCGATGATCCCGAAGAGGTCAGGATGGAAACCGTCGGCCGGCCGATCAGCCCCGACGACGAAGTACGGCTCGTCGACGATAACGACCGCGAAGTCGGTCAAGGCGAGGTCGGCGAATTTCTCGCCCGCGGGCCGTATACGCTGCGCGGCTACTTCGGCGTGCCGGAGTATAACGCCAGAGCGTTTACCACCGACGGCTTTTACCGCTCCGGCGATCTGATGCGCCGTCATCCCTCGGGGAACTACATGGTTGAAGGCCGCAAGAAGGATCTGATCAATCGCGGCGGCGAGAAAATCAGCGCCGAGGAAATCGAAAATCTCATTCTCACCCATCCGGCGGTGCAAAATGTCGCCTGCGTGCCGATGCCCGATCCGGTGCTCGGCGAGCGCATGTGCGCCTACGCGATCCTGCGCCGCGAAAAGACTTTGAATTTGGCCGAGCTGGCCGCCTATTTGATGAACGAAGAGATCGCCAAGCATAAACTGCCCGAGCGCCTGGAAATCGTCGACGATTTTCCGCTTTCGCCATTCGGCAAGGTTTCCAAGAAAGATTTGACGGACAGAATTTCCACGCGGCTTAAAGAAGAGGGGAAACTTTGAAGATTATCGATCTGCATTGCTACCCCAACACCGAACCGTGGATCAAATCGCAAGGTCCGTACGTCGAGGCGCTGGCGAAGTATTGGAACCGCGCCTGGACTTGGAAGAACGAATCCGAAGTCATCGATGAATTTAAGCAAGCCGGCGTCGAAGCGCTGCTGGTTGCCTTTGATATCGAATCCGTCACCGGCTCGCCGCCTTGCACTAACGAATATGTCGCGCAATTGCGCGATCGCAACCACGGCGTAATTCGCCAAGCCTGGGGCGCAGTCGATCCGCTGAAAGGCGAGTTGGCCATCGAAGAGGCCAAAAAAGCGATCCACGACCTAAAGCTTTTTGGCTTTCACTTTCATCCGATCATGGGCCATTTTTCCGTCGACGAGCGGCGTTTTTATCCGCTGTGGGAGACCATCAATGAATTGAAAGTTCCCGTCATGATCGACGTCGGCACGACGGGCATGGGCGCGGGCATGCCGGGCGGCTTGGGCGCCGTCATCCGCCACGCCCATCCAGCCGCCATCGATCGGCTTGCCGCCGACTTTCCCAATCTGAATATCGTCGCCGCCCATCCGGGCTGGCCCTGGACCGAGGAAATGATCGCCGTGGCCCTGCACAAGGGCAATGTTTCGTGGGAGCTTTCGGGTTGGGCGCCGCAATATTTTTCCGATGCGTTGAAGCGGGACATTAAAAGCCGACTGAAAGACAAGATCATGTTCGGCAGCGATTATCCCAGCATCCCGTACGAGCGGCTGTTCCGCGAATGGAAAGAACTGAACTACTCCGACGCGCTGATGGAGAAAATCTTTCACGGCAACGCCGAGCGCATTCTGGGACTGTAACATGATCGCAGGAAAGCCGAAGAGGATTTCACCACAGAGGGCACAAAGGTCACAAAGTTTTTTCTTTCGTCGCTTCGCGCGATGACTGTGCTCTTTGTGGTTAGATACTCTTGAAGCGCTTCGTGAGAACTCAACTTGAAACCAAGGAGATAAATCGATGAACATCGATTTTCACGCCCATATTTATCCCGAGGATTACTTGAAAAAGCTCGAAGCCTCAAAAGGCGACGTGCGAATCGAGACCAATGCCAAGGGCGAGAAGTGGATCCTGAGCATGGGCGCCCAGAGCCGGGCCGATCATACCGGATTTTTTCGACATCGATGTGCAGCGTCGACCGCATCAAAGAAAATCGCGTCGACATGCAAATCCTCTCGTCGCCTCATCCGGGCGTGGATCGCTTTTCAGCCCGAAGAGAGCGCTGACATGAGCCGGATCATCAACGACGGCATCGCTAAAGCGGTGCGGAAGTATCCGAAGCATTTTCAGGGCGTTGCCATGTTGCCTCTGATCGATACCAAGCTGGCTTTGAAAGAGCTCGATCGCGCCATCTTAGATCTTGGCCTCAAAGGCATGTGCGTGCTCACCAACGTCGCCGGCAAGATGCTCGATTCCGACTTCCTCATTCCGGTGTACGAGCGCGCCCAGCAGCTCGGCGTGCCGATCTTCATTCATCCGACTACGCCGTTGGGCGCACAGGTAATGCAGGAATGGCGTCTCGCAATCATTCTCGGTTTCGAGTTCGACATCGTGCTCTCCGCGACTCGGCTCGCCTACGCCGGGATTCTCGAGCGCTTTCCCGAATTGAACTTCGTCGTTTCCCATCTCGGCGCCGGCATCCCCTTTCTCGCAGGCAGAATCGACCGGGGCTATAACGACCCCACCTGCGGCATCAAAACCAAGAAGCCGACCTCGGAATATCTGCGCGACCTCTACTGCGATACCGTGTCGTTCTATCAACCTGCGCTGATGATGGCGTATCAGTTTTACGGCGCCGGCCGCATGGTGCTCGGCAGCGACTTCCCTTTGATCATCGGCGACCTCCCCGGCGCCGTGCCGAGTATCGAGGCGATGCCGATCCCAAAGCGCGAGAAAGATAAAATTCTCGGCGAGAACGTTATTCAACTGCTGAAATTGAACGTTTAGTTTTTACGGCTATTTCTAGTGGCGTCTATCCGAAGTTCGTTAAATCTCTCGTGCGCCTCTTTGCCGTCATACCGGCGAAAGGCGGTATCCAGAGGTATTTGAAATTCCTGGATTCCGGGTCGCGCTAGCTATCGCCAGCTTGCCCGGAATGACGATCGACTTGTGTAACGCACCGGCCGGTCGCCCCTATAGGCGAAGGCAACTAACGTCGCGCGTTCGTCAATCACGGCGTGAGCAGCTTGGCGATTTTTCTTGCGTCATCGAGCTTCTCCAGATTGAGCAGAGTATCTTCCATCTGCTCGACACGAGTGCGCGACAGCACGCGGGAAGCCAGCAGACGGAATTTTTGCAGCGCCTCCTCCCGCGTCATGGGATGCTTGTCGCTGCCCTTCGCATGAAGCACTTTCTCGCTGTAGCTTCGGCCGTCCTGCAACTGGACCTCCAATTTGACCCCATGACGCCCTTCGTCGCCCAGCGCTTCCAGCTCAGGATCCTCGAGCACTTCGATTTTTTTTGTCGTTTTCACCACCGCTTCGCTGCGAATCGACTTCTCGGTAATCTGATCGACAAAAAAGTCGCGGTCATGCAGCAAAATGGCGACGCAGAACGGGAGATTCATCTGCGCCGTAGTCATGCTCTTGGGCGCGTAGGGCCAGCCGACATGAAGCTTGGTGGCGCGAGTGGTTCGAATGCGGATCTTGTCCACGTTCTCGGCGCGCACCTCGGGGTGATCGCGGAGAATTTTCTTGAGTGCATCAATGGACGTGTGATTGCTGCCGCAGCAGGGATAAGGTTTGCAGCCGACGTTGAGAGTCTCAAAGCGCTCTCCGAGATCTCGGGTCAGGTGCGACAGATCGGGGTTGTCACAGAAAGTCGAGCAGAAGCCACCGTAGGGCGCTTCGAGAATATCTTCGATGCCGGTGAATCCTTTGGCGGCGAGCAGCGCGCCATAGACGCCCGCCTGGGCGGACCGGCCGGGGTGCATTCGCTTCACCATCGAAGCGTGCTGAGCCGCCATGAGTCCCGCCGCTTGAGTGCCGGCGATGCCCAAGGCATGGAGCGTTTTGAGAGGATTGAGCCGGAGCATTTTAGCCGCGGCTGCTCCCGCGGCGAATGTGCCGGAAGTGGCGCTTGGGTGAAAACCTCGTCTCAACTGCGAGGCGCCGCCGGTCATCGCCACACGGCACCCGACCTCATAACCGGCAACCACTGCGGTCAGAAACCGCTTGCCGTCAACGTGACCGGCACGACGGACGAACGCATCCGCGGCAGGGATCGCTTCCGCGCCGGGGTGGATGACGCCGACGCGGTGCAGGTCATCCATCTCGAAGCTGTGGATCAGCGTGCCATTGGCCAGCGGCGCATTCGTGCTGGGAACCTCCGCGCCATCGCCCCAGATGAGCGCTCCCTTGCCTTTTCCCATCTCCTTTGTGAACGAAGTGATAATCTTCCCCCACGGCAGCGTCGAGCCAAAAAGCGCGCAGCCGAGAGAATCGATGAGGCAGAGCTTGATGTGCGACACCACTTCCGGCGGGATGTTTCTATAAGAGAGTCCTGCGATGTATTCAGCCAACGTTCGAGTCGGCGAGATGGCCGTGACGAATTCTTTAACTTGTGCTTTTACCATAAATCGCTCCTTGACCGGCGTAATGTTCTGTGGCTTTGATCGCTCCGATCGGCGAGATTTGCCGTTTGACTGAAATGATTGATGAGCGAATCTTTTCCTACGCTAGCGGCGCGATTGTCAAGGCATCGAAACCAATCATGGAGGTGATATGAACCGCAAGGTGCTACGGGTTTCGGTTTTCATTGCTTCGGTGTCTTGTCCTGGCATTTCCATCTCTCAGCTCTGGCCCAAAGCGCGGCTTCGCCGCTCAAGCAATACGAGGGGCTGCGGGGCAAGGATCGGGAACAGAAGCTCGGCGAGGGCGCAAAAAAAGAAGGCCGGCTCGTCGTGTACAGTTTTACCGCCGTCGACCAGCTCCAGCCGCTGCTCGAAGAGTTTCAAAAGCGCTATCCGTTCATCAAGGCGGAGCACTATCGGGCCAATGCCACCGGGGTGTTCAACAAGTTCGCCACCGAGGCGCGCGCCGGACAAACCCTGGCCGACGTCATCGACATCTCCGCCGGCGAGGCGCACACGCTATCAGAAACGGGACGCATCGATTCCTATTTATCGCCCAGCCGCGAAGGAATTCCCAAAGACTTCATGGACGAGAAAGGATTTTGGACCGCCCATTATCATTTCGTTCTCGCTCTCGGTTTTAACACGCAACATATCAAGCCGGCGGAGGCGCCCAAGAGCTACGAGGAATTGCTCAATCCAAAATGGAAAGGTCGCTTCTCGCTCGATCCCGCCGATCAGGATCTGTTCGGAGCGCTGTTGCTCCATTGGGGAAAAGAGAAAGCGCTAAACTATTTTAGGAACCTCGCCAAGCTCGATCCTCGAATGGTTTCCGGACACACGCAGCAGGCCAATCTCGTCGGCGCCGGAGAGATCCAGATGGCGCCATGGCTCTACGGCTATCGGCCCCTGCAATTGAAAGATGAAGGCGCGCCGGTGGAGACCGTGCTTTTCGATCCGGTATTGTCCAACCCGGCTTACCTTCTTTTGACCAAGAGTTCGCCGCACCCTCACGCCGCGGCACTCTTCATCGACTGGGCCTTAGCCGCGGACGGCGGCATGAAATTTTTTGCCGAAAAGTTCGGCCGCACGCCAACGCGTACGGGATTGAAAGAGCGCTTTCCCCAACTCCGAGTCGATAAATATCTGGTGGTAAAACCCGAGATCGTCGGACCGAACTTCAAAGAATTCACCAAGCTCTATAATGAGATCTTCGGGATCGGCAAGCAATGAGCGCCAGCCGCGCTGAGGGTCGCTCAGAGACCCGTGCGAAACTTTCGCAGCCGCCGGCATTGCAACCTGGGCCGATAAAATAGCCGAGCTCAGTCTACTTCTGCGCCACCGCCTTGCGCCTGCCGATGGCGGCTTCAGCACGCGGGCTGATCGCCCGCTGCACGGTGACGTTTAGCAGCGCAGGTTTGCCGGAAGCCAATGCCCGCTGCAGAGCCGGCTCCAGATCCTCTGGACGTTCGACAAACTCGCCGTGGCCTCCCAGTCCCTGCACCATCTGGTCGTAGCGAGTTTGCAGCAAGTCGGTTGCGACTGGGCGGCCATAAAGACCCAGCTGAATTTGCCGGTCGATGCCCCAGGCCGAATCGTTGCCGACTATGGCCACGATATTGAGTTTGTGGCGCACTGCGGTGTCAAATTCCATTCCGTTAAAACCAAACGCGCCGTCGCCGCTGAGCATGAACACGCGCGCATCCGGGTAAGCTACTTTCGCCGCCAGCGCCGTCGGCAACGAAGAACCTAGCATCCCGAGACTCGACACGTTGAACCAACGCTTCGGTTTTAGCGCCGGTAAATAGGCCCTGCCGAAGTGACAGAAGTCACCGCCATCGAAGACCAGGCAGTCGTCGGGACGGAGGATCGATTTGAGCGTCTTGTGCACGAACAGACCGTGCATCGGCGTGTCCGGCCGAGCCAAATTTTCCGCCCACTCCGCCTGGGCCGAACGCGCGGCGCGAAGCTCTTCAAGCCAGGCGAGGTCTGTCCATTGATAATTGGCCGCCTCCTTCGTCATCTGCTCCAGGATACCCGTGACATCGCCGATCATGCCGACGTCGACGCCGCGGTTGCGGCCGATCTCTAATGGCGAAGGATCGATCTGGATGATCTTAGCATCGGCGGCGACATGCGGCGGCCGGCAAAAGCCGATGGTAAAGTCTTGTTTGCGGCCCAGGAGCACGACCACGTCGGCTTCGCGAACTTTCGCCGCGGCGCGATTCAAACCGCGCTCGAAATACCCGAAGGCATAGGGGTGATCATCGGCAATCAAGCCGCGCGACTGTTCTTCCGTCACGATCGGCAGGCGGGTGGTTTCGGCGAAGCGCTGCATGGCCGCACCCGAAAGCGTGTAACCGGCGGCGCTGCCGGCGATGATCAACGGTCTTTGCGCCGCACGTAAAAGAGCGATGGCCTTGCGCACGAGCTCAAGATCGGTCAGCACCGGC
This sequence comes from uncultured delta proteobacterium, assembly GCA_963811315.1. GTDB lineage: Bacteria > Desulfobacterota > Binatia > UBA9968 > UBA9968 > DP-20. The sequence goes on from CAWERH010000084.1 coordinate 11,635, forward strand.
GCATTGGGACGGTAGCCATCCGGATGAGTGAACACAACCTCATTCTCTTCAACACTCTGCTCCTGGATGTCGATGGGAATCGTCAAGTGCACCGGCCCGCGCCGGCCGCTGAACGCCAGGCGCATGGCGCGCGCGATAAACTCCGGGATTCTTCGAATACCATCGACCATGAACGAGCCCTTGGTGACCGGCGCGGCCATATGGACTTGATCGATCTCTTGCTGCGCGCCGCGCCCCAAGTCATGGGAGTCGGCGCAGCCGGCGATGGAAATCACCGGGCCTTCAGTGTGCATGGCGTTGGTGAGGCCGGGAATCGCATTGGCAAACCCCGGAGTGGTGTACATGCATACGCCGGGCTGCTCGGTGATCCGGCTCCACGCATCCGCCATGTGCACCGCCGCCTGCTCATGGCGCGTGTCGTAGATTTTGAAATCCTGATCCGCCATCACGTCGAGGACCGGCAGGATATGATCGCCGGCCAAGGCGAATATATTTCTTACGCCTTCGAGCTTGAGCGCTTTACAGATCAGATGACTTCCCGTGACTCGGGCCATGATCGCCTCCTGTTACGACGAATACGGATTTGCCAAGTTGGATATTTTTACTCGCCAATGAAATGGCCAAAAGGAAATCCACCGAATTGGCCGCTGCGACAAAACCCCGATGGCGAAACTATTGCCAAGAAAGTCTCGTTTAATACAGCGCGGCGCCACCCGTCAACGGCGAAATCTTACGATCCTCGCACGCGCCCGTAGGCGACAGCATCGCCGGCTCGGACACGCGCATCCTCCCTTGACCGCTTCCTGTAGAGCGTACTAAGTAGGCTACGGTGCGCGAATCCTCGATGGACATTTCGGGAGGACGTTATGAAGGATCCCGTCGCTCGCAAATACATTCTCCTTTGCCTGGTCGGGATTTTCGCTCTTCCTATCGCCGCGTCGGCGCAAAAGTTGATGGTCGGTTACTCCGGAGTGACAGCGATACAATCCCCTTTCTGGGTCATCAAAGATGCCGGCTACTTCAAGCAGGAAGGGTTGGATGCCAATCTCATTTACATCTCCGCCTCATCAACGATGGCGCAAGCGATGCTGGCCGGTGAAGTTGCGATCTCTACCACCAACAGCCAGGCCATAGTTGATACCGGCCTTCAGGGTGGCGATCTCGTGGCGACAGGCGCGATCGTCAATTTCGTCGCCCTCTATGTTATAGCGGCGCCTGAGATCAAGAGCGTTTCGGACCTGAGAGGTAAACCTGTCGGAGTGAGTCGCTTTGGCGCCACAACGGACTTTGGCATACAAATGTTTCTCAAAAAATATGGCCTCGAACCGATTCGGGATGTACCGATCATCCAGATCGGCGGGCTGCCGGAACTGGCCGCAGCTCTCTCGAAAAAATCTATCTATGCGGCGGCGATGTCCTATCCGATGGGGCTGGTGGCTCAACAAAGCGGGATGAAAGTGCTCGCGAATCTAGCCAAGGAGGAGATTCCCTTTGTCCATCAGGGCCTCACGACTACGGGAAAATTCATGCGCGAGCGCAGAGCTCAGGCAAAAGCCTTTGTGCGCGCTTACGGACGAGCAGTTCATTTCATGCATACCCGCAAAGAGGAGGCAAAAGCTATCGTGTCCCGCTACACCAAAGTCACGGATCCCGCGATGCTCGAAGGGACTATGCAATACGCCTACGACTTCGTTGAGAAGATCCCACTGGTCAAGCGCGAAGCATTCCAGGCGACCTTGGATGAGGTCGGCAAGAAAAATCCCAAGGCCAAACTCGCGAAGCCCGAGCAATTCTACGACAATAGCCTGGTGCAGGAGTTGGTGAAGGAGGGATTTTTCGCCTCGCTCTGGGGAAAGTAGTCGGCCGCTTACCGTTAGATTCGACGTTCAGTAAAATTTTAATCGTGCAATCTTTTTTTATTGACACCCCGTACGACTCCTACTTATAAGGAGATCGTCTCCTAACATCAGAAGTTGTGTGACAATTTGCTCGGCAATCGGGCTATAACCAAAAGATCGGAGATACCTATGACTGACTACGTAAAAAAAATAATGCCGCGCTTCCGCTACGGACAGATTCAACCGCGCGCCAATGAAGCGGTATCTCGCGGCCGAAGCTACCAGCTTTACCGCCTCTTGCCACTCGACTTCATGGAAATCTCCACTGGACTCGGACTGGAAAACTATACGGAAGAGGGCGTCGAAAAAGCGATCAAAAATTACTGGACCTGCGTCGAGCGGCTGGTCAAAGAAAAAGTCGATCACATCATCTTCAGCGGCGCGCCGATCTCGGCCATGTTGACCCGTCCGCGTGTCTTGAATTGCTAAGCCAGACAAAAGAAAAAACCGGCATCCCCGCCGACGCGCCGCTGGAAGCATTGATCGCCGCGCTGAAACACCTCGGCTGCACCAAACTCGCCGTCGGCAGCCGCTGGGCGGACCCGGTCAACAACGCGATCGTTCGTTATCTCGCCGAGGGCGGCATCAAAGTCGTCGGCATCACCAAGCGCAATCAATGGGCGTCGGATTCTTTTGCCATGACTCTGGAGCAAGGCTTGGAAATGGCGCTCGATGTCGGCCGCGAGGCCGCAAAAACCTGGCCTGAGGCCGAAGCGATCTCGGTGCCTGGCGGCGCAGCGATGGCCCTTCATGTGATCCCGGCCATCGAAGAGGAGTTCGGTAAGCCCGCTTTTACCAACATGAGCGCCGAGGTGTGGAACGACCTGGTCCGTCCCGGTATCATCCCGCCGGTTCAGGGGTGGGGAAAACTTTTGGCAGCGAAAGCTTGACGAAGAACTAGTGTCCTGGCTCAGAAATTCGCAACATAAATCGATCGTCATTCCGGGCAAGCTGGCGATAGCTAGCGCGACCCGGAATCCAGAAATTTCAAAGGCATCTAGATACCGGCTTCCGCCGGTATGACAGCTAGGGTGATCAACTTATTCGTCGAACTTCCGGGACAGGACACTAGCGCGCAGCGAACCTCAACCGGTTATCAAAAGCCGATGCCAACCCCGAGCGACGACCCGCCTCTGCGGTCGAAGTCGCGCTCGAATTGCCGGCGTTCGTCTTGGCGCACTCGATCGATTTCATTTTCCATGGTTTTTCCCAGCCATTCAGCATTCGCCATGAGTTCCTCGGGGTTGAAGTCCTTGCCATCGATTTTCTTGAGATCATTGTCGATGGACTTGCGCATTGCGCGCAGCGGATCCCAGATGGCGTAAAAGGGTCTGGCCCGTTCCATGTACTCCAGAAAATCAAAAATCCCCTTCATGGCGGCCTGAATATCTTTGACGCCGCCGGACAAATCGCCCGAGCGCGCCAAGGTCAGACCACGATAAAGCTGCGCCATGTACTCGTTTGGGTCTTGGGAAAGAGCGCGATCGAGAGACTCGCGCGCTTCCTTGTATCGTTTCGTCAGGTATTGCGTGCGCCCGACGTAGCTCCAAATCCCTTGCTTGAAATTAGAACCGATAAAGACATAGTTCGGATCGCGCTGGGCTGCGGCAAGAAAATAGCCCAGCGCGGTCTCCGGATCGTTGCCCAATAGTGCGCGCCGGCCCGCCGCGAAATCGCTGCCGGTGCCGATCGCCGCACAAGCCGCCAATAGAGCAAGTAACGAATAAGCTATAAAGCGTTTTGCGTATTTCATACTGGTAAAAGGCTAGGTCCCGGTCGGCTGCATGTCAATGGGCGCGCCAAGTGCACGCCTGGAAGACTGTTTACAAGCGATGGTCATTTTTGTCCAAGCTCCACCATGACTTCGTTGACAAAACGCAGGTCCATATACTCGCTGGGTTTGCGCTTGGGTTTCGTATTCAAGGCAATTGCCTGCCATTGCGCCATCAGTTCCACACCTTTTTCGGTCGGCACCGGCACCAGCGCTTCACGGATCATCTGGTAGGCATCCTGAGCTGCGTCGCGCTCCATGCCGAGCCGCTTCATCGCCACCTGCAAAGCGTCTTCTGGATTATCGCGGGTGTGAATTACCGAGCGCACGATCGCGCGCACCATCCGTTTCACCATCTGGGGATTTTCTTTGATCGTTCTTGCAGTCGCCGCCAGTCCGGTAAACGCCGTGTCTTTGAAAACGTCGGCGAGGCTCAGCAGCCGCTTCATCCCGGCTTTCATCGCTAGATAATCCGCGGGCGGCGCCAACAAAGCGGCGGAGATAATGCCTTGCTTCATCGCGGCGATCTTCGGTTCGTTTCCCGGCAGACTGATATATTCGACGTCTTTGTCGGGATTGATCTTGTTCAATTCCAACAGCGCTTTGGTGCCCGCCGCGGTCGAGCCGCCGAAAGTCACCCCGATTTTCTTCCCTTTGAGGTCGGCTATCTTTTGAATGTCGGGCGTCACTACCAGAGAAAACGTCGGCCTGCCGACCTGCTGCGCCAGCAGCATGATATCGTTGCCTTCCCAAACCGCGGGCATCTGCGGCCCCACGGAGAAAATGAATTGAATCTGATTGGCCAGCAGCGCCTGCACCGCGGTGGATGCGCCGCGGACGAAAATCAGTTCCATGTCCAAACCTTCGCGCTTGTAAAATCCCCGCTCGGCGCCGACCATCATCGGCAGGATTTGGATGCTCGGCGACGGAAACGCGCCGCGCACGGGCTGGCTCACCGCGGGCGAAACGCCGGCGAAAAAACCGACAAGAAAAATCACTACGGCTGGCCACATAACGAGCTCCCCTCGGCGGTCAAGATGAATGCTCCCATAGTCCGGTTGGCGACCAACGTCAATAAGAATTTTGCATCCGAGCAAGCAGCGCAATCGCCGGCAAATGATTTGACTTGCCGCGGCGATCCAGGCTAACTGACATCGCCTGGATATGGGAGGTGGATTCTGAAGATTACCGACGTCAAAGCCACGCTGCACCGGGTGCCGGTTGAAGTGCCGCTGCTCAAAGAAAAAATCGTCACCGCGATCTTGTTTGCCAGCGTCGAAACCGACCAGGGAGTGACCGGCTATGGTCTCACGCGCGGCGCGCAGCGCTTCGGCATGAAGGAATTCATCAATCGCGAACTCGCGCCCTTTTTGCGCGGCAAAAATCCTCTCGAAACCGAGCGCGTCTGGCACCAGCTCTACAAACAATTCAATCCGCGCGGGCAAACCGGCATGTGGAGCTCGGCGGTGAGCGCCATCGACATCGCGCTCTGGGACATCAAAGGAAAATTTTATAAGGAACCGGTTTGGCGCCTGCTCGGCGGCGCGCAAAATCCGGTGCAGTCCTACGTCACCTTCGGTCTGAAGCAATACACCATAGAACAACTGGTCGAGGTCGCCAAGCAGCTTGTCGCCCAGGGCGAGAAGCGCCTCAAGATGGTCGTCGCCGTCGATCCGGAAAATCCCCGGGTCGACGCCGAGCGAGTGCGCGCTGTGCGCGCCGCCATTGGCGACGGACGCCGAGCTGATGATCGACGCGAATTATCTGTTCTCGTTCAACCGCGCCCTGGAGCTGTGCAAACTCGTCGAGCCCTATGGCATCACCTGGTTCGAAGAGCCGGTCTATCAAAACGACGCCGCGCTGCTCGCCGACTTGCGCCGTCACACCTCGAATTCCCCTCGCCGCCGGACAAAACGAAGGACACCGCTTCCGCCACCGCGAGCTGATCGCCAACCATGCCGTCGATATCGCTCAGCCCAACGTCTGCTCCGTCGGCGGTTATACCGAAGCAGTGAAAGTCGCCGCGTTGGCGCAAGCCTTCAATCTGCCGATCGCCAACGGCGGCGGCTGGCCGCATCACAACATGCACTTGCAAGCGGCGATGGCCAACGGCTGGCGCGTCGAATTTCATTTCGAGATGTGGGGCGTCGGCGACAAGATCTACAAAGAACCGCCCGCGCCGGACCACGGCTGGGTGACTTTGCCGGATACGCCGGGACTCGGTTTGGAGCCGCGCCCGGAGGCGTTGAAGGAATACGAGGAGACATGAACCTCGCAATAACCGGCATGTTACGTAGGGGCCGACCTATGTGTCGGCCCTCTTCACCGCCAACAAATTTCTTGACTGCTTCATGGCCGCGGGATATCTGTCGCTCGAATCGCGAGGTTGCCCATGGTGAAACGCACGACAGTTTTGATCCTGTGTCTGATCGCCTTGACGATTCCTGCAAGCGACTCCACGGCAGCGGAACCGCTGCGCAAACTCCGCGTCGCGGTGACTGCGATCTCCGGCGGTATGTCCCCGCCCTGGGCGGCGCACGAAGCGGGCATCTTCGCAAAGTACGGCTTTCAGGTCGAAGTCATCGCCATGCCGAGCGGGCTCCAGGGGATGAATACGCTGATCGCCCGCGAAGTCGACTTTGTTCAAATCGCCGGCGGGACCACGGCCGGCGCGGCGGTCGGTGGCGCCGATGTGAAAATCATCGCCACCACCGTCGGCACGCTATTGCAAAATTTGATTGCGCGGCCGGAGATCGAGAAGCCGGAGCAACTACGCGGCAAGAACCTCGGCATCAGCCGCTTCGGTACTTCGCTTCACACGGGCGCTCGATTGGCCCTGCGACACTTCGGCATGGAAGCCGGACGGGACGTGGCGATCGTCGAAGTCGGCTCGGGCGACTGGATTGTCAGCGCCATGCAAGGCGGCCGCGTGCACTCGGGCATACTCGGCTATCCGGCAAGCACCAAGGCGATGAAAGTCGGCAACCGACTGCTGCTCCACGTACCGGCCTTGAATATCCCCTACGCTTCGACCGGGACTTCGACGCGCACCGAACTGATCCGCAACGATCCCGAGTTGGTCAGGCGTTACCTCTCGGCCTTGATCGAGGCCATCGCCTTGATGAAAAAGGACCGCCCTTTCACGATGAAAGTTTTGCGCAAGTATCTGCGCACCGATGAAACGGAGTTGCTCAACGAAACTTACGACGTGCAGATCTCGAAGTACCTGATGAAGGTGCCGCTGACGACCACCGAAGCGGTGCGCTCCATCGTCGACGAGCTCGCCGAGCGCAATCCCAAGGCCAAAGACCAGGATCCGGCCAAATTTTTCGACGACCGTTTTGTCAGACAACTCGACAGCAGCGGTTTCATCGACGCACTTTACCGCTAATCAATCGCATGGGAGGACACACAATGAAGACTCAAAGACTCTGCGAGACCTTAGTGACGGCGGCGTTTTTGTTCGGCGCCTCAAGCGCGCTCTCGCGCCGCCGACAAACTCATGCTCAGCTCGACCAACCCGACGGCCTTCGAAATCGATCACGTCGTCGCCAAAGAAAAAGGATTTTTCGCCAAGGAAAATCTCGAAGTTGAAGTCAATTACATGACGCCGGATTTGGTCGTCAAAGCGCTGATCGCAGGGGCCGTGGATATCGCTCGCTCAGGATCGCATTTCGGTCTGATCGCCGCCGCCCGCGGCGCGGAAATCAAGATCATCGGCGGTTCCAATTACGGCTATCCGTATCAAGTGATCGGCAATCCGCAATTTAAAACTCTGACTGACCTCAAAGGGACAAAAGATCGCCGGCGCTTCGATAGCGAGCATTACCACGACCATCTTCAAAGACGTGATGCAGCGGCGCGGCGTGCCGCCATCGGCCTACACGCTGCTGTTCGTCGGCGGCAGCCCGGAAAGGTTTCAAGCCGTGGCGTCCGGTCAGGTTGCCGCTTCCCTGGCCGAAGCGCCGCCGTATCAATTTCAAGTCCATCGAAGCCGGCCGCAAAGTCTTGCTCAATTATTCGGACGAGATCAAAAATTTGCAGTACACCGGCTTTTTCGCCTCGAACAAATCGCTGGCGCAAAACCGGCAGTTATTTACCCGCTTTATCCGAGCGATCGGGCAGGGAATGCGCTGGGTAAACGACCCGGCCAATGAGAAAGCCGCCATCGAACTCCTGGTGCAAAAACTGAAGGTCGACGAAGCGATCGCGGCGCAAACTTACAAATTCATGATTCCCGACAACAAAGCCTTTCGCGGCGAGGGCATTATCGACGGTCCAGGTTTGGCTGAGATGATTCGCCTGCTCGCCGCAGATAACATGATTCCGGAACGAAAGCCGTGGGAAACTTTCGTCGACCCGGCGTTCATGCCAGCGGCCAAATAGTTTGTGGGCGAAGTCGTTGAACAGGCTCATGCTCGCGCGTGGCGGGAATCGAGCAGTCTTGTAGGGGCGTATGATATACGCCCCTCTCGGATGCCGGCTTTCACCGGCATGACGCCGCGAAAACCATAAACCCCTACGGTTTCCAGCCGCTCGCTTTAAGGTCGGCATCTGCTTTTTTGACGAAGCTCAGATCGAAGATATCCGCGACTTTGATATCGCGCTGCACCTTGGTCGTTCGCTTCATATCCTCAATCATCGACTGCAATGCTTTGTCGTCGCTGAATCCTTCCTTGAGCACCAAACGGGTTTGGATATCGTAGATTGCGCTCACCAACTCCCGGTCCTGCATGCGCAAGTTGTCCATCATGGTTTTGATCGCCGGTTCGCGTTTGGCGACGAAGTAACTCAAGCCCTTCAACGCGCCGCGCACGAAGCGAAGAATTTTTTCCGGGCCCTGCTGGATCTTGTCCACGGACGTCGCCAGACCGCCTTCGACCAGATTGGCGTAGTCGCTCGCGTTGGCAAGCTTGGTAAATCCGTCTTTCTGAGCGCGCAGGCTCATCGCCGTGTTGAACAGCGTTGCGGAAATCGCCTTGGTCTGCAACGCCGGGAAGCGAACCTCGTCACCACCCATCGTAACCAGATTGACATCCTTGGTCGGATCGAGACCGTTTTTGCGCAAGATCTCGCGCGCCACCACGGCGAGAGAGCCTTCGGGCGACATGACCGCGATGTTTTTGCCGCGCAATTGGGATACTGACTTGATGTCGGGGGTCGAGATCAAATCCCAGCCCGGCTTATCCTGAAATACCGTGATGAGCCGAACCGGAACGCTTCTAACCGCTGCCGCCAACGCGCTGCCGGCGTTGGTGAAGAAGTCAACGTCGCCGGACAAGGTGGTGCGGATCGCGATCTCGCCGCGAATGCTGAGCAACTCGACGTTGAGCCCTTCCTCCTTAAAGTAACCTTCCTTCTGGGCAATGATCAGCGCAAATACCGAGGTGTTCATCGACGGATAGGCGACACGAAGATTGTCGATGGCAAAGGACGGCGTGACTGCGCCGAGCGAAAACAATCGCGCAGGCCAAGAGGACTTTTGTGAGCTTCCGAATTATCATGGCAAAACTCCTTTCCGAACGGAAATCGCCGGGCCAGCGCCAGCACGAGCCTTTAGCGTTCGCGACACCTTCGGTCAAACGAAAAATGCCCACTCAGGAAATCCCTGAGTGGGTCAAAGCGGGAAGGGTTGCGCCGAGAGAGATTCTTCGGCTGCGCCTCAGAATGACACGTGGTCACGGTTGGAAGTCTATTACCATAGATCCTTGAACGTTTTGAACGGCTTGAACGCATTTGAACGTTCGTTTATCCGAATTGTCACCGCCACGCGAAAACCATAGTCAGCGTATTTGAAGCTCGGCGGCAGCGAGCTGCGCGCGGCGCAGCGGCTGAACTTGATCTTATGACGCCAAGATCCGCCGCGCGAAGATCGGCGCTGCCCGGACGGCGGACCCTGGGGATTTCGCTCCGGCGACGAATGATAATAGTTGTAACCGTAGTAATCGCTGCACCACTCGTGCACGCCCTCGCTCATATCATAGAGCCCGAAACCGTTGGGCTCATTGATGCCCACCCGCGCTGGACCACCGTGTCACTGGATCGCAGCCTACAAACTGCTTTTCCCACGGCGCGTCGATTGCCCCACGGGTAGACTCGCGTTCCATCGACGTCCGCCTCGCGCGGCCCGTTCCCACTCGGCCTCGGTGGGCAAGCGAAATGGTCTTCCGCTTCGCTCCGATAACCAAAGGCAAAATGCCACGGCCTCATCCCACGTCACGCCCACTACCGGTTGCTCGGGAGCAGAGAATTTCGAGTCGGACCAAAAAGGCGGTGGCGGTTGGCCCGATTGGGAAAGAAAAACCGAGTAGTCCTGGTTCGTCACCGGATATCTGCCGATAGCGAAGTCGTCCAGCCATACACGATGAATCGGCTGTTCGTTTTCCTGTCCCTGATCGCTGCCCATCATAAAAGCCCCGGCAGAAATCATGACCACGTCCAGAGCTTTCGCCAGATTCATCTTCACGGTCAGAGCCGCAATTGCACCGCAGAGGCGCGGAGATCGCAGAGTTCGGAGAGATTCTTGGCAGGCCATACGCTCCGCGTACTCGGCGCCTCTTGAAGCTGCAAAAAAGCTGGCGCCAAGTCAATGATTGCAGTGCGTCGCAAATTTGCCGTATAAGCGGATGTCGCGCTTAAAATCACGGAGGTTTCGATGACGATGCTACGATTTCTCAACCGTCTCAAATTTTTTGTAACCCTCATCAGCCTGGTCTCGGTGTTCGCTCTTTCAATAGCGACGGTGGCCCGCGCCCAATCGACGCCCTTCTACAAAGACAAAACCATTCGGATCATCGTCGGCTTCACCTCCGGCGGTCTCTATGACCAGTATGCGCGCATTCTCGCCCGCCACATGGGCAAACATATTCCCGGGAATCCCAACATCATCGTGCAAAATATGCCGGGCGCCGGCTCATTGAGCGCGACGAATTATGTTTACGGCAACGTCAAGCCCGACGGCTTGACGTTGGGCATGCCGGGCAGCGGCATTTATCTTGACCAAATGCTCGGGCGTAAAGAAGCGACCTTCGATGTCAATAAACTCGCCTGGATCGGCAGCATCGACCAGCGCGACCTCGTGCTCTACTCGAGAGCAGAGGCGCCGTGGAAATCCCTCGAAGACGTAGTCAATTCAAAAGAAGCGCCCAAATGCGGCTCGACGGGGACTTCGGATCTGACGACCATTATGACGACCATCTTGGAAGAGACCCTCGGGATAAAATTCCAGGAAGTGCGCGGTTATCCAGGCGGCGTCGAAATCGACCTGGCGATCGAAAAAGGCGAGATTCACTGCCGCGGCACCGGCATCACGACCCACTTTGCGCGCGAGCCATATTTCACCTGGCACAAGACAGGTTTCGATCGCCACCTGGTTCAAACCGGCGCGAAGAAGGATCCACGCATCGCCGACGCGCCGACGCTGGTCGACCTCATGGACAAAAAGAAAACTCCGGCTCTGGGCCGCAACGTCGCCAAGGTCATGCTGGTCTCGGCAACCCTGGGGCGACCGATGATCGCCACACCCGGCATTCCTGCGGACCGTATCAAACTTTTACGCGACGCCTATCTGAAAACGTTCAAGGAAGCGGAAGTTGTCGAAGAGGCGAAAAAGAGCAAACTCGATCTCGAAACCCTGCCCGGCGCCGAAGTCGAGACGCAGATTCGTGACGTGATGAATCAACCGAAGGAAGTCATCGAGCGGGTAAAAAAGCTATCCGAGTAGGGGCGTATAAATATACGCCCCGCAGGAAACGGTTCACCTGAAGAAAGATCTCTCACGGAGTTTACCCTGAGTCCGCATCGAAGGGTTCGAGATGACACACACCTTGTTGTCATTCCGAGCGAAAGCGAGGAATCTTTCTCCATCTCCATTCCGGGAAGCACTAACGAAACCCTAGCAGCGCACCGTTCTAATTGAACAACAACCACCGATCTCAGTATGAAGCCCATCGTCCGTTCCACGATTCTCTTCTTCGCGATGGTATTTCTCGGCGGCGCTGTCTTCGCCTGGTTCGATGTGTTGACGCATGACAATATCCTCACCAATCCGGAGCTAAAGTTCGCGACGGGTTGGTTGATGACCGGCCTAATGTTCCTCGGGCTCGGAATGCGCGGCTGGCGGTGGCGCAAGGAATCAAGTCCCGCTGTAGGAACCGAGAAGAAATCTTCGTGACGACGTAAGTCGGCCCGAAGCGTGCCCGCGGTTCAACTCTATTTTTTGATCGAGGATGATCCGCCAATCTAAACTCAGGTTGATGAAAAAGTTCGGAGTGATTCGACACGGTTCATGCTTCGGCAGGCTCAGCAGAACGGAAAATGCTCAACGATTTTAGGCTCCGCACCGTTCATCCTGAGGCCCTCGAAGGGTGAACGGTGCTTTTTTCAGCAGCCTAGTCTAGGAGACACTGCCGCCGGCTCGCTTGCCGGCGCCATTTTTTCCCGGTCCGTAAATAACCTTGCCGGGTCGCGCGCCGGTATGATTGCCGTTGTCAATCACAACGGCGCCGTTAACCAGTACGAACGGAACCCCCTTGGCGTATTGCTGAGGATTCTCATAGGAAGCCGGATCGGACACGGTATTCGCATCGAAAACCACGACGTCGCCCCAATAACCTTCTTTTAGCAGTCCGCGATCTTTCAGCTTGAGCGTTTGCGCCGGCAAGGAAGTCATCTTGCGCACCGCGTCCTCGAGGGTCAGAACTTTTTCCTCACGAACATATTTCCCGAGCACGCGCACATTGGTGCCGTAGCTGCGCGGGTGCGGTTTGCCCGGCTCCTTCAGGTTGAGCGCGCTGCCATCGGACGCGATCGAGACCCACGGCACCTGCATGACGAACTTAACGTCCTCTTCCGACATGGTGTGATGCACGCCGTTGATAAACACGCCTTCCTCGACGATCAGGTCAAAACAAGTCTCGGCGGGATCTGCCTGGTTGCGCAGTTTGGCCATCGCCAGAATCGTCTTGCCCTCAAATTGTTTATTCTGCAGGCTTGGCGAAAACGGTTCCGACGATGCCTTCCCAACCGCCGTGCTCGCTAACATATTCGGCAAACTCCGGGTCTGCTTTGATCTTGTCGCGAAACGCTCGATCCTTGAGTTTCGCGATCGCGTCTTTGCGCGGCATATTTTGCACCCAGCGTGGGAAACAACCGCGACCAGGGATGCTGCATGGCCGTATACGGATACTGGTTCGCGGTAATATCCAAGCCGCGCGCCCGCGCCGCGTCGATCTTCTTGATGATGTCTTTGACCTTGCCGAAATTATTCTTGCCGCGGACTTTGATGTGATAAATGTGCACCGGAATGCCGGTCTCTTCGGCGATGCGGATCGCTTTGTCCAACTCCTCGTTGATTTGCTCGCCTTCGCCGCCGATGTGGCTGCCGTAGTAACCGCCATAACTCGCCACGACTTTCGCCATCGCAATCATTTCATCGGCGTACTTATAGCCGCCGCCGGTAAAGGCCGTCGAAAGATTCACCGCGCCTTCTTCCATCGCCTGAGCGACGAGCTGTTTCATTTTCTCAATCTCGGCCGGAGTTGCCGGACGGTCGTCGAAGCCGACGACAACTTTGCGCACTTGTTGCGGCGAAACGCTGGAAGCGATGTTCATCGACACGCCTTTTTTATTGAGCCGCCGGAAGTATCCGTCCAGTGTCGTCCAATCGACATCGACTCCGTCCCGACGCTTCGCTTCTTCTTTGTATTCCTCAAGGACCGCGCCGCTTGAGCGGCGCCACTGTCGAGCTTTCGCCGATAACATCGAACGTCACGCCTTGGCGGATTTTGCTTTCGACATTGCCGTCCGCCAGCGCTGGCCGATCCGTGTGAGTATGCAAATCGATAAATCCGGGCGCCACGGTCATCCCTTTGGCATCGATCACCCGCTTGCCAGCTTTTGCCGCTATTTTGCCGATCTTCACGATCTTGCCGCCCTTGATGCCAAGATCGGCGTAAAACCAGGGATTGCCGCTGCCGTCAACCACCTTGCCGTTGATGATCACAATGTCATAGAGTTCTTTGGCCGCAGACCTATCCGCCGCCAAAGAAGCGTGGATACCGACAACCATGAAGGACCACGCCAAGGCAAATACCAAAACGAATTTTCTCATTGTCGCCTCCCGACTGATTCTCTAGAAAAAGTTGTCCGTCTATTGATCAAGGCGCTATCAAGCCGTGACGCCGGATGTCAACCAAAAATTTTCCGGGATCGCGGGCAAACTCTTGGTTTACCGTCCCGCTTCCAGCTCCTTCAGTGCCTGGCGCGCAAATGAAAAATCCCGCACCTCATCCAGCGGACGTTTCTTGTCCGTCAATCGATCCAAGAAATTGTCCATCTCGCCGTCGGTCATAATGCCGTCGCGAACAATCGTTTTCAGCTCGACGTCATAGGAGCGCGCGGCGATCTCAGGGGTTTGCTTGACCCATTGAAGCAACACGCGGATGGTCTCCTGGGGGTTCTCCTCGATCAGCCGGTTCGCCTTGAGCAGCGCGCGCACGCCGCGTTTCACGAACTGCGGATTTTCTTTGATCAGCCGATCCGAAGTGATCATGCCCGACGCCGGCATGCCGATCTCCGGCGGTCCTGCCAGCACCTTGCCGCCCATTTTTTGCGCCATCAGGTCGTGCGGCGGCGAGAGCGTCGTCACCTCGACCGCGCCGGTGATGACCGATTGCAAACGCACGAAGGTATCGCCTAAAGCCACCGGCTGGAGCTGCGCCGGATTGAAGCCCTTGGATCTCAACAACTCCTCTGCGACCAGATGATCCGAGCCGCGGATGCTCGACACGCCGAGCTTTTTGCCTTTCAAATCTTGAATGTCCCTGACGCTCGGGTGGGCGATCAAATAGTAAACGCCTTTCTTGAATGCCACGACGACGATTTTCAACGGAAACCCCGAGAGAATTCCGCGCACCGTGCTCACGAACGTCCCGGTAAACGAAACGTCGCCATTCATCAAAGCCATCACGCCGAGCCGCGGATTGGCTTGGATGATTTCCACGTCCATGCCTTCTTCGCGAAAGAAGCCCTTGCTCGCCGCCACGTAGAAAGACACGCTGGTGTTGCTCCGGCTGGAGATCGAGACGCGAACCTTCTGCGTCTGCGCCTCGACCCCGTTGTGGATCAGAGTGAGGCCGAGCAGCACCGCGAGCAGCAGACCCCGCCGCGATCCTCGATCGTCACTGCTAGATTCTCGATTCTTCCTTCCCATCACTTTCCCGACTCCAGCTCCTTCAGTGCCTGACGCGCAAAGGAGAAGTCCCGCACCTCGTCGAGGGGACGTCTCTTCTCCGCAAGCCGATCCATCTGAAACTCGATTTCGGCGTCCGTCATTTGACCGTCTTTGGCAAGCGTTTTGAGCTCGACGTCGTAGGAGCGCGCCGCGGTTTCAACCGACTGCGGCACGAAGTTGGTCATGATGCGGATCGTTTCGTCTCGATTCTCTCCAATATACCGATTGGCCTTCAAGGTCGCGCGGATGGTGCGCCGCAACACTTGGGGATTTTCTTTGATCGAACGATCCGATGCGAACAAGCCCGACGACGGCACGCCGATTTCCGGCGGACCGGAAATGGGCTTTAAGCCTTTTTGTTCCAGCAGTAAATCATAAGGCGGCGGTACCGACACGGCCTGCACCATTCCGGTGACGGCGGCTTGAAACCTGAGCGAAGGGTCGCCGACGGCGATCGCTTGAACCTGGTTCGGGTCCAGCCCTTTCATGCGCAGAAGTTCCCTGCCGATGATATGATCGCCGCCGTTGACCGCGGTAACGCCGAGTTTTTTCCCTTTCAAATCCTGAATATCCTTGATGAGATCCGGCCGCACCATCAAATAGTACATGCCTTTCTTCAAGAGAATGAACACCGTCTTCATCGGCAGCCCCTGCACGATGCCGCGAAAGGTACTGACAAACGATGTCGTGAACGTCACGTCGCCATTCAACACCGCCATGGCGCCGAGGCGGGGGTTGATTTGGATGAATTCAACCTCCAAGCCCTCTTCTTTGAAAAAGCCCCTGCGCCTGAGCGACGTAATAGGATGCATTGGTGTTGCTTCGGCTCGACAACGAGATGCGGATCTTTTGGGTTTGCGCCTGGAGCGCGCCGGCAAGATCAAATAGCGATCACAGCAGGAAAAAACCGGCGAACATATTCCTTACGAGCATCACTGTCTCCTCATTTGCGCGGATCTCCGCACCCGTCAAAAATCCTGGCTTTCACAACCGGCTGAAAAAATAAGCCGCGCCGGACGCCGTCCCAACAGCGTCAAATAGCGCAGAAGTCGTGCTCAATTGTCTCTTTACAAGCCAGAAAACGGCCTAGAGTCGGAACGCTATGATGAAACTAGGTATTTGCACGCTTCTGCCTCTCTTGCTTCTCGCGGTCACGGCATCGGCGAATCCTTATCTGCCCAAACCCGGCGAACCGCCGACCAAGCTTCGCGTCGCAACATCCGCGGTCACGGGCGGCTTTGTGCATCTCTACTCGGCGCTCGATTACGGGATTTTCGAAAAAGTATGGACTCGATTGCGAACATATTTACATCCGCGGCTCAATCGCCGGCGCTCGCCGCGCTCGCGAACGACCAAGTCCAGTTCAACTATGGCGCGGCGGACGGCAGTCTTCCCGGACTCGCCGCCGGCGTCGAAGCCAAGCTGATCGCTTCCCCGCTCGTCAAGCTCCCCTATGTCATGGTGGCGCGCAAGGAGATCCGCCGGCCCGAAGATCTCAAAGGCAAATCCATCGGCGTAACCCGCCCCGGCGACTTGAGCGCTCGGCTGTCACGGCAAGTGGTGCGCAAATTTGGTTTAACGACGGATGACGTGACCATCCGTCCGATTGGCGGCAGCCAAACAGAGCGCTATCAAGCCATGGTCGGCAACGTCGTTCAAGCAATCCTGGTTACTCCGCCATTGGATGTCCGCGCCAAGAGCGATGGCTTCAATGTAATCTACCGGCTGATCGATCTCGAAATTCCGTTCATCTACAGCTCGCTGATCACGAACTACAAAATGCTTCACGAACGGCCCGATACCGTGCAGCGCATGGTCGCCGCGCTCGCCGAGACGGTTTACTTCGTCGAGAAAAATCCCGACAAAGCGAAAGCGGCCATCGCCAAAGCCATGCGCGTCAAGGACGACGACGCGCTGCAATCATCGTACAACGTTTACGCCAAAGAAATCGTCGATCGCACCATGGTGGTGCCGGGGAAATCCGTCAGCGAAGCCGTAGAAATCGCCCGCGAAACCGGCACCGTCGTCAGAAGAAAGCCGGAAGAGCTTTACGACAACAGCTTCGTCAACAACCTGGAAAAAAGCGGTTTCTTGAAAGAGATCTGGGGCAGCGAAAATTACCGGCGATAAATATGTCCGTTGGCAGCCTGCCAGGAACAACCAATGCCGAGCGTCGTGCTGACCTCCTCATTCCGTCATTCCCGCATGCTTCTAGCGGGAATCCATCTTGAAGTTTGTTCATCCTCTCGCATCAACCTGGATGCCCGCCTGCGCGGGCATGACGCCCGTCCAGAGTCAGTATTCACCGGCATACGGAACGCGAGGCTTTCAACCATTCCCGAGCAGCTGTTTTTCCTGTTTACAAGCGCGCCGCGTTTGGCATAGAGTCCGCCGCATGAAATTAGGAATCGTCGCGTTCCTATTCGCCTTCTTCCGGCCAACGCCTTCGCCAATCCGTATCTGCCCAAGCCCGGCGAGAAGGTTCTTTCCATGCGCGTGTCCACCTGCGCCGTGTCGGGCGGATTCGTGCATCTCTACACCGCCCTCGACAATGGGCTGTTCGACAAGTACGCCATCAAGTTGGAGAATATTTTTATCCGCGGCAGCGCCCAGAACCTGACCGCGCTGGCGACCGACGAAGTCCAGTTTACCTACTGCGCTTCCGATGCGATCATCCCCGGCATGGCCGCGGGGATCGAAGCGAAAATCGTTGCGTCGCCGCTGGTGAAGCTGCCGTATGTCTTGGTGACCCGAAAAGAGATCAGGCGGCCGGAGGATCTGAAGGGCAAAGCTTTGGGAATCGCCCGCGCCGGCGACTTGAGCGATCGGCTGTCGCGCGCGGTCGTGAAAAAATTGGGCTTGGCCCACGAAGCAGTGACGATCCGGCCCATCGGCGGCAGCCAAGGCGAGCGCTATCAGGCGATGGCGGCCGGAATCGTCCACGGCGTGATCATCACGCCGCCGTTCGATGTCCGCGCCAAGAACGAAGGCTACAACGTGATGTATCGCCTGATCGATCTGAATATTCCGTTCATCTACAGCTCGCTCCATACCAGTTATAAAATGCTGCGCGAGCGTCCCGACATCGTCCAGCGCATGGTCGCCGCCTTGGCCGAAATCGTCTACTTCGTCGAGAAAAATCCCGACAAGGCCAAAGCATCGATCGGCAAAGCCATGCGCACCAACGACCCGGCAAGCGCTGCAATCCGCCTACGACGTCTATGCCAGGGAAATCCTCGACCGCACGATGGTCGTCCCCGGCAAAGCCGTCGCCGAAACCATCGACCTCGCCCGCAAGGACGGCGCTCCGATCCGAAAAAAGCCGGAAGAGATCTACGACAACAGCTTCGTCAATAATCTGGAAAAAAGCGGATTCCTGAAAGAGATCTGGGGCAGCGAGAATTACAAGCGGTAAGCGACTAAATCAGTCAACCTTCTATCGGCCCTGCACCTTCCTCAACAAACTCATATCCTCCAAATCGTCCGGCGTAAAAGTCTTCGCGACCTTCAACGACTCGCGGTAGATCTCGATCTCTTTTTCCACCGCCGCGCGCGGCTTGGTGCCGTCTTTGCTGTAGCCCAGCATCTGCGCGGTAAAGGCTTTCTCCGCCAGCGGCAGATCGATCTTGTGATAGGTCGAGACATACTGAACGACTTCGTTGCGATTGGCCGGATTGACAATGTAGTTCATCGTGCGATGTAGGGCGGCAATCATGCCGTAAACTTTTTGCGGCGATTTCTTCATGGTATCGATCGCCTGACCAAGCCGATAAAACTCAGCGGCGCATAGGTTCGCGCTTCCGCCAACTTGACGTAACCCTTTGCCTGCAATTCCTCCACATAGGGCGGCGCCAGTAAGGTCGCGGCAATTCTCTTGGTGGTAAGCGATTTGATCGCGTTGTCGGTGACCTGCATGGCCAGCAATGTGACTTTGCCGGCTTCAATCCCATGGCGCGCAGAATCACGTTGGCCGACATGCCCACGGCGTCGGTCAACGCCGTGACGCCGATGGCTTTGCCGATCAAATCCTGCACCGATTTGATCTCGGGCTGCGCCAGTAACACATGGACCGGGTCTTGCTGCACGTAAAAGACTCGGCGAATCGGCAAGCCGCGCATGATCGCCGAAGTCGCGGCCCCGGTGGTCGAGGAAAAATCCAATTCGCCGGCCACCAGCGCCGCGATCGCCGTCGGCGGCGCCATCATGACGAGCTGCGGCTCGATCTGCTCGGCGGCAAAGAAGCCTTTATCCTTGCCGAAGTAGTACGGCATGATCGACAAACTCTTCGACGGGATGTGGATGGTGACTTTGGTAGGCGCCGACGCCGCAAAGCTCGGTGAGCCAGCAAGACGATAACATCACGATCGCCATCGCGCGCAGCATCATCAGACCTCCTCCGGCATCATAACGCCTTCTGTCGCCGTTTGACTCATTTGTGAAAGTGGCTCGCCGCCTCCGCCGCCACTTCTTTCACCGCCGGCAGCGGACAGAATCCTTGCGCTTCGACGGCAAAGACCGGATTGAACTTGCTGCGGAAATTTTCCAACGCGATGATCGCCGCGAGCTCAACCAATTCTTCCTCTGAAAAATGCCGTTTCAGCCGGTCAAAAAAACGATCCGTAACCCGCTTGTCGTATAAGTCATCCGCTCGCACAATTCCAACGCGAGCTTTTCTCGCGTTGAAAAAAGCGGGCTCTTTTTGTAATCGCCCAAAGCCGCTTCCACTTTTTCCGGCGACGCGCCATTGCGCATCCCACTGGATGCGTTGATGTCAATTCAATAGGGGCAACCGTTGATGCTGGCGGCCTTCATGCACAGCAAATGGCGCAGATCGCCGCTGATCAAGCCGGACGCGAGAATCCCCGCCTGCAGCGCCTGAACGCCTTTTTGAATCGTCGGCCTGAGGCCGTAAACCTTCGCCGTGTTCAGAATCGAGCCGTATTGTTTTTCCTGTTCCTCGAAAATTTTCCGTGTATCCTCTGATGCTTCTTCTTTGTCATACCTTTGATTCGTAACATCGCTATCCTCCGTTCTCGTAGGATGGTGGAGGCTAGCGATACATATTCTTCTATTCGCGAAAACCATGAACGATGGGTTCGCTCACTCAACCCATCCTATAAATGCCGATTTACGCAAACTTGAGCAACCTCGCCGCGGTTCCACCGAGCATGCCTTCTTTCACTTTTTCGTCCAGCGACAGCGCGCGAATTTCATCGATATATTCGCGCACGCCGTCGACGCTCCGTCCCTGTTTCGGATCGCTGCTATTGAAATTTTGCGGATAGTCCGTCGCAAAGATCATGCGCTCCGGCTTGATGCCTTCCAGCGCGCAACGCAGCGCGATCGGGCTGCCTTCAAATCCGGCCATATCGAAGTAGAGCCGGTCGAAATAGTCGTCGAAGGATTTCGGCAGCTTAAAGCGATACGACGAGCGCGCGATCCGTTCTTTGTAGCCGGCCAAGCCGCCGCCAAAATGGGCAAAGACAAACTTCAGATCCGGATAACGCTCAACCAACCGCCGGCGATGAGCCGCGTCACCGCCACGCCAAGATCGAATTCGCGCGTAAGAATCACCGGCAACATGATAATCTTGCATCAAACTGTAGCCCTTGGGCGCCAGCGCCGGATGCACGAAGATCGGCACGTCCAACTTTCTGATCAATTCATAAAACGGCGCGAACTCTTTGGCGTCGAGCGAGAGCCCGTTCACTTGCGAGAGATCGTCACGCCTTTCAACCCAGTTCGCTGACCGCTCGATCTAGCTCGCGCAATCCCGCCTCCTTCCAAAACCGGCGCATGCGCCAAGCCGACGAAGCGGCCGGATAATCTCTTTGCATCTGCGCCGTGCAATCGTTGATCAACCGGCAATTCTCCAGCGTCGTATCCCATCCGAGGATGCAGCTCTGCACGGCCACGTCGATGCCGACGCGATCCATGTCGCGGATCTGCGCTTCCAGATCGAACAACTGCGAATGGACCGACGCATCGCCGCGTCCGAACCGCCTCCTTCTAGTCGGGTCCATGCCCAGGCGACGGCCGAACTCGGCGGGAATGTAGTGATGTTCAAAGTCGATGATCATAACGTTACTCTTGCAATACGAATTCTAAGCTTTCCAACACGATTTTCCCCGACATGCCGTGATCGGCGCAGATCGGCATATGAGACGGCGTTACGCGCGTAACCGATCTTGCCGTCACCATCGATGAGGATCAGTCCCGCGGTGCTCGCGGTCTTGGCCGTCAGCAAACCCACGCGATTTGCTGGCGGCCGCGTGCTGGTTCTGCGCCGCCTTTCAAAAAATCGACCATGGTTTTCGCCATCACCACGCGAATAATCGCTTCGCCGTATCCGGTGCACGATACCGCACCGGCGTCGTCCGCATAGGTGCCGCAGCCGATCAAGGGCGAATCGCCGACCCGGCCAGGGAGCTTGTTGAAAATACCGCCGGTGGAAGTCGCGACGGCGAGACCGCCGTTGGAGTCGAAAGCCACGCAGCCGACCGTGCCATGCTCACTTTCCCAGCGCCGCCGTTCGCCGTCGACGATAAGCGACTCGGGCGCGCATTCGGGAAAGCCGACCTCTCGCGCAAAGCTCAGCGCGCCGTCGCCGGCGAGCATCACATGGCGCCCCATCGTCGATGACTCGGCGCGCCAGCTTGATCGGGTTCTTGATCCCGGACATGCGCCGCCACGGCCCCGGCGCGCAGAGTCGGCACCTTCCATGATCGCCGCGTCCATTTCCACTTTACCGAGGCTGTTGAGCGTCGAGCCGGTGCCGGCATTGAAAAGCGGATCGTCTTCGAGCGCAACGACGGCGGCTTCAACGGCATCGAGCGGGGATTGCCGCCCCGTGTGAGGATTTGCCAGCCTGCCAACGCCGCAGCCTTACAGCCGTCGAATCGCACCGCGAAGCTATCGTCTTTGATTGCTCCCGCGCCGCCATGGACGATGATCGATGGTGAAAATTGTACTTGCATTGGAAACTGCTTTGAATTTTTCGGTGTTTATCGCAAGTTGTAGGGGCGTAAAATTTTACGCCCCTACCGGACATTCTCACCCGGG
>CAWERH010000085.1:0-178433 GCA_963811315.1 uncultured delta proteobacterium
GTACGCGGCGTCGTCCAGCTCGAGCTCGGCGGCGGCCATGTTCTCCTCCAGGCGGGCCACCCACCCGGTGCCGGGGATCGGCACCATCACCGGCGAGCGCCGGAGCAGCCAGGCCAGCGCGACCTGGGACGGCGTCGCCCCCATCCGCTCGGCGACCGTGGCCACCGGGCCGCCCGGCGCCGGCCAGCTCGCCGGCCCAGAAATCGGGGCCCAGGGCAGGAAGGCGATGCCCTGCTCCGCGCAGTACTCCAGCACGTCGGTCTGATCGGGTGTCGGTCAGGTCGCAGCGGTTCTGCACCGTGGCCACATTGAAGAAGGCGCTGGCGTCGGAGACGTCGTCGACGCTGACCTCGGACAGGCCCAGCGCTCGGGACCTTGCCCTCTACGCTGCAGGTCGGCCAGGACGCCGAACTGCTCCGCGGCCGGCACCTTGCGGTCGATCCGGTGCAGCTGCAGCAGATCGAGCCGCTCCACCCGCAGCTTCCGCAGGCTCTCCTCCGCCCGGCGGGCGCAGGTACTCCGGCCGGCCGTTGGTGTGCCAACGGTTGGGACCGGACCGCTCGAAGCCGGCCTTGGTGCCGATCGCGAGGCCCTTGGGTAAGGATGCAGTGCCTCGGCCAGGATTCTCTTCGCTGACGTCGGGGCCGTAGGAGTCGGCGGTATCGATGAAGTTGACGCCAAGCTCGACGGCACGCCGGACGACCCGCCGGGCCTCCTCGCGGTCCTTCGGCTCGCCCCAGATGCCGGGACCGGTGATCCGCATGGCGCCGAAGCCGAGCCGGTAGACCGGCCCAAGGTCGATGATCTCGATGTTTCGCCTGTGCCTGGAAAACTGTCATACCGGCGACAACCCGCCGCGACCCCGGTGCTATTCCGACCCGCCGCCCGTCGTGGCCACGAACCGCTCGGCGTCCTCCCGAACTCCGGCGGCAGGTCCTCGCCCGCTGCCAAGAGCCGGGGAAGCAGCTGGCGGTCGGTCAGCTGGGACCGGAAGAACAGGCTGACCGTGACGTCGTGGTCGGGCCGGTGTACCACCTCGATCGGGTCGCCGGCCTGGATCTTGCCGGGCCGCACGACCTTGAGGTAGGTCCCCGGCCGGGCGTCGGCAGCGAACAGCTTCACCCAGCCCTTCTCCCCCACCCAGCCCCGGAACGTCGAGCACGGGATCCGCGGGGCGGTCACCGCCAGCTCGACCTCCGCTCCGACCCGCCAGCGCTCGCCCACCAGGGCATCGGCCAGGTCGATCCCCGCGGTGGTCAGGTTCTCCCCGAAGAAGCCGTTCGGCAGCTCCCGGTCGAGCCGTGCGGTCCACCGGTCGAGGTCCTCGCGCTGGTACGCGTACACCGCCTGGTCGGTACCGCCGTGGTGCCGGCGGTCGCCGAGGAAGTCGCCGACCAGCCCGCTGCCCAGACCGCCCCACTTGGGGCCGGGGTCGCGGACCTGAACCGGACCGGTCGCCGGCTGCTTGCCGATGCCGGTGCTCTCGGCCTTCTTGTAGGGGTTCGGCTGGGCCCGACCGAGGTGACCGACAGGAGCACCGCCACCGGCTCAGGTTACGCGTCGGGATCGGCACGGAGAAAGGCAATAACGTCGCGGACGAACTCACGGGCCAACGGCAACGCGTGGCCCCGGTCCGCGTAGAAGAGCAGCCGGGCCGGCATCCGGACCGCCGTCTCGGCCACCATCTCCGGCGGCCAGAAGTAGTCCCGCACGCCGTACGCGACCAGGGTCTCCGTCGGAATCTGCGCCAGCCGGTCCCGGACGTCGAACTCGTCCTCGGCCCGCAGCATGGTGACGGCATCGGCCGGGTTGGCGATGGAGATCCTTCGGGCGGCCAGTTCGGCGAGGGGGCCAACCAGTCGACGCACAACGGCCGTCGAAAGAACCCCGGGAGGCCGGACACAATGGCCTCGCCGGAGTACCGTCCGGTCCGCTCGACCGCCTCCATCAGCTCCGGCTGCGCCTGCTTGGCCACCGGTCCGAGTGCGTACGCCGCACTCGCCACCACGGCCTTGGTCACGACGTCGGGCCGGTCGGCCACCAGCTGCAGCAGCAACGAACCCCCGGTGCTGTGCCCGATGACCGGCACCGGGCCACCGAAGCGCTCCAGGATCGCGACGGCGTGCCGCTCGGCGACGTCGGCGAACGTGGTCGCCGGGTCCATACCCGGCCAGCGGCTGACGAAGAAGACCTCGTAGCTGCCGGCCGCGGCCAGCGGCCGGACCATCCGCAGGGTCATGTACTGCTCCAGGCCCGGCCGCGGGTTGCGGTGCTCGGGGACCGAGCCGCCAAGGAAGACCAATGGCGGACCGCTGCCGACAGCCAGGTAGGGCAGACCACCGACAGCTGGCCCTCGTGTACGCCGTTGGGATCGGTGCTCATGTCCACAGCCTCTCGGTCTGTGGGTCGGCTGTGAGGTGCTGGGACGGCCATGTGAATACCTTTGAACGGGTCGGCTGGGCCCGATTCGTCCCTAGCCTGGTCACACCCCGACCCCCGAGGAGAGCTGATCATCATGCACGTCTACCACCGCGAGTCCGATCTGGAGAACCACGACCGCGGGCTCGACTACGACCTGCCCAGGCTGCTGCAGCGACGCGGCCTGCTGAAGCTGGTCGCCGGAGTCGGGCTGGCCGGCGCTGGCCTGGTCACGCTGGGCGCCTGTGCGGACGAGCTCGGCACCGGCACCACCGCCACCCCGAGCGCGGACGGGTCCTCCGCGGGCGGCCCGCCAAGTGGCGGTCCGGGTGGGACCCCACCCGGCGGCGGCGCGCCCGACAGCACCCAGACCAGCGACACCGCCAACGGAGAGCTGCCCGAGGAGACGGCCGGGCCGTACCCCGGCGACGGCTCGAACGGCGCCAACGTGCTGACCGAGAGCGGCGTCGTGCGCAGCGACATCACGTCCAGCTTCGGCTCCTCCACCACCAACGCCGAGGGTGTCCCGCTGAACGTCACGATGACCCTCAACGACTTCGCCAACGACAAGCAGCCGCTGGCCGGCGCCGCGGTCTACATCTGGCACTGCGACCGGGAGGGCAGTACTCGCTCTACTCGCAGGCGTCACGAACGAGAACTACCTGCGCGGCGTACAGGAGACCGACGCCAAGGGGCAGGTGACGTTCACCACGATCTTCCCGGCCTGCTACTCCGGCCGCTGGCCGCACATCCACTTCGAGGTGTACCCCAGCCTGGCCAACGCGACCACGGCAGCAACAAGATCGCCACCTCGCAGATGGCGCTGACCGAGGAGGCCCGCAAGGCGGTGTACGCCACCGCCGGCTACGAGCAGAGCGTGCAGAACCTGAGCCAGGTCACCCTCGCCTCCGACAACGTGTTCGGCGACGGCTACGACCTGCAGATCCCCGAGATCACCGGCGACCCGACGGCGGGCTACTCCCTCAACTTCACCTGCGCCGTACTCAGACCGACTTGTCGAACTCAGCACCATATTTGGTGCTGAGATTCTGACAACTCGGCTGTCGAGTCGCGCACGATGAGGGTGGTCGCCAGTTCGACATTGAGGGACTCCGACTCCCGGCCCTCCATCTGCTCGTTGAGGATCCGGTACGCGACCTCACCCATCTGCGCGAACGGCTGGCGCACC
Source organism: uncultured delta proteobacterium (assembly GCA_963811315.1). Classification (GTDB taxonomy): domain Bacteria; phylum Desulfobacterota; class Binatia; order UBA9968; family UBA9968; genus DP-20. The sequence continues at coordinate 3,608 of CAWERH010000085.1, forward strand.
GTGGTCAGCTGCGGTGACGCGGTGGCCGGAAGATGCTGTCATCGAACCCGACCACGCTCAGATCGTCGGGCACGCGAAGACCCAGCCGACGCGCCGCCTCCATCACCCCGAGAGCCTCGAGGTCGTTGGCCGCAAACACGCCGTCGGCCGATCCGGCAGGCTCAGGAGCTCATGGGCCACGACGACAGCGGGCTCGAAACGGAAGTGGGCGCGCTCGACGAGCTCGGAATCGACGGCAAATCCAGCCTCGCTGAGGCCCGCCACATAGCCGTGGTAGCGGGCGTCGTCCACCACGCACGGATAGCCACGGATGAAGGCGATGCGTCGATGGCCGAGCTGGAGCAGGTGCTGCACCGCCGTCAGTCCGCCCTGCCAGTTGCTCGACCCGACGCTGGCCAGTGACTCGGCGCGATTGACCGGATCAATCAGCACGAGCGGCAGTGCCGCCTCGGTCAGCCGCCTCTGGTGCTCCGGCGTCAGGCGCGAGGTGGCAATGATCAGACCGGCACGACCAGCCCGCTCCAGCTCGTTGACCCAGGAACGTGCGTTGAGGTTCTCGGGAAGCGTGCTGACCGCGACATGACTGCCGTGTCTCGCGCCGCTGAGATGATGCCCCGCATCATCTCGAGGTTGTTGGGATTACTCAGGGCGTCGAAGACCAGCTCGACATGCTGCCGAGCCGACGGCAGAGCACTCGCACCCCGCGGCAGGTACTGCTCCTCGTGAAGGATGCGCAGAACTCTCTCCCGGGTAGCGGGAGCGACGTCTGGCCGGCCGTTGAGAACCTTGGAGATCGTGGGTGTGGAGACCCCAGCGCGCCGAGCAACCTCCCGCAGCGTCATGCGCTTCGGTGCTGGGTTCATTGCACCCGCGCCTCCCACTCACGTGTGTGCGCTTGGTCCGAAGAATATGCGCAATTGTTTCGACAACGCTACAGCGCCAGCCTCCGAAGCCGGAGGCCTACCCTGACAAGGGTGAAGTTCACCGATGGTTATTGGCAGCTTCGGAGCGGCGTTCACGCCCGATATCCGGCGCAGGTCTACGACGTGACTGCCGAGGCCGGACGCTCACGGTGTACGCACCCACCCATCCGATCACGAACCGGGAGACACCCTCAACGAGCCGCTGATCACGCTCCGGTGCACCTCCCCGGCTGCCGACGTCATCTCGGTGTCGGTGAGCCACTTCCTCGGCACCCTCCCCCGTCGACCGGAGTTCTCGGTGCGGCGATCCGGCAGTACCGGTGCAGACCGAAGTCAGCGAGAGCGAAGCCGTGATCACCTCGGGTGCGCTGTCGGCGCGGTTCCGGCGCGGCGAGAGCTGGGCGTTGGAGTTCGTCGCGGGACAGAAAGTGCTCACCGTCCAGCCGAAACAAGGCCATGGCCCTACTGGAGATCGAACCGGGCGGCCGCGATGTCCGCGAGCAGCTCCGCCTCGACGTCGGCGAGCTCGTGTACGGCCTCGGCGAGCGGTTCGGCCCGGTGGTGAAGAACGGCCAGACCGTCGACATCTGGAACGCCGACGGCGGCACCAGCAGCGAGCAGGCGTACAAGAACGTGCCGTTCTACCTCACCAACGGCGGCTACGGGGTCTTCGTCACCACCCGGGCGCGGTCTCGTTCGAGGTCGCCTCCGAGGCGGTGTCCCGGTGCAGTTCAGGGTGCCCGGCGAGTGGCTGGAGTACCTGGTCATCTACGGACCCACGCCCCAGGAGATCCTGCGCAAGTACACCGGTTGCTGGGCCGGCCGGCGCTGCCGCCGCCGTGGTCGTTCGGGCTGTGGCTGAGCACGTCGTTCACCACCTCCTACGACGAGGCCACGGTCACCAGCTTCGTCGACGAGATGGCCGCCCGCGACCTGCCCCTGTCGGTCTTCCACTTCGACTGCTTCTGGATGCGCGAGTTCCACTGGTGCGACTTCACCTGGGACTACCGCACCTTCCCCGATCCCGCGGGCATGCTGCCCCGGCTGAAGGCGAAGGGGCTGCGCATCTGCCTCTGGATCAACCCCTACATCGCCCAGCGCTCGCCGCTGTTCGCCGAAGGCGCGGGAACGCGGTTACCTGCTCCGCATATTCGACGGCGACGTGTGGCAGACCGACCAGTGGCAGGCCGGCATGGGCTATCGTCGACTTCACCAACCCCGACGCGTGCGCCTGGTACGCCGACCAGCTGCTGGCGCTGCTCGACCTGGGCGTCGACTGCTTCAAGACCGACGAGCAATACGAGACTTGAGCCGCTCAACGGTGGAGCGCCCGAATCGCATCGACAGCGCGACGCTCAAGGACGACCGGTTCTCCGCAATGGGGAGGACCGGACGAAGCAGAAGTCCCTTGTCGAAGTGCCTCGGACAAGGAAGGGGCAGTGGAGAGAAACATCGCCAGCCACCGCTGCACTATCGCTTGAAGCTTCTAGTTGCGTATAGGGTTTACTGAGGTAGTCGTCCATCCCAGCGGCAACACACATCGCACGATCTCCCTTCGACGCATGAGCAGTCAGGGCGACAATCGGAATTCGTCTAGTTCCCTGTCGCTCAGGGCGGCGGATCGAGCGCGTCGCCTCATAGCCGTCCATCCCGGGCATTTGGCAATCCATGAGGATCAGGTCGTATGGGGCACGCGAAACGGCCTCAACAGCCTCCTGCCCGGTGCACACGACATCCACTCGACACCCCAACGACTCCAGCATGGCAAGCGCAACCTCCTGGTTGACTGGATTGTCTTCGGCCACCAATATCCGACCTCCCATATCCGACGCAGTCATCGCCATGTCTTGAAGAAAAGAATCTTCCGGCTGTTGCGCGGAGGCTTGCTGTCCGATACGCGCACGATTCTCCCTGCTACTCGGAGGTACCGCTTCTTCCGTTGCCTCATCCGGAGAAGCTAACGGTGTGTCGGCCACCCTGCCAAACCGTACCGTAAACCAAAACGTCGCTCCTTGGCCTACGATGCTATCAACCCCAACCGTCCCTCCCATGAGATCGACCAATCGTTTGACGATCGAAAGACCCAATCCAGTCCCGCCATATTTTCTTGTCGTCGAGCTATCGCCTTGTGCAAAGGCCTCGAAGATTGGCCCTTGGACCGACGAGGCGACTCCCACCCCCGTGTCGCGCACCTCACAGCGAAGCACACAGGAAGCCACGGTCTGCTCTGCCACGCAGACCTCCACGACGATTTTGCCGCGTTCTGTAAACTTAATGGCATTATTCACCAAGTTGGTCACGACTTGCCGCAGACGGAGCGGATCTCCCTCAAGCTGGGCTGGAACAGCCGCGTCCACCGTACAGACCAACTCGAGGCTTTTGCCCTTCGCTCGGTCCAGGAAGAGGTCAATCACATCCTCGAACGGTCGCCGCGTCTCGAATCGAATACGTTCCAGTTCCACCCTCCCGGCTTCAATCTTTGAGAAATCCAAGAGATCGTTGATAATCTGGAGCAAGCCGCTCCCTGATCGATAGGCAATATCGATATAGCGACGCTGCTGGTCGTTCAGCGGAGTCTGTAACATCATCTGGGTCATCCCCAAGATACCGTTCATCGGCGTGCGAATCTCATGGCTCATATTGGCGAGAAATTCACTCTTAGCCCGATTCGCGGTCTCCGCAAGTTCTTTGGCCTGCCTCAATGCCTGATCGGCCTTATCCCGCTCAATGACGCGCCCGAGCTGCGTACCAATCCCCTGCATGATCTCCAACAGCCGAACGTCTGGTTCGGCGTCCTGTTCCGAGAAGAACTCCAGCACCCCGGCGACTGTCCCTCCCACGACAATGGGAAAGGCAAACCCGCCCTTCACGCCAATATCCTTCGCATGCTGAGCCCGTGGGAAATTCACATCCTTCGTGACATCAGGAATCCAGGCCGCCATGCCAGATTCCAGCACCCGACCGGGCAATCCGCTCCCACGAGGAAACCTCGTACCTTCAGTAATGCGGCGAAACGTTTCGAATCGCTCAGGCCGATCGAGATGCCAGAGTGTTGTTGGCTGAAGCAACTCTTCTTCTTCTCCGTCACGAAGATAGACGTGTCCCACCGGCCACCCGGTATACCGACAGACTTGCTCCAGGGTAAACTGCAGCGCATGCTCCACGGACTGCGCCTCATTCGCTGCGATAGCCACGCGCTGCAGCAACTCGACAAAGCTGGTTTCGCGCTGCAAGAGCATACTCCGCTACTTTCCGTCCGGAGAGGTCTCGCACGAACAAGCTAAAGGAACGCACCCCTCCATCCAGCAATGGGATAATAGTCAACTCAATCGGAAATTCATGACCGTCCTGATGAAGGGCTGTGGTTTCGACTCGTCGATTCAGGATCGCCCATTCCCCGTCCGACAGCAAACCGTTGGAGCCCTCGGTGATACTCCTCGCGCAGTTGCGCCGGAACGATGGTGCTCCGGCATACAGCGGTCCACCACGTCGGCTTTGGACCGCCCGAACAGCTCGGTGGCGCGTGGATTCCACTCAGTGATCAATCCCCGACCGTCCATGACCAGGATCGCCGTCCAACGCAGGATCGATGATCATGCACCGTTCGCCCTGGCTCGCACGCAGGGCGTGAAGAGCGTGTTCTCGAATCTTTGATCCAGAATTCATCATGTGAGCGCGCGGGTGGATTCCACAGCACTGTGACCTACTTCCATGCCATGCCCCGCTTAGGTGGGCATTCCTCAGTCCTGCCGGCGTAGCGCTCGCTACAACGCTACACTATCAAGAACTAAGCGGAAGGCAAGAAAACGCGCATATCGAGCGAGGACGAAAGCACCTCTCCTGGAATATAGTTAATGGTGGGCAGATCTGTTTCCCCGGAGGTACCCATGTCTAAGATTCTGGTGATCGATGATGAGCCGAGCATTCGGAGTCTTCTCGACACGCTCCTCAGTCGGAAAGGATATGACGTGGTCCTCGCGGAGGGTGGTCGGAAGGGCCTGGAGCTCTTTCGCCGCGAACATCCCGATGCCGTGGTTCTTGATCTGAAAATGCCGGAGATGGATGGGATTGCGGTCCTGCAACAGATTCGCAGTGCCGATCCAAAAACTGCCTGTGATCGTGTTGACGGGGGCCGGAACTCCTGAGACGGAACAGCAGGTGTATGCGATGGGGGTGACGGAGTACGTCGAAAAAGAATTCTCGCTGTATTGTTTAGTGGACTCGTTGAAGCGTCACCTTCCTATCCCCAGCACTGCGAAATAGATGTGACGCAACTGGAGCGACGCAATCCTGATTGATGTCAGGCTAGTTTCCACACTCTTCGCGACGGATCAGTCATCCTGAGAGTTTGCTACCACGCTGCTACCAGGACAGGACAACTCGCGACAAGCGATGAGAAGTATCACGCCTTCCGGGTAGCGATCAGTGCGTTCATGCCCTGGTTTTCCGTAACCGAGATGATTCAGGGGGCCTGCTTGAGAGCGTCGAGGCGCGCTCTGGCCGTGACGGCTTCTTTGCTGGTTGGATAGAGACGGATCACATCTTCGTACAACTGCTTGCGCGTGGGGCAGGTTCATCTGGCGCTCTTCGAACTCAGCGATCTCGAGCAGTTCCTTTGGCTTGTCTGCGCTGCAGGCGACCAGGAGAACACTGAAAACAACGGCCCCTGGATGGATCCATCGTCTCATGGTTTCTCCGATCGCTCTCCAGTGTCTGCCACTGATGTTGGTCGTGTCTGGTAAGAGCCATCCCGCCAAGGTCTGCTATTCTACGCCAAAAGGGGCTGCCGAGGGGCCTCAAAAATATGCACAACGTACCGGGCGGAGAGTTGCTCAAACTAGGGTGCAAATAGATCGATGCCATAGCGGGGCGCCGCGATGGCTTCACTTCGACAATGAGGGCAGCGGCTTGGACTCGTCAGACGGCTGCGGTCGCGAAAGACGAAACCACAGTCCTGACAGCGTGCCGGGTCCAGAATGAATCGCTTGGTCTTGTTCGGGCAACGGTCTTTACGACGTGGGTCAGATGCGCCTCGACCTGTCGCTCGGGAATACCAAGCATCTGTGCCAACTGGTAAGATGATCGCCTGGTATCCGTGAGCATGTCGATGATTCGTTGGCGCGGCGTCCGGTCTGGAGGCAGCATGATCCAGGTATCGTAGGGAATCGTGTGAGAAAATCCCAAGTCAATGTGCGATGAGTTGAACAGCGTCCGGTCCTTCTGGCAGGATACTGCCGAACCATGCCCGGCCATCCGAATTCTCATCAGGATGAACTTGCCGAATTGGCGCTGGAACGCATTATGGCCTCCGGTGCGGAATACGGGGACATTCGCCTCCTGGACAGCACGACCCAAACCATTCGCGGCGAAGATCGCCGCATCGCGTCCATTCGAGAATCGCAGGACAGCGGGTTTGGGATCCGCGTTCTCTATCATGGCGCTTGGGGCTTTGCCGCCAGTTCGGTGCTGTTCGTTGGAGGAAGTTCCCGCGTGTGGCTGAATTGGCGATCGAGATCGCGAAAGGATCCGCGTCCCTCGCGAGTGAAAAAGTGAAACTCGCCGATGAGCCGGTCTATCGAGACCGAGTCGTCACGGCGCGGCGGATCGATCCGTTTGCCGTCGCCCTCGAACACAAAACGGCGCTGCTCCTGGAGACGATGGAGTATGTGCATCAGCAGCCGGTGTGGTCCGGAGCAGCGCCGGCCTATGGGCTCGTCGGGACCGAAAGCTCTTTGTGTCGACCGAAGGGTCGCGCCTGGAATTCGACCTCCTTGCCCTGAACGGCGATTTCGATGCCACGGCGGTTCATGAAAGGACGATTCGCCTCGCGGAGCTTCAACACGCCGCATCTTCGGATGGGTTATGAATTGATCGAGGAAGCGAATTTCCTGGCCGAGGCCCCGCGCATCGCGTCTCAAGCCGTCGAGAAAGTGAACGCGCCCGTTACCGAGCCGGGCTCGTACGATCTCGTCCTCGATCCTGAACATCTGTCGCTCACGATGCATGAGTCCTGCGGCCACCCGAGCGAGCTCGATCGTGCGCTCGGGTACGAGGCCAACTACGCCGGCACCAGTTTTCTCACGACCGAAAAGCGCGGGACCTTTCGATACGGTTCTCCGCACGTGAATTTCGTGGCCGACAATATGGAGCCGGAGACCCTGGCCGCGACCGGCTACGACGACGATGGCGTGGCCTGCCAGCAATGGGACATTGTGCGCGAGCGGTATCTTCGTCGGCTATTGCACGAACCGCGAAGTCGCGCCGAAAATCGGCGAGACACGGTCGCGCGGGTCCAATCGGGCGGACAGCTGGGGCAGCGTCCCGATCGTCCGCATCGCCAACATCGGCTTGGAGCCGGGCGCCGGTCACTCTCGACGACCTGATCGCCGATGTGAAACGTGGCATCTACATCGAAGGCCACGGGTCCTACAGCATCGATCAGCGACGGTATAACTTCCAGTTCGGCGGCGATGCATTTTGGCTGATCGAAAACGGGAAGCGGACGCACATGGTTCGTGATGTCGTTTACCATGGCATCACGCCGGAGTTCTGGGGCAGCTGCGACGGTGTCGCGGATCGGTCGCACCGCCGGCGGTATGGGTTTATCACATGCGGCAAGGGCCAGCCGGGCCAGTCCGGCTGGATGACCCACGCGGCATCACACGCACGATTCCGCAACGTCAACGTCATCGGAGGGCAGGCCGGATCATGAGTACGACCGGCCACAAGACCTGGCCGAAACTGACGAGCCGGGACGAGTTCCGGTTTCTCGCCGAGCTGGTCCTGAAACGTTCGACCGGCGACCACACGCTTGTCGCGTTGCACGATCAGCAGAGCGGGACGACGCGGTTTGCGAACAATCAGATCGTCCAGAACGTCGATACGAGGCGCGGGTCTTTGAGTGTGACGGTGGCATTCGGGCAGCGTCACGGCACCGCCGGCACGACGGATTTTACCGCCGGGGCGGTACAAGAGACAGTGACCAGAGCCACACAGATCGCGCACCTGTCGCCGGAGGATCCGGAATATCTCCCGCCGGTAGAGCCACAGGCACTATCTGACGCTCCGACAACGCGAGCCGAAACCGCCGCGGCCGGGCCGGCTCGTCGACTGGAATATACGAACGAGGCGATCGGGCAATGCCGGATGGAAAATCTCGGCGCAGCCGGGGTTGTGTCCTCGTCGATTGCGACAGTCGGCGTGGCCGCGAGCACGGGGCTCTTCGCCCACGAAGAGCGGACCGATGCGCGATTCAGCCTCACGGCGCAGGCCGGCGAGGCTACCGGCTGGGCGCTCGCGGCCCATCGGTCCATCGATCATCTGAGGGTTCAGGAGCGAACACTCACGGCGATCGATAGGGCCAAGCGGGGCTGGAAGCGCGAGAGCTGCCGCCGGGGCGCTATACGGTGATTCTTGAGCCGGCTGCGGTCGCGGGGCTGTGGTCTTGGCTGCTCTGGATGCTGGATGCCAAGTCGTACGAGAAAGGCACGAGTCCATTCGTCAGGCAAACTGGGCCAGCCGATCGTCGACAAGCGGCTGACGCTCCGCAATCTGCCGGCGCACGAGGATCTCTTCGGCATCGGGTTCACCACTGATGGATTACCGACCGTGGCATCCAGACTGGATTACGGAGGGGGTGCTGACACAGCTCGTCCTACGATCGGTTCACGGCGAAGATGCGAGGGATCGAAGACGATCCCACGCTCGGATGCGCCCTGTCTCATCGGGAAGAGGATCGTCTCTGCCGACACTGCAGGAATCGATCAAGAAGACGCGAGCGCGCCATCCTCGTGACGAACTTCTGGTACATTCGAACGGTCAATCCGACCGATCTCACCCTGACCGGGATGACCAGAGACGGCACGTTTCTTGTCGAGAATGGAGAGGTCGTGTCGGCGGTGAAGAATTTTCGGTTTCACGAAAGCCCTCTGCGGGCGTTCAACCGGATCGCAGCCTTTACCAACCCGGCTGAAGCAATCACGTCCGAAACCGGTAAGCTTCTCGTGCCGGCGATGATGCTCCACGACTTCAATTTTTCCAGCGTCACCCGATTCTGAAGTTCGTCTGCACCTGAGACAATCTACCAGCGGGTTTGTTGACTCGGTGGGAGAGCAAGGGTACACAAGAGCAGGGGAACAGATCGATGCGTGTGACAAGGTGGCATCGAACGTTGCGTGGCGCATGACGAAAACACTCGAATCGATCGACCGGCCCATGTCGGGGATCGGATCGAGGCCTTCGTGGATGACAGAGGCCGCGCAGTCTTTATTCGGAACATCGACAAGATGAACGATTGCAATAGGCCAAGCCTGAGCGAAGCAACAAACTAATGAGAGCTGGAGTATCGATGTTCGCTACGTTCTTGGTCCTAGGTATGACCTGTTTGTTTGCGATGTTCTCGTCGGCGGAAGCCGTGCCTGCCGGCCAGACCTCTCCCCGCCGCTCTTCGACAATCTGGGTTCCCTCCACCATCCCATCACGCACCACCTCGGAACAGGCCCAACGATATTTCGATCAGGGGCTCCGACTGGTCTATGCCTTCAACCACGAAGAAGCCATCCGGTCGTTTGAAGCAGCGGCTCGACAGGATCCACAGGCGGCGATGCCCTATTGGGGAGTTGCGCTCGCGCTCGGTCCCAATATCAATAGTGCGATGGAGAAGAAGAGCGAACGTCGCGCCATCGAAATGGTCCAGAAGGCTCGACGGCTGGTGGATCGTGCCAATTCGCGAAGAGCAAGCCTACATCGAGGCGTTGGCCACACGGTATGTGGGCCGGAAAGGGGCCAAGCGCAAGGGACTCGATGAGGCCTATGCGAAGGCCATGCGATCGGTGGCGCAGCGGTACCCCGATGATGCCGATGCGGCCACGCTGTTTGCGGAAGCGATGATGGATCTGCGGCCCTGGGACTTCTGGAAACCGGATGGGCGACCGCAGCCCGGTACGGATGAGATCGTCACCACACTTGAGTCCGTGCTTGCGCGGAACCCCGATCACCCGGGGGCCTGCCACTACTATCTCCACGCGGTCGAAGCATCGTCGTATCCGGAACGGGCGCTTGCCCTGTGCAGAACGATTGCCTGGTCTGATGCCGGGGGCCGGGCATCTCGTGCATATGCCGGCCCACATTTACATCCGGCTCGGCAAGTACCATGAAGCGGCGGAACGAAATGAACAGGCGGCCCACGTCGACCAAGCATATTTGGCTGGCCGGACCCCGAGCGGGGACTATGCCGACGGGTATTATTCGCACAACCTGCATTTTCTCTGGGCCTCCTTGATGATGGAGGGGCGTAGTGCGGAAGCCATGAAGGCGGCGCGCGAGCTGACGAACGACGATCACCGAAGAGGAAGCCCGTAAGGACAAGTGGAAGGAACGCTATCTCCCGACGCCGCTCTACTCATTGATTCGATTCGGCCGGTGGGACGAGTTGCTCACGTGAACCGCCGCCGCCCAAAGGCTTGCGACTTGATGGAACGGCATGTGGCGGCTGGGGCGAGGGCTGGCCCTTGTCTGCGACCGGGCGATTGCCCGGAGCCGAGGGTGAACAGCATGCATTGGCCGAACCTCACAAAGCAGATCAAGCGGGATCGGACGCCAGGAAGAAAAGATCGCGCGGACGCTTCTCAAAATCGCTGAACGGGTCCTGGCCGGAGAGATTGCTGCGCGGCGGCAGCGATACGACGACGCGATTCGTACGTTGAAGGAGGCGGTCGAGCTGGAAGACGGCCTGCCCTATTCGAACCGCCGCATTGGCCGTTGTCCGGCGCGTCAGTATCTAGGGACGGTACTGTTGATGGCCGGTCGACCAGCTGATGCTGAAGCTGAGTATCGAGCCGACCTCACCAGAAATCCCGAAAACGGGTGGGCGCTGATCGGATTGATCCAGAGCCTCCGGGCTCAACAGAAAGACGACGAGGCGGCTGAGGCCGAGGATCGTTTCAAGAAGGCCTGGGCCCATGCCGACTTCAGTCCGGCTGCGCTCTCGAATGTGAAGCATGAGCGAGACAAGCCAGACGTGCGCGACAGGCACGACGAGAAGTTCCAGGAACCTCGACTTCGGATCTCTACCTCTCCCTCGTCTCGCCCGTCCCGCTTTTCTCGCAAGTCTCGCTGTGTGAGGTGTAAGATCTCACACAGCTGTTCGACTAAGTCAGTGAGGAGGACCGTTTCATGACAAGGAGAGCCGCGCTATCGGTTCTTACGCTGGCCATTCTTCTAGTCGGAGCTTGGAGCATCCAGTCGACCGGCCAGGCTGCGGCGGACGCGACTCTCGGCAAGGCCTATTTCGCGGGGGGCTGCTTCTGGTGCATGGAAGAAGCCTTCGAGAAGGTTGAGGGGGTGCTGTCCGCGACCTCGGGATATATGGGGGGCAAGGTCGCCAATCCGACCTATGAAGAGGTGTCCGCTGGACGGACAGGGCACGCGGAATCGGTCGAAGTGGTCTATGACCCATCCAAAGTGAGCTACCAGAAGCTACTGGATGCCTTTTGGCGCAACGTCGATCCGGTCACACCGAACGCACAGTTCTGCGACCATGGCAGCCAGTATCGCTCCGCCATTTTCTTTCAGACCGAGGAAGAGAAACGCGCGTCGGACACCTCCAAACAAGCGATCGAGCAATCGAAACGATTCAAAGAACCGATCGTCACGCAGATTGTGCCGGCCTCACAGTTCTATCCTGCCGAGGAGTACCATCAGGACTTCTACAAGAAGAATCCTATCCGCTACAAATTCTACAAATACAATTGTGGTCGAGCCCAGCGGCTGGAAGCGTTGTGGGGAAACCCCTGACGTAAGCCGGGGTCTCGTACTCTCTGGCGACTCATCGCATCTTCTAACCCTTCGCAAGAGTAGCGCGACAATCCCCCCACCCTCGGTGTATATTTCTGACCTCAGTAGCCTGTGCCGATACCTTTGCCTAGTGAGGTGCGGTCCGTGAAACGTCCGATTCGACAATCAACAAGAAAACCAGTGATCGGGGTCATGGGTCCGGCCAAGGCCGGTATTCGAGAATTGGCCGACGCCAAAACCTTAGGAGAACTCATCGCACGTCAAGGATGGGTGGTGCTGACCGGAGGGCGCGCGAGCGGCGTGATGGACGCGGCCAGCGAGGGGGCGAAGTCGGTTCCCGGAAGCTTGACGATCGGGATTCTTCCGGATGGCAAGGCGCAGGTGTCTCGGTTTGTGGACGTGGCGATCGTCACGGATCTTGGCCAGGCGCGCAATAACGTGAACGTCATGTCCAGCGATGTCATCGTGGCCTGTGGGCTCGGCGGTACTGGAACAGTCTCAGAAGTTGCGTTGGCGCTGAAGGCAAAGAAGACCGTGATTCTGTTGGGAGCCGACAAGGCGGGAGTGGGCCTGTTCAAAAATCTTGCGCCGCATCTTGTCCATGCTGCCGCTTCGCCTGAAGAGGCGGTGAAGCTGATCGGCGATTTCCTCTAGCTGCGTGAAGCGTGAGCGAGCGCGACAGGCCGACTTGGACTTCGAAGTTCTGGGTTCGAAATTCCGAAAACTTCGACCTCAGACCATTTCACCCGTCCCGCTTTTCTCGCTAGTCTCGAAGTGTCTCGCGTGGCACTTATGCGGGGAAAGCCAACAGTTCCCAAACGTCCCACACTGTGCAGATCACGCCACTGTTGCGTCATGCGGCATAGCGGCCGTTTTCCCTATCCTATCCATACGTTAGTGGCGACCCACCTCGGCACGGATCTTGAGACTTTCAAGCTTCTATGAAGGTTGTCTTGTGCACAGGGATATAACCGCACACCATGGCCTACCGACGACACAAGGAGCGGACTGCTCTGTTCACGCCTGCTGCGCACCGTTTGTGCGCTGGTTGTGATGTGTCTGTTGATCGCCGCCGTTCCTACGCCCACGAGGCCCGACTACGACGGCGCCTACCCTCGGTATTCTCAACAGGAAATCCATCGGGCCATCACCTGGTACGCCAAGAAATATCGTCTTGATCCTGCCCTGCTGCGCGCGGTCATCAAAACCGAATCTGATTTTCGCCAGCATGCCGTGTCTCCCAAAGGCGCGGTCGGTTTGATGCAGCTGACGCCGGCTACCGCGGCCACGTTGCGTGTAAACGACGCCTACGATTCCATGCAGAATATTCGCGGAGGCGCCAAGCAGTTGCGGCATCTGCTGAACCTCTACCAAGGCGATCTTCTCTTGGCCTTGGCGGCCTATAACGCCGGGGTCCATCGAGATCAAAGACGCACAAAGTTCCGCGCATTCGAGAAACTCGTGCCTATGTGAGAAAAGTGTTGCGGAACTATGAGGTGTTCCGTTCTCACCCGAAGCCTTCTCGAACATGAGAAGAAATGTAGTGAACGAGGCGAACCTGGTTGAGCCCTCGTGCACACGAGCAAGATGAGCTGCCGGTTATTCCCACCAGTACTCTGCGTCGCCGAGTCTTGGGATTCAGATTCATCCTGTGTAGAATCTTGACCATGAATGGATGTGACACGGAGTGATGGCACAAGGAGGGCATCGTTCACGCGGTAGAGACAGAAGGGATAGCGTGAGTGGAGGGCTGGGCGAGCGGTTTCTTACAGCTTGGCATTCATAATGATGGCTCGTACTCGCTCTCGTTGGGCCGACCTAATCTCCGTAAACTCGAGACCGAAAATTTGGGCCCTTGACCCACCGCACCAGGGCTTCGTCGATACGCAGAGGCCATTTCTGGTCATGAAGGAACAGGGACAGGCGCAGCATCGTGCCGACCCGCACCTCGGTAAGGGACGTCGCCTGACAGCCTCCTGTGGAGAGATCAAGGATCGTTGCCTCGCCCTCGAAGTCATCCTCTCCAAAAAAGAATAGACGGCAACTCAGGCTAGAGACGGCGGCCCCGACGTTCCGCCATTCGCGGCTTCGTGGTCAGAGCTTAAGCTCGGCTGGATCTGGGATCCTGCATGGCCATGGATCATGTCCCTTCCTCTTCAATCGTCCGGAGAAGACAATCGACCATACGACTACGTTACCGGCGAATTGTCCGTCCACCTTCCTCAAGAGATGGACCTATTCGGAAGAGGGGCCGACTAGCATCCTGATCGCAGTATAGCCAATGGGATCTATGTATGTAACAAAAACACTCATAATCCGCTATCGTATCCGAATCGATCTATTCCACTGGATCTGCGTAGAAACAAGGCTTGACCTATCTGGAATCGGTCTGCGACAAGAGGGATTCACTGATCAAGGAGGAGTGCGACGATGACACGGCACATCAACCAACGAATGGCCGCATTGGCCCATTCGGAGATTCGAGCGATGACCCAGGCCTGTGTCCAGGCGAATGGCCTCAACATGGCGCAAGGGGTCTGCGACACACCGGTTCCACCGGTGGTGCTTCGAGCCGCGGCGCAGGCAATGGAGCGCGGGAAGAATGTCTACTCGCGATTCGACGGATTGCCCGAACTGCGGCAGGCGATCGCCAAGAAGCTTGCGCAGTACAACGGCATCGTGGCTGATCCGGAAACAGACGTGACGGTCAGCGCGGGAGCCACCGGGGCCTTTCATTGCGCCTGCCTGGCACTGCTCAATCCCGGCGACGAGGTCATCCTCTTCGAGCCCTATTACCAGTATCACATCAGCGCGCTGATGGCGGTTGAGGCGGTTCCGGTGATGGTGAAGATGCAGGCTCCTGATTGGACCTTTTCCGTAGCCGATGTCAAGCGCGCGATCACACCCGAACCAAGGCGATCATTGTGAATTCGCCCGGCAATCCATCCGGGAAGGTGTTCAGCCGGCAAGAGTTGGAGAGTGTTGCCGCGATCGCACAAGAAACACGATTTGTTCGTATTCACCGACGAAATCTACGAGTACTTTCTGTATGACGGTCGTACACATGTGAGCCTCGCGACTCTGCCTGGCATGGCCGACCGGACGATCACCATCGGCGGATATTCCAAAACCTTTAGTATCACCGGCTGGCGCATCGGTTACAGTGTCGCAGCAGCGCAGTGGGCACAGGCGATCGGCGCGATGAACGACCTGCTCTATGTCTGTGCCCCGACGCCGTTGCAGGCGGGGGTGGCAGTGGGCATCCAGGAACTTCCGGACTCGTTCTACCACGACCTGGCGCACGACTATCAACGGAAACGCGATCGGTTCTGCCGGGCCTTGGCCAGGCCGGTCTGACGCCGTCGATTCCGCAGGGCGCATACTATGTATTGGCCGATACGTCGCGCCTGCCTGGCACAACGGGAAAAGAGCGGGCGATGTTTCTCCTCGAGACGATCGGCTTGGCCGGTGTGCCGGGTGAAGCCTTCTTTTCCGGGGCTGACGGGAGGCAGTTCATTCGATTCAGCTATGCAAAAATCGATTCCGATATCGACGACGCATGCCGGAGGCTTGCGCGGCTTGGCTAGGAGCTGTTGAATAGTTCGCCAGCGCGAAGAAGGTTGAGGTTAAGGCTGAGATATAAAGAATCTGCTCGTTGCTCAAGCTTATCTCGACCTCAGCCCGCATTGCGTGCTGCGCCAATTTTGCTCGACCGCTTGTCTAGCAGTTCACCAAATGGTAAGTAGGAAAGAAGCGATACGAGTTAAAA
The DNA here is from genome assembly GCA_963811315.1 of uncultured delta proteobacterium. GTDB lineage: Bacteria > Desulfobacterota > Binatia > UBA9968 > UBA9968 > DP-20. Next base: position 19,094 of record CAWERH010000085.1, read on the forward strand.
GGCCAACATGCTCCTACGATACTTCGTTGTCCCTCTCCTTCTCGCCTCGCATTACTCGCAGCAGCTTGCGCGGGCCGGCGGTTCATCGGGCTGTTCCACGGATTCCCTTCCTCTTCATCGATGGCGTCTCAACCCGGTGACCGCCATGTCCTCGCCGGTGAATGGGAATATGAGGACGGCGTCGTCGTCGGTCTGACCTCGACAGCAGGGCAACGGTCACTATAATTGGAAAGACGGACGATTCGAGACACACACACTCATCGGTCATACCTGGCACGGCATATGGTTTCAGAAAGGGAATGATCGAGATGGTGGATTTACGGTCGAGTTCTCGCCGGATTTTTCAAAAGGGGAAGGACGCTGGTGGTACAGCCGTATCGGAGAGGACCATGCGCCCATGCAAAAAGGCGGAACATTTCATCTCAGCAAAAAGACTGCTCTTATGAACCACAGTGATACTCCACCGGCACCGTGAGGAGCTTCTCACCCATAGCCGATGATCAGTAAGGAGCCTCATGGAAGGACGTAAGCATACCCGATTTGCCGTGCAACTTCCTGTGTCGTTCGGGGGAGACCAGCTTTCCCACGGGGGCACGATCTTAAATGTGTCTGCGGAGGGTTGCGCCATCATGTCGGAGGCCGTCGCCGGCGCTGCAATATATTTACAGCTGACGATGCAACTCCGGGAGCGAGAGGAGCCGGTTCAGATTGATCTGGCCGCAGTTCGATGGGCTTCCGCGACGAGGTTCGGTGTAGAGTTTATCAAGATTCGTCCTGAAGAGGAGGACCGACTGAAGAAATTCGTCGCAAGACGCTAGAGTCAACAAACTGAGCGCAGGAGACTGCAACGAGATTCGAGCCGCTATTTCATGGCGACGGCCCGGACTTGTTCATACGTGGTCAGGCCGGCGAGCACTTTCAGAATTCCGTCCTGCACGAGTGTCATCATTCCTTCCTTCGCAGCCAGGCTCTGCATCTCCGTCGTTTTGGCGCGGTTCTGGATCAGGCTTCGCAGTTCATCCGACCCGCTTAGGAGTTCGTGCAAGGCGACCCGACCTTTGAGGCCTGTCTGGTTGCAGGCGTCACACCCACGCCCTCGATACAGCTGAAAGTCTTCGCGATACCCCACTCCAAGCACATTCCACGCGTGTTTACCGTACCCATGCACGAGTTTATCGTACTCTTGCGCCGTGGGATGGTACGGCTCTTTACAATTGACGCAGATCCGCTTGCAGAGGCGTTTGCGCGAGCACTCCTTGCATGGCATCGGCGAAATTGAAGGAGTCGCATCCCAGGTCGAGGAGGCGGACCACAGTCTCGACGGCTCCATTCGTGTGCAATGTGCTCAAGACCAGGTGGCCGGTCAGCGAGGCCTCGATGGCGACATCGGCAGTTTCCTTGTCTCGCATCTCACCGATCATGATGACATCCGGGTCGGCCCGTAGGAACGACCGCATGGCGGAGGCAAAGGTAAAGCCGATTTTGGGATGGACTTGCACCTGCCGGAGGCCTTCCTGGGTGATCTCAATGGGGTCTTCCGCCGTCCAGATTTTCCGTTCGTCTGTGTTGAGATGGCGAAGCAGGGCATGCAGGGTCGTCGTTTTTCCGGATCCGGTGGGGCCTACGCATAAGATAATGCCGTGTGGTTTCTCCGCGATTTCCAGGAGCGTCGTCAGCGTGGCCGGAGCAAACTCCATGGCATCGAGTGGGAGGGGCTCCTTCGCCGTGAGCAACCGCATGACAATGTCTTCATTATTGCCGGCGGTCGGCAATGTCGCCACGCGCAGCTCGATTTCTCTATCCTGATTCAGCTTGAAGCGGATCTTCCCGTCCTGCGGTTTCCGGCGTTCGGAAATATCCAGACTGGACATGATCTTGATACGGGACACCAACGCTCGGCGATAGATCGCGGGAATCCGCATATAGGTCGAACATGTGCCATCCACGCGAAAACGGATGGCTGTTTCCTTGCGATCCGAGTAGGGCTCGATATGGATGTCAGACGCCTCTTGCCGGTAGGCTTCGACAATGATCTGATTCGCGAGCCGTACGATCGCGGAATCGTTTTCGTCAATGCCGTCAGAGTCGTTGTCGAGAACTCTGCTCTTGGTGAGCATCGTTGACCAGCTCGCCCAACGTATCCGCAATGGACCCACTGTCGGTTTCTCCGATCGTGGCGTTGAGGAACCGCTCAATATCACACCGCAGGCCCAAGGCATACCGTATCGTCAGGCCGGGGAAGGCGCGCTGGATGTCATGACCTCTATCAAGATCATGGGGGTTGTCGATCAGGACATCCAGGATGTCACCCTGCCGCTTCAGCGGGAGCCAGTGGTGCCTGCGAAGGTAATCGTGACTGAGATTATTGAGGAGTTGAGGATCAGCCAGGGTCCGTTTGTCGTACGGAATATAGGGGCAGTCGAAGAACGTGCTCAATGTCTTGCCGAGTGCCGCTTTCGGGATGCGGTACTTCTCGATCAGGAGGCCTTCCAGGTCGGTTACCCCCAGCAGGGACTCCTGAACCGCTTTCACGAGATCCGCCTGGCGGATGAAGCCCTCGTGGATCAAAGGATCATAGGCACGGGGTTCGATGGTTTTCTGGGCCGACTTCTGCATTGTTCCTATTGCGTGGGTCATGGAGGGAGCACGATGTCCGTTTCAGTGCTCCGTTGGCCGGCCGTGACAACGGTAAGTATAGAAGTATTTTCATCGTTCACAATGAATATCAAAAAGGAGCGCAATCCTTCGCGGGCCTATCGGATGCGGGAAGCGGCTACATGCTTGTGGGAGAGATTGGATGCTATAAGTCCTGAGTGGGACAGCAAGACCTGCGCGACAGGCGCGTCTCGAGATGATGAAAGTCTCGACCAGTCCTGCTTTTCTGGCACTCACGGGATTTCGTGTGAACGCCGATATACATTCACGAGCAACGCGTTTTACCCGATGTTTCGACGTTCCGCCATGACCATAGGGCTAACAGGGTGATAGTCAAGGAGCAGCTCACTTTCGCTCTGGATGCAAGCGGGCATGTTCTGCATGGGTCTGAAGGCTGGCACGCAGATCTTTGTCGGCCGTGGCGGCGACAGCGATGACGCCATGAAACCTCGGTGTCGGTTGATTGAAGACAAAGGGCTTCCCCGCTGCATCGCTGATCGTGCCTCCGCTTTCTTCGATGAGCAGGACTCCGGCCGCGAGATCCCATTCGTTTTCCGGTTCGATGGTGATGGCGGCCTGGACGCGACCGGCCGCGACCAGGGCTAGTGCATTGGCGATCGAGTACATGGGGCGGCACCGACGGTCTCGGCGAGTGTCGACCATCGGCCGCTCCGGAATTCCCACGCATTGACCATGACGACGGGACGAATTCGGAGCGGCGCGGCGCGGTCTACGCGTGCGCCGTTCAGGAACAGTCCTCCGCCGCGCACGGCAGTGAAAAGTTCGTCGGTCGAGGGATTGAAGATGGCGGCGACGACCGGGCGCCTCGTTCGACCAGCGCGGCAGAGATGCAGAACTCCGGCATCCGATTCACGAAGGCCTTTGTGCCGTCGATGGGGTCGACAATCCACACGCGCGCCTTCGGTGAGACGGCTCGGATCGTCGGGAGACTCTTCCGAGAGCCAGCCGTCGCCGGGAAATTCCCGGCGCTGCATGTCGTGCAGGATGCGGTTGACCTCGAGATCCACGGTGGTGACCGGCGAGCGATCCGGTTTCGTCTGCACGTCGAACCCATCGCTGGGCGAGTTCACGCCCGACGCTCCCGCCGGCGTACCGGATCGATCGACGAGGATGCGCAACTCCCGTTCCATCAGATTGCATGCCTTCGCTGAGTGAGCGGGAAGAGTAGCAGGTCTACCGGATCCGGCAAAGCGGGAAAGACAGCGAGACCGCGCATGCCGTCTCTTGACCCGCGTGGGCGAACCTGCGTACAAGCAGGGGATCCTGCGAGGTAAGGAGCCGTATGAAGGTGGTGCAGAAACGATCGCAGAAAGACGGGTCTTCCCCCCGGGACGCTCGTCCACATCGGCGAGAAAAAATCGGACAAGGTCACGATCCGGTCGTTCAACTACGCGGGCGCTCGCTGCGACGAACAGCAGGACCTGTCGCTCGACGTGCTCGCGCCGCCGACCGATGAATCCGTCACCTGGGTGAATGTCGGGGGCGTCCACAAATGGACGTGCTGGAATCGTTCGGGAAACAGTTCTCAGCTCCATCCGCTGCTCCTCGAAGACATTGCCAACACCGATCAGCGGCCGAAACTCGACGACTATGAGACCTACTTGTTCCTCGTGCATGAAGATGCTCTCAGTCACCGATCGACAGGATATCGTCGTCGAACAGGTGAGTCTGGTCCTCGGACGGAACTTTGTGCTGTCCTTCCAGGAAAACGGGACCGATGTCTTCACGCCGGTGCGGGATCGTCTTCGTGGGGGGAAGGGACGCCTGCGGCAATCCGGGGCCGATTACCTGCTCTATGCCCTGGTCGACGCGATTGTGGATCAATACTTCGCCGTGGTGGAGGTGTTAGGCGAGAAGATCGAAGCGCTGCAAGATCTGGTGGTCAGCGATCCTAAGCCGGAGACGCTGCAACAAATTCACGCCCTCAAGCGGCAATTGCTCTTTCTGCGGCGGGCGGTGTGGCCGCTCCGTGAAGCGATGAACAATCTCTCCCGGTCGGAATGCCCCTTCTTACAGGAGTCGACAAAGGTGTTTTTCCGCGATGTGTACGATCACGTGGTTCAGATCGTGGATACGATCGAGACGCTGCGCGAAATGGTCTCAGCCAGTCTCGACATCTATCTGTCGAGCATCAGCTATCGGCTGAACGCCGTGATGAAGGTCTGACAATCATCACGACGATTTTCATGCCGTTGAGTTTCATCGCCAGTATCTACGGGATGAATTTCGAGCATATGCCGGAACTGAAGTGGGAATGGGGCTATCCGCTGGTGCTTGGCGTGATGGCGGCAATCGCGATCGCCATGCTGGGATTTTTCAAACGGAAGAAGTGGATCTAACCGCTTGGTGAAATAGGGCGCCATGCTTCCTGTTCACCGCCTCTAAACCCGAACAGGAAAAAATCAGACGTGATGATGCCCCTCGCCACGATGGCTGAAGGCTGGTGTCACGGATCAAGAATCAGGCGGTTGATGCGAATCAACAGACCAAGGGATGGAGGGCGTGATGAAGAGACGACGGTTTCTCACCGTCACGATAGGCGCGCTGGTGCTTGGTGGGTTGCTCGGCGCAGCAGACGCGCCGGCGGCACCGTCCGAGCTGCCGGGCATCACCCAGAACTCCGGACAAAGACCTGCCGGCGGCAGCAGCGGTTTGTCATTCTGCCGGCATTCAACAGACGACGCGGTGCTAGATAAAGCAACCGGCCTGGTCTGGGAAAAATCCCCGCAGACGACGAGCTGCCAAATGGAGCGTGGCCCGTCGCACCTGCACCGAGAAAAATGTCGGAGGTCAGAAAGGCTGGCGGTCTGCCGTCCCTCGAAGAAGTGTACGCAGTCTGGTGGATTCTTCCGTCGCTCCTCCCGGTCCTGGCTCTTCCGCCGGGCCATCCGTTTCTGGCTGTCCAGTCGGCTGTCTATTGGTCGGCGACGAGGCCTGGTGAGGATCCCAAGGGCGCGTGGGGCGTGCATTTCGGCTTAGGCGGCGGCGCGACCTTCATCAATTGGGCCCACAGCGTCCAAGTCTGGTGTGTTCGTGATGGCATGGAATGCCGGTCAGCATTGAGGCCTCGTGTATTGAAATCATGTGATGGTGCAGGGCCGTTCGGCCCGCATCACGTCAGTCGGCCTCCTCAGACGGAGTGGACGAACCCGCCTCGTCATGGCATTCATGAATGAATCCGGGCTTGGGTTGGAGTCGAGGAAGGCAGTGAGTTTATTCAGTGATCTCCACACGATCGACGAAGTAGGCGGTCTCTCCGAAGCAAGTCGTCGGGAGGTACCGATACTCTTTATAGTGCAGGACCAGTCGTTTTCCCATCGTCTGCGACAGTTGCGACGCCACCTTCTCATCCCAGACTGAAAAACCCCACAACACCGGGGCAACGCCCGGCACCGTGGTCATGGCCAGTTCGCCTTCGTTCGTCTTGCAGACCCAGCCCTTTTTGGAAAATTTCTGAATGTACCCGGCTCGGCTTCCGTCGGAATAGCTGTAGTTGAACGCGACGAGCAGATAGCGCAGCGCCCATGAGCAGCATCAGTATCAAGAGCTTCGCCGCCAGAGCCCTTCATGACGAAACGTTCATCGGGTTCTCGACGAAGGATCGGTGAACAGCCAAGGAGCCTCGGTTTTCCGTCGAGTTTCGTACGCGGCGATGGTTGCCTCGTGTTGAAGGTCAGTCCGATGGCATCGAGACCCCGATACAAGCAGTCTTTCCTGAAGGGATCGATGTCGAAGCGATAGCGGGTGCCGGCCGGGGTCGTCACCGTCTGGTTCCTAAGGTCCACGGTCAGCTGATACCCGGGCGTCGCAGGACGTCTTCATCATGGCCAGCACCTCGTCGGCTTTCAACACCACCGGCAACATGCCGTTTTGGAAACAGTTATTATAGAAGATGTCGGCGAAGCTCGGCGCAATGAGACAGCGGAATCCTTGGTCGAGCAGCGCCCAGGGGCATGTTCGCGCGACGACCCGCATCCGAAGTTATCCCGCGTCAGAAGATGGTCGCGCCCTGAAAGCGGGCTTGATTCAAGAAGAACTCCGGATCCTGTGAGCCGTCCTTCTGCTTCCGCCAATCAAAGAACAATCCTTCGCGCAGCCCGGTCCGCTTGATCGTTTTCAGAAACTGCTTCGGAATGATCTGATCGGTATCGACATTGACGCGATCCAGCGGCGCGACGAGTCCGGTCAGTGTCGTGAAAGGCTTGCATAGGTCCTCCTATTTCCAGGTTCTGATGTCGACAAAATGGCCTTCGACGGCGGCGGCGACGGCCATAGCTGGTGACACGAGATGCGTGCGCCCGCCGGCGCCCTGGCGTCCTTCGAAGTTGCGATTGCTGGTCGAAGCGCAGCGTTCGCCCGGTTGAAGCACATCGGCATTCATCGCCAGGCACATGCTGCAGCCGGCTTCACGCCACTCGAATCCCGCTTCCTTGAAAATCCGGTCGAGTCCTTCCTGTTCGGCTTGTTTCTTCACCAGGCCGGAACCTGGAACGACCATCGCATGGACGGTTTTCGCGACATGCTTGCCCTTGGCCAAATTCGGCGGCCAGCCGAAGATCCTCGATTCGTGCATTGGTGCAGGAGCCGATGAAGACCTTGTCGATTGTGATATCGGTGATGGGCATGTTCGGCGATGAGGCCCATGTATTCCAACGCCCGTTCCGTCGCCTTGCGCTGTTTCGTCGGTGATCGTACGCGGGTCGGGCACTCGTTGGTCGATGCCCGTGACCATGCCCGGGACTCGTGCCCCAGCTGACTTGCGGAGCGATGTCTTCGGCCTGCAGCATGACGGTCCTGTCGTAGGTCGCGTTCGCATCGGTCTTGAGCTGCTGCCAGGCTCGCACGGCCTGCTCGAACAGATCTCCCTTCGGGGCCAGCGGACGGCCTTTGATATAGGCGATGGTCTTCTCGTCCGGAGCAACCATTCCGGCGCGCGCGCCGCGCTTCGATCGACATATTGCAGAGCGTCATGCGCCCTTCCATGCTGAGCAGCGCGGATCGCCGAGCCGGTGTATTCGATCACATAGCCGGTTCCGCCGGCCGTGCCGATCTTGCCGATGATGGCGAGGATCATGTCCTTTGCCGAACAGAGACGTCGACAAGCGTGCCTTCGACTCGCACTTCCATGGTCTTGGGCCGGCGTCTGCACCAAACATTGTGTGGCCAGTACATGTTCCACTTCACTTGTCCCGATACCGAAGGCCAGCGCACCGAACGCGCCATGGGTCGACGTATGCGAGTCACCGCACACGATCGTCGTTCCGGGCAGGGTAAAGCCCTGTTCCGGTCCGATGATATGCACGATGCCTTGCCGGATGTCGTTCATGCCGAAGAGCGTGATGCCGAAGTCGCGGCAATTGTCCTCCAGCGTCTGGATCTGTTTCGCACTGACGGGGTCCGCGATCCGACGTGCGGTCGGTCGTCGGCACGTTGTGATCGGGCACCGCCAAGGTCGCGCCCGGACGTCGAGGCCGGCGCCCGGGCAGTTTGAATCCTTCAAACGCCTGAGGCGAGGTGACTTCGTGGACGAGTTGGCGATCGATATACAGCAGGGTCGTCCCGTCGGGCTCTGCGCGGACGACATGGGATTCCCAGATTTTATCGAACAGGGTGTGAGCGGCCATAGATGCATCCTCCAATGATCGTTCTCTCTCGGAAGGTCATCCGGGAGCATGCCATATTATACAGAGACATACTATGATGGTGACAATAGCGAGTTTCCACGATTCTTGCGTTCCGGCATACGGCGTGATACCACCGGCTAATCAGGAGTCGGCTGTTACGCGCTATGCACCGAAGGATTTGTCATCACTTCCCGTGGACCGATCCGCGATTATCCAGTGGACCCAGCGGCTCCTCGACAGCTATCGTCATTGGATCGGCCGTGAACTGTTTGAGCGGGTGGGCGAGCCGGACTATCAGGCCCACGCGCTCTTCCAATCCCCCATCATCGTCGTCTCCCACGGAATGGAAGACGATCCGATGTTGAACTACGGCAACCAGGCCGCGTTGGAGCTGTGGGAGTTGACCTGGGAACAACTCGTGAAGACGCCGTCGCGGCTCACGGCTGAACCAGTCAATCGAGCCGAGCGGGAATGGATGTTGGAACAAGTCCGCACACGCGGCTATCTCGATACGTATCGAGGGGTCCGCATTTCTTCGACCGGACGGCGCTTTCTCGTCGAAACGCCATCGTCTGGAATGTGTCGATGAGAGGGGCAACGCCTCGGCCAGGCCGCGACGTTTTCACAATGGACCTGGTTGACTTGACCGACTTACAGACGCGAAAAAGCTGTTCTGGCGAGTTCGTAGAGCGATGGTTTGAGCATCTTGCTAGAGGGCGGCGAGGAACTGAAACCGCGGACAAGAGTGACCATCAACCATCACAGTCTCAAGGAACATTGCCGTTGGTCTGATCCACAGCCTGCGATCGCCGTAGCAGGTACGATAGACCACATATTCCTCTTCCGATTCTGAGTGCCGAGCCACCATCAGCACGTCGTATTCGTAGCCCTTATAGTGCCGATAGCGGCCAGGTCGCACCATCGTGTATCCTTGCCTTCCCGACGTCATACTATAAGGGAACGAACGATGAAATCACAAAGCCAGGTTTCGATGCGCAAGACACATGATGTCATCGTCATAGGTGGCGGGTCGGCGGGCTATGCCGCGGCACGGACTGCACGTGATGCCGGCGCCGATGTAGCGATTGTGGATCAGGGGCCGCTTGGGGGGCTCTGTATCCTGCGTGGCTGCATGCCGACAAAGGCCATCCTGCGTTCTGCTGAAGTCGCGGCCCTCTTAGGCGGGCGAAGGAGTTCGGACTCTCTCCGGTCTCCGCCCAGGCCGATCTGTCGGCGATCGTGGATCGAAAGGATCGGTTGGTCCGCGAGTTTGCCGACTATCGCATTCAGCAGCTTCACGACCCGAGGTTCACGCTCTATCAGTCGAGAGCGGTCTTTCGGTCGTCCCACGAGATCACTGTCGGAGACACCGTCTTATCGTCCGGCTCATTCATTCTGGCCACCGGGTCAAGGCCCAGTGAAGTTCCGATTCCTGGGTTGGCTCAAGCCGGATATTTCACAAGCGATACGATCCTGGATCTCCGTAGCCAACCGGACTCGTTGATCGTTCTAGGCGGTGGAGCTGTCGCCCTCGAACTCGGCCAGTTCTTTGCTCGCCTTGGGACGAAGGTCACCATCCTTCAACGTGGAAACACGCTCCTTTCTGAAATGGATGAAGATGTCGGACGCGCGCTCGAAGCCGTCTTGATCGACGAAGGCATTAACGTCGTCACGGGCGCACAGTGGCTGCGTACGACCCACGAGGCGTCAGGGAAGACAGTGTGGGTGATGAAAGACGGATGTGAGCGGCCCTATGTCGGCGAAGAGATTCTTCAGGCCTTAGGCCGACAGCCCAACATCGAAGGACTTCGTCTCGATCTGGCGGAGGTGGCAGTCGACGGCGGGCGGATTGTCGTTGATGGCGCTATGCGTACGTCACAGCCACATATTTATGCCGTGGGTGATGTGAACGATGTCACGCCCATTGTGCATCTCGCCATCCAGCAGGGAGAGACTGCGGCATACAATGCGACGCATCCTGGAAGGCCGGCGAAAATGCTCGACCATCGCCTCGATGCCGAGGTGGTCTTTACGTCTCCTCAGGTCGCGGTGCTGGGGGTTAATGAAGTGCGCGCGCAAGCTGAAAAGGTTCCCTATTTCTCGGCCACCTATCCCTTTGCCGATCACGGGAAAGCGCTCTGTCTTGGCGCATCGCAGGGGTTTGTGAAGTTGCTTGCGGCCCCTCAGACCGGTGAGATTCTTGGCGCGCAGATCGTCGGCCCGGAAGCGGGTGAGCTGATCCATGAATTGATCGCGATTATGTATTACCATGGCACGGCGGCGGATTTGATTCGCATGCCGCATTACCACCCCACATTGGCGGAAATCGTGACCTATCCGGCGGAATCCATTGTCGAACGATTGAGTGTATGAGAAAAGCGACTTTTTCAGCATCCTACTAGAAGTTGCAAGACGCTGGCCGACCTTGCCAATGCCCTGTTGAACCGGCAGCGCTATCCAGTGTAGCGTACCCCCTACCATGGCGATGCACAACGAGCCGGCTCCCATCAACTTGCGCATGAGGGGGATGATTGCGCGATTCGTGGGGATCGTAGCGATTGCGCTCGGGTTCATCATCGGGATCTACGGACTGGAAGACACAGGAGCACCGTGGCTGCAGACGGCGTTGGGCTTGCTGGTCACCGGCACATCGGCTCAAGGCTATGCGCTCTATTGTTCCCTGAAGCGCATGCAAGAGCCTAAGGGCTAACCTAAGTTATGAGACGAGTACATCAGCACCTATTTACAGTCGGGATGCTCCTGCTCGCAGGAGCGATGCTCGCCTGCGGAGGTCCGTGGCGCGACGGCTATTTCAAGAAGGGCGTGGATCGACTCACACAAGACGAGGTGACAGAGAAGTTCGGGCGGCCCCATACGATCAAGACACCCGTTCTCGGGGGGGATTCAGTCTGGACTTATCGCGTGCCCTTAGCCGAAAAGGAATTGAGTGCATTTCATTTTGCTGGTCTGTCCAATGCCACGACGCAAGCCACCTCCTTGCTGGGAAAGCCTGGGGAAGGGCCCAAAGAAATGTTGTATTGCTACCGCTATACCCTGGTCTTCAACGAACAGAAGATCTTGAAAGAGTGGAAACGTGAAGAATGCGTGCCGGGAACCCATGATACCCTTAACGCCAATTAGCGTTCTGATGCGGCAATCCATCTACTCGAAGCTCCGTCGCCGGAGCCGCGCGTTACCATCCAAATAATCGAAGCAGGTCATATCCAGTTGGTGCTGCGATTCCCGGCACCGGATCGCGGGCGTTCACGGATCGAGCAGGCCATCTTACGCCGGTATCTTGCCGCGGCTGCGACAGCGATCAATAAGCAGAGCACCGAGAAAGATCTCCCGTCGGCGTTCTAATGCCCCAGAATCGTAAGCATATCGCGCAGGATGTGCTGCCTATAGATCGCCAACTTTTTCCTTGTCGCCTTGGCATTCTCGTGTATAATCAGGTGGTTGATAATTTGTGCAAAGGAGTGACATGAATCCAACCCTACAGCGAGCAGTGACCAGCTTCTATAATCTCATCTATGAGGCCCAAACATTTGCGACCACGATGTCACGGATTGACACCGCTGAGCAGGAACATTACGCCGGACGGATCGAAGGATTAAATTGGGTACTTGATCGTTGCCAAGAGCTCGAAGACATGGATGCGAATTTGACTCCTTCGTCTCTCCAGCGAGTTCTCACGGAGGTCAAATCCGATCTCGATCATGAATTGTCGGTCCAACGCCGAGAAAAGGGACGTCGTGCGGACGGCCGAGAGGAGGCTCTCAATTTCGTCGCTGATTATTTATCCAGCCTGATCACAGCAACGGACATTGAGTCGGCCAAGACGCCGGCGGTATAACGCTCCCGTCTTCAATCAAGTTTCCGTACCAACTTCACCTGCCGCCTCCCATGACGAATGGCCGATCGTTACGATGATGCGGGAATGGATCATTTTCGTGCTTTGCCTGGGAGTAGGCGGCCACATCGCGCTTGGCGTCGTCATGCATGCCCCCGACCTTTGGCCATGGAGTACAACCGGATTCTATGGCTTATTGAGCGGACTAGCGGTCTACGGTCTGGTACAAGCTGGGCGGGGGATTTGGAAACTGTTCCGGCACGCTCCCAAGTTCCCGTCGAAGAGCGGGCCCGACGCCTCATGGTAAGGGCGAGCATTCCTGAGCCGACTCTCGGCATGATCCCTACCGTGTCATCATGGAATTATTGTATGTCAGGCTTTCCGCGTAAACCAACTCGCCAAATGTGGCCGCACGGTCTATCCCCTAGGACAGCTCGACCGCCAAGACCGGATGCGTCGGAGCAGCCGGACCAATTCAGATCGTTGAATGCTTCGCTGCTCTATTGCCCCACCTGCCGAGTGGCGACCCCGACACGAGAGCGACTCCTGCTCGTGCTCCCGACCGGGAACCTGTACGAATATCTCTGCCAGCACTGTGGAACATCGACCGGCTCCAAGACCGACAACAGATAGGCGACTCCGTCCTGCTGTTGCCCCTCAACGACGATCGAGGTGATACGGGTCTCTCTCACCCGCGGAATCGCGCATTCAGATGAGAAGTGTTCACTGCATACTGCGAATAACCGCCACGCGGACATCCTGGTGCAGATTTGTTGCAGTGGCGAACCGAGATTGCAGCAGAATCGGTAATGAAGACGCGGCTAGACCATGCCGTCAAGGGGAATACCTTCTTCGATGAGCATGACAGGAATGTCTTCGCGGATAGGATACAGTATCTTCCGGTCGCCTCTGATCAACCCTCCGTCGAGGGGTTCGGTGACCGGCTTATTCGCCCTATTTTTCAATTGCCCATGGCTCACGGCCTCGTTCAACTTGGCAATCAGCGCCGTATCGGCCAAACTCACATCTTGTTTCGTGTCGGGGCAACAGAGAATGGCGAGAAGATCCTTGTCGATATTGACCGGACGCCTTGCTTCCGTACGTTCCGCCATTTTCGCCCCCCATGTGAACCCGACCGATATACACATGAGTAGAATAGATCACCGATATCGAAGAGATCAAGCTCTGCGTGCAGACTCTATTTTGGCTAGCGGTATCTGCTACACTAGAGGCCTCGCCGATCGTATGGAAGGAAACCAGGCGGCGATGTCAAAAACCTTATGGAAATACTCCTTGGCCGGATTATTGGTCCTCGTGCCGGCCTGGGTCACATTCTTGATCCTTTCCACACTATTTCACGCCCTCAACGAATTGATTCACGACCTCCCGTGGAATATCGGAGCCCGACAAAGGCCTGGACTCATCCTCGTCCTGTTTCTGCTCCTTGTTGTTATTGTCGGCGCCATCGCCACCCATGTAGTCGGACGGCGTATCATCACCCAGACAGAACGGTGGATCGAGCACATTCCACTGGTCCGCAGTGTCTACATCACCCTCAAAGGGATGACCGATCTTCTTAATTTCCGTTCTCGCTTCGGACGCAGCACCGTGGTGGCCTTTCCGTTTCCTCGAGACGGTCTTTGGGCGATCGGATTTGTCATGGGAACCGCACCGCCGGCGCTGCAAGTCGCGCCGGCAACAAGTTTGCTCATGGTCTTTGTGCCCACGGCCATCCATCCGTTCACCGGATTCCTCGCGTTTATCCCCCAGCCACAGCTGCGTCCGATCAATCTGCTACCGGAAGACGCCATCAAGATGGAGTGTACCGCCGGTTTGTACAAGCCGGAAACCGGATGGTTACAAGCCCCAAAGACAACGGCTTGAGCCCCATGCCAATCCTCGACCATCTGAACGTCCGACTCGCCAAGCCAGAAGATGCGGCGATGATCGCGTCGTTCAGTGCAGCCATGGCTCTTGAAACAGAAGGCCGCCGCCTCGATCTCGACCGCCTGCATGACGGGACCATTGCTCTCCTTGAATCTCCCGACCGTGGATTTTTCATGGTTGCCGAACTGGAACAGGCCGGCGATCGCCGGCTGCTGGGACAGCTGATGATCACCTATGAATGGAGCGATTGGCGCAACGGCGCTTTTTGGTGGGTTCAAAGTGTGTATGTGGATCCCGCCTGGAGACGGAAAGGAGTCTATCGTCGGTTGCATGATACCGTTGTCGCGATCGGCAAAGCCGATACAAAGATGTGCGGCATTAGACTGTACGTGGCACGAGACAATCGCGCGGCCCAAACGGTGTACCGGCGAGTCGGTCTGACACCGTCGATGTACGATGTCTACGAAGATGATTTCGTTCTGCAGGCGTCATGGCCAATAGGATGGCCAGAAGGAAAGGAGGCTTCATGATTTTGGTTCGATCGTTGTTGCTTGCTGTGGTTGCCGCCACCCTAGTACAGGGATGCGCATTTTTCCGTGGCAACTATGATGATGATTTCAAACAAGAGGATGTGGAGTCGATTAAGATCGGGTCTTCTACCAGACAGGACGTAGCGAATATACTTGGCGCACCAGAGCGTGTCATTGAAGTTCATGATAAGGAGATATTCCATTACTATAATTACACCATCAAGTCAGGAACCGTCCTGTTCTTCTCTCGAACGAATGTCGTCGGAAACGACTTGTACGTGTTTTTCTCTCCCGACGGCATCGTGCAGCAGGTAGTGTTGGGCCGCCAGAAACCGCCTCCCAAACTACAATTTTGGCCATTTGGAGATTAATCGACGATGCCGGCTCGGCGACGGGGCTTGTTGATTCTTGTGTGCCTTCTCGCCGTCCTTTTAGAAGGATGCCCTTTGGCCTGGCGTCGCCTCACAGTCAATGAGATTATTCGTATGGATGATGTTTCCTTCATTGTGCCTGGGACAACGACACTGGCTGACGTCGTGAAGAACCTGGGAGCTCCCGGGAGCATCCAGCGGGTAGACAGCGGCACAGTCGTACGGTATAACTTTCTTGATATCAAATACTTTACAGTGAACATCACACGTCCACTGTCTTTCTTTTTTCCAGTGCTGGAAGCGGTCCCGACCGACCTGTATCAACTCACGTATAGCGGTGGAGGACTAGGCACAGAGGAACTGCAGGTGGAATTCGATAAGAACTGGGTCGTGGTGTATTACGCCTTTGCCCATCATCAAAAAGCGAGCAGCTACATACCATAGCCTCAACCGACATCCCGTCTCTCCTTCGAGTATCGTCTTGCATCAGCTCCGCATGACTCAGGAGTGTGCCGCAAGGCGTTTTTCTGAACTTCAGACGCCGCACAGCAATCATCCTAGGTTCACGGATTCATATCAGACCGCCTGCCATAGTCTCCTGGCAATGTCGCGCGATTGCCGCGGTGGGTGCAGGTCGCTATAATCCCGGCATATGGATCGGCCTCCAAGGAACCACTCTTCCTACATTCCCGCTGATCGCGACACAGAGTTTCTCCAGCGGGAAGAACTCCGCTCCATCCGCATCGGGCTCGAACTCTTGAAGCCCGAGCTGATCCAGCGTGAACAGGGGATCCGATCGACCATCGTCGTGTTCGGCAGTGCGAGGCTGCAAGACGGCGGCCGCCGCGAAGCAGGCGCTCCAGGTGGCCGAAGAGGGGGCTGCTCGAACTCCACAGCGATCCAATGCGTCGAGCAAAAGGTGGCGATCGCGCGACGACAACTCGCGCTCTCAAAATATTATGACGTGGCGCGTGAGTTCGGCCGGCTGGTGTCGTCGACCTGCCAGATCGACGGCCGATGCGATTACGTCATTGTCACTGGCGGAGGGCCCGGCATCATGGAAGCCGCCAACCGCGGGGCGGCGGACGTGAACGCAAAATCAATCGGCCTCAACATCACCTTGCCGCACGAACAGTATCCGAACCCCTACATCACACCGGAGCTCAGTTTTCAGTTTCGCTATTTCGCCATCAGGAAAATGCACTTTTTAATCCGCGCCAAAGCCCTGGTCGCCTTTCCTGGAGGATTCGGCACTCTCGATGAGCTCTTCGAAACGCTGACGCTCCTCCAAACAGGCAAGACCGAAAACGTGATGGTCGTGCTGGTCGGACGGGACTTTTGGGAGCGCCTGATCAATTGGCAATGGCTCGTCGAGAACGGGCTGATCAAGCAGGAAGATCTGCAGCTATTTCACTATGCCGAGACGGCTCAAGAAGCCTGGGACCTGATCGCCCGCCACAATGGAGTGCCTGTATCATGAAACTCTCGTTCCATGGGGCCGCGCGTTCTGTGACAGGCAGCCGCCACATGCTTGAGATACCAGGATTTCGGCTGTTGCTCGATTGTGGACTGTTTCAAGGACGCCGAGACGAAGCCCTTCGGCAGAACCGAGACTTGGGCTTCGATCCCAAGTCGCTCGAACGCGGTCTTGCTATCCCATGCCCATCTCGACCATTCCGGCGCCTTACCGGTCCTTCACGAAGCATGGTTTCTCAGGAAAAGTGTACCTCACCAGAGCCACCGCAGATTTGACAGAACTCATGCTCGAAGACTCGGCTCGAATACAGGTGAGTGACTGCAGCTACGTCAACAAGAAGGAGCAGCGGAAGGGAAAGGCCTGTGTCCGACCACTCTACAATGCCGATGACGTCCATAAGCTAGTCCGACGATTCGAGGGCGCGCGATACGGAGACATGCTCAAGATTGCCCCACGCGTCACGGCATCCTTTCACGACGCCGGCCATATCTTGGGATCGGCGGCCATTCGGGTGAAATACACGGCACGGGGCAATACGACCACCGTACTCTTCAGCGGTGATCTTGGCCGCTCCAACATGCCCATTCTTCGCGATCCTGACCCACCACCGCCATGCGACGTGTTGATTCTTGAGTCGACCTACGGCGATCGCCTGCACGAAGCCGACCGGGAGATCATGAAACAGAAGGCGCTGGACCTCCTCACCCATGCCAAAACCCACAAAAGCAAGATTATCGTCCCGGCATTCGCCGTCGGACGCACTCAGGAACTAGTCATGCGGATCAAAGAACTCGTCGGCGAAGGACGTCTCGATCCGATCCCGATCTATATCGATTCCCCGCTGGCCTCACGGGCTACGGAAGTCTTTCGCCGCCACCCGGAATGTTATGATGAAGAAACCACCCAAACCTTCACATCCTCCGGCGACCTCTTCGCCTCACGCTATATCCATTTTGTCTCGTCGCTGGAAGACAGCAAGCGTCTGAACAGCATGAAGGGCCCTTGCGTCATCATCTCCGCCTCCGGCATGTGCGAAGGCGGCCGCGTCGTGCATCATCTCAAGCATGCGATTCAAGACGAAGCGAACGTGATCGTCTTCGTGGGTTTTCAAGCCGAGCATACCCTCGGACGCAAACTTGTCGAAGGGTGGGATGTCGTGCCGATTTTCGGCGTGCCTACTCCGCGCCGGGCGCAGATCGTCAAGTTCAACGGGCTCTCGGCCCATGCGGATCGCCAGGATCTCTTGGCCTACGTGCGCGCAATCAGTCCAGCCCCGAGCCAAGATTTTTCTCGTCCATGGTGAAGAAAAGCAGGCTCTCTCGCTGGCCGCTGCCATTCAGGCAGAACATCCGAAGATTGAGGTCACAGTTCCCCATGTCGGATCAAGCCATGAGGTCTAACGGCAGTACCTGCCAGACGAATCCCGCTACTGATCCTGGCCATCGGGATCTGCGCAGCCGCGTGTCGTCTCTGCCCAAGCCCGTGAGCCGGAAGAATCCCGATTGCGAGCTCGTGCTCTTGGCATCGTCGTCGGCTCCTATGCCCCGGGCCCGCTGAACGCGATTACCGACGTGGCCGGCGTCACCGTGGGCCAGACCACCCTCATCTCCGGCGACGGACCACTCAAGCCGGGGCTCGGCCCGATACGAACCGGCGTGACGGTCGTCATCCCTCGCGACGATGTGTGGCACAAGAAAGTGCCGGCCGGGTCGTTCGTTCTCAATGGAACCGGCGAGATGACGGGGCTTGCCTGGATCAGCGAATCGGGCTTCCTCGAGTATCCGATCGCCCTCACAAATACGTTGAACGTGCCGCGAGTGGCCAACGGGGTGATGAGCTGGATGATCGCCCGCTATCCGGAGATCGGCATTACCGACGATACCCTGACACCCGTGGTCGCCGAATGCGACGATGGGCGACTCAATGACATTCAAGGGCGGCATGTCTCGGAAGCGGATGTGGTGAAGGCGCTCGACAGCGCGTCTTCCGGAATCGTGCAGGAAGGAACCGTCGGTGCTGGAACAGGGATGGTGTCCTATGGGTTCAAGGGGGGTATCGGAACCTCGTCACGGCGATTACCAGAGACCGAGGGCGGGTATACGATCGGCGTGCTCGTCAATGCGAACCATGGGCGACGGCCTGAACTCGTCGTGGGCGGAGTCCCGGTCGGTCGGCTCTATGAGGCTGTGCCTCCCGTCGCGCAGGCTCTTTCACCTGGGCAAAGCGAGGGCTCGATCATCGTCATCATCGCCACCGATGCTCCGCTCGATAGTCGGCAGCTCACTCGGCTGGCGAAACGTGCCGCGCTGGGACTGGCGCGCACAGGCTCCACCGCGCGCCACGGCAGCGGCGACTTCATGCTGGCCTTCTCCACCGCGAACATCATTCCGCATTACCCGAAAGAGCCGACGTTTCAGCAGACGCACCTCGCCGACACACATCTGAACCCATTGATCACGGCAACGGTCGAAGCCACGGAAGAAGCCATTCTCAACGCGCTGACCATGGCGACGACGGTGGTGGGACGCGACGGCCACCGCGTCGAGGCCATTTCCCTTACCAGACTCCGTGCCATCCTTGATCACCAGGCCAAGTAGTTGCGGGGAATCGGACCTCGCGGCTAGAGGATTCACTCACTTGCATTTTCCTCTCTTGCCTCGCTATTCTCTCGCGGCTCACTTGCGTCTGGAGGATTAGCATGAACGAGTACCAACTCGGTGGTAGCTTGAGTCTCATTACCGCCTTGGGGAAAACCAATGCATTCGCCGAGTTTTTACGAACCCGCATGGCTCACGCCGTTCGAGACAGAAGATCCCGCAGAACTGCACTATCTCCTGGCCCAACTCGACGACTACCATTCCTACTTGTGGCGCTACTATAAGAAGCTGGCTAAGGACCGACCGGAACGGATGGACCCAGGGGTCTAGCCTTTTCGAGCATCCTGCTAACCTTATCGTCGACTGGGGGAGGAAATAATCGTCCCATGACATCTCATTCCATCGGCACGACCACTCCGACCACGCTTCAATTCGCGACGGCACTCTCGCGCAAGACTGATACGGAAGCTGCTACCCGCGATCTCGCGGATGCCATCCGGATGCAAATCGGTACGACCCCTATCGATCTGGCTTTTGTCTTTTTTTCGGCCCACCATGCGGCCAATGTCTCCATGATCTCAGCCATGCTGCAGAACGAACTGCGGGTGAAGGTCTGTCTGGGCTGTTCCGGTGAAGGTGTCATCGCCGGCTCCGAAGAGATTGAAACCGCTGCAGCCCTGACCGTCTGGGTCGCATGCCTTCCCGATGTCAAACTGACTCCGTTGCACATCTCCGTGTCTCAGCTGCAGGATCAAATCCGTATGCCGGGGTGGCCTGATCCGGGGCTCGAAGATTCAACCTTCCTCCTCCTCGCCGATCCCTTTTCGACGCCGATGCAGGAAGTCTTGTCCCTCATGACCGACCGGTACCCACACGGAAAAGTCGGCGGGGGTCTTGCCGGCGGAGGCCGGGATTCAGGAGCGAATCGACTGTTCCTCAATGATCAGGTCTTCGATGGAGGGGTGGTGGGAGTGCAACTCACAGGGCCGATCGCGGTGCGAACCGTGACTTCGCAAGGCTGCCGTCCGATCGGCGAGAGGTTTGTCGTGACGAGAGCGGAGCAAAACCTGGTTTATGAATTGGCAGGCGCCTCTGCCCTCAAACGGCTCCAGGACGTCTTCGAATCCCTGGGGGGAGCCCAACGACGCGATGCCCACCGCGCCTTGCATCTGGGCATTGTGATCGATGAGCATGGGAGTCATTTCGAACGGGGCGACTTCCTCGTTCGGAACCTCATTGGAGCGGATCAACAAGCCGGAGCCGTCGCGATCGGAGATGTCGTTCAAGAAGGCCAGACCGTGCAGTTCCACCTTCGCGATGCAAAGTCTGCAAGCGACGACTTGCACCTTCGCTTGGCTGCAGAGCGAGCGAAGCACAAAAACCCTCCACTCGGAGCACTCCTGTTCAGCTGTTGCGGGCGTGGAGAGGGACTCTTTGGCCAGCCCCAATCACGATATGCGGGGCCGTGCAAGAGCGGCTCGGCCCCATCCCGACCGCGGGATTTTTTGCCCAAGGCGAAATCGGTCCGGTCGGAGGGCGCAACTTCCTGCACGGCTATACAGCGAGTGTGGTGATCTTCTCCGAGCCTGACTCCTGCAAGGAACATCAGTGAGAGCAGCGCGTTCATGGAGCTTTAGAGCAGGATCGTCGGCTCAGACGTTGGCAGGAGTTTCTGTGCGCAATAATTACATTATGCTGTTGTCGGCAGTCGCCGTAGTTGAGTGGCTGACGATTAGGAAAGGAGCCGTTATGCCGTTTCGGGAAGCAGGCGCCCAAGGGAATGAAGTTACGACGTCATCGGGGTTGCAGTATGTCGAACTCACGATCGGAACCGGAGCGATAGCAGAGGCGGGACAGACCGTCACCGTGCATTACACAGGCTGGCTAGAAAATGGGAAGAAATTCGACAGTTCCGTGGACCGGGGCCAGCCGTTCTCGTTTCCTCTGGGCGCTGGACGAGTCATCAAGGGATGGGATGAGGGCGTCAAGGGCATGAAAGTGGGAGGAAAGCGAAAGCTGACCATTCCTTCCAAGCTCGGTTATGGCGCACAGGGCGCCGGTGGCGTGATTCCACCGAATGCCACCTTGATCTTCGATGTTGAGTTGCTCAGTGTCCGATAATTAAACCGACACAGATATCAGCACGACCATAATGCAACGGACTCCCCTCATCCAGCAACATCGTGAATGCGGCGCCAAACTTGTCGATTTCGCCGGATGGGAGATGCCGATCCAATACAGCGGTGTTGTGGACGAGTACCATACCGTCCGTTCCCATGTCGGGCTCTTCGATGTGAGCCATATGGGGCGGATGCGAATCGCCGGAACAGGCGCTGCCTCTTTCCTCCAGCGAGTCACCACCAACGATGTCGGCAAACTCGCCGTTTCTCAAGCCCAGTATTCCATGGTCTGCAACGAGAACGGCGGCATCAAAGACGACATCTTCGTCTATCGGCTCGCCCCGGACGAGTTCCTCTTATGCGTGAATGCCTCGAATCGCGAGAAGATCTTGTCGTGGCTACAATCCCAGCTTGCCCAGGACAAGACGGTTCGTCTCGAAGACCGGTCAGTCGAATTGTCCCAGGTGGCCGTTCAAGGTCCCAAATCTCGCGAGCTGCTCATGAGTCTTGGCGGGACGGCGATCGAAGAGACTCAAGCTCCATCACACCTGTGACGGCACGATCGGCGGCTTGTCCTGCTTGCTGGCTCGGACCGGCTACACCGGTGAACTGGGCTATGAGATTTACATCGACGCAGACAAGGTCGGCCGCCTCTGGGATCTGCTCGTCGACAAGGGACAGACTGTGGGGACTCAAGCCGGCGGGGCTCGGCGCGAGGGACCTCCTCCGGTTGGAAATGGGCTATCTGCTCTATGGCAACGACATGGGCGAAGACACGACGCCGCTCGAAGCCAATGCGGATTGGACCGTCAGCTTCCAGAAGGGCGAATTCATCGGCAGCCAGGCGCTCCTGGCGCAGAAACAGGCCGGAGTCGCTCGCCGGTTCGTCGCCTTCGAACTCGTCGAGAAAGCCGTACCTCGCCACGGATTCAGAATCCTCGACCCCGCGACCTGTCAACCAATCGGCGACGTCACCAGCGGCAATCTTTCGCCGCTTCTACAAAAGGGCATCGGGTTGGGCTATGTGCCTGTGCAATATGCGGAGCCCGGCACCTCCATCCTGATCGAAATCCGTAGCAAGACTGTCCCCGCACACATCGTCAAGCCACCGTTCTATAAGAAGCCCAAGAGCCATAGCGTATGGCATGGCAAGAGCAGGACAAGGTGAAATCTTTTCCTCGTGCCATACGCCATCAGCCACAAGCCCATCATGACCAAGAACATCTACACAGGTATCGTTGTGAACTTGAATGTCGACACCGTCACGCTGCCCAACGGCCTCACGGTCGACCTGGAAGTCGTGCGCCATCCCGGAGCGGCTGCGGTGGTGCCGTTGAAAGACGATGGCACGGTCATCTTGATTCGGCAGTTCCGCCATGCGGCAGGAGGGTTCATATACGAAATCCCTGCGGGGAAACTTCATCCTGGTGAGGACCCCACAGTCTGTGCGGCACGAGAACTTGAAGAAGAAATTGGATACCGAGCCGGCAGACTTGAACTCCTCTCCAGCATCTTCACCGCGCCGGGGTTCACCGACGAGGTGATCCACATCTACAAGGCGACCGGGTTGACGACGGGTCGGCAACAGCTCGATCGTGATGAGGTCCTCGAAGTGATCGAGATGCCTCTACTGGAAGCGATCAGGATGATTGAGACTGGAGCGATCAGGGATGCGAAGTCGATCGTGGGATTGCAAGCGGTCTATCTTCGGAGCAGCACCAGGTAGGAAGAACGCCCAAGGGGTCTCCCGCTCTAGGCAGGAGACCCCTCAAGCCTGCTAGCCTCGCCAAAGAAAAAGGGATTACTTGCCTGTCTTTCTTCTTCTCGTCCTTCTTCTCTTCGCCGAACGTATCGGTGAGCTTGCCCTTCTTCTCGTCCTTCTTGTCCTTCTTCTCTTCACCGTACACGAGGACGTGGCCGCCCTTCTTCTCGTCCTTCTCGTCCTTCTTCTCTTCACCGGCGAAGGCCGGAGCGCTGAACGTCACTGCCACTGCCACTGCCATGATTGCCATCAACATGCTCTTCATAATATGTCACCCTCCGTTAATGTTTGAAGATTGTGCCATGTCCATTGGCACCTGCTGGGAGTAGTCAGCAAACTTGGTGCCGGATCCTCTGATGTCCATGTCATTGTAGTTTATCAATCTGTTATGTATTTTAACCGACTATGCCAATGGACGGGCCTTCGTTTTCTGTGGCGAAATGGCTGAAGGTTGGCTAAACCGCCTCAATGTCTAGATGGTCATCCCGAATCGAGATCAAGGATAGCCAGGTCGACGATTTCGACCCTTGTGAGAAGTGCAGCGGATCGATGAAAATCAGGTGATCCACTTAACAGAATCAATGAGTAAAATCGTTGTGAGGCCATCACAAGGACTTTGTCTCGCCAACGGCTCACTGATCATATCGAACCAGGAGTCCGGGTCCTCTTCGTCGGCATTAATCCAGGTTTTCGTTCAGCCGCTACTGGACATCACTTCGCCGGGCACTCGAACCGTTTTTGGAAACTCTTGTTCGAGTCGGAGCTCGTGTCCGAGCCACTACGCACCGAGACGATTGGCGGCTTCCGGAGTGGGGGCTTGGCCTGACAAACATCATCCAGACGGCCCAGCGCAGGAATCGATGTCTCAAGCCACGAGAATATATAGCCGGCAGGAAGAGACTCATCGCCACACTGAAACACTATCGCCCTTATGTGGTGGCCCTGCTTGGTGTCACGATCTATCGCACGCTTATTCCCAGAGCACCGAACTGGACGAATCAGCCTCGGGCTGCAAGCCAAGACCTTGGCCGACCGCCTTGTTTTTGTCCTGCCCAATCCCAGTGGTCGGAATGCCCATTATTCATATCGAGCGATGCTCACGGCGTTCCGCGCACTGCGCAATACGATAAACAAGCCTGTTTAAGGTGCGACCGAAGCGCTGGATCTCGCTCAAACCCAAAAGCAAGATGACTTCGCGCCTGAAGCGGCAAAAGTATTGGCTCAACCTCGAGCCAACGGCGCCAAGGCAAATTAGCCCCTCACTGTCCTCCTGGCGCCGGGTATTAAATCATGCTATCTTCGGCCTCAGGCATAAGGCGCCGCTCGCCTCTCGTTCCCCTGTGCGCTTCATGAGGCACACGTTTAGGATTTTCACCATCCTGCCAGGGACGGACCATGTTACTTGAGGGTAAAAGAGGTCTCATCATCGGCGTGGCCAACAAGCACAGCATCGCCTGGGCCATTGCTCAATCGGCGGCCGGCCAAGGGGCCAGCTGCTGTTCAATTATCAGAACGAGCGGCTACGGGAGAACGTCGAAGAACTGGTCGCCACCATGCCAGGCGCGAAAGCCTTTCCCTGTGACGTGGGAAATGATGCGCAGATTGCCGCATTGATGCAGAGCGTGGAGAAAGAAACGGCAAAGCTCGACTTCCTCGTCCACTCCGTCGCCTTTGCCCCGCGCGAAGAACTCACGGGCCAGTTTGTGAATACCACGCGGCAAGGATTTGCCACGGCGCTCGACGTGAGCGCCTACTCGCTCGTGGCCGTTACCAGAGCCGCCCTGCCCTTGATGACTGACGGTGGCTCCGTCGTCACGCTCACCTACCTCGGAGCGGAACGGGTCGTGCCCCACTACAATGTCATGGGAGTCGCCAAAGCCGCACTCGAAGCAACCGTCCGCTATCTCGCCCACGACCTCGGCCCCAAGAACATCCGGGTGAATGCCATCTCCGCCGGTCCGATCAAGACCCTTGCCGCCCGCGGCGTCTCTGGCATCAGCAAGATGGTGGATCACCACCGCGAGTTCGCACCTCTCCGCCGCGCAACGGAACAGGGCGAAGTCGGCGACACGGCGTTATTCTTGGTCAGTCCGCTAGGACGTGGAATTACCGGAGAAGTGATTTACGTCGATGGCGGGTATCACATCCTAGGCTCACTCGCCTCCGTCGAGTGACGGCTGTTGAAAAAGGCTGCCAGCACGTCGCAACGTTCAGGCCTCAACGTAGCAAATGAGATCTCGAGGTCGGAAGCGCTGGACGGCCTTCCCGTTCGCCAAGATCTATTGCAAGGGCGAACGGTCATACGAGTGCGGTATGTACCTCTCGGCCCTTCACTCGCTGCGGCCTTGCTCGGACAGCGCTTTTGCACGCCTGAGGCGGTCTACTCAGATTGCCCGCGAATGCTTTTAACTTCCTTGCTTTTTCTTGCTCTCCAGCCGTCGTTGTTGTGAACCCTTCGTCGGCTTCGTCGCTCTGCGTTTCTTGCGCGGGATGGCCACACTCTGAATAAGCTCGCTCAGTCGAGTGAGCGCATCCTCTCGATTCTGCTCCTGGCTCCGATACTGCTGGGCCTTGATCGTGATCACGCCCTCTTCTGAAATGCGATGATCTTTCAGTTTCAGAAGCTCTTCTTTGTAGAACGGGGGCAACGATGAAGCAGCAATATCGAATTGCAAATGAATAGCGGACGAGACTTTGTTCACATTCTGCCCGCCGGCACCCTGCGAGCGCATCGCATGGATGTCGATCTCAGAATCGGGGATGATGATGAGTGATGAGATGTGCAGCATGAAGGCAATCTAATTGATCGCGATTGAACACCGATAATTCGCTGAGTTGTAACCTCAAAAGTAATAACTATTCTGCTGCAATTAATATTGTCATACAGCTCCCTCGTACTTGATCGGCAAATCTACTGCAAAGTCCAGCACGTATCCAGTCTTGGAGCTACCCAGTAGTCAACCCATGGCCACTGGAGACCGCGATCTCATATTTTCTAGGAGTTTGGCTGGGGCCAAAGCCGAAGGGGATAAGCCTGAATAACGCTGAAGACTGAGGTCTACTGTAGTTCCGGCAGGCGATCGATGATGCGCAGTCTCACTTCGTCGCCCACCTGCATTTGCACCATTTTGGTGGTGAGGCTTTCACGAACCCTGATGGGCATCCTCCAGTTTAAAGTGAATCTGTCCGCCACATTGCTCAACGAAGTGGAACAGCAACAAGTTCGTAATGTGCTGCAAGTCCTCGTCACTCGTGTGCGCGCTCAGGTTCAAGATTTTGGACATCGGAGAGGCTCCAGCTCGATCATCGGGTCAGCCTCACTTATCGCCGAATCCTCTGTTGTTCCACAATGCCCCAAAGGGAGGGGAAAAACCTGGCTCCTCAGAGAGACTATTCTCTCGCCAATCACATCGGCCCATGACTAATTTAGGTGGTATCAATGGCTTATAGGTGATAAGCCCTCGCGGGCTGCGGAAACACAGTAGGGTGGACGTCATGGTTTCACTGGACTCTGGCTCTGTCGTGAGTAACGAGCGGGCTTCTTTAAGTTATCACTTGGGAGGGAGGGTCAACGAATCAGGACTTCGAATCCTGATATTCCTCATGCCAGGCCATCTGGATCGCTTCGAGGATTTTCTCGTTCGATTTTTTTGGATCGTCCTTGAAGTCGGGGAGCGCCACGATCCAGGCGTGCATGTCGGTGAATCGAACGGTGAGCGGGTCGGTTTCCGGATGTTCTTCGACTAAACGGATCGCAATATCCTCGGTATCCTGCCACTTCAGATCCATTGAGTCACTCCTCGTATCGTAAATGACGTGTGCGTCATTCGTGAAGGCGGATCTTGCTGATGATCCGCTCATCACGCAGCACTCGTCCACGTCACTGATCTCGGACAGTTTCTTATTCTCCAAGGCTTCTTTCAACGATGTGTCCATCAAGACTTCGGCGAGATGATGGGTGGCCGTTTCGAGATCGGCCATCTTGACTCGGATGGCCTTGTGATCCGTCTCCGGATTTGGCCGCCTCGACTGCGGCCATCGAGGCCTTGATCGAGGACAGGTCTTCCTCTTTCCACCAGGTGAGCGCCCTGCTTGAGGGCCTTCTCCGTGGCCATGAGGATGGCCTCAGCCTCGGTTCTCGCTTCAATGAGCTGGCGTGCTTTCAAGTCGTCGGCCGCAAACTTGAACGACTCACCGATCATCCGTTCGACTTCATCGTCGCTCAAGCCGTACGATGGTTTTACGGCGAGCGATTGGGTGTCGCCGGTGCGAACATCCCGTGCCGAGACATTCAGGATTCCGTTCGCATCGATTAAGAACGTGACTTCGATGCGCGGAACGCCGGCCGGCAGCGGAGGGACCTTCAGCCGAAAGCGGGCCAGACTGCGGTTGTCCTTCACCAGTTCGCGTTCGCCTTGGAGGATATGGATATCCACACCGGTTTGGCCGTCGACATAGGTCGTGAACATTTCCTTGGCACTGGCCGGGATGGTCGTGTTGCGTCGAATCAAGCTGCTCATCACTCCGCCCATGGTTTCGATGCCAAGGGAGAGAGGCGTCACGTCGAGCAGCAACAGATCGGTCGTTCCGCCACTGAGAATGTCGGCCTGGACGGCCGCGCCGAGCGCGACGACTTCGTCAGGATTGAGCTCCGAATGGGGCTGTTTCCCAAAGAGCGCCTGAACACTGCTGGCGGACCAGCGGCATACGGGTCAAGCCGCCGACGAGGACTACCTCATCGATGTCGTTCGGAGTGAGGCCGGCGTCTTTCAGGGCGAGACGGCAGGGCTCGAGCGTGCGCTCCACCAGTTTCATGGTGAGGGATTCGAGTTGATCGCGCGTGAGATCTCTCGAATACCGGCCTTTGCTTTCCGGCAGGTCGAGGATGGCCGTGGTCTTCAGCTCATCGGAGAGTCTGATCTTTGTCCGTTCGGCTTCCAGTCGGACCGCCTGCATATGGTCGGGATAGGCGTTCAAATCGAGACCATGTTGTTCGCGGATCTCTTTGACAAAGAGATCTGCGATCTGGCGATCGAAGTCATCGCCTCCGAGATGCGTGTCGCCGTTGGTCGCAAGGACTTCAAAGATGCCGTTCTTGAGTTTCAGGATGGAAATATCGAAGGTTCCCCCGCCAAGGTCATAGACGGCAATCGTGCCCTGAGTCTTCTGTTGGAGCCCATAGGCCAGCGAGGCCGCGGTCGGTTCATTGATGATCCGTAAGACGTCGAGTCCTGCAATCATCCCCGCATCCTTCGTCGCTTGCCGCTGGCTATCGTTGAAATAGGCGGGGACGGTGATGACGGCCTTGGTAATGCTCTCGCCGAGATGCGCCTCGGCCCGCTGCTTCAGTTCCTTCAGGATCATGGCCGAGATCTGCGGGGGCGAATAGGTTTTCTCACCGAGCTTGATCCGGATCACTCCTCCCTGTTCCGTCAAGTGGTAGGGGAAGTAGGCCAGCTCTCCCTGTACGTCCTCAAGGCCCTTTCCCATGAATCGCTTCACGGAATAGACGGTCCGTTCCGGGCTGCGCGTCAAATGTTCTTTCGCCGGATCGCCGACGATCAGGCCATTGTCGGTCATCGCCACGACAGAGGGAACCATCGTCCGCTCGTTCCGACCGGGTATGACACGCGGACGTCCGTCCGCCATATAGGCCACGAGCGAATTCGTTGTACCGAGATCAATGCCGACGATACGTGCCATGGCGGTGATTATCCGATAGTTGAGGCGAGGTCGCTCACGATGTTCTTGACGTAGGTACGGTTGGAGAGATGTTCGCGCATCTGCTTCAGGATACGATCGCGCTCGGTTCTCGCCTGGTCGGTCGCCTCTCCGCGATCTTGGAGCCTGAATCCCACTGAACAAAGAGCTGCTGCAGCGTGGCTTCCATGTCCCGTTGCCGTTGTTCGAGCGTGTTCCGTTCCGATTGGAGTTTCGCGCGGAGCGTGGACTCGGTTTCTGATGCGCGGCCGGCGGTTCGGTACTCGTTCAAGGTATCTTGTAGTTCAAGAATTTCTTCAAAGAGGTCGGCGGGAGGAGAATTCCGAATTTCTTTCACCGACCCGGCTTCCAGATCGAGGAGATATTCAGCCCGCTGGATCGGATCACGGAGCGTCCGGTACGCGGTATTCAACATGGCGGAATTGCCGAGGCTGATGGTCTGTTCGGCCGCGCTCTTGTTCTGATAGAAATCGGGATGGAATGCCCGGCTCAGTTCGTAGAATTTGGTTTCCAGCTGGTGCTGGTCGATCGTGAGGCGGCGAGGGAAGCCCAGGCAGGTGAAGTAATCGAGTTCCTTTGAAACCGGCTGGACCTTGACGCAACGGTCACAGAAGTATTCACCTGCCACTTCAGACTGGCAGTGCCAGCACATGCTGCGAGCCATCTGCAGCTCACGAGGGCTTGCAGTGCTATGGGTGTGATGGTCCATGCGATCTCCTCTGACAGCACGGGCATGGCGACCTGCCATGCCCGTCGGACGATTCCTGTGCACTGCTGACACTCGTTAGGCCGAGAAGGACTCTCCGCAGCCACAGGTCTTGTCGGCGTTCGGATTGACGAATTTGAAGTTTCCGCCCATCAGGTCTTTTTGGAAGTCCAACTGCGTGCCTTGAAGATAAATGGCGCTCTTGGCGTCGACAATGACTTTCACACCGTCAAAGTCATGGACTTGGTCGTGCTGGCCGATCTTTTCGTCGAAGTTGATCGTGTAGCTGAGGCCTGAGCAGCCGCCGCCTTTCACGCCGAGGCGGAGCCCCCCTTCCGTGAGCCCCTGCACGTTGATGAGGCGTTTCACTTCCTTCAGCGCCGCCTCGCTGAGCGTAATCACCGGAGCTTGGGTTTCTGCGTTCGTCGTGTCCATGGCGCACTCCCTTTATTCACGTTACTTCGCGTCGGTCAGTACTCCGTCGGCTTTCTTCTGGTAGTCCGCAAGTGCGGCCTTAATTGCATCCTCGGCGAGCACGGAGCAATGGATCTTCACGGGTGGCAGGTTCAGCTCCTGCACGATGTCGGTGTTCTTGATTTTCTGGGCTTCTTCGATCGTCTTGCCCTTCAACCATTCGGTGGCGAGGCTCGAGCTGGCGATCGCGGATCCGCAGCCGAAGGTTTTGAACTTCGCGTCCACGATCGTATCGTTCTGCACCTTGATCTGGAGCTTCATGACGTCGCCGCACTCCGGGGCTCCGACCATGCCGGTGCCGACCCCTTCCTCGTCCTTCTTGAAGCTCCCCATGTTGCGGGGGTTATTGAAATGATCGACGACTTTGTCACTGTAGGCCATGGTTCATCCTCCAAAATCTATAACTTACGATTGCAAATTTACAATTGCCACTAGTGGGCAGCCCATTGGACTGATTTCAAATCGACGCCTTCTTTTGCCATTTCATACAGCGGAGACATTTCGCGCAATTTGGTGACGACCTCAATCACCTTCTTGATCGTATAGTCGATCTCATCGTCCGTGTTGAAACGGCCCAGACCGAAGCGAATCGAGGAGTGTGCCAGATCCGTCCCGACCCCCAACGCGCGGAGCACATACGAGGGTTCCAATGTGGCCGAGGTACAGGCCGAACCGGACGAGAGGGCGATATCCTTCATGCCCATCAGTAACGACTCGCCTTCCACATAGGCAAAGGAGATATTCAGGTTGCCCGGGAGCCGGTTGGTCGGATGGCCGTTCAGATAGCTTTCTTCGAGGGCCTTCATGATACTGGCCTCCAGCCGATCGCGCATCGCAATCAACCGTGCGGTGTCTTTGGCCATCTCCTGCTCGCAGAGTTCGCAGGCCTTGCCGAATCCCACGATTAAGGGCACCGGAAGCGTACCGGAGCGCATGCCGCGCTCGTGCCCGCCGCCATCCATTTGCGCCGCGATGCGAACCCGAGGATTCTTCTTTCTCACGTAGAGCGCTCCGACCCCCTTGGGGCCATAGATCTTATGGGCCGAGAACGACATCAGATCGATGCCCATCTCCTGGACATCGACGGGAATTTTGCCAACACCTTGCGTCGCATCGCAGTGAAAGAGGATGCCCTTTTCCTTGGCGATCTTGCCGATCTCTTTGACGGGGTTGATCGTGCCGATTTCATTGTTTGCCAACATGACGGAGATGAGGATCGTCTTCTCGGTAATGGCATTCCGTACATCCTCGGGACTCACCATCCCGAATTTATCGACGGGGAGATAAGTGGCTGTCGCTTTGCCCTTCCCCTCTAACGATTTGACGGTATCGAGCACCGCGCGGTGTTCCGTGGACGACGTAATGATGTGGTCGCCCTTCTCCCTGTACATTTCCAGCACGCCCTTGATCGCGAGATTATCCGATTCGGTAGCGCCGCTCGTGAAGACGATCTCTTTCGGATCGGCCTTGATCAGCTTCGCGATCTGCTTCCTGGCGTTTTCGACGGCTTCTTCCGCGGCCCACCCGAAGGCATGGTTACGGCTGGCCGCGTTCCCGAATTTCTCGACGAAGTAGGGGAGCATGGTTTCCAATACGCGTGGATCCATCGGTGTAGTGGAATGGTTGTCCAAGAAAATCGGCAGTTTCATCGTTCGACTCCTTGTGCCGTGGGAGACTGGATCGTAATGAGGGGTGTGCCACCCATCATGTCTTGCAGGGTCATGTTATTGAGCAATTGGGCGATGCTGTCCTGAACTTTCAAGAGCGGCGTGCGGATATGGCAATTTTCCCGCTGCATGCAGAACTCTCCATCCTTCTCGTGCGAACAATCGGTGATACCCAAGGGGCCCTCGATGCTTTCGAGAATTTGCGCGATCGTAATCTGGTGCGCGCGTCGGGCCAGCACATAGCCGCCCTTGGGACCATTGTGGCTCTCGATCAGTGCGTTCTTGGCAAGGGTCTGAAGCACTTTGGCCAGCAGCTCCAGAGGGATGTTATATTCCTCCGCGATCTCCTTCGTATTCACCACGCGTCCAGGCGTCACGTCGCCGAACTGAACAGCAGCGATGTGCTGAAGGGCCATGAGGGCATAATCTGCTTTTTTCGAAATCTTCAACATTGCTATTGCCGATCTCCAAGGTCGGAGACTATAATGATCTCCGATCAATATGGTCGGACTAAGGGTAGCACGCAGGTTTCCAAGCTGTCAACAGTGAGAAAATAAGGCTGAATTCGGCTGAGAAAGGAACGGGTACATATGGGCGGGACCAATCCCTATATTGAAAAAGCTGATTATGAGCTTCCTCAAGAGGCCTATACCGTCACCTTTATCGCCCCTGACGGCGTGGTGACGAAGATTGAGGTCGATCCAGCCAAGATTCCCTATGGTCCGACGGGGCTCCCAGGGAGTCTCCTGGACGTGGCGATGGGCAATGGAGTTGCGTTGGAGCATGTCTGCGGGGGTGTCTGTGCCTGCTCGACCTGTCACGTCATCGTGAAACAGGGACTTGAGAGTTGCAACGAAGGCACGGATGATGAATTTGATCAGTTGGAAGAAGCACCGATCACCACGTTGCAGTCACGGCTCGGTTGCCAATGTGTGCCAAACGGGACGAAGGACATTGTTGTCGAGATTCCGGCGGTCAACAAGAACTCTGGTGCAAGAGAAGGCCACTAATCATAGCGATTTCTCGATTTCTTTCAGGGCCTACCTGACTTCTTCGACGTTCGTTCATCCTTCTGTCATAGCCTGCTACAAAATACGCCCGCAGCGGTCGCACGAAGCCTTTCGTTCCCACAGACATCGGAATTACTTTCGGGCACTCCATCGATCAACGGACGGAGCATCGAGAGCGTAAGGTCGACACCTGCTGTTCCCCTCCAGCTGCCACCAACGGAAGATAGCGAAACCCGGGATGGGTCACGGCCAGGTGAGCAGCTCCTGGTGAAAGAGCAGTTCATTCCTCCGCAGGGGCGACCGCGATGAGGAGGACGGTGGCAGTCTGTCGCTGCGCATACAGCTGTTTCAACATGCAGCGGATCGGAACCAGGCCGGTATAGCGGGCGATACAGGATCAGTTCTCTGATCGAGTGGCATTGGGAGTGTGAAGTTCCCATAGGGGCCCGAAGCTGGATGCTCATCGCCGGGTTTGAGCTGTATAGAGATAGTTGGATCCCATGCCGCCCTGTCACTCGATCGAAGACGAGAGTGAGCTCGCCTGATGGCGTGCCGGTGCTGCCATCGAATAGGCCCGATTGAGCGGTGGTTTGGCACCGACTGGTAGTTTAAGTGAGACCCATTGGCCTGGTTGAAATACAGATCCTCTGAATCTTCGGAAGGACAACCAACTGGCGAACGTGGGGCGTGAGATCCGTGACCGAGAGGACCGTTGCCGGCTTGTGTGAGTTCCGCCATCACGATCTCCCTCTTGCTCTCATACCAGAAGGCCGCTCCAGATGGAAGGGTGCGCGAAGCCGATTCTGTACAACACTTTTCGCGCATGTTATAGATACCGACCTTTTCTATCAACGACGCAGGGTCATTCTATGAGTCAGGTCAGGGTCAGATTCGCGCCTAGCCCGACCGGGTTTCTCCACATCGGCGGTGTCCGCACGGCACTGTTCAATTGGCTCTTTGCCCGCCAGCAGAAGGGCGTGTTTGTCCTCCGTATCGAAGACACGGATCAGAGCCGCTCGACCGATGAATCCATCCAAGCCATTCTTGAGGGAATGAAGTGGGTTGGGCTCGATTGGGACGAAGGGCCCTTTCCGCCAGACCGAGCGAATGGACCTCTATCGCAGCCATGCGATGCAGCTTCTTGAGAAGGGGCAGGCCTATTGGTGCGTCTGCAAAGCGGAAGAACTCGACGCGCGGCGTAAGGAAGCCGAGGCCAAGGGGCTGTCGCCGAAATACGACGGCCGCTGCCGTGATCGTGGCCATACAAATTCGACCGGCGACGCGGCCCTGCGCTTCAAGGCTCCGCAAGAGGGAGAGACTGTCGTCGACGATCTCATCAAGGGGAAGATCGTCTTCGATAACAATGTGCAGGACGATCTGATCATTCTCCGGTCGAACGGCTACCCGACGTACAACTTTTCAGTGGTGGTTGATGATGCGCTGATGAACATTACCCACGTCGTGCGGGGAGACGATCATCTGACCAACACGCCGCGGCAGGTCCCGATTTTTCAAGCCCTTGGGTTTCCAGTCCCTCAGTTCGGGCATCTGCCGATGATTCTGGGGTCGGATAAAGCCCGCCTTTCGAAGCGGCATGGGGCCACCTCGATCATGGCCTATAAAGACATGGGGTATCTGCCGGATGCGATGGTGAATTATCTCGTTCGGCTTGGGTGGTCACACGGGGACCAGGAAATCTTCACCCGCCAGGAGCTGATCGAGAAATTTTCCTGGAAGAATGTTCAAACGTCAGCGGCCGTGTTCAATCCCGAGAAACTCCTCTGGGTGAACGCGGAATATATCAAGATCAGCCCGCCGGCCCAGGTCGCTCAGGCGCTTGTGCCTCTCTTGGAAGCAGCTGGGATTACAAGGACGAAGTCCAGGCTGTCTCGGCCGAGACTGGCTCGCGCAACTCGTCGTCCTCGTGAAGGAACGGGCGAAAACACTCGTGGAGATGGTCGATTGGGTGAGGCCGTATTTTGGGCAGGCCGTGACGTGTGACGAAGAGGCGGCAAAGAAATTTTTGACGCCGGCCATTGCGCCGATCCTCGGTAAATTGCTCACTCGCTTCGAGGCCTTCCCTGCCTTTTCAAAACAGCAATGGGAAGAGGCCTTCAAGCAGCTGGTTGAGGAAGAGGGGATGAAGATGGGACAGCTGGCCCAGCCGGTTCGCGTTGCCCTGACCGGTCGTACGGCCAGCCCTGGCCTCTTCGAAGTGATGGAGATATTGGGGCGAGACCGGACGTTGTTTCGGCTCCGCCAGGGGATCGAACGGGCCTCCCACGCAGTAGAGGTCAGTCTCTATCTCTCATAATGTGCCGCACCGATCTTGACGAAACTGAGAGCCGTATATTACTGTGGGCGTCGGTTGGGGGATCGTCTAGCGGTAGGACGTCAGTCTCTGGATCTGACTACCTAGGTTCGATTCCTAGTCCCCCAGCCAAAATCTTTTTCCACGCCTTTCCAGATCTACGAATCGGTTCCGTACCGCGCTGGGGGATCGTCTAGCGGTAGGACGCCGGCCTTTGGAGCCGGCTACCTAGGTTCGATTCCTAGTCCCCCAGCCACTTTCCTTTGACCACCCTATATCTATTTCAACGACGCCAGATCGATCACGAATCGGAATCGTACATCGCCCTTGAGGACTCGCTCGTAGGCTTCGTTCACTTGTTGGATCGGAATCACTTCAACTGCTTGTGCTCCTTGGGGAAGGGGTCTGATTCGATCGCTGCCACGTCGTTGTATCGTGCCGCTAGTGGAACTGTTGAGTGGAGATTGCCGGCTGCGCCCTGTGAGAAGGTGGGCGATTTGCCCTTAGACTGTTGCTTAACTGTTTCGCTGTGCCTCTGTCGCGTCGTTTCCCTCCAACGAGTCTGGGGGCGAGGAGTCCATCGTGATGGTGGGTCCTGGTACACGGTAACGTTCCGTCGCCCAGGCGCCGAGGTCGGTCACTTGACATCGTTCAGAGCAGAAGGGGCGCCAGGGGTTGCCTTCCCAGGTGATGGGTTTGTGGCAGAGGGGACAGGTCATGCCCGGCATTGTAGCACGCTGAATCCGAGAATCGTGCGCGGTCAACTCGGGCGGATGCGCGGTGTGGTGGCGACTTGCAGCAATCGGTGTAGGCGGCGCTGATCGACCTCCGAGAGGCCGAGGAATTCGACGCCGAACTCCCCACCTTGACTCCAACGGACCGCGGCGGACTCGATCGTAATGGGCGAACCCAGATCGGTCGCCCTGATGAGGATTCTCACCGCTGAACCAGGCTGAACCGACGACACGCTGGTGACGGCGCATCCTTTGGCCGAAAGATCGAACATTGTGCCTTCGCGGATGTCTGTCTTATTGGTGCTGGAAAAAAATACCTGCATGTCAACGGGGATTCGTGGATATTCTCGACATTCAATCATTTGATCCCCCATCCGGTTCGAGGTTTCTCGTCATACGACCCTCATGCTCCGGTTAGTCTAGCAAACCCAGCGCTATGGTAAAGCAAAACATGGAAACTGCTATGACGGATGGCCAAAGGGAGGGTTATGACAGCGAAGATTTTTAAGCGAGTGTAATGAGGCGCCAGGAGAGTCTTGGTATTGGGGAGAAGATTGCCGGGTTGTTACCGGGCCGGCTGAGTTTTTTCGATCTTGGCCCAGGCGTCTTTGAGTGACACGGTGCGGTTGAATATCAGTGTGTCGGAGGCCGAATCTGGGTCGGTACAGAAGTATCCCAAGCGCTCGAATTGGTATCGTGTGCCGGGCATTGTCTGCCGCAGGCTGGGCTCAACCAGGCAATCCGTGATTCGCTCCAATGAGTTGGGGTTGAGATAGGTCGTCCAATCGTGGTCTGGCGGCACCTTCGCCAGGTCCGTCACCAAGAGGGGGTTGTAGAGTCGGACTTCCGCTTTCACAGCATGGGCTGCCGAGACCCAATGGATGGTGGCCTTGACCTTGCGCTGTTCCTGGGAAGCGCCGCTCTTTGTCGTGGGGTCGTAGGTGCAATGGAGTTCGGTGACCTCGCCGGTCTGCGGATCTCTCGTCACTCCGACACATTTGATGATGTAGGCGTACCGGAGCCGCACTTCGCGTCCTGGGGCGAGCCGGAAAAATTGTTTGGGCGGATCTTCACGGAAATCGTCTTGCTCGATATAGAGGACGCGCGAAAAGGGAACCTTCCTCGTTCCTGCAGACGGATCCTCCGGATTGTTGACGGCTTCCAATTCTTCGGACTGGTCCTCGGGATAGTTGTCGAGGATGATTTTGAGCGGCCGCAACACGGCCATCACTCGAGGCGCTCGTTTGTTCAAGTCTTCGCGAATAAAGTGTTCGAGCAGCTGCATCTCGACGATGGCGTCACGCTTGGCTACGCCGATATGGTCGCAGAAGGCCCGAATCGCCTCTGGGGTATACCCGCGGCGGCGAAGTCCTTTGATCGTCGGCAGTCGTGGGTCATCCCATCCACTCACCAATTTCTTTTCGACCAACTCGAGCAGTTTCCGTTTGCTCATGACGGTATAGGTCAGGTTCAAGCGAGCAAACTCGATCTGCTGTGGTCGGTGCGGCGCTTCAGACTGTTCGACGACCCAATCGTAGAGAGGCCGGTGATCTTCAAATTCCAAGGTGCAGAGTGAGTGCGTGATTCCCTCGATCGCGTCCGAGAGGGGATGCGCATAGTCGTAGGCTGGGTACAAGCACCAGGTGCTCCCTGTTCGATAATGCGTTGCATGTCTGATGCGATAGAGGACTGGGTCGCGTAGGTTGATATTGGCTGATGCCATGTCGATCTTGGCTCGGAGGACGTGGGTTCCGTCGGCGAATTCTCCGGCTCTCATGCCTCGAAAGAGGCCAAGATTTTCATCGATGGAACGGTCGCGAGAAGGGCTGTTCTTCCCCGGCTGAGTCAGTGTGCCGCGATAGGCACGCATCTCTTCGGCCGTCAAGTGTATCGACGTAGGCTTTGCCCTTTCGGATCAGCCGGACAGCAAAGTCGTATAGCTGTTCGAAGTAATCCGAGGCAAAAAACATCTTCTCATGCCAGTCGAACCCCAGCCATCGGATGTCGTCCTGAATGGCCTGGACATATTCAGGGTCTTCTGTGGTCGGATTGGTATCGTCGAATCGCAGGTGGCAAATGCCGCCCGGGGTGTTATTCGCTATGCCGAAATTCAAGCAGATAGATTTCGCATGGCCGATATGGAGATAGCCGTTCGGCTCAGGTGGAAAACGCGTGACCACTCGGCCGCCATGTTTGCCGGCTGCGTGATCGGCGGCCACGATGTCGCGGATAAAGTTTGAAGCGCCAGTCGGTTCAGACACGATGGAACGATGACTCCTTTATGGGCGAGAAATGCAATGAGACGGGTCGTCGCGGGCTGTTCTATCACAAGAGTGGTATACGGGAGAAGAGCTTGACCCGGAGAAGGGGAACGTCGAAGCGAACCGAAGCGCTACGCGGTTTGGTGAGTCGGCATCTGCATCACGCTGAAGTCTTTCTGCGCGATGAGATGCCCTTCCATGCGAAGGCGAAACTCGTAGCGTCCTGGAGCGGGGAAGACCAGTGAGGGGATATTGATCCCGAAATCGGAAATTTGAAGGCGGTCGCCGATGGCAATATTCGGAAGGGTGGCCCGGCAGACAAGCTGTTCGTTGTTGAGGTAGATCAAATCGATGTCGAAGTGATACGTCCCTTCGGCATCGGTGAGACAGAAATACAGCCCCATTTGTGAGTGCTGGAAGGGAAAGCTCACGGCCTGCAGGTGGGTGAAGAGGCCAATGAGGCTTTTCTTCTTGGTGACGCTGTCCTCGATGACCTGGTCGCAGACCAAGAAGGCTTGCACGCTTGGTTTCACGACGTCCGACATACTGCCATTGTACGGGAGTCCTGCGCCTTGTCAAAAAGGATGTGTTTTTCAACAGGAAGTCAGGGTGGCGCCGGTTGTCGCTCTCTCGATTGGAGGGAGCGGATACACATGAATTGAAGCGGGGGTCTGATCGGAGATCCTATTGCCGCCGCGCTGCCGCGGCTTTCCGCTACATCGCCGAACAGGGTGACACCGGTGCCGATGCGGCAGTAATGCGGGCTGACGGTGACTAATTCCCCTTTATGGGTATAGAAGTGTCCCACAGTGATGCGAATTTTTCTTCTCTGCATGAGGCAGGCTTCGAACACCGTGCGTCCAGTTGTTCGGTCTGCTACGGTGACTGAAGGAGGGTCGTCCGGGGTTGCTTCGCTGCTGGTTCTTACGTTGATGATAAGCGGCCCGCGCTATGTGCCGAAAGCGCATTCCGTCGGATATGGCCGATACGGGTTCCTTGCTCATCGTACAGGTCCATCGTCAGCAGCAACACCAATGGCTCGGGTTGCGTTTCCAACACCAACTGCTCCTTGCCTTGAAGTTTGACGACGCCGTTCGTGTTTCGAAACACATTCGAGCCGACGTGTAGCTCAAGGCCCTGTTCGGGCTTCTCGATGTCGACCAATTCAGGAGAATCTGTGATGCCGATAGTTTTGAATTGGAGCGGGTTGTTCATGTTCCACCATGAGTCTGCCGATGGGAAGAGGAGGCCGACGACCGAAGAATCCCTTCTCCCAGAGGCCCGCTGCACGTGTTTTCCGCAAGGTAGGCTATACCACTGTCTCTGTCAAGTCGTGGGTGAACCAGTGGTGCAGAGGCCTGAATACTGCTCAGAAAGTCGGTAGGAATTGAAAAATGAAAAGCCTCTATGCTACTGTGCCCGGTCGATCCCACATCATTGATAGCTGGTCCCATCGTCTAGCCTGGCCTAGGACGGAGCCCTCTCAAGGCTTAAACACGGGTTCAAATCCCGTTGGGACCACCAAACTTTTCTCTTCATCTTTCCGGCGTTAGCAACTTTCAGTTGAGAAGTCGCGTCGTCAGCCGATCGTCCATAGGACAATCCATAGGACAAAAGCGCGGTGTGGAGAAGGGTCACGGCGTGTCGGAGCTGTTGATTCCATCCGTATCCGCCGTGTGAGTAGCGGCTTGTCATGACTTCTCCGCCTAGCTGATCGGTCCCACTGCCTTGCAGTCGATGCCCCAATAACGTGGCTCTCACTTCGAGTGGCACCCCGAGATTCTGCAGCCACGTCGCGAACGTGTGACGGAGATCATGGAAGTGGAGATCGGTCACTTTCGCCTCACGGCTCAATCGTTGCCAGAACGTACTGAAGGCGGCCGCATTCCATCGCCTGAAGATTCTCCCATCCACATGGACGAGATCGCTTCTCAGCGCCTCGTAGGCGGCAGGATTGAGGGGAATTTCACGGGGTGTCTGCTTCAAACGGCTGCGCGCCGGGGGGAGAAGCAACCACCATCCATCATCCCGCTTGCGTAACCAGGTCCGATCAATCTCCAAAATCTTGGCTTCTCGGAGTCCGGTATTCAGGGCGACCGTGACAATCCGCCAGAACTCGGAGGGGTCATATTCATGTTTTTCGATCTTCTTCAGCCGGCGCTTGTCGGATTCCTGCTTGATGGAGAGGAGCTCTTCCTTGGTGGCGACACGTTGTCGGTTCTCTACATCTGGCAATTCGACTCGCTTCAGCCGGTTCTTGTCCAGCTTGTCGAAGTCCACCGCCAGATTCAGGATGCGCATGAGCACATTCCATTCTCGGCGAATGGTCCAGGGCGCCGCCTTCGCTTTGAGCCGGGCCGTGATGTAGGCCGAGTCCATCTTCAGCCGTGAGCGTAGTCGAGTCGCCGATCGCCGAAGCGGGGCAGCAAGTGCGTCTCGATGACGGATTCCGGCCGAGCCAGATCAAACCGTTTCTTCACCCGCATGGTTTGCCAGTACAGCGGGAGGAAGTCCTTGAAGGTCGGAGATGTCGATCGAGCAGAGGCGGATAGCTGTTCGTGCTGCTGAATCTTGGCGATCATGGCGATCGCTCGTTGGTCGGCGTGTTCTTGGGTGAGGTTATACCCAAGGAGAGGACGGTACCGTTTCCCTTTCCAGCGGACGTAGAGATCGAAGGCGATCCCTGTTTTCGTCTGCCGAGTTGTGATTGAATAGTTCATCGCTTAATAGACCTGATGCTAATTCACCGGCAAAGACGAGTGGTTGGCGGAATGGCAGCCGAAACTCACGTCGAACGAGAAGCCGCTCAACCCTTATCGCATCATGTGGGAGTTCATGAACCTGTTCGACCGCAAGGACGTGATCGTCACCCACGACGCCGGCAGTCCGCGCAATCAGCTCGTGCCCTTTTACCAAGCGCCGGTGCCGCGCAGCTATCTCGGTTGGGGCAAGTCCCACGCGCTGGGGACCGGACTCGGACTCATCATGGGCGCCAAGCTCGCCGCGCCGGAAAAGTTCTGCGTCAACTTCATGGGCGATGCCGCCTTCGGCATGACC
Source organism: uncultured delta proteobacterium (assembly GCA_963811315.1). Lineage (GTDB taxonomy): Bacteria > Desulfobacterota > Binatia > UBA9968 > UBA9968 > DP-20. The sequence goes on from CAWERH010000085.1 coordinate 59,932, forward strand.
GGGTTAGACTTCGAAACCGCCGTGCGCAACAATATCCCGACGTTGACGATCGTTTTGAATAACAACTTCATGGCCGCGGAAACCCACAGCATGCAGGCTTCGCACGAGCGCTACGGCACGATGAACATCCTCGGCAACTACGCCGACCTGGCAAAATCGCTAGGTGGTTGGTCGGAGCGCGTCGAAGAACCGGGTCAAATCGTTCCCGCACTTCAACGTGCCTACAAAACGACTCAAGACGGCAAAGCCGCGCTGCTGGAGTTCGTCACCAGCCGGGAGATCAACTATTCGAGGATGAGAGATTGAGGCAGTCAACCTGACCAACACCGATTGCGTTATTGCCGGCGATCAAGGCGGGCAGCGAATACGACCCACATTGACTTAAACTTTTCCAGTTGCTAACCGTTGTGCCAATGAAACGGTGGCTCGTCGGCGCGCTCTCGCTCGTGATTTCGCTTTTCGGTCTGGTTGGACACCTTGCCGTTCAGGCGCAGGTCAACGTCAACCAGACCTCTGAGGAATTTGCCGGCGCGGATGAAAAAGAAGAACCTGCGCTGCGCAGTTCAAACTCGAAGCGAAGCCGCGGCCGCGGTGCCAAAGTGCGACATTTCGCTCGGGACAAATTCAACCTTGCCGCGCTACCGTTCCACCATCGTAAAGTCTCCTTAATAAAGGTTTTTACGCCTCCTCCGGATTCTTCACCCGCGAACACACGACGACAGCTTCTTCAGGTCTTCCGCATCTAGCAATTCCTTGCGTTGATTTTTCTCTCGGGCGCCTCGCTAACTTTGCGGCAGCGCGCCATGCGGTCTTTTTTGGTTTTTTGCAGGAGTAATGGATTCATGGATTCGGAACGTCTGCTTCTCTGGATTTCCTTCAATGTATTTGTTCTCGGCATGCTCGCCCTCGATCTGGGGGTTTTTCACCGCAAAGCTCACGCTGTGTCCATCAAAGAAGCGTCCGTTTGGAGCCTCGTTTGGGTGAGCCTGGCGATGGTCTTCAATCTCGGAATCTATTTCGCCTGGGGCCCGGAGATAGCCCTGGAATTTCTTACCGGCTACGTGATCGAAAAATCCTTGAGCGTGGACAACCTTTTCGTGTTTCTGATGGTTTTCCAATATTTCAATACCCCCCTCCAGTATCAGCATCGCGTGCTGTTTTGGGGCATCCTGGGGGCATTGGTTCTCCGGGCGATTTTCATCGCCGCCGGTGCGGCCCTGCTCAATAATTTCCACTGGATGATCTACGTTTTTGGCGGCTTCTTGGTTTTCACCGGCATCAAGATGTTTCTCCAAGGAGACGAAAAGCTCGAGCCCGACAAAAATCCCGTGGTTCGCCTCTTCGAACGCTGCGTGCCGATCATCAAGGAGTATGACGGACAAAAATTTTTCTTGCGGCGCAACGGCAAGACCTACGCAACGCTGTTAATGCTGGTGCTCATCGTCGTTGAAACCACCGACGTGATTTTCGCCGTCGACTCGATTCCCGCGATCTTCGCCGTCACCAAGGACCCGTTCATCGTCTACACGTCGAACGTCTTCGCCATCCTCGGCCTGCGCGCGCTCTATTTCATGCTCGCCGGAGTCATGGAAATGTTCGTCTATCTCAAGGTCGGTTTGTCGTTTGTGCTCGGCTTCGTCGGCGTCAAAATGCTGCTCGTCGACATCTACAAAATTCCCATCGGCATGTCCTTGTTGGTGATCGGCGGGGTATTGCTGATCTCGATCCTCGCCTCATGGCTTGTCAGGAAGAAGGAAGCGGCTGAACTTCGGTAACGAGGTAAGGCAAATGGTTGAATTTATACACCGAGAGTCTAATTTTCCGCCGTCGGCTGCCGCATTTTGCGGGGCGGTTTTCTGTGCCGTTGCAATCTTAGCCGTCGTCAAGTGGACAGCTATCAATTTCGGGCCGGCCGGTCACGAGGCCATCGCAGCGATACAGATAGCGCAGTTGAAGATTCTCGAAGCAGAATATGAGATAGCCCGTCGCGGCCGGACGGATGTTCACGGCGAGAGCATTAGCGATGCGAGATCTAAACTAAAGAACGCCTGGACGCACTTAGAGCTCAAGCAATATCGCGAGGCGATTGCGCAAGCTCAGGAAACGACTTTCACACTGCGGGCAATTGCCAATTGAGGGCGATTATTTTCCGCAAGAGGAGTCCTTCGCAACGTCGGTGAGAGGGGTCTATTCCGATTCGGGTTTATTATCTGAATCCGAATATTTGCTGGTACTGCTCCAAGCGTTTTTTGTACATCGGCGCCAAACTGTCCGCCGGCACGACAAGATACTTTGGATGATCGAGGCGGCCGTATTTCGATTTGACGCCTTTGCGCGCCGGGCCGCGGCCGAATTCCTGGGCAATGATCGTCTGCGCTTCCTGGCCGATGATCCAATCGAGAAACAGAATCGCCGCGTGCGGATGGGGCGCCTGCCTGGCGAGGGCGGACAGACGCGGTTTGGTGATGACGGGGTCGATCATGGTGAAATCCACCGGCGCTCCCTCGGTCATCATTTGCGCCACGCGGTAGCCGTAAAGAATCGGCGACATGCTGTACTCGCCGGCCGCGAGCAGTTGCGACTCGAGCGTATGGCCGGTGCGCATCTCCGGCGCGAGCTGCGCCAGCCGCTTCATGAAAGTTAAACCTTTCTCTTCGCCGAGATAATCGAGCATGGTATGAAACCAATCGGCGTCCTGGGTGTCCAGAACCATCTTTCCTTTCCAGCGCGGATTGAGCAGATCTTCGTAGCTCTTCGGCACATCTTCTTTGCGGACCAGCTTGGTGTTGTAGGCCGTCACCACGATCACGTGATAGCCGGCGGTCCAAATACCATCCTTGTCCATCATCTCTTCCCTGATAAAGCGGCGATTCGGCGAAAGGTATTTTTCAATCAACTTGAGCCTCGCCATTTCGTAAATACTGCCCGGGTCTTGATCGACCGCATCGAAATCATACCGGCCGGCGCGAGTCTCAGTAAGGATCTTGCTCAACAAAGCGGTCGAGCCGGACCGATAGTGGTTGATCTTCAAGAACGGATAGCGCGCGCGAAACGCCGCCAGCAAACGGCTGGCATGGTCCGCCGACATGGTGCCATAAAAAGAGAACGCGCCTTCTTTTTTTGCTTCTTCTTCGAGCACGCGACTGGCGCTGTGCTTCGGGCGTCTTCTGCAAGCGAGCGACGACGTCAGCGGAGTTGGCGGCGAGTGAGTCTGCGCCTAGAAGAAGGCTGAAAGCAATCAGCAGGAACGAAACCCGTCGAAAGAAACAACTATTCATCGGCTACCTCATGATGGCCGTAATAATTTTATTGTAGTAATCGTGTGGCAGAATGATGCTGTTGCGAAGAATGCGCGACCTTTTTCAATTAGGGCTCCTTGCTGATTCTCAACATCCAACTCCCAACGCGACGGATTGGTCCGGATATATTCTCGAATACGATTCAATTCCAACTCATTTCGGACAATTCGTTCAAAAAATGATCTTTGCCACTGAAAAGATGCTACACCGGCTTCATGAATACGCTTCGAGGAAGTAGTTTTGAATGCGCTCACCAATTCCGAGAGCGGTTTGATTTTACCGTGTAGGGGACGGTCGCGACCGTCCCCTACAAAATCTACGATATTGAGGATACCGTGAATGTGATTGGGCATTACGACAAATTCATCTAACATGACGTAGGGATATTGTTGCTGTAACCACAGCCATTGCTCCCGAACAATCTCGCCGCATCGGGTTAACTCAACAGCTTCGTTCCTAACGTTACCAAAGACGCAGATACGATTCTTCACAACGGATGTTATAAAATATGCACCCTGCTTTGTGTAATCAAAGCCAGGTAGTCGTATTCGCTTTCGTTCGCGCATCGCTCAGTGATCAAGGGGAACCATCCCGCGTCCCTTTACTCCCTAAGAAAGTAAGCCTTTAGTCCAGCTTCCTCCGATCCTTCTTCGCCCGCTCACCGACCTCGAAGTGCTTTCCTTGCAGCGCCAGCTCAGCTTCTTCGCGATTTCTATCGGACCAGTAACCAAGTTCATAGCCGTACCACGGCGCTTTGAGTTTGAGCGGCGGTAGTTCCAACTGTTTCCAGATATCAAGGGCGTTTTCCATGAACTCTCGCCGCGGTAGTGACGTCGGCTTGTACGCCCACGGGCGGGTCGCGTCGATGCAGAGCACGCTGCACTTGCCGGTTTTCTCCAGCGCCGAGCGCGCGCCGCCAAAATCTTCCGGCGGCACGATCGAGGGATCGAGCCCCATCATGCCGGCGTCGAGAATGCGCACGTCGCGATGCGGCTGCATATTGAAAGTCAGCGCCCAATTGACCGAGTCGGCGTCGCGCGCGTCGATATCGTCGTCGACAACAACGAGAATTTTGCCGGCGTCGGCACCGAGCCGCACGGCGCCGATGATCTTGTCAAAATCCTGTTCCGACTGCTTTTTGATTTTGACGACCAGATAGCCCCAACTACCGCTGCTTTCATGGATTGCCACGTCGAGAATATTATCCATGCCGGCATCGGCCAGGCGCCGGCGCACGATTCCTTCGGTCGCCGTGCCGCGAATTTTACTGCTTTCGCTCGGTGGAAATTGACTCAGGAAGCCGACGTAAATCGGATTGTTGCGCGTCGTAATGCAGTTCACATCGACGAAGAAGCCGATGCCTTCGTGCGCCATGTAACCGGGAAACTCGCCGAACGGCCCTTCCCACTCGCCTTCATCGGTAGGAATTTTGCCTTCGATGACGATCTCGGCAAAGGCCGGCACCTGCAGATCGATGGTTTTGCATTGGACCAGTTGCACCGGCTCACCCGAAATGCCGCCGGCGACGCCGAACTCGTTCAGCCCCGGCGCGATACGCGCCACCGCGGCATAGGATAGATTGGGCGGAACGCCGATGACACAGGCGACTTCCAATGGTTTTTTCAAAGAGCGGCATTTGTTCCAGTGCGCGCGCAAGCCGGAGAAATTCCCCGCATAACAACCCATGCGGTCCGGCGCTTTGATCTGACCGCGGTAGTTGCCCATATTGTAATGTCCGGTCTCCGGATCGCGAGAGACAAAATGAGACGAAGTCGTATAAGGACCGTTGTCGAAACCCGGCGTGGAAATCGGCACCGGCAAGAGGTCGAGTCCGCTTTGTTTGAGCGCCGCGCCATCGATGATGCGTTCCTGGCATGGCCCGGATGAAATTGACACCGGTTCGATGGGATGGGCTTGGGCATGGGTCCACTTGCCGTAGATTTCTTCCTTCTTACACTGCATGCCGATGGCGTAGATGTCCGTCGTCCCAGCGTAGCAGGCGATCGCCACCGGCATTTCGTACTTGCGCCCGTTAACGTCGACGACGTTTTCGAACAAGAACGCCTTGCGCTCTTCTTCGGGTAAACCGCGATATTGTAGTCGCACCAGCGGATGCATCTCGGTATCTTTGTTGATCGGCCGGCCAATGCGAACTAACTTTCCGTGGTCTTCCAGCGCCTTCAGATATTCACGAACATCTCTGTAGTAAGCCATAGATCCTCTTCCGTGAATTTGTTTAAAACGTTCCAATCGTTCAAGTCGTTCAAATCGTAGGAGAGGGCAACTCGTTCCGGAGTCAAAACGTTTTGAACGGCTTGAACTAATTGAACGATTTGAACGTTACTCTGTTCAGCGCCGCTTGGTAGCGTCGAGGAATCTCGGTGTCTTCATTCTCGTAGGGAATCATCCAAGCCCTTCTTCCACGCTGCGAAAGACATCGTCGTCGGTCCTCTGGTGCGACACCTTGAAACCGAGCGGGTGAAGGCGGCTGCCGTACCGCACCGCCAGTGACGCGCGGGCTCTTTGCCGGTGTTGAAGTGCTGGTGAAACCAATCACCCGGCGGACAATAAATGCTTGCCTCGCCCCACTTGATCTCGAGGACTTTGTCCTCATGGCCATCCGTATAAAGGATGAAGGCCGCACTGTTTGGGCATAAAGCGTCGACCCTGGCACGCTCATCCGCGAAACCATACGCTCGCGCGCTTTCAATCACCCTCAACGTTGTACCAGAAGTCGGGATTGCGCTTAAAAATTCGCTTGGGAATTTTTGCATAGACGAGATTGACGATGTCAACGGCTTCACCGATGCCCAAGTCCACGGCCAAGCTCGCCAAGGCGTAGGCGTCAGCCGCACTCATGCGCTTTTCGGTCTGGAGGAAATCGACGGCTTCCTGCAATGCCAATCGCGTCGCTTCGTTGAGATCGACGCTCAGGCCGGTGGTCAAATAGTCCGTGGCGGTTTCCACCCGCGGCGATTTGATCGCGCGGCCCTTGTGCACGATGAACTGCAGCGTCGGCATGAGCGAAATCTCGATGGCGCCGCCGTCGACTTCGCCGTCACCTTGAACCGCGTGGCCGTCGCCGGTGAAAAACTGCCCGCCCCGGTTGAACACCGGTAGAAACAGCGACGAACCGATGCCGCAATACTTGAGATCGATATTGCCGCCCCAAGCTCCCGGCGGAGTCGATGACACCATACCGAGACTCGTTGGCGGCGACACCGCCATGATGCCCATAAAAGGATTTAGAGGAATTTCAATTTCGTCGGAAAAAAGCGCGACGCGACGTTCTAAATCGATGCGAATCAGTTTCGCCGTCGGCTCTTTCAAGAGCTTGGGGAGCACCCCCTTGCCAGGACCGGTATTGTTGACCCCGTACGGCACGCGGAATTTGATATCGCGCACACGCACTTCCAGCGCGTCGCCCGGTTCGGCGCCTTCGACGTAAATCGGCCCGGTGAGAATGTGCACGCTCGCCCCTTTCGGGCGCTTCACTTCGGCATAGATTGTTTTGGCGTCGGCCAAAACTTCATTGCTGGCAATGCCGTAAGCGTTGAAAAACTTCTCGGGATCTTTGTTGGTCGTCAAGCCCTGGTGTGACAGCGCTTCGATCTCGACGGTTTCACCCGAGCGGATCGTCAGCGCCGGCGCTAGATTCGCGGCGATGTAACCCCACAAAATCGTTTCCGGCGTCGAGGCGAGCCGGGCATCGGGATGGATGGATGGAATCAGTGGCTGGTTACGCGGTCCGGCTGCAGGGTCGCTCATTTTCAATCCTTCTATTCGCCGAAAAGCGAATTGATCAATCACATCATCGAACTATCAACAAACGATTTTCATCGTCACGAAACCCACACAAAAAAGCGGCGAAGTTCTATTACTGCTTCGCCGCCTTTCTTGAAGCTAAATATGTAACCGCCGGCGTCGGCTAATCGCGAATCGCCAGCGCGCCGCCGTCCACCGGCAAATCGACGGCATAGATAAAGTCCGACTCGTCACAGGCAAGAAAGACCGCCGCTTTGGCGATATCCATGGGAACACCGCGCCTCCCGGCAAGATTCTTAACGAAGCGATTTTCCGGCACGTCTTGCTGACCCACCGGAGAGCCGATGCGGTTGGGAGATATCGAATTCACCCGGATACCTTCGGGAGCCAGCTGAACTGCAATCGACCGCGTGAGATTGAGCACACCCGCCTTCGCGGTCGTGTAAGCCGTTGCTTCCTTGCGGCCCCAATGTCCGGACGTCGAAGCGATGTTGATGATCTTGCCCTGGCGTTTCTGATCGATCATGGCCTTCGCCGCCGCGCGCGTGCAGTACCAAACGCTGCGCAGGCAAACATTCATCACCCGGTCCCACTCTTCTTCCGTGATATCGAAAAGGGTTTTATGATCGGTCCACGCGGCATTATTGACCAAAATATCGACACCGCCGAATTGCTTCACCACCGCCTGCACCATGCTATCGACCGACGACGGCGACGACACATCGCATACGACCGAAATCGCTTTGCCAGGATTCTTCGAATTGATGTCGGCCGCAACACTGCTGCCGCGCCCCGGGTCCAAATCGACCACGGCGACTTTCGCGCCTTCTTGCACGTACAATCTACAAATGTCTTCGCCGATATTGCGCCCCGCGCCGGTCACAATGGCGACTTGATCCTTCAGTCTCATAATATCCTCCAAAAATTGTGTATTCCGGTGCATAACAAATGACCGGCAAAAGGTCCAGACGTTCGGACCTAAGACCATACAGGCTGAAACAAGTAGGGAAAAACGCCTTGGGAGAGAAATTCAGAACCAGGTGCTGCGAACGCTTAAAACACCGAAGTGCTATTAAAGGCTGACTTTTTCCGTGTAGAGATCCTTCAAGAATTTGCTGTTCTTGAGCTCGTCAAAAAAGCGCGGCTCAACGAAATCCGCGGGTTTTAGTTTCTTCGTACGCTCGTCCGCTGTCGCGCTGACATCGACCAGCGCCTGAATCGCTTCGTTGTTCAACTCGGGAAGCGGCCGCAGCTGCGCCGCAAAAGCATCATACATGGCATCGACCGTGAGTCCTTGGTTGCCGGGAAAATATTTTTTCAGGATCGCAATGCTCTCGTTGCGCTTGTTGACGAAATGATGAATCGCCGCGGCGTAGCCTTTCATGAAGCGACGCACGGTCTCTTCCTCACGCTTCACGAACGAACGAGTGGTGATAAGCAGATCGGTGACCACGGGCACAGATTTCATTTCGAGGACCTTGATGCCCAGCTTTTGCGCTTCTTTGGCAACATCCTGACTCAGCGGTGCGCCCTGAATCAGATCTTTCGACAACGCCATCGCCCGAGCCGGCGACAGCCCCGCGGCGACCATCTCGACGTCCTTCGCCGGATCGAGACCGGCACGCCGAAGCAGCACGCGCGCGGCGAGATCGGAACGAGATCCGAGCGCGGCGACACCGATTTTTTTACCCTTGAGCTGCTTTAGCTCCGAGATCGCTGAGCCCACCCCCATGCCGTACTGGTCAAAGCTGACATGAGCGCCGATCACGGTAATATCAGCGCCACCGGCGACCGGTTGAAGCACGGCCAACGGATTGCCGAAGCCAATGAGTAGATCGACGCCGAGCAATGACTGCACACCCGCCGAGAGCGTATCGCGGATCGGCAACTCCTCGACTTCGATGCCCTGTTGTTTGAAAAGTCCGGCGTCGACACCGATGTAAGCGACTGCGGTGCCGATTTCCCAACCAGCATATGCCAAGCGCAATTTTTTTGTACCTTCGGCGCCGAAAACCGATGAAGTTCCCAGCATCAGCGTCAGCACAGCAAAAAAGTTTGTGAATCGGCGACGAATTAAAAAAGGTGAGCTAGTCATGCGTCATCATAGCCCACAACAGTCTGAGCGCCAAGGCCCTGCCAGCGAAACAACGAGGGTTGTCCGGTTGCCGTCAAAACGGCTAATTGTTACTGTCAAATCGGCTACTGCGCCGTCACGAATTTCCTTTCGAGGAGAAAAATCTATGAAATTTCTACACACGATGATCCGAGTAAACAATTTGGACGAATCGATCCGATTCTATTGCGATGTTTTAGGAATGAAATTGCTGCGCCGGAAAGATTATCCGTCGGGGAAATTCACCTTGGCGTTCGTGGGTTATGGCGATGAAAGCGCCAATACCGTCGTCGAGCTCACGCACAATTGGGACACCCACAAATATGACATCGGCAACGGCTTCGGACATCTAGCGTTGGGCGTCGACGACATCTATCAAACCTGTGACGACTTGCGCAGCCGCGGCGCCAAGGTCGTCCGCGAGCCTGGCCCGATGGCCCACGGCGGCACGCACATCGCGTTCATCGAAGACCCCAACGGCTACAAAATTGAGCTTGTAGATCTGTCGCGGCGCGCATCCGCCACCGCGCAAGCTTGACGCTATAGCCTAGCGCAGTTCGAGTTGCCCGGCATCGCTGCTTTCCGCAAAGCTCGAACACGCGTTTTGCGTCGTATTTCACCGCTCATCGTTGCAATATCAACCACGAACGGTGATTTGCAACACTGAAAATTATCATCTAGGATAAATTGTTTTTTACTGCACTATCGCTACGAACTCGCGGAACTAGGAGGATCGCTGTCATGGCCACGATGATTACCAACGATTGCATCAACTGCGGCGCGTGCGAGCCAGAATGCCCAAATAACGCAATCTCGCAGGGCGACCCGGTCTTTGTCATCGATCCCCAATTATGCACGGAATGCGTCGGTTTCCACGATTACGAAGCCTGCGCAGCAGTATGTCCAGTCGACGTTTGCGTGACGGATCCCAACAATATCGAGTCTGAAGAAGTGCTCATCGCGCGCGCCCGCGCGATCCATCCGGAGACTCCGTTCGGAGACACTTTCGAATCCCGTTTTCGCAAAGGCCAGGGAAAACCGGGCGGCGCGGCGCCCGTCGACAATGCCACCACCGCAGCAGGGACCGCCGGCCGGCCCATCGCTACAAGTACCGCAGCGGCAAGCGCTCCGGTAAGCGCTTTCGCCGAGGCAGACGTCAACTATTTGCAGCTGCCTGAAATCGACTCGTGGAACATTCCCATGCGCTGCTTCAAGTGCAACCAGGTTCACGTTGAAAACGTCAAAAACTTCATGATCGGCAATGTCATTTTTTGTCCCCACTGCCACAAGTCCACGGTGGTGCGCGATAATCTCAATTATCATATTCGCACACTGCTCAAAGATGCCTACGAACAATGGCAAAAAGAGCAAGCCGAATTCGCCGGACGACGCGACCGCGAGCTCGCGGAATTCATCGCACACCGCGCCAAGGACGCGGCGTCCTTCGAGCAGCATCAGCAACGAGGGCTTGAACAAATCCGGCAGCAGCTGAACGCCATCGGTGAAAATTATGACGCTCCCGGAAAACCTTTCAAAAAGGGCTCGCGCTTCGGCTGGGCGTGACGCCCGGTCTCCATGTTTTACACTTGGCTTCATTTGATCGCGCTGATCGTTTATCTCGGCGCGGTGGTCGGTTTTTGGCTGATGCTTCTGCCGGCAGCTGCAGTTCTCGACAAGCACGACGACAAGGTCAAATTTCTCGCGCGCGGACTTAAGTTCTACAATCCGCTACAGATCGGTGCCCTGGGCATCCTCCTTTTCACCGGCGCGTTTCAGCTCACCGAGCTCAAAGCCGCTTACCGCGACACGTTCATCCAGCAAATCGCCTACACCCTTGGGCTAAAGCTTCTTTTTGCTTTCCTGCTAGTGATCTTTAGCGTCTATCAAGCCCTAGGCATCGGCCATCGCTTCGTCCGGCGCCATGAAGGCGGCGATGTTGTCAGCCCGGCTGAGATCGATGCCATTTTACGCCGCTTGAAGAGCGCGAACTGGTGCATTCTATTCTTTGCCGCCATCACGCTTTGGCTCGGTATGCGGCTCCAGTCGTAAGTCTCAAAACTCGCTGGCCAAGCGGCGGGCATCGGTGCTATGTAAAATCCCAGAATCATCTGAGGAAAGAGGAAGGATTATGGCGAACAAAAAACTTCGAATCATTTATCGCTCGAATTCGCACGCGCCACTCTGGGTAGTCGCCGATAAATCCGGCTCATGGCAGAAAAATGGCCTCGAGGTCGATACTTCAGCCCAACTGGTGCGCGAAAAAGCCGTCGAGTCTTTGAAAAATGGCCATGTGGATTTGATTTCCGGTAATCACCATAATCTTTACGTGCGCAATGCCAACAACGGCGAAGACTTCGTTCATCTGGCGCAGGCAACCAACAACTGGACGGAGAATAAACTGGTCGTCGGCAAAGGCATTCGCTCGGTCACGGACCTGCGCGGAAAGCGAGTTGTCGCCGACAAACTGACCTCCCATGCTGGCTTGAATATCTGGCTCTATCTCAAGCTGGAAGGCCTAGATGTCGACCGCGGCGATATAGAACTGGTGGAACTCCTTGGCTCTTCGGAAGACCGCTGGAAACGAGTACTGAGCGGTGAATTTGCCGGGACCTTCGTGACTATTCCCCATGACACGCGCGCTGCCGCGGCCGGCGCTCACGTGATCGAGGCGCGCGCCATACCGATGATTCGCGGCGTTACGCTGACCACCACCATGAGTTTCGTCAAGAGTCATCCCGAGGAAATTCGCTTGCTCACTCGTGGTTTCGTCGACGCGATTCACTTCTTCATCACCCGCAAGGACGAGACCCTGGAGATTCTCAAAGAACATGCGAGCCCGATCCTCAAACTCCAATCGGATGCCGAAGTGGAAACACTCTACGACGAGTGGGCCCAATCCCTAGAACGCAAACCCTACCCGGCTCTCGACGCGATTAGCAATGTTTTTAAACTCGCGGTCCGGCGCAACCCGGAGATCGCGAACTACAATCCGCTCGCATTGTGGGACATGCACTTTGTGCGCGAACTGGACGACAGTGGCTATATCGATCAGCTTTACATCGGGTAGGAGGGACGCCAGCAACGGCGCCCCGTTGTCCTGCCGCACCACCGGACGTACGGTTCCGTATCCGGCGGTTCAAGCCGTGCTAAGGTCTTTCACCTGCCGGGCGCACCAACGAAAAAAGGGCGGAGCACCAGCTCCGCCCTTTTTTATTATTGCCCAACTTACTAATTTATTTCTGGCTGAGCCTATCGGCCGGCGGCTGCGCTGACTGCGAGCTGCGAGGCCCAGGTTGTTGCGGTGGTTGAGATGCGGGGGCGGCGGCGGTCGAGGTAATCCCATCGCGATAGATCAAAATCTCGACGCGGCGGTTTTTCGCACGACCCTGCGGCGAGCTGTTGTCAGCGGCCGGGGCGTTTTCCCCGTAGGAGACCGAGACCACGCGCAGCGGATCCATGCTTTTCTTAGCGATCAGATAGCGGCTGACCGCGTCGGCTCTCCGCTTGCCTAACTCGTAGTTGGTATCTTCAGAGCCGGCGTTGTCGGTATGACCCGCCACCATAAAGACGACTCCGTCGGTTCCGGTAACATCGCTCTTCAAGTCGCTCAGAAAGCTGTCAATCTCCTGCTGCGCTTGCGCCGGCAAATTCGCCGAACCGAAAGCAAAGTTGGCGCCCTCTTTCATATCGATCACCAACTTGCGTTCCAAGCGAAGATTCGCGATTGCGCTCAGCGCTTTGTCAGCCTTGGCATCGACTTGGCCCAAACGGCCATCGAACTGGCCGAGCTTTCCTTCAACGCCAGTGACACGAGTCCCGAGGCCGCCAATGTCCTTTTCGGTCTTATCCAGCCGACCCTCGGTTTGAGTGACGCGTCCGGTGACCGGATCCATCTGTTCCTTAACCCAATCTCTCGTCGCAATACACCCTTGAGCCAGCAACATAGAGCCGATCACCCCGGCCCCGATAACATATTTCGCACCCTGGGCTGCGCTATTCATAAGATATCCTCCTCTTCGATTGTCTGATTTCATATCCACTAAATAAATTCAACATTTATCACAGGATTCGGTACTACCAATATTTATGCCATAAAAACCAGTTCCACTATGTGAGCCAAATATCACGCGGACTGTTGCCGGCAAGAAGGACGATGAAGGTAATCACCTACACACCTGAAGGTGCTAAAATTATCACACGCTTCATTGATCGTGCAAAATTCGCCGGTATTTATCGTTCTTCGAATCGCTGTTTGAGGTATGCATTTCTTGTCTCGTCGGTTCCAGTCCGATTGAGTAGCCTGTTCTTGCTGCCGTCTTTTTCCCCATAAACTGATCACCGATGAGTGAAGGCCGGCCATCAATCAGCGCACCCGCGCCGCATAACCATCGAGTCCCCCTCCGGTGCCGATGAGTGCACCGTCCCGAGTCGTTGGCGCAATAGTTTGAGATCATCGCAACTACGAGGAGCATCGAGAGGGCCACAAAAATTTTGGTAGCAAGCTTAAGCTACCTTCACTGCCGGCTTGACACCTCGGATCAACCCCACAGCAGCGCCGAAATGGAATTTTGTGGCGCGGTCATTTGACTGACTAAGGTGTCATAAGAAAAGGGCTTGCGCAAAATATTGGCGGCGTAGTCCCGGCCTTCTTTCTCTAGGGCGACTCGATGCGCGTCGATAGCTCCCGTCATATAAATGACCTTAACTTCTGGGTTGACTACGCGAATACAGTGAACCATTTCGATGCCATCCAGTCCCGGCATTTCGACATCGGTTACAACCCAGCAGGTCGGATCGGAAAAATAGCTAGAGTACCCCTGTAAACCGCTCGTCGCCGTGCATACTTGAAATCCCTCGACACGGAGCACCGCTGCAACCATTTCAGCGATTTTCTCTTCGTCATCCACAACTAGGGCAGTTTTTTCGAATGCCACGGCAGATACTTCCGGTAATATTTGGGTTAAAAACAGCAATTCTTATTCCGCTTCCATTACAGCTATCTAACCTATTAAAATCACTGGAGATATCGAAATCACGCGGCGTTTAGATGAAGGATAAAACCTTCATACAGGTGCTTTATTGAGCTGTGCTTTGTGATGAAAAAACCTTATTAAATCAACGAAACAGATAGGCTATTTGTAAAAACGGCATGCGCTCTTAGAACTTCGAGATAAATGGATTCCGGGATTGGCTAACGGTGCTAAGCCGATATCATGGGCTTAGGCTTCTTGAATTCATCAGCTCTGAGATCGTGCTTTTTCAGCAGGTCGTAAAAATCTGCGCGATATTTCCCAGCCAGTTTTGCGGCTTGGCTGACGTTGCCGTCCGTCATGGACAAAACTTGCACGAGGTAATCTCGTTCGAAAGCGTCACGCGCGTCCTTAAGAGGCCGGAGACCTTCGCTCTGCCCGCCCGGCCGTTCCGCCGAGAGGTTGACACCGCGCTCGGCTCCGCCCACTCTTCCTTGCAGCACAAAGTCTTCAGTGACCATATCTTTCTGCGTCATCGCAACTGCATACTCAATCGTGTTCTCAAGTTCTCGCACATTACCGGGCCACTCGTGCATCATCAGCTTGCGCAACGCTTCGGGAGTAAGTCCTTTAACGTCTTTTTTCATCTGCTGGCTGAACTTACGGAAAAAATACTCCACGAGCGGCACGATATCCTCTTTACGTTCGCGCAGTGGCGCGAGATGGATCGGGATAACGTGGATGCGATAGAAAAGATCGTCACGGAACAATCCTTTGCGAACCTGCTCCTGCAAGTCCTTATTCGTCGCGACAATCACACGCACGTCCACCTCGGTCGGCACTTCGCTGCCCACCGGATAGAACTGCCGCTCCTGCAGTACGCGCAAAAGCTTAGACTGAGTCGACAGGGGCATATCGCCGATCTCGTCCAGAAATAGCGTGCCACCATGCGCCTGAGTGAATAGCCCCTTGGTGCTCCTGACCGCTCCTGTAAACGCCCCCTTTTCGTGTCCAAACAGCTCGCTCTCAAGGAGGGTTTCAGGCAACGCGGCGCAGTTCAAAGCGACGAACGATTTGTCTTTGCGATCACTGGCAAGATGAATCGCCTTGGCAATCAGTTCCTTGCCGGTACCGCTTTCACCGTGAATGTGGACTGTCGAATCAAGCTTGGCAATCCGCGTAACGACATCGAGAGTCGAGCGCATCTTGGCACTGCGAGCAACGATATTGGCGAAATCATAACGCTCATCGAGCAGATCTTTTAACCGCTTGATTTCCGAGTTGAGCTTGCGGTTTTCCAGAGCCCGCTCGATTTGCAGCAGCAGATCCCCAGGTTCGAAGGGCTTGGTCAAATAACTATAGGCGCCCCGGCGCATCGCTTCCACGGCACTTTCGATGCTTCCGTGGGCGGTTAGGATAATCGTCGGGACATCGGGATTGATCGAGCGAAAGTCTTCCATCAGAGATAGGCCGTCGCCATTCGCCAGCATCAAGTCGACGATGCACAAGTCGAAGGACTGGTCTTTGACCAACTTGATCGCCTGTTCTTCCGCTCCCGTCGCCAAGACCCCGTAGTCCGCCGATTCGAGGCGCATCTTAATTAGCTCGAGCAGGTTAGGATTGTCGTCGACGACTAATATTTTTCCTTTAGACATGGCGCAATTCATTTCCTCCGTTCACGGCGCTTTTGCTCGATTTCCATGTCCACCTGCTTGGACTTCTCGATCATCTGTTTCGATTTTTCGATTTCCTGCTTGGACTTCTCAAGCTCCAACCGCGTCTTTTCCATTTCCTGCTTGGTTTTTTCAACCTCGAGGCGGCTTTGCTCAACTTCCTGATGAGACTGTTCAATCAATTGTTTCGACTTTGCGATCTCTTGCTGCCACTCCTCCGATTCATTCAACACGCCGACCCAAATCTTCGCCGGCTCAGCCCACGGGCTCTCCGGAAATTTGGTGATTACACTGGTAAACGAAGCAATCGCTTTTTGCCGATCCTTATGAGGGTTCCGCGGATGAGCGTAGACTAATCCGATGCTGTACGTCGCGACGTCCGCAGGTGGTTGATCCTGTACCATAACGAGAACTTTTTCGAACGCTTTCAACGATGCATCGTATTCACCGTGCACAAGGGCGCTATTGCCGTCGACCAACGACTCGCGCATCTCACGTCTCCGATTCAACTCCGGGAGCAACGTGCAGCCCGAGAAGAACATCAGGAGGGTAAAACAAATATAAAGGTACTTCCCTGCCCTAGTTGGCTTTCTGCCCATATCCTTCCACCGTGAGATGAAATTATACTCTTGGCGATCGCCAAACCCAGACCGGTTCCTTGGCGAGTGTGCGATCCTTTATGACTCCCTTGGCTAAACTTTTCGAAGATCGATATCAGGCTCTCGGCTGGAATACCCGGACCGGAGTCTTTCACAGAAACTTCCAACTTGCCATTGACGGGTTTGGCGAGGACGCTCACCTGGCCGCCCTTGGGAGTAAACTTAACGGCGTTGCCCAGAAGATTCCGTAAAACCTGTAAAATCCGTTCCGGATCGATTCTGACCGCCGGCAAGGGCGCTTCGACCTTGCTCTCCAGCTTGATCTGCTTCGCCTCGATCAATGGGGCCATTTCTGCGAGCGCTCGCCGGATCAGGGGATCGACGTGTCCCGACTCGAAGTCGTAAGTCATCATGCCCGCCTCCATCTTGGAGAGATCGAGCAGCGAATTGACGACATTGATCAGCCGATTGCTCTCTTCGGCGAGGATCGCCAACAGCTTGCGCTGTTTTTCGGTCGTCTCGCCGCCGACGCCGTCGAGAAGCAAGCCGGTTCCTTCCTTGATCGAAGTCAATGGCGTACGCAGTTCGTGCGACATGGATGCGAAAAAATCGGCTTTCATTCGGTCCAACTCCTGAAGCCGTGCGCACATTAAGTTAATCGCGGCCGCCAATTCGCCGATTTCCGGCGGAGACGTCACTTGCAAAGTGCCGAGAAAATTGCCTTTAGCGATCTCGCGCGTCCTGCTTTTCAGCAGGTCGATCGGTCGGGTGATGCTTTTCGTGATGAGAAAAGACATGAGCACGATCACCACCAAGCAAACCATCGTAATCGACACCGACGTTGCCCGCGCCCGGTCCGCTGCAATGGCTAGGTCGCCGACTTTCGCATAGGTCGATTGCTGCTGGTTCAACTGGAGTTTCTCCAAAGCATCCAGCATGCCGTCGACCAAACCATCCTTGTCCTGCTTAAATTTCGCCTGGCGATAGGGCTTAGCGGCGTGCGCCAGTTGTGCTTCGCCATTCACCAGGTCCTGGTAAAGTAAATAGTCCCGCTGAACCTTAGTCAGGATCGGCGCCGCCACGGGATTTTTCAGCGCCGCCGCGGCGCCAAGCTGGGCCTCAAAGTCCATTTTCAAATGAATAAATTGAGAAAGCCAAGAATCATCTTTGGTTATAAAAAATTTCTGTTCGGCGCGGCTTTGCGCCAGCAGCAACTCGCCCAATGATTTTTGATAATCGAGAATACGGTTATCCACCGTAAGAATCGACTGCGTCAAGCCGCGAAAAAAATCCAGTTGCACGATGGCATAGGAACTGGCTACCGCAACGATCAAAAATATCGCCAAATAGCCGATGCTCAGTCGAGAAAACAAACTTAAACGCACGATACGCTTCCTTGATGCAACCCGGCGGTTCAACCGGGCCGCTAGGAAGGCGGGGCCCCTAATGGCTCCGCCTGTTCGTCGTCGGCCGCTTGCAATTTCTGCGTGAATTGGTCCAACCGCCGCTCGGCGTTCTGATAGCTCGTTTGGGCGTGGGCCAAGTGTTTTCCTAGCATGGTGAACTCGTCGCGAAATTTGCCGAAGTCGCCTTGCAGCCGACTGAGGTACTGAATAATTTCCTTCGCGCGGTCTTCGATCTTCATCCCTTTCAAACCCAAGACAATCGCCTGTAAGTAGGCATAAAAGCAGTTCGGCGATACCGGGATCACATGTTTACTCATCGCGTAATGCGCCAGACTTTTTTCTTCCGGCGCGTCGTCTCTAATGATCGTTTCATAGTAGACATTTTCTGCGGGAATATACATCAGAGCGAAATCGTAGGTGCCTTCGTCCGCCAGAATGTATTTTCCCGCGATGGCATCGATATGTTTTTTGACATCGGCGACAAATTGCCTCTTGGCGCGACTTTTTTCCTCGTCCCCCGTGGCTTCCATGATTCGCTTGAAATTTTCCAACGGAAATTTACTATCCACGGGCACCAGCGAGCTGCCGAGCTTGATGACGGCATCGACTTTCTCGCCGCTGCGGAATGCGTACTGGGTTGAAAAATGTTGCGATGGAAGTATTTGGCGCAATAAATCTTCGAGAAAAAACTCGCCGAGCCCGCCGCGCAACTTGGGCGCCCTTAAGATTTCCTGTAGCGAAGCGATGTCTTTACCAACCTCGTAAATCTTGCGATTGGATTCTTCCAGACCGCCAAGACTCGCGTTCGACCGTACCGACGACCCGCGCCGCATTGTCCAAGCGCTCGCCCAAACTCTGCTGGGTCCTGCTTAACACTTCAGCATTTTCTTTCAAGCGCTCGTTGACGTGGCCGATCATTTGCCCCAGCTGCTGCTGGATCAGTTGAGTGCTGCGATCAACGACCTGACCGAGCTGGACGCGCAACTGGTCGACTTGCTGCTGCATCAGCAACAACGACGAATCGTCGCGCTTTTCCCGCAGCAACGCCTGCAACCGAGTTAAAAACAGCCAGCCGAGAATTGTTACGCCGAGAAAGATAACGAGAATGAATGCAACGGAAGTAGATAGTTGCACGAACAACCGTGGCGCGCTTAGAGGAGTCTCAAGGCATATTCCAGAATTTCGCTGAGCTTGCGAATTTGCGTCGCGCGCATGGATCTTTCTTCGCGCGGCGCCTCGAAGTAATCATCGACGCTCTTCTTCAGATTCCATTCGAGCAACTGCACGCATTGCTCCATGCTGACCTTTTCGCTGCGCCGCCGCCGCGCCTGGTGCAATTCCTCTATTTGGATAATCCGCCCCATACCAGCGGCTAGAATATGGCAGCGCGATTAATTGTCAAGGCCTTATGGATATTGGTGGCGGTTTCCGTTCCGCAAATATTTGCGGGCTGAACCGTTATCTGAAATTTGTCGCGGGTTCTTGTTGAGTAACACAATGAATTGCGCCCAAGCCTGCGACGACTTCATTGCACCGAAGACCGACGACGATTCGCGTCGAAAACAGCTCCTGAAGTATGCCAAGAGCTTCAGCGTCGCGGGGATCGTCGAAAATCGGTACCAGCACGACCTCGTTGGCGATGTAAAAATTCGCGTAGCTCGCGGGCAAACGAGAGCCGTCAAAAAACACGGCGCCCGGACACGGCAGGGTTACAATTGAAAGTTTGTGACCGTCCTGATCGGTTGCGCTTTGCAAGCGTTCGCGATTCTCTTGAAGAAAGCGATAATTGTCATCACCGGCATCATCTTCGACAATACACACAACCGTCCTTGGGTCGACAAAACGCGCGATATCGTCGATATGACCGTCGGTGTCATCGCCGACGATGCCTTCGCCGAGCCAGATCACGTGACTCACTCCAAGCGAATTTTGAAGAAACAATTCGATGTCAGCCTGGCTCAAGTGGGGATTGCGATTGCGGTTCAGCAGGCATTGCTCGGTAGTCAAACAAGTACCGGCTCCATTGACTTCGATGGAACCGCCTTCCAGGACGATTTTATGATCGAACGCGGGAACTCTCAGGAGTGAAGCGATTTCTCTCGCGACCCGCTCGTCTTCTTCGTAGGCCGGATACTTCCCGCCCCAGCCATTGAAGATCCAGTCGTTGCAGGCCAACGGGTTGTCGCCGGCATCGCGAGTCAGGAACGTCGGTCCGTAGTCTCTCATCCAAACATCGATGGTGGGGATTTTGAGCAGCGTGACATTTTCCATCGCTGCATGGACAAGTTTCAAGCGCGCGATCACGTCCTGTTCCGTCTGTTGGTCGTTGACCAAAAGATAGACGCGCTCATGCGGCGCCAGCGCGCAGACCATTCGCACCCAAACTTCGCGGACTTTCTCCAGATAACTCGGCCAGGTTTCTTGATTGTGCGGCCAGGAAAGCCAGGTGGCGCGATGCCGCGCCCATTCTGCGGGCATCGTGTACCCGAGCGATTTCGGCGTGACGCGATTGCTGGTGACGAAGAGCCATCGAGGGTGAAGCAAGATCGCACGGCTTAGATTTCGTTGCTCGTCGAGTGAGCGCGCTTGCAAGGCGCCGTAGGCATCGATACGCCGGTCGCGCAGAAACGGCCAACTCTGGCGCGTCTCTTCGATCTTTGACAGATCGCAGTTGGCGAGCACGATCTCGTCGTGCTCGCCGCCGGCGCGCGCGATGATTTCGCCGAACGGCCCGGCGACAAAAGAATTGCCCCAGAATTTAATTTTCCCTTCACGCCCCGCACGATTTACCGCAGCGACAAACACGCCGTTGGCAATCGCGTGGGAACGTTGAATCAACTCCCAGGCATTGCGTTGATTTTGTGCGATGACGCGCGGCTCCTTGGGAATCCAGCCGATCGCCGTCGGGTAAAATAAAATCTCAGCGCCCGCCAGTGCGGCGAGCCGGGCGCCTTCGGGAAACCACTGATCCCAACAGACCAACACGGCGATCTTCGCGAAGCGCGTTTGAAAACTTGGGAACCCCAAATCGCCCGGAGTGAAGTAGAATTTCTCGTAATAAAGCGGATCGTCCGGGATATGCATCTTGCGATACTTACCCGCCAGCGACCCATCGGCGTCGATCACTACGGCCGTGTTGTGATAAATACCCGCTGCGCGTCGTTCGAAAAGCGAGGCGACAATTACAATTTCGCGCTTGCGTGCAAGCTCACCGAGCGCATCCGTGCTCGGCCCGGGAATGGTTTCAGCCAGTTTAAAATTCTGCTGATTTTCGCTCTGGCAAAAGTAGCGCGAGCGAAACAACTCCTGGAGACAGACGATCTGTGCGCCTTTTTTCGCCGCCGCTTCGATGCGCTCGATAGCCTTAGCCAGATTAGCTGCGGGATTTTCGCCGCAGCTCATCTGAATAAGCCCGATTCTAAGTTGTTTAGGCTTCTTTGCGCGAGGCATGACGGCATAGTCTAACGAATTTGAGCTGAAGAAACAAAAAAGGGAGAGGAAAAGTTCAATACTTTTCCTCTCCCTCGAACAATTCAGCGTCCCAGCTATTTTAGATGTTGCGCAAAGAACGATTTGGTCTTTTCCCAGGCGTCTTTCGCCGCCGCTTCATTGTAGCCGCCGCGGTCGTCGCAGTTAAAGCCGTGACCGGCTTCCGGATAGATTTTCATCTGGAAGGCAACTTTCTTGGTCGTCAGCTCGGTGTTGATCTGGCCGACTTGATCCATCGGGATCAGTTGGTCCTTGGCGCCGAAAAATAGATACATGGGGCATTTAATCTCGCCGGTGCGCGATAGCGGGCTGGGGTTGCCCATCGTGATACCGCCGCCGTAGTAGGCCACAGCCGCTTTGATGTCGTTGGCGTGATGGGCCGCGGTCAAGTAGGTAAGGCGCCCGCCCATGCAAAAACCGATTACGCCGAGCGAACCGGCCTTGACGTTACTCATGCGATTTCAGGTGCGCGATTGCCGCGCCCACATCTTCCATCGCCTTGGGATCTTGGACGCGCATCATGGTCGCAATCGCTTTGGGCATCTCGGCGTAGGGAATTAGGTTTTCCGTTTCGCGATGGAAAATATCGGGAGCGATCGCGACGTAGCCTTCGGCGGCGATTCGTTCAGTGACTTTCTTGATATGGTCATTGACCCCGAACGCCTCCTGGATGACGACGACACCCGGATAACTTCCGCTGTCCTTGGGTTGCGCGACATACGCGCCCATTTTGCCGTCGGAAGTGTTCAGTTGCACGGTTGAGCTGCTGATGTCCATGGAATTTACCTCCTAAAGGTAATCGTGAATTTCGAAGTCGATTTTGTCTATCAGATTTTTTTTTGCCGGTCCACACCTAACAGCCGCTCGCGTCGCGATTTCGGGCACTGATTCTTGCATTGCACTGTCGTCTGCCGTAGCGGCAATCGATGGTTTCAGAGATCAATGTGATTTTCCTTGCCGGTGGCAACTGGCTGCGGCTCATCATCTGGCTGTTCATCGGTTTTGCGATTTACTTTGCCTACGGCCGGTACCATAGCGTCCTGCCCGCGCGGAACAAAACTCGCGGGTCACAGTCGAAAGTTAGTCAAGAATGCTTCCGGCAAAATCCCAAGATCCGCTCGCAGACTTCTTGCGTTGTTTGCTCGGGCGGCATGACATTCCAGAAATCCGCTTTCGGCAGCAGCTCTCGCAGATAGTGCGCTCCCGAAGTCGCATGAGACGCATCGTCGCCCGGAATAATCAGCGACGGCGCCTTGACTCCCATAACCTCTTCCGGCTCGGCGCCGGGCGCTGTGTCGCGGTCGAACAGGCCGCGGCCGGTGGTGATGATAATCCCGAGATAACGCTCCAAATCTTGCGCGGCGAAGCCTTCCGCAAAGGCCGCGTCCCGCGCGATCATCGTCGCCCAGGGTCCGCCTTCCGGGTCCCTCCAGAAGCTTTTTCCGCCGCGCGCCCGTTCGATGACTCCCTTGATTCCGTTTTGTTTGGCGAAGTTGTAGTGGCGCAGGAAGCGCTCCTGACTATTGGCTTTCCATCGGAAGCCGCCCACCGGCCAGTGCAGCAAAAGGCCGCGCGTCGCTTCGGGATGGTGAACGCCGAACGCCAGCGCCACCGAGCAACCCATGCAGCCGCCCATAATCCAAGCTGAGCCGATATTTAGATGATCGAGCAGCGCTTTGCCGTGGCGCGCGAAGCTCGCCCAACCGAGCCGCTCGATGCGTCCGGCGGATCGGCCGCACTCACGGCGGTCGTAGACGATAACCGTATGCTCGGCCGCAAGCGCCTTGATCGCGTCGATACCCGTCCACGCGCTCGCTTCCCGCCACTTGTCGATAGTCGCGTCGAAGCCGCCGGGCGCGCACATGAGAATCGGCGAGCCTGAACCGTAAGTCTCGTAGTAAGTGTCAATCCCATCAACTGTGGCAATCGGCATGGTTATTCCTCCGTCAGTCTTCTGGACATCAAAAGATGCGCCACGTAAGATCTAGCACGCCGCCAACTAGGAGAAAAGTTTTCATCGAACCTGGAGGTTGATTCGTGAGCGACAAAGAGACCGAGCAAGAGTTTAGCAAATTATTGGACGTAATGGCGCGGTTACGGAGCGAGACCGGCTGTCCCTGGGATAAGGAGCAGACTCACCTCTCGTTGAAGCCTTGCTTGCTCGAAGAAACTTACGAGTTGCTCGACGCGCTCGACGACGGCGATCCGAAGAAATTGCAGGAGGAACTGGGCGATGTCTTGCTCCAGGTGGTTTTTCACGCCCAGATCGCCAATGAAGAAAATCGCTTCAACGCTAAAGATGTCATTGCGCAGCTCACCGAGAAACTAATTCGCCGCCACCCCTATGTGTTTGCCGGACAACCGCTGCCCCAGGATACTGCGGCGGTCCTGAAACAGCGCATGCAAATCAAAACCAGCGAGAGAAAAGGCGGCGAAGCGAAATCGGCTCTGGGCAACGTGCCGAAGGCAATGCCGGCCTTGGCCCGCGCCCAAAGTATCACGCGACGGGCTTCGCATCTGGGGTTCGACTGGGCTACCATCGAGCCGGTCTGGGGCAAAGTCGAAGAAGAGATTCGCGAACTCAAAAACGCGACCGCTTCGGGCGACAAAACACGCACGGGCGAAGAACTGGGCGATTTGCTTTTTTCCCTCGTCAATTTGGCGCGCTTTCTCGACGTCGAAGCCGAAGAGGTGCTGGCGCAAACGGTCGACCGCTTCACGCGCCGCTTTCATCACATCGAAACCAACCTGCAACAAGCGAACAAGAGTTTCGATCAATCATCGCTTGAAGAAATGGACCGGCTCTGGGAAGAAGCGAAGACACTTGAAGCCCAGGCGAAAAGCTCAACATGAGTCCTGAACGGCCCCGCATTGTCTTTCTCGACTCCGCTACCTACGGCGACATCTCGCTCAAACGATTCACGGATAGGTGGGAGTGCACCGTCTATCCGGTCACAAGCCCCCAGGAAACCATCCACCGGCTCGCCGGACAAGCGATCGCGGTGACCAACAAGGTCGCGTTCGACAAGACTGTTTTTGGCTCACCTGAAGCGTGCGAATTAAAACTCATCGCCGTCGCTGCAACCGGCACGGACATCGTCGACCGCGCGGAAGCCGCGAGGCACGGCGTCAAAGTGTGCAACGTGCCCGGTTACGCGACTCAGTCGGTGGCGCAATTTACCCTCGCGCTGATTCTGGAGTTGGCGACCCAGTCGGGAAAATATGTTGGCGCCGTGAAAGCAGGCGAGTGGCAGAAAAGCCCCGTGTTTTCCCTGCTCACTTTTCCCACGATCGAACTCAGCGGAAAAAAGCTCGGCATCGTCGGCTACGGCAGCATCGGCCAAGCCGTCGCGCAGATGGCGCGCGGCTTCGGTATGGATATTCTAGTGGCGGCGCGTCCGGGTGGCGCGGGTCCAATTCCGCAAGGGCGCATAGAAGTGGAGCAATTGCTCCGCGAAGCCGACATCGTTTCCCTCCACTGCCCGCTCACTCCGGAGACACGATATTTAATTAACGAGCGCAGTCTCGCGCTGATGAAACCAAGCGCGTTTTTGATCAATACCGCGCGCGGCGCTTTGATCGATGAAGCCGCGCTGATCGCTGCGTTACAAACAAAACAGATCGCTGGAGCGGCGCTCGATGTCATCAGCAAAGAGCCGCCGTCCGCCGATCATCCGATTATTCTCGCCGCCAAAGAGCTGGATAACTTGATCGTTACCCCGCATACCGCATGGTCCGCCCGCGAATCCCGCGAACGGCTTCTACAAGAAGTCGAAGCAAACATCGCCGCCTTCTTGCAGGGTCAAGACAGAAACCGCGTCGCCTAACTTGCTATCCTCCGGCAAACTATCGAACCCTGCGCATGTCCGTACCGGATGGCGATGCCTACGAGAAGAGACGACCACGCTGGGATTAACCAATATGCTCCTTACGGCTTTATGTTCTGGTTTAGGTGAAAAATATTATCCGGATCGTAGCGTTTTTTGATCTGCACCAGGCGATCATAGTTGGATCCGTAGGCTGCAACGACGCGGTCGCCTTCCTCCGCGGTCATAAAGTTCACGTAAGCGCCGGCCGAGGCATAAGGCGCACTGGCCTTGAAGAAATCGCGCGCCCAACCAATGCACTTTTGGTCATCTTTCGCTTCGTCCCAACGCCCGTGCACGTTCAACACGAACTTTGCATCCCGGTGACCGTAAGCCATGGCGTCCGGGGCGATCCGATTGGGCGCACCGGCAATCATCCCGATAAAGATTTCGCACTGTGGAGATGGCAACTTCCCGGCGAACTCGATTATCGAATCCACCGCCCCGTCCGCAAGCTCGCGTGAAGTTATGAGACTTCCAATAGTTTCTTGCGCCTGGAGTCAGCAACGGGTCAAAAGCTTTTTGCCACGCAACATAAGGCTGAGCGCCTAGATGCTCGCCGTGAGCATCACCGAAAGCGCGCAGAGGAGCGATGAGTTTCTCTGCTTCCGCCACGGCGCCGGAATAAAAGATCGGTAGCATAACGACTTCCTTGCCGTGAACGTTTTCCGGAAGAAAAGGCAATGGCGGAGCCTTGCGCAAGACAACCCAGACATTGAGTTCTTCCGGCGCCGAATTTACGAATTGACGATACTTGTTAAGGATCTGTTTCGCCTGGCTGAACGGAAAAACCATCAAGCCGGCAAAT
The DNA here is from genome assembly GCA_963811315.1 of uncultured delta proteobacterium. Lineage (GTDB taxonomy): Bacteria > Desulfobacterota > Binatia > UBA9968 > UBA9968 > DP-20. The sequence continues at coordinate 85,920 of CAWERH010000085.1, forward strand.
ATTTCGGGACCCACGGGAAAAAGTTGGAATTCAAACTGGGTGACGGCGCCAAAATTTCCGCCTCCCCCGCGAATCGCCCAGAACAGATCCGCGTTATCGGTTTCGCTCGCTCGTATTTTCCTACCCTCGGCCGTAACCACGTCGACCGAGACGAGGTTGTCGATCGTCATACCGTATTTGCGGGTGAGCCAGCCAAAGCCGCCGCCGAGGGTCAGTCCGGCGATACCGGTCGTCGAATTAATCCCCACCGGTGTTGCTAAGCCATGCCTCTGAGTCGCTTCATCCAGATCCGCAAGCGTCGCCCCCGGCTCGACGTAGGCACGCCTTTTTCCGGCATCCACGCGGACGTTCTTCATGTTCGAAAAATCGATGGTCAGGCCATCGTTGCAGAGGGCGTTGCCGGCGATGTTGTGTCCGGCGCCGCGAATTGAAATCTCAAGGTTATTCCGCCGCGCAAAGGCGATGGCCGTAGGCACGTCGTCAGCGTCCGCACACTGCACGATCATCGCGGGTCGGCGATCGATCATGGCATTCCAGATCTGGCGGGCTTCCTCGTATCCGGGGTCATCGGCACTTAAGACACTCCCCTTGATCATGCCTTTAAGCTCTTTTCCCAACTGCGTTGATAGTGTCGTCATCATCTTAAACTCCTTTTTCCGTTTTGGATCGCTAGCAAAATGCCTGCGCCATTTGTTCGATCTGCGCTCTCGCCTCGGGCTTGATGCTTTGCACAGTATCCAAAAAATTTGGATGAGTCATCCCTGTGCCCAGATAAGTCCAACGCATGCCCTTGAGAACCGCCTGTCTCATTTGTTCGCGCTCGCTTCTCGAAAGGTTTCTCCCGGTCGCTTGCACGAAGCTCTCGATATCGAATTCGGTTTGCTGCTGGATCCCTTGATCCAGGAATGCCCCGATCTCGGCATATTCCTTAAAGGCCAGGTCGATCTCTTTCTCCGAGGCGTTTGCCGCTAACTCTTCAACGATTAAGGTGTCGAGCTTGGTGTGCTGGGACTCTTCGAGCCAGTGATGCTTGAGCAAGCTCTTGAACTGCGGATCGAGATCCTGGTTGTCTTTGACACCCTCGATGTAGTGGCGCAGGGTGATCCACTCGATGTGCAGGATCGCGATACCAACTCCCAGCGCGCTATGGGACAGAACGAATTTCCTTACGTCTTCAGCCGGGCCGATAAACTCGCACTTGCTGCCGAAGCCTGCTTCGAAGTCTCGACGAAATGATTTGAAAAGATGGATGTGCTTGGCCTCTTCGCCGGCGAACTGAAGCAGCGCCCGAACTCGATAGTCGTCCCCGGAAAGCTGCGGCCGGGTGTGGTCGACGACGTAGGGAAGAATAAATTCCTCGACCAAACCGAACATCGCCAGATACTCGTGGCCGCGGATCTGATTGAGAGTTCGCTTCTCCTCCGGTGAAAGAAAAGACAATTGGTTCACCCGCGCCAGCGACTCCGGCATAAACGGCTTGCTGAAATCCAGCCGCTTCTCGCCGCCGATAATGTCTTCCACGCGCCAGCCGATCCGTTCCGATGCTTCAAGCGCGCCCTGATAAGTGTAGTGGTGTTGCATCGCTCGTCTCCTGCGAGTTTGTTTTGCCGTTTGCTGCATGCCTTAAGCCATATTGCGGGAAATGATGCCAGGCAAAGCGTTCAAGCGATTACACCGAGAAATCTAAGCGAGTTAGAGAATTCTGTGGAGTCCAAATAGCGTACGAGAATTCGTTAGCGACGAGATCTCGTGAGCGGGCGCTACGAAATCTCGTGAGACCAAGGCTGAAGTCTAGCGTTTGCGCTCGATGCCGAGTGCCTTCATGCGCGAGCTGAGCGTAGTGGGCTTGACGCCCAGGAGCTGGGCCGCGCCATTTTCGCCGGCGACTTTCCCTTCGGCAGCGTCCAAGGCGGCGATGATGTTATTGCGCTCCAGTTCTTCGAGCTCCTTGGCCGTGCGCACGCGCTTGAGGCTCTACGGCACCGTTCGCGAGCGCCACGGCGGTTGTAGTTTACGCTTTCGGGCAAGGCGCGATCGAGATCCAGTTTGCCGTCGCGTGACGTGATCACGGCGCGCTCAATGATGTTTTGCAATTCGCGCACGTTGCCCGGCCAGCTATAGGCCTGGAGCCGGCGCAGGCAGTCTTCCGAGAGCGGCTCGAGCGTCCGTCCCATTCGTTGCGCGAACTTCTGCGCGAACACGCTGGCGAGTATGCCGATGTCTTCGCGCCGTTCGCGCAGCGGCGGCAACTGAAGCGGAAAAACGTTAAGCCGGTAGTAGAGATCCTCGCGAAACTTGCTGTCGCGCACGCAAGTCTGCAAGTCACGATTGGTCGCGGCAATCACGCGCACGTCGACCTTGCGCGTGTGCGAGCTCCCCACCGGCTCGAATTCTCCTTCTTGTAGTACGCGCAGCAGTTTCGACTGCAAATCGAGCGGCAGCTCGCCCACTTCATCGAGAAAAATCGTGCCGCCGTGCGCCAGCGCGAAGCGGCCATCGCGCTTTTTGGTCGCGCCGGTAAACGCGCCCTGCTCATGGCCAAAGAACTCGCTCTCGATCAGCGTCGCCGGAATCGCCGCGCAATTCACTTTAATCAGCGGTTTATGCCGGCGCGAGCTGGCGCGATGGATCGCACGCGCGATCAGCTCCTTGCCGGTGCCGGTCTCGCCCAGGATCAGCACCGTGGCGTCGGTAACGGCCACGTCTTTGATGTCCGCGAGAACTTTGCGCAGCGGCTTGCTTCGGCCGAGGATCTCGTCGGAACCAACCAGAGAACTGATTTCTTCGCGCAAATATTCTGCTTCGACCGTGAGCGAGCGAATTTTTTGCTCGGATTCCAACCGCTCGTTTACGTTTCTAAGTATGACTGTGTAGAAGGGCTCGCGCTCGACATCGAAGCGCGACAGCGTCGCCTCCGCTAGGAAAGTGCCGCCAAGGCTGGCCGTCGCCGTCAGACTGCCTGGAATCCACAGAGAGCGCTGACCATCCGGCCGGGTGTCGAGGTCGATGATCAAACGGGCGAGCTTTTCGCGCGAATCGGGTGTCAAAAAATGGGTAAAGGTCTGCCCGGTTACCTCGGCAGCGGCGCAGCCAAAAGCTTTTTCCGCCGCCGGATTCATCTGCGTCACTCGCAGATGCTGGTCGAGCTCAATAATCGCGTCCATGGCGCTACCGACCAAGCGGCCAAGCTTTTGCTCGCGCTCGCGAACTTGCGCCTCGGCGCGCAGACGGCGCAGTTCTGCGCCGGCGCGGGCAGCAAAAATCTGAAACAGCGCCTGGGTGCGCGGCTCATGGCGGCATCGGCCGCAGTGTCGAGAACGGCCAGGTGGCCGAGAATCTTGCCGTCAAGGTCGAGCAGCGGCATGCCCATATAGCTCGCCGCGCCGCTCGCCCGCACGTCGGGGTCGTCGCCGTAGATGTCCAGTAGATTATCGGGGATGTGAATCAGACAGCGCTCGATCGATAACTCGTTCGCAGGGAGTGCCGTCCACCACCATCTCCCAGTCCTCGAGCCAGTGCTCGCCCATCCAAAAAGCCCGCGCTTTGAGCCGGCGCGATTCCGGGAAATATTCCGTCACCCAGGCGCCGTGTGTGTTCAGGGCGGCGGCGAGATTTTTGACCAGAGCTTTGAAAAACTGCTCGCCGGTCTCGGTGGCGGTGCCTTCGAGAATCGTCCGCAGAGCCGCATCAACGTCGATCTCGTGCAGTGGCGGGCGATCCATTTGCGTGTCGGTCAAATGAAGTGTTGAACGGAGCAAAACAGCTCCCTTTTCGCAAGCCGATTCAGCTCACAGCACAATTCCAAACTGTAGCGCTAAAGGCAGGTACTGCGCCGCTCAGAAAGGAATATCGTCATCCGTCGGCGGCGGCATGCTGCCGCCCATCTCTTCGCTCGGGCCGGCGTCCATCTGCGGCGCCAATCGGGTACCGCCACCGCCGCCAAGAAACTGAATCCGCTGCGCGACGACTTCGGTAATGTAACGCTTGTTGCCGCTCTTATCATCGTACGACTCGCGTGCGAATGCTCCCTTCGACGTAAACTTGCCGTCCTTTGGACAGATACTGACCGCAGCTCTCGGCTTGCTTGCCCCAAACCACGATATTGTGCCATTCGGTTCGCTCTTGGCGCTTGCCATCGCGGTCGTTCCACTGCTCCGATGTGGCGATGGAAAAATTCGCCACGGCACTGCCCGTCTGGGTATAACGAACCTCGGGATCTTTACCGAGATTGCCGACCAAAATCACTTTATTAACGGACATGTCTGCCTCCAGAGCGCCCAAGAAATTGCGCGCGCTAAAAAGTTCAGCTCAACTTAGCCCCGACGTTGCATCGTGTCAATCACAATGGGTTTCAAAACACGAGCTTATCCTCACGTTGATTTTTCGCAAGCAGTGCTTTAGAATTAATTAAATTTTTTCGACAGCTTCTCCGTCCCAAACTTACATTTATCTTGATGTTTTATGTGCTTAAGCTGACAGTCTTCGCGGCGGTTACGATACCGTTGGCGCTGCTAACGACCGTGTTCGGCCTGGTCGATCGACATGGCAAGTTGGTTTACCGGATTAATCAGTTTTGGACTTGGATTCTATTGCGCCTAGGCGGAGTCACTTTGCGCGTGCGCGGATTGGAGAATATTGACCCGCTAGCGGCCCTATGTTTTCATGGTCAATCACCAGAGCAATGTCGATATACCGGTACTGGTGCAAAGCTTAATCCCGTTTCAATTGCGCTGGATCGCCAAAAAAGAGCTTCTTGCGCGTGCCGTTTTTCGGTTGGGCCATGTGGGCAACGAAACATATTATCGTGGATCGTTCGAATCCCTTGGACGCCGTGCGCAGCTTGGGGCGTGCCAAGGAACGGATCGCCGCGGGTGTTTCGATCGTGGTGTTTCCCGAAGGGACGCGCAGCCGCGACGGCAAACTGCAGCGCTTCAAGAAAGGCGGATTCCTGCTCGCCGTGAAGACTCGACACGAGCATCGTCCCGGTAACCATCAATCGGCAGCCGCCAAGTGCTTCCCGCCGGCGCATGGCGCTTGCGATCCAGGCGCGATCGAGGTGATCGTCGATAAACCGATAGCAACCGAAGGTTTTCGTCCGGGCAACTTGCGCGTCCTTTCTGACCAGGTACATCAAAGGATCGCGGCAAACCTGCGCCAACCGGCCAACGCCGGCTACAGCGCCCAATATCGAACCCGGCGTGGGTTCGACAACCAGAACCTGGAGAAGCAAGGCAACTAAGATGGATCCGTTAAAAATCATTCCGCTTGGCGGCCTCGGTGAGTTCGGCCTCAACATGATGTTGATCGAGTATGGCGATGCGGCGATCGCCGTCGATTGCGGTCTGATGTTTCCCGACGCGCATTTGCTCGGGATCGACCTCGTCATACCGGATGTCAGCTACCTGCTGGAAAATCAAGGCAAGCTCAAAGCCATCGTGCTCACACACGCTCACGAGGACCACGTCGGCGCGCTGCCCTATCATTCTGAAGCATCTTGATGTGCCGATCTACGGCACCCGCCTAACCCTCGGGCTATTGGCAAACAAGCTCAAAGAACACGACCTGGAAGATACCGCGGACATCCATGAGATCACTGCCGGCGCGCCATGGGACATCGCGCCGTTTCGCATTGAGGGCATTCGCGTGACTCACAGCTTGATGGACTGTCTCGCCCTTGCCATCGAAACTCCCATGGGCACGATCATCCATACCGGCGATTTCAAGATCGACAACACGCCGATGGAAGGCGAGATGTTCGACTTCCAGCGCTTCGCCGCCTACGGCGAAAAAGGAGTTCTGCTGCTGTTGTCGGACTCGACCAATGTCGAACGTCCTGGGATACACCCCGTCGGAGCGCGACGTCGGGACCAACCTGGAGCAGATTATTCGCGCACAGTACCGGCAAGGTTTTGGTCTCGACTTTTTCATCCAGCATTCCGAGAATCCAGCAGGTGCTCGATATTTCCGAGCGCTGCGGCCGTCGGATCGTGCTCAGCGGACGGAGCATGATCCGAAACAGCCAGGTCGCGGCGGATTTAGGCTACTTGCATCCGCCGCGCAATATGATGACTGAAAATGAGCGGTGGCAGGATCTGGCGAAAGATCGTCTGACTTTTCTCACCACTGGTAGTCAAGGCGAACCCCTTTCCGTGCTGCATCGGGTAGCACTCGAACGATCATAAGACGCTCAAGGTCGAGCCCGGCGATACCGTGATTCTGTCGTCGAAATTCATTCCCGGCAATGAAAAAACCATCTCCAATTTGATCAATCACCTTTACCGGCGCGGCGCCGAAGTCCACTACGAAAAAGTTTCCGAAATTCACGTCTCCGGACATGCGAGCCAGGAAGAGCTCAAGACCATGCTCCAGCTCACCCGGCCGCGCTATTTCGTGCCGATCCATGGCGAGTACCGCCATTTAGTTCGTCACCGCCGCTTGGCGCAGGACGTGGGCATGCCGGAAGAAAATTGCTTTATTCTAGAAGACGGCGACGTCCTGGAATTGACCGCTAAGAGCGCACACAAAACCAAACCGATCCAAGTCGGCCGGGTATTCGTCGACGGCAAAGGCGTCGGCGACGTCGGCGACATCGTCATTCGCGACCGCCGCCATCTCTCAGAAGACGGCATGGTGCTGGCGGTAATGGCCATCCATCAGCAATCCGGAGAGCTAGTCGCCGGACCGGAACTCATTTCACGCGGCTTCATGGGCGCCGAGGAAAGCGAAGAGGTGCTGGAAAACGCCAAAAAAGTGGTGCTCGAAAGTTTGGCGAGCATGAGCCGAGAAACGCGCGCCGATCCACTGGAACTGAAAGAAGAGGTGCGTCGGGCGCTGCGCCGTTTTTTTAGAAAGAAGTTCGAGCGCCACCCGGTCGTATTGCCTTATATCATCGAGACTTGAGGAAACACCGTTATGCCAGCAGCTACGGAAAAAGGACGGCTCAATCGGGAAATTTGGGGTGTTGTCATCGGACTAAGCGCTTTGCTCATTGCTCTTAGTTTGATTTCGTACAACGCCAACGATCGGTCTTTTAACACCCCGTCTGGCGCACTAAACACTCACAACTGGGGAGGCTTGGTCGGCGCCTTCTTAGCCGACGTGCTGCTTCAAGGGCTCGGTCTGGCATCCTACCTTTTGCCTGTTTTCCTGGGCATGGTCGCAGTGCAAATGTTCCGGACGAGTAATGAACGCATTCGCCTTGGCAAAGCGCTTTCCTACGCGATCTTGCTCGTCAGCATCGGTGTCATCCTCAGCGTGGTCATCGACACCGAAAGCGCCCGCGACGCCGGCGGCATCGTCGGCGGATTTTTGAAGGAAAGTGTCCTCGTGCCGCTCTTTGGCCGTCTCAGCACAATGCTAATCGCATGCTTTACTTTGCTGCTATCCATCATGCTGACTGACACAAAATTCCCTCGTCGACATCATTGGCTCGACGAAAAAGAACCTGAGTGAGTTCAAAAAATCGCTGCTGCCGGCGCTACGCAACCGGCTCAAAGAACTCCAAGAAAAAAAGGACAAGCGCAGTGGCGAAAACACCAAGAAGGAGAAAAAAGATTACATCCCGCCGCCGATCGTGGTGAAGAACCAGCCCCAGAATGACCTCGTCGGGAAACAGCCGGCTAAAAAACCGGCGCAGCCAGAGGAGCAATACAAACTGCCGGAAGTGGGCGCGGGCTACAAACTACCGCCGTCGGAACTCTTGGACCCTCCGGAAAGCGAACAGTTTAAGATCGACAAAGAGACGCTTCATGCCAACTCGCTCATTTTGCGAAAGAAGCTGGCGGATTTCGGCGTCGAAGGGGAAGTCGTCGCGGTGCGCCCAGGCCCGGTGATCACGATGTACGAATTCAAGCCCGCGCCGGGCGTCAAGGTGCGCCGCATCGTCCTGCTCGCCGATGATCTCGCCATGGCATTACGCGCGGTCAGCGTGAGAATCCTCGCGCCGATCCCAGGCGAATCGGTTGTCGGCATTGAAATTCCCAACCCGCATCGAGAAACCGTCTATTTGCGCGAGGTTATCGAAAGCGACAATTATCGCGGTATCGATTCAAAGGTCACCCTCGCTTTGGGTAAAGACATCGGCGGCACACCGTTCGCGACCGATCTCGCTACCATGCCGCATCTTCTGGTTGCAGGCGCCACGGGCACCGGCAAATCGGTGTCGATCAATGCGATGATTTTGAGCATCCTGTTCAAATCGAGCCCTCAGGACGTCAAATTCATCATGGTCGATCCGAAAATGCTCGAGCTCACCGTCTACGAGGACATCCCGCATCAACTTGTGCCGGTTGTTACTGACCCCAAAAAGGCCGCCTCGGCGCTTTTCTGGGCGATGGACGAAATGGATCGGCGTTATCGTCTAATGAGGGAAAAAGGCGCGCGTAACATCGACGACTACAATCGCATGCTGGAAAAGGAAGCAGGAAGGAAGAAGAGCGTCATCGATCTGATCGAGGCGGAGCCGACGGAAGAACCGCCGGTAATCGGCGGCAGCTTATCTCACGACAAACCGCTGGTGCATGAAAAACTCCCGCGGATCGTAATCATTATCGACGAGTTGGCGGATCTCATGATGACGGTCGGGCGGGATATCGAGGAATATATTACCCGGCTGGCGCAAAAAGCCCGAGCGGCCGGGATTCATCTGATTCTCGCCACGCAGCGGCCGTCTGTCGATGTCATCACCGGTCTGATCAAAGCCAATTTTCCGGCGCGCATCTCTTTTCAAGTCGCCACTCGCATCGATTCGCGGACGATCTTGGATTCCATGGGCAGCGAAAAACTCTTGGGCAACGGCGATTTGCTCTTCTTGCCGCCGGGGACGGCACGCTTGACACGCGTCCACGGCGCCTTCGTATCCGACCAGGAAGTCCGCAGAGTGACGGAATTCATCAAACAGCAAGGACGGCCGAACTATCGGCCGGAAGTGCTCGAAGCCAAGAAGGAAATCGAGGCCGCTGCCGCAGCCGACGAAGAATACGATGAGATGTACGACCAAGCCGTTGCCATGGTCACTGAGACTCAGCAAGCGTCGATCTCTATGATTCAACGGAGATTGCGGGTAGGATATAATCGCGCGGCTCGGATGGTCGAGCAGATGGAAAGAGATGGTGTTGTCGGGCCCGCGGATGGCGCCAGACCCCGGGAAGTTTATGCAAGAAAAATTGATGCCTAGGATTAAATGGGATTTGGCGGTCTGGCTCTTGGCAAGCATCACAGTGCTCGGGGAAATGACCGTGACCGGTGCCGCCGAGAGCACGAACGCCGACGCAATCGTCGACAGCTTGCAAAAAAACTACGACGCTACGACAGACTTTGTCGCCGACTTCCGCCAAGAAACCGAAGTAAAAACGCTCAATCGAAGCCTGAAGGCGTCGGGCAAGCTCTCTTTCAAGCGGCCGGGAAGAATGCTTTGGAGTTACGATGAACCCAAAGGGCAGTTTGTGCTCGCCGACGGAAAGCATCTTTATTTCTATCAGCCCGATCAAAATCAGGTGATCAAGAGCCCGCTTAAGAACGCTTTTCGCGGCGATATTCCGTTGTCGTTCTTGCTCGGCCTGGGAAATCTAAAAAAAGACTTCACCGCGACGCTAAAAAGCACCGACCAGAATCAGAACGTGTTGCGCTTGGAGCCCAAGGGCGAAGCCACCGGCTTCAATGAAATTCTTCTCGGCGTCGGCAAGACCTCGTCAGATATTCTTTGGGTCAGCGTGCGTGACGCGGCGAATAATTTGACCACGGTGCGTTTTTCCGGCATGCGCAAAGGTGTTGGGATCAAGGACAACTTATTTCAGGTGCAGATTCCTAACGGCGCCGACGTGGTGGAATTAGGGTCAATGAGCGCAGCTAGACAAAAATTCAGCATCGTCAGCCTCGGCTGCGCGCGCAACCTGGTCGACTCCGAAGTCATGGCCGGCATTCTGCGAAAAAACAAATATGAAATGGTGCAAGAGCCGCACGATGCCGACGTGGTTTTGGTCAACACCTGCGGCTTTATCGGCCCTGCCAAGGAAGAATCCATCGACACCATAGTCGAGATCAGCCGCCTGAAGGAAGCCGGTCGGGTTAAGAAACTCATCGTCGCCGGCTGCCTTTCGCAACGGTACCCGGATGAGCTCGCCAAAGAGCTGCCCGAAGTGGATTTTTTTATCGGCACGGGTGAAGTGCCGCGTATCGCCGAAATCCTGCGCGAACACGAGCGCAGCGCCAAGCAGCGACAATACGTCGGTGTTCCGAGCTACATCTACGATCACACCACTCCTCGGCTGCGCACAACGCCGAGCTACACGGCCTTTTTAAAGGTCTCGGAAGGGTGCGATCATAAATGCGCCTTTTGCATTATCCCTCAGCTCCGCGGCCCGCATCGCAGCCGATCCATCGAGTCAGTGATTCAAGAAGCGACGACACTAGCACAAGACGGCGTCAGAGAAATCAATCTCATCGCTCAGGATTTGACCGCCTACGGCAGAGACCGAAAAGACGGGACCACGCTTTACGGTCTTTTGCGCGAAATGGCTCGTGTCCCGAAGCTCGATTGGATTCGCTTGCTTTATGCCTATCCAAACTTCCTCGATAAACCCTTGCTTGAATTGATTCGCGACGAGGAAAAGATTTGCAACTACATCGACATTCCCTTTCAACATATCAACCAATCCATTCTGCGACGAATGCGTCGGGGCAAGAGCGGCAGCGCTGTTCGGGAGACCGTCGACAAACTGCGCGACGCAATCCCGGATTTGACGCTGCGCACGTCATTGATTGTCGGGTTTCCCGGCGAAAGCGATGCAGATTTCAAAGAACTCTTGGATTTTGTCGAAGAAGCTCAATTCGAAAGATTGGGCGTGTTTAAATATTCCGACGAAGAAGGCACGACCGCAGCGCCCATGGGAGACAAAGTTCCGGAGGAGGAGAAAGAGTATCGCTGGCAGGAATTGATGGACGTGCAATCGCAAATTTCCCGAAAAAAGAACGAGGCCTTGATTGGCCGCATTCAGCGCGTTATGATTGACGACGGCGAATGGGACTCTGAAAAGCTCAGCGGCCGGACTCAAGCCCATGCACCTGAAGTAGACGGAGTTGTCTATGTAGAGTGCGATGAATTTCAGGATCGAAAGATCGAACTTCAAGCTGGAGAGATGGTCGACGTTAAATTTATCGGCGCTTTAGACTACGATCTGATTGGTAAAATCATCCATGGCAACTAAAGTTGACCCGGAAAAAGAAAAAAAACAGCGGAAAGAATTTCTCAAGCAAGCGGCCGAGATGCTCGAGGAAATGAAGCGCCAGCTCATGAAAGAAATGCAGGGGCGCGTCAAAGAAGAAACCGAAGGCGTAAAGGACGAAGGGCGGGATACCTACGATTTGGCGAGCGACGAGAGAGACAGGGAAATTAACTTTATCCTGAATGATCGCGAGCGCGAGAAATTGGTCGCCATCGACGATGCTTTGCAGCGGATCAGCGAAAAAATCTATGGCATTTGCGAAAGCTGTGAAGGGGAAATTCAGCTCGGCCGTTTAAAGGTTCTGCCTTTCACGCGCCTGTGCGTCCGCTGCCAGGAGGAAAACGAAAAGGAAGCGAAGCGGCAAAAGACCTTAGAAAACGAGCGAAGCTACCGCAAGCTGGACCTCACTGACGTCGAAGACGACAGCTTTTATGATCGCTGTACCTTATACCTTAACCTCGAATCGACATAAAAAAGGCGGGAATGACCTCAGTCATTCCCGCCTTTTTAGTTTCAGGCAAGGCTAATTAAGCAGCGGCTATTCACCCTTAGCTGGGGTGAATTCCATCTTACTAAGAAAATTCTTTTCTCCCTTGGTCGTGTATTCGACAACAGCCGAGGAGCCCAGTCCCACCTCGCCCATCTTAACTTTTGTTTCTTTGATTTCCTGTCGCCTTGGTCTTGGCATTGAAATCCAACGTAACCAGCTTGCCTTCCTTGGTGACGACGATCATGTAATTTTTCTCGGTGTCGAGAAGACCGATATCGCCGGAAACCTTTTCCGCCTTGGCCTTTGCCGGTTCCCCACTCTTTTCATCGGCTTTCTTCTCCGCCTTCTTTTCTTCTTGAGCAATGACGGGTAGTGCAAAGGATACTGCGAGCAACGCAGCCAAGCCACTCACAGTCAACTTATTCCTATTCATTTCCATATCCTCCTAGTCGTAAATTAAGACTGTCTAGCTACAGCGCTGTATTATTCGCCCTTGGCCGGCACATACTCGATATTGGTGGCGATGCTCTTCTCGCCGTCTTTGGTGTACTGAACCACCGCCGAGGAGCCTAGACCGATATCCGCGACTTTAGCGTCGGTACAGGCTCTTTTTGCGTCGGCTGGAACTTGGCGTCGAAATCAATGCGTCACAAGCTTACCTTCCTTAGTGACGAGAATCAGATAGTTTTTCTCCGTATCCAGAAGGCCCATATCGCCAGCCAGTTTGGTTGCCTTGGCCTTTTCGGCGGTCTTTTCTTCAGATGCCTTTCCTTCCGCTTTCGCCGCCGCGGGGGCTTTGGCTTCGGCCTTGGCGGCCGGTGCAGGGGCCGGCGTGGGTTTCGGAGCCATTTCCTCCTGGCTCGAACACGCGTACAGAGCAAACATTACAGAAACGACTGCTAGACCGTTAACTGATAACAAACTCTTCATTTTACCTCCGTAATAAAGAGAACTTTCCTTGGGTTAGCGAAGATACTTATCGTGACTGTCCTGTCATCTCAATACGCTTTAGGTATGATTTTCCTGACCGATTGCTCAGGCAATTCTGAAATATTATACGACTATAGTCTTAGGATATTTTTGAGCGCAAATGACGGTTTGCATGCTTAAAAATTTGATGTATTTTCGCTAGAAAGAGGAATCGTGCCTAAGCCAAAGGCAGGGGAGAAGTTCAGCATGATGCCGATCAAAGTCGTAATCGCTGACGACCACGCGCTCTTTCGTGACGGCCTTAAAAAGATACTGTCTTTGGAGAAGGACATTCTTGTGGTCGGTGAAGCCGCAAATGGCGATGAAATCCCCAAAGCCATCGAACGCACCAAACCGGATATTCTCCTACTCGATCTCAAGATGCCCAAAGGGGACGTTGTGCAGAGTCTTCTTGATGTCGCCGCTCGGAGCCCTGCTAAGTCGTGTCATTATCCTTACTGCATTTTCAGACGAAGAAAATGTTTTGAATGCCGCCAAAGGGGGGGCAAAAGGATACGTCCCGAAAGGGGTCCCGTCCGCGACTTTGTTGCAAGCCATCAAAGTCGTTCATAACGGCGGAGTTTGGATCGATAAGGAAATCCCGGCCTGGGAAACCTTCGAGGAAATCGTTCAGGGACAAACAAACGCTCGCGAGAGCGCACCGATCATCGATGAAAGCATCAAGGCGCTCACCAAGCGTGAGATGGAAATTCTCCGGCTGGTTGCCGAAGGCCTGACCAACGAGGAGATCGGAAAAAGAATCTTCATCAGCGAGAAGACGGTCAAAACTCATCTCACGAACATTTTTGATAAACTTAAAGTCAACAATCGCTTCAAGGCGGCGTTGATGCTAATGGGGCGTCCGCTGTAGGTCGGGGATATCGCTATGACCGAATCACCGCGAGTGGCGCGATGCCACGGGTAGTCTTAGCCTTATGCCAGCCATAGAAAAACCTACTCTCGAAGCCAGCTGGCTTTGGCAACGGGAAAAAGCTGTCGCATGGCTCCGCTTCATTTTCGCTCTCGTGGCTGTCGCCGTCATTCAACTCAACCAGGATCGCATTGAGCGCTTTCCGACGCTTTCGATGACGGTGCTCTGGTCGTTCCTGTTCTATAGCTTCATAGTTCTTCAGTTGACCCGCCGGCATAGCCTTGGCTCGGCCGCCCTCGGAGTCGTCAGTACTTTGCTCGATGTGGTCTGGATCGGTCTCATAGTATTTTCAACCGGTGGGACCCGGACACCGTTCTTTACCTATTATTCGTTTCCGGTCATCACCGCGAGCTTGCGCTGGGGCCTAACAGGAAGCATACCCGTTGCCCTGGTCGGTGTCGTCATATACGTCAGCATCCGATTAACGCTAGCTGCCGAGGCAGAGATTATGCCGATCGGAATCGATACGATTTTGGTCCGCAGCTTTTATCTGCTGTTGCTCGCTGGCATTTTCGGCTTTATTAGCGAGTTCGAAAAAAAGCAAAATCAAAGGCTGTTGGCGCTATCTAAAACTGCGGGTCAGGCGGCGACATTACAAGAACGGCGAAGAATCATGTTCGAACTCCACGATGGCATTCTCCAATCCCTCGCCACCGTGATTCTTCGCTTGGAAGGCTGTCGAGAGCGAATAGCGAACTCCCAGCAAGACGTAACCGGTGAAATCCGTTCGATCGAGGATCTCGCGCGCGATTCGATGAAGCAAATTCGCCTGTTCCTTTCCGGCCAAGATACTCAACCGTTGGTGGCCGGCACGCTGCTCGAAAAATTGCGCGAAGAAGCACGTTTTCTGCATGAAGGGATGGGGCTTGATGTGATTCTGGAAAGCGAGCCCGAGGAGATCAATCTACCGCCGGAAACTGAACGGGAAGTCTATTACGTCCTGCGTGAAGCGTTGACCAACGTCACACGCCACTCCCATGCGTCCAATGTGGAGATTCATCTGATTCAGCAAAATGGGTCGCTCAAAGGGTCGCTCGCGGATAACGGTGTCGGATTTAACCGGGAAAAGAATGCAGCAGACAACCGATTGGGCTTAATGGGGATGGAACAAAGAATAAAAAAAATCGGGGGAGAATTTTTTGTCAAATCCTCCCCCGGTAAGGGAACCCAAGTGTCGTTCGATCTACGAATCGCAGCGCCGTCGGAAACCGCCGGCTAGTTCGGTTGCGGCGAGTCAAGCGTCCTCTTGGTGGTGCCGCAAGCTTCTCACTCACCTTTAGCAGGCATAAATTCCATTTTCGTTAGAAAATTCTTATCCCCTTTTGTGACGTATTCGACGCTAGCGGACGATCCAAGCCCCACATCGGTCATCTTGACCTTTGTCTCCTTGATCTCCGATGCTTTGGTCTTGCTGTTGTAATCAAGCGTGACGAGTTTCCCCTCTTTGGTCACCACGATCATATAGTTTTTCTCAGTGTCTAATAGGCCAATATCGCCGGCAACCTTTTCCGCCTTGGCCTTAGCGGGCTCCGCTGATTTCTTTGCCTCTTGCGCGCTTCTAGTCTTGGGCAATCACCAGCAGCGTCATTAAAGACCCCGACAGCAACACCGCGATGCCGCTCACAAGCTTTAATTTCACTCTCATCTTGCTTTTCCTCCTGAATCGTAATTATGGCTGATTTTATCTGACCGGTGTCCTATTCACCTTTGGCCGGCACAAATTCGATGTTGGTTGCGATATTCTTTTCGCCCTCTTTGGTGTATTGCACGACCGCCGATGAACCCAAGTCCGATATCCGCTATTTTAGCGTTGACGGTGTCCTTTCTGAATCGGTTGGAACTTTTGCGTCGAAATCGATGGTGACAAGCTTGCCTTCTTTGGTGACAAGAATCATATAGTTCTTTTCAGTGTCCAGCAGTCCGATATCGCCTGCGATCTTCGTCGCCTTGGCTTTCTCGGCGGTCTTCTCTGCAGGTGCCTTGGATTCCGCTTTCGCGGCTGGCGCTGGTGCCGCAGGAGCTGCCGGTTTCGGCGCGGGCTTCGGCGCCATTTCTTCTTGCGTCGAGCACGCGGAAAGCATCAGCGTTAGGGAAACAGCCGCGACACCCGTGACTGAAATCAGATTGTTCATTTTTCTCTCCTCCATAGTAGGACTTAAGTCTAAGAAAATCTACGCCAAGAGTCGTATACTGCACGCAGAGCTGGCTTGTCAAGCAATAAACGCCAACGTCAGCTAAAATTATCATTCGTTGGAGAGCCGTATACGGACGCGAGAAGAGCGCCAGACTTGCGCTGCTCTCTTGTTGTGAAGGCTAGGACGAACGATTACGAAACCGGCCGTGCTTTACCCTCGACAAATCGGTCACGGCGATTTTCTAATAGCAACTTTCGTTGGCGTCTCTGCACACGGGAAACTGTTCACCATAGCTCGGCGTCTCGATGCGCACTGCCGATATTTCCAGAGTCGTAAATAATCTTGAGCCGCTCGGACTCTCTTTCGCACCGGCCAAGCCAGTCCGAGTTATCGTCTCACCGGCATAACTGTCGAATTCGAATAGACGCAATTTTTATCAGATCTTTAACGTGGACCTTGCCTACGCGGCGCATTCAAGCTCGAACCGCCGGCAACGACGCAGGCTTTGATAGCTAAATCTAAAGTCGTATGTTTCGTTTGCTTATCGGCTCGCTGTGATTAGTCCGGCGCCGCATTCCCCATGTCGCTGATTCGCCTGGCTACCTCCCCGGGCTACATCTGCTTGTGCTTGCCTGACTGCTTGATGCACCAATGCTTCCATCAATTGCATCGTGCTCGGATTGGCTTTCCCTTTCCTTGCCGTGGCACTTGATGCTTTCGCTCTGGCTTACCTGGCGGGTTCTGCCCGCGACCTTCACCGAAATTCAGGCTTCTCATCCCTATTGTCGGCATCTCTCGCATCATCGAAACGGAAGTTTCTCTCATGCTCTCTAATCGCAGATTGCTAGATCTCCCCGGGTAATGCGCACTCTTTCACGCTTATGACCGTTGCCTATACGTCCATATCAGTTTCGGGCTTTAACGATATTCGCCGTCTCTCATCCAGCGTGCACGCCTGATGCGCTGGCTGTTCGTCAGTCAGCGCTTTACCTGCGGCTTCCAGGTTCCACCTCGCGGGGAACCCTCGTCGTCCGGCGAGCAGTTCCCCTGATCGGGTCTGCTAAGGTCTTGCACCTCCTAGGTCTGCGCCCGCCGGGCGCACCAAAAAAAAGGGGAAGTCATTTCTGACTTCCCCTTTTTGGTTGAGTTTCTAAGTTTCGCTTAGAACGTGTAGCGCCAGTTAAGAATTACGTTCATCCAATCTCCACCGGCTCCGGATCTTGCGTTGGCCTTGTTGAAGATTTGGTCCTGCGCCTGGCCAGCGCCGTGTCTGTAGATTCGATGCGTCGTACCATATCCAATTGACGCCGACGCTCATACTAGGCGCAATGAAGTACCAAAGATCCCATTCACGCAACAGGACCCGCTCACGGTGGAACTGACCGCCGTTTATAGTGGGACAATTATTACATCTCATGCTGTTGCGCTCAAAGTGCGTCCCAAAAAGTATCGAGCCCGGCGTGCTGGCTGAACCCGTCAGCCAACCCTTCGGGCTCCAGAGAAACAGATCATGCGCGATCAAGAACACTCGGCCACTCCGGGTCACCTCGCAAGGCGGCGGTATTAACGGCATTGTTGCCGCCGCTGTAGTTTTGAAAACCCAGCATGCCCCGGAACCGGTATGGACCTACGGTCCACTGCAGACCCGTGTTGATGTAATCCTGGCGGCCCCGGCCCACCAGCGTGCCCGTGTTATAAATTGTGGTAGCGTTGTTTGCGCCATTCTCGTTTTCGCGCAACCGCGACATGTTACAGGAGTTCGATGCTCCTGCGCGGTCGTCGACGGCGCAATGAAACCAACCTACTTCGTACCTCAAACCGGAGATCCATTTGTTCTTAACTTGGGAAAACGGCTCGATGCCGAAATGCGTCACCAAGTCTCTCTTATCGGTGAACTGAAAAGTGTTATCGGACCCCTTGCCCGGAGTTGCATAAGCAAGCTGGAACCGCGTAATCCTTCCAGGAATGCCGATGCTGCTCAGCGAACGATCGTCCCAGTTGAAGACAATGCCAATGCCCGAACTGCCGGTATTAAAACCGTTGTTGCGGCTCAACAGATCATAGTCCGCCTGAGTCCCCGTGGCGCTCGATCCTTGGCGGATCGTACCCCCGGCGCTGGTCGAAACGTCGACACCGAAATCAACGGTCGGCAGCCATGGATTCAAGTTCTCCGCATGGAAATGCACCGCGGCCCGCTGAAACAGACTGTTGCCGCCAAAGCCGTCTTTATCGAAGGCGATTTCAATTTCCCACAAGCAATTGTCGACGCAATAAAAGAACGCCGGGCGAAAACGCCGCGCCTCTATTTCACCGTTGGTCCGCTCATACTGGTCCTGTCCCGCGTTAAAGTACATGCGGAAGTGCGATTCGATCGTCGCACGAAGACCCCACGACTTGTCCGCCGCTTCGATATTCAGACCATTGCCCGGTCGATAGCTAAAAGTCGGCAAGGCTTCCGCTGCCGCCGTTGCGTCTTTCTTCAGCTCGATCTGCTGTTCTTTTAACTTACCGAGTTCTTGCTCGAGCGATTTGATCTTGTCATCGACACTCTGCGCTCTCGCCGTCCCCGCAGCTAAGAGGAATGCAGCAAGCATGCTTGCCACCCAATAACCCTTCTTCTTCATAGTTGCCTCCTTGCCTCCTTTAAAATTTAAATACGCGCTTAGTATGACTTTTGGCGTCTTTTAGCCCAAGCGTACCAACCTGTCAAGCCTAAAGTTGTATTAAATGAAAAAAAGCCTAGGTATATTTGGCCAAGATGCAACATTTTCATTGATATTAAGCCGTTTACCGGTCTTGTGACGTACTTCTTACCCCAACTATACTGCAATTGCTAAAACTCTTGACTGAGGAATTTTTCAATAGATTCTCAAGGCTTAAGACCTTGGCTCCGGACTTTCGGAGTAGCGATGCCGATTGCCTAAGACTCTTGTGAAGCTAAAGATGCTTCGCTAGATTCGCTTCATGTTGACCAAGCGGATCATTCCCTGTCTTGACGTGAAGGCCGGGCGGGTTGTCAAAGGGGTTAAATTTCTCGAATTGAGAGACGCCGGCGATCCGGTGGAAATCGCCCGGGTTTACGATCGCGAGGGCGCAGATGAATTATGTTTCCTCGACATCACGGCTTCGCATGAAAACCGCGGCATTATTCTCGACGTCGTGGCGCGCACGGCGGAGCAAGTGTTTATGCCGCTGACGGTCGGCGGTGGCATAACCGAGACTGAAGATATTCGCAATCTCCTCCAGGCGGGCGCCGACAAAGTGTCGATCAATACCGGCGCGGTCAACCGGCCAGAATTTGTTCGCCGGGCGGCGGAAATGTTCGGCAGCCAGTGCATTGTCGTCGCGATCGACGCCAAACGCGTCGGCGATCACTGGGAAGTTTTTACGCACGGCGGACGAAATCCCACGGGGATCGATGCCTCGGAGTGGGCCGCGCGAATGGAACACTACGGTGCCGGAGAAATCTTGCTCACAAGCATGGACCGAGACGGCACCAAGGCGGGTTACGACTTGCCGTTAACGCGCACGATAGCCAATAGCGTCGACATACCGGTGATCGCCTCCGGAGGGGTTGGGAACCTGGAACATATTTACGAGGGGTTAACTGAAGGCGGAGCCAGCGCCGCGCTTGCCGCTTCGATCTTTCATTTTAGAGAGTTCAGCATCGCCGACTGCAAACGATACTTGGAAACTCGCAACGTCGCGGTGCGGCCACTCCACCAATAAGAGCGAATCAATCAGCCGGGCGGCGTGCTCGCTGCGCGCCCGTTCGACGCCGCGAACAGTGCGCGCTTTCGCGGCGGATCAAAGAAAGGCGGATTCACGATGGTCGCTCCGGCGGTTTTACGCGCGTGTTCGATCGTCACTTCCATATCAAGCCGGGTTCCCGCCGCAACAAAGTCCCTTTCCACGGTCGCCAGCGCGAGATATTTTTTCAACGTCGGCGACCAGGCCCCGGTGGTCGCGTGGCCAACCTGACGATCATCTTTGTAGAGCGGTACGCCTCCACGCCAAGCCGCGATGGGAAATTGCGGCGGCAGTCCGACCTGCTTGTATAGATATTCGTAGTCATCGAGGTTTATTTCCAGACCGACAATTTGCCGCGCTGGGCCCGCTTCGGAAGATTTTCGCAACGCTCGGGCGCCGACAAAATGGTCTTTTTTGAGATCGACGGTCCAGCCCAGGCCGATCTCAAAAGGAGAGTAGCGCTGCGATGGAATCTGCGCTTTTTCCGCCCCGGTGTAATCTACTTCCAACAGAATAAACCCCGCCTCAAGCCGCGCCACATCGAGGGCGAGCAAGCCGGTTGGTTTGATGCCGTAATGGTTTCCCTGCTCTATGAGATGGTCCCAAACTCGTTCAGCATGTTCCGCTTTGAACCAAAGTTCGTAGCCCAAATCTCCGGTGTACCCCGTGCGCGAGACAATGACGGAAACGTCAAGAATCTTGCCGGAGTTGAGGCGAAAGAATTTGAGTTGGCCCAACTCGACGTCGACGACTTGCTGAAGAATTTTGAGTGCATTCGGACCCTGTAACGCGAGAGCGGCGATTTCTTCGGACACTTCTTTGATCGCAACATCCATCCCGACCGCGTTCAGTTGCAACCAGCGCAGACTCGGATCAGCTAAATGAAACCGGAAGTGCTGTTCGCTGAGACGAAAAACCGTTCCGTCTTGAATCACCGCGCCGTCGTCGTGGCAGAGACAGCCGTAGAGCGCCTGGCCTACCGCGCATTTTGCCGCATCGCGAGTGAGGACGCGGTTGACCAATTTGAGAGCGTCCTTACCGCGAATATCGTACTTATACAGCGGCGAGATATCGATCAGCGCCGCCGAATTGCGGATCGCGTGATACTCGTAGTCGTGCATCACGTCGTAGGAGCTCGCGACAAAATAGCCGGACCAGGTGCGCCAGTTGTGGCTGGCGCACAGCGCCGCCGTGCGCGAATGAAATGGCGTCCCGATGGGCATTTGTAGGGTCGATTTCGGATTTAGACGGAGGATGGCATCGATAATCCCACTGGTCTCGTTGACTTCGCAGATGAAATTACCAAATATGCTCGCTTAAGCAAATCGCCACCATGCCCAACTATGATGCGATCATCATCGGCGCCGGCCACAACGGCCTGACCAGCGCGGCCTATCTCGCCAAAGCCGGGAAGAAAGTGCTCGTCCTGGAGCGCCGTCACGTGCTCGGCGGCGCGGCGGTGACCGAGGAGATCTATCCCGGTTTTAAATATTCGGTTTGCTCCTATGTGGTCAGCCTGCTTCGTCCCGAAGTGATTCGCGATCTCGAATTGCCGAAGTACGATCTCGAAATCATTCCGCTCGATAGTACTTTTACGCCGCTGCCGGACGGCGATCATCTGTTTCGCTGCGGCGATCATGCGCGCACGCGGCGCGAGATCGCGCGCCATTCGATCGCCGACGCCGAAGCCTACGAGCAGTACGGTCAGTTGATGGTGCAGATGGCAATGGCGGTGAAGCCCTTGCTCGGCATGATTCCACCGGAGCCGACCACCTGGAATCCCAAAGATCTCTTTGGGCTTGCCCGGGTCGGCAATCATTTTCGCGGTTTGGGCGAGAAGCTTCTTTACGATCTGACCAAGCTCATGACCATGAGCTCGGCGGATTTTCTCGACGAATGGTTCGAGACCGACGTCCTCAAAGCGACGATGTCCGCGAGCGGTATCATCGGCACTTTTATGGGACCGCGCTCGCCGGGAACCGCCTATGTGCTGTTGCATCATTACATGGGCGAGCTCGACGGCGCGTTTCGCTCCTGGGGATTCGCCCGCGGCGGCATGGGCTCGATCAGCCGAGTCATCGCCGACGCGGCGCGTCATTACGGCGCGGAGATCCGAACCCAAGCTCCCGTCGACCAGGTCTTGATCAAAAACGGTCGCGCTCGCGGCGTCGTGCTCGCTACCGGCGAAGAGATTCAGAGCAAGGTCATCGTCTCGGGCGTCGATCCCAAGCGGACTTTTTTGAAAATGATCGACGGGCAGCATCTGGACGCGGAATTCACCAGGCAGGTAAGTCATTTCAAAATTCGCGGCTCCTCGGCGAAAGTCAATCTGTCGCTGGACGCGCTACCCAATTTCACTAGCATGCCCGGCAACGGCCCGCACTTGGCGGGCGCCATCTCGATCAGTCCCAGTCTCGATTACATCGAGCACGCCTACGACGACGCAAAATACGGCGATTTTTCGCGCCGGCCCTACATGGATATCATTCTCCCCTCGATGCTCGATCCGTCCATGGCGCCACCGGGCAAACACGTGATGTCGATCTTCGTGCAGTACGCGCCCTATCATCTAAAAAATGGCACTTGGCCGGAGCAACGCGAAGCGCTCGGCGACGCCGTGATCGATACGCTGAGCGAATACGCGCCCAATCTAAAAAACCTCATCCTTCACCGCCAAGTCGTCACCCCGTGGGATCTCGAGCAGGAGTTCGGTCTCACGGAAGGAAATATTTTCCAGGGCGAACTGACACTGGACCAGCTCTTTTTTCTCCGTCCGGTGCCGGGCTGGGCAAAGTATCGCACGCCGATCAAGAATCTGTATATGTGTGGCGCCTGTACCCATCCGGGCGGCGGTGTCATGGCGGCGTCGGGGCGGCTCGCGGCGCTGGAGATT
The DNA here is from genome assembly GCA_963811315.1 of uncultured delta proteobacterium. Taxonomy (GTDB): domain Bacteria; phylum Desulfobacterota; class Binatia; order UBA9968; family UBA9968; genus DP-20. Next base: position 108,310 of record CAWERH010000085.1, read on the forward strand.
CTCAAGGACATGCACCTGAGGTTGATCTAAACTGTCCATGGCAACTTACGACTCGATCATCATCGGCGCCGGACACAATGGGCTCGTCGACCGCGGCTTATCTCGCCAAAGCTGGAAAAAAAGTTTTGGTTTTAGAACGTCGGCCGATCGTCGGCGGTATTGCCGTCACGGAAGAAATAGTTTCGGGATTTAAGTTTTCGTCATGCGCTCATCTGGCCGGGTCGTTTTCCAGCAGTGTCGTCGCCGACCTGGATCTAAAGAGCCATGGTTTCGAACTGATCGACGATCGACCCGCTTTTATTTGCGCCCAGTCTCGATGGTCACTCTTTACTGATCCCGCGTGACTTTGACAAGGCCGCCATGGAAATCGGACGCCATTCCAAGTCCGACGCAGACAAATATCCGGCGTTTTGTGCCCTCGCCAAAAATCTCTCGGCATTTTTACAAACCCTCTACGGCATGCCGCTACCCGATAAAGCCAATCCGGGCAGTTTCAATCCCGCCGAGTTTTTGAAAATCGGTTGGAAGTTCCATCGCCTCGGCGAAAAAGAGATGTACGAGTTCCTGCGCGTCTTACCGATGAGCGCCGCGGATTGGTTGAACGAGTGGTTTACAAACGATTTGCTCAAAGCGGCGTTGGCGGCGAGCGGCATTCTCGGTTCTTTCGTCGGTCCGCGCCAACAGGGAACGGCTTTCAACCTCCTCCACCATCAGCTTGGCGCTTCGAACGGCGCGCTACGCACGGCAGGCTTTATCCGCGGCGGCATCGGTCAATTGTCACAAACTCTTGGCAAGGCCGCCCAGCGCTTCGGCGCCGAGATCCGGACCGCGGCGGAAGTGCTCAAGGTAGTCACCAAAGGCGGCGCCGCTACCGGGGTCGTGCTAAAGAATGGCGAGGAAATCCAAGCGGCGCAAGTGATTTCCAACGCCGATGTGAAGCGAACTTTTTTGCAAGCTGGTGGAGCCGACCTATCTTGACCCACATTTTTTACTTCAGGTGCGAAACATCCGCGCCCGCGGCACCGTCGCAAAGATCAATCTGGCGCTCGATGCTTTACCCAATTTCGAGAGCGCGAACGATCACGACGCGGCTGCCCTCGGCGGCGTCATTCATATCGGTCCGACGCTGGATTATTTGGAACGCGCCGCAGACGACGCTAAATATGGACGATTTTCGCAACAGCCGTTCTTGGAAATTACCATTCCGTCGATCGCGGACCCGTCGCTCGCGCCGCCAGGTAAACATGTCATGTCGGTCTGGATGCAGTCGGCGCCCTGCGATCTGCGCGGCAGCGATTGGAACCAGCGGCGCGACAGCCTTGGGCGACACGGTGGTAAACCTCCTCGAGGCATACGCGCCGGGATTCAAGAATCTGATTTTGCACCGCCAGATCCTCACGCCATTGGATCTGGAGCAGGAATATGGCCTCACGGGAGGCCATCCCTATCACGCCGAAATGGCTCTCGACCAAATTTTCTTCATGCGTCCGGTCCCGGGTTGGTCGCGCTACCACACGCCGATAGAAAATCTTTATCTCTGCGGTTCCGGTACCCATCCCGGCGGCGGAATTACCGGTCTTCCCGGCTATTACGCCGCTCAAGAAATCCTCAAGAACCGTTCTCGCCAAAAGTAGTTTTCGCCTAGGATTTCTTCGTCCGCCGTGATAGACGGAGGGCATCTCTTCACGTCAAAGGCACAGGCTCAATCGAATGAAGCTTTATCTCGGTTTACTTGAGAGTTCGCATCCCAATCAAACCAGAGTCTTTGGCGCAATCGACGGCAAACTCGTCGATTTGAACCTTGCCTATGCCGCCTGCCTAAAACAGTCGAAAAATAACCACGCAAATGTCTACGAGCTCGCGGCCTTCGCCTTCCCGGAATCGATTGCAGCGTTCCTAGCGCGAGGGCGAGTCGTCGAGAAAAGCGCTCGATGAAGTAGCGGCATTTGCGCGTAAAAACGGCGCCGGCGATCTGAGCGGCCCAAGCGGCGAGAGAGTTTCTTACGACGCCAAAGAAGTGCGACTCTTGCCGCCGTTGTTAAGTCCGGAAAAATCTTTCGTCATCGGTTTTTCCGACAAGGCTCGCACCGAAGCGCTGCCACAAGCGGAAATCCCTACGGGCTACTACAAGTTACCGCAGACCTTTGTGGCCTCCGGTGCGCCGATCGTTTGGCCGAAATTCTCCGAAGAAGTCGACGCCGACGCCTGCCTGGCGATTGTCATCGGGAAGTCGGGGAGGCGAATTCCAGCCGAAAGAGCCTGGGACCATGTTGCCGGTGTCACCCTCGTCATCGACATCACCGCCCGTGACATCAACAAGCGCGAGGGGCTCACGACCAATAACCTGCTCGGCAAGAATTTTCCGTCGAGCACCTGCGTCGGCCCTGCCGTGTTATTGCCGCCGTCTCGCGAAGAAATCGAAAAAATAGAAGTCGAGCTCAGCCTCGACGGCACGGTCAAACAGAAATTCGCCCTGCGCGATTGCGTTTTCACCGTCGAACAAATCATCGCCCGCTGGTCGATCCTCGGCATCAAGCCCGGCGACTGGCTCGCCATCGGCGCCAGCATGGCGATGGCCGGCGATCGGCTGCAAAATCCGGTGCCGCTAAAAATCGGCTCGACGATCCGCTGCTCTGCGCCGGCGATCGGCGAACTATCGCACCAAGTCGTCGCCGCAGGAGGCCTCCGCCGATGAAGCTCGTGACCTTCATCCATCAAAATGAGGAACGCATTGGCGCTATCGATAAGCTGGGACGAGTTGCCGATTTGCATCGGGCGTATGGATCCTATCTCCGCGAAGTCGAATCGAACCCCGCGGGGGATCAATTGGCGGCAATCGTCCTCGGCCGCGACATGGTCGAGTTCTTAAAACGCGGCGACGAAGCGTTGGCAGCGGCGCGCAACGCGCTGGATCATATCAGCGAGTCATGAAGTAAGCGGCGGCATCGTGTTCGCACGCGAGCAAGTTCGTCTCAAATCACCCGTGCCTCGTCCCGGCGCGCTCGTTTCGGCGGGAAAGAACTTTTCCGACCACGTCGCCGAGATGGCTTCGAAGAAAGGGCCCGCGGCGCCTGTGGCGTTTCTCAAACTTCCCGGAAGCGTCATCGGCCCCGAGGACGATATTCCGCACCCGCCGGAAGTGAAAAATTTAGACTACGAAGTCGAGCTCGCCATCGTCATCGGGAAGCCCTGCGTCGACGTGAGCCAGGACGAAGCTCTGGACTACGTCGCCGGTTACTCCGCGTTTAATGACATCAGCGCCCGCGACACCATCCGCGGGGAGAATAAAAATGGCATTCATCTCATGGGCAAAAGCTTTCCCGGCTTCGCGCCCATGGGCCCCTATCTCGTAACCGCCGACGAGATTCCCGATCCGCAGAACTTGAAACTGAGACTGTCCGTCAACGGCGAAACGCGGCAAGATTCAAATCTGAGCTACATGATTTTCAAAATTCGCGACATGATCGCCTATTGGTCGCAAATGGGTCTTAACCCGGGCGACGTCCTGACGACGGGTACGCCGCGCGGCGTCGCTGCCGGACGAAAGCCCGATCAAGCACCGTGGTGGCTCAAACCGGGAGACATAGTCGAAGCGGAAGTCGAAAACATTGGCCGCTTGAGAAACCGGATCGTTGCCGAATAAAACAGACAACTTACGAAGCTTTCGCTAAAACCATCGCCAATCGACGCATGACGGTCCTATCGGCGCCATCGAAGAGATGATCGAGCACGCCCGTGAATCGGGAACCCAGGCGAGAAAGAAAGCGGTCGAGATCGTCGACAACCGCTTCGCCGAAGATCTCGCCAAAAGCGGATTTTTGAACGAACTTTGGGGCAAGGAAATCTCTAAATGAAAATACCAGGAGCTCACCCATGACGCCTTCGACGAATTCTGTAATCACGCCCACCGGCCTTGTGCACGGCCACAGCGAATGCCGCTATCTCGACGAGACTCTACCCGTGCTCACGCAAGTTCTGGCTTTAGACCTCATCGACCGGCGCGATCATGAAGCCGTGCTCAAACATCCCAATACCGGCTGGAAGCTGATTCTCCACGAAGGCGGACCGGAGGTGAAAGACAAACCCGAGCGCAATCATTACGGTGTGCGCGTATCGAACAACGAAGAAGTCGACCGAGCCTATCGCTATCTTCTCGCGAACAAAGAAAGCCTCGGCCTTAAAAAGGTCGTCAAGCGTAAAGAGCGCGCCGGTTCGTATTCGATGTTTTTTGTCGAACCGGGCGGCAACTACTGGGAGATCGAATCCTACGAGAATCGCCACAAAGCCGGCCTGCCTGAGCACGTCGCCTATCCCTGGAAGACCAAGCTCACGGAAGAAAAATTACCCGGCTGCGGCTACATTCCCCAAGCAATGACCCACGGCACCATGGAGTGCACCGATCTCCAAGCATCGATCAAATTCTATACGGAAGCGCCTTGGACTCGATGTGATCACCCACGTGCCGACGATCAAACCGCACGATATCAAACATCCGTTGACGCCCTGGTACGTCGTAAGCCTGGAAGTGCCGGCCAAGAATAAACATTATCTTACGCCGCTACAGCGCTACACCGTAGCGGTTGAATCGTCGGCCGCGCTCGCCGAAGCGCACCGCGAGTTGAGCGAACGCTGCGAAGAATTCGGTGTGACATCGATGGAGCCAATTCGGGAAACTTTTTACGGCGAATCCTTTTTGGTCAGCGACCGCGACCGCAATTGGTGGGAAATTGCCTGCGCGGGAAATTGAACCAACTGGAAACCGACTTTAACTTGAGTCCGAGCCGATTACTCCAATACTCCAGCACTCTCAACGACCACCCAAAGGAGACTTTAAAACCATGAACATCAATCATCTCGACAACAAAAAAACCGCCCTGCTGTTCTTCGACATGCTCAATGTTTACTATCACGGCGCTTCGGACGAGACGAAAAAAAGAATGAAGCCGGTGGTCGACAACGCTGTCCGGCTGATGAATGCGGCGCGCGAGCACGGCATTCCGATCTTTTATGCCATGGCCAATCATCGAGCCGATGGCGAGAGCAGGAGTATGATTGTCACCGAAACCGATATGCGCTTGCGGCCTTGGCCCGGTGGAAACTGCAATCCGACGGTGCACGGCGCCACGGAAGGCTCTTGGGAACAAAAGGTCATCGAAGAAATCGCGCCCCGCCCCGAGGACTACGTCATTCCCAAATACCGCTGGAGCACGTTTCATCAAACCTATTTCGACCTCGCGCTGCGCTCGCGCGGCATCGATACGCTGATCGTTTCCGGCGGCGCCGTCGATGTCGGCGTCGCCTCGACGGTCTATGCGGCCCGGGACCTGGACTACAACATTATCATCGTCCGCGACGCCTGCAGCAACTCCCACGAAGACTCCATGGCGGCGTTTATGGACACCGTCTTCCCACGCATGGCGCGAGTCCGAACCACCGACAATGTGCTGGAATTGATGCGAAAAGGATCGAAATGACTAGTCCTCAGTTGATCAAACCATTTGCCGTTGCCCAACGTCTAATAGGCAAGGACAAATCGCGATGGACAGAAGCTTACTCTTTTCGATCGTTTTCGCTTGCATGGCAATGTTTGCGGTAATCCTGCCTCCGGCCGCGGTCGCACAAAGCGGCCCGACGACTGAAAGGCAGAAAATCGAGGCATTGATTGAGCAGTTGGGCAATCTTAAAGATGCCAAGTTCATCCGCAACGGATCGACTTATGAACCAGCGACCGCGATCCGCTTTCTGCGCCGCAAATGGGAAGCCAACGATGCCAAGGTAAAAACCGCCCGCGACTTTATCGATGAAGTCGCCAGTGTCTCCGGCTCGTCGGGAAAACCCTATCTGATTCGTTTCAAAGACGGCCGGGAAATCAACAGCCAAGAGTTTTTAATCGCCGCGCTCAATAAAATCGATTCCCAAAGCCCTTAAGATGCTCCGCGCTTCGCGATAACTTTATAATCCGGCCACTCTTGCCCTTCACGCGCACTGTTTTAGTTTAGAAGTACGACCCTCGGAGGCTACAAAATGCCCATTGTCTTGAGAACCGGTTTGCTGCTCGCCGGATCGAATATTTTCATGACCTTCGCTTGGTACGCCCATCTAAAAAACCTAAGCAACCGGCCTTGGTACATCGCCGCGCTATTAAGCTGGGGTATCGCGTTGTTCGAATATCTGCTTCAGGTGCCGGCGAACCGGATCGGACACACTCAGATGAGCGTGTCGCAACTCAAAATCATGCAGGAAGTCATCACCTTGTCGGTTTTCGCGCCGTTCGCCGTGCTATATATGCGCGAGCCGATGAAACTGGATTATCTATGGGCGGGATTGTGCTTGCTCGGAGCGGTTTATTTCATGTTCCGGTCTTAGCGTTAGGCGAAGCGCGCGGCATCGGCGCCGCTTGATAGTGTGCCTGGTTTTCCAAGATACCGCTCGGCGTCGATCGCAGCCATGCAGCCCGTGCCCGCGGCGGTAATCGCCTGGCGATAGACGTGATCCTGCACGTCGCCGCAGGCAAACACGCCGGGGATGTTGGTCTTGGTGCCATCGTGGGTCAGAATGTAGCCGTTCGGATCCAATTCCAATTGACCGACGAAAAGCTTACTGTTCGGCTCGTGTCCGATGGCGATAAAGAGCCCATCGGTCTTGAAATCTTCCGCCTTGCCGGTCTTGATGTTGACGAAGCGCACTCCTGTCACGCCGCCGGCTTTCGGATCCCCATAGACTTCATCGACAACGGTATCCCAAACAAATGAGATCTTCGGGTTTTTCTCGGCGCGATCCTGCATGATTTTCGACGCGCGAAGTTGGTCTCTGCGGTGCGCGACCGATACTTTCGAGGCGAATTTCGTGAGAAAAGTTGCCTCCTCCATCGCCGTATCGCCGCCGCCTACCACGACCAATTCTTTATCTTTAAAGAAAAACCCGTCACAGGTCGCGCAGGCTGAGACGCCGTGGCCCATGAGCTTCTTCTCGGACTCCAGGCCCAAAAGCTTGGCGGTCGCTCCGGTAGCAACGATCAGCGTATCGCAAGTGTACGCCTCTTTGCCGATCGCGAGTTGAAACGGCCTCTGCTTGAGGTCCACTGAGGTAACTTCACCGAACATGACTTCCGTGCCGAAACGGACGGCTTGTTTTTTGAACTCCTCCATCAGATCCGGTCCCATGATTCCCTTGGGAAAACCGGGATAATTCTCGACATCGGTCGTAATCGTAAGCTGGCCGCCCGGCTGCGCGCCTTCGATAACCAGCGGCTGGAGATTGGCCCGCGCGGCATAAATCGCCGCCGTCAAGCCAGCGGCACCGGAACCCAAAATAATAACTCGATAATGACTTTTCTTGTCCATCTAAATTTTTTAACATAAAACCGCCGTTGCAGAAAGTAACCCATCGTTGCTCTCGGCGGTTGAGTTTGCGTCGCAATCGGCATAGTTGTGCTGAGCGACGCGAAAAGCTTTTTACAAACACCGAATCAGATCGAAAACAGGTTATTTATGGCACAACTCAGTCACTTGGATGAACAAGGGCGCGCTCGCATGGTCGACGTCAGCGAGAAGGAAGTCACCAGCAGAATCGCCATCGCGCGCGGTAGCATTCATATGCGCGCGGAAACGTTGTCGCTGATTCTCGAAGATAAGATCGAGAAAGGCGATGTTTTTTCCGTGGCCCGCGTCGCCGGCATCATGGCGGCAAAAAAAACCTCGGAATTGATTCCCATGTGTCATCCGCTCAACATTACTTCGGTGGAAATCGAGCTCTCACCCCAACACGACCCATGTCGCGTGGATATCGAAGCCTCGGTTCGCGTCAGCGGCAAAACCGGCGTCGAGATGGAAGCGATGACGGCCGTATCGGTGGCCGGCCTAACGATCTACGACATGTGCAAAGCCGTCGACCGCGAGATGTCGATCGCCGAAATCCGGCTCGTGAAAAAAAGCGGCGGCAAGAGCGGCACGTTCATTCGGAAAGAATAGTTTTCAACCCCTTGAACGAATTGAACGGCTTGAACGTTTTGAACCACCGGTTAGAATAAACTCCTTCCAGCGACCTGCAAACTATCTTCGAACTGACGAGCATGCTCCGTATCTATTTGAAACAAGGCCGGGAACGTCCGGTTCTCAACGGTCATCCCTGGATATTTTCCGGCGCCATCGAGAGGATCGAAGGGACCGAGAACGACATCGGGGTCGCCGATGTCTTCGATTGCAAGAAGAACTGGCTCGCCCGCGGGCTCTACAATCCCAAATCGCAAATCCGTTTGCGTTTACTCACATGGCAGAAAGAGGAGATCGATGGAGAATTCTTCGCGCGCCGGCTGTCCGCCGCGCTCGCGTTCAGGAAACGGCACATCCTTCCGTCGACTAACGCCTATCGCTTAGTCAACGGCGAAGGCGATTTTTTGCCAGGCCTGATCGTCGATCGCTATGCGAATATTTTAGTCTGCCAATTTTTCACTGCCGGCATGGCGACTATTCAAAGACGACATCGTCGAAGCTTTGCGGCTTCTCGAACCCGACGCCGCGATCTTTGAACGAAGCGAAGGACGGGTTGGCGATGAGGAGGGCCTCGAACCGGCGATCGGCGCACTGAGCGGCGAAGCGCCGCCGGAGCATGTCATCATCGAGGAGAATGGTTATAAATTTCTGGTCGATGTGCGACACGGGCAAAAGACCGGGTTTTTCTTAGATCAACGCGACAACCGGGTATTTATGTCGACGCTGGCCCACGATCGCAGCGTATTGAACTGTTTTTCGTTTACCGGCGCTTTTTCGGTTTACGCGTTTGGCGGTGGGGCAAAGGAAGTCATCACCTTCGACTCGTCGAAACCCGCTTTGGAGCTGGCAGAGCAGAATCTCCAATTGAACGGCTTCGCTCAGGCACACGGAGAACTGCTCAAAGGCGATGCCTTCGCCTACTTGAAAGAAATCGACAGAAAGTTTGACTTGATCGTTCTCGACCCGCCGTCGCTGGCCCCTAAACGGAGCGACGTAGACGCCGCCACCGGCGGATATAAGTTTCTCAATCTGCATGCCCTAAAACACCTCAATCCGGGCGGCGTACTCCTGACGTTTTCCTGCTCCCAACACCTTTCGATCGACTTGTTTCAAAAAGTCGTCTTTGGCGCCGCCGTCGATGCCGGGCGCAAAGTCACCATGATCAAACGGCTCAGCCAACCCATCGATCATCCCGTCAGCCTGCATCATCCCGAGGGCGAATACCTCAAAGGCCTTGCATTGCGCGCGCTGGACTAATCCTTGGTCGGGTGATAGACGAACTCGGCGATCGTCAAGCCCGGCTAGGATTCGGTCTTCAGCTCAACGAGGTGCGAATGGCTTCGTATCAAACCATCAAGGATTGGCCCGAGGAAGATCGGCCGCGGGAAAAACTTTTGGCCAAGGGCGCGCAGTCGCTCAGTGAAACCGAGCTCTTGGCAATTATCTTGCGAAACGGCAATGCCAGCACGGGCGAGAGCGCCATCGATCACGCGCGGCTGTTATTGAACCAGTTCGGCGGGCTGAAAGGCATCGATGACGCGTCCTTCGGCGAGATCGGCAAAGTAAAGGGAATCGGTCCGGCCAAAGTCGCACAAATCAAAGCTTGTCTCGAGATCGCTCAACGAGTCGGCAGCCAAAAGTGGGAGACCGGCCAACCGCTGCGTTCCGCAGAAGACGTTTACCGCCACTTTCGCGAAGCCTTGGGAAAAGAGAAGCGCGAACTCTTCTACGTCGTCCTGCTCAACAATAAAAATCGCAAGATTCGCGAAGTGAAAATCTCCGAAGGCTCGCTAACGGCTTCGTTGGTGCATCCGCGCGAAGTCTACAATCCGGTGATCCGCGAGTCCGCCGCCGCTGTGATTTTCGTCCACAACCACCCAGCGGCGATCCGGCGCCGAGTCCGGAAGATATCGATATTACCCGCCGCTTAAAAGAAGTCGGCGAAGTCATGGGCGTGCGCGTCCTCGATCATGTCGTCATCGGCTACGACCGTTATTTCAGTTTTAGTGACAAAGGCATGCTCTGAGCGTTCTCCATGTTCGCATAAAATAAGATCCCGTTGCGAGCTAAACCTCGCCAAGATCGCTCAATTGCATCTTTCGTCGACATTTTGTTGACATCGCTCTTCCCCGCGTTTATCTTGGTCCTGCAAGATGCTCCAGTTCCATTCCGCACCCATCATCCCATCATGAGCGCGCTTGAATTTAACCGGCCCAGACGACGGCTGGTCCCCGGCCGCGGTTTCTTTTTGGTCGTTTTCATTGTGATCTTGATCGCCGCCGGTTATTTTGCCGTGCCCCGATTCGAATGGCGCAAGCCCGCAGATCAAAATGACTCCGGATAGCGAAACCATCGGTCTTGGGTCCATCGAAATCAGCGTCACCGAGCAAGGCAGCGGTCTAAAGTCCTTTTCGGCGGTCGTATCGTCGGGCGGCACCGACTATCCTCTCGTCAACGAGCAATACGATCAGCCGGTGATGCAAAAACAATTCAAGATCGTGCCTGCCACCAAACTCGCCGGCGCGAAAGAAGGTCCGGCCGTGCTGCGGATAAGCGCCAAAGACCGCTCGTCGTGGAATTGGTTTCGCGGCAACGAAACCGCGATTCAAAAAAATGTTGCATTGGACATCACGCCACCGACCCTAGAGCTGATCGCGGACGATCGTTACGTCAACTTTGGCGGCGTCGGCGTGATCGTTTACAAACCGTCGGCGGATACGATGTCGACCGGAGTCAAGATCGGCAATTATGTTTTCCCCGGCTACAAGGGACAGATCAAGGAACACCCGGACTATTACCTCGCCTTCTTCGCGCATCCGTATAACGTCGCGGAAGACCAGAAGGCGATGCTGTTCGCCACCGACAAAGCCGGCAACAGCCGCGAGATGAAACTCCTCTACGAGCTTAAAAACGTCAAATACAAGAAGAGCACGATTCCGATCACCGACGATTTTATCCAAGGCAAAGTCGCGCCGCTTTTAAATGACGTGGGAGCGCGCCAGGGAAGCTCAAAAGACGTCTTCATCAAGGTCAACAAAGGTCTCCGCAAAGAGAACGAAGAGAAAATTGCCGCCATCACGCAGAAGTCCACGCCCAAGCTCCTTTGGCAAGGCGCTTTTACCCAGCTCAGCAATTCAAAAGTGGAGGCCAACTTCGCCGACGCGAGAACCTACATCTACAAAAACGAAGCGATCGATACCGCCTATCACGTCGGCTACGATCTATCGGTAACGAAGCATTACCCCGCCGAAGCCGCCAACAGCGGCGTCGTCGCTTTCACCGGCGATCTCGGTATTTACGGCAACACCGTTATTATCGACCACGGCCTCGGTCTATTCACCCTCTATTCGCACTTGAGTTCCATCGAGATCAAAGTGGGCGATCCGATCAAGCAACACCAGATCATCGGCAAGACCGGCGAAACCGGTCTCGCTGTGGGTGATCACCTTCACTACGGAGTTTACTTGGACGGCGTCGCCATCCTGCCGGTCGAGTGGTGGGACGAGAAGTGGATACGCGAAAACGTCCAGCCGAAACTCGCGGGCAACTCCAGCGAGAGCCTGGACGAAATCAAAAACTCGAAGCCGGCGCGCAAAGCCGCCCGCAAGCGCAAAGTCTAACCAGCCTTCGGGGAATTATTCATCGAGCGGCGGCCTCGAGCCGGCGGTGAGTCGTTCCTGTCGTAGCCCTTGCAATGCCTTCTCCTAGCCGAGCGCACGCAACTACTGCCGAGAAAATTTGCAATTTTGTCGCGCAAACCGCCACCAAGAACATTCCCTCGTCAGTGCGGCAGACCGCCAAGGTTCATCTGCTCGATGGCGTAGCCGTCATGTTAGGGGGCGCAACCGAGAGTTCCAGCAACCTTCTTCGCCGCCATTTTTTCAATCCGAAAGCGCACGGCGAAGCAACGGTATTCGGTACACGGATCAGGTATTCTGCGCAGCAGGCGGCGTTCCTGAATGGCTTTCAGGGGCATGTATTGGATTACGACGACAGCCAACTCACGACGCTGGCGTCGCGTCCGACGGGGCAGCAGGTCCACCCCACGGTGCCGGTACTGGCGGCAGCGGTCGCGGTCGCTGAAAGCCGGCGACTGAGCATGACCGCGCTCATCGACGCTTACATCGTCGGTGTCGAGGTCGCTTGCCGTTTGGGCGACGCTGTCGACCCGAGCCACTATCTCGACGGCCTTCATCCCACCGGCACGCTCGGCGTATTCGGCGCCGCCGCGGCTTGCGCCCATCTTCTCAAGCTGCCGCGCTCATCGATCGGCTGTGCGCTTGGAATTGCCGGCACCCTCGCCTCGGGCTTGCGCGCCAATCGAGGCACCATGGCCAAGGGACTCAATGCCGGTCGTGCCGCCGAAAACGGCGTCTTGGCCGCAACCTTGGCGGCGCGCGGATTTACCGCTTCACAAAATATCTTCGACGACCCCATGGGCTTTTTCCGCGCGTTCTGCCGGAACCAATTTGACGCCGATCTGTTGCGCTTCGGCAAACCGTTTTTCTTTGCCAAACCCGGTATCGCGGTTAAACTCTACCCCTGCGCCGGCGTGCTCCATCCTGCTCTCGATCTCGTGCTCAGCTTGCGCAAGCGTCACGCGATTGCGGCAAAACAAATCGATCGGATCCGAGTCAAGCTCGACGTCAACGCGGCAGCACCACTGGTTTATGATGCTCCCGCAAATGTGCTCGAGGCAAAGTTTAGTCTGCAATTTGCCGTGGCCATCGCGATGCTCGATGGCGCGGCAGGCTTGAGACAATTCACGGCGGCGCGCCTACGCGATCGAAATACGCAAAATCTCCTGAAACGCATCGAGCTCGTGCGCCTGCCGGTACGTCGAAACAGGCCGGAGATCGGCATCGATACCCGGGTCGAGATTTCGCTCACCGGCGGCGCGGTTTATCACAGCCAAAGTGCCATTGCGCGCGGCCATCCAAGCCTTGGAAAGCCCCGAGCCGAGGTCGAAGAAAAATTCCGCCAATGTGTTATAGGCATTATACCCGAGCGCCGCGCTGGCGATTTTCTGAATAAGTTTTGGAATTTGGAACGCGCCGGCTCGCTTCGCATTTGGCTCCGTTCGCTCCGAACAGCTCGGCGTTGACTTTGCGAGCCACCGGCGGGATATAGGAATGCAACGATTATTTCGGAGGGAATTCGCCCATGCGCATCGTCGATCTCAGCATGACCGTAGAGGAATGCGACTCCGCGCCGTTTGCCCCGGATGAAAAATATTTCAAACTCAAGCCGATCATCAAGTGGGAAGACAAAGGTTTTGTCTCCAATGTCGTCGAAATGACCGTGCATGTCGGCACCCACATCGACTCGCCGCATCATTTTTTTCGCGACAAACCGTCGATCGAGCAACTGCCGCTCGAACCGATGATGGGGAAGGCCGTGGTCTTGGACTTGACCGTGAAAGGCGTAGCGCGCGCGAGCATTTCGCCAAGCGACTTGGACGCCGCCGAACGAAAACTCAATCAGCAAGGCGTCGAGATTCACGCTGGCGAGATGCTGCTGCTGCGGACCGATTGGCCGAAAGGTCACGACACCACCGATCCCAAGTGGTGGAACGACTCGCCGTATCTCACCCAGGAAGCCGCTCAGTGGGTGGTCGACAAAAAGCCGTCTGTGGTCGGCTATGACTTCGCCCAAGAGGAAAAAGGCGCCGACTACCAGCAAGCCGATCAAATCTTAGATAGCGCCATGCGGGTGCATCGGACGATTCTGCCGCGAGTCATTTTCCAGATCGAGAATTTGATCAATCTCGACCAAATCGGCGCCACGGCTCAAGTCATCGCCCTGCCGGTCAAATGGAAAACCGAATCGGCGCCGGCGCGCGTCATCGCGATCCTCGATAACTGACCTACGATACGACCTATGAAGGCCGTTCGCGTCCATGAACTCGGCGGACCGGAAGTCCTCCGCTACGAAGAACTGTCCGATCCGCGGCCCAACGCGAACGAGGTCTTGGTCAAGATCGCAGCCGCAGGCGTAAACTTTCTCGATATCTATTATCGCTCGGGTTTTCACTGGGGCGGGCATCACAGCCGGCCACTGCCCTACATTCCGGGCGCCGAGGCGGCGGGCACCGTGGTCGAAGTCGGCGCCGAAGTAACAAACATCCAAGTCGGCGACCGTGTCGCCTATGCCATTTCGAATGGCTCGGGCTCCTATGCGGAATTATTTGCCGCGCCAAGCTGGCAGCTGTTTAAAATTCCAACCTCCATCGATTTCCAAACTGCGGCTGCAGTCATGCTCCAGGGCATGACTGCGCACTATTTGACCCACAGCACCTATCCGATCAAAGCCAACGACACAGTGCTGATTCACGCCGCCGCCGGCGGCACGGGACTATTACTCGTGCAGATCGCCAAGATGCTCGGCGCGCGCGTAATCGGCACGGTATCGACGGCGAAAAAAGCGATGCTGGCGCAAGCCGCCGGAGCCGACGCGACGATCAACTACACAGCGGATGACTTTGCCGCTCAAGTTAAAAAATATACCAACGGCAAGGGCGTCAATGTCGTCTACGATTCGGTTGGAAAAAATACCTTTGAAAGAAGTCTCGACAGCCTCGCCCCGCTCGGGCATCTGGTGATTTTCGGTCAAGCCAGCGGGCCGGTCCCGCCGTTCGATACCGCGATCCTCAACGCCAAGGGATCGTTGACTCTGTCGCGGCCGAGTCTAACCCACAACGTGGCCAACCACGCCGATGTGAGCCGACGCGCCGGCGACTTGTTCAAGTGGCTCGAAAGCGGCCAATTAAACGTCAAGATCGGCAACGTCTATCCATTGGCCGAAGCGGCAAACGCGCATCGTGCGCTGGAATCGCGCAATTCCGTCGGCAAGATTCTTTTAATCCCGTAAAGATATTATGTACGGCTGGCGCGCGAAGATCGGGCGCATTTCGCCTTCTCCCGAAACGGTCGGCTGTGAAGAATGGCGCCGCGCGTTGCCCGAAGGCGTTTGCCTGGTTGAAACCCGCACGCTGTTGCACGATGTCACCGTCGAGGGACTGGCCGAGACGGTCACGCAGATCGAACGCGCAGCCCTCGAACTGGCGTCTGCCGAGGTCGACGTGATCCTCCAAGCGGGCACGGCGATCGCGTTCTTTCGCGGCTTCGGCCATGACCAGGAACTTAGTCGCCGCATCAACGTCGTCACAGGAATCAAATCCACCACGTCGCTGACCTCGGTCGTCGATGCGCTGCGCGCGCTCGGCATCAAGCGCCCGGCGATCGCGACATCCTACCTCCCGGACATCGACGCTTGCTTGGTCGATGTCTTAGAGCAATCGGGTTTCCGCGTCGCGGGCATCCGCGGCATGGGACTGAAGCGAAGCATCGACATGGGCAAAGTGATGCCGGATGAAACCTATCGCTTCGCTCGTGCCGTCGCGACGGATACGGTCGGTGCGGACGGAATACTGATCTCCTGCGGCAATCTGCGCACCTTCGAGGCGATTGAACCGCTTGAAGCCGATACCGGATTACCGGTCGTGACCAGCAATCAGGCGGGATTGTGGCAAGCGCTGAGACTGGCCGGGGTGCAGGAGCGATTGCCGAATCTTGGCAAGCTGCTCAGAGTCTTTTAGATTTTTGAGTGATTGCGAATTCCAATGCTTCTAATCAATTTGCCAATTTTCTGTGCAAGCCTACGAGTGCTCGTCCTGGCAAAACCATTCGCCGGGCAGTTCTTTTCCCAAGCCGCGCGTTTTCGCGAGCTCGTAAACTCTCGCCGCCGCCGCTGAGAATTGCAGTCCCAATCCCAGATGATTGAGCATGCAAGTAACTTCGCATTCCTTGGCTCTTCCCGACGCTTTGCCGGCGATGATTTCGGAAAGTTCGGGCTTGTTACGCCAATCCGCCGCGGTGTTTTCCAACTCAGCGCGGCCGTAATCGCCGCGGCCAAATTCGGGAATCTTTTTCTCTTCACCCGGCAGGGTAAAGAGCTTTGCCGCTTCGCGCGTCGACACGGCGATCAAATCGCAGCGCACCAGCGCGTCGAGCATCATCTCGCTCGGTCGTACAGTGGTAATATGCATCCCGTCTTGGATCCATGCGGCCGGGAAAAACGGATCGAGGGCATTGGTCGTGAGCGCGACGATATCGGCGCCCTCAGCCGCCGCTTCCGGAGACGACACGGCGAACAATCGGGCGTCGGTACTTTCACTCATGTTTCGGACGAACGTCTCTCGATTTGCTTTGGTTGGGCTATACACGCGGACTTCCTTGATCGGTAACACTTTGCACATCGCCAAGAGCGCCGGACCCGCTTGCCAGCCGGAGCCGTAGAGTGCCATGACCGAGGAGTTCTCGCGGGCCAGGTATTTTGCCGAAAGAGCGTTCATCACGCCGACGCGAATCGCTTGAATCAACCCATCAGGAAAGATCGCCAAAAGCTCTCCGGTGGCCGTGCTGAAGACCAACACGAGGCCGACGTACTTGTTGCCTCCAGCCAACGGTACTTTAACCCGCCGCTGCTTGCCGCCGATGCTCGGCCAAGTCAACACGTCCGAAGTCACTCTCATGGTGGTAACCCCTGCCCGCGGCAGCGACGCACAAGAGGTCTTGAGACCGTGGTAACTGTCGGCAAAGGGACCGGGCACAAGCAGGTCCTGGCGCGCCATGCTCACCGCGCGGCCACTGCCCAAATCGAGCAGCGCCGGCTCCAATACACCGAAGCATTCGTCCAGCGTGAAGACGCTTTCGATTTCTTCGTTGGTAAGAATGAGAGTCATGACTTCAAGCAATTTGCGTCAATGGCATGCACCACGGTTGGTAGCCGCTACTTGGCGATGCGCAGGCTCAATCATGCGCATAGCCTATCCTGGCAGTGCCTACTCGGAGCGTCTGAGTACCGCGCTCCATGAAGCAGTACCGTATATCAATAAGACGGACAATGCGCACTCGCGCCAGCGCAGCGAAAGCGCCACCGCGCTCTACACCTTCAACTCCACCAGTTTTTGTCGTGCGGAATGGCCGCGTAGAATCGTGATTGTCGACTTAGGAACTTTGAAGTAACCAGCGAGCAGCTCGATAAGGGCTTTATTGGCTTTGCCGTCTTGGGACGGCGCGGTAACGGCGACGCGGAATTCCGTATCCGATAGCGGCGTAATGTCTGCGTGCTTGGCGTTAGGTTTGACGGTGACGTAGATTCTGCGCGCCATGCTCCATCCTAGCGCGGCAGAAGCGTGGCGTACCAGTTTTCACGAAAATTTTCTAACGCCCCTGCTTCTGAACCAATTCGAGCAGCTTTCGATAGGACTTGAGTAGATCCGTCGATGTTACGATTCCGCAAACCGACCCATCTTCTTCCACCACGGGCAGGCAATTGATGCGCTTAGAGACGATCTTTGCCAACGCATCGAGTATCGGCGTATTGCGCATCACGGTGATCGGGTTATGGGTCATGATCTGATCCAAAGACTTGGTGCGGGAATTGGCATTGCGTGCCAAGCTGCGCAAAATATCCCGGTCCGAGATCACGCCAACTACTTTGCCGTGGGTATCGACAACGACACAGTGGCGAAAATAACGGTCGCTCATCAGATGAGCGACATCATCGAAACTGTGATGCGGGCTCAACGTAACAACTCTGCTGGTCATGACATCCGCCACTTCCGTCGGGCCGATGACCAGTGAGAGCTGATGCGAGCCCGCCCCATCTTCCGTCTTGCGATTTGCGCTTGGATTTCGAAACATGATTTTCCTCCAGATGATTTTGACGCGCCCCGGCGACGCGTCCGCGAAGTAAATCACGCAATTACTGATCCATGTGCGGCGGCGATTGACGAAGACTTATCGTCCTACGCCAGACTGCCAGTAAGCTTCGTCTAATTCTCTTAATTCCCGCAAAAATGGCAAAAAGGTTGGAATTTTCAGTGTGCTGATTGGCTGGAAAAAGATAAATTTCATCGGCAGCTTTCGACATCGCGCTCGCCGAATGGCAAAAAGGTTTCAAACTCGGACACCCGCGGCAATGCATTGCCGCAACTTGCGAAAGTTCGGTAGCCGTTCCTCATTTGTGTACCCGGACTTACAACCATGATAGAGAAATCTACATCGGAGGATGATTGATGACCTTGATTCTAACCAACGAGGACGTACAAAAGGCGCTCTCCATCAAGCAATGTCTCGACGTCATGGAAGATTCTTACCGTGAGCAGGCTGCCAGTCGGGCCGTCAACCGGCCGACCTGTCATTCTTATCTGCCCCACTCGCTGCCGAATTCCACGTATAGTTTTAAATCGGTCGACGGCGGCATCGGCAAATACGGCGTGCTGGCGCTGCGTGTGACCTCGGATGTAGTCCAAGAACAGCTGGTCCACGGCACGATCCGCTTGGAAAAGCTGCCTCTAGCCGGCAAGGGTTTGTTCGTCGGTCTGGTGCAATTATTTAGCGCGGAAACCGGGGAGCTTTTGGCCATCATGCCGGACGGCTTGATTCAACAGACGCGGGTCGGCGTCACCAGCGCGCTCGGGATGAAAGTTATGGCACGCAAGAACTCCGAGGTGCTTGGCCTGATCGGTTCCGGCGGTCAAGCCCGCGCTCATTACCGCTATATGACGGCGATCATGCCGATCAAAAAAGTTAAAGTGTTCAGTCCCAACGCGGAGCACAAAAAAGCTTTCGTCGAGGAAATGGCGGCGGAAACCGGTGTCCCTGGCGAAGCTGTAGATAGTGCCGCGGCAGCGGCAGCGGGCTGCGATGTCATTTGCAGCGCGACCAATTCCTCGCGTCCCGTGGTGCAGATCGACTGGTTAAAACCCGGAATGCATTACAATTCGATCCGTGAATTTGAAACCGATCTAACAGTCTTGGAAAAATGCGATGTCATTGCGATCCATACCAACTTCGGTGGCATTCAGCACTACCAGCCGCCGGGAATCGACGATGACATGCCCGGCGTGCGGCGGGAAAAGCCGCGCGACTGGACCAAGTATCCCGAAATCTGCGATTTAATCGCAGGCAAAGCGCCGAGCCGAACAAACGCGCAGCAGATCAGTTTTTTCTTGAATAACGTCGGCACCGGAGTTCAGTTTGCGGCGATGGGCTACTGCGCCTATGCGGGAGCCAAAGAAAAAGGCCTGGGCCATGAAATACCCAGCGAATGGTTTATGCAGGATATCAAGCCATAGAAAGCCTGGAGCCGTCGAGCCGGTCGATTAGCGCTAGGGGTAAAAACGGGATCGGCCTAAACTAGGTTTTGTTACTTTTGCGCCAAACCTTCGGCAACGACCGGAACTACATTCGTGGTGAAAATCAGGCTCGCTCTCTTCGTCGGGTCGCAATATTAAGAAACTAAGCAACCAGCCGACCGTAACGGTAACAAAGCCGGCAAAAATCACATCGCTCAAAAAATGCGCGCCTTGAGCGATCCGGACCAGCCCAATCGCCGAACCGACCAGCACGCCCGCTAAGGCTACCACGACCGTTCGCGCCCGTTTGCGGGCAACAAATAAAAAGGCCAACAAATAAAATCCCATCGCCGCGTCGCCCGAGACAAACGAGCAGTTATGCCTACACTGATGCGCGATGACATAAGCCGGTGAAAAACTCTGCCGCGCCGCCGAATGCGGAAACTTCACTGGGCCGAGCTCTGCCCCAATGCGACTTTAGAAATCCGTTAACCAGCAGACCCGGACCCAGAGCCAATGTCAGCAACAAAAAAATAATTTTCCGATTGTCGAATAAAAGATGTTTGGCGACCCGCCGCTCGCGCAACCAATTCACGACCAACAGCAAAATAGCGCCGTTGATGAAGATCGCGGTCGTCCAGCTAATAAACGGGAGAAATGTTTTCGATGATGCACTGTCGAAAAAAAATCCTTCGCCCGGAATGAAAAACAACCCACTGAACCAAAGGTCTATCCCGGGCACAGAAATAAACAGCAGCGCGAGCAATACATGGATCGATATGAAAATCAGGAAAGGGCGGCGCATTACGACGGGGTTCTTTTATGTCTCGAAGCTTAGATTCTTCGACATGATCAGCACATCGAAAATCAGCTATTTCCCATTTAGCATCAATCAGCGGGATATTACAAATAACGGAGGAAACTGCCCCGTTATGAGCGAAAAAAGGAGATAGCGAGAGTCTGCTTTACTCATTTACCCATCAAAGTATTTAACCTCTCGATGACGTCCTTGGGCTGGTTCATAACATCCTTTACCAGGGCTTGAACCTCTTCGCCGGTAGTCGGATCGATATCGAGCCTCTTCTTTCTAGTCTCCGCGAGAAAATCCGGATCTTTCATGGTTTTGGTAAAGGCCTCGCGCAGGATTTTGACGAGATCAGGGCGTATTTTCGGCGGCGCAAGATAGGGACGGTGAAAGTCGCCGGAGGCAAGAAGAGTGCTTGCCAAGCGTCGTCCGAGCTCCGGCGTTTTATATTTTTCCATCAGCTCGAAGACGGTCGGCACATTGGCGAGGTTCTCGATTCTTACTCTTCCACCTTGCACCAACTCTCTAGAAAAACTGTTCTTGCGCCAGGTAAGAAACGGTTCGCGGGAAAAATAGGCTTCGGTGCTCAGCGATCGACACTGAATCTCGCCCCTCTCCACCGCGAGATCGATTTCGTTTCCGCCCTGATAACCGGAAATCACATTAAATTTCGCTCCGACCGTCTCTTCCAAAAGTTTCGGCACGAGGTAGCCCATGTTTCCCGTACCCGTGGTGCCGCATTTGGGCGGCTCTTTCGCCGTGCGCACGTCTTCGATGGTTTTGTAGGGGCTATCCGCGCGCATATAGAGCACTTGCGGCGACTTGGTCGCGTTACCGATCCAGTTGAACTTCACCCAATCGAATTTCACTTCGGCGCGGCCGATCAACTGCTCAAAATAGAGCCCGGCATTGACCGCGCCTAGGGTTAATCCGTCTGCTTTGGCCACATTGTAAATATAGTTAGTGGCGATCATGTGACCGGCGCCCGGCATATTTTGCACGATGATGTTGGGGTTGCCGGGCAGATACTTGCCCATGTACAGCGCAATGGCGCGCGCATAAAGATCGTAGAGATCGCCCGCCCCCGTGCCGACAATGATAGTCACCGTCTTTCCTTGGTAATAGGGTGTTTGGGCGCGTCCGAGGTACGGTAGCGCGAGGAACAAAAGCGTAGCGCAGACAATTGCTTTAATCATGGCTGAACTCCTTTCGAGGTTTGACTATTCCGATAGTATTTTTTTCATCCGCTCAATGACATCCGGCGGCTGGTCCATAATCTCTTGCATGAGCGCTTGGAGCTCTTCGCCGCTCGAAGGATCCATATCCATCCGCCCCTTCTTAGCTTCAGCAATCAGCTCGGGGTCCTTCATCGATTTTGCATAAGCTTCCCGGAGCATCTTCACTCGATCGGGCGGCGTTCCCGGAGTGACCATCATAAAGCGCCCAAACTCCGCGCCGCCGAGCAGCACGTTAGCGACGCGGCGATTCGATTCCGCCGTTTTGTATTGGTCCATCAACTCGTAGATCGTCGGAGCATCGGGCGCCAGCGCGTCGCGTTTGCGCGCAGTTTGAATCAAATGGCGGTCGAACCCTTTCTTGTGCCAAGTATCGAACGGCTCGCGCCCAAAATGCGGCAGGATGGTATTTCCTCGGCATTGAATCTCGCCCTTTTCCACCGCGAGATCGATTTCATTCCCTCCCGGATAGCCCATGACCGTATCGATCTTCGCGCCCAAAGCTAGATCCAACACCCGGTCGAGAATGTACCCGGCGCTGCCGACGCCAGTGCTGCCGCATTTGGGCGGCTCCTTGGCTTTGATAATGTCGCCGATGGTTTTGTACGGCGCGTCAGCTCTCATGTAGAGCAGCATAAAGTTCTTTTCCTGCGAGCCGATGATTGGAAACTTCCGCAAGTCGAACCGCACTTCTTTGTGGCCCGATAGTTGTTCCAAATAGACATTGCTGTTTGGCATGACGACCGTAAGTCCGTCCGGCTTGACCACGCCGTAAACATAATTGAGCGCCACGAGCGAGCCGGCGCCGGGCATATTCTGCACAATCATATCCGGCTGACCCGGAATGTATTTCGGCATCGCCCGCGCCAGGAGTCTGCCCCAGCGGTCGTAGAAACCGCCCGCCGTCGCCCCGGTGACGATGCGAATTTGCTTTCCTTTGTAGAACGGCTCGGCTTGAGAAAAGCCGTCAGACACCGAGAGAACATTGAAAAACTGAAACGCGAAAACGATGAGCAACATCAATTTGTGCTCAATGAGTCTACTTGAATTCATCTTCCCTCCCGCAGCCCAGTTTTCTTCTTGAACTCTTTGGGCGAACGAAATTGCACTACTCTGCCGAGTGATCACCACGTCTCCGCCCTTCCTCCTTGCACCCACCAGTTCAAACGCGGCTCGATCCGCATCTCGTAGCCCTTGCCACACTGCATGGCCAATTCATAGCATTTCTTTGCGAGTGCAATATCGACGATACCCTGGCCGCCCTGATTCTTGTAAAGAATGATCTGTCTATCGTCGGTCCGGCCTTTGGCTTTGCCGGCAAGCACGTCCGAGATTTCAATCACCTTGTCCCAGGTGATGACCCCGTCCTGTACCGGCCAAAAGATATCGCCCTGTTGAGAATCGATGGCTTGAGCTTTTGAGAGCGCCACGATGAAGTCGCAGCGGCGCAGCGTGCCGTCGTCGATCTCCCGTCGCGGCGCGGCGAGATTTCCGCTTTTGACTAACTCGATGTTACTGCCGATTACGGAGATGACGTATTGGCCTTCTTCCAGCCATGAACCGTCGATGACCGGGACATTCGTGTTGGTCATGCAGAGAATGATATCAACGTCCTTCGCCGCCAACTCCGGCGACTCTACCGGTTTTACCGGCACCCCGGTTTTTGCGCTGATCTTTTTCGCGAATCCTTCCCGATGCGCCGCGGTCGGACTAAAAACCTTCGCGCTCTCGATCTTACGAAGCTCGCAAAGTCCGGCAAAGGTTGCCCAGGCTTGCTGCCCGGCCCCGTAAATGCCGACCCGCCGCGCATCCTTGCGCGCGAAGAGATCCAAGCCCGCCAAGCTTGTGGCAGGCGTGCGCAAGTCGGCTACCCCGGTAAAATCGCGCGGACGATGCGCCATCACACCGAGCAAGGAGCCATTATCGGCATCGTAGATAAGCGCTAATTCGGTTTGATCGGGATTGAAGGGAGGGCGCTGCTGCGTGTTGCCGGCGATTGCTTTTCGGTGCAAAGCGACCTGCGCACCGATGGCGCCGTAAGACGCCGAGCCGCCGGCATAGATATTGAGCACCGTATCAAAGCTGCCTTCGCCGATGTCGCGATGCAGGTTGAGCCGTTTGCGCGGCGCATTGACGCCTCGCGGCGAAACCATATCGCGCAAAGCATTCTCGGTGATTTGCACGGCTTCTTTGAACGGAATCAGTTGATCCACATCATCGGAATGAAAAAAAAGCGCCACGATCAACTCCCCCGCTGAAACGAAACTATTCTTTGAAATCGGTCTCCCACAGTCTTCTAACTCTCGCCATCTGCTCATCCGACAAACCCGGCGCGCCGGAGCAAGCCACCGCTTCGTCGACATGCGTCGTGATTGGAAAAACCGACGAGCACCGTCGGAGACTTTTGGATTCATCAAGCCGAAGCGAATCGCCGCTTGAGTAAGATTTTTGCCATCGACGCCGAGCGCGGCTTTTACCTTTTCGCGCACGTTGCAAGATCCACGGGATAATCCGAGCCTGGAGACAAAGTCTGGCCGCTGCCACCGCCACCGGTACTCGGATCCGAAGTGAGCGCTCCCGCCGCCAAAACGCGGATGACGAACGCGCCCATGCCTTTCGCTGCCGCGCGATCGAGAATGAGTCCGTAGTCGAGTGCGCTGAATTCCGGCGGCACCGCATGGCCCGCGCTCGGGTTGAGTAAATTGTAGTAGCATTGAAACCCGTGAAACTCGCCGCTTTCGACCAGTTCGTGCAATGCCTTGGGATCGCCCAAGCCGCTAAAACCGAAGAACCCCGCATTGCCGCGATCGCGCATGGCTTTGAAGCCGTCGATGACGCCGTTGGGTCCGAGCACATCCTTCGGTGTGAGACTGAAGCGTTTGTCCGCGCCCCGTTCGAGCGTAACGCGAGTGTGCAGCTGGACGAAATCGACACGGTCTCGGCCGAGGCGCTTGAGCCCGGCTTCGACGGCGCGAACGGTCGCCGCCTTGACATCACTGACCGCATCGGCTTCCAGACGAATCTTCGTCGAGATCACCGGATTAGCCCCGAGATCTTTGAGAATGCGCCCCAAGTTTTCTTCGGACTTTCCCAGCCCGTAGGCAAACGCCGTATCGAAGAAATTTATTCCCGCGTCCAGGGCGCGGCGCACCGTTTTCACTTGATCTTCATAGGGCGCCTTGACCATGAGCACCGCGTTATTGCCGCAGCCAAAGCCTATTTCCGAGACGCGCAGCCCGGTTTGACCGATGTTTCGGTATTGCATGCTAAGTTCCTCTTTCTAGATTTGTGAAAGCATGGTGACGATGGCACCGGTATCGGACAGATCCTCGATACAGCCTTCAGGCGCCCAATAGAGTAACTCTTCGATCGAATAGCGGCCGGTGCCGACAAGAATGCATTTCATCCCATTCTGCCGTGCAGCCTCTAAGTCTTTGGGTGTGTCGCCGATAATAATGCAATGCTCGGCATTCAGCGACCTGCCGTTTACTTCTTCCCAACGGCGCTTGGCGATGGCCGGCAAGTCGGGACGATGGGATGAATCACTAGCGTACGCTCCACGGCGCAAATACGGCGCGAGGCCCGCCGCCACAAGTTTGACCTCCGCGGTAACTTCAAAGTTACCGGTTACGATGCTCGAGATAAAACTTTCCTCCGCCGCGAGCGCCTGTAAGAGTTCCAAGGCGCCGGGGAGCGCGCGGATCGCCGTCGTTCCCCGGCCCAAATGATCGTGATAACTCGCTCGCAGATTTGCGGTGAAGTCGCGCCATTGGATTGCCGAGATCTCGATGTCGATCGCCAATTGGACAAAGATATCTTTAACGATCATCGGATCGGTATTGCCATCCGGAACCACCGCGCGAATATCACCGTCAACACCGAAAGTCTTCCGTATCGCCTCATTAAATGGAATGTAGCCGTCACGCGAGCGCGTCAGAGTGCCGTCGATATCGAAAAGAATCAATCGCTCCATGCTCAGCGGAATACTGGCACAATCCAAATCGACTTAGCAAATTCAGATGGATAGACGGATCAAGGGCGAAATCCATTGACAACCCGGGGCATTCAAGCTAAAAATCTTGCGTAAGTTTTGCGCGACTGGCGAACGTGGAATCGACCACGAGGAAGTGCAAAGCAGTAAGACGGCCGGACGCCTGGGTCTCTTAATCGAAGAGGTCCAGGCATTTTTGTTTGTGCTGTACAGACACCTCGATATGAACGACAATTCACATTGTCAAGTTTCGGAGCCGCCGTGGTGAAGTTTTCGCCGAGGAAGATTTATGATTAAGCACTATTTACTGTCACCCGGCCCGACGCCGATTCCCAACGAAGTGGCATTGGCGATGTCGGAGACGATGATCCACCATCGCACGCCTGAGTTTAACCGGGTTTTCGACGAGGCGCGGCACGGACTCAAGAAACTTTTCGGCACCCAAAGCGACGTGCTCATGTTGGCATCGTCCGGCACCGGGGCGATGGAAGCTTCCGTGGCCAACCTGTTTTCCCCAGGCGATAAAGTGCTGGTCATCAACGGCGGTAAATTCGGCGAGCGCTGGCTTAACATCTCGAATGCCTACGGATTGAACCCCATCGACTTAAAAGTCGGTTGGGGCGAAGCAGTCAAAGTCGCCGACGTGGAGCAACAGCTCAAAGCCCACCCGGATATCCGAGGCGTCATGGTCCAGGCCAGCGAAACTTCGACCACGGTGTTCCATCCCGTAAAAGAAATCGCCAAGTTAACTCAGAATGGCCCGCTCTTTCTGGTCGATGGAGTCACCGCGGTCGGTGTGGTCCCACTGTCCATGGATGAATGGGGCATCGACGTTTTAGTGACCGGTTCGCAAAAGGCGCTGATGCTGCCGCCCGGATTGGGATTCATCGCGCTCAGTGATCGCGCCTGGGAGAAAACCAAGCAGGCCAAACTGCCGCGCTTTTACTTCGACCTCAATCTCGAGCGCAAGAATCAACAGAAAGGTTCCGGCGCATTCACCCCCGCCGTATCGCTGATCTTCGGTGTGCGCGCATCGCTGCGCATGCTCGAGCGCGAGGGGCTGGAAAATGTCTATGCCCGGCATGCGCGCCTGTGTAAGGCCACCCGCGCGGCGGCCACGGCTTTAGGGTTGAAGCTGCTCGCGCCGGACAGCCCGAGTCCTGCAGCCACTGGAATTTACCTGCCGCACGGAATCGATGCGGATCAGGTTTTGGAATATCTGCGCGATA
This sequence comes from uncultured delta proteobacterium, assembly GCA_963811315.1. Lineage (GTDB taxonomy): Bacteria > Desulfobacterota > Binatia > UBA9968 > UBA9968 > DP-20. Next base: position 134,704 of record CAWERH010000085.1, read on the forward strand.
AGATGAACATCACCCTTGCCGAAGGACAGGACCAGCTCAAAGGCAAAGTCATCCGGATTGCTCATATCGGCTACATGGGCGCCTTCGACGTGATCACCGCGATAGCGGCGCTGGAAATGGCGCTGCGCAAATTTGGCGTCGAGATCCCCTTCGGACGCGGCGTCGCAGCGGCTCAAGAAGTGTTGATGGAGGCGCTGGCTTAAAAGCCGAGGATGGAAGATAGCTGATCGAGGATTGCACGATCTTCGATTCTCGATCCTCAATCTTCGACCTTGGAGAGCAGCACGCAACGGGTGAAATAAATGAAAATCCTCGTAACCGATTCACTCGCTCCCGAAGGCTTGGCGGTATTTAACAACGCCGACGGATTCACCGTCGATGTCAAACTCGGCCTCAAACCCGACGAGCTCAAGAAAATCTGCGCCGACTACGACGGCTGGGTGATCCGCAGCGGCACGAGGATCACTGCGGAGTTGATCGACGCGGCGAAGAATCTCAAGGTGATCGGCCGCGCCGGCGTCGGCTACGAGAACATCGACGCCGACGCGGCGACCAAACGGGGCATCGTGGTCATGAACACGCCCGGCGGCAACAACGTTACTACCGGAGAACATACGGTTGCCTTGATGATGGCGCTGGCGCGCCATATCCCCCAAGCCGTCTCGTCGCTCAAAGCCGGCAAGTGGGAGCGCAATAAGTTCGTCGGCGTCGAGCTTTGCAACAAAACCATCGGCGTCGTCGGCCTCGGCAACGTCGGCCGGATCGTCGCCGAACGCGCTGCCGGACTGAGGATGAAAGTCATCGGTTTCGATCCGTTCATCGCCGCCGAGAATATCGCGCGCATGGGCGTGGAGCCGGGCACGCTCGATGAGATTTTTGCCAAGTCGGATTTCATTACCGTGCATGTTCCGCTCACGCCCGACACCCAGGGATTGATCAACGAAGCCGCCTTCGCCAAGATGAAAGACGGCGTGCGCATTATCAACTGCGCGCGCGGCGGCATCGTCGATGAGCACGATCTCGCCGAGGCGATAAAGTCCGGCAAAGTCGCCGGCGCGGCGCTGGACGTTTACGTCGACGAACCGCCGACGGCGGAGCATCCGCTGGTCAAACTGGAACAAGTGATCACCACACCGCACCTGGGCGCATCCACCGACGAAGCGCAATTGAACGTCGCCATCGCGGTGGCCGAACAGATGGTCGACTTTCTTGCCAAGGGCGTGGTGCGCTACGCCGTTAACGTGCCATCGGTGAGTCCCGAACTATTGGAAGTCTTGCGCCCCTACCTCATCCTTAGGCGAGAAGCTCGGCAGTCTGCATACTCAAATGGCCGGCGCGCTGCCCAAGGAAGTCCAGGTCGAATACCGCGGCGATGTCACCCAGTACAACGTCGCGCCGCTCACTCTGGCCGTGCTCAAAGGGCTTTTGTCGCCGGTGATGGAGTCCGTGGTAAATTACGTCAATGCACCGCTGATCGCCAAAGAGCGCGGCATACAAATTGTCGAATCCAAGAGCGAGCGCGCCGGCGACTTCTCCAGCTCGATCACGGTCAAGGCAAAAAACGGCAAGCAGGACTTGGAAGTCGAAGGCGCGATTTTTGGCGCCAAGTATCCGCGCATCGTGCGCGTGAATACTTTCTATCTGGAAGCTGTGCCCGAGGGATACATCTTGATTCTCCAGAACAAGGACGTGCCGGGCGTCGTCGGCATCATCGGAACGATTTTGGGAAAAAACGGCATCAACATCGCCGGCATGGAACTGGGCCGCAGCGAAAAGGGCGGCAACGCGATTTCATTTACTCACGTCGACGACTCGGTGGACAAAAAAGCGCTCGACGAACTGCGCGCTTTGCCGCAGATCGTTTCGGCAACTTTAGTCAAACTGTAAATCGAGATTGGATTTAAGGCATGTGGCACGAGTTCCAATCCAAAATCGGCAATCCAAAATGCCTATTGCCTGGAAAATGGCAAACATAGCAATCATCGGTGCTCAGTGGGGCGATGAAGGAAAAGGCAAAGTTGTCGATCTGTTTACCCAGAACGCGGATATCATCGTCCGTTATCAGGGCGGCAACAACGCCGGTCATACTTTAGTCGTCAACGGGAAAAAAACCGTTCTTCATCTGGTTCCGTCCGGAGCGCTTCATCCGAATAAACTTTGCGTCATCGGCAACGGCGTCGTCGTCGATCCGGAGATTTTGATCGAGGAGATCCAGGCTTTGAAGGCCGAGGGCCATCTCGCCAACGACACGCAGCTACGCATCAGCGAACAGGCCCACGTGATTATGCCGTATCACAAGGCGATCGACTTGGCGCGCGAACGATTACGCGGCAAAGGCAAGATCGGCACGACCGGACGCGGCATTGGTCCGGCCTACGAGGACAAAGTCGCGCGCGTCGGCATCCGCTTCGTCGATCTTTTGGAGGAAGACACCTTCCGCGAGAAGCTCGAAAGAAATATCCAAGAAAAGAATTTCTACCTGAAAGCGATTCTCAAAGAAAAAGCCCTTCGACTTCGAGGCCATCCACGAGAGCTACGGCCGGTTCCGCGAAGCGCTTAAGGGCTTTGTCACGAACACGGGGTTGTTGCTCGATCAGGAGATACGAGCGGGCAAGCGCGTATTGTTCGAAGGCGCCCAGGGCACGCTGCTCGACGTCGACCACGGCACCTATCCGTACGTCACTTCGTCGAGCACGATCACCGGCGGTGCGTGCTCCGGTTCAGGCGTCGGACCGCAGAATATTCACCAGGTGATCGGCATCTCCAAGGCCTATACGACGCGCGTCGGAAGCGGGCCTTTTCCGACGGAACTCGACGGACCCGACGGTGAAGCGCTGCGGCGCGAGGGGGCCGAATTCGGCGCGACCACCGGAAGATCGCGGCGCTGCGGCTGGTTCGACGCCGTCGGCGTCCGCCACGCAGTGCGCATGAACGGCATGACCGGTATCGCGTTGACCAAGCTCGACGTGCTCACCGGCTTTAAGAAGATCCCGATCTGCACGGCCTATCGCTACGACGGAAAATTGGTTCATGAATTTCCCGCTAGCTCGAAAGTAATGCAGCACGCTGAGCCGGTGTACGAAGACCTGGATGGCTGGAACGAGCCGCTCGATCATGTCCGGGAGTTTTCCGACCTACCTGCAGCGGCGCAACGCTACGTCCAGCGAATCGAGAAAATCATCGGCACGGAGATTATTTTGGTTTCGGTGGGCCCCGGCCGCGAGCAGACCATCATGCTCAAGAATCCTTTCAACGAATAGGCAACCGGCGCGAGTTCGGATTCTTGCTCGCGCCTGTTGCCTGGCGCCTCACGCCTTCTTATCTCAGTTTAAAAATTTCCAGATACTGCTTCACCGTCGCGTCGAAATCCGCGTAGTCTTCGGGATTTTCGATGACGTACTTAAAGCCGCGGAAAAGCCGGGGTGGATCAGGTTCAACGTCTTTTCGGACCGGGATGCGCTGCATGCCTTTAAGCATCTCCTGCCCTTCTTTCGACATCAGGAAATCGAAAAACAGCCGTGCCGCGTTCGGGTGCGGCGCCTTGGCGCCGATCATCGCGGGATTGACCTGGGTGACGGCGGGTTCGAGGGGCAGCCAGTCCATCGGCGCGCCGCGCGAAGTCATTCTCTGTATAGTTTGATTGTACGCGATGATAAGCGGATATTCACCGGCCACCGCCAGTTGAACTCTTTCCGTATTGCCGCGCTTGAGCACCGGATCGAGGGCCGCAAGTCTCTTGAAATACGCCAGCGTCTTTTCTTTGCCCCACGCGCCTTTCAATCCCTCGAACATGCCGTAGGCCTCGGTGTCGAGCGAAATCTGCCCGCCTTTCCATCGGGGATTGAGCAAAGCATCATAGGTCTTCGGCACGTCCTCGCGCTTGACCAGTTTGGTATTCCAGCCGAGCACGTAACTATTGACGTAGTAGGCGCTCCAAAAGCCTTCTTTATCGACCAGCGGTGCATCGATCATCTTGGTCTCAGCCGATACGTACGAGGCCACCAACTTTCTCTGGGTCAAGGGCAAAACCATCTCGCCCCGGCCAACGACCACGTCCCATTCATGGCGCCCGCCGCGCGACTCGGTGAAAATCTTGTTAAGCAGCGGGCCGCCGCCGGTACGAAACAAAGTGACGCGGATGCCATATTTTTTCTCGAAACGGTCGGCCACCGACTTGCTCTGATCCAGAGTCATCGTTGTGTAATAAACCACCTCGCCTTCTTTTTTGGCCGCTTCGACCAGCTTTGAGCTCGGGTTGGCTTGTGCCAAAACCGCCATTGGCAACGCCAGAACAAGCAACAGCGACCAACCGAGACCAAGCCGATAGTTCTGAAACCTCATCTAATATTCCTCCTCAGCCTTTTTCGAAGGAAACGCTTAACATGTGGAAAACCTAAATCAATGGGCACGACGGGAAGATCAGTAAATAGCCGTGAAATCGCCGGATTGACCTTGAATACCCGGATGCGGGTGATTATCATGACTCAAATCAACGATCTGGTCCACGGGAGGATATATGAACGGAGAAAATGCCAACTCAGAAAAACTTATCCGTGACTTGAAGACTTTAGTCGACCGACGCCGAAGAGTTGCTCAAAGCGACGGCCAGCCAGGCTGGCGAAAAGATCGCGGTCGCGCGCCAGAAAATCGAGCAGAGCCTTGTCGAGGGCAAAAAGGCGCTTGCCGACGCCGAGACGACTTTGGTCAAGAAGTCTAAGGAATGCGCCGAGATCGCCGACGATTACGTGCGCGAGAATCCGTGGAACGCGGTAGGAATCGCCGCCAGCGTCGGGCTCGTGATCGGACTCTTGATTCGCAATAAATAACGCCCGCCGATGACAGACCTCGGCAGCCAACCGGGCGAAGACCAAGCGCCCGGCTTCATCCACTCGTTAAAAGAGGCAGCGGCACTGCTAAGCTCCATGGTGCACACCCGCCTCGATCTTTTGGTCGCCGAGCTCGATGAGGAGCGGGAGCGGCTCCGCCAAACCGTATTGCTCACCTTGATGATGTTCTGCGGGATCAGCCTCGGCTTCATCTTGTTGACGGTTTTTCTGGTCGCGCTGTTTTTGGTACAAGGCTGGCTTGTCGCACTCGGCGTCTTGACCCTGGTTTATCTCGGAGTCGGTATCGGCGCGGCGGCAAAACTTCGACAAAACATTCGCAACCGGCCCAAGCTATTTGCCGCGACCCTGGAAGAACTGGGCAAAGACCGCGACCTTTGCCAGGGAGATCGCCGTGAGTAGCCGACTCGAAGAAATCGCCCGTCGTAAGCGGGCTTTGATCGAACGCTGTCGCGAGGAGCGTCTCGAACTTCGCTTGGTCGGCCAACGCTTGCAGTCGCCTTTAAACTTCAGTGGCAAAGTATTGGGCTTCGGCAGGGCGCTCAAAACCCATCCGTTGATCGCCGCCGGACTTTCGACTTTCCTGGTCAGTGGCTATGCGGGAAAGCTTTTAAGATCGTCCGGGATGCTGCTCAAACTCTGGCGTCTGGCGTTGCCGGTCTGGGCGTGGTTGCGTGAGCGTCGACGATCTTCCTAGCGTTTTCTTCAAACGATTTGAACGAGTTTTAAGCGCGGGAGTTCATTCGGTGCGCGCGCGCTCGACTTTGCGTGGATCGGCGGCGCCGCTCATGGTCGATCCTTGCCATGTGATTGCCTGAACCACGCCCAATTCCACTTGCTCTCGCAGCACGTGGCCGCGCTGTTCCAGCGCTTTTTTTTCTGCGGCGGCAATCTTCGCTTCAACATTCAACCGGTCCGGCAGCCATTGATGATGAACTCGTGGCGCGTCGACCGCGGATTTTACCGGCATGTGAAAATCCAGCACATTCAAGATCGTCTGCAAGGTCGCGCTGATAATTCGCGGCCCGCCGGCGGCACCTACTACCAACTCGGGCCGGCCATCGCGCAAAATAATCGTCGGCGACAGGCTGCTCAGCGGCCGCTTTTTCGGTTGCAGTGAGTTGGCTTCGTTGCCGATCAGGCCGTAGACGTTGGCCGTATCCGCGTGGATGGCAAAATCGTCTATTTCGTTGTTAAGCACGATGCCCGTGCCTGACGCCACTAACTTGGAGCCGAAGCGGGTATTGACCGTTTGGGTGCAAGCGACCGCGTTACCGAATTTGTCGATCACGCTGAAATGGGTCGTCCCGCCTTTTTCAGCATTGTAATTGTAGTAGCCGTAGAAAGTCGGTGGATGAGTCTTGTCGGGCGCGATCCTGCTGCGAATCCAGCCGGCATACTCCTTCGCCGTCAACTTGCGCACCGGCACATGCACGAAATCGGGATCGCCGAGGAAACTGCGCTCGATCGGCGAACGCATGCTTCATGCTCTCGGTGATCAGGTGTAAATAAGCAGCCGAATTATGTTGCAGCTGATCGAGCTTGTAGCCTTCGAGAATATTGAGCATCTCCAAAATCGCCACGCCGCCCGAGCTCGGCGGCGGCATTGTAATCACCGTGCGATTTCTATACGTGCCGATCAGCGGCTCGCGCCACACGGCTTTATAGTTTTTAAGATCTTCGAGCGTCATCACACCGCCGTTGTTTTTGATCGTTTCGACGATCGCCGCGGCGATCCGGCCCTGGTAAAAAACCTCAGCGCCTTGCTGCGCGATCGCTTTGAGAGTTTCGGCCAAATCCGTTTGCCGGATCAAGTCGCCTTGTTTGGGAACTTCGCCATTGGGCGTGAAAATGCGCCCGAGATCGGCGAATCGTTTCATGCCGGACAGCTGGCGTTCAATCGCAATGCGCAGCGTCGCATCCAAGGGGAACCCGTCACTCGCGAGTTTGATCGGCCGGCGCAACCAGCGTCGCCAAAGAAAGCGTTCCAAAACGCTTGCGCGCCTCGATCAACCCGGCCACTTCTCCGGGCACGGCAACGGCCAACGCGCCCGTAAGACTCAGCGACGGCACGGCTTTGCCGTCTTTCATGTACAACTCTTTGCGCGATGCTTGCGGCGCGGTCTCGCGAAAATCCAGCGCGAAGGATTTTTTATCCTTGGCGCGATAAATAACCATAAAACCGCCGCCACCCAAACCGGAAGAAGCCTGATCGACCACGGAAAGAGCGAATGCCGTGGCGATCGCCGCGTCGACGGCATTGCCGCCGCGTTTGAGGATCGCCATTCCCGCTTCGCTCGCGAGCTCGCTGTCGGCGACCACCAGACCGGCATCGGACTGAAGCGTGCGGCCGCTTACGTCGGATCGGAGGAATGTAAAAACTGCCAGGAAGCAGAAAAGTAATCGAAGGCGCATGATCGGTCGTCGGTCGTCGATTTTTGGTTTAATGGTTTGCATTCGGTTTTGCAACTTAGAGCGCGTCCGGCGCATCGTCGTACGGGTTGTTCATAATGCTTGCGCTTGGCACACGGTTATTTCATATTGGTTCTCGTCTACTCTCTCCCGGAACCAACCATAGCGTATCATGCAAACCATTCTGGGACCATTTCATCCCGATCTTGAGAACGCTTTCGTCGACGAAATCTTGAGCCACAAAAAAGCGGACTTGCTCTGTCCGCTGTTGGTGCTTACGCCATCCGACTTGCTGCGCCGGCGCTTGAAAATTTTATTGAGCCGGGAGCGGCGCCTTTCGCTACTCAATGTTCAACTGCTGACCTTTTACCAACTATCCCTAAGGCTACACGCCGAGAGCAATGGCGCGCCGCTCGAGTTGCGCAGCGACCTGTTTCTCGAAGAAGCGCTGCGGCAAATCATCCGGACCCGCCAACCCGGCGCGGAGCCCTTCGCCGGCATCGAAGATCGCGCCGGCGGCTGCGCCGCGCTCTGGCAAACATTGCGCGATTTGCGCGACGGATTGGTCGACCCGGCGGTCGCCCTCGAAGCCCTGGGCGAGGGCCATTTCAGTCAGCGCGCCAGCGAACGCACATCGCAGCTCTTGGTCTTACTGCAAACCTTTCAACAGTTTTGCCGCCAACAGAAGATTGCCGACCCCTCCGACCTGAACCGCTACGCCACCGAACAAGTTCCCGCGTCGAGCTTCTTGAAACAATTTGGCCGGATTTTCTATTACGGTTTCTACGATCTGACGCAGATTCAGATAGATTTTTTTTACGCCGTTGCGCGCCACTATCCGACCACGCTGTTCTTTCCGCTTCGCCCGGCCAAACCGAGTCATGAAGCGTGGCGCTTCGCGGAGCGTTTCTATGAGCGCTATGTCCAGGGACACAACACGCGAGTCCGGACCAGAGCCGGAAACTCAAATCGCACTGCCCGCCGATGCGCGGCTGTTCGATGACAACAAAGAACGAAAATATTCCGATTTTCCCAAACACTGGCACTGCCGGATCGTCGACACCTTCGGCATCCACGATGAGGTCGCCACGGCCGCCAAAGAGATTCTCGGGCTCGTCGACGATGGCAAGATGCAATTTCATGAGATCGCCGTCGTTGCGCGAAGTCTGGAGGCCTACGGCCCCATCGTCAAAGATATTTTTCACAAGCACCGCATCCCGCTCGCCGGCACGCTCGAAGAATCGCTCGTGCAGTTCCCTTTGACCAAAGCCGTCATCCTGCTGCTGAATTTGCCCGCGAAGAACTTCCTACGCGGCCAAGTGATCGATCTGCTCTCTTCGCCCTATTTTCAATTCAAAAACATCGCAGGAGATCGCTCGTTGCCTCGGCCAGACCTCTGGGACCTAGCGACCCGGGAGCTGGCCATTTGCAAAGGCGCCGCCGAGTGGCGCCGTTTGCGCCGTTACAACCACCACGATCTAACCCTTAGGCAAATATCGGCCGACGACGAGCCGCGCGTCATTCGCATCCTCGCGAGAGAATTGACGTCATTGGCTAATATCGTCGAGACCTTGGTGGCTGATCTAGCCCAATTACCGCCGCAAGCTTCATGGCAGGAATATGTCGTCGCCTGGAAAATCTTGCTGAAAAAGTATCTCGGAATTGCGCCTGCCGCCGAAACCACAGCGCCGGGCGTCGGTACGGAACCCGGAGCGGAGATTATCGCGGTCTTGGACCAACTCGCCGGTCTCGATCGCGTGGAAAATCGCGTCGCGCTGAATGATTTTGCCCATACCTTTCAGCACTGGCTGGAACGCTCCGGCGTAACGGAGGATCGGCGCAATCGCGATGGTGTCATGGTGCTCAACGCCACCGCGGCGCGCGGCCTATCGTTCCGCGCGCTGTTTGTCCTCGGCATGAATGAAGGCGTTTTTCCGCGCACGATCCGCGAAGATGCCTTTCTGCGCGATCGCGACCGCGAAGTTCTCGAACGCGACCTCGGTTACAAAGTTAGCCAAAAACTTGCCGCCTTCGACGAAGAAAAATTGCTTTTCACCCTGCTTGTCGGCGCCGCGCGGGAGCGGCTCAATTGTTCGTTTCAAAGATCGGACGACAGCGGCAGAGTGCTGGCGCCATCCTGGTACATCGACGAGCTCAAGCGCGCTCTCCATGACAACGGTCGCGAAAGCGAAACGATCAGCATCCCGCGCAGCATCACCGAGAAGACCGCCACGCCGCCGTTCGATAGACACGATTTACTCTTGCCGGCGGAACTGGCGATTCGACTGACGCTCGACGCCCAAGATCCCACCGCGCTGATCGAAGCTTGCGCCGCGCTACCGAATCTTTACAAACAAGGCCGCAAAGTTGTTGCTGAAGTCGATCAAAGCAGCGACCGCTTGCTTGGTTACGACGGCATGCTCAACCAGATCGACAGCTACTGGAAACATTTCTCCGAGCGCGGTCTTTCGCCGACCGCGCTCGAAACCTATGCCCGCTGCCCGTTTCAGTTTTTCGCGCGCCACGTGCTTGGGCTGGAACCGCTCGACCGCCCTGAAGAAGTCCTCGGACCGAGCCCCGCAGAGTTCGGCGAGATCGGCCATGGAATTTTGAATGCGTTTTACCGCGCTATGATCGACGACGGTTACTTCACCGGCAGATCGGCAAAGCTGGATGTGGAAACGACTTTGCAGGCCATCGCGGCCCGCGCCTTCGCCGACTTCGAAGAAAACCATCCGGTCGGTTACCCTCTCGCTTGGGAAAGCCTCAAAGACGGTCTGGTTCAACTGCTGCGCCAAGTCATCGCTCAAGATCTCAGCGAGCTCAGCCAATCCGGGTTTGCCCCGGTGAGTTTGGAAACCGGCGTGACCGCGCGATTGCCGGCCGACTGGCCGGAACCGCTAAACGGCCTGACGATCCGCGGGCGGATGGACCGCATCGACCGTAACGACAGCGGTCTGCGGGTGATTGATTACAAATTTAAATTTGGCGCAAAGCCGGCAAGCCAAGATACCAATCTGCTCCGCGCCGCCCTGCGCGGCGAGAGATTGCAGCCGCCCTTTTACTACATGCTCGCGCAGCACTGGGCCGAAGAACAACACTTCAAGCCATCGCGACCGGCCATCGAAGCGGACTTCTACTACATCGCCACGCGCTGGGCCGAAGGGCCGCTGCTCTCGACTTCCTACGGCAGCGCAGGGCTAACCGACCAACTCGGCGCGGCCACCCAACAAACCATTGCTTATCTAGCCGACGGCGTCCGCCAGGGCCGTTTCTTTCTCAACCGCGGCGATTACTGCGGCCGCTGCGACGCGGCAGCGATCTGCCGCAAAAACCACCCGCCGAGCCTGTGGCGCGTCGACAACGATCCGGTTACGGAACCTCATCGGGCTTTACGCAGGAAAGATCCCGAGAAACTATGAGCGCCACCCAAGCGAATATCGAACTACCCGACGCCAGCGACCGCCAAATCGCCATCGCCACCTTCGATCGCAACCTCGTGGTCACCGCGGGAGCGGGCACCGGCAAAACGACGTTGTTAGTCGATCGCCTGGTGCATTTGCTGTTGCGCAACCCCGAGCCGCTAAAAATCACCGACATCGTCGCCCTTACTTTTACCAATAAAGCCGCCGAGGAGATGAAGCTCCGGCTGCGCCAACGCTTGCAAGCTTTTCTCGATGTCGAGCTCGACCGCCGACCCGCCAATGACGTCGAGAAAAAAAATCAGAACGATATTGAAGCTCTGATCGCATTCTACCAACTCTCCAAAGATGAGTTGGACCGCCGCGTTCACGACGCGCTGAGAAACATGGAACGGAGCGACATCGGCACGATTCACAGCTTCGCCGCCACATTGCTTCGGCTTTATCCGCTCGAAGCGGGGGTCGACCCGCAATTTCACGAGGACGATGGTACTGCATTCGATCGCCTTTTCGACGAGCAATGGGATTTATGGCTGGATCAGGAACTTTCACTGCGCAGCTCCCATGCGGCGGACTGGCGAAAGATTCTGCCGCTCTGTCGACTCGATCAAATCAAAGCTCTGGCCAAATCGATTTCCACGGAAAACGTCGATCTTCGACAGAAGCTGGATGGGCGGAACGCAATTCCGCCCACGCTGCGCAATTGGTTGGCTCAACTCGAAAACCGAGCGGTAAAATTGATTGAACGCCATCCCGAAGACCGGCTCAATGAAAAGTTAGTGCTCGCGGCGCAGGCGGTGCTCGGCGCGTTTCTAAAAGCCGGACAGCGGTCGGACCTATTGGCAGACGAACAGGCCCTGTTGTCCGAGAAGGCGATCAGTCGAGATCTCAAGGGTTGGGAGCCCGACGACGTCGCCGAAGCTCAGGAGCTCGTACGCGTCGCCAAAGGGCTGGTCAGAGTCGATGAGGAATTGACCGGCCTCGTCTGGCGCTTGCTGGTTCCCTACGCCGAAGATTTCCGCGAACGATTCATCCGCGAAGGGCATCTTTCCTTCGATGGTTTGCTCGTGCGCGCACGCAATCTCATCCGCGACCAAGATCAAGTGCGCGCGGACCTCAAACGGCGCTACCGCACGATCCTCATCGACGAATTTCAAGATACCGATCCGATCCAGTACGAGATTTTGCTCTATCTCGCCGAGGCCCAAGGCACTGCAGCCAAGGACTGGCGCAAGGTAAAACTGACTCCGGGCAAAGTCTTCGTCGTCGGCGATCCCAAACAGTCGATCTATGCTTTTCGCCGGGCCGACATCGAAGCCTATCTCGAAGTCGTCGAGAAAATCATCAAGGCGCAGAACGGAGTCGAATGCCGCCTGACGACCAATTTTCGCAGCAATGCGGCGATACTCGACGTCGTCAACGGCGCGTTTGAAGCCCTCATCCAAGCTCAAGACAACCTCCAACCGCCCTACATCGCCATCCACCCCGCGCCCGGGAGAATCACCGCGCCAAGCCATATCCCTAAACTCTCGGTGCGAAAGATCGTTGCTGAAGACGAAGCCATCGATGCCGAAACCGCGCGTCGTCTCGAAGGGGAGAGCTTGGCGCGCTGGTTAAAGGAGCAGGTCTTGGGCAAGGCCCCGATTCTCAACGCGCGCGCCGAGACCGTCTATGCGCAGCCGAAAGATGTCGCGATTCTGCTGCGCAAGTTGACCGACATTCACGATTATTTAGAACCCCTGCGCCGCCAAGGGATTCGCTACGTCGTCGAAGGCGAGCGCCATTTTTATGCGGCGAAAGAAATTATCGATGCGGTCAATCTGCTGCGCGCGGTGGAAAATCCTCATGACCGCTTGGCGCTGGTCGGCGTCCTGCGTTCGCCTTTGGGGGGACTCATCGACCAGCAGATTTATGAGCTGCACCGGCAAAATCTGCTCGACTACCGCGCTGCCGAGAAACTCGCTGGGAAAGATTTCCCACCGACTCTCACCGAGCTCTATGACGCCCTGGCGCGCCTTCACAATGAGACTCGGACCCTGCCGATCGGGGCCGCGGTAGCCCATATCTTCGCAACGCTGCCTGTGGAATTACTAGCAGCCTGCTACTTTCACGGCGAACAGGCGGTGGCAAACTTGCAAAAGCTGGCGCAGCAAGCCGAACTGCTTGGCCGCGAGGGATTGACCACGCTCAAGGAAGCGATACGCCAACTGGAACAACGCGTACTCGACGTCAAAGAAGAAGGCGAGAGTGTGCTCGCTGAAGAAAACCTCGACGCCGTGCGCATCATGAGCATTCACAAATCTAAAGGGTTGGAGTTCCCGATCGTGATTTTGGCCGGCTGCCAGACCGGCATCGAAGGCAGACAGAGCGCCGATGCCGAAGCGCTGTTCGATTGGTCGACGGGGCTCACCGGCCTGCGCATCGGCTCAATTTCGGATCTCGCCGGGCTGTACATTGCGGAAAAAACCAGACGGAGAAACGCCGAAGAACAAAAGCGTCTGCTCTACGTTGCCATGACCCGAGCGCGTGAAAACTTGATCATCTCCTGCGCGCCGAGCAGCCGGCGATCCGGCGGCAGTTTCCTCTCCATGCTCGACGGCACACTCAACAACAGCATCGCCGACGCCGAGGCGTCAAAAACAGCTAACGTCGGCAATGGCACGATGGAAATCGAAGTCGTCAGCGCGAGCCTGGCCGCGCCAAGCCGAACCAAAGCCAGCTCCAAACGCCCCAAGAAAACATCCAACTGGAAATCCTTCACCGACACTTGGGCGCGCCGCACCTCCGCCTATGAAAAAGCGCGACAATCCCAGCCGTTTCTCACGCCGACGCTTTTAAAACGGCAAGAAGAAGCTTCGACCGAAGCAGGCAGCAAAACGAACGGACAACCGTTTCGGCAAACGCCGGCGCTTGTCGTCGGCGATCTTGCGCATCGTTTTCTGCAGAACTGGCAGTTTGCCAGCGACGTCAAAGAATTCGGAGAAGAACTGCACGATTTCATCTCCAACTCGCTGCCTCGGGAATTCGAGCCATCTCGGCAAGAGATCGAAAGCGATCTCCACGACATTTTCGCCGGCTTCTTTCCCTCGAAGGCGTACACGGAACTCGCTGGCGCGCGCATTCTCGGCCGCGAAGTGCCGCTCGTGATGCCCTGGGACGGTCAGATTATGGAAGGCGTTATCGATTTGATCTACGAGCGAAACGGTTTGCTTTACTTGGCCGACTATAAGACAGATAGAATCGCGCCGGGGGAACTGCGCCAAGGCGCCGAACGCTATCGCCAGCAGGCGGAAATCTATACTCAAGCGGCAAATCAAAGTCTGCGACGTGAAGTCGCCGCTTTCAAAGTGATTTTTTTACGAACGGGCGAAGCGATCGAGATCGTGACCGAAAGGAATAAGGAACTAATGCTTTTCTAAAAGATTACTAAAGCAATTACCTTGAGCTTCAAGACCCTTGGCGCGAGCAACCCTTGCTTGTTCCGTTCGCCCTGAGCCCGTCGCAGGGTTCCGAGAATGATCTCGAATCAACTCTTAGATTTCTCCGGATGAACCCATGAAAATCCTTTTCTTCGATATCGAAACTGTCCCCACCGAACCTTCGTTACAGGAAAACGGTTTATTGGAAGAGCAGATCCGCCTTGACGAAGCGGAAGTTTTAAAAAAACTAAGCCTCTCCGCTGCGACGGCAAAAATTATCTGCCTTTGTTACGCTATCGAGCCATCGGTCAGCGGCACGATCGAAGTCTTGCAGGGCGAAGAGACCGACATCATCAAAAACTTCTGGAAACTCGCCGTCGATTGCAATCTCTTCGTCGGCCACAATATTCTGGATTTCGACATGCGCTTCATCTATCAACGCTCGGTCATCCACCAGATCAAACCATCGCGCGACATTCCTTTTACCCGCTTCCGCAACGCCCCTATCTACGACACCATGCAGGAGTGGAGCAAATGGGGCCGCGAACACGCCAGCCTCGACTTGCTTTCTAAAGCGCTCGGCATCCCCTCGCCCAAAGAACATCTCGACGGCTCTAAAGTCTACCCCTACTACCGCGCCGGAAAAATCGCCGAGATTGTCGAATACTGCAAGCGCGACGTCGATTCGGTCAGACAAGTCTACCGGCGGCTGACGTTTACGAAAGGGCCGGGCTCCGCATAAGCGGTGCCTTTTGACAGCCTGATTCGGAAACCGTCGGGGCCGGGTCAATCGGAGGGTCCGACGAAATAAATCGACAAGCCGCAGAAGAAACATGCATGCCGGAAATCTTGTTCGCGACTGACGTTCGGCTGATTGCATCTAGTAAATAAAGCCAATGACTGATGATCGATATCACACATTTTGGCGGAGGCTCGGGGCTGCTTGCGTTGCAACATTCGGTGATTGCTATAATAGATCTAGCTCGATGTTCGTGCATATTAGGGCTACCTTTAGATATCAGCAATTGTTAGATCCCTCAGGAGGCTCATCATGAAATGGACTGGAATGTATCTTTTTGGTTATATCATCTTTATTGGCGGCGTTATGGCCGCGCTATGGAAGTTGGGAATTCTAGACCGTATCGGTACGACTTGGACCGTGATCGGAATTGTGATCGCGATCGGGATTGGCATTATGGCCTCAGTCTCAAGCAGTGGCACCAAGGAAAATATCGAAATCAACCGGAAGTGAAAAACGTCTCAATCATCGCGACGGTCAGAGTAGCCTGCCGCCCAGGACTGTCGAACAGATGACTCCTGCCGCCTATTATGGCGCCGGCAAATTTCGTGAAATCATCGAATGCCGCAAGCGGAACCTGCGTAGCTCAAACACTGCGTTTTTCTCATGCCGTCGTTTCAATGGCTCGTTTGACTCCCAGTCGGCCAATCGATAATAATTGACTTAAATCCGCTGGGCTTGAGCATCGCGATCTCACGCCAATTCGCAGATACCGATAACGCAAACGAGAATAAAGGAGGCATCACTATGGATCATCCCGCTGAGCAATCATTTCAGGAACCGACAGATAATAAGACCCGGGCCGGCTATGGGAAATTTCTCCGGCCGAACACGCCTTATGACAACTTTATGGAGTCGCAGGGCATTCCGATCTATCGCGATATCGGCGTGCGCCGCGTGCAGGATTTGCCGCGCAAACCGTGGAAGCGCATGGGCGGCAACGGCACCTTCATCCAGCTTCTCGGCACCGAGGGTCTGTGGGGTTGCTACGTTGTCGAAGTGCCCGGCGCAGGCGCGTTGAACCCGGAAAAACATTTGTACGAAGAGCAGTATCTCGTCGTCGACGGTCGCGGTACCACCGAGGTTTGGATCGACGGCAATCCAAAGAAAGTCACCTTTGAATGGCAGAAAGGCTCGATCTTCGCCATTCCGATGAATGCGACCCATCGCATCGTCAATGCCACGTCGAGCCCGGCGCTTCTGCTGGCCGGTACCACTGCGCCGAATGTCATGAACAACTTTAGCAACGATGATTTTATTTTTAATTGCCCCTATCACTTCAAAGACCGCTTCGATCCGAGCGACGATTATTACAAATACAAAGAAGAAGTCACGCCCGATCCGCTGCGCGGTCTCGCCATGCGTCAGACCAATATCATCCCGGACGTGATGTCCTGCGAGTTGCCCATGGACAACCGCCGTTCGCCGGGTTACCGGCGCATCGAACCGCACATGGCTGGCCAGCAATTCTATATGTGGATCGGCCAGCATGAAACCGGCCGTTACTCGAAGGCCCACGCTCATGGCTCGGCTGCCGTGCTGATCTGCTTGAGCGGCAAAGGTTACACCTACACTTGGCCGTCAGAATTGGGCACCCATCCTTGGGAAAAAGGCACGACGGAACAAATCAGACGCCAGGACTACGAACCGGTGGGCATGGTCAGCGCGGCGCCGATGAGCGGCAACTGGTTCCACGCTCACTTTGGCGCGAGCAAAGAGCCGCTGCGTCTGACCGCGTGGTTCGGTCCCAACGCGCCGGGCCGCGATCGCGGCAAGCCCGGTGAAAAGGGCATCGACTACGGCGCCATCGATATGAAAGACGGCGGCACGGCGATCCCGTACAACGAAGAAGATCCGTATCTCCGTAAAGAGTTCGAAGAAACGCTCGCAAGCGTTGGGGCGCAATCGCGCATGGAGCCGGATCTTTACAAGCACTCCTATTAAATATTTCTCTCTCACGTCGAGAGTCTAGCGTCTCCGATCCGGGTGCGGGCTTACTAAGGATCACCAGACGCTAGGCTCCAAACGATTCCAACCCATTCCGAAGGATTTTGATGGCCACCGCACCTAGAGGTTCGTTTTCCAATGCCAACCGCCACATGCAGGAAGAGGAGAATCTCCAACTCACCAGCGTCGGCGTCGACATCGGCTCTTCTACTTCGCACTTGGTTTTCTCCCGGCTGGAACTGACCCTCGAAGGTTCGCGTTATCGCGTCACCAAACGCGATATTTTGAACGAGTCGCAGATTCTCCTGACGCCCTACGTCGACGACACTCGGATCGACGTTGAAGCGCTGGAAACCTTTATCAACGATCAGTACAAGACCGCCAAGATTCGCCGCGAAGACGTCGACACCGGCGCGCTCATTCTCACCGGCGTCGCCGTGCGCCGGCGCAACGCCCGGGCCATCGCCGATCTGTTTGCGCAGGAGGCGGGCAAATTCGTCGCGGTCAGCGCGGGCGACGGATTGGAAGCGACGATGTCGGCGCACGGCTCAGGCGCGGTGGCGCACTCGGAAAAAATGGGCGGTGTTGTTCTGAATATCGACATCGGCGGCGGCACGAGCAAGTTTGCGATCTGTAACAATGGCAAGGTTCAGGAAGTGTGCGCCATCGATGTCGGCGCGCGTCTGCTCGCCTTCGACAAAGACGGCGCCATCGTGCGCATCGAGGAAGCCGGACGCAAGCACGCGGGCTGGGCAGGATTTTCAGTTGAGCTTGGCCAGAAAATACCAGAAGCAAACCTGCGGAAAATGGTTTCGGGCATGATGGATAAGCTATTTGCCATGTTGAAACCGGAATCGATCACCGAAGATATCAAAGGGCTCCTGCGCCTGCCGCCGCTGAGCTACCAAGGCGAGATCGACTGCGTGATGTTTTCCGGCGGCGTGTCGGAGTTCATCTACAATCGCGCCAAGACCAGCTTCGGCGATCTTGGACCGTTGATCGCCGAAGAAGTGCATAAGCGCACCGGCGACTTGGGTCTTCTCGTCATGGAACCCAATGCGCGCATTCGCGCTACCGTCATCGGTGCGTCGCAGTACACCGTGCAAGTGAGCGGCAACACGATCTTCATCACGCCGGAGAATGCAGTGCCCGTGCGCAATGTGGCCGTGGTTGCGCCGGAGTTTCCGTTAAACCAGGATGATTTCACTCAAGAAGCCGTGCGTGACGCGCTGCTCAACGCGCTGCGCCGATTGGATCTCCAGCACGGGCGCCAACCGGTCGCCGTCGCCTTTCATTGGGACGGTTCGGCTACGTTTTTCCGCTTGCAAGCCTTCTGTAGCGGCGTCGCCGAGGGACTCAAAGACCTTTTCGCCAAAGGCCATCCTCTCGTGTTGGTCAATGACGGTGACATCGGCGGCATTGTCGGGCTGCATTTCCAAGAAGAATTGCAGATGCAAACCCCGATCATTTCCATCGACGGCATCGCGCTCAGCGATTTCGATTACATCGATATCGGCGCGCTGATCCAGTCATCCGGCGCCGTCCCCGTGGTTATCAAGTCGCTGATCTTTCCCACTTCGCCCCAACCATGACAAAGCGGAAGGGCTTGCCTCTTCCGGCTTTCGACAGCTTGCTTGAAAGACTTGAAGCCTAAGTCGAGACAGTATCGGATTCTGTAAACTTTCTTGGCGATTCAAGCTGCCAGAATACGCCATCGGTGGTCATTCTCTCATGACCACGCCGAAAGTGATGTAACCGGCTAATTTCCCACGCAGTTTTTCCCTCTCAAGAAAATTTGGCGTTCTTGACTTTCATCCTACTTCTGAATAGAAAAAAGTCCGTTGCTTTGAGATCAAAATTCTATGTCGAGATTTCGCGCCCGCCATTGCCCCAATTGCGATTACTACATCGGATTTTCCGTCTTGACGCGTCCCGCGCGTGGCAGCCAGACGCCGATTACTAATTTTTGCCTCAATTGCAACTATAAATTTCCTGTGCATACTATTATGCATGGCGTTCGTCACGCTCCTAGGTCCTCGTGGAAAAGCAATCTTCATTTGGTCCACGGTACAACACCGAGTCCTTCCGCTGCTGTAAGAGATGCGCACTCGCCACATCTGACTATGGACACAAGCATCCGTCCAGACGACTACTCCCGCCACCTGCGAACCATCGGCCAAGATTTAGAAAATCTCCATCTCGTTGCTTTCAATCTCGAATGTACTGGTGACGCGTATGTCGTGTGGGTTCGTTCGGAAAACGCAAACGATAATGACAATCCGCTTTTACGCGTCGGCAAGAATCGCTTGCAAAAACTCTGGCGCAACACCTTGCACAGTCGCACGGTCGTGCGTGAAGAGACTATTACGGATTGGCAGTCGCAGCCCGCCAAGCGTCTACGCTACTCGTTGACCGATCTAGATCGCCTGGAACGCGAGCAGCGAGGCCGGCGCCGGCCACAGGTGCGCACAGCCGACGGACACTCTCTATCTCAACTGCTGCGCACGATCGGGGATATGGTTGGCCGAAGAGGCGAACGTCTCCTCGGTATTTCTTGGCAAGAGCTGTCGGTCAGCATGGTCGTCGAGACGGCTCGCGGACGGAAAGAAATCGACGTGTTTCGACCCGACAATCTATACGATCTCTGGGTCAAGATGTATTTGCGGCGCGATAAACGTGCCTTTTCAGACACCCCTCGCTAAGCAACGCGATAATCAACTCGTTATCCCCAATACTCGATCAGAGATGCTCACTTCCCGTCAATAATGGCAGCTGCTCGTGGACTAACTGATGGACCGCGCAAAAATCGCCGCAGTTTCGCTCGGTGCAATGCATGCCGGTGTCCGCGACTTTGGTCAACTGAACAAATTTCTCTTCGCACTCAATTAACGGAATTCAGACAGCAGCAACGAGCGAAGACTCGCTCGTCGAGGATCAAATCATGACGGCTTTGGATTTTTCCTGCGCTGCGCGAACCGCATTGAGAATATCCGCGTAACCGGCGCAGCGGCAGAGATTGCCGGCGAGGTATTCCCGGATGGCTTCGTCCGAAGCATCGGGATTCTCCTCAAGTAATGCTTTCACCGAAAGCACGAAGCCGGGCGTGCAATAGGCGCATTGCAAGGCTCGCTGTTCGACGAAGGCCTCTTGAATAAAGTGTAACCGCTGCCCATCGCCGATCCCTTCGAGCGTGGTTAGCTCGTAGCCGACAGCGCGCACCGCGAGGAGAAAACAGGAACTTACCGGCCGGCCATCCATCAGCACCGTGCAGGAACCGCAGGCGCCGACGCCGCAGCTTTCGCGCACGCTCCAAAGCTTTAAACGATCGCGCAGCACTTCGAGCAGTGTGTCGGCATCATCGACCGTCAGCGTCTCATCTAGACGGTTAACTTTGAGCGTGATCTCGCGCTTCATGAGGTTTGTTCCTTTATATCATCGGCCAGTTTTTTGACATCGACGCCCGAAATCACCGGCGCATTCTAGCCGACGCCACTATTCAATTGGTCCAACGCTTTTTTCACGAACAACTTCGCCATCCGCCGTTTGTACCAGTCCGAACCCCGCAGATCGGAAGACGGCGAAATCTGCTCGTCGACACGATCGAGCAGTTTTTCGATCACTGGCTCATCGAGAACTTGGTCCGTGGCAAACTCCAGTCCGTCGATCCGCACCGGCGTTGCCGCCACTCCGCCGAGCGCAATTTCCAATGCCCGACAGCGGCCGCTGCTTTGGGTCATCAGTGCCGCGACCCCGAGACAAGGCCAATCGTTTGCCGAGAGCGTGCTATAGCGCAAATACACGGATCGGCTGTTTGCCGGCATAAAAGGTATTTTTACGTCGACGAGAATCTCGCCCGGCTCCAGCGCGGTTTCATACATACCACGAAAAAAGTCTTTGAGCGCGACGGTGCGCGAGCCCTTTGGACCAAAGGCGCTAACGACAGCGCCAAGAACCAGCAATGGCGGCGGCGGATCGAGACGATAATCGGCATGGGCGAGATTGCCACCTACGGAAGCGGTTTCTCTGACGCGAACATTGCCAATTTGGCTGAATGCCTGCGCGAGCGCCGGGAAAGATGCTCGAATCAGCGGCGAGGTCTCAACCATGCGATGGGTTACGAGGGCGCCAATGCGCACGCCGTCGGATTCTGTTTTTATTTCTTTCAGACCGGGAATGGTTTGAAGGTCGACAAGGAATGGATAGTGGAGCGCGCGCTGCTTCATTAAAATGACCAGCGTCGTGCCGCCGCCGAGCGCGCGGGCGTCGTCGCCATGCTTCTGAAGAAACGCCTACCGCTTCTTCCAGAGATCTTGGCTGAAGTAATTCAAAAGAACGGATCGTCATCGGGAGTGCCTCATAACAGTGGCTGTTTTTCTATCCTTAGCTCGAGGCAGAATCAAGAACGCGAACCTTGAAGTTTGTCGAGGCGAAAACCCCAAGTCGCATGAAACAACCAGGTTGACAGCCGCCGGCAACTTTGAGATGAATTCGAGTCAAAGGGAGGGCAACGACCATGTTTACCAGCATTCGACATATCGCCGTGTTGACCGAAAATTGGGACCGTGAAGCCAAGTTTTATCAAACGATTTTCGGCATGAAGAAAATTACCAACGGCATGACCGATGAAAAGGGCGAATACAACAAGGAGCGCGGCCATTTGAGCGACGGAGTCATCGGCCTCGCCCTGTTGCAGCGTCAACCCGGTTCGAGATCGGGTCTGGATCATTTCGGCTTTGCCGTGGAAAATGTCCAGACTGTCCGTGATCGCATTAAAGAATCTTACCCCGACATCTACATTCACGAGAGCCCAGGCCATGTGCCGTTTGCCGGCTTGCGCGGCCACGACCCGGACGGCAACCAATACGATCTTTCGCAAAAAGGCATGTCCAACGTGCGCGAAGGCTACGTCGAATTCGGCTGGGAACAGCCGCGCTGGATCAATCACGTCTGTATCCGCAGCGGCCGCCCGGCGCATATCGCCGAGTTCTATCAGAAAGTTTTCGATTTGCAGCCCGTCGAGGGAATGTCCGGCGACAACAGCTACTATCTTACCGACGGGAAAGTGAATCTTGCGATCCGTCCTTGGGACATGATCCAATACCGCGGCCACATGGCGGGCCTGGATCACTTCGGCTTCAAGGTCGACGATTTAGCACAAACGAAAAAGGATCTTGACGCCCTGGCTGCCTCCTCGCCCGCTTCCGCGCCGAGAAAAATCGCCATCGGCCGCGAGGGCGAAACGCGCCAGAAAAACCTCGAAGGTTGCAAGCTGTGCAAGCAAAGTCTCGCCGATCCGGACGGCGTGTTGCTGGATCTGACGGACTGAAAGAGTTCCAATCGGTAGCCGTGCAGTCGACAGCCGCGCAGCGGAAAGGTAAGGAGGATCGATGGAGTTTGCCAATATCAACGACACCATGCAGGCAGCGAAAGATGGAAACAAGCGATTCGTGCCACTCTTTGGCAGTCGACACATTTCGTTCCTGGATACTCTATTTTCGTCCGGGTGAGCACACCGACATGCACTACCACCTGTCTCCGGAGACTTTCCTCGTGCTTCAAGGCAAGGCATCGGTTAAGGGATTGAAAGGTGAAGAGCGCATCATCGAAAAAAACGAAATCGTGTTTTTCGGTTCTAAGGATTACTACCAGATTACCAGCGTCGGTGACCGAAACACTGGTGCTGGTGGGCAATCGATCCGAAGCGTTCGGCGGCGCCCACGTGACCGCAAAAGAATAAACCAGCGCAAATTTTGACGCCACATATCCAGGCGCGTGACATGGCCGCAACGAGGTCATGATCAGGACCCTGCTCCGGCTATTTGTCGCTTCGTTTTGGCTTTTTCCCTTGTTTACTTCCGGAAGTGAAAGCCGTCGATGATGTCAAAATCGCTTCGACGGGTCCCGCCGTCAGCACCCTGCCGTTAGAGATCGCCGCGCGAAAAGGGTTCTTTCGCGATGAGGGCCTGGAAGTTCTGACCATCACCATGAGGACCAATATCGCCGTCAATGCCCTCCTCACCCGCAACGTCGATTATGCCACGCCGAGCACGTCGATTATCAAAGCAGCGACCGGTGGCCTCCCGGTAAAGTTGGTGTCTGTTCTGCAGGGTCGCCCCGATTATTTTTTGATCGCAAAAAAAGAAATAAGATCGATCAAAGAGCTCAAAGGCAAGCGCATCGCCATCGGCAGCTTCGGCGCAACCGCCGATCTGGCCTTGCGCACGGTAATCACGGAAGAGGGACTCGACTTCGACCGCGACCTCGTCCGGTTGCAAATGGGCGGAAACAGCGCCCGCTATGTTTCCCTCGTCACGGGCACGGTGGACGCCACCGTGCTCTCTCCGCCTTTTAACCTGCAAGCCGGAAAAAGCCGGCTTCAAAGACCTTCTGTGGTTAGGCGAGCGACTCGAGCTGCCGCTTGCCGGTCTCGGCGTTCGCGACGAAACGATTCAGCAGAATCCCAAACAAATCCTTGCAATAATCAGAGCGGTTTTCCGCGCCATCGCCTTTGCCAAAACCAATCCCGAGGAAACGATGCGAATGCTGGTCGAGCTGGGCAGAGTAGATCAGGCAGTCGCGGCGAAAAGCTACGAATTGGGAAAACGCAGCTGGTCGGAAGGAGGAGTCGTCTCCGACGCCGCAGTCAAAGTGGTGGTCGATCAGTCACTGTTAGAGCTGAAGTCCAAAGACGCCGTGCCGCTCGACAAAGTCCGCAACTGGACCTTCGCCGAGCAAGCACGGCGGGAATCAAGTAAAGCCGCAGCGGGACAAAAGTAATGATTCACATCCCGAAATCGTTGAACCTCTGAGCGAGTGATCGGAACGACCACAATCTACGGAACGAAAATAAGATCGCGAAATTGAGTTAAGAAATTAACTCGTCGAGCGGGCGAGAGAGAATGAAACCTACGGTCCGGGAAATCGTCGCAAACTTCAATCCGACCGCGCCTCTCAATAAAGCATCGACGCCGCCAGCATCGTGGTACAGTGATCCGCGAATTCTTCAATTAGAATACCGCACGGTTTTCTCTTGCTCGTGGCAGATGGTCGGCCGCGCCGATCAGCTGCGCGACCCTGGCCGGTACGTCACCTGTGAAATCGCCGGCGAACCGGTCCTGCTAGTTAGAGGCAGTGACGGTATATTGCGCGGATTTTTTAACGTCTGCCGTCATCACGCCGCAGTGGTGATGACAGAGCCCGAAGGAAAAGACGAAAATCTCCGCTGCCCCTATCACGGCTGGACCTATGATTTGACCGGCGCGCTCGTTCACACACCGGAATTCGCTGGAGTAGCCAATTTCGACCGAAGCGCCAATGGACTTGTTCCGGTTAAGATCGCCGAATGGCAGGGCTGGGTTTTTGCGAAGCTAGAATCCGCTGTTCCGGTGCTCGAAGATTTTCTCGGCAACGATCTCATTGAACGATTCGAACGCTTGACCCTGGAACAACTTCGCTGGTTCGAGCGACGCCATTACACGCTCAATTGCAACTGGAAAGTCTTCGTCGATAACTATCTCGACGGCGGCTATCATGTGCCGCACATTCACCGCGGGCTGAGCAGCGTCTTGGACAACAGTGCGTACGCCATCGAAACCGGCGAGCATTTTTGCCTCCAATCGAGTCCTATGTCGACGGATCGATCCGACGCACAAACCGCCGCGGCACGGAAAGGCGACCGCGCTCTTTATTACTGGATCTACCCGAATTTCATGATCAACATCTACGACCGGGTGATGGATACAAACCTCGTCATTCCACGCGGAGTTGATCGAACCGAGGTCATCTTCGATTACTATTTTGCGGATATTTCCGACCAGTCCAAAGAAGCCAATCTTGCCAGCATCGCTGTCAGCGAGCAGATTCAGAATGAAGACGTAGCCATCTGCGAATCCGTGCAGCGCGGCCTCGCGTCGCGCGCGTATGAAACGGGGCGACTTTCGGTGCGCCGAGAGGCAGGCGAACATCTTTTTCACAAACTGTTACATGCGGATTTGCAGGCCGGCATCGAAAGAGGTACAGACGATACATTCCGACGATGATCGCACAGGAGCGTCCGATGCAAACCAAGTATCAAGACAAGTTCGGCTATCCGGTCCCGCGCACGGCAGGAAAGGTCAAACCGAGCATGGTCCCGTGGATACAGGATTTCATTGGCCGGTCGCCGTTCTGCGTGATGGCGACGAGCAACGGCCAAGGCGACTGCGATGCTTCGCCGAAAGGCGGCATGCCGGGTTTTGTGAAAGTATTGAACGACAAACAGCTGTTCATTCCCGATGTCGCGGGCAATAAACTGTTTCACGGCTACGGCAACATCGAGACCAATCCAAAAGCCGGCTTCATCTTCTTTATCCCGGGCCACAATCAAACCGTTCGAGTGAATGGCAGAGTCAGAGTGGTCGATGGCTCGGAGCTAGCCGACGCGAAATTGGAAGTACACAACCCTGACGAAAAAGCGGAAGTGCTTCAAGGTTTGCTGCTCGACGTCGAAGAGTCTTACAGCCACTGTCCGAGGGCACTGAAATTCTCCAAGCTTTGGGATGTCGAGGAGATCTCAAAGAACATCGAAGCGCCCCCGCTTCCTCCGAAAGAACCAGGGATATAGGCAGTTTTTTCTTTCATTACACTCAAGATCGATCTTCCTCCGATGCCGTCTCGTCAGGCGCGGACCTGATCCGCGCATCCGTCCTCGGATCGAGTTGCTTAGTTTTGAAAAGCTGAACGAATCGTCGTAAAATCTCTTCTGCGGTTAGCGACAAAAGAAATCTATATGCCTCCCAAAATCTACATCGACGGCCAGGCAGGAACGACAGCACTCCGCATACGCGAGTGGTTGGCGGACCGGAACGATCTTGAAGTTGTGGTGCTTCCCGAAGAGCTGCGCAAAGATCCGGTGGCGCGCAAGCAAGCGCTGCGCGACGCCGCGATCGTTTTGCTATGCTTGCCGGATGCGGCGTCACAAGAGGCGGCAAACTGGCTCGCCGACACGTCGGTGCGGATTCTCGACGCCAGTACGGCGCACCGCGTCGCTGAAGGTTGGGTCTACGGGCTGCCGGAACTGGTGGCGGGCCAGAGGAAACAAATTACCGCAGCGCCGCGGGTTGCCAATCCCGGCTGTTATTCGTCCGCGGTCATTCTGCTCTTGCGGCCGCTGATCGACGCCGATTTGATCGCGCCCGATACACCGCTCGCGATCCATGCGCTCTCCGGTTATTCGGGTGGCGGCCGCTCGATGATCGAGCGCTGGGAAGATCCCAAGCGAGGATTGCTCAAGCTGCCTCACGAGGCGCCGTACAGCATTGGCAAATTGCACAAGCACATCCCGGAGATCATGCGCCACGGACGGCTCAGCGCCGAGCCGCAGTTTTTGCCCAACGTCGGACCATTTCGCTGCGGCATGCGCGTTGAAGTGATGATTCCGGCCAAGGCTTTAGCGAAGCCGGTGTCGGGGCAAGCGCTGTGGGATGCACTCGCGGCACGCTACGAAAAAGAACCCTTCGTGGAAATCGAACCGCTGACCGATTCGGCAACCGCGGATGAATTCAGTTTCGATCCCCAAGCGCATAACGACACCAATCGAATATCTCTGCGCGTATTGCCGCATCAGTCCGGTCACATCCTGCTCATGGCCCGCCTCGATAATCTCGGCAAAGGCGCGGCCGGGGTCGCCATCCAGAATCTCAATCTGATGCTCGGCGTGCCCGAAACCACCGGTCTGCCGAAATAACTGCGGCGCGATCGCCGCAACCTGAGACTAAAAACTCAGACCCGCTCTCGCGTGGTGATGCCGCAATCTACCATTGCTCACGCACGCCGAATCGCTTGCCGATCGATTGCGAAAGCGAAACCAGAAAGATCAGCATGGCGAAAATGAGCACGCCGAAGGCGCTGAGTTGCGGGAATGAGCCGCTGCTCCACAGATCGAAGATGATCACCGAGGCCGTGCGATTCTGCGATCGCGCCAGCATCAGCGAGATCGTCAGTTCGCGGTAGGCGTGAACCATCACCCAAAACCATCCCGCCATCAGTCCGGGGCGCAACAACGGCAAGTAAATACGATAGAGATTTTTCCACCAGGTCCCGCCGGCCACGGCCGCGGCTTCTTCGAGCTCCGTGTGAATTTGCACGATAGCGCTCGAAACGAAGCGCAACGCATAGGGCAAATATCTCGTCAGGTAAGCCAGACCGATAATGGTCAGAGTACCGATCACCGGCAGCGGTACGATGAGATACAGCCAAAGGAATGCCGAGCCGAGCACGACGCTCGGCAGCGCGATCGGCGCGAAGCCGAGAAAATCGAGCAGCTTGCGCCCGCGCACACGCGTCTTGTGGACAAAATAACTGACCGCCGCGACCAGTAGCATCACCACCGATGCCGTACCGATGCCGAGCAAAGTGCTGTTCAACAATGGCGTCACCGCGTAACTGCCGTCGGCGAACAAGCTGGAGTAGTTGGCCAGCGTCAGCGTCTGCAGCGTTTCCACGGTGGGAACTTGGAAGCGCGGTAACAGCGAGGCGTAGAGCATCACTAGAAAAGGCAGACCGGTGATCAAAAAAACCAGAAACAGGCTGGCGGCGCAGGTCAAGTATTTCCATCTGCCGAGATCGATGCGGCGCGGCCGGTAATCTTTGCCGGTGATCGTTTGATAGCGCTCGCCGTGGCGCACCAGGCGAAAATAAACGAAGAGCAATGCCATAGAAAGCGCGAGCAGCACCATCGCATACGTGCTCGCCAGTCCCCAGTCGGTCGGCATGCGCGAAGTGTTGAAATAAACTTCCGTGGTGTAAACCGCGATCCTGGCGCGTCCGCCGAGCAACAGCGGCACCTCGAAGCTTTCAACCGTTTGAATGAACAGCAGCAGCGCCGCAGCGGCGCCGGCCGGCAGAACCAGCGGTAAGGTAACCCGCCGAAGCGTCGGCCAGGTGCCCGCGCCGGCGATGCTGGAGGCTTCTTCGAGCCGGGGATCGATCGATTGCAAAGCCGCCGACATGAGCAAATAGGCCAGCGGCGTCATTTCTAAACTCTGCACCCAGACCATGCCCCAGAACGAATAAACATTGAGCAGACGGCTCACGCCGGTGACGGACTCGATCAAATAGTTCAATACGCCGATGTTCGGACTGGCAAGCAAGATCCAGGAAATTGTAATGATCACGCCCGGGATAATAATCCGGCCCAAGGTAATCATGCCTATGGTGCGCGCCAAGGGTGTGTTGGTGCGTTCGACGGTCCAAGCCAGAAAAGTTCCCAAGACAAACGACGCGATGGTCGATACCGAAGCAAAGTACAAAGTGTTCAGACTCGACTGCCAGAATTCCTTGATACCGTAGGCGCGCGCGTAGTTGGCGAAACTGAAGCTGAAGTTCAAAAACTCCGGCTCACCCGGGCGGACAACTTTCAGGCTGGTCCAAACAATCAACAGCAGCGGCAGTAAAACCTGATAGGCGAGAATGGCGATGAGCAAAACCAGCACCACCCGGCCGCCCAATAGTGGTGTCCGGCTTGGGGCTCCGCGTTGGAGCAAGCTCTTCAACATCGCCGAGAAATCGAAGCGCCTACTTCGCCCGGCCGATGTATTGCGTCCAGGCCTCGTGCAAGCGTTTGGTGACGTCGTCGCTGACGATGTTATAGGTCACCAGCTTGACATCGTCGGGCAGGAACGGATGCTTGATGGTGAGCGGTCCGCGCAATATTTCATTGATCATATTTTGGCTATCCTGCGACAGCGTCCAGTCTACGAACAGCGCCGAAGCATAGGGGTTTCTGGTGTTCTTGTTGATAATCATGGCGCCGGCAAAGGAAAGGATCGGAGCGGTTAAAACCATGGCGTAAGGCGCCTTGGGATCTTTTTTCTTGGCCTCCATGCCGCTGTATAAGTAATTGTCGCCTTGCACCGCGTGGTCGCCGGTGAGCATCAACTCCATGCGCTGGGTGTGGCCGGTCTGAACGATCGGTTGGTTTTGTCCGATGCACTTGAGCCATTCCTTGGTTTTCGCTTCACCCATCATCACGTAGAGTCCCGCCAAGAATCGCGTCTCCGAAGGATCGAAAGATACCTGCCCTTTGAATTCCGGTTTGCACAGATCGAACCACGCCTTGGGCGCCTTGTCCGGTTTGACCAGGTTGGTGTTGTAGGAAATCCCGTGCTCCGCCCAATACCAGGGCACCCAGCGGTTCTCCTTGTCGATGAAGTTTTGATATTGCTTTAAGATTTTTTTTGTCTCCGGCGTGGGATATTTCGCGACCAGATTTTGCTTCAGGATCACCGCCATGTCGGGCACGCCCAGAGTGAGGATATCGGTCAGATGCCGGCCGGCGGTTTCTTCGGCAATAAAGCGCTCCGCCGCGTCTTGCGAACCGAGATCACCCATCTCGAATTTGATAAATGGATAGCGCTTCTCGAAGAGCTTGCCGTGATCGCGAGCGTTCTTGCCGCGCCAAGTGTGGACGAAATTGAGCGCGCCCTCTTTGCGCGCTCCTTCTTCGACACGCTTTGCTCGCTGTTCCGCGGGCAATTTTGCCAGTGAGGCATAGAGTTGCTCGACTGACTCCGCGGCAAAACCAATCTTCGAAATCGCGCCCGCGGTGAAAAGGATTACAGCCACGATTCGCATTGCTCTCATCATTGAAGATCCTCCCTCGATGATAGACCGACCAAACCCTCCTGCCTCCGAAGGCAGCGTTGTCCTTAAATTAGGCTTCGGTATATGTCACGTCCTCGCGTCGTTTCAAGCCAAACAAGCGAATTTTTTGAGGCTCCCGGAATCAGCGTAGAATCTTCCTCGTTAAACACAGAACAATTGAAATGCCACCTGCTGCATCAGGAGACTGTGTAGCAAACGCGAAGCTCGCATAAATGTCATTCTGAGCGCCAGCGAAGAATCTCGCTTTTCCTGTCGCTTACGAGACAAGACCTCGGCGGATTTATCCTGCCGACAGCCTCAGAGCTTGCGGAAGACACGTGGCTAGCGCCGGTTGGCATTCTCTGCGGCGCGCGCGTTAGGCACGACCCGTATCAGCGCTGGAACGAAAGGGCGCACGGTGCGGACCGCTTTTGCAAAGGTAGCTAGCATCTTTCCCCTTTCAGCGCTCCATCCCAGACCGTACCCGTCGCGAAGCGTCTCCGGCAACAAACCGGCGGTGACCAAACGAAACAGCGGTCCAGCTATTTTGAAAGTCCATGGACGCGCGTAGAG
This sequence comes from uncultured delta proteobacterium, assembly GCA_963811315.1. GTDB lineage: Bacteria > Desulfobacterota > Binatia > UBA9968 > UBA9968 > DP-20. The sequence goes on from CAWERH010000085.1 coordinate 164,741, forward strand.
AACGTCGTGAGCAAGCCTTCTTGCAGTGGGTCCGACGACAATCGTATCGCCAGCGATCATGCGATTCATATACATCTCGAACTCGGCGGGCGATATCGGGATCCGTTCTTTTTCTATGCCAAACAATGCCGCCAGTTTTTTCGAATCATCGTAATAGGCGTTCGTTACCGGCGCCGTCATTGGCGCGACGAAAAGGTCATAGGCGATCATCGCCGAATCGATCAGCGTGGCATGCACCCACAAAAGCAACTCTTGGTCCATCGCGTCATACGGCATCCCGGCAAACGACGGTTCGCCGGAGGGCACCGCGCCGCGAACCTTGGCGTGAACATTGTCGAGTTTTTCAAGCGCTGAGCGCGCCTGCGCCCGCTGGTCGAAGACCACTGACCACATGGCGCTCATCGTGCGCCGCAAACGATCGAAGGGGCTTTGTTGAAAGCGGCTGTGCGCGGCAACCCCTGCGGCAACCTTCGGATGTGCCAACTGCATCAACAGCGCCCGCCCGCCGACAAGCAGCAGCACCATCTCCCGATGGACTAGCCAAAGCTCGCTGCCCGGTTTGAAAAATCCGTCGCCGTCGCATGTATCGGTCGTCACAGCGCTCACCTAAACAAGATTTACGCTATCGTATCGCCGGGAATCGGCACGGCGCGAATTTCCGCGGCCGGGCGCTGGACACCGGATAAGATCCACCACCCAAGGCTACCCAACATAAGCGCGCCAATGCCACAGATCAAATAAAGCAGATCGACGCTGAACCGGTCGATTAGCCAGCCGGCCCAAGTGTTCGATGCGATGCCGGCGATGCCGGCACTCACCATGGAAAGAATGCCCTGCGCCGTGGAACGCAATTTTTCCGGCGCGACGACGTCGAGATAAAGCAGGCTGCCGACGTTGAGCCCGACCACGGTGACGCCGTGCAGCGCCTGCGCCGCGAAAAGGATCGTCGGATCGGTGGTCAGCGCGCAGAGCAGCCAGCGCAGCCCGCCGACGGTAACGCCCACGGCGAGCAGGCCGCGCGCGCCAAGACGCTTGAGCCCGCTGCCGGTCAACAAGACCAGCGGGATTTCGAAGGTCAACATGAGAATCCACATGCCGCGAATCATATCCATGTCGCCGCCGCGCGAACGCACGAACAAGGGAAACAGCCACATGGGGCCGTGCATCAGGAAATTAGCGATCAAGCAAAAGACTAAAAAGCGCAGGAATGGTCGGTTGCGCGAGCAGCTCGCGCCAGTCGCCGCGCGCCGCGCGGAACGCGACCGCGCCTTTCCTGGGCAGAAAAAAGGCAATACCGGCGGAGAGAAAAACCAGCGCCGCAGTTACCGGAAACATAAGTCCCAGCGCCGGCTGTGAAGCGTTTGAAGCCGTCACGGAAATTTCTTGCGCGCTGGGAAGGTTCTTGAGCAACCACGGGAACACCAAGACCAAAGCAAAAAATCCGACGGTCCCCCAAACTCTCACTCGACCGAAGGCATGACGTCCGGCATCGCGCAGAATCGCCAAACTGACCGAGATCATGATCGGAAAAACCGCCGTGCCGACGAGCGCCACGCCGATCATCGCGACAACGATCGGCCAAAAACCCTCAACCGACCCGAGCACGAGATAGCTCAGCGCGGTCCCTAAGGTGAGCCATGCGAGGATACCGCTACGCGCTCCCGTGCGGTCCGCGACTTGTCCCCAGAAAGGCTGCGCGATCATGCCGATCAGCGGCGAGATTGCCAAAACCATGCCTAACTCCGTGCCGGAGAGGCCGGCGTTTTCCCGCAGATAGAGACTGAAGTAGGGATAAAAAATGCCGAGCGAGCCAAAATAGGTAAACCAAAAAAGCGTCAGCGGGATCGATTGCCACATGGCGCGATGATAACATCCATCGGCGCCGTCTACGACGGCGGTTCCAGTGGTTCCAATCGTTCCAAGGGGTTCCAAGCGTTCAAGCCTGCGGATTCCGGATAACGATTGGAACAAATGGAACCGCTGGAACAATTGAAACGCGAGCGTAGCGAGCTTTTATGAACTGTCATTCAACCAAGACCATCCACACCATCGGCCACTCGACTCGCGCCATCGAAGTTTTCCTCGAGCTGTTACGAGCGCACGAGATTCAACTACTGATCGACGTCCGGCGTTGGCCCGCGTCGAAGCGCCATCCGCATTTCAATCGCGAAGCGCTAGCGGCGGCATTGACCGCAAAAGATGTCGAATACCTTTGGCGCGGCGATTTGGGCGGCTTTCGCAAACCGGCGCCGGACTCGCCGAACAGCGCGTGGCAGGTCGGCGCCTTTCGCGCCTATGCCGATTTCATGCTGACGCCGGGCTTTGACGCGATTATGGCCGAGTTGGAACCGATCGCGGAACAGCAACGCATCGCGCTCATGTGCGCCGAAGCGGTACCCTGGCAGTGCCACCGCCAACTCCTCGCTGACGCATTCTTAGTCCGAGGATGGAATGTCTTGCACATCATGGAGAAAGGCTGCCGTCCCCACGCGCTGCCGCCCTTTGCCAAAGTGGACGGCCAGCAGATCGTCTATACCGGCTTGATCTAGTGTGCTGTCCGAAGTTCGCTGCATTATTGCCATTTCATGCCGTCGAAAAATCTCCCCCTTCCCCTCTTTTTCAAAGAGGGGTGAGAACCGCATGAAGACAATTCCCCCTTTGAAAAAGGGGGATACAGGGGGATTTGTGTTCGACTTCCTCTGCCCGCGAACGACAAAATTTTTGGAACGAACTCCAGAGAGGCCACACTAAGCCAAACGACGATTTCTAAATCAGCGGCGGCAGCCCCTGATACCGTGCGGCGCCACGCTTGCATCACTATCCGACGGGTTGCATAGTGCCAAAAAGGCGATCGCTGTGGCCCTCGCTTCCACTCCAACTGCAGAACCAAAATTTCGCGTGCTCGTGATCGACGATGAAAAGAACATTCGCGCCACGTTATCGCTCTGTCTCGAGCAAATCGGCTGTCAGGTCACCGCGGTATCGTCGGATAAAAACGCGCTCGACGCTCTCACCCAACAAGCTTACGATTTGGCATTTCTCGACGTCCGCCTCGGCGAAGCCAGCGGCCTCGATCTCATTCCCAAGCTGATTGCCGATTGTCCCAATCTGTTGGTGGTGGTGATCACCGCGTACGCCACCATCGACAACGCCGTGGAAGCGATCAAACGCGGCGCGGCCGACTATCTGGCCAAGCCGTTTACCCCGGCGCAGATACGTCACGTGGTCGATCAATGCATGAGGCAACGCGACCTGAAACGACAGGTCACCGATTTGGAAGGCCGTCTGCGCGAAGCAGCGCCGGAAACCGATCTGGAATCCGACTCGCCGAAACTGCGCGCGGTTTTTGAGATCGCCCGAAAGGCGGCCAGCTCTGACGCGCCGGTGCTGCTGCGCGGCGAAAGCGGCACGGGCAAAAGCGTGCTGGCGCGCTGGATTCACTCCTTGAGCCCGCGCAGCCGCCAACCCTTCGTCGTGGTCAATTGCCCGACTCTGTCCGAGGAATTGCTGACCAGCGAACTGTTCGGCCACGCCAAAGGATCTTTTACCGGCGCCGTGCGCGATCAACCCGGCCGTGTCGAAGGGGCTGAAGGAGGCACGCTTTTTCTCGACGAGATCGGCGACATCTCGCCGTCGCTGCAAGCCAAGCTGCTCCGGTTCATCGAGGAAAAAGAATTCGAGCGACTCGGCGAAAACAAAACTCGCCGCGCCAACGTGCGCACCGTGGCGGCCACCAATCGCGATCTAGCCGAGCATGTGCGCAAAGGTTTGTTTCGCGAAGATCTGCTCTATCGTCTGAACGTGATCGAGCTGCAGTTGCCGCCCTTGCGCGAGCGGCCCGAGGATATTTTGCGCCTGACCCGCCGCTTTTTGAGCTTCTTCGCGAAATCGGCGCGGCGCCAACCCCCCGAGCTATCCGACGCCGCGGCCGACGTTTTGACCGCTTACTCATGGCCCGGCAACGTCCGCGAGCTCAGAAACACCATCGAGAGAGCGGTGATCCTTTGGCCGGCTCAAATCATCGAGCCGGAAGCCTTTCCGCCGCACATCTCCGCGCGCCAGCGCGCCGCGGACCCACCGCAAGTGGGCGGCGATTTCTCTTTGGACGTCATCGAGCGCGAGCACATCACCCGCGTGATCGCGCGCACGGCGACCTTGGACGAAGCCGCCGCCGTGCTCGGCATCGACGCCTCGACGCTTTGGCGCAAGCGGAAAAAATACGAGGAATAGAGCCGAGCTAGTGTCCTGACCCAGAAGTTCGAGAAAAAGCTTCTTGCAGGCGCTCAAGAAGATCCAGACCGGCGAGGAGCGCGAAAAATCCAGATGACTTTGAAATTGCTGTACTTCCGAGTAGCGTAGCTAGCCAGACGTTGCGCGGAAGACGATTGAATTATGTTGCGAATTTCTCAGCAGCCGCTAGTGAAGCTTTCCCAACCGCTTTAGCGCTTCCAACGCCGGCTCGTAGGTATGATAGGCGCTCACCGCCATGTAATAGTATTGCGCCGCGCTCTTTTGATCGCCTTCCGTTTCGCAGAGATTTCCCAGCCAATAGTACGGCTCCGGTCGATCCGCAGCCTGCACCATGGCCGATTTCAGGTAATTGCGCGCCTCGAGCAGAGCGTTGCGCTGGCGCGCCAGTTCGGCGAGATGCATCAGGTCGTCAAAGGTAGCTTTTGACTCCGACTGGCGGCGGATGAGAATTTCCTCGGTCAAGATGCCGATCATTTTCGGATCGAAGGGCTTTTCCAAAAAATCGACAGCACCAAGTTTCATTGCCTCCACGGCGTTTGCCGCCGACCCGTACGCCGTAATGATCACCACCGCGGTTTTCGGGCTGAGCGCGCGAATGTGCTCGAGCACCTTGAGACCTTCCATCTTCGGCATATGCAGATCGACAAACGCTATATCGGGATGGTTTTGTTTGCACAGATCCAACGCCTCATCGCCGTCTTTGGCCTCATCCACCGCATGGCCCGCCGCCTCTAGAACCAGCCCAAGGTTTTTCCGGATGTTGCGTTCGTCGTCGGCAACGAGAATGCGGGCCCTTGGTATCGCCATGACGGCCTTTCCTTTCTATGCACTCTTTGTTTCTCGCGGCAAAGTAAACCAAAAAGTGCTCCCCTTGCCCGGCTCGCTTTCCACGCCGATGTCGCCGCCATGCCCGCGCACGATCTCCCTGGCGATATACAGGCCCAAGCCGGTTCCCTTCGGCCCGCTCTCGGGGACTTGGAAAAACTTTTCAAAAATTCGCTCCTGATATTCCTTTGGAATCCCTTTGCCGGTGTCCGTCACAGTGAAGCGCACCGCGCCGTTGGCGACGCTCGCCGCCAGGGTCACCGAACCATCGCGTTGGGTATGGCGCAACGCGTTGCCGATGAGATTGGAAAATACATGGCCGACGCGCTCGTGATCCGCCAGCACTTTGACTTCCGGAATCGTGATGTCGGCGCTCAGGCGCACGCCTTTGGCCTCGGCTTCCGTCTTGAATTGTTCGACGGCGCTCTCGGCGAGTACTCCGGTCGGAGTCGGCAACGGATAGAGCTCGACCCGGCCCGATTCGAACCTCGACATGTCCAGGAGATCGTCGACCATGGCTTGCAGCCGGTCGCAATCTTCGCGCGCCGCGTGCAAAAGTTCGGCTTGCTTTTCCGTGAGCGGACCGGCGACCTCTTCGGTGCACAGATGCACCGCCATGCGCAAAGATGTAAGCGGTGTGCGGAACTCGTGCGCGACGGTCGCCACCACGTCGTTTTTCAGTTCTTCGAAGCGGCGCAAGCGAGTGACATCCTGCAAAAGCACCGTGGCGCCGACGATCACGCCGCGCGACTCATAGACCGGCGTCGCGCGCGGCAGGAAATAGCGGTCGCCCATCAGAGTCGGCAGCTGAACCGCGTCTTCGAAGCCTCGCGGGTTAAACGCGCCCTTGCCCGACAGCACGTGGCTGCGCATGCGCTCGAGAACGACTCGCGTCGCCGCATCGACGGCTTTGAGCGGCTCTTTTGCGCCTTCCGACCGATGCCGAGTCCAAGAGCGTTTCGCGCCGCATGATTGACTGTTCTGTAAATCGCCGGCGACACTGAAAATCACCACCGGATCGGTCAAACTATCGATGGCGGCTTGCATGCTGAGATGCGCTTGCAGCAATTCTCCCAACGAACTCTTGCGATATTCCGCCAAACGCCCGGCCATGGCATTGAAATCCCGCGCCAACTGCGCCAGTTCGTCGTTGCCGCGCACCTGCGCGCGGGTGTCGAAATTGACCCTCGCCGATTCGATGCGTGGCCTCGCTCAAGGCCGACAGCGGCTGCAACAAGCGCCGGGTTAACAAGGTGGAAACAAAACCGCCGAGCGCCAGCGCCAACAGCGCAACGACGATCGTCACCGCGTTCATCCGCTCGCCGGTGCGCCGCACTTCGTCGCTCTTGCGCACCATGGTGTCTTGATTGATCGCGAGGATTTCGTCGGCCGCCGTTTTTACCTTGTAAAAGGCCGATTCCAGCTCAGAGAAGTAGAGTCTGCTTTGCTTCGTCGGCGCTGGCGTTTTTTTCCAGCTTGGCAAACTTGGCTTGATAATCGGTCCACGCGGCGCGCAGTTTTTCGGTGAATTCCTTTTCTCCCGCCTCGGTGATATTGCCCTCCTGCACTTTCAGCTCGGCTTCGAAGATCGGCCGATTTTTTTCCGCCTGCTCGATGCCCTTTTTGCCGCTCGCCCGCGACAATAAAAAGCGCGCCGCTATCCATGCGCTCGATCGCTTCTTTCATGCGCTGGGCGGCCAGGACACTGCGATAATTGTCTTTCAAAATGGTTTGCGAATGAGAGCCGAGGTAGGACACCACGACCACGGAAAAGATGCCGACCAGGGCCAGCGCGATGGCGATCGGCGCCTGGGCCAGCAATAGTTTTCGGTAAAGATTCATTCCCTTGCCTCCCGATCTTCCAACGACACGATGTGGAGATCGAATCCGGCCGCTTCCGTAACCAGTTTAAACACCGGCGACTGGCCCAACAGGCGGCGCCACCAAGGTTTGTGCGAGCGGCCGACGACAATATGGCGCACGCCGTGATCCCGGCCAAACTCGAGCAGCGCGTCCACCGGTTTTTCCGAGCGCAGACGCACGACTTCAGCTCCCAAATCGCGCGCTCTTTGTTCGTCGTCCAGAAGATGCCGCTGCAATGTCGCGTCGATACGATGACCCGCCTCGCTTTTGGTTTCGACGTGAACGACAAACCAGTCGGTATTCAACCGTCCCGCCAAGCGCGAGCCCTGTCTGAGCAGCATGGCGCCGTGGGGCGGCGGCCGAGTGGGCAGACAAACCATGACGCGTTCGCTCGCCGCCGCTCTGCGGCCGGCATCACCGTTGCCGGATTTGGCTGCAGACGGTGCGATCGACGCTCTCCGCGACTTCGCGCAGCGCGATCTCGCGCAGCACCGCAAGTTTTTCCGGCAGAAAGAAATTCTCCAGCGCCCAGCCCACCTTGTCCGGCGCATAGATCTTGCCCGCTTTAAGACGATCGATGAGATCTTCGACCGCCAGATCGATATCGACGACCTGATCGGCCCGCTTCAGGATTGAGTCCGGGACGGTCTCGCGAACGATGACGCCGGTGGCCTGCTTGACCATATCGTTGAGGCTTTCGAGATGTTGCACGTTGAAAGCGCAGATCACGTTGATGCCGGCTTCGAGCAATTCCAAGACATCCTGATAGCGCTTCTTGTTGCGGCAAAACGGCGCGTTGGTATGCGCCAGCTCATCGACGATCGCCACTTGCGGGCGGCGCTTGAGCACCGCATCGAGATCCATCTCTTCGACGAACACACCGCGATAATCGACGCGCTGGCGCGGCATGACCTCGAGTCCCTCGATCAGCGCCGCGGTATCGAGCCGGTCGTGCGGCTCGATGAACGCCAACACGACATCGACGCCGCGTTTTTGTAGTGCATGGGCTTCCTCGAGCATCTGATAGGTCTTGCCGACGCCGGCCGCGGAGCCGATGTAAACTTTCAGCCGGCCGCGCTTGGCGCGCTCGACCAGTTCGAGAAAATCTTCGGGGCGTTTATGTTCGTTAGCCATTCGATGCTCAGTCCTATCGACTGATTATTCTATTCGGCTCCCTGATGAGTTGCGATCCTTCGTTTCCGGTAGCGGCAGCCGGTCGGCCGAATTGCCGATCGAGCGCCAAGTTGACCAGCAGCACATTGACTCTGCGGTTCGCCCAAGATGCCGAACGTTCTTCCTTCGATATTGGCATCGACCACGGCCTTGACCCGATCCGGCGCGACGCCGCGCGCTTTGGCGACTCGCGGCACCTGCCACAGCATCGCTTCAGGCGAAAGGTGGGGATCGAGCCCGCTCGCCGAAGTCGTGACCAGTTCCGCCGGAATAGGTCCGGTGGCTTCGGGATTTTCGCTCTTCAGCCGTTTGACATCGTCGTTGATACGATCCTGCAATTTCTTCGAGGTCGGGCCGAGGTTGGAACCGCCTGAGGAAGTCGCATCATAGCCCTTCTCGCCTGCCGCCGACGGCCGGGGCTGAAAATAGGCGGGGTTGGCAAATCCCTGGCCGATCAACTCGGAGCCGACGACTTGGCCTTTTTCGTCGGTCACCAAGCTGCCGTTGGCCCGCCAAGGAAACAGGATCTGGGCGAGTCCGGTCATGACAAAGGGATAGATAAGCCCGGTCAGAACAAGGGTAACGATTGTCGTCCGTAAAGCGATGAGCGAAAGTTTTCATAAATTTCTCCTAGACAAGTCCGACGGCTTCCAAAACCAAATCGATCAATTTGATACCGATAAAAGGCGCGATCACTCCGCCGACGCCATAGATCAACAACGAACGCGCCAGCAACGGGCCGGCGCCGATGGGGCGATACTGCACGCCGCGCAGCGCCAAGGGGATAAGCGGAATAATAATGATCGCGTTGAAAATAACCGCCGAGAGAATCGCGCTCTGCGGCGACGCCAGATGCATGATGTTCAGCGGCGCGATCTCCGGATAGACGCCCATGAACATGGCCGGGATGATGGCGAAATACTTGGCCACGTCGTTGGCGATGGAAAAAGTCGTCAGCACGCCGCGCGTCATCAGCATCTGCTTGCCGATCTCGACGACTTCCAAAAGCTTGGTCGGATTGGAGTCGAGATCGACCATGTTGCCGGCTTCTTTGGCCGCTTGGGTGCCGGTGTTCATGGCCACGCCGACGTCGGCTTGCGCCAGCGCCGGCGCGTCGTTGGTGCCGTCGCCGGTCATCGCCACCAGTTTGCCCTTGGCCTGCTCTTCTTTGATGAGCCGCATCTTTGCTTCCGGCGTTGCTTCGCGCGAGGAAATCGTCCACGCCGGCTTCGCGCGCGATCGCCGCCGCGGTGCGCGGATTGTCGCCGGTGATCATCACCGTGCGGATGCCCATGGCGCGGAAGCGCTCGAAAGCGCTCTCTGATGCCGCCTTTGACGACGTCTTTGAGATGAATCACACCGAGGACCTTGTTGCCCTCGGCAGACCACCAGCGGTGTGCCGCCGGTATCGGAGATGCCGTGGGTGATCGCCCTCGACTTCGGTGCCGACAGTGCCGCCCAATTCCTGGACATGCGTGATGATCGCTTCGACCGCGCCCTTGCGGATCATGCGTCCGTCGAGGTCGCAGCCGCTCATGCGGGTTTCGCGCGCTGAAGGGAATAAAATGCGCGCCGATCTCGGTCACCTCGCGGCCGCGCAGCCCATATTGTTCCTTGGCGAGCACGACGATCGATCGGCCTTCGGGCGTCTCGTCGGCGAGGCTCGCGAGTTGCGCTGCGTCCGCCAGAGTCTCGGCGCTGACGCCGTCGACCGTGATAAATTCGGTCGCCATGCGATTGCCGAGCGTGATCGTGCCGGTCTTATCCAGAAGCAAAGTATCGACGTCGCCCGCCGCCTCGACGGCGCGCCCGCTCATGGCGAGCACGTTCTTGCGCAGCAAACGATCGATGCCGGCAATGCCGATGGCGGAGAGCAAGTCCGCCGATCGTCGTCGGAATCAAACAGACGAGCAAAGCGACAATCACGGTTACGGAAACGTTGGCCATGCCGGAATAGAGCGCCATGGGCACCAGGGTCACGCAGGCGAACAGAAAGACCAGGGTCAGTCCGGCAAGCAAAATATTGAGCGCGATCTCGTTGGGCGTTTTCTGCCGCTCCGCGCCTTCGACCAGCGCGATCATGCGATCGAGAAAAGATTCGCCGGGCTCGCCGTGATGCGCACGACGATGCGATCGGACAGCACTTTCGTGCCGCCGGTGACCGCCGAACGATCGCCGCCGCTTTCGCGAATGACCGGCGCGGATTCGCCGGTGATCGCGGATTCATCGACCGAGGCGATGCCTTGAATCACATCGCCGTCGCCGGGAATCAGTTCCCCGGCTTCGACGACAACGATATCCCCTTTGCGCAGTGCCGACGCGGGCACTTTTTCTTCACGGTTGCCGTTGACTAGGCGCCGCGCGGTGGTTTCCTGGCGCATTTTGCGCAAGGTCGCAGCTTGGGCCTTGCCTCGGCCTTCGGCGACCGCTTCGGCGAAGTTGGCGAACACGACCGTGAACCACAGCCAGAAGCTCACGTTGAAGGTGAACCACAGCGGCTGAGATCCGGGCGTCGGAGCAATCAGATCGCGGAGCAAAATCAGAGTCGTCAGCACGCTGCCGATCTCGACGACGAACATGACCGGGTTCTTGATGACGTGCTGCGGCGCGAGCTTGCGGAAGCTCTCCCAGATCGCCGGCCGCATGATTTCCGGATCGAAGAGCGAACGTTCTTTTAAGCGAGTATCTGCCATGTTAGTAGACCTTTCCTGCTTGGCTAAGAAATGCTCGACGATCGGCCCAAGCGCGAGCGCCGGGAAAAAAGTCAGCGCGCCGACGATAATGATCACACCGACCAGGAGCACGACGAAAAGCGTGCCGTTCGTCGGGAAGGTTCCCAGACTTTCCGGCACAGCCTTTTTGCCGACCAACGAACCGGCAATCGCCAGAGCGGGCACGATCATCAAGAAACGGCCCATGAGCATCGCCAAGCCAAGCGTCACGTTGTACCAGGGCGTGTTGGCGTTCAGTCCGGCGAAAGCCGAGCCATTGTTCCCGGTCGCGCTGGTGTAGGCGTAGAGAATCTCGCTGAGCCCGTGCGGGCCGGCGTTGTTCAGCGACGACACGCCGTAAGGCGCGGCCAGCTGACCAGCCGGAGAAAGTAGAGAATCACGAGCGGAAAGATGAGCACGTAGAGCATCGCCAGCTTCATCTCGCGCGCTTCGATCTTCTTGCCCAGGTATTCAGGCGTGCGCCCGACCATCAAGCCGGCGATGAAGACCGACAGCAGGACCAAGATCAGCATGCCGTACAGCCCGGCGCCGACGCCGCCGAAGATCACCTCACCGAGCTGAATGTTGACCAGCGGCACGAGACCGCCGAGCGGGGTGAAGCTATCGTGCATCGCGTTGACCGCGCCGCACGAGGCGTCGGTGGTAACCGTCGCAAAAAGCGCCGAGTTGGCAACGCCGAAGCGGACTTCTTTCCCTTCCATGTTTCCCAGCGGTTTGATCGACCGCCATGCCATTCATAACCGGGTTGCCGGCTGGCTTCGAAATGATACGCAGTCGTGACGCCCATGAAGAAAAGCACTGCCATGGCGGCGAAGATCGCCCAACCTTGCTTCTGATCCCGCGCCATGCGGCCGTAACGTGTAGGTCAGCGCCGGCGGGGATCGCGAAGATCAGCAGCATCTCGATGAAGTTCGTCAACGGCGTCGGGACTCTCAAACGGATGGGCGCTATTGGCGTTGAAGAATCCGCCGCCATTGGTGCCGAATTCCTTGATGACTTCTTGCGAAGCCACCGGACCCATCGCGAGAGTTTGCTTGACGCCTTCCAGAGTCGTTATTTCGACATAGGACGAAAAGTTTTGAATCACTCCTTGAGAGACCAGCAGTAACGCCACCGGGATGCAGATCGGAAGCAGCACGTAAACCGTGGCGCGCATCGAGATCGACCCAGAAGTTGCCCATCGTCTTCGCCGCGCCGGCCTGTAAGCGATACGTGATCCCGCGCGCCAGCGCGAGCGCGATGCCGATGCCGACAGCCGCGGAAATGAAGTTATGCCAGGCGAGCCCCGCCATCTGCGTCAGATAGCTCATGGTGGACTCGCCGCTGTACGACTGCCAGTTCGTGTTGGTCGTGAAACTCGCCGCGGTATTGAACGCGAGATCCGCGGGCACCGGTCCAAACTGCTGCGGATTCAACGGCAAGACATGTTGCAGCCGCTCGATGGCATAGGTCACCAGCAACGTGATGCGCGCTGAACACGAGCAGCGCAACGGTATACTGTTTCCAGTCCTGTTGCTCCTTGCGGATCGACCCCGCAGAGCCGGTAGAGCAACCGTTCAATCGGCCCCAAAGAAGCGCGGCAAAGGTTGCTGCTCTCCTTCGAAGACACGGAACATATAGATGCCCAGCGGCTTGGTGATCGCGAAAATAATCGCCGCAAAGAGTAGAATCTGAATCCATCCATTTGCTGTCATGACTTCTCCTGACTTCCCAGTCGTAAAAACTAGCTCGGGTATCTTCGCGAAACTGCGAATTCCTCGCTTCTCTGCTGCTTCCAACCTAGAATTTTTCCGGCCAAAGCAGCGCATAGACCAAGTACACCAAAACAAGGATCGAAACGATGAAGCCAATAATATATTCCAGTCCCATAGTTACCTCTTACAGACGATCGCAACCGCGGACATACAGGTATGCGACCACGAAAAACAACAAAGTAATGACGATAAATAAAATGTCAGCCATTTGATCGCTCCTAAAAGAAATGTTTTCTGCGACAACACCAACGCAAGCACGGTGCCACCTGTTTGGCCGCAAAAAATCATTCGTTTTCGATCACGGCGACGCTGTCGCCTTGCAACTTGCAAGGAGCGAGTTCCGGGCGGTTGCAGGTTGCAAGGGGACCCAGCACCTAGGCCCGCACGCTACTGTAAACACTCCCTTGATTGGCCCGCGTCTCTAAGCCGGTGCACACCATGCCAAATCAAGGCTTTCTCGCGGGCGAAGGTGAAGACTCACGAGCAACTTTGACGCTGGCATATGTTGTGCGTTGTTGTGTTATCAACTGCACTGGGGTGAGGTCACTATGAAAAAATCCAAAAAATCCTGGTTCCCACAGATCTTTCAGAAGCCTCTTTGGCCGGCGTGGGTTACGCTTTCAACCTCGCCGAGGCCGTGGGCGCGGAAGTAACCGTTCTTTATGTGTTGAGCTACGAAGAGTTCTCGGCATGGAGCGAAAAGCTTAGAGGCCGGTTGCTCAGTATTCCACTTTTCGCGTACCTGATCCGTACTTAAAAGAATACCAAGACGCACTGCATCGATTTCTCGACGAGAATTTCGCCGATTTGCTTCGGTCCATTCGCGTCCATGAACAAATAGAAGTAGGGAATACCGACGAAACGATTCTCTCCGAAGCAAGGAATCAAGCGAGTGACTTGATCGTCCTGTCGGCGCCGCAGCGCACCGGCATGGCTCGCTTCCTCAGACGCAGTGTCACGGAAAAGCTATCGAGTAAGGCTTCTTGTCCCGTATTGTCGATTCGCCCTACGTACAATCAACAAAGGCTGCGAGCCGCCTAGCGCATCCTTATGAATGATTTTGAATACGGTCGCACAAGAATCTCTTGTCGCTCC
>CAWERH010000086.1:0-21828 GCA_963811315.1 uncultured delta proteobacterium
CTCCGCGGCCTTCGCATCTGCGGCAAAATCACACATCTTTTTCTCCTCCTAGATCTTGTTCGATGAAAATCAATGATTCGCTGGGGTCAACATTTGAGTTTCGTGTCCGTGTTCGTGGCTTTCACGACCACGTTTCACGATCACGAGCCACGCCTACGCTTTTCCCCAAGCTTCGAGAAACCGCCGTGCATCCTCGACCACCGGCTCGGTCACCGGCACATAGGGGATGACCATGCGGGTGGCGCCCGCTTCCTCGAAAGCTTTCATCTTTTCTTTGACCTCTTTAATATCACTGGCGGGAACCACCGGCAGCTTGTCCATGTAGTCATCCGTCAGCGCGCCCATAGCCGCTTTGAAGCCGCCTTTTTGAAACGCCTCATGAATTGCGTTGACTTCTTTTTCGAAACCCATGCCGCGCAACATGTCGCTGTAGTGATCGGCGATATTGTAGAAGGTCAGCACCTGGCGCAGCTTGGCGCGAGCTAAATTTTTGTCGGGGTTGAGCGACACCCGCGACTTGGCGATGATCTCGATCTTGCTCGGATCGCGCCCGGCTTCGATGGCGCCCTCGCGCACCCGCGCGGCGATTTCTTTGACCTTCGCCGGTGTCGCCATGTTGATGAACACGCCGTCGGAAATTTTACCGACGAGCTTGGTCATCTGCGGTCCGAGACCTGCAAGGTAGACCGGCAGATTGGGATGGCTTGGCTTCCACGACAGCTGGAAGCGTTTGCCGGTTTGGTAGATTTCTCCCTCGTACTCGACCCGTTCGCCCGCCGCGACTTTGCGGACGATGTCGATATACTCGCGCGCGCGTTTCAACGGCCGGTCGAAAACGCCGCCGTGCCAACCGGCAATTGCCTTATTGGCCACGCCGAGCCCGAGCAACAAACGGCCGCCGGAAAGGTCCTGCAGCGTCGCCGCTTGAATTCCCAGCGTCACCGGACTGCGGCCGTAAATATGGTAGATCGCGGTGCCGAGCTTGATCGTCTTGGTTCGGCTCGCTACGGCCGAGAGCATGACCAACGGGTCGGTGCTGTTGGATTCGCCCTTCCAGAACGCGCCGAAGCCCACCTGTTCAGCGAGCACAACCAACCCTGGCACTTCCGCCGCCGGGTAATGCGCCGCCGAGTTGATCTCAACATCGTAAATCATATCTGTACCCTCTAACGTTGAACTTTGAACGATTGAACCTTGAACGAACCCGAAATCTTCGGTAAACTAGCCAGTGCCCCAATCTAAGTCAAATCGTAAAACGTTTTGGGTGGGCTCGACTCACGGTTGGTTCGCCTTTGCCTTTTGCACCAAGTCCGGTCAAGTTCGCCTTTTAGCTTTTCGCTGTTGCCGATGAACTGATCGATGCCGATTGCCGGCAGCCACGCAGCGTCCAGCGGCTTGACGATACCGATGTAATCCATGGTCGTCGAGAACTTGGCGCGCGCGGCAATGTCCAAAATCAAACTAAACCCGATGGACGCGGCGCTCACCGCCAACGCGGTCCACAATCTCGATCCGCGCTGCATCAACGACGCGAAGCGCAGATGAAAATAAACCAGTCCCGCGAGAATAAGTCCCGAGCCGACAAGACCGGCCAACCACATCGCGGGAAAAATCGGAAACAGGAACTCCGTCCACTCGGCCACCGCGCTAAGCGCCATGAAAGCGAGGATCGCGCCGCAGCCGATGGTCACATGCTGAGGGAAATGAAAGCGGCTGACGACAATGCGTCCCGCCAACGCCCAGAGCCCGGACCAAAAGAGCAGCATCGATACGGTCATCAGCGGCTCGCTGACAACCCGCGCCGCAGTGACGCGCTCGACACTGCCGAGGAACGATTCCAAACAGAGCAAGGTCAGCACCGCGAATCCGGCAATCACCGCCGCCTGGGAAGAAAACCAAAGGGACATCTGGTCCTGGCGATCGACCAGCGCCGGCGCAATCGGATGATCCGCGGCGCAGTAACGCAGCACCGTGCGGCCGATGCGAAATTCACTGCCCGAGCGGAGTTCCAAGCTCGCCACTCGATCGCCGCGCGCGCCGGCACGCAGGCCATTGACACTGTCGCAGTCCCGACAGATCAATCGGCCCTGCTCATCGGCGAAAACGCTCAGATGCATCGGACCCACATAAGATCGTCGAATGACCAGATCATTGGTGTAAGCGCGGCCGATCTGGATCGGCAAGTGATCGAGGCGCAGCCGCTGCGCGACATGACCCCGGGCATCGAGCACTTCGAGATAGCCTAGCGGCGCCATTGGATGTTCTCCATGTAACGTCGGCTGAGCAGCTGAACGTTGTCGAAGGTCACGCCGGAAAGAGCCAGTGTGGTGACCAGACCGGCATTGCGCGAGCCCAGCGTCGCAGCCTTGAAAATGGCGTCGTAAAGACCCGGCAGCTTAATATACTGGCGCGCGCACAACACCGCTTTGAGCTTACCGCTCTGGGTGCCGACATTGCGCGTCTGGCAGCGAAAGGGCGTCACTTCTTCTTCGTTGCCGAACATCGCGGCATTGCCAGCCTGGAGTTGCCCCGAGTAAAGCGTGAAGAAACGCGCCGGATTGAGCTCACGGGTGGTCAACAACTGGTGATAAAACCGCACGATGCCGGATGACTGCTCGCTCGAAACAAAAATGTAATCGTCGGTCGAACAATCATGAGTGACCGCAGCGTAGGGCAATTCTTGGCGCCGCAGCGCATCGGCCCAGCAGCGAAAAAATTCCGCCGGCTTGGTCGGTAAATTGTAGGGGCCGAGCGCGACCGTCGCCGACTTTTCGGCAAACATGCCGGCGAGATAACGTTTTTGATTAGCCTGAATCTGCGCGCCGACTTCGGCGAGAAAACTTGCCGGCGCCGGGTTATCGACTTTCGCGGTTTTTTCGAGCAGCGCGACGGCGCGCTCCGCCGGCACGAGAAAGCTGATCTGCTCGCCTTCGGTGGCAACGTTGATGCCGACAACTCGGCCTGCTTGCGTCAGGGTCGGTCCGCCGCTCATGCCCGGATTGAGCGACCCGGTGAAGTGCACCTTCGGATAGAGCGTGTGCTTCAGCAGTCCATTGTAGGTTCCCTCGACAATCGTCAGACCCAGGTCGCGCGGATGGCCGAGAGAATAAAGCCGCGTGCCTTGATCGACGGTTTTCGATTCCAGAGTCAGATAGCCCTTGTTGGTCCGGCTCGTGCGCAGCACCGCGAGATCGTAAACCACGTCGATGCCGATCACCCTCGCCGGTTGGTTTGCCCGGCCACGCCGGTAACGTCGATGCGATACCGATCCGGCGAATGAATCAATTTCGAAATGACGTGATAGTTGGTGACGATCTGACCGTCGCCGTTGGCAAAAAACCCCGTGCCGATCGATGCTTTCGCCGACGAACCGGTTTCGACAACCTCGATCTTGACGACATGCTCGGAAAATTGTTTGAAAATTTCCGGCGTCGTCCCGGTTATGACAATGGGGGCGGCCGCCTGTGCCGCAGACGCCAACACGAGCAGCAAAAATAACCAAGCGATCACGCGCGTTAGTTTCATGAACAAAAGACTTGGGTCACTTGGAGTTGCGGCGATCGTGACGCACGAAATTCGACCTATGGAACGGCCCGCGTCACGCCCTGGGCGATGAGCTTGTCAATGCACTGTTCGTCGTAGCCCAGCTCGCGCAAAATTTTACCGCTCTGTTCGCCCACCAGTGGCGGCGCGGTGGATTTTTCTTTGGTTAAATTGTCGTAACGCACCGGCCCGCCGACAAATTGCCAGGTGCCGGCCTGAGGATGTTCTACCGTTTCTGTTAGACCGAGATGTTTGACCTGCGGATCGTCGAGCACCTCGGCGACGTTGTAAAGCGGCACCGCCGGAACATCGTCGGCGGCAAAAATTTTCAGCCAGTCATCGCGCGTTTTGTTTTTGAAAGTCGGCGCTAGGGCCTGTTCGAGCGCTTCGTAATTCTGCCGCCGGGCGTCTCGACTCTTGAAACGCTCGTCTCTGGCAATATCCATGCGGTCCGCCGCCTTCAGCAGTGCCAACCAGAATTTTTCCGGCACCGAGCAGTGAATTGCCAGCGGCCGGCCATCCTTGCAGACGAAAGCAAAAGCATGGGCATTTTTCACTCTTGCCATGCGGGTTGGCACGTTGCCGGTGCGCAAGTAGCCAGCCGCGGTTTCGCCGATGAACGAAAGCGTCGCCTGTAATAGCGAAGTTTCCACGCGGCAGCCGGCGCCGGATTTTTGCCGCGCCAACAGCGCGCCGAGAATGCCGTAGCCGGCGGAAAGTCCGGTCACGTAATCGGATACCGCCATGCCCATCACCTTGGGATCGTCGGGGTCGCTGAGCAAGCTCAACAATCCGCTCATCGCTTGGCCTAAAGTATCGAACCCCGGCTTCTCGGCGTACGGACCGCTTTGACCAAACGCGCTGATCGAACAGTAAATTAATTTAGCATTTAGCTCCTGCAAAGTTTCACAGCCGATGCCGAGGCGGTCCGCCGTGCCGGGGCGAAAATTCTCCACGAACACATCGGCGGTTTTCAGCAGCTCCAGGCAAACTGCTTTGCCCTCCGGCGCCTTGAGATCGAGAACCAAACTTTCCTTGTTGCGATTGAGATGGGCGAAATTGAAACTAAAGAACGGGTCCGGCGCGAAGTAACGATAAGGATCGCCCTCCGGCGGCAATTCGATTTTAATCACGCGCGCGCCGAGATCGGCTAGCAGCGCCGTCGCATACGGGCCGGTGACGAAGGTCGAACATTCGATGACGGTGATATCTTTGAGCACACCAAACGGCACGGATCAATTCCTCGCGGCTAATCTTCCACGGTGGACTATGCAATGCAAACTACGTCGCGATATTGGCTGCCAGTCGTCGATCTTCTCCTCGCAAGTTCACCGCCGATCTGGTATTTTCTTGGTCATGGCTGCAGTGAAAACATCCCATCGAATGGCGCCGCTCACATTCAATCAACGGCAGCGCCGCAAGCCCTCTCTCGTCAAATCGAAAACGTTTCTTCGTCTCACGCCCGGGGAAAATCTTCGATTAGCCTGCGCCCTCTCGGATCTGTGCATGGAGCTGCGCCGAGCCGCGCAAAACCGTCGGTGATGGAGCAACGATTCGTTCCCGCCCTAGGCCGGCTAAGAAAGTTTTTAGAAGAAGCATCGGTAACGCTAGATATTCCTATTGACTTCGCGCTCATCGGCGGCCTGGCTGTATCCACGTGGGGCGCTGTCAGAGCGACCCAGAGACGTCGATTTGTTAGCCAATAGCGATCCCAGTCCCATCGGCGACTCGCGCGTGCGTGACGGGCTGAAGAGGTTTTTACAAAAAAAACGCTGCACCGTGGATTGGCGTGTAGGCGACAGCGACGATCCCATACCCTTGCTATTGAGAATCGAGTTTCCCAAATCCATGGGGCGATTGGGCACCGACATCCTTTGGGCGCATAAGCGATGGCACCAAGAGGCCCTGCAGCGTCGATTGGAGGTAAAGTCGGGCAGACTCCGCATGTATGTGCTTCACCCCGAGGATCTGATTCTGTTGAAGCTCGATGCCGGCGGGCCCCAAGACATACTCGACGTGCGGGCTCTGCTAGCTGCAAAACCGAGCGAACTGGACATTGAACGGCTCAAACGCGGCGCCGCGCAACTCCGCCTGCAAACGCTACTCGATAGTTGCCTAAGCGACCGACCCAAAAGAAATCATTCACGATAGCAATTGAGATTCTAACCGATCGGGTTTTCTCTCACGCGCGCTTAGCGCGGCGCGACTAAGATTTCGTCGCGCGGGAAATAGTCCATAATCTCGGCGCCGTTCTTGGTCACAACGAGCATGTTTTCCAGACGCGCGCCGCCGACCCGGGTTTCGCCTTCGCGCGATTCGACGGCGATGGTCATGCCCTCTTCGAAGACCTGCGGGTGATCGAAGGACCAGAGCCGATTGATGATCGGAATATCGTAGCCCGTGTTGGTGCCGAGCCCGATGCCGTGGCCGATTTCGCTGGCGAGGATTTCCACTTCGCTCTTGTAACCCCACTTGGTCGCCGGCGGAAAATGCTTGGCCGCGTCCGCCGTGGTTTTGCCGGGTTTGATCTCGCCGATCACGGCGTCGAGGCGATCGCGCACCTCTTTGTACCAATCTTGTTCCTTGCTCGTTGGTTTTCGGCCGACGATAAATGTGCGGTAGGTGCAACTACCGTAGCCCATGTAAGTCGCGCCGCAGTAGGAGCCATAAACCATATCGCCGAATTGAATCACCCGGCTGGTCGCGTGCGGGCCGCGATCGAAAGTCGTCGGTCCCGTGCGCCAGCCGCCGGGCACGGAGCCTTCCAAGCCCATCTCAAAGCCGGCCGCCGAGGCGATCTTCATCAAATCGGTGTCGCGCAAGCCGGGTTTCAGATTTTCCCAGACGCGAAACCACACGCCGTCGACCATGGCGGCGCAAGTCTTGAGGCAGCTGATTTCATCTTCGTTCTTGATCATGCGCGCTTCGAGCATCAAATTGCGGCCGTCGACGAGGTTCTTCACGCCGGCGTTGACCAGCGCTTCGCGCGCGTTGCCGTCGAAGCTGCCGAGCGCGAGCTTCTCGCCGAGCAAGCCGCGTTTTTCCAACTCCGTTTTGATCTCGCCCGCAAAGGCCTTCGCTTCATCCGCGCAAGCCTCGGGCCCCGGCGCGCCACTCAGCCACGAATGCGCGGGTCGCCACTCTTTGATCCAAGGGCATTGGTCCGGCATCTGATGGTAGTAGCCGTTGTGCTCGTACATCACCGGATCGTGCTCGGCGAAAAACAGCACGTAACGGCACATCGGGTAGATAAAACCTCTGAGCGCCGTGAGATAGCGGATGTTGTGATGATTGGCCTCGAGCAGCGCGGCGACGCCATGCTTTTTCATGATCATCTGCGCCCGCTCCACGCGCCGGCGGCGCATGCGCTCGGGATTGAGCCGCTCCTGCCAATCCGCGGTTTCAGGACCGAAAGTCAATTTAGGCGCGTAGTGAATCATGGGAAACTCCTTTGAAAGCCGCCTGAGATGGCGGCGAATCTATCGAGATCACCGCGATCGTTCAACTATTTACCTTGGTTGAATTGAATCCAGCACGATGTAAAATCCGTCCTGCATTGACCAACGACAAGTTGTCGAATCGCCATCAGTCCAATTCATCGCATAGGAGTTACCGCCAGCTTTGAAGATATTTGCGAATCTGCTGCTCTCCGCCGCCTTGCTAGCGTTGCCATCGTTGTCCGTGGCAGCCGAGCGCGTCACCGCCGTGTACACCAGCATCGCCGCGGCCTACGCGCCTTTCTGGGTAGCGAAAGACAAAGGCATCTTCGACAAATACGGCCTTGACGCCAGCCTGGTTTACATGCGCGGCACAGTGCCGACGATCGCCGCATTGGCCAATAACGACATCGAGTTCGTCCAATCCGGCGCAGCGCCATTTATCAATTACGCCGCCCGAGGCGGCGACGTGACGCTGCTGGGTTGCCTGGCCAACAAAGTGATCGATTACGTCTTCATCGCCCATCCATCGATCAGCCGCATGGAGCAACTGCGCGGCAAGACCATCGCCATCAGCAGACCCGGCGATCAGACGTATTATTACGTGCGCGACATTTTGAAGCGCTATGGGATCGGTCTCAAAGACGTGCGCTTGGTGCAAACCGGTTTGCAACCGGAGCGGGTCGCGGCGCTGCGTCAAGGGCTCGCCGTCGCGAGCATACTTAACCGCCCGAATAATCTGGTGCTGGAGCAGGAGGGCTACAAGCGCCTGCTCGACATCGAGGATCTCAAGCTTCCCGCCGGCGTGCGCTGCTTGATCACCACGCGCAAACTGCTCAAAGCGCGACCCGCCACGGTCGATAACTTCACGATGGCGTGGCTGGAGGCGGTGCACTTCATTCTGCGCCAGAAAAAAGAAACGAAAGAAATTATCGGCAAATACACCCGGAACTCCGACGACGTGCAACTGGAAGAAGCCTGGCGCAGCTTGACGACGCAAACCGAAATCCCGCCCTATGCTTCGGTCGCCCAATTGCAGGGCCAAGTGAGCACGCTCGCCGAGGATCAGCCTGATTTGAGCCGCTTCGACGCGAAAACCATGGTGGACAACAGCGTGATCAAAAAACTCGAAGACTCGGGTTGGATCAAAAAACTCTTTCGATAACGGGTAGGGGCGTAAAATTTTACGCCCTAGGGCGTCGTTTTACCGACTTCGGCAAGAATGCTTGGATCGATAAGAGATTCGGCTTTCAGATTTTTCGCCGCTGGCACCGTCGGGATCAACGAGTCGATGGCATAGCGCAGGCCATCGAGTGGCAGCGTGGGAAAGGTTTCCAAATTTTTCCCGGAATTAAACCGGTAATTCTCTTCGATGATCGCTTTATCTTGCAGTCGCAGGTTTTTCGCCAAGACTTTCTTGCTCAGCTCCGGATCTTCGTGGATTCGCTTCATGCTCTTAACCAACGCCCGAACGAATTTCACCACCAATGGCCGGCGCTCTTTCAGCATATTGCGGCGCACGGCGGTGGCGTTACCGATAACCGGGAAATTGAGCGTTTCCATGTCGAGAATGGTTTTAAAACCGGAATTTTCCAGCACCAGAGCGTTGGCGGGATTTAGGATCGTCGCCGCGACCCGGCCGTTTTTGAGCGCCAAGACTCGATCGCTTTGACCTCCTACTGCAGCCATCTGAATGTCCCGATCGGTCATGCCGAAGGGCTTGAGCGCCAGCCGCAGATAAAAGTGCGCGACATCGTGAATCCGCGCGACCCCGACGATCTTTCCCTTGAGCTGTTCCATCCTATCGATTCCTTGGCCGGCAACGATCCGGTACTGCATACGATTGTAATTGCTTGCGACGAACAGCAGGTCGGCGCCACCAGCAATAGCGGCGATCGTATTGTGCGGAATGCAATATAGAACGTCAATTTCGCCGGCGATCAGGGCCGCGGTCGCGGGATTGCCTTGAACCCAGATTTGCTCGACGTCGAGACCTTCGCGCTCGTAATAGCCGGCATCTTTGGCCATCCACAGCGGCAAAATGCCGCCGCCGATATAGCAATTGCTGACGCGAAGTTTGTCGGCGCTAACGGCGTCGTATGGCTGAATCAGCGGCCAGCCGAATACTAACAGCAGAAGCAATACAGTGACTCGAAGCTCGCTAAGTCGCATGATCGCCGGTAACTTTATCTTGCTGCTGTCGCCCTGCGCAATAGACGATCGAAAATCGGCAAGTAATGAAAGGCCGTTCACTGTAGGAGCTTTCAGTCGGAGCATATCGTCGGTGATAGAAAAATTCAGACAGGAAAGACAAACTGCCTACGGCCTCGCATGAATCCTTGGTGCCGACAATTCAGCGCTTTCGATCTGTTTTTGACCTTCCATATTCAACAGAGTTAACTAAAGTGCATGGGTCCAGGTGCTGGTACATTCCTTGCTGTTCTCGATCTGCAATTCACCAATCGAACTATTTGGAATATCGGTTCTTAGCAAAACGCCGGAGGTGTTTATGCAGCTCGGAGATATTATGACGCGAGATGTCGAAGTCATCGATATGGACGCGTCGTTGCAAGAAGCGGCGGCAAAAATGAAGAGTCTCGACGTCGGATTGGTGCCGATCTGCGATGGCGAAACCTTAAAAGGCACGCTCACGGATCGCGACATCACCATCAGGGCCATCGCCGATGGCTATGACCCCGCAACCACTAAAGTTTCCGAGATTATGACAACCGACCTCGCCTACTGTTACGAAGATCAAGAAATCGAAGAAGCGCTGAGTCTCATGGACGTAAAGCAAATCCGTCGTTTGCCGATCCTCAATCGTGATCAAGAACTGGTCGGCATTGTGTCGCTCGGCGATCTCGCGGTTCATTCGGGAGAAAAGGAACTGGTCGGCGACACGCTCAAGGAAGTTTCCCGTCCAGCGTTGCCACGAAGGCCGTGACCGCGCTGCATGCGCGATCAACCGAAACCAGAATCGTGGCCGGGTATAGATAATTTTGTAGGGGCGACCCTATGTGGTCGCCCGTCCGACGGACAAATACAAACCACTGCCGTTTCGCGAGGCCACGTCAAACTGAACCAGTACGCGGTCGCCACGATGGCGCAAAATTCTTCATAGAAAGTCCTAGCTTCGCCGGCAAAACTCGTTTGCAATATGCGGATGGTCTGGATACAGAGCATCTGAGCATGACGATAAAGTTCTACCGGCGAGCAGCGCTAATTCTCTTGATCCCATTGCTGGCAGCAGTCATCGGCGACGGCGCCGCGGCCGATCGTGGCAGTGAAAAGGTTCGTATCGCTGTTTCGTCCAAGTCCCTGGGCTTTCTCGATACCTGGGCCGCCAAGGAGCGCGGTTTCTATCGCCAACACGGCCTCGATGCGGAAATCATCGCGATGCGTCCGCCGCTGACGATCGGCGCGCTTCAGGCCGGCGAGATCGACTACGCGTTCGGCGCCAGCACGATCTTGCGCGGCAGCATTTCCGGAGCGCCCGTGCGGCTGGTTAGCTTGTCCCTGAGAACGTCGTTCCACACGCTGGTTGCGCGCCCGCAGTTTAAGTCGATCGCCGACTTGAAAGGCAAAACTATCGCCGTCACCATCGGTGCGGCGGATGATTTCGTTGCGCGCCATCTAATCCGCCGCGCGGGCCTGGATCCGCGCGATTACACTTTTGTGAACATGGGTGGCTCCGACACCCGATTTCCAGCTATCCATTCCGGCCAAATCGATGCGACGGCATTGTCTCTGCCGTTTTTCATCGTCGCCAAACGTCAAGGCTACATGCTCTTGGGCTCGGCCGCCGATGGCCTCGATATGGCGACCGTCGGCATCGGCACT
This sequence comes from uncultured delta proteobacterium, assembly GCA_963811315.1. Taxonomy (GTDB): domain Bacteria; phylum Desulfobacterota; class Binatia; order UBA9968; family UBA9968; genus DP-20. The sequence goes on from CAWERH010000086.1 coordinate 10,821, forward strand.
TCGATCCGCAAGATCCAGCAGGAGCGGGAACAAGTGAAGCGCATGATCCGGGCGCAACTTGACACACTGCGCTGGATCAAGAGTCAGAAGGCGGAAACCGTGGCATTCCTGCAAAAATTTTTCGGCCTCGACGAAGCCGCGGCCTTGGAGTCCCATTCGATCTATTCACGGTTGATCATCGATGATGTAAAACCACTTCCGGGAGCCATCAAGACCGTGCTCGATCAACAGGGCAAACCGGATTTGCCGCTCGATCGCGTCGTCGATGCCACGGTCGTGGAGGAAGTCCTGCGAGAACGGAGATAACAATGCCAAACAATGATATGAGGATCATCGACGTCGACGGCCACGTGCGCGAGGCCGACGATTTATTCGAAAAATATCTGGAAGCGCCATTTCGCGCGCGCGCGCCGCAAATCGAAAAAGTTGCCAACGGCCAATTGCTCTTTCGTCTGGAAGGCGAGCGCCATCATCGCCGTCCCGACGAATCGCCGTTTCGGATCAAAGAAGACGGTTCGCCGGTCAACGAGAATCGTCATTTGGCGACCAATGCCCAGCAACGCTTGCAGGCGATGGATCGCGATCGCATCGAGCGCGGCTTGCTCTTTCCTTCGGCGGGCCTTTATCTGACTTCCGTTTTGGAAGAAGCCTACGCCGCCGCGCTCTGCCGCGCCTACAACAATTGGCTCTATGACTATTGCGCGCGCGGATCGTCAACGCCTGATGGGGGTGGCCGTCGTGCCGGTGCAAGATGTCAATCTCGCGATCGCTGAGGCCAAGCGCGCCATCAAGGAACTCGGCTTCAAGGGCGTCTTCGTGCGGCCTAATCCAATAAAAGGCCGCAACATCGACGATCCTTACTACGATCCATTGTACCGAACGATCGTCGAGCTCGGCGTGCCACTCCTGGTGCACGAAGGCTCGGGTGCATTTCTACCCACCGCCGGCGCCGATCGCTTCGCCGGCCAATGGTTTTTCACCCATACGATCTCCCACCCACTGGAGCAGATGCTCGCCAGCTTGGGTTTAATCTGTCGAGGCGCGCTGGAACGCAATCCTGAGTTGCAATGTGTGTTTCTCGAAGCCGGCGCCGGTTGGCTGCCCTACTGGCTCTGGCGCATGGATGAGCATTACGAAGTTTTGCCCTTCCAAGTGCCGTGGCTCAAAATGAAACCGAGCGACTATTTTCGCCGCCAATGCTTTGTGTCGTTTGAAGCCGACGAAACCCGTTTGGGCGAAGTGATCTCGTCCATCGGCGCCGACCGCGTGGTTTTTGCGTCGGACTATCCGCATTGGGACGCGACCTTTCCCGGTGTCACCGACATGATTTTGAACCGCGCGGATCTCGACGCCGAAAGTAAACGAAAAATCATGGGCGAAAACGCCGCGCGAATCTTGCGTTTGGATTAACCAAAATCGTCGAGCGTTTGGAGCTCGGGAAGCGGCCTATCCCGTTAACTCCGAGCCTTTAGACTGAAGACGTGAACCATAGTTTGGAGGAAATCATGGCTGATACACCGAAACTCGTTTCATCGATGGGCCGAGCCGAGCTCGATCGGATCTTTGTGCGCGGCTACGATTTGAATCAGGATTTATTGGGCAAGATCAGCTTTGCGCAAATGGTTTTCTTGATGCTCGAAGGGCGCCTGCCGACACCCGAGCAGGGCCGCATGATCGACACCATGCTGATTGTCCTCGTCGATCACGGCATGACCACCGGCGCGGCCGCGGCGCGCATGACTTTTCACTCCGCTCCGGAAGCGATCCAGGGTGCCGTGGCGGCCGCCATTCTCGGCGCCGGCAGCGTCCACCTCGGCTCTTCGGAGCACTGCGCGAAAATGTTGAACGATGCTTTATCCAAGGAATCGAAGGAAACCGACCTCGACGCCGTCGCGCTGAAAACCGTCGAGAAGCGTTTGGCAAATAATCAACTCATTCCCGGCATCGGCCATGGTATTCACACCGGCGGCGATCCGCGGGCTGAAAGGCTGTTCGAAGTGGCTCAGGAAACCCAAGTCTACGGACGCTATTGCGAATTGCTTAGAAAAATTGGCAAGATCGCCGACCAAAAAGTCGGCAAGCACTTGCCGGTCAACGTCACGGGCGCTATTGCCGCCATTTCGCTCGATATGGGTATCCACTGGCAGATGTCCAAGAGCTTCGCGATTCTCGGCCGCGCGCTCGGCGGGCTGGCTCACGTGGGCGAAGAAATTCGCCGGCCCATCGCGCGCGGAATTTCCAACCTGATCCGCGACAATCTTCAATACGAGCCGGAAAAATAGATCCGCCTTGCCGCGCCGGACGCTCGAAAACGTCCGGCGCGCGCGCAGCGTTCGTGTCGCAAGTTCAAATCGAAAGCAAACGCTCGAAAAAGGAGCGATATCGTCGCAGGGCGAGCCGCAATTCTTCGGTGGAAATTTCGTCAGAGGCGTCCCATTGTTTCTCGAGTTCTTTTCTCTGGTCAGAAAAACTTTGCGCCAGGCGCTGCATAACTTGAGCGACCAGCTCGTCAGCCCGTTCGACGGACGCTCGCGGTTCGTCGACAAAGCCGGTTTGTACATTTTGCCATTGGGCGCGAAAGTCTTGGTTCAATTCGCTGCTGAAGAGCGGCGTGTGATCCTGCTCCGCCCTCTCTGGCACGGCTTCGACTTCAATAAAATCTTCCGCCTCGGCCTTTCCGGCGCCCGCGATATCGGCAGTGCGCAATTTGCCCTCCGGCGATGGATTTGAATTAGCATTGGGGTTTTCTCGAACTACGCTCATGAGCTTAATCCTCCTCTGCGGTTTTTAAGTCGCGGCAACCTAAATTCATTACTCATACGATTGGAGGCCCTTTCCTCCCGAGCCGTTGGAGATGGCGGCGCTTCCAAGAGCTCATGGAACAGCGCCCGGTAGTGAACCAGCGCTTGCCGAAGCTCTTCCGTTCCAGCCTCTCCCGTCCGGTTGCGGCCGGCAATGACGGCCGCGGCGCGGTAATGAGTAACGACCTCGGGGTAATCCACCGATAAATCGGTGGCCGCCTGCTCGAAGCCGTTTACGGGATAGCCGCGTTTCTCCATAACTTCAAAGATCAGCTTGTCACCGGCAACCACGGCTTCATGCGGATCATCGACGAAGCGTCGCTGGACATCCATCCACGCTCGGTCATAGTTCGCGCGGTCGCGCTCCGACAGCGGAACAATCGTGTATTTGTCCACTCTCTCTTTGCGATTTTGCAATTCCGCTTCCGCGAGTTGGCGATCTTGAAGCTGATCGACGACCCGATCATATTCGGGTCCGAACCGCTCCTTGAGACGGCGCGATCTCATTTTGCTCACGGCAAACCAGACGCCGACGCCGATGAGGGCGCAGATCGCGACCGTAATGAGGACAATCAGTAGTGTTTGTGAATCCATTTCTCCCTCCGATTGTGCAGGATTATTTGTCGGGACTACTCGGACGTTCGAATAGTTCTGTTTCAGTCTCAAAGAGCGTGCCAAAATAAAAAGCCGCTATTTGGCGCGGCAAGCATTTGTCCGGCTTGCGGTTTTTGAAGGAATAGCTCGATAGATTCATTGCCTCGCGCCAGACAATTTCCGACAAGGAACGCCACCGCGACGACCGCGAGAACTTCTTTGCTGGCAACTTGCGTTTTGCCCTGAAAAAGGAAATAAGCTGATCCGAGTTCGGCAGTCTTGGCGCTCTACGGAAAACCACCACAAGAAATGTCATTACCGTTAGTCGTGAGGTTGTAGGAAGATATGCCCTGGAGACGGATTTTATTCATTGTTGCGGCGACGCTGGCTTGCAACGCTTCGGCCGGAGCGCAGCTGCGAAAAATCAACGTTGCCTATACCGCAACGAGTCCGTATCAAGCTGCGGCGATCATCGCGAAGGAGACCGGTTTGTTTCGCAAGCACGGACTCGACGTGACAATGATTTTCACCAGCGGCGGCTCGTTAGGCATTCAAGCGATGGTCAGCGGCGATGTGGCGATCAATGTTTCCGATGGCGCTGCATCCGCCGGCGCCAAACTCTCGGGCATCGACAACGTGATGTTCGCGAGTTTTCTCAACACGTTTCCTTATAGTCTGATTTCGATCCCGGAGCTCAAGCAGGTGTCCCAGCTCAAGGGCACTTCGGTTGCGGTAAGCCGTTTCGGCAGCGCCACCGACCTGGGCGTGCGCATGGCGCTGGGCCGGCTGGGTCTCAATGCCGATAAGGATGTGACGATGCTGCAAATCGGCGCGCAAACCGCGCGCTTCACCGCCCTGCAAGCCAAGCAGGTGCAGTCGACGATCATCACCCCGCCGTTTACGCTCACCGCGCGCAAGCTCGGCTACAATACCTTGATCGACATGGCGCAGCTCAATATCCCCTACCAGCTCACTTGTCTGACCGCGATGCGCGGTTATATCAAAGACCGTCCCGACATCATTTTGGCCGTCGTTGAGGCCGTGAGCGAAGGCTATTCATTATTATAAGACCGAGAAAGCCGCCTCGTTGAAAATCCTGTCGCGCTATCTCAAAACTGACGACATGGAAGCGCTCGATGAAACCTACCGCGAGGTCGCGCTGAAAACCTTGCCCGAGAAGCCCTATCCGAGCGCGGCCGGCATCCAAACCGTTCTGGACGAATACGCCAAGCGCATTCCCAAAGCCAAGACCATGAAGCCGGAAGAGTTCATGGACACGAGCTTCGTCAAAAAGCTCGATGACGAAAAGTTTTACGACCGGCTCTACAAACGCTAGAGTCAGCGTTGTAGACGAGGAACTCCCATGAGGAAATGCATTGCACTGTTTGTTGGGTTACTGGTGATGATCGCGTTTACTGGCGGCGCCCATTCCCAATCCGAGCCTTTTTTCAAAGGCAAACAGATCAAGATCGTCGTCGGCTTCACCGCCGGCGGGATTATCGACCTTTGGGCGCGGCTCTACACGCAATATATGAGCAAGTATGTTCCGGGCAATCCTGATCTGATCGTGCAAAATGTTGCCGGCGGCGGCTCCATGATCGCCGCCAATCAACTCTACAATGTCGCGAAGCCCGACGGGCTCACGCTTGCGATGATTTCATCGGGTCTGTATTTCGACCAGTTGATGGGAGTTAAAGAAGTCAAATTCGACTGGGCCAAGTTCGGCTGGATCGGTTCGCCGGTGCGCAACTTCGAAGTCCTGACGATGCGCGCGGACACTCCCTATCGAAGCATCGAAGACATTCAAAAGGCCGCGCAGCCGCCGCGCTGCGGCACCACCGGCACCGGGGCCACCGGTCATTATTTTCCGAAGTTCATCGAAGAATCGCTCGGCGCGAAAATTCAGGTCGTCTTGGGTTATCCCGGCAATCGGGACGTGGAGGTCGCCATCGAACGTGGCGAAGTGCACTGCTACGCCATCACCAAGGAAGCCTTTCTGCGCGAGCCCGGCCGTTCGTGGCTAAAGCGCGGCTTTGTCCGCGCGCTGGTCCAAGGCGCGCAAAATCGCGACCCGCTGTTTCCGGACACGCCGACCATTTATGAGTTGATGGACAAGCACAAGACGCCGGAACCGCTCAAGCGCTTCGCGTCGGTGCTGCTCTCGCCGGGCGCCATTGGCCGGCCGCTTATTACGTCGCCCAACGTGCCGGCGGATAGAATCAAGATTCTCCGCGACGGATTCGCCAAAATGATCGCCGACCCGGACTTTCTCGCCGAAACCAAAAAGCGCGAGTGGGACGTTGAATACGTCAGCGGGCCGGAGCTTGAGGCGACTGCCAAGAAGGCCGTGAATCAGCCGCCCGAAATCATCGAGAAGCTAAAAAACATCTTGAGAGACTAGAAACAATCAACATGAAGAAATCCGCGGTCTTCACCACCGCCGGATCTATTTACGGCCTCAACCTGCCATCGCAACACAAATGGAAATAGCAAGGAGAGAAATATGCTCACACCTATCAAAATCGATAATCGAATGAACGGTTTTCTCGGAACACCCGGCGGCGCGGGCAAAAAGCCGGTGGTGATCCACCTGCACGAGCGCTACGGCATCGTCGAACACACGACGGATCTTGGGCAAAAATTCGTCGACGCCGGTTACGTCACCATCGTGCCGGACTTCTTTTCCCGATTTACCGGCGACCGCGAAGCTTTGGCGCGCGGCGATGACCGCTGTGATCTGAGCGACGAACAAGTGCTGGTCGATCTCGACGCCGTCGTCGCTTACCTGCACGCGCTTCCGGAAGCGGACATGACCAAAATCGCCATGTCGGGAGTGTGCCAGACCGGCCGCCAACCGATATTGGCCGCGGCGAAGCGCAATCTATTTAGCGCGGCGGTGGTGCTTTATGGCGCGGTGTATGACGCCGACTGGAAAAGTCATCCGATGCGTCCGGAATCTATCGAGAAGCTCTTGCAGGAAATCTCCTGCCCCCTGACCGCCGTGTTTGGCGAGCTCGACAATTTGATTCATCGCGACAACATTGTGCGCATGTTTTCCGTGCTCGCCCAAGCAAAAAAGAGCTTCGACATCCGCATCTACGCCGGCGCGCCGCACGGTTTTCTGAACGACACCATGCCCGGCCGCTATCGCCGCGAGCAAAGCGATGCGGCATGGAATCAGATCACATCGTTTCTCAAATCCGCCTTCGCCGGCGAATGGAAAAAAGACCGCGCCATTTGGCGTTTCGACGCCGACAGCTCGGTGAATTACGACTTCGCGACGATGAAGCGCTGGGAGTAGTCGCGCGCTTGGCTCGGAATATCGAATGGCAAATCTCAGATTTCACAGCCGCCTCTGTGAAATATGAAATTTGAGATCTGAATGCACGAAGCATGCTTCGTGCTGCTTGACAGCCGCGACCTACGGCGAATAGATTCTGGGGCACTCAGCCATGAGAGGAGCATCCAACGGCCAAACACGAACAAGACGCCATCGATCTCGTCTCTGTCGACGAATCGAACCGTTAACCACCAATCGATGGTGGCAACGTGGCCGCGAGGTACTATCGGATTGGCTGGGCGTCCTCGGTGTCGTTGCATTCTTCGGGGCGTGGGAGCTCTGCACCCGCTTCGAAATCATCAATCCTTTTTATTTCCCGCCGTTCAGCAAAATCCTTGCTAAAGGATACGAGCTGTTCGCCAACGGCACCATCTGGGAGCACATGTGGTTCAGCCTGACGAACTTCACCATCGGCTTCGTCGTGTCGGTTATACTCGGCGTGGTGCTCGGCGTGCCGATGGGGTGGTACAAAAACGTCTCCAAAACGTTCGATCCGCTTTTGTCCGGCATTTACGCGACGCCGTTGATCGCGTTGCTGCCGTTGATCATCATGCTGTTCGGCCTCGGCTCGATTTCGAAGATCATCATGACGATCCTCGCCGCGGTGTTTCCGATTCTGATCAATACCATGGTCGGCATCGCCAATACCGATACCCGTTTGATTACCATGGCGCGGGCCTTCGGCGCGAAAGACAGCCAGATTTTTCTCAAAGTGTCGCTGCCCGGTTCGCTGCCTTATCTAGTCGCCGGCATGCGTGTCGCTCTCGGGCGCGCGCTGGTGTACATCGTCGTTGCCGAGCAGTATGGCGCGGCCACCGGGTCTGGGTTACTTGAGCTCCGTCGCGGCGCAGCGTTTTCAAATGGCCGCGATGTTCGTGCCGATCATTATCATCGCCGGCCTGGGCGCCGGGCTAAACGAATTGCTCAAATCCGTCGAGCGGCGCTTGGACAAATGGAAGCCGCAAAAATAATTTCTCGGTCGCCAGTTTTGAGGAGACGTGCAATGAAATCGACCCGGTTAGATCTGCTCTTTGGTTTTTGTGCTGCTGTTCGCCGGCGCCAGCCACGCCGCCGACGCTCTGCGGAAAATGACGGTCGGCCAGGCCGGCGTCAATCCCGGCGCCGGGCTTTTCACGCATCGCCGTCAATCAAGGTTTCTATAAAAAGCATGGCCTCGACGTCGAAATCATCAAGACCAACACCACCGCCGCCGTGCAAGCGATGCTCGCGGGAAAAATGCAGATGGCTACCGGCGCGGGCGCCGCCGCTTTCGTGACCGCGACCTTGGAAGGCGCGCCGCCGTTTGTAGCTGGTCGCTTCGTGGGTCAATGTTTTTCCCTACAAGATCATGGCGCAAAAAGGCATTCGCAAAGATCGAAGACCTCAAAGGCAAGACCGGCCACGTCGGCGCGCCCTTCGGCACGATCCCCGACACGGCGCTGCGCTTCGCCTTGAATCGCCTGAAAATCGATCCGGAAAAAGATGTGAAACTGGTGCAGCATTCCAACGCCGATCCGGCGAGCATTTTGGCCGCCATGGAAAAAGGTGAAGTGCAATTCGGCATTCTTGCGCCGCCTTTTGATTTGATCGCGGAAAAACGCGGCTACGAAATGTTGCTCGCCCTGCCCGGCCTGGGAATCCCGTGGCAGCAAAACGGCGAATTGGTTCCGGCTTCGTATTTAAAAAGCAATCGCGACAACGTTCTTCGTCTGCTGCGGGCAACCGCCGAAGCGTCGAAGTTCTATTTCGATCAAAAGGATAAAACCATCGAGATCATGACAGAGTATCTGGGCCGACCCCGCGACGAAACGGAATACGCTTACAATCAGTTCAAACGTTGGACCGACCGCATCCATCGGCCGCAGGTCGAGACCGTCAAAACCACGCTCGAAGCGATCAAAAAAAACACGCCAAAGGCGGCAACCGCGAATGCTGCGTCGTTCGTCGACACCAGCCTGGTCGATCAACTGGTCAAGGAAGGATACTATAAATAGCCGGCCTCGAAGAGATCGTCGAGGATCGAAGATGCGACGGATTGAACATCGCGATCGCTCCATCTTCCAACCTCGATCCTCGATCCATGACTTCAATCCAAGCAGATTGACCCGTGCGAACCGCGATGTTAGCATCCCGCGAAGTTCGCCGTAAGGAGCAACGATTAAGTGAAACTTTATAACTTCGATCTCCTCGCCTATCCCCATGTGCCCAAAGAAGCGCCGCGCACGCCGGTGCCGAGCAATTTCTTCGATCCGCTGAAAGGCGCGGCGAACTATGCCGAACACCTCGAGGAAATGACTTACTGCGAAGAGTTGGGCTTCGACGGCGTGGTCTTCAACGAGCACCATTACAGCGCCTACGGCACGATGCCCTCGCCGAATCTCATCGCCGCCGCGCTCAGTCAAAAAACTAAGAAGATCAAGATCGGCGTGCTCGGCAACATTCTGCCCCTGCGTAATCATCCGGTTCGGGTCGCTGAGGAATACGCGATGATCGACTGCCTGAGCAACGGCCGGTTGATCGCCGGCTTCGTGCGCGGCATTCCGCCGGAATATATCTGGTACGGCGTAAACCCCGAAGAATCGCGCGGCCGTTTTGAAGAAGCCTACGATCTGATCACGACCGCCTGGAACAATCCGGTCTGGAGCTTCCACGGAAAATTTTTCAATCTCACAGACTGTGCGATCTGGCCGCGGCCGGTACAGCAGCCGCACCCGCCGATCTGGATTGCTGCGCGCAGCGCCGAGTCTGTCGAGTGGTGCGTCAAACGGCAACTACCGTGCGCACAGGTCTATCAGACGACCGGACAGATCGAAGACACTTTCAATTATTACCGGACCAAGGCGAAAGAAGCGGGCTGGGACGCCGGTCCGGACAAGTTCATTCTTTGCCGCCATATTTATATTGACGAGACCGAGCAAAAGGCGCGCGAATTTCCGCGCCGGCGATGGAGTACTTTTTTTCAGTTTTCAATCGAGGCTTCAACGAAGCGCTCAACAAAGGAGCCGTGGATCAGAAGTTGACGGCAGCCCTGATATCGGAGCGGTCCTTCAATTACTTCCGCCCTGGCAACCGCGACCGCTTAGATTTTTCCAAGATGGATCACGACGGCCTCGTTAACAGCGGCTATTTCATCGCGGGCAATCCCGATAGCGTCGCAAAACAAATTCAACAGCAAATGAAACAAGTCGGCGCCGATCACTTCATGGGCATGTTTCACATCGGCAACATGACCCACGACAACGTGGTCCACTCCCTCGATCTCTTTAAAAAAGAGATCATGCCGCGACTCTCATAGATTGTTGCCAACTTTGTCCGTAATGCGATACGGCATGGCTCATCGCGCAACTGCTGTTGCAACCACCACGTGGCAGAAACCGTCATAACCACGACCGGGGTCAATCTCACCTCCGGATTGAAATTGAAATCACATGTCATCGTGATGCATAGCCTCAACAGTTAACCGGGACATGAAACCAGAACGACGCACTTCGTCTTTATACCCGGCGCCAAGCACTGCGCGCTCTCGGCGCCCTGCCGGCCGCTGCGCTGTTCGGCTGCGATCGCGATCTAAGTTTGCAAACCGACGCAATCGCCGCCTCAATACCCGGCTGTGTCGTTCGTCCCGAGCAAACCGAAGGCCCGTACTTCATCGATGAAAAGCTCAACCGGTCCGATATTCGTTCGGATCCGTCCGATAAGTCGATTAAACCCGGCGTCCCTCTGAGATTGGAGTTCCAGGTTTCTACGGTCACGGCCAACTCGTGCAGTCCGCTAGCCGGAGCGATGGTCGATGTTTGGCATTGTGACGCCGTCGGGGTGTACTCCGACGTTCAGGACTCCGCGGCCGACAGTCGTGGGAAAAAGTTCCTGCGCGGCTATCAGGTAAGCAACGAGAAGGGCAGCGCAAATTTCGTGACCGTCTATCCCGGCTGGTATGAGGGGCGTGCCGTGCACATACACTTCAAAATCCGCACGAGTCCTTCAGGAAAGCCGGGCCTCGATTTTACTTCGCAACTCTATTTCGACGACTCGATCACGGATCGAGTTCACAGCATCGCGCCGTACCAATCAAAAGGCCGGCGGACCGTGACCAACGCCCGCGATAGCATCTTCCGTCGCGGCGGCAACCAGCTGATACCCGAGCTAATCAAGGACGAGCAAGGCTACGTCGCAAAATTTGCCATAGGACTCCGCATCACTTAGCCTTGTTGTCCAGCTGTTCTGTTCTTGACAAGCGGCCCCTCGCTCCCTTATTGCTGCCACAATATTATGG
>CAWERH010000087.1:0-12491 GCA_963811315.1 uncultured delta proteobacterium
TGAAATTCGCCGTCTTCCTTGGTCGCCTAACACGAGGTGCAGGCTAGAGAGCCATTTAGCCATCGACGTGTGCGCGTTTGGATCGGACATGGTGGTTTGCCGTCCCATTTGTGAACGGCGTATTCCCAATAGGATTTGGGTGCATCCGCCGGCTTGACGTAGCGGGTATTGTAGACGAAGCCGATGATCGAGCTGCGGTAGTTCGGGCTGTAGAACATGTGGTGATACTGCTTGTCAAAGTTTTTGCTCGCCGGCGTTTGATATTGGCGGAACATCCCCTCGGCACGCATAATTTCCATCGCGTCGACCCCGGTGAAAAAAATATCCCAGGACACTTTCCCATGCGGAACTCATTGATCGCCCGATCCATCACCGCCGTAGTTGACGCGCGCCAATAGACGCTTTTGACAGCCGGATACTTCCTGTCGGAGCTCATGAGAACTTCCTTCATCACTTCGTCCTGCAGGGATCCGAAAATGGTGACCTGTCTCTGCGCCGACCTAAATTCGACAATAAAAAATTTCTCATTGCAATCAAAAGCGGATTTGCTACGATTGATTCAAGGGAGGATAACAACATGAAAGCCATCAAATATTACAGCTTGATCGTTCTCGTCGGTATGACTACTTCTGCCAGTTGCCAGGCCCACGCCAGTGCCAATCAATCTCCACAAACACAAGTTGCACAGGTTGTTTTAGCAAAATAAAGATCGCTTGCGATCTAGCAGAGTGCGAAAAGCCCTCCTGTCACCGCTCGCCAAGCCAGCGAACGGAGGAGGATAGAATTGCCTCGTCTATACCCCGTTGTCTGCACCATGACGGCACCGGCCGACACGTCCGACAAAGGTGCCTGGACGAAAATTGAACTAAGTAAAGCTGTAGTTCTAGACGGCCATCTGCGCAACGTAATCGTCAGAAGCTCCGGCACTGCCGAACCACTTCTTCGACGAGCCTGGGCACCTCGGTTCGCCCCTCAGTCGAGCGCAGAGCGGCCGTCCGCTTCATATCACGATCGGCACCAAGTTCAGCCACGGCTAGGCCGAGCCCTGGCTTGTTTGAGAGGTGCTATCCTATGTGCGAATCGCGCTAGGCTGTAAGCTCAACGATTATCGCTCCATGGCAAGCGCAAAAGGACAACTCCGCGTCGGTACGTCGGGATATCAATACGACCATTGGAGAGAATCGTTTTATCCCGAGGAGTTGTCAAGAAGCATTGGTTCGCTCACTACGCGCAAGATTTTGACACGGTCGAGATCAACAACACGTTTTACAGGTTGCCTTCCGGCCAAACGTTCGACGCCTGGCGCCAGCAGGCTCCGCCGAAATTTTGCTATGTGCTGAAATTCAGCCGCTACGGCTCGCACCTGAAACGCCTGAAGGATCCGCGCGCCACGATCCAAAGGTTTCTCCAAGTGGCCCGTCGATTGAAAAAGTTTCTCGGACCGATCCTGGTCCAACTGCCGCCCAATTGGAACGTCGACACGGACCGGCTCCAAGAGTTTCTCAGGGCCGCGCCGCGTTCGCGCCGGTGGGCGTTTGAATTCCGCGATCCGAGTTGGCTGTGCGAAGAGGTATTTGCCATCCTGCAAAGTTACAACGCCGCCTTGTGCATTCACGACATGATCGCCGATCATCCGCGCCGCATCACGGCCGACTGGGTTTATCTGCGTTTCCACGGCAACCACTACAGCGGCAGCTACAGCCCCGACATACTCAAAGCGCAAGCGCGATGGATCAAGCAGCGACTCGGCGACGGCCAAGATGTTTTCGCCTACTTCAACAACGACGCGCAGGGCTACGCGGTGGACAACGCGATCCAGTTAAAGCAATACGTGCGGGGATGAAGCGGTCTTGTAAATCTCAGCCGAGCCCACCGCTCGCGTTACGTCCGTAGGAGCTTCGGACTAATATGTTCCGGGCGGATGCCGAGGCCGACGATACGAGCCGGGATTCGCCGGAGAAATGGAACTTTAGCAAGTAAGCGCACCGCGAGCGGCGGCTTGAGCGGTCCGGTCTCGACCAATACTCGCGCAATGATCCGGCGCTGTACGGCGACCTGCAACCATTGCGTCACGCGCGTGGGCAACTCGCGGCGCTTCTGGATCCGGCGCAGGTGATCGATCGCGAGCTGTCCTTCGCGCAGCGGTTTGAAAAGAACATTGGCTGCCGCCACGGCATCCTGAATCGCCAGATTGATGCCGACGCCGCCGACCGGAGACATCGCGTGGGCGGCGTCGCCAATGCACAAGCAGACCGGGCCGAAACCAATCGAGCAATCGGTCCACGCGAACCGTCAAAAGCTTTACATCGTCCCAGCCGCGCAGATCCTGCACGCTGTCGCTCACATAAGGCGCGAGCTTCACGATCGCCGCGCGAAAAGTTTCGAACGGCTGCCGGCGCATCGCTTCGAACTGTCCTTTGGCGATAACGTAGCCGCACTGCCAATAGTCGCCGCGGTTGAGCGTGATAAAAATCCTCCCGGCATCGAACCTTCCCATGGTCGCCGCGGGATCTTCCGCAGTTCGTCTGAGCCGAAACCAGAGAACGTCCATCGGCGCGCCGAATTCCTTCACCTGCAAACCGGCCTTTTCGCGCACGATCGAGCTCCGGCCGTCCGCGCCGACGACGAGATCAGCGCGGACTTCGAGCTCGCCGCTGGGAGTCTTCGCACGCACGCCGACCACGCGCCCCGATTCTTCGATGAGGCCGGTGACCTCGGCTTCCATCATCAGATCGAAATTGGCATACCGCGTCCCTTGTTCGGCGAGGAAATTGAGAAAATCCCACTGCGGCATGAACGCGACAAAGCCGCAGCGGGTCGGCAGGTGCCGGAAGTCGGCGATGGTCAATCGCATCTCGCCGACTTGCGCGTTGAGCTCGTAAACTTTCTGATGCGGCAGCTCGAGAAACTCGTCGAGCAATCCCAGCTCGTGCATCACCTCGAGGGTCGAGGGATGAATGGTATCGCCGCGAAAATCGCGCAGGAAATCGCCGTGCTTTTCCAGCACCAAGACTTTGACGCCGGCGCGCGCCAGCAGATAGCCCAGCATCATGCCGGCCGGCCCGCCGCCGGCGATGCAGCAGCGCACGGAAATTTTCTCAGATGCCATCGTCTCGGGGGTTAAACGAGTCGAACGAAGCGAAGCGCTGGAACCATTGGAGCGATTGGAACATTCATGTTTAGTTTCCCAACAGTTTCATCATCCGGTCGACGACATCCGGCGGCTGCGAGACTACTTCTTTCGCCAGCTTCGCCAACTCCTCGCCGCTGATCGCATCCACCGACCAGCGCCGCTTCTTCAAGTCTTCCAGCAGCGCGGGATCTTTGAGCGACCGGTGGTAGGCGTCGCGCAAGATTTTCACCCGGTCGGGCGGCACGCCCGGCGTCGCCACCATCGGCCGGCCGAAGACCGCGGGGGCGAGCAGCACCGTGGCCACCCGCCGGGTCGCCTCCGGCGTTTTGTATTGGTCCATCAATTCATAGATGGACGGAACGTCGGCGACTAGAGGATCTCTTTTTTTCCCGGTTTGCAGGATCGGCCGGACAAACCCTTTCTTGTGCCAGGTCAGAAACGGCTCGCGGGCGAAGTAGGTGCTGATCGTCAGATTGCGGCAGTGCAGCTCGCCGCGCTCGATGCCGAGGTCGATCTCGCCGCCGCCGGGATAGCCGGTCACGATGTTGAACTTGATCCCCAGCCCCTCGTCCAAAAATTTCGGCATGTAATAACCGGAAGTGCTCGTGCCCGTGGCGCCGCACTTGGGCGGCTGCGCGGCCTTGCGCACGTCCTCGATCGATTGGTACGGATTGTCCGTCCTCATGATCAGGATAAATTCGGTTTGCTCCGGGTTGCCGATCCAGGTGAATTTCGCCCAGTCGAACTGCACTTCCGGGCGCCTGGCCAGTTGGTCGAAGTACATCGACGGCCCAAATGTACCGAGGGTCAGACCGTCCGGCTTCGCCACGGTATAGACGTAGTTGGCCGCGACCACTCCTCCCGCTCCGGTCATGTTCTGCACGATGAAGGTGGGATTTCCCGGTATGTACTTGCCCATGTGCTGGGCGAAGATTCTCGCCCAAAGATCGTAGGCGTCGCCGGCAAGATTGCCGACGATGATCCGGATGGTTTTTCCTTGATAGAAGGGCGCCTGAGCTTGAAGGTTCGTTACCGACGCCAGCAGAAACAACAGCGCGCACGCGAAGCGTTTCATCGCACCCTCCGGACTGCCTGGGTCCAGGCGTGAGAACCATTGTATAGGACGGAAAACACCCGCGGATCATAGGGCGGGCGCAGCGAAGGTGTCAAGGGAATGCCCGGAGCAAAAAGCAGCGGCGGTTCTTTCGCTATTTCCATAGTTCCGCCAAAAATCCTGTTCGCTTCATTTCATCGGCAAAGCTGTTGTCGTAGAACGCTTCCGGCGGCGTGTTAGTTGGGGCTGAGCGATCGACGAGACCGAGGTCAGCCATGAGACGCACCATGGAGACTATTGCTTCTCGCGGGATCGTCGGATCTTTGTTGAGCGTCTCGAGCCCAAACCGGTAGGCGCGGTCGAGCGACTCGGGATCGCTTTGGCGCGTATACTTGGAAAGAATCTTCTTGGCCAAGCTTTCCTGGGTCGCCATCAGCTTCAACCCTTCCATGGTCGCCTTCAGCAGCCGCAGCACGACGTCGCGATTTTTCGCGATGTACGATTTCCGCGCGGAGATGCCTTGGGAAATGAACTGGATGCCGAGTTTCCGGTAGTCCTGGGGGCCGACGAGTTGGCGATAGCCTTCCTTTGCCAGCACGTAATTCAACGGCAGCGAAATCATCGCGCCGTCGATGGCGTCCCGGCGCATGCCGGCGGCGGCTTCGGGTTGGCTGCCCATTTGCAGGATCGTCGCGTCTTTGATGCCGTGGAGGTCGAGAATCATGCGAATCGCGAAGTGCGCGACCGCTCCCAGGCGCGGCACGCCGATCTTTTTGCCTCTTAAATCCTCCGGCTTTTCGATGGACGGTTTCACCATCAGCGCGATGGTGAGCGGAGCAAGGTTGGCGACCGTCACGACGTCGCCGCCGCTCACGACGCTGGAGATCACCGCCGGACCCGCCACGCCGGCCACCGGAACCGAGCCGGAAAGCATCGATTGAATGATCAATGCCGATGAGCCCATGAAGACGAGTTCCACGTCGAGGTCGTGCTTGCGGAAGAGTCCGGCGTCTTTGGCGATCATCCAGGGCAGACTGCTGTAATTGACCACGGAATAGGGAAACAAAATTTTTTTGCACCCCTTGAGCGTGGAGATCGGATAGGGCCGGTGATGAGAAAAATAGAGAGAGCAAAGAAGAATCGTCTACGGATCATGTCGGACCTCGTTAGCCAAGCGGATTATGGCCCAGAGATTATTCACGCCAAGTTACCGCCCCGTTCCGTTTATCCCGAGCGATAGGGAAGACTAAGAACGATTTCTCCCGTCGGTCGAAATGACAGACGGGCTTCCTTGGATCCTTTGCCCGAGATGCTCGAAGGTCGTTTTTTTTAGAGCGGTTAAGCCGCACTTGGAAGCGTCTCTGATAAACGTTTTGAACGGAGCGGTTTGAACGAAGCGTTTCACGGATTCCATCACCCGCGGCCCCAGAGCTGCTGAGTCGCCAAGTCGCGCGCCTTCCGATAATGACTTCAACTTCGCCCAGACGAGCTGGCGGTGGAGCCGGCCGCCGAGGCCGCAGTCGGTGCCGGCGATGACATTCTCGCGGCCGACCAGGTTGGCGAAGCGCACGATGCGCTCCGCCACCAGCTCCGGATGCTCGACGACGTTGGTGGCATGGCTGACGACGCCGGGGATGAGGATCTTGCCCTCCGGGAGTTTGACGTCTTCCCAGACGCGCCACTCGTGCTCGTGGCGCGCGTTGGCGGCCTCGATCAGGTAGGCGCCGGCGCGGATTTGCAGCAGCAGGCCGACGATATCTTTCAGCGGCAAGTCGGTCGTGTGCGGGCCGTGCCAGCCGCCCCAGCAGATATGGTAGCGCACGCGCTCCTGCGGAATATCCGCCAGCGCATGGTTGAGCGCCTCGACGCGCGCTGCGGCGAGCTTGCGGTACTGCTCGGCATCGGGCGGCGGATCTTCCGCATCGTAGCGAGTCACCAGCTGCGGATCGTCGATCTGCAGCAAAAATCCGGCGTCGACGATCGCCTTGTATTCCGTCTTCATCGCGTCGGCGATGGCGAAAAGGAAAGCTTCTTCGCTGGGGTAATACTGGTTGATCCGCCGGGTAATGATCGAGCCAGGCGCGACGGCCGTGATGAACGCCTCCTCCGGTTCCACGGCGGCGCACGCGGCATTCAAATTCTCTATGTCCATCTGCACCGCGGCCTGCCCGGTGTATGAGATCGGCGCATTGCAAACGACGTCGGTCCAGCGCGAGCCATTGACGGTTCTAAAGGGTTGGATTCTGTCGTACTCATCGTAGAATTCTTGAAACGCTTTTTTGTCCCGGCCCTTCGCCAAGGAGCCCTGTCCCCGGGAAACACTCTCGGCGAATCCACCCAGCCGCTCGTTGACGTAGCTCGACCAGCTCGACTTCGAAAGCTCGCCGTCGTTGACGATATCCACGCCGGCCTCGCGCTGCTGCCGCACGACTTCCGCGATCGCGCTCTTCACCCGCGCGCTCCATGCCGCCGGATCAACGTCCCGACCGTTCGCTCTCGCGTCGTTCATTTCCAAAAGATCGGCGGGACGGGGCAAGCTTCCCACGTGGGTAGTGAGGATTCTGTCAGCGCTGCGCTTCACTGATCGGGTTCTCCTTTGGCTCGTGCTTCGGCATCTGTCTCGGCCTCATTTATATCTTCTTGCGCCGTTTGGAAATAGCTGACGGCAAACCTCATCACGATTTTGAATGTGCAGCTCTCGGGCCGTCACCGATCCGGGCAATTTTCAAACGATTGAAACAGCGAAGCGAGTCTCTTTTTTTTCCGGGCGTATCTTTTTCGCGGCTGCATGTGACTAAGGATTAGATAGCAGAGACCGCAAAACCAAAAGATTCAGAACAGGAAAGGAGTTTTCTATGAACGATTCAACCAACAACCGCAATCCGCACCGGGAGTTTATTACGCCCGACAACGCCGTGATGCTGTTCATCGATCATCAAGCCGCCATCATGACCGGCGTCGGCGACATCGACCCCGTGCGCTTCCGCAACAACGTTATCGCGCTGGCGAAGATCGCCAAGCTGCACAAGCTGCCGACGGTGCTTAGCGATAATATGCCTGAAGGCTTCGCCGGTCCGATGCTGCCGGAGCTGGTGAAAATACTGCCCGACGCGCCGCTCATTCACCGCGCCGGTCCGATCAACGCCTGGGACGACGCGGCGTTCGTCAAGGCGGTTGCGGCCACCGGTCGCCGCAAGCTCGTCATCGCCGGCTGCACGACCGACATCTGCTTGATGTTTCCGGCGCTCTCGGCACTGCAAGCCGGCTATGACGTCTACGGTGTTATCGACGCATCCGGCACGTGGAGTCCGCTCGACCAGCAAATGGCGGTTCTGCGTCTGGTTCACGCCGGCGTCGTGGTTATGAATACCGCCAACGTGCTCACCGAACTGCAATACAACCATCTCCGGCCGACCGATGAAGTCAGCGGGCAATTGTTCGGCGATCTGGTTCCCCCGCTTTACTACACCTGGACGCAACTCCAGCAACACGCGGAACCCCGTGGGCGAAAGTAATCACCCGAGCGGCAGCCCGGCCCAACATAATACTTGGGCCGGCTGCCGCTTCATAAAAGCGATTTTCGTCGAGGTGTGCGGCTCGTGCAATGAGCCCGAGAATAGAAAACCCTATACCGCTGCAGGAACTGGATCTTTTGCGCTCGCAGTCAAGTACTGCCAGGTGCACTCAAAATCGTGAACGCCATCCACCTCGACGCCTAAAGCCTCGAACTCTTGTTCCACCATCCTTTTGAGCGCCGCCCGGGCGCGGTGCAAGCGCGACTTGACGACATTCGCGCTGATCTGCAGCACCTCCGCGGTCTCTGACGCGGTCATGTCCTCCAGGTCGCACAACACCAACACCGCGCGCTGGGTTTCCGGCAATTTCAGCAACGCTTGCTCGACCAGCCGCTGCCTGAAGCGGGCCCGGCAGCTCGTGTCGGGGTTATCATCGGGCCGGGCAACCGGCAGCAAGATGGCATCGCTTGACGCTTCGTCGAGCGGCGCGTAGCTGTTCGTCCGGCCGAGCTTCCTTTGGTAATTCAAGCAGACGTTCGTAGCCAGACGAAACGCCCACGTGTAAAGCGAAGACTCGCCCTTGAAATTCGGCAATGACCGATCGACCTGAATCAAAATTTCCTGCAGAGCGTCCAGCGCGTCCTCATGGTTTCCCACTAGGCGGCGAGCCAGCGCGAGCAGCCGCGCCTGATACTTTTCAGCGAACCGGTCCAGCGACTCTGCGCGTTTGCCTTCCCTATGCATTCGAACAATTTCTGTATCCATCATTTTCTCCTCCTTTTTGATTGAGATCGACGTGCACAGCGTACGGTAGTCCCGCCAGTTAACTTTCGTTGCTTTCTCCAAGTTGAATTCTAGGTCTGGTATTTCACTGCGCAATTCGCAAAACTTGCAGAAGAGGTATGCAAAGATGCACGACCTGGATTGGGATGATCTGCGTTTTTTCCTGGCGGTAAGCGAGCGCGGCTCAATTTCCGCAGCGGCCAAGCTCTTGAACGTGAACCATTCGACCGTGCTTCGCCGTCTTGCGAGCCCTGGAAAAGAGGCTGGGCGCCCGGCTGTTCGACCGCTTGCCGGACGGCTATGAGATGACGCGCAGGGCGAGGAGTTGCGCAATCAACTGCGCGGAGTAGGCGAGCAGATCGAAACCGCCCAAAGGAGGTTGAGCGGGCGGGATCTCGGCCTCCACGGCGCCATTCGCATCACCACCACCGATACCTTGATGCATGGCTTGCTCATGCCTTATCTCGCCGAGTTCCGCGCTTTGCATTCGGCGATCCAGATGGAAATAGCGATCAATAATAGTTTCTCGAGCTTGACCCGGCGCGAAGCCGACGTTGCCGTGCGACCGTCGAATATTATTCCTGAAAACCTTGTGGGCCGGCGTGTCGGGCGTCTTCGCAGCGCGATCTACGCCTCGAAGAGCTATCTGAAGAGAAACGGTAAAAAGAAGGAGTGGGCCGCCCACGATTGGGTCGCGCCCGATGAAGCGCTGTCGCATCTGGCCCAAGCGAAATGGATGCGCGAAAACATTCCTGAAGCGCGCATTGCGGTTCGCGTGGATACCCTGCTCGGGATGGTCGCCGCCGTGCGCAACGGCATGGGACTGGGACTGCTTTTGTGCTTTCTCGCCGACGATGAAAGGGATCTTGTTCGTTTAGCCGAACCCGCCAACGAACTCGACACCGACCTCTGGATACTGAGCCACCCCGCTCTCAAAGGCGTTGCCCGGATCAAAGCCTTGACTGATTTTCTCAATGATAAGCTGCGCGCCAGCGACAAACTGTTTCACGCCGGTCCTTGATTCCGTGCCTGCCGCACTGCCAGTCATTGAAGGAGAGTTTTGTCGGCCGCTGCGCCCCAAGCGTTACGCAGCTACGACCAGCGAGAATAAGGCAACGAGTTAAGGCGCCGACTACGGGATCGCCCTCACGCGCTCATAAAAAGGAAGGTGGCGTTTGAGAGAACCGCGATGTAAGATTCGCTGCCTGTTGGATCGTCAGCATGACCGGACTCGATCGACGGACTCGAACCGGCCAAAGTAAAAAGTCTCATTGCAGAAGACGAACCCAAGCCACTCCCGAGATCAACGGTATAAGTGGCCTGGAACTGTGATCGAGGCAAAAAACCGCGTTGGCTGCCGTCACCGCATAGGTCGGCGGATTTATTCACGTGTACAGCCTCTAGAGGTAACACTGGCCGTTTGTTAAACTTAAACTATGTCTGCACCAAGGAAAAAGAACGTAGCTAGAAAGCCCATAAATGCCCTTGCTACTGCGGTTGGGTATGTGAAGACCATCCAAATCAACCTTGGGGGCATGAAGCGCTGCGGAGGAGTTGTTGTAAAGACCCGCGGTGCAACAAAGACCCGGACACTATTTTCCGATCCGTCCATTGTCAGATACAGCCAGGAAGAAAAAAACCAGCAGTTATTAACCTTCCTCAATCGTTAACTCTAGAGAAAAGGAGGAATTGAGTATGGAAGAGAACGAGAAAAGTGGCCTTCTCGGGAAAGGTATGCACGTTGGAGAGCGGCTGGTCGAAATGGGAGGCGAAGCGGCGCGCTTGAAAACCGCAGCGTCTCACGCTGTCGAAGATGCTGTGACTGAGGCCAAGCGGTTTGCCAAGCGCAGCCGTTATGCCGCTGAAGACTTCATGGAAGATGCGGCCCATCGCGTCAAGCGTGATCCACTAAGCTCATTGGCTCTCGGCTTCGCGATCGGCCTCGGCGTGGGCGCGCTGGCTCTATGGATGGCAGCGCGTAACTCCAGAGAGTAACCACAAAAGAAAGGCAGACACCGAAGAGAAGCAGTTGAGCCTGTTCTAGGTGTCAGGTCTTCGATGACACATTGGCCGGATAGAGAAAATGGTGCAATGGGCGCCGCGCGCGGCGCCCTGACCGGCGGTCGTTGGGCCGTAAGAGGTGATGCCGCAATGACGCCAATGACCGAGAGTGAGCTAGCCAATGGGTCAGGCATGGAGACATTGCGCAAATGGCGGCTTCAGCGGCATCGTCTCGTTTGAGGTAAAGGCCTCGATTCCCAAACAAGAGCGCGAGAAGGCGGGACGTGATGATGGATTGATCCGTTTGTCAGTGGGAATCGAGCACCTACCGCACCTTCTTGAGGACCTGAAGCGAGGGCTCGAGCCGGTAATGCGGAGTTCGTAGTCAATAACTGATGCAGTTCGCACCTATCGAGTTGTTCACAAATACTTAATGACGCAATGTATCCACGCCTGACTCCTGGCTCTGTGCCTGTACTTTTGACATGTCTCGTCCGGCCCCAACCGCTTTTCGAAATCATCGCGCGGTCGTCGAACTTCCCCTTTACCCTCCGCACATCGGTGAAGTAGACGGGACTCTCCCATTCGTTCCAGACGAATGCGCAGGCAGGGCTCCGCGCCAGCGGAGTTGTTAGCGTCGAAACAAAACTTTACTCCGCTATCTCTAGACTGAAGTTTCCCTGGCATGTTGCTCTATGCGCTAAGGTTCTATTGCGTGCTTTAACGCGCTCTAATTGAGCGAAAAATCCACGACGGTATCAAAACTGAGTGATTGACGATCGCCATGAGCTACAATATAAGCGAAATCACTAATGGCATTGATAGATCTGTGGCTGCATTCGCAGCCCCAACTAACGGGAAAACATATCCAACAAATTATTGCTTTTGCTGGCGATGGAAAATTGCGCGACGGTAATGCGGCGTCGAATCAACTGAAACAGTTTCTTTCTGCCGTCCCGTCCGTTGCCTGCGACAATATGCCGATGATTGTTTGGAAGGTAGCTTTACAGATTCAGGCCTAGCGCTACAAGAAATCGTGAATCAGGTAGGCGACCGGCTCGGGTTTACGGTGGAACATGGGCGATATCGTGGTAGTCAGGGTGCGGTAGGCTTCGATGGCATTTGGAGTCTCTGATGGTCGCTCCATTATTGTGGAAGTAAAAACCACTGATGCGTACAGAATCGATTTAGATACTATCGCCGGCTATTGGGGTGCCCTTAAAACAGCTGGCAAGGTAAGGAAGAGTCATCTTCGATGCTAATCGTCGTTGGACGACAAGAACGGGCGATCTTGAAGCACAGATCCGCGGATCGCGCCACGCATGGGACATTCGCCTAATAAGTGTCGATGGTCTGTTGCGACTCATGGCTCTTAAGGAAGAAGTCGAAGACCCAAGAACACTTCAAAAGATTCACAACATTTTATTTCCAATGGAATTCACGAAGCTCGACGAAATAGTCAATTTAGTTTTTTCTACGGCCGAGGATTTGAAGCAAGAAGAGGAGCAGATGACGGCCGAAAGCCCGAAGGTGACACGGACAACGAGAAGAAGTCAGTTCCGGTTTCCTTTCATGATGCTTGCATACGAAAAATCGAGCCAATTCTAAAAACGTCTTTAGTAAAGAAATCGCGCGCTTCTTATGTTTCGTCTGATGGAAGATTTGGCGTTATCTGCGCGATATCCAAGCAATATGAACGACGCGGCGACCGATGGTTCTGGTTCGCGTTCCATCCACATCAAAAGGAATTTCTTGACAGCCGCGAACAGGGATATGTGGCTTTCGGTTGCGGTTCGAAAAAGCTACTGGTGCTCATACCGCGAGATACGTTCTTCCTTGGCTTGAGGGGATGAACAAGACTCATCTTGATGATCGATTCTACTGGCATGTTCATATTTACTTGGAGGACGAATCGATCATGATTTACCGCTCTAAAGGATTTCCGGAAATAGATTTAAAACAGTTTCGAGTAAGTTAGCTGCAATAGCCACCGCCGCGGCCCCCG
>CAWERH010000088.1:0-26910 GCA_963811315.1 uncultured delta proteobacterium
GTCGTAGCAACATCAATATGTCAGGTTAACAGCAACGTGAAAATGTCAGGGTGACACTTTGGGATGAGGGGTGAGCCTGGAAAGGGGACCATAGCGGAACCCCTCCTTCTTGGCTTTCGTTCGATATAAGCCAATTGTGTGCGTTGTTTTTGAATCGAAGGAAGCGATTTTCTCGTTTTTGTAGAAAAACTCCACCGCGCCATCGAGAAGCACATGCACATCGATCCTCTTGTTGGCGTGAGAACCAAAGGGCGAGGTCTTGGGGATCTGGAAGACCGTCCCTTCAAAAGTCACCGTGTTGTCCTTAGCCACGGTGCGCTGTTGTTTGAAACACAGAGACCGTTCGATCTGAAGCGAGCTGACTTTTCTCCAGGCCGGCTCGTGCCTTGGCGGGCTTGGAGAATCTGCGGTTATGGACGGGAAGGTAACGTTCCAGGACGACGTGTGCTTGTTCCATAGTCTTGGCCTTGGCCAGCCGCAACTCACTGACGAAGCGGTCCTGAAAGGTGCCCCACAGTCTTTCGATTCTGCCCTTGGCCTGAGGGGAATCGGCCAGGATCAAGGTCACCCCGAGTTCTTCTAAGCCTCGGCCCACTTCGGTGGTCGGCCTTTGGTTGACCAACTGTTCATCGATCGTCGGTTCCCGGTCGGTCCAGAATACCGAATGACAGTCGCTATAGATCGACTGCGGTAAGCCGTATTGCCGAAAGGTCGTAAGAGAACAGCGTGAAATAACCCCACGAACTCTCGGCCTGTGGTAAAGAAGGCTCCCATCACTTTGTTCGTAGCATCATCGATGGCCCCGATCAGACAAAGACGCGGCCCCCGGCCTTGGAGCCAGTCATGCGGAGACCCATCGACCTGAAGCATCATCCCTTCACTGGCCCTTCTTTCTCGGCGGCTTCGGTGTTTGATCCCGCGGCGCTTCCTGGGTGAGACGATCCCTTCAGCTCGAAGGATACGGCGGACTTTCTCTCGGCTGAGCTCGATCTGTTCTTGTTCCTTGAGCTTCTCGGTCAGATGGTGATCGTTGAACCCTTGGTATTTCCCTCGGGCTAATTCCACGACCCGCCGCACCGTCTTCTCCTTGGTCTTGCGTTTACACCGCCGTCCTCGGTTGCCATGAACCACTCCCTTCGCTCCGGCCTTCCCGACCCGTGCTTTGACCCGGTAACATTGCCGTTCGCTGAGTCCCATCACCAGCGCCGCTTGCACCACGGTCAGCTCGCCTCGATACACTCGTTGGATTACGTCCATTCGTTTCTCGTCTTGCATCGTCAGGGTTGTCATCCTCCCACCCTGACATAATCACGTTGCCGTTAACCCCTGACAGATTCACTTTGCTACTACAACCTCAAAGAATTTATCTTGATTGCGTCAGTTTGACTCTATAGTATCGCGTGTCCCGCCTTGCAACTGAGACCGTCGCTTCGCTAAGTTGCGGAAGTTTAACCTTCGTTGAACTACTCGACAAATCATTTCACGCGCAAAGGAACTCGCTATGCCTGTAGAAAAACTATCCACCGGAGTTGATCTCTACTATGAGTCGCAGGGCCGCGGCGAAGCGGTCGTGTTCATCCCCGGCACCGGCTTTTCCGGCAACGTCTGGATGGAAACCCAAGTTGAACCGCTGTCGCGATCGCTCCAAGTCATCGTGCACGACCCGAGAGGCTGCGGTCGGTCCACTCACGTCAAGGGTGTCTATACCATCGATCAGATGGCCAATGACGTTGCCGCGCTTCTGCAACATCTGGGTGTGCGCTCGGCGCATATCATCGGGCATTCCATGGGCGGCCGCATCGGTCTCTCGCTTGCCCTAAATTTTCCGGGTAATAGTTAAAAGCCTGGTGCTTGCCGCCAGCGGTTCCGGTCCGGCCGGTCGCGAAGGACCCGAGACCGTGCCTGGCCTACCCTATCGGCTTGCCTTTGATCTCATTGAGATGGGATTTGAGAAATATTTGAAGCACGAGATCTGCGATACGGATACTTATTTCACGCCGTCCTATCGAAATGAGCATCGTGACAAAGTGCAGGCGTTTTACGAAATGGTGTGGGCCTATCACTCCAAACTCCCCGAGTATCTTCAACTCTGCATAGCCCGGCACAACTGGGAGGCGACGCATCGTCTAGGCGACGTCCAGGTGCCAACTTTGGTCGTCGTTGGAGACCATGACGTAGTGGGAAGCAATCACGTCGCCCAAGCGCAAGTACTCGCCAAACGCATCCCCAACGCCGAGTACAAGATGATCAAAGGACAATCGCATGGTTTCTTCTGGCAAGCGCCCGACGAAACCAACGATTGGATTTTAGCGTGGGTGCGTAATCACGCGTGAGTAACAGCTCACACTAGGGTAAAAATGAGAGGAAATGGCAGGTTTGCTCGCTCGATCTGCTTGATTTTAAAAGGGGCGAGACGACAGGTTTACCGACGCTGAAACGGCGAACGTCGACTTTGTCGCGAAAGCGCTCGGGAATCTCGTTGATCGCGTATCAAAGTGAGCGCATTGCGTGGGTTCGAAAATCCGCATCCCAACTGCCCGCTAATCATCCGGTGCCAATCGTGCGTTAACTCGCTTTTCGATGATGAGGGAGTTTTCGGAACCGCGATGGAAACGCTAAAACAAATCCCGCAAAGCTCGCTTAGCGGCAAAATAGCCGCACATGCCGTGTACCCCGCCGCCCGGGGGCGTCGACGACGAACAAAGGTAGAGCCCGGGCGCCGGGGTGGAATACAAATGACGGGTCGGACGAAAAAACAATTGGCCAAGCGTCTGCGGCTCCGCCATTGATATCGCCGCCGACGAGGTTGGCGTTTCGACGCTCCAACTCCGCCGGCCCACCAACGCACGGGGCGAGAATGGTTTTACGAAACCCAGGGGCGAACCGCTCGATCTGGGACTCGATCCTCTCGGTCATATCGAAGCTGGAGCCGTTAGGGACATGGCAATAAGCCCACAGAGTATGCTTACCCGCGGGCGCTCGGGAGGCATCGAATAGTGAAGGCTGCGCGACCAACACGAACGGTTCATTGGCGTGCAACCCGCGCCACGCCATGCGCTCTGAACGAGCGATCTCCGGCAAGCTTGCGCCGAGATGAACAGTGGCTGCCCGGCTGCACTCTTGCGCGCGCCAGGGTACCGGAGCGGACAAAGCCCAATCGATTTTAAAAGCGCCCATCCCATAATGATAATTTTTTAGCTTATCTCGGTAATTCGATGGCAGCAGCGCGCCGGCGATTCCTAGGAGTTGGCGTGGCGTCACGTCGCACAACACGGCGCGCGACCGCGGCAACTCTGAAAGATTCCGCACCCGCCGCTGCAAAAATATTTCTCCGCCTAGCGAGCGCAGATAAGTAGTCAATGCGTCGGCTAATCGCTGCGCTCCGCCTCGAACTATCGGCCAGCCAAGCGCATGCGCGGCAGCGCCGAGAACCAAACCGAAGGCAGCAGATCCCCAGTGCTCGAGAGGAAGCATCGAGTGCGCCGCCAGGCCGGCGAACAGTGCCTTGGTTCGATCACCAGAAAATCGCCGTTCGGAAAATCGCCGGGCCGGCTGAATAGCAGACAATCCAAAACGAGCGAATTTCACGGGGTGCCGTGGCCACCGAGGTGGAGCGAGAACATCGATGGACAAATTTTCCCATTCTGCGGCCAGCGGGGCGAAGACTCTCCGATAGCTCGCCGACTCGGCACCCAATCCTGACGCGGTTGTTTCCACTTGTCGCTCCACGAGGATGGCCGTGCCATCATCGAAGGGATGCGCGAGGGCGGCCGGGGGTTGAATCCATTCAAGGCCGTATTGCGCCAGAGGAAGCGAGCGAAAAAATGGCGAGCCGATTCCGAGAGGATATACGGCGGAACAAACGTCGTGCACGAAACCGGGTAAGGTCAACTCCGCTGATCGAACGCCGCCCCCGGCACTTTCATTCGCCTCGAAGATTGCAACGGACTTTCCCGCTTCGGCCATCACGATCGCCGCGGCAAGCCCGTTAGGACCTGCGCCGACCACGACAGCATCGTATTCACGGGATGCAGCCACTCAGGAAACCTGTTCTGAACCCACTTGTGCGTGTTGCAGGGGCCGGCTTTCTATTCTTGACGATCTTCGACTTGCCACAATTTATATAAGGCAATCGCCGGTGGGCAAGATTTTGGATCAGCTGTGATGTTTGAGATCAGGTGATATAGAGGGTCGTAGAATCCGGCCCTATCAAATGCAATAAGGTACGCACGCCTTTTTTCATTCTTTCACCCCGAGTCGCTCCCGCACCTTCAGCTATCAATCGACTGCTCATAGGATACGCCACCAGCCGATGCGGCATCAAAAAGTTTTCGCGCGTGCATCCAGGCCTGGGTCTTTTCAAACATGGCCTGAGTATAGGGCTGCGGGACGACACGTTCGCCGACGCCGAAACGGCGCACGTCGACTTTGTCGCGAAAGCGTTCGGGAATCTCGTTGATGAAGTAGTGCTTGTATCGTTCCGGTTCAACGTCGATGTCGGCTTGTGCCCTGATCAGAGCCTGCATGTAGCGTTCGACGCTTGCTGAATCCACGTCGCGGTGGAACATAAAAGCCATCATGAAAGTGGTCGAGACGATTCTCCGAAAGCCATGCTGCTCCAACAGATACAATTGCGGTCCCCACACATTCACCGCAGGGATTTTTCGCGCCAGGGCTGCATCGACGCGAGACCAAGACGATCCGACGAATTTGAGCGCGATAGCTTCGGGCGATAGAAACACCTCCAGGGCCTGCAGCGCGGAATAATGGCTCCCCGAATGGTAGCCGACCGCAATGTCCGTGCGCGCCAGATCGCCGGGCTCGGAAATGCGCGAATCTATCGGAACCACAATCGCCGCCTCGCAAACGC
This sequence comes from uncultured delta proteobacterium, assembly GCA_963811315.1. Classification (GTDB taxonomy): domain Bacteria; phylum Desulfobacterota; class Binatia; order UBA9968; family UBA9968; genus DP-20. Next base: position 4,871 of record CAWERH010000088.1, read on the forward strand.
TGTAAGCCTTCCCCCACATAACGCCTTCTTCAAGCTTCGCCGCCTGGTTTACGGTCCAATGACAAGCGCAACTGACATCGCCGGCGCCTTCCCCTTTGCGCCCATGTCCTTCGGCATATCGTTCGAACGCGCCAAAACGGTTATCCTCGAGCGGAGTCGCCGAATCGACAGCGGCGAGTCGGGGCGTATTCTTGCGGCTTCCTTCAACATTGAGCTCGTAGTCGAGACCTTCCGCAGCGAAATAACCTTTTTCTTCGGCAACCCAATCATTGAGTCTGCCATGCGGCTGAATAATTAATTTCGTCATATCGCCGTATCCTCCCGCTAATTATTTTATCGGATGCTACGTCATCGCTTTATGCGGTTGCAAATGCTCTGACAGCCGACGCAGGCGGCTCCGGCTTTTTTTCGCCGTGAACGATCTCCGATGAAGGGTAAGGTCAAGCTAATGGAGGTGACGCTCCTGAATCATGAATGGCAAACGCTATGCAACTGTGAGTTTACCCTAGCGGCTCTACTTCTTTGCCGGATCGTAGCCGAGGATCGGCGACAGCCAGCGCTCCACTTCAGCGACTTTCATGCCTTTGCGCTCGGCGTAGGACTCTACTTGGTCTTTGCCGATAGAGTGGACGGCGAAATATTGAGCTTCGGAATGCGCGAAGTAGAGACCGCTGACTGAGGCCGCGGGATACATCGCGAAGCTTTCGGTGAGCGTGATGCCGGTCGCTTCGCCGACATTGAGCAGATCGAAAATGATCGGCTTCTCTGTGTGATCGGGCTGGGCGGGATAGCCGGGCGCGGGACGGATGCCGCGATATTTTTCTTGAATCAGATCCTCGATGACTCAACTTTTCGTTTTTGCCGTAGCCCCACTCGGCGCGCGCGCGCTTGTGCAGGTATTCGGCGAAGGCTTCCGCCAACCTGTCCGCCAGCGCTTTCGCCATGATCGAGTTGTACGGGTCGTGTTCTTTTTCAAAGCGCTCGGCCAGATCCTGGCAACCATGGCCGGCGGTAACGGCAAATGCGCCGATGTAATCAACCCGGCCGCTCTCGCGCGGCGCGATAAAGTCGGCGAGCGCCAGCTGGGGCTTGCCGCGTTGGTTGTCTTTCTGCTGGCGTAGGGTGTGCAGGCGCGCCAGCTCTTTCGTCCGTGTCACGTCCGCATAAACGATAATATCGTCGCTCTCGCTATTCGCCGGGTAAAACCCGTAAACGCCATGGGCTGTGAACGATTTGTTAGCGACGATTTCTTTAAGCAGCTCCTGGGCGTTGGCAAACAGCTCGCGCGCCGCCGGGCCGCGCGCTCGGATCGATGCAGCAAATCGGGATAGCGCCCGCGCATCTCCCAGGTATGAAAGAACGGCGACCAGTCGATATACGGCACCAACTCGTCTAGAGGAAAATCCTTCAAGACTCTGCGTCCGATGAATTCCGGTATGGCGATATGATGATCGTCCCATTCGGTGTGCAGTCTGTGCCGAAGCGCCTCTTCATAGGCCAGCAACTGGATGCTGGCGCGGCTTTCGAACTGTGTGCGAATTTCCTGTTGGTCCTTGCGATTTTGCGCGTCCAGCGCCTTCGCGTGTCTCGGGCTTCATCAAGGCGCCCACCACCGGCACCGCGCGCGACGCGTCGATGACGTGAATCGTTTCGTGTTCGTACGCCGGCGCGATTTTCACGCCGTATGGCGCTTGCTGGTCGTCGCGCCGCCGATGAGCAGCGGCAGATTCAAACCACGCCGCTCCATCTCGCCGGCGACGTGGACCATTTCGTCCAGCGACGGCGTGATCAGTCCGCTGAGACCGATGATGTCCGCCTTTTCTTGAATCGCGGTTTCGATGATCTTGTCGGCCGGCACCATCACGCCGAGATCGATCACGTCGTAATTATTGCAGCTCAGCACCACGCCGACGATGTTCTTGCCGATGTCGTGCACGTCGCCCTTGACCGTGGCGAAAACCAGTTTCGTTCGCTTGCTGACGTCCTTAGCGGCTTTCTTTTCCGCTTCCAGAAACGGCGTGAGATAAGCCACCGCTTTTTTCATCACGCGAGCGCTCTTGACCACCTGCGGCAAAAACATTTTGCCCGAGCCGAACAGGTCGCCGACGACGTTCATGCCATCCATCAGCGGCCCTTCGATCACCAACAGCGGTTTATCGTACTTGGCCCGCGCTTCCTCGACGTCCTGATCGATGAAATCGGTGATGCCCTTGACCAAAGCGTGGGATAGTCGCTCTTCGACGGTGCCCGAGCGCCAGCCGTCGTCCTTAACAACTGTTTTGTCGGTTTTCTTGACGGTTTCCGCGAAAGTCACCAGCCGCTCGGTCGCATCGGGCCGGCGATTGAGCAGCACGTCCTCGACCAGTTCGAGCAAGTCCCGGGGAATCTGCTCATAGACCGAGAGCATACCGGGATTGACGATGCCCATGTCCATGCCGGCCTTGATAGCGTGATACAAAAATGCCGAGTGCATCGCCTCGCGCACCGGGTTGTTGCCGCGAAACGAGAACGAAATATTGCTCACGCCACCGCTGACTTTCGCCTGCGGCAAATTTTGTTTGATCCAGCGCGTCGCTTCGATGAAGTTGACGGCGTAGTTGTTGTGCTCTTCGATGCCCGTGCCGACGGTGAGAATGTTCGGGTCGAAGATAATATCCTGCGGCGGGAAGCCCACTTGTTCGGTGAGAATTTTGTAGGCGCGGGCACATACCTCGATTTTTCTCTCGTAGGTATCGGCCTGGCCGGTCTCGTCAAAGGCCATGACAATCACCGCCGCGCCGTAGCGGCGCACCAGTCGCGCTTGAGCGATGAACTTTTCTTCGCCCTCTTTGAGGCTGATGGAGTTGACGACGCCCTTGCCTTGCAAACACTTGAGCCCGGCCTCGATGATCTCCCATTTCGAGCTATCCACCATCACCGGCACGCGGGCGATCTCCGACTCGCCGGCGATGAGTCTCAAGAACTTCTCCATCGCCGCCTTGGAGTCGAGCATGCCCTCGTCCATATTGACGTCGATGATCTGCGCGCCGCCTTCGGCTTGCTGACGCGCCACGCTGACGGCTTTCTCGTAGTCTCCCGCGAGAATTAACTTGGCGAACACCGGCGAGCCGGTGACGTTGGTCCGTTCGCCGACATTGACGAAATTGGACTCGGGCCTGACCGTGACAGCTTCGAGGCCGCTCAGTCGCAGAAAAGGCTCGACCTGGGGCACACGCCGCGGTGATTTGCCTTTGACGGCAGCCGCCAGCGCCGCGATATGCGCCGGTGTCGTGCCGCAGCAGCCGCCGACGATATTGAGCCAGCCGTTGTCCACCCACTCACGCAACTGCGGCGCCAGAGACTCGGGCGTTTCGGGAAAACCCGTCGGCAGGAGCGGATCGGGAAGGCCCGCGTTGGGATAGCAGCTGACATAGATCGGCGCGATCTGCGCCAGCTCGTCGATCAGCGGGCGCATTTCCTTGGGACCCAACGCGCAGTTCATGCCCACGCTCAATAGCGGCACATGGGAAATCGAATTCCAGAACGCCTCGACGGTTTGCCCGGTCACGCCGCGATTGCTGCCGGGCTGAATGAACGTGACCGATGCCATCAGCGGCAGGTGGATCTTCCGCTCGTCGAAAAGCTTGGCAATCGCGAAAAACGCCGCCTTTGAGTTGAGCGTGTCGAAAATCGTCTCGACCAGCAAAAGGTCGGCGCCGCCGTCGACCAAGCCGCGCGCCTGATCATAGTAGGCCTCGACCAGCTCATCGTAGGTTACCCCGCGCGTCGCCGCGCTATGCACGTCGGTGGAGATCGAGCAGGTGCGGTTGGTCGGGCCGATGGCGCCGGCGACGAAGCAAGTTCGCGAGGGGTCTTTCGCCTGGACAATCTCCACCGCTTTTTTCGCGGCCCTGGCGCCGGCGACGTTTAACGCGTAGGCATGACCTCCAATTTATAATCGGCCATCGAGATCGAGGTGGAATTGAACGTATTGGTCTCGACGATATCGGCGCCGGCTTCGAAATATTGCACATGGATCGCCGTGATCAGATCCGACTGGGTAATGCACAAGACGTCGTTGCAGCCCCTCAGGTCGCGCGCAATGAGCGGCGAATTGGGCGCCGCGAAACGCCTTCTCGTCGAGCTTGTGCGCTTGGATCATCGTGCCCATCGCGCCGTCGAGAATCATCACCCGTCGATTGAGAATCTCTTTTAACTGTCCTGCTAAATCGCTCATCGTTTGGTTTGCTTCTTTCTGAGCGTGCGCCGCGCCGGTAAGTTGGCGCGCGCAACGAAAATTTCCACCGGCTGATTGCCGTTGCGCGCAATCTTCTCCCCGGCGAAGGAACCGGTTAGGTCATAATCCACCGATTCGGCGCCCGCGTTGTGAAACCATTTCTCAATCGCGGCGCGGTCGAAGCCCAGCCATCGGTGCGCCATCTGCTCGCGCATCCATTCTTGCTTGTGCTCGACCAAATCGACCAAGATCACCGAGCCACCGGGCCGTACGATGCGGCACAAGCCGCTGACGGCGCGCTCCGGGTCCGGCAAAAAATGCAACACCATCACGCAAAACGCCGCGTCGACGCTGTGCGCATCGAGCGGTAGCTTCAGCACATCGCCCTGGCGAAACTCGACGTTCTCGAGGGTGCGCTCGGTGGCGCCGGCACGCGCGCGCCGCAACATTTCCTGCGACAGATCGACGCCGATCACTTTGTCGGCAAACCGCGCCAACTCGAACGTCAAGCTGCCGGTGCCGCAACCGATATCGGCCAGGGTGAGATTACGCGGCAATAGTTTCTCGATGGCGAGCGACGTGACGCGGTCATCGAAATAGCTTCTGCGAATGCGCTCCCAGTCTCCCGCGACGGACTCGAAGTAACTGCGCGATCGCTGCAAGCGTCGCCGCTTGGTTTCCGCCAAGCGTACTTGGTCGCGTTTCACTTCCGGAACATCGGCGAGGCGGGATTGCAACGAACGGAAGACTTCGCGGGCCGGTTCCAGCATCGGCTGGCGCGCCGAAAAATAGACACTGGTGCCTTCCTTGCGATCCTGAACGAAGCCCGCCTCGCGCAGAATCGCGAGATTGCGCGACACCGAGGATTGCACCGATTCGACGACTTCCTGCACCTCGCCGACGGTCAGCTCTTCCTCGGCTACCGCCGCCAGGATGCGCAGCCGTAAAGGATCGGCCAGCGCTTTAAGTGTTCGAACAAACTCCATGACTTCAATCATTATATTTAAATATTGTGATAGATGCAACCCACTATGACCGCCGTATCGACAATTCGCGGCAGCGAAACGTTCACAATAAATTTAAGGCGTGTAGGTCAACTGCCGCTCGATGACCGAGTGGAAAACTGTGACAAGATTGTCATGGGAGCGGCGCTGCGCTGCTACACGGCGTAAACAATTGTATCACGTGATGGATCGCTTCGATGGTGGAATAACAGTTGGGCTTCGGTTGGCGGCGGATGCGATAGCTCGAGGGCGCCGGCGGCTCGAAACAAATTCTCGGAAGGTTTGTCAAATTGCGGCTTAAACGGATCATTTTTCGCGCGCTCTTCCAAGTGCCGTCTAAAACGAACACGAGTAAATTCCGTCCCGCAGGGGCGAACGTCAAACGCTCGGCCGAGGTGCAGCGCGAAAGATTGACCGCATCGCGGCTCGGAAAGAGCAACACGGGAAAATTGGCGCGGCTGTTGAGCTCGCGATCGACCCGCTCGTCTGCGGAAAAGTCCACGCCTTCCAGCAGCAGCGAATTGTTCAAGCAGCGATGCGCCATGCGCCCGGTGCCGAAATGATGCTTCGCTTCGCGCGGCTGAGTGAGGATCACGAAACGAGGTACGGAATCAAAAGGCTCGATCAGCGCGCAATAGCAATTCACGCGCGGCCGTCGGCAATCGCGACACCAGGCGCGATAGCGGGTCTGGTCGATGAGCCCGCTTCTGCGCGAGCCTGGAGCGTCGGCCGTGTCGACGATCATCGGCAAACTCGATCCGCTGCATGTTAGTAACTCTTTTGTGCCAGAATCCCGGCGCGAAACGACGGGTCGCTGCCGTCGCGGAGTTTTCCTTCGCGATAAAGTAACACGCGCAAATCGCGGCAGAAATTCAAAAGTTCGTTATGACGGAGTAAATAATCCGGATTGCTCGGATGACCGATGGTTTGTTGATCGATCAAAAACGTCTCAAAGATAAAAAATCCGCCGCGTTTCACCGCCGCCTTGAGTTGCGGAATCAGCGATCTTTGCAGGTATTTGAAGTTGATCACGACATCGAAACTCTCTTCTGGAAGCGCGATGCTCTCCAGGTCGGCCTGTTGCCAGGTGATGGTCAAAGGTTTTCCGCTCGCATGTTGCTGACCTTCCCGCAATGCCACCGGCGAAACGTCGATGGCCACGACTTCGAATCCCCGTCTCGGCCAAAAACAACGCGTTGCGCCCTTTGCCGCAGGCGATGTCGAGCGCCCTGCCGCGGGGAATTTCCCAGGAGTCGCTTTCGATGATTTCTCGCAAAAAACTCGCCGGCTGTTCCGCTTTCGCAGAATCGGCGTGCTGCTTGTCCCAGCGGACCTGATCATCTCCCGACACAATCCATCTCCAAAAAACTCTGCCCTCTCACGACACCGCCCGCGCTAGGGTCAACACGTAAACGTCTTTCGCGCCATGTTTCTTCAGCGTGCGGCTGCACTCGTTCACCGTCGCGCCGGAGGTGTAGACGTCATCAATCAGCAAAATGTCTTTGCCCGCCACCGGACGATCGGCATCGACAGTGAACGCACCGCGCATGTTTTTGCGCCGCTCTGCTTCGTTGAGCTGGGTCTGCGGCGGGGTTTCTCGATGTCGTTGCAGCGTGAATGGATCTAAAGGAATAGCGTAAACCCGGCTGATCTGGCGCGCCAACAAGACCGATTGATTAAAGCCGCGCCAGCGCAACCGCTTCGGATGCAGCGGCACGGGCACGATAAGGTCAGCCGGGCAGGTGCTGAGAAACTCCTGACAACCGTAAGCCAGCAATCGCCCCAACGGTTTGCCCAAGCGAAACTTTCCGGCCGTATTTGAATTTCTGCACCACTTGGCGCAGCGGATGATCTTCGAGCTCTTCCCGGGGATAACAGGCCCAGGATCGAGCTAGGACAAATCGCGGCGCGCGCTGCAGACAAGCGCCGCAAGTATGATCGTCGCCGGCGCGTCCGGGAAACGGCCGCCCGCAGACCAAACACAACGGATGGGATACGAGTTGCATGTGCTCCCAGCAAGTCGCGCAGAAATATTCCGCATCGCGGCCGTGAATACGGCCGCTGCAGGCCCGGCACCGGGGCGGATAGAGCCAGTCCACCACCCAGTCGAAACGGTCGGCGATGGACGGATTGACGGTGAGCTGCATGGATCGACGGACTGTAGCAAATCGGCGAACGGCAAGAAAGACGAAACTCGGGTTGAGAAATTACCCGGTATTGAGCGAAAGAAGTTAGCTGTCGACGATCAGCGAGTGGCCGGTCATTTCCTTGGGTTGCGGAAACTCAAGAAACTCCAAAACCGTCGGCGCGACGTCGATCGCCGATGCCTGGATTGAGCCGGCATTTCTTCCGCTCCTCATCGACCAAAATCACCGGCACGAGATTGATCGTGTGCGCCGTATGCGGCATGCCGGTGTCGTAATCGATCAACTGCTCGATATTGCCATGGTCCGCCGTGATGACGACTTTGCCTTTTTTGCTCGAGCGCCGCGTCCACGACTCTCCCCAGGCATTCGTCGATCACCTCGACGGCGTTCACCGACGCGTCGAAGTTGCCCGTATGGCCGACCATATCCGCGTTGGCGAAATTGGCGATCACCAAGCCGACATCTTGCTCGCGCAGATACTTCACCATCGCCTCGGTGACTTCGCCGCGCGCTCATCTCCGGTTTGAGATCATAGGTCGCCACGTCGCGCGGCGAAGGGATCAAAATCCGCTCTTCGCCGGGGAATTTCTTCTCTTCGCCGCCATTGAAGAAGTAGGTCACGTGCGCATACTTTTCCGTCTCGGCGATGCGCAGTTGGCGGACTCCGGCCTGGCTGGCGACTTCGCCGAGAATGCTGCCGGATTCCCGCGGCGGATAGGCGACCGGCACTTTAAAGGTCTCGTCGTACTGGGTCATCGTCGTATAACGTCGCAAGATCGATGCGCCGCTTGCGGGAAAATTCTTTGAAATCCTCTTCGGTCAGCGCGCGGGTCAATTCGCGCGCGCGATCGGCGCGGAAGTTGAAAAAGATGACGCCGTCGCCGTCGCGGATCAAACCTTCCGGCACCACGCCGTCGATCACCGTCGGCAGAACGAATTCATCGGTAATCTTTTCTTTGTAACTGTCGCGAATCGCCTCCAACGCCGAAGCCGCTTTGTTGCCGATCCCTTCGGTGAGACAGAGATAAGCCTTCTCCACCCGGTCCCAACGCTTGTCCCGATCCATGGCGTAATAGCGTCCGCTCACCGTGGCGATTTTTACGTTTGGGAAGGCTTTAAGTTTCTCGTTCAGATCGAGCATGAACTGCTCGGCGCTGTTCGGCGGGGTATCGCGTCCGTCAAGAAACAGATGCAGATAAATCTGGCCGACTTTTTCCCGCTGCGCCATCTCGAGAATCGCTTCCATATGGCGCTGATGACTATGCACGCCGCCATCACCCAGTAAGCCCCATGAGATGGAGCCGATCGCTCTACCGGCTTTGGTCTTTCTCAAAGCTTCGAGCAGAACTTTATTGTGATAGAAATTGCCCTCGTCGATATCTTTGTGGATCAGGGTAAGATCTTGAAAAACGATCCGGCCGGCGCCGAGAATCATATGGCCGACTTCGGAATTGCCCATTTGTCCCGCCGGCAAACCGACATCGAGGCCGGACATCGAAAGCCGCGAGTTGGGATAGTCGCGCAGCATCGCGTCCAGATTAGGCTTCGATGCGTTGAGCACCGCGTTGCCTTCTTTGCTCGGGTTGATGCCGAAGCCATCCAAGATGACGAGAACGACCGGTTCGATGTGACTCAAGATTGCTTCCTTTCCCCTTCGCCGGCGCGGCGCAAGCGGGCGTCGGAACAAACTACGACGCGTTCGTTAGGAGTGCTGTTCGTTGGCGATTTGAAATTGGCCGGCGAGCTTGGCGTAGGAGTCCGGCAGTCTCGCCTTCGGCGCGTCGCCCCAGAGGCCGTCGAGATCGTAGAACTCGCGCACCGGCTCATAAAAGACGTGCACGATAACATCGGAAAAATCCATCAAAGCCCAATGGCCGCGCTGGGTACCCTCGACGGCGAAAGGCTTGATGCCTTCTTCGGCGCCTTCGTCCTGCAATCCTTGGGCGATGCTCTGCACCTGCCGGTCGGATCGGCCCGTGCACAAAATAAAATAGTCGGCCATGGACGTGAGCTCGCGAACTTCCAGCACGACCAGGTCGCACGCCTTCTTGTCGAGAGCAGCGCGCGTCAGCAACAAAACTTTTTGCCAGGAACTTATCTCTGCCAAAGGCATTACCGTTCCGCGCGCCGGCTGTTATAGAGGCCGTGGCGTTTGATGTATTTTTCCACTACCGAAGGAACTAGATAACGAATCGATTTGCCTTGTTTGACCAATGCGCGGATCTCCGAAGCTGAAATCGCGATGTCCGTAAGCTCGATAAAAAAAATCCGCGTGCCACTCCTATGCCGGTAATTCTTCCTCTTAAAATCATAACAAAAGAGTTTTTTCACGGCAATGCCGGTACCCCGGAGCGGATCGTCTTCTTTGCTGCCCGGCCGCGAGGTGACAATGAAATTACAGAGGGGAAAGATCTCGGCGAAATCCTTCCAGGTGCCAATTTCGCGAAAGGCATCCAGTCCGATAATAAAATAGAGCGAATCGCCGCGGCGCTTCTTGGCCGCGAACTGGCGGATCGTGTCGATGGAATAGGACACGCCCAAGCGCGAATCTCGATCGTCGACGTGCTGAAGCGCGGGTTTTGCGCCACAGCCAGACGCACCATTTGCAATCGATCGCTCGCCGGCGTCGTGGTCTGTCCGCGCTTATGCGGCGGCACCGACGCAGGAACGAAGTAAACGCGATCCAAAGCGAAAGTTTCGCTGACCTCCTCTGCGCTGCGCAGATGGCCCCAATGGATCGGGTCGAAGGTGCCGCCGAACAGGCCGATCTTCATGAGGCGGAGGAGGGAAAGGATGAAGGATGAAGGATGAGGGATGAAGTTAAAACGTTTCTCCGCCACGCCCGCATTGAACTCTCACTTCCGACATCATCCTTCCGCCCTCCGCCTTTTCCCATCATCCTTCCGCCTTCATCCTTCATCCTTTTGCCTTTCTTCACTCTCTCACCTGTCCGTCGCCAAAAACAATAAACTTGGTCGTCGTCAGCTCTTCCAGCCCCATCGGTCCGAAAGCATGAATCTTGCTCGTACTGATGCCAATCTCAGCGCCCAAGCCGAGCTCGCCGCCGTCGTTGAAGCGCGTCGAAGCGTTGACCATCACCGCCGAAGAGTTAACCCGGTCGATAAATTCTCGCGATCTTTGATAATTGGTCGTCACGATACTCTCGGTATGCTCCGAGCCGTAGCGTTCGATATGATCGATCGCCTCATCCATGTCTTTGACAATTCGGACCGCAAGAATCAGATCGAGATATTCGTCGGTCCAATCCGCGTCCGTGCGCTCTTTACGATGCCCGGCGCCAGCGCTTGAGTCTTTTCACAGCCGCGAATCTCTACGCCCGCCGCCTGGTATTCTGCGATCATCGGCGGCAAAAATTTTGGCGCGATCGCTTCGTGCACCAGCAACGTCTCCATCGCGTTGCACACCGACGGCCGCTGGACTTTGGCGTTGAAGCAAATCCGTTCTGCCATCTCCACCGAGGCTTCCGCATCGACGTAAACGTGACAAACACCTTTGTAGTGTTTGATAACCGGGATTTTGGAATTCGCCACCACGGCGCGAATCAGATTCCTCGCCGCCGCGCGGGATGATCAGATCGATATATGATTCCAATTGCAGTAACTCGTTGACCAAAGCGTGATCTTTGAATTGCGACGACCTGAATCGCATCCTGCGGCACCGGCGTCTCGGCGCAGCTCTCGCGCAGCACCGCGCCGATCGCCTGGTTGGAGTGATGCGCTTCGCTGCCGCCGCGCAGAATCACCGCGTTGCCGGATTTTAAACACAGCGCCGCTGCGTCGGCGGTGACGTTGGGACGGGCTTCGTAAATGATGCCGATGACTCCCAGCGGAATGCGCATGCGCCCGACTTGCAAGCCGTTGGGCCGGCGCCACATCTTGACGACTTCGCGCACCGGGTCGGGCAGTGCCACAACATCCCGCAAGCCGTTGGCCATCGCTTGAACGCGACTCGGCGTTCAGCGCGATGCGATCAAGCACCGCGCTCAGAGACGCCCGTTGTTCTTGGCGAACTCAAGATCTTTCTTATTTTCCTCGACCAAGAGACCGCTTTGCGCTTCGAGCTGTTCCGCCATCAGCAGCAAAGCGCGATTCTTCTCGGCCGAAGACAGCGGCGCAAGCCGGCGCGCCGCGATTTTGGCTTGCTTGCCCAAGCTGCAGCGCTTCTTGCTTAAGTTTTTCGCTAGTCCCAGACATTGTTTTTTACAGCAGCACGAGATCGTCGCGGTGGATGATCTCTTCGTAGGCTTTGTAACCCAGAACTTTTTCAATCTTGCTTGTATGCAATCCTTTGATTTGATTCAACTCCATGCGCGCTGTAGTTGACCAGACCGCGGGCAAATTCGCGACCTTCCGAATTCAGGCAGCGCACACAGTCGCCGACACCAAAGGCACCGCGAACTTCCTTCAAGCCGGACGGCAAGTAAACTCTTGCCCTTTAGCACGACCGCTTCGTGAGCGCCCGGATCGACGACGACCTCGCCTGCGGGCTTTAGATTATAGGCGATCCAATGCTTGCGATTGGTCAGCCGATTCGTTCGGCGAGGATCAACGTGCCGACCTGCTCTTTCGCCAAACACTTTGCCGAGCACGCCACGCTCTAAGCCGCTCGCAATAATCGTCGGGATTCCCGCCGCCGCTGCTTCTTCCGCCGCGCTCGATTTTGGTGGCGATGCCGCCCGTGCCAAACGCGCTTCGGCTGGTCCCGACAATCGCCTTTGCAGGCTTTTGACGTCGCTGATTAATGGAATCAGCTCGGCATCGTTCGTGCATACGCGGGTCGCGATCGTAAACTCCTTCGACGTCGCTGAGAATGACCAACAGATCGGCTTCCAGCAGCGTCGCCACCAGCGCCGATAAATGATCGTTGTCGCCGAACTTCATTTCCTCGACGGCGACGGTGTCGTTTTCATTGACGATCGGAATGATCACGACTCCAACAGCATCTGAAAGGTATGTTTGGCGTTGATGTAGCGCTGGCGATTGGCCAGATCTTCATGGGTCAACAGAACTTGCGCCACACTTTTGTCGAACTTGGAAAAAAGACGCTCGTAGAGCGCCATGAACTTGATCTGCCCCACCGCGCCAAGCGCTTGTTTTTCCGGAATGCTTTTCGGCCGCTCCTTGCGACCGAGACGGCTCATGCCGGCGGCCACCGCGCCCGAGCTCACGACGACGATTTCTTTGTTTTGATCGTGTAAATCGCCGCCAGCTCGCGCACCAAGCGCGCGCAGCCGCGCCTCTTCGATTCCTTCCGCCGAAGAGAGGATCTGGCTGCCGATCTTGACGACGACGCGCCGACGTCCGGCGCAAAATCTCTTGCTTATGCTCCAGCTGCGTCACGAACGAGCCTCGGTTTCTCGCGCGGATGACTTCGAGTCTTCGGCCGCCGACCGTTTGCACCAACTCGCGCACGCCTTCCGTGGTCGCCGCGGAGATCGCATAGAGCGGCCGATAGCGCTTTGGGCAACTTTCTTGCCAAGCAGTTTCGCCATCTGCTCGGCCCTCTGGAAGATCGATCTTGTTGGCGACGACAATTTGCGGCTTCTTGACCAACTCAGGATCGAACAGCTCGAGCTCGCGGTTGACGGTCTTCCAGTCGGCCAGGGGATCTTTCTCGTCGATTTTCGAGGCATCGAGCAGATGAATCAACACGTTGGTCCGCATCACGTGGCGCAGAAACTTGTCCCCGAGGCCGTGTCCTTCGTGCGCTCCTTCGATAAGACCGGGAATATCCGCGACGACGAAACTCTTGCCCTCGTCGTAACCGACGACGCCCAGATTTGGCACCAGCGTCGTGAAGGGATAATCGGCGATCTTCGGCCGCACGGCGGAGATCGCCGCGATCAACGTCGATTTGCCGGCGTTGGGCAAGCCGATGATCCCGACGTCCGCCAACAAGCCGCAGCTCAAATTCCAAGTTCGCGCTCCTGGCCCGTTTCGCCGGGTTGAGCAAAGCGCGGGCTGCGGTTGCGTCGAAGAACACAAAATGCGCATTGCCCTTGCCGCCGCGCCCTCCGGCGGCGATGACAACGCGCTCGCCAGGGACTATGCCAGATCGGCCAGATCAATTCGTCCGTCGCGTGCATCGCGGATGATCGTTCCGACCGGAATTTTGATTTCCCGGTCTTCGCCGCGCCGGCCGTGGCAGTCGCTGCCCATTCCATGCTGGCCGCGCGCCGCCTTTGTACTGCTTTTGATAGCGCAGATCGAGCAGGGTCGTCAGCTGCGGATCGGCCACCGCGACAACATCGCCACCGTGCCCGCCATTGCCGCCATCGGGCCCGCCGCGCGGCACGAACTTCTCGCGGCGAAAGCTGACGCAGCCGCGCCCGCCGTCGCCGGCGATAACGCGGATCTTGGTCTCATCGATAAATTTCATGACTAAACACTGGATAGGCAATTGGCCAACGACTTTGAATCCTACGTTGCGCGCCCACTTCATCATGGCTTTCTCCAAGGCAAAAAAAAAGCCCCGAAAGGGGCTTTTCCATCGCGAACGCTCAAGATCATTGAACTGGCAGCACCGCGACGCGCTTCCTTTCCTTGTCCTTGCGCTCATAACGGACGGTCCCATCGATCAATGCGAAGAGCGTGTAGTCCCGGCCCATGCCAACATTCTTCCCGGGGTGAATGCGCGTACCGACTTGACGCACCAGGATATTGCCCGCGCGCACGGTCTCGCCGCCGAAAACCTTAACCCCTCTTCGTTGCCCCTGGCTGTCGCGCCCATTGCGGGAACTGCCGCCGGCTTTTTTATGCGCCATCGCTACTCCCCCATTTATGCTTCGATTGCGGTGATTTTTAGTGCGGTTTGATACTGTCGATGGCCCTGCTGGCGGCTGTAGCTTTTGCGTCGTTTCTTCTTGAAAACAATGATCTTTTTGGCGCGGAGCTGACCGACAATCTCACCGGTAACTTTGGCCTCGGCGAGCAGCGGCGCGCCAATTTTTACGTCGCCTTCGCCGCCGACAAAAAGCACATCCGCCAGGGTTACTTTTTCGCCGACTTCGCCGACGAGCTTTTCGATCTTGACGACTTCGCCTTCGGACACCCGGTATTGCTTACCACCCGTTCTAATTACGGCATATTTCATAAGAATTTCTCTGAAGAAGTTTTTTTAAAGGAATTTCCCGGCAAAGTCAACTGAACTCCGTCCCAAATGGGTAGCTAATTGACCCACAACGGTGTCTCCCGGCGGCCATTGACCTTAATCACTCGTCTACTCCTTTCGTCGATACCTCCAGCGATGACAATTTCTCGGAATCTGCTGTGCATATCTTGACAGCGTCATTAAAGTTTAATATCGCTATACGATAATATCGTTAGACGACTTAATTATGGCTGAAAAGACAAACCTACCGGATTTCAAATCGATGGCGGAACTCCGTTATCAAATCCGCCGTTTTCTGCGTTTTAGTGAAACGGCCGCGCGCCAAGCCGGCATCGAACCCCAACAACATCAGCTCATGCTTGCGGTTAGAGGCCTTCCGGAGAATCTAAAGCCGACCATCGGCGTATTGGCGGAACGGATGCAGTTGCAGCATCACAGCACCGTCGAACTGATCGATAGGCTGGTCGACCGAGGTTTCCTTTGTCGCCTGCGCTCCACCGATGATCGGCGCCAGGTCTTGGTGAAGCTCACCCACGAAGGGGAAAAGTTTCTCAAATCGCTTTCCCTGCACCACCTGGAAGAGCTGCAAACCACCGGACCCACGTTTGTAAAGATTCTCCAGAATCTCATCCAACAGAACGAAGTACGAGTTTCACCAGCAGAAGCCTCGCCAACAACGAATCTCGAAACGACGCCTCAAACGAAGAAAGGACACCAAACATGGCTAATGAAATCCGCAGAAGAACTGCTTTTAGACGTTCGCGTCGCCGAGGCCTCACGCCTTTACAAATTTTATCTCAATCAGGAGAAAAAAATTCTCGGCAGCGCCGCGGTGATTATCTTCTTGGGTATTTGGGAGCTGGTCGGCAACGTTTTGCAATTGATCAATCCGATGTTCATGAGCGCGCCCTCGCTCATCGCCAAAGCCGGCTTTCAGCTTTTCGCCTCCGGCGAAATCTATCAGGATCTTTACATCAGCGGAATTGAGCTGTTCTGGGGCTATTTCCTTTCGGCTGCGGTGGCCGTACCATTTGGAATTGCCATCGGCTGGTACAAGAAGATCGCCTATATATTCGACCCCTTCGTCAATGCCATGAACGCGACCCCGCGCGTGGCGCTGCTGCCGTTGGTGATCATCTGGTTGGGAATCGGCATACTCTCGAAGGTCGGCATAATCTTTCTCGGCGCAGTCTTTCCGATATTGATCAATACGCGCGACGGTGTGAAGACCACGCCGGTGAATCTTCTTACTGCGGCCCGAAGCTTTGGCGCTTCCGAGTGGATGCTCTTTAAGACCGTGGTGCTGCCTTCGACGATCCCCTTCATTCTCACTGGCTTGCGGCATGGGACTTGGCAGAGCGATCGTCGGCGTCATGGTGGGTGAGCTTTACGCCGCCACAGCCGGCATTGGTTTTATGATCACGGTCGCTGGGGCTACTTTCCAGACCGATAAAGTGTTCGTCGGGGTCCTCGTTTTTGCGCTGACTGGCATGATCGGTACGGAACTGATCAGCCGGGTGGAAAAGCGCTTCGACAAATGGCGCCCTAAAGTCGGCGCTGCCGAATAAACGACGATTCCTCCAAGCCTCTTCTCAGAACGGCCCACGCGCAAGCGTGGGCCGTTTTTATTTTAGGTGAAGGTCTCAGATTGGCTCAATTCAAATCGCGGTTATTTGCCCAGGCCCTTGCTCTTCGAAATCTGCGGACTTACATTATGAGGGATTTATGGGAGAGACTTCATGCGCACACATGGAATGAAATCACTTCGAGACCTGTCCATCGCCCTAGCGGTGTTCTTGACGATCACCGGCTGCGGTTACAACAAGCTGCAAGGTTTAGACGAAGAGGTCAAAGGCGCGTGGGGAGAAGTGCAAAATCAATATCAGAGGCGTGCCGATCTCGTCCCGAACTTAGTGTCCACCGTCAAAGGTGCAGCCAATTTCGAGCAGGAAACTCTCCAGAGGGTCATCGAAGCACGCAGCGCCGCCACCTCGATCAAAGTCGACGCCAACGCATTAAACAACCCCGAGACTTTCAAGAAATTCGAACAAGCGCAGAATCAGCTATCGGGCGCCCTATCGCGCTTGCTCGTGGTCGTGGAGAAATATCCCGACTTGAAAGCCAATCAGAACTTCCAAAACCTCCAGGCCCAACTCGAAGGAACTGAAAACCGTATTGCGGTCGCGCGCAAGCGTTACATCGAGAGCGTCGCCGAGTACAATAAAGGCGGTGCGTTTCTTTCCGACCAATCTGACCGCCAAGTGGTTGCTCGGTCTGGAGGTGCGCCCGACGTTCAGCGCCGATGAGGCGTCGCAAAAGCCGCCTGCGGTCAAATTCTAACTCTGCTTAGAACTTCAAAACCAATTGGAAATCCATCATCGCTAGGGCGATGCACTATGATCGACGCGCGAAATCGCCCGCTGCTGCTTAAGCCTCTGCTTTTTTTTCCTTACCGTTTCCGTAGCTGGCGCCGCTGCGGTGCCAGCTTTGCGAGGCCGCGTCAACGACTATGCTCAAATCCTCACGCCGGAACAGAGCAATGCGCTCGATGCTCAACTCGCGCGACTTGAGCAAGACACCGGCCACCAAGTCGCTGTTTTGACCCTTCCGAGCCTGGACGGCGAGGACATCGAAGGTTTCAGCATCCGGGTCGCCGAGAATTGGAAGATCGGCAAAAAGGGCTTCGACAACGGCGTGATTCTTATTGTCGCTGTCAACGACCGTAAACTTCGCCTCGAAGTCGGTTACGGCCTCGAAGGTATACTCCCGGATCTAACCGCGAATCGGATTATTCGCGACTACATCGTGCCGCTTTTCCGCAGCGGTGATTTCGCCGCGGGAATAGTCTCGGGAATCAACGCCGTCGAAAAAGTCATTCGCAAGGAACCTCTGCCTGAGACGGCGCGCAAACAAGCTCAAGGTCGGGGTTCGAGTTTGAATTTTATTGTGATGCTCGTGATTACTTGCGCGATTCTCGGCTTGTTCGGGTTTTCCTCTGGGGCGAATCGGCGTGGCAACGGCATGTGGGCGACCGGCAGCCGGCGGCGCGGCCCGACATTCTGGGGCGGGACCGGTGGTTTTGGCGGCGGCGGGTTCGGAGGTGGCGGTGGTGGAGGTTTCAGCGGTGGCGGGGGCAGCTTTGGCGGCGGCGGATCTTCGGGTAGCTGGTAACTATGCGCGCGGATAAATTCTTTACCGATGACGAGCAGGAGCGCATCCGCCAGGCGGTGATCGCCGCAGAGTCTAAAACCTCCGGCGAGATCGTGCCCATGCTCGTGACCTCATCGGCGCGCTACACGGAAGTGGAGCTGCTCGGTCTCATCGCGGGACTATTCGCCGGCATGCTCGCGGAATTTTTCTGGGGCGACCCGTGGGGCTCGCACTATTTCAATCTCTGGCCGGTCCTCGGCGCGCTCGTGGGGTTTCTGATTTGCCGAGTGTCAACCGTCAAACGGCTGTTTTCCTCGCAGCAGCGAATCGCCGACGCGGTTCACGTGTTGGCCCTCGCGTCGTTCACCGAGCAGGGCTTGCACTACACCAAAGACCATACGGGAATTTTGCTCTTCGTTTCCCTCCTCGAACACCGCGTGGAAGTGCTGGCCGATCGCGGCATCAACGAAAAGGTCGAGCCGGGCACCTGGGATGAAGTCGTCGCCATGATCTCAACGGGGCTTCGATCCGGCGCCGCCTGCGATTCCTTCTGCAATGCGATTGAGCGCTGCGGTGCCCTACTCGTTACTCATTTCCCGCGACAACCTGATGATAAAGACGAACTCTCCAATCGCCTCATCACCAAGTAGCAACGCTTCACGATTTCGGCTATTAAGTCGGCGATAGATTTCCTTTCGGAAAGGATCATCACCGACATGCTCCAACACACCTTTATTTCTCTCGCCGTCGCGGTTTTTCTCTCCACCGTTCCCCGGTTCGCCATTGCGCAGGATCGGCTGAACTTCGCCTATATTTCTCCCAACGCGGGCTCGTCATCCGTGCTCTGGGTAGCCAAAGAAGCGGGTATTTTCAAGAAGCATGGCCTCGACGTCAACGTGATTTACATCGAAGGCACGCCCAAGGCGCTCATGTCCCTGTTCGCCGGCGAGTTGCAAGTCGTCGCCGGAACCGGCCCGGCGGTCGCCAGCGCCAAGGTGCGCGGCGCCGATGTCAGCATGATTATGGGCTTCGAAGTCTTCTTACCGTACTATCTCGTCGCCCAACCGACGATCAAAAACATCGAGGATCTGAAAGGCAAGGTCGGCGCCAACCATACCGTAGCGACATCGGCGGACTTCGCGATCCGTCTTGGCCTTAGACACATTGGCCTCGATCCCGAAAAGGACGTAAGCCTGCGTGTCGTTGGCGCGACCAACCTGCGTCTGATCATGATGCAGCAGAAACAGGCCGATTTCACTGTCATCAGCACGACTGAACGCGAGGAAGCCGAGAAGATGGGACTCAAAGTTGTTGCCGATCTCGCCAGCAAAAGGATCCCCTATCCGCACGCGGGCGTGATCAGCAGTCAAAAGCTGCTGCGCGAAAAACGCGACGCCATGCTGCGCTTTGGCCGCGCGACCGTGGAGGCAATCCATTACTTCAAAACCAACAAGTCCGCAGACCATTGACATCCTGAAGAAATACGCGAAGACGGATATCTCGACGCTGGATACTGCGTATGCTTACTTGCGAAACGCGATCCCGGATTTGCCCTATCCCACGCTGGAGGGAATGAAAACCATTCTTGCCGAGATGGGCCGCACCCGGCCGGAAGTGTTGAAATACGACGCTGCGACCATGGTCGATGCGAGCCTCATCAAGACAATCGAGGAAGAAGGGTTTCTAAAGAAACTAAAGTAAGCAGCGCCATCAATATTTGCATGATGGGCGGTGATTCGATCGGATGGAGGGCGGACATTCCTGTCCGCCAGGCGGGTTAGAAAACCCGCCCTCCTATTTGGGCGACCACCGGTCACTTCTACAAGCTTTGCGATCGTTGCGTCTGTTTCAATCTCTGGCGTTGCGCGTAAAACTATTTTCGCACCAGTCTTACATCCACCGCAGCCACGCCTTGTCCTTGCGCGCGCACCATGATCGGGTTGATTTCCAGGTCGGAAAGATCGTTCCGATGCGCGGCGAAAATTTCTGAAAGTCCGACCATCGCTCGCACCAGCCCATCGATGTCGCGTGGTTTTTGACCGCGGACACCTTCGAGTACTTTGTAGCCGCGCAGTTCTTTGAGCATGTCGCCGGCTTCGCGCGCATCAATCGGCAGCAAGCGGATCGCAATATCTTTCAACACTTCGACGAAGATACCGCCGAGACCGACCATAAGAAACGGCCCGTACTGTGGATCGGTGCGCGCGCCAATGAGCACTTCAGTCCCCTGCACCATTTCTTGAATCAACAGATGGCCCCTGCCAAGCGTTTTGGTCAGCAGCTTCTGTCCTTCGGCTTGTACTTCTTCCGCGCTCTTCAAGCCGAGCACGACCGCACCCGACTCGGTCTTGTGCACGACTTCGGCTGCGATCAATTTCACCGCCACCGGAAAACCAATTTCTTTGGCTTTGACAGCCGCGTCCGCGGCGGTGCCGGCCATCGCTTGCTTCGGCAGGCCGATGCCATGCCGCTGCAGCAACGCATTCAAATTCTCGCCGCTGAGATCGCCCGCATTGCCGGTCGCCGCGGCCAATTTCGGCACACCCGATTGCTTGCGTTCGCCGTACAAGCCCAAGCCCGCCAGCGCGCGCAGCGTGGGCTTGATCGCCTGCACGAACGGCAACCCTGCTTCTTCCTGGAACGCACGGCTCTCATCCGTGCAGCTGTAAGTCGACCGGGCAAACGCGAGCACCGGCTTATCCGTCGCTTCAGTTACGCTCTTAAACAGCCCGGCGCTGCGTTGCTGTCCGCGCGGCAACTCGCCATGAATGGCCAGCAAATCAACGCCCGGATCTTCTGCGTGCAGTTTGACGATGTTGATGAATCCGGCCTCATCGCCGAAGCCGGCAACGCCGCATTCGAGCGGATTCTCGACGGCGAGTTCCGCCGGGATCAGCGGCCGCACCGCCTCTTTGGTCTTTTCGCTGAGCTGAGCAAGATTGGTTTTGAGCTCGTCGCAGTGATCGCAGATGAGCCCCTTCATACCGCCGGAGTTGACGACGATCGCCGCGCGGCTGCCCTTGGGAAAGCGTCCCGGCATGAACGCCAGCGTCGTTTCCGTCAAATCTTCCAGCGTCGGACAGCGGATCAAACCCAAGCGATGACAGACCGCATCGAACACTTCGTCCGCGCCGGCCAATGAGCCGGTGTGCGAGATCGCCTGCCGCTTGCCCATTTCCGAGCGGCCGAGCTTGACAACGAGAATGGGTTTGCTCTTGCCGAGAGCGCGCTCGGCGACGGCCATGAATTCATTGGGCCGGCGAATTCCCTCGACCATCAGAGTAATGACTTTAGTGTCGGCATCATCGACCAGGAACGAAAGATAGTCGACAAGGTCGAGACTCACTTCGTTGCCGCTGGAGATCGCGTAGGAAAAGCCGATGCCGCGCTCGGTCGCGCCTTTGATCCAGTTGCCAAGCGAGCCGCCGCTTTGAAAGATCAAGCCCACCGAGCCTTTCTTGAGCAACGGCGTCGCCGTCGGAAAAGTCCATAGCCCTTCGCCGACGGAATAAGAACCCATGCAATTCGGCCCGCAGATGACCATGCCGGTTTTGTCGCAGAGATCTTTCATCGCCTGCGCGCGCTCTTTGCCTTTGGGATCGTCGCCTTCGCCGAATCCCGCGGTGTATATCGTCGCCGCTTTCGTGCCCAGCTTAGCCGCTTCTTCGAGAGTCCCGAGCACGGCGCGGGTCGGAATCAGGATCAACAATTCCTCCGGCACTTCGGGCAATGCCGCGAGGTTGGGATAGCACTTGTCACCATAAAGTTCGGTGTAATTCGGGTTGATCAGATAGACTCCGCCGGGAAATTTCGCGCCTTTTAAATTTTTGTAGATGCCCAATGGCCATGCGCCCTTTTGCGAAGCGCCGACGATCGCCACCGACTTGGCGCGGAGCAAATTTTCAACCGGTTTTGCCGAGAATATTGCCATGTTTTTTCCTCGTATTTTGAGATTCGTTTCCTATGTCACAGACAAATTGGGACTGCAAGGCGGAAACAGTTTTCAATCATCAGCGTCAGTCGCCAGAGGGATAGCGAAGGGGAAAGCATCAACGACAAGTGACAACTAATAACTGCCGACTGCTTCTAGGGAAAGACATGCCAGCGATGATTTGGGCAAATCACGGCGGCGCTATGGCCGACATTCAAGGTCGTATCGCCGGCAAGCTTGGCGAGTAAGGTGACACCGTTCACTTCGACTTCGAGCAAGGCGGAGTCGCCCAAGTAACTGCGTGTCGCCACACGACCGGTAACCGCTGTCTCGGCCCCGTTCTCGCAGGAAGTCACTTCGACATGCTCCGGGCGAATCGCCAGAGTCACCGCCGCGCCGGTGATCACGCCGAGCGGCGCGGCCGCGGCAATCACGCCCAGCGGCGACTCGATCTTGCCCGG